>CAYXKK010000008.1:0-82316 GCA_964465685.1 uncultured Melioribacter sp.
CTTCGAACGGTGGTGGCGGTGCTATCACAACGTTCTCATCACGCACGTGGATTGTAGGTTGTAGCTTCCGCAACAACATGGCCCGCTATCGCGGTGGTGCTCTTCAGATTCTCCAAGCACCAGTTGACCAGTTTGCTGGATCAACTCTCCAGTTGTGGCCATCGGTATCAACAGCTCAGCTGGATGCACTTCCAAAGTACCCAGCAACTGTTAACCCGTTCCTGACAAATCCGCTCAATGCTGAGCCTATCAATCAGAACTTGCCGTTGACTGACCGTATCTACGAGGCAGCTGGTGAGACAATGACAGACAACGACCGCCAGGTTGTTGACGATGCTCGTCTTGCTGTGTATCTCGGTCGTATTCGTCAGATCCGCTTTACGGGTAACACTGCTCGTCTTTCTGATGTCGATACGATCAACGTCGGTGGTATTCGTTTTGTAGGTGATGCGAATCGTGCAGCAACGGTGTTTGCAACGACATCGCGTTCACAGAAGAACGAAGCTGCTGGTGGTGCTGTATACATCAGCGGTCGTACAAACATGACAATTGGTCTTGGTATCAACGACTTCCAAGGCAAGGACACAGTCGAATTCAACAGCAACATTGCTGAGAACCGCCAACCATCGACACTGACAGGTACAGTACGTACAACAGGTGCTCAGGGTGGTGCTCTGTATGTAGGTGATGCGACAAGCGTGATTATCGCAGGTCGCTACACGACAAACAAGACTTCGACACCATTCATCACTGAGCTTTCGCTTGATGGCACAACATCAGTAGGCAACTACTCACAAGGTGGTGCTGTTTATGCTGCTGCTGGTGCACGTCAAATCCAAGTTCGTGGTAACCTCGATAACAACCCGCCAACGCACTTCCTTGGTAACGAGGCAGCTCGCGGTGGTGCTATCTACGTAGCAGCTGGTACTACAAACACGGACGTATCACCATGGATTGGTGGTTCGGACGGTATCATCAATGCGCGTAACTATGGTTTCAACATCAAGTTCCGTGACAACCGTGCATCTGTAGACGGTGGTGCTGTATACACAGCACGCAACACGTTTATGTATGGTGCTGGTGGTTCAAGCGGTCCACTCTGGATCTATGGCACGAACTACGGTGTGGAATTCCAAAACAACACAGCAAACTTCTCTGGTGGTGCTATTGCGGTAGCAGTTCCTCAGAACCTGCCAATCGGCCGTCGCGTTCTTCGCTTTGTTCGTGGTCACTTCCTCAACAACCGCGTTGGTGAAGTTGCTGACTCGCTCAAGTCGAATGTTCGCGGTGGTGGTGCCCTCTACTCGATCAACGCTGATCTCAACGTTGTGAAGGGTGTAGAGTTCCGTGCTAACAAGGCATGGAATGGTAACGGTGGTGCTGTTGCAGTTGTAACTCCAGACACACTCACGCGCAAGCGCTTCATGGTCACAGACCTTGATGAGATTCGCTTCGACGCAAATGGTGTTGCGACAGGATACACACCTCGCAATGACGTCTTCACGTTCCAAACAACAAGCCCACGTGCTGATGAGCGCATGCTTACACGTTTCTACGACAACGTAGCAAACGCTAACAACGATCGTCAAGGTAGCGGAACAACACAAGCTGGTGATATCCGCGTTACACACCCAGGAACAAGACTCCGTGAGAACGGTACAGGTCTTGGTGGTGCTCTTTACATCCTTGACAGCATCCGTGTTCGTGTAGACACAGTATCGTTCGACCGTGTTCGTTTCCAAAACAACACAGCGTTTACTGGTGCAGCTGTCTATTCTGACAACTATGATCTCAAGCTTGCATTTGCCCGTACACTCGTCACAGGCAACAGCGCAACTTCAGATATCGGTCGCTCAAACGACACGATCCAAGGTCCACTTGTGAATAGCGAGAATGTAGCATCTAGCGACCTTGCTGGTGCAGTTCTTTACGGTGAAGTAACGGGTCCACTTCCATGGTCGACATACAGCTTTGCTGCTAACTCGATCTATGACAACAACGCACGTTTCATCATCCGCCTTCCAGATGCTCAAGACACTAAGGGTGTTCTTGCAGGTACTACTGGTATTGGTTTTGGTGGTGTTGACACACTCCGCGGCAACTACTGGGGTCGCACTGAGGCAAATGTCTCTACGATTCTTCCAGTATCGCCTAATGGTGGTGCACGTGTTCAAGAAACGTTCTTCATTGCTGGCAATGGCAAGACGCACATGCGCTTTAGCCGTGTAGCTACAAGCAATGTCACCGATCAAGGTCCATTCGAATCAGCTTGGCGTTACAACTACAGGCCAATTCCAGCTTGGACAATCCCAGATACGCTCCTTCTCTCAGGTCGTATCTATGACATCTTCGACAAGGGCACAGACATCAAGACGGCAGACTATTCAAACCGTCGTATGTCTCCAGTAGAAGACTTCGCTGTTGGTATCCCACCAGTTCTGAAGCTCTACACTGATCCAACGATGCCATCGTTCAACAAGTATGTGAAGCGTTGGACACGCAATCCATTTGATGCTGAAAAGCACAATGATATTGCAGCAGTACAAACGGAATTTGTTGGTAACCACCCAATTGGCTACCCAGTATTCCTCGAAGCACGTGCTGATTACAGCGCAACTGCAGAAGTCAGCAACAACGACGCTCGTGCAATCAACGAGTCGGTATTCTTCGTGATCAATGAGCGCACGGGTGACTTCATCCGCGTCAACATGGCTCAGAAGAACCTCACAGACACGATCTACCGTGCCCGTGTTGAACTGGTTCCTGATTCAACAAACGGTGGTGATCCAAACATCCGCCGTGCGTACGAAGGTCTCGCAACGTATGGCACTGGTGCTACACTCCTTTCATTCCTTGCAGACAATCCTGTTGTTGAAGATTCTTCAGCTCTCCAGGGTCGCAAGTGGGAAGGTTCGACAGTACTTGGTGAACTCGGCGGTGCAGGCTTCCGTCTCGCAAACCGCCCGACGCTTCCTACATCAAACGCAGTAAACGGCGATGGTGGTAAGGAAACGTACTTTGGTGGTGAGCGCTTCCGTGCTCTTCCAGTACGTGAGGGTGACCAAGTAACAATCGTGTCACGCACAATGCTCTGGAAAGAAGGCGTTGTAAATGCTATCAACGGTGGTCTCACTTTCACAGTTGGTAACAACACAAATCCTCCTGTCTTCACTGGCTCAGCTGATACACTCGGCACATCGCCATTGATTCACCCAGAGATGCGCAACCGCGTATTCGTGACAGAGAATCGTCTCTACACACCAATCACAGCAGCACAATCACCACGTGGTGGTGGTCGTAGCTGGTTCAACGAGCCACCAAGCTATCCAGCTGATGCATCGGGTAACCCGATTGCAACTATGGATCTATATGAGCGTGACTCGATCTTTACGATCACAGCTGTCGACGTTAACAAGTTCTATGACCCACGTGTTGTGAACGATCCAAACTTCAACGCTCAGCTGTCGTACTTCTGGAACATCACAACTGGTAACTCTGCACTCCGTTACTGGCTGCGCGATACACTCGTGTATGCTTCGGGTGCTAATAACCCACGTTGGGGTGCAACTGGATACCGCATGCTCCGTGGTCGTCCGATCAATCCATACATCGTTCCTGGTGGCGAAGAAGTCGAAGTTTCTGCAAAGAACTTCCCGCCAACACACGAGATGATCGACACGCTGCGTAAGTGGAACTTCGACGAAGAGTTCATTTCACGCTGGCACTACATCTACCCATCATACTTCCACGCACAAGAGTACGATAACAACTCCATCGCTCTTGATCAGCGTAATCCGTCGAACACGAACGCTCGCTTCCTCCAACAGGACACAGTGAACTTCGGTTGGGTAGATTCAACATCGTATCGCTTCCGCATCCACGTTGTTGATTCGATGCCACGCTTCCTTTGGGCATTTAACGCAACGGGAGCACAAGCAACTACGTTCCAAAACATGCTTCGTGGTGACCTGACGATTGTTCTTGATCCAACAACAACAGACCCTGGTTCATACGATCGCACTACTGGAACATATCTCGATACACTTCGCATGACGAATACTGCGTCACGTGTAGGCCGTCGCCTCACACAGCCTAATGCAGTATTGAACGAAGTGTACAACGATCCAGCAGGTCCACAAGTCGACGATTTGAACGTTCAGTTCGTTGCAAACCTCACAGACTCTCTCCGTTTCCGTCTCGACGTAAACACAGACGATGAGTTCGAGGATCTTGCAGCTATCGACACAAATCGTGCAGTCGTTAAGAAGTACGGCGTTTGGGACTTCCGCTACGGTAAGACATCGTACGGATTCCTTTCGACATCGATCCGTCAATCACCAGACGATGTGTCTGTGGAAGATATCGTACAAGCTCGTCCAAGCTGGATGGCCACGCAGTTCATGCGTCGCTATGAGAACGCAGGACAGGCTGATATCTTCGGTGAAGATTTCACAACACGCGGTCGTGTAGAAATCCGTATCCCACGTACACAGGCTATCGAGCTTCTCAAGCCGGTTAACGACTTCGATCCAGGCCGTCCTATCAATGGCGATTTGAATACTGACACACTTGCAACTATCGTTGTTAACGATGGTCACGGTGGAATCAATTCAATCACACGTCGTCTCTTCGTGAACGTTGTACCAACGCTTGCTGAACAAGCAGCGCTTGAATTCAATGCTATCGAAGATGAAGACTACAACGTTGATCTTCTCGATTCAGCACGCCGTATCAAGGTGTACGATCCGAACTTCGGTCAAGCCCACACGTGGGAACTGATCTATGGTGACGACACACGTGATTCGATTGCAATTGACCCTTACTTCCCAGAAGCTGGTCAACTTGTACTTGATGCGACTCGCAAGACAACTCCAGCATGGTTGAAGATCAATCCTACAAGCGGTCTACTGTACGGTACACCTCGTGTAACTGATCTTCCATATCCAGACACAACTGTTAAGGTAACAGTAGTTGTGACTGACGCTGGTGGCCTTAAGGATATGCGTACATACGATCTTCGTATCGAAGCACGCAACCATGACCCACGCCTTCTCTCGTCACCTATCGTAAAGTGTGTTGAGCAAGGTCGTCCATACTCGGACACAATCCGTGTAACGGACATTGACTTGCGTCGCACGCAAGCGGACAACGAACAATTGACGTTTGAAGTAATTGAGCCTGCAGGCAGCTGGACGTTCACGCCAGATCGTCTGTCGAGCCCGATCGCTGACACACAGAAGGTAACAATCGGCACAACTGATCTCCAGGGAACAATTGTGAATGGTCGTATCACTATCCGTGTCGTTGTAACAGATCGTCAAGGTGCAAAGGATACACTTTCGTATCAGGTTGCAGTTTCAGCAAAGACGAAGTTCGTAGCTGATGTAAAGGTTGAAAACAATCTTGGTGCATTCCAAGTACTTCAGTTCGGCCTCAATGACGTCGAAATCGCTACACGTGGTGATGAAGACGGTGCATATGGTAAGCTTGACTCGAACTATTGTGAATACGAATTGCCACCAGTTCCATACATCGATGTATTCGATGCACGCTGGACAATTCCAAATCGCAATGGTATCCTGCGCAACATCTTCCCATTCTCGACAACAGCTGGTGAAGCAGTCTACGGTGCACGCTTCCAAGCTGGTGGTGAAAACAGCCAGAGCTCAGCATACTACCCAGTACGCATCTCATGGTGCCGCAATCAGATTCCAGAAAAGGATGCAGCGAACCCAGGTTCATACTACATCCGTGACGATGCGTCGAATGGAAGCGTGTTTGCGTACAACATGAAGACAGGCGAAGGCCGTTCAACTGCAAACGTTCAGCACAAGGAAGCTAACGGCTGTGATACGATCATCATCAATAACACAGCAGTTCAAGGCTTTGTGATTGTGTATGACTACACAACGAGCGTGGACGGTGAAGAGGTCAGTGCGAATGAACTTGCTATCACAAAGACGGCGCCAAATCCATTCACAACATCGACGCAAATCACATTCAATGTTCCAACAACATCAACTGTTGCTGTTGAACTCTACGATGCGATTGGCACACGTGTAGCAACTCTTGCAAAGGATCTCTTCGCAACAGGAAGCCACACGATCGAATGGAATGGCTTGGCAAACGGTGCTGTTATGCCTTCAGGCCTCTACACGATCCGTGTAACTGATGGTGTGAAGTCATCGACACAGCAAGTTGTGTTCGTCCGCTAATGCTTAAACGATGGGGTCGGGCTTCGGTCCGACCCCACTCTACCGAACCGCAAAAAAACAAGTTGTAAATCTTGGAGTCTCTATGAAGAAACAGGTATTAATTGCCTCGGCGATTGTACTCTGTTCGTTCGCGATCGGTGCAGTAGATGGTATGGCGCAACAGATCTTTAACCAGTTCCGCCAACCTGAACTTGTCGTTGGTCACCCTTATCGTGACCTCGATGCCTGCCCACAGTCGCGTTTGAACAAGAGGATCATCTCTCCGGCGCAATTCACACTGCCCCCAACCTTTGTCAATGATCTTGACGATGGTTATGCGTTCATCCAGTTTCCATCTGGCGTAGTGTACAACTACAATGGTGCTAACTACGGTGGCGTTTACGTGTCGATTAACGGTTTCGTCACGTTCGACAATACGAAGCTTGTTCCTGCAAAGCAGTCACAAGGTTTGTTCATCAATTCATCATCGTACCCAGACAACGTTATTGCGCCGTACTGGGGTGATCACCGTTTCCGTACAGCAAATGATATTATCGGCGGCTATATGCCTTCGGAAATCTCGTGGGCTGTTGACGTTGATCGTGATGAAAACTGCGATACAATCAAGCCGGTACGTCGTTGCATCATCATTCAGTGGAAGAATCTGAATATTAATGATGCAAGCGTCAACTCGAGCGTTGCAAATTTCCAAGCTCGTCTATACCTCGGTGGTGACACTCGCAACAACCAGGGCGAAATCGAACTCGCTTATGGTCAAATTGCTGGAAACCCGAACACGTCCAATACAACGGTTGTGACACGTGGTGCAACAGTAGGTATTAAGGGCAACGGTGGTTTCCCTGGATTCCTCGCTGACTTCTGGAACGGCCTCATGTGGGTTCCGGCAGCAGGTGCAAATGCTCGTACAGATTCGACGTCAATCTGGCAGCCTTCGGGTGGCCGTTCGGATGCTCGTATCCGTTTCAACTCAATCATCTATTTGACATTTGACGTTTGGGGCTTTGGTGATGCTGATACTTCAGCAGCACAGGGTGAGCGTCACGACAATCTCCCACAGAACCGTCGTGTAACAGCTAACGACGCGCGTGTGATCATGCGCTCTATCGTGACAAAGCGTCCGCTCGACTCTGTTTGGAAGCGTCAAGCATATCAGGGTGATGTAAACCACTCTGGCCGCTACTACTTCACAAAGTTGAAGCGTGACTTCTCAGGTGATTCGATTGTAGGAAACCAGATCATCATCTGGCGTCGTACGATCGACATGGAGCAATTCTTCCCAGGTCAAGGCTCGTCCATCACAACAGGTAAGCAAGTTGTTCGCGTGATGTACGAAGGCGACGGTCTGTATGGTGTTGGTGGCAAGGCTCCAGACGTATCGAGTCTCAACCAGATTTATTACGAAGTCACAGAGTATGATGCAGCCCTCATCATGCGCTATATCTCAGGTCGTCTCCCGTATCTCCCATGGATTTACGATGTCGACACAGTAGGTCCAGGCGCTGGTAAGGTGACGGTCAATACTGTTGCGGACAACGTAAGCTTCGGCAACCCATCGTCGATTGGTAATGGTCTTGTACGTGTTCCTGTCTATGTGAATGCTCTTCACACAGGCGCGTTTGGTGTGCGTTTTGAAACAAACACTGAAATCACGGAAGTAACACCGGTGATGAACGATCGCAACACGATGATGGCAGACTTTGGTACTGACGTTGCAGTAGTTGGTGGCAACGGTACATTCGATCCTTCAACACCTGTCGCGTATGTGACGATGAAGGAAGGCGCTGTACTGGAGTTCTCGAACATTCGCTTCAACGAAAGCCTCGTTGGTTCACAAACCATTTCGATGGTTGAAAACAACGGTGGTTCAGCAGTATCAATCTATCCAAACCCTACGACTTCAAATGCTTCGATGGCTATCACACTTCCTGAAAATGGAAATGTGACGGTTCGCGTGTTCGATACATTTGGAAAGTTCGTTGCTATCGTTCACGATGGCTACGCAACATCTGGCACGTTCACAGCTACATGGAATGGTATGGATGCTACTGGCACTCCAGTTGTTCCTGGTACATATGTGATTCGTGTTGAGGGTGCTGGTATGAGCTCATCAAACATGGTTACGGTACTCCGTTAATCACGTTTGACAACGATGAAGATCTTGGTGACGATAACGCTGGCCGCCCTTGCGGCGGCCAGCGGAGTCACCGCTCAGGACACGTTACTCATTCGAAGCTTTCGGACGATTGATGTGTGTTCCTCTGAACGTCGATGGCTGATCGCCCCGTATCTCGGGAACATCCGTTCTATCGACAGTCTAGCGTCCTTTGACATTACGATTGGATTTGATACATCGTTGGTTCGACCAACTGATGTATTGACTGAGAATACACTTTCGTTTGGTGCTAACTATCCAGCACAAATGTCTCTTGTTGTCCCTGGTGAAATGAGAATCGCAGGATTCAATATCACTCGCAACATGGTTGGTGATAAGCCAATCTTTGCTGTCGCAGGATCGTACACCGGAGATTGTGTTGACTCTATTAGGTTCACTTTTCCATGGCCTCCTACATTCAATGAGGAGTTCAAAAAGAAGGTGACCGTCCTAACGAGTGAAGAAGTGGGGATTGTTGCTCTTGCTAAAGTTGACAAGTTGCTTGGTCCAAGGTTTAGTGCGGATACAGTGGCGATTGACGGTAAAGATTCGCTGCGCTCCATCACAACGACCGTGTCATTCGGAACGAGTAACGTGAGCCGAGGAGTTCTAACATGGTCCTTACCTGACTCAACTACAGCGGCAATCGATACTGTCATGGCGGATGGAGTAACTGTTGATAGCTTGATTTTGTCAACGATGACTGCAACAGCATATGTCTCGTTTCTCAAAGGTCAGACACCAACAATGTCTGTCCGATTACGAAACACGACAGTCGAGGCTGAGACACGAACGGTGTTATACACGTCAATGGAAATAGCCGACTCTTGCGCGTGTGTCCGAAGTGGTACAAGCGATACGCTTCTGGTTGTTCTTACAAATCCAATTGTTTCGATTTCATCTCCTGTCGACGACAACAATGAACGTCTCGATGTAACGAATACATCAGTAACGTGCCATTGTCATCATGGGCAGACGAATGAAATCAATGTGTTTACAGTTGCAGGTGAGCGTGTTGCTACGCAACTCTCTTCTTCAACAACAATGAACACGATGTCAATCGAAAACCTGCCACCTGGACCGTACATAATTGTTGGGTTCTGTGGTAAAAGAAGCTTTGTGAAACTGAAATTGAAATGAAGAATCTCTTGATCAACTCATCTGAGGAGTTTTCTATGAATCGTCGATATGCTCTCTGGGGTAGCGGCGCCAAGATTGGCGTTGTGCTCCTGCTTGCAGCATTGATCGGCCTCGGCTCGAACGTGCTTCACGCACAAAACAAGCCAGAGTTGCCGACGCTTTCGCTGACCGGCCTTGCCGGTGGTTGGGAAACAAGGTATTATCCTGATGGTCGTATTTGGACTTCAAAGCGTGGTCCGAATGGCGATCGTGAACTCTTGGTTCCAGTGTTCATTAAGAACTGCTGGCGCTCAACAGAGATCTTTGATGCCTTCCCAATTTTTAGCTTCAAGTTTAAGGTGCAGTTCGACTCAACTGCTCTTCAGCTGATTGGTGTTGACAAGAACGGTCCGAAGCGTGGCGTACAGTTTGCACCGCTTTCATGCCTTGGTAAGGACTTTGAGTACACTGTAGACGTTGCTCGTGACACGACATTCCAGCGTGTTATCAATGCTCCAGTGCAAAACCGCCTTCGCGGTAAGCGCGCTATCGTTACAGCGATCTCATCAAAGCCGCTTCCACAGACTGGCGACATTACTCAGCCTTGTGATCAGCGTCCGTTCCAGGAACTCATCTATCTCCGCTTCCGCGTAATAGCTGATCCATCGATCGATGTTGAGTCTGCTCGTACACCGATCATCCTCACGAACGACACACTGTTCTACAACGACTTCCAAATGGGTAAGGCGATTGCATTTCCAGGCGACGGTGTGCCGGGTGAATTCGCTGGTATTGGTGGTGTAGACAACTTCTTCATCGACAACCTCGGTCAGGAACAAGTCCGCGATCCACTTCGTCCTTCGAAGCCAGGTATGATCTGGCTGGAAGTAACTGACCTTTCGCCACGTCTTGCGTTCAACTTGAACGCAGATCCAACGAGCCGTCTCGCTGACTCTGTCAACGGCTCAAACGGTACACAGTGGTTCATCGTGGACCCAATCACAATCGACTACGGCAGCTCATTTGATGATCAGCCGAATGGCATTGGTACACGTGACATCGACTTCATCAACATCGCTCCTGGTACACGTGCGTACGAAATCCTCGTACAATCAGACAAGAGGTGGTTGAAGTTCAAGTCGTTCAAGAAGGGTGGAGCTGGCGAGAACGATCCGTTCCCACAGCCAGTACGTGAAGGTTATGTCCAGTTCATGGACAAGGGTATCCTTGGTACTACACTCGGTGTGACACCATTCGGTGATCCAACAGTTGGTACACGCGACATCAACCTTCGCATCATCTGCGATCCGAACGAGCTTCCGAATGGTGACGAGCAAGAAGTATGCGGAACATACGTTGGCACACTTTCATTCAAGTCGCCATCACTTGAAGTATCACCTGTACACATCAAGGTGACCTTCATTTACTTCCGCACTCCATACGAGCCAAACGTATTCGACGAGAATAACAACTGGCAGCGTAGCCAAGAATTCCTTGGTCGCGGTATCACTGTTCAAGTGCGCAATTCGAATTCACCAGTTGAGCGTACGTATCTCACATTCGGTGTTGGCAATCGTGCTACAGACCAAGTGGACACGCTCTTCGGCGAAACTGTTTATACCTCGGCACTCAACTCATTTGGTGCTCGCTGGTATCCGCGCAACAAGGAAGGCGTAGATATTTATCAGAATGGTCTCGGCGATCTCTGGGCTGGCACAGCACAGCGTCCAAGGAGCTCATCACGTGATATCCGTTCCATCTACTCAGACACAACACTTCTCTACACATGCCGCTTCAATGCAGGCAGCGACCTCAACTATCCAGTTGTTGTTGAATGGGATGTTGATGAATTCATTCCTGGCTCAGACCTCTTCATTCGTGACACGCTGAACGGTTCACGTTTCAACGTTAACATGCGTGAAGGTACTGTTCTGTCGCCAACGAACCGCCGTTCATTCACGCTTCGTGATGCTGACATCAAGGCGTTCACAATTGAGTACACTCTTCCTAAGGTTGCTCAATTCCCAGTTATCAACAAGGGATGGAATCTCCTTTCGGTTCCTGTGAATCCATCATCAAGCAATTGGAAGAGCATCTTCCGCAATGCTCTTACAGAGCCTGTGCGCTTCTCCCAGAACATTTACCAGCAAGCTGGTAATGACATTGCACCGGGCGTTGGTTACTTCGTGAAGTATTCTGACGAACTCGACCGTACAATTGCTGGTTCACGCATCCGTAAGATCGACGACCAAATGTTCTCAACACGTCTGTATGATGGTTGGAACACTATTGGCTCGCTGTCATCGCCGACATCAACTGAGAACGTTACACTTCTGCCGTTCGGCTCTGGTGCATTCCCAGCTATCACAGGTGACATCTACGGCTACGTTACAAACCGTGGTTATCAAGCAGTGACAGAAATCGAGCCAGGTCTCGGTTACTGGATCAAGATCTCAGGTCAAGCATATCTTTCATTGTGCTGCGGTACTCTCGGCAAGAGCGGTATCAATGTCTCAACTGTTCGTGAGACAGCGAAGGCAAATGCAATGCGCGTAACAGTTAGCGATAATGCTGACAACGTTGGTGATGTGTTTGTTGCAAGCCGTGGTTCGATCGAAACACGTACTGTGTTCGAACTTCCACCGGTACCACCAAATGGTCTCTTCGATGTACGTTTCTCAGATCAAACGTATATCAACGATGAAGTAAACCCAACGATCCAACTCCAAGGCGCAACATTCCCTGTGACACTCACAGTGAACAACCCAGGTCGTTCGTACGTTGTTACGAACCCTATCTCGGGTGCTGTCCTCGGAACAATCGTTGCTGGTCGTAGCAACAACATCACGATCACAGATGCACGCACACCGTACATCCGTCTGATGGGTCAAGAGGCTGATCTTACAGCTCTCACAGTTTCTGTTTCTCCAAACCCTGCTTCTGCAGTTGGAATGGTGAACGTTACAGTCCCACAATCAGGTCGTGTAACTGTTGCCCTCTTCGATGCTATGGGTCAACTCGTATCGACAATCGTCGATGAAGAGAAGACAGCAGGTATCTATGGCTTCGACATGAACGCAGCTTCACTTGCACAAGGTCGCTACATCGTGAAGGTCACGACGAACGGCGCAACAGCAACAAGCTCGGTCACGGTCGTCCGCTAAGACGGCAATCGTAATGGTTGAAATCAAAGAAAGGGCAGCAGGTAACTGCTGCCCTTTTTTGTTAACGGCTACAGGAAAAGTCATGAGATTGCTCGTAATCATCTCGCTACTAACTCTATCCATCGCAACAGCGATGGGTCAGGAAGTAGCATTTACAATGACTGTCACAAACATTACTCCTGGTTCGCGCCCATCAGGTACGTTTACCTTCGGTGCTCATCCTGAGGCTACGAACGGGCTCGATGTTACACTTGGTGAACGTGAGATTCCTTCGTTGCCCCCTCCAGCAGGTGTGTTCATAATCTACACCATACCACCAACTCCCGATCGAATCTGGCTCAGTCCCAAGGATCTACGCAAGCTCTCAGTGGATTCATCTGTGCGTCATGATTACGACTTGAACATCACGTGGACTGGTGGAAGGCTTGAGTTGTCAATGAACCAGCGGCTTCCGTCAGGGATCGATTCAGCGTACATCGTAGATGCTATCACAGACTTTCCGGACAACTTCATCAAGGCTCGTGTTGATTCCGGCATGGTCTATTCTACCGACAATCGTGCGATCACACGTCTGAAGCTGCTCGTCTGGTACCGACGAACAACTTCGAGCGTGGATGAATCACACGGGTCGTCCGTAGTGATCGCTCCGAATCCATCTACAGATGTTATTTCCGTAAGTGGATGTGAACCAGGGTCGAATGTGGACATACTTACAGTCGTCGGACATCGTGTTCGATCGTATCAGACTGAGTCAGAGAGTATTCGTCTGCAAGTGCACGATCTTCCAATCGGTGCGTATGTAATTCGTGTTGTTGACCCACGTGGTCGTGCAACAAACCGTATCATGCTGCGCCAATAACTCCGCAATACCGTATGAGCGACGAACAACAAGGACATGAAGGATCACAGCAGCGTCGACCACGCCGCAGGTATCCACGCAACCACCGTCATGAACGAGGTGGCAACCAGCAGCGACACAGTCGAATTCAAGGTTCGATATCTGTCGTTGTACCACTGTTAAACGAAGAGGAATCACTTCCTGAATTGGCGCGCCAGCTTGAGAATGTTCTTGAGCGTGTCGCTCGTGGTAACTACGAAGTGCTGTTCATTGATGATGGATCGACAGACGATTCCTTCCGTGTCATTCAGGATATCAATGCCCGTAATCAACGATTTAAGGCCATACGCTTCCGTACGAATCATGGTAAGTCTGCAGCACTTGCCATAGGATTCGCTGAGTGTACTGGTAACATCGTGATTACGATGGATGCGGATCTTCAGGATGATCCCAACGAGATACCATCGCTCGTCGCAAAGCTCGATGAGGGATATGATCTTGTTTCGGGATGGAAGCGGAAGCGACATGATCCTTGGCACAAGACAGTTCCATCTAAACTCTTCAATGCAGTTACGTCACGAATGAGCGGTATACGTCTTCACGACTTCAACTGTGGACTCAAGGGATATCGTCGCGAGGTGATTGAGAACGTCCAGGTGTACGGCGAGATGCATCGTTACATCCCTGCGCTTGCACACTGGGAAGGCTTCCGCGTGACAGAGATTCCAGTGCAACACCGCGCACGCCAGCATGGCGTGTCGAAGTTTGGTATGAGCCGCTTTCTCAAGGGATATCTCGATCTGCTCACCGTGATGTTCACAACGCGCTACATCAAGCGACCGTTGCACTTCTTTGGCGCTGTTGGATCACTCTTTGCAGTGATTGGCTTTATCACAGACCTTTATCTCGTCATCGAATGGTCACTCGGCAGAACGTCTCTGAGTAATCGACCCTTGGCCCTGTTTGGTGTTGCGATGATTATTGTTGGTGTCCAGCTCATCTCTATCGGACTGATTGGTGAGCTCATCGTAAAGAACAATCTTGCACAACAGAAATTCAGCGTTCGTGAGCGTCTCGGGTAACATTACCCTCTCCACATTGTTGATTGTCTACAGAACAGCCTTGGAATATCATCATGCGTCTTCTCCTTGTCATCATCGCCTGCACATCCCTCGTTTCGACCAGCGCGGTAGCGCAGATTCGATATCGTGTTGCTGCCGGTCTTTCGACGGACTGGATCACGAATGATAATGCAGCCGTATACCGTCTGGCCAGTAGCCAAAATGCCTCGCCAGACGAAACCTATGGCGGTGCGTTCGATGGTGCACAGATGGGATGGGGATTCCGTGGTTACATCGATCTCGACAAGCAAAAGAAGTTTCGTATTCCGGTTGGACTCGATTACTTCATGTACAAGGGCGCGCAGAGTATTGTTGGTGAGACATACTCGATCCGAGTCACACACGAAAACAACCTCGCAGCTGGTCTGGCTGGTTTCGAATGGTCATTCGTGGAGTTTCCGTGGGCGTTCGCGCGCGCATACGTAGGCGCAGAAGCACGCCTGCTCTTCGTTGGCGAAAACACGATTACACGCGATAGCAAGACACTTGTTGCAGACTCAATCATTCAACGCGTTGAAGTGTTCAATGGGAAGACATCTGCCACGCGCCTCGGTGCTATGGCCCGCCTCGGTATCGAGGGTGAAATCTACTACCCGGTGTTCGTCAACACGAGCGTTGGTTGGGGTGCCATGAACTTGCTTGGACGTGATGCACGTTCAACAGCAGAAGGCGGACGTGGCGAGTTGCTCACTCCAGTGTCGCAGAACGAAGCAGGGGAAGGCATGCTGTACCATCTGAACTTCACGTTCATGGTGCAGGTGCGACTGTAATCACGTCACACGCGATTACTTGTAGAGCGTTGCCTCGAATGCCCCTTGTTCGGGCTTGTTGAGGATGATGCGCCAGATGATTCCGCGCATAAAGCCAAGTCCGTACGCCGTTAGCTGCACAAGAGATGCCGCTATGCAGCGCAATCCCAGAACCGGTGAACGATACTGTGCAGCAGCAGTGATGAACAGCGCGAAGAGATAGAGCGCCATAGGCGCGAGCCCAACCCAACCCATAGGTTCGATGATCGCAGTTCCGAGTGCGAGGACCAAATAGGTCGTAAAGACCGCAGGGAAAAAGTGCGTCGGCTTGAGCGTGTGTTGATGACGTAGCGTAATGTTGATGCGCGCAATGCCGCTGTTATGGACCTGCTTGAAGAACTTCCAGAGGTCTGTGCGACGCTTGTGATAGACCCAGGCATCAGGGATAAGTCCGACCTTGTATCCGCGCTCAATCATGCGGATACTGAACTCGACATCCTCGCCGAACCGCATCCGTGCGAATCCGTC
Organism: uncultured Melioribacter sp.; assembly: GCA_964465685.1. Classification (GTDB taxonomy): domain Bacteria; phylum Bacteroidota; class Ignavibacteria; order Kapaibacteriales; family Kapaibacteriaceae; genus UBA10438. Next base: position 15,887 of record CAYXKK010000008.1, read on the forward strand.
GGTTTCATTGAAGACGTCACGTGAGATACCCATGTTGAACGACCGTGGATGAAAGCTCCCACCTACGCGGCGCTTGCCCCCTCGAATACCTCCCGTTGTGAGAAACGACGTCATTGCAAAGCTGATGGCCTTCTGCGTCGGCGTAAACGAGGCGTCCTCGCGATCTGGTCCACCAAAGGCGTCGTACCCATGCTCGACCACATCTCGATCAATGGTAGCCATGTAATGGGGCGGCACGGTACAGTCGGAATCGATGAACATGAAATAGTCGCCGGTTGCACGACGACACCCATAATTCCTCGACGGACCGGGTCCGGTGTTTTCCTTGCTGAAATACTTGATGTCCAGCTGGCCAGACATGGAGGTGCATACGTCCTTCGACGAGATTGTGGAGCCATCCTCTACGATGACCACTTCAAAATCGCGGTATGTCTGCTCGGCAAGACTCGCAAGGAGTTCGCGGAGCTCGTCTGGGCGGTTATAGACCGCAACGATGATCGAGTATTTCGCCATAGAGAACGCAAAGATACGGTCGCGCCACGTGCTATCTTTGAGATCTCTATGAACTCACAGCAGCACCATAAGGGTGATCTCTCGGACAGCGTAGCGCGCATGAATCTGCTGCCACGTACAATCCGTAATGTGCGTATGCAGTACCAACTTGGGGTGCATACGATTATCCCATGGCTTCAGAAGTACAATCTGTGGAAACAGGGTGCGGCCGTATGCGAAATCGGCTGTGCGGAAGGGGGCGTTCTGGCCGCATTTGTAGAGCAGGGAACATCCTATGCGCTCGGGACAGATATTCAAGGTGCGCTTCTAACACAGATCAGTGATCCCGTGTGGAAGTCTCAGGAACTTGCAATTGAGTTCTCTCAGCATGATGTGATCTACGAAGACATCCCTGATGCATGGCGCGAGCGCTTCAACATTGTGCTGCTCCGTGATGTGATTGAGCATTTGGATGACGCAGGCATTGCCTTGCGCAACATCCAGCGATTGCTCAAGCCCGGAGGAGTTGTTGTCGTGACCTTCCCTCCGTACACATCACCATTTGGTGGACACCAGCAGTTGCTGGGTACGAAGGTCGGAGCAATTCCATTTGTTCACCTGCTTCCCTGGCCAATCTTTTCGTCGATCATCAAGCAAGGCGATCCTGTAAATCAAGAAGAGCTGGAGCGACTTCATCGTATTCGCCTCTCAGTACACGATGTGCGACGTGCAGCGGCATCAGCACACTTAACGATTGTTGATGAACGACTATTTGCACTACGACCTGTGTTTCGATGGAAGTATCAACTTCCAATCCCAAGTTTTGATGTCAGCGCATTACGTTCCGTTCCAGGCGTACGAGCCCTTGCTATGGAAGCCGCGTTCATTCTCCAACGTCCTGCATGAAGTCTGTTCTCGTCATCGCCTATCACTTTCCGCCAGGGGGTGGTCCGGGTGTACAACGTGTGCTCAAGCACGTTACGTACCTGCGTGAGCACGGATGGCGTCCGATCGTAATGACCGTCGAGAACGGTGATTTCCCTGCACGCGATGAATCACTGCTCGCAAAAATCCCCGCCGATGTGCACGTTATACGTGTGCCAATCCTTGAACCGTATGACATCTATCGTTCGTTCATGGGACGTGGCAATGCAGCAATCGATGTGAACGTAAACAAGTCTGGTGATCAGCGAAGGGGCTGGAAAGAACGCCTCGCTGAATGGATTCGTGCAACGTTTTTCATACCTGATGCGCGTATCGGATGGATGCTCACTGCTGTGAAAGCAGCGAAGCAGTTGGTCGCTGAACACAACATCTCGGCTATCTATTCATCATCACCACCATACACATGTGCACTGATCGCACGCTCTGTCAAGCGTGCCACAGGATTACCATGGGTAGCGGGCTTTCGTGATCCATGGACGGAGTTTCTCACAACGCCAGATCGATGGTTCTTGCCAGCAGCACTCGATCGATCGTTGGAGCGCTCAGTGTTTACGGAAGCAGATCTCGTTGAATGTGCATGGACAGGTATCATCGATGACGCTGTGCGCAAGTATCCAACGCTTCCGCGCTCGAAGTTCTTTCACGTTCCGAACGGTTACGACGCCTCAGACTTCCCACGGGTGACGTATACACGAAACGAACGCTTCACGATCACCTACACGGGGTCGATGTACGGACGTCGTACGCCAAAGGCATTTCTTGATGCGCTGGAATATCTTGCTGATGCTGGACGAATCCAACCAAGCGATCTACAGCTGCGCTTTGTCGGACGGTTTGGCGACGAGGTACATGCGATGATGGACACATCGCGATTTGCTTCATCGATTGAACGCATTGGCTACGTCCCTCACGAGGAGAGCGTCGGCTACGTGATGACGAGTGAGGCATCATTGCTTATTGTCGACGATGCAAAGGAGAGCGCGGAAATTGTCCCTGGCAAGGTATACGAGTATCTTGGTACCGGACGTCCGGTGATTGCGCTTGCGCCTCGCGGTAGTGCTATTGAAGACCTCATCATGCACACGCGGGCTGGAGGATGTGCCCCACAGTCGGATATTCCCGCAATTGCAGAGATCATCGGCACGCTTCTTGACAGGTGGAAAAGGGGCGAAGAAATGACATCTCCGGATGCACATCTCATCGCCTCATATGAACGTCGTAATGCAGCACAACAGCTGGCAGAGCAGTTACACCAACTCACAACTGTATGAAAAAAATTCTGGCAGTGATTCTCTCCCTTGGTGTCGCCTACGTGGTGATCAAGGTAGCGTGGTGGATCGTTCGCAATGCGTTTTCGCTTGCCTTTGATCTTGTTGGTATCATCTTGCTGCTGGTCATCGCAGCTCCGATCTATCTCATTATTCGTCGCAAACTGCTTTCATGAAGAAGCTTCTTGTTCTTGTCGCTGTGTTCGTGATGACTGTAGTCGTGGGTTCGGCACAACAGTCGCCGTTCTACAATCCGCTTGCAGTTGATCTTGCGCGTGGTCTGTTGAAGAACGTGTTCGAAACGAATGCAACACCGTTTATTCAGCCGATGGTGAACACCATCAATGCAACGTCGAATACGCGCTTTTATACCAATGCCTACATCCCAACCGACACCGACAAACCATACGTGCGGGTCTCTGCAAACGGAATGGTTGGTTACATCACGGAAGATCAGCGCTGGTACACCCCGCAGATAAGCTTCGGTGATTCGGTCAACATTATTCTTGAGCTCACAAAGTACGGTCGTATCGTCATCACGCCTACGGGTCCGCGATACGAGATCGGCGATACGTATGAGGACACACTCGGACTAGCTACAATGCTCGTGACGGAGCTCCTTCGTAGTTCGAACGACAGTGGATTTGTTGTGTTGCCTGATAGCGCAGCAACATTGTTTGGATCGAAGCCCGACAACAAGGTAGTGCTTCCAAACACATCACAGCTGCTGTCAACCTTGCGCGGCTTGCCTGCGTTTGCATTATTGGATAGCGCAGGAAGAGCTTCGATCGAGGGACTCCTCACCAACGTCAAGTTCGTCGGATCCATCACACTTCCTCCGGGTGCGAACATGTCGACGATCGTCGCCGCTGTTCCGCAGATCGAGATTGGTGCACTGTATGGCACGGAGCTGATGATTCGCTACATCCCACCGGTAGAGTTTGACCGCAACGTGGGCGCGTTTTCATTCTGGGGCGTCGGCCTGCGTCATAGCCTGTCGCAGTACTTCCCAGAGCGATGGTTTGATCTCGCGGTTCAGGGTGTCTACCAGGGTACGTGGCTGCGCAACACGGTCGGCTTTACAGAGTCGAAGCTTGATGCCAATGCATCGATCTTCAGTGGCAATATCCATGCAAGCAAGAACCTGTGGGACAATCTTGATATCTATACGGGCATTGCCTACGAGTATATCGATGTGAACAGCTCGTACACCTACGTCCTACCACAGGAAATGCAGATCGAGTTGGGTCTACTGCCGAAGCCAATTGTCGATGGCACACCGTCAATTCCTACGGCTGATCAGCCTGGTGATCAACGGCCACAGACATCTTCTGTACGTGCACACAACACAAACGTGAAGTGGACGATTGGCGCGACGTATAGCATTGGTCCGCTCCGTATTGCTGTGGACTATAACGTTAGCTACTTCAACATCCTCTCGGCTGGCCTTTCGTATCGCTTCTAATCTGCAAGACAAATACGTCCGCGAGTTCGAGTCACAACATTATCACGCTCCAATGCGCTGATGACAGAGTCGAACCAGGCACGCTCATCGGCCGTGAGCTCTGTGGCTCCAGATGTGTTCGCAAGTGCCCGTGGCGTAAGTCCACGTGGAGCATCACGAAGCGCGTTCACGAAACGCCCCCTCCATATTCGCTGAGGTTCCCCGCGGAACATGGGCTCAGTTCGCTTTAGTCGTTGAGCCGGTTGAAGCACGTGTGCAGACGCACAGATATCAGCCATCGGACACGACGTGCAGAGCGGCGATCGCGCGGTACAGATTGTGGCGCCAAGATCCATCACGGCGTGATGCCACGTTGCGGCAGAGCGTTGCGGTATCACCTCGAGCGCAAATTGCATGAGGGTTTCATCGCGCTCAAGATCAATGGTTGTTCGTTGACGGCGCATCCAACGCGAGTATACTCGTCGTACGTTGACGTCTAGCACGACAACGCGCTTGTTGTAGGCAAACGTTGCGATCGATGCAGATGCATACGGACCAATACCCGGTAGCGCACGAAGTGCATCGATATCTCGTGGGACAATCCCATTGTGCTGTGCAACAATCACGCGGGCCGCATCGCGAAGTCGTAGTGCACGCGAGTTGTACCCCATGCCTTTCCACTGACGTATCATCTCTGCATTCGATGCGGCTGCCAATCGTTCAACAGAAGGGAACTGTTGAAGGAATCGCGGAAGCGCTTCGGCAACACGCTGTGCTTGTGTCTGTTGCAGCATGATTTCCGAAACGAGCACTGTGTATGGATCAACATCGACAGTACGCCAGGGGAATGGTCGCGCGTTTCGACGATACCAACTCAGCAGTGAACGTGTGAATTCCATACGTAGATTGTGCCCATGTCACGAGAGATATCCCCCGAGCGCATAGAAGAAGCCGTCGCCGCGGCATTGCGTGTCCGTGAGCATGCATATGCACCGTACTCGCAGTTCCACGTCGGTGCAGCAATCATCGACGCTGATGGAGGAATTCACGTTGGATGCAACGTGGAGAACGCAAGTTATGGGTTGACGAATTGTGCCGAGCGAGCAGCTGTTGCCGCGGCAACAAGTTCCGGTCGACGTGACATCATGCTTTGCGTTGTGGTGACGCAGACATCGCCCCCTGCCGCTCCCTGCGGGGCCTGCCGGCAGGTCCTGTCGGAGTGTAATCCTACCATGCGTATCCTCACTACGAACCCGCAGCGCGAAGACACGTGGTTTACGCTTGCAGACCTGCTTCCCAATGCCTTTGGACCGACATCTTTCTAACCGATGAGGCAACCGACTCGTATGGTGCAAACAACAGAACAACAGTATTCAACACGCAATATCTGGCTCACCGTGATTGTGTGCGGACTTGGATACTTCGTTGATATCTACGACTTGATCTTGTTTTCGATTGTGCGCATTGAATCACTCACTGCTATCGGTGTGTCAGCGCTCGAAATGCAGGATGCTAGCGAGCTGATATTGAACGCGCAGATGATCGGTATGCTCCTTGGTGGCGCACTGTTCGGTGCCCTGGCCGACAAGCGTGGACGTCTATCAGTCCTGCTTGGCAGTATTCTCATGTACTCCATCATGAACATTGCCAATGCCTTTGTGTCGAGCGTCGAAATGTATGCCGTGTTCCGTTTCTTCTCGGGCATTGGTCTTGCTGGTGAGCTTGGCGTAGCCATAACTCTCGTCAGCGAAGTCATGCCGAAGCACTCACGTGGCTACGGCACAACAGTTGTAGCGAGCCTTGGCATTCTTGGTGCCGTTGGTGCATATCTGGTGCATGCCATTACCGACTGGCGCGTTGCGTATATCATCGGTGGTGTGCTGGGTCTGTGTCTGTTAGTGATGCGCGTACGCATTCGCGAGTCTGGGATGTTCCACCGCGCCGAAGAGGAAAAGGTATCGCGTGGTAACATTCTGATGTTGTTTCAAAAGGGGCGTATCGGACGGTACCTCGCCAATGCTGCTATCGGCGTGCCGGTGTGGTACGTGATCGGCATTCTCGTGACCTTTGCGCCCGAGTTTACACGCCACGGTGGCGGTGCAACGGATGTCTCGGCCGGACAAGCGGTGATGTGGGCGTATGTGGGTCTGGCGGCTGGCGACCTTACCAGCGGCTTTATCAGTCAATGGCTCAAGAGCCGTCGAAAAACCATCATGCTCTTCCTGAGTCTCACAGCTGTCTGCGTAGTCTGGTACCTGTTCACACCGGAAAAGTCTGCCTCATTAACGTATCTCCAGACCGGACTCCTAGGGTTCTCGGTGGGGTATTGGGCGGTGTTCGTGACAACTGCCGCCGAGCAGTTTGGTACCAATATTCGTGCAACCGTAGCAACGACGATTCCCAATGTTGCGCGAGGCGCACTCGTGCCTGCACTCCTGCTGTTTGGATTTCTACGCAAGGAGGTCGATGGGGTGGTCGATGCCGACTCATTGATCACGAGCGCATTGATCGTGGGTGGCATAACACTCTCGATTGCAGCCATTGGCGTAGCGGTATTGAAGGAAACCTACGGCAAGAGTCTCGATTACTTCGAACCTGCATAACGAGTGCAAGTCAACTGTGCGCGGTGTGGTAACTTTGCACCATGACGCACGCAGAACGCATTATCATCCTCGACTTCGGCTCACAGTACACGCAGATCATCGCGCGAAAGGTGCGCGAGGCTGGTGTCTATGCTGAGATTCACCCATACTCCATAACTCGTGACGCGCTCGCACAGTTAGCGCCGAAGGGCATCATCCTCTCGGGTGGACCCTCGAGTGTGTATGCAGAAGGGGCCCCCATTCCGTCGTTTGATGTGTTCGCGATGGGTGTGCCGGTGCTCGGTATATGCTACGGACTTCAACTGATTGCGCATACGCTTGGTGGTGCTGTTGATAAGGCGGCACGACGTGAGTTTGGTCGCGCTGTCGTGAACATCGACGATACGAGCGATCTCTTCCGTGGTATGTCTGCCACAACAGAAGTATGGATGAGTCACGGCGATCACGTGACGCAGATTCCAACCGGCTTCGAGCGCATCGGACATTCCGAGAACGCCGATATCTGCGCGATCCGCAACACGGAACGTCGCATCTGGGGTATCCAATTCCATCCGGAAGTCCATCATAGCGTTGATGGCAAGACTATCCTTAGCAACTTCGTCATTGGCATCTGCGGCTGCTCAGCAACGTGGAATGCATCGTCGTTTATCGAATCTGCAATTGCAGACATACGTCAGACCGTGGGTGATGGTGGCGTTATCTGTGCGCTGAGCGGTGGTGTTGATTCAACAGTTGCTGCGGTGTTGTTGCATCGTGCAATCGGTGACAAACTTCATTGCATCCACATCGATAGTGGATTGATGCGCAGCGGCGAGAGTGCAAACATCATTGAGATGTTCAAGACGCACTTCTCGATGTCTGTTGACCTTGTCGATGGTTCAGACATGTTTCTCTCGCGTCTTGATGGCGTCGAAGATCCTGAGCGCAAGCGCAAGATCATAGGTGGTGCCTTCATTGATTTGTTCGACGTTGAAGCGAAGAAGTTCTCTGATGCGAAGTTCCTTGCACAGGGCACGCTCTACCCAGACGTGATTGAATCGGTCAGTACAAAGGGTCCGTCGGCCACTATCAAAACACACCACAACGTTGGTGGCTTGCCAGAGAAGATGAATCTGAAACTCATCGAGCCATTCCGTGAGCTCTTCAAGGATGAAGTACGTGCGGTTGGACGTGAGCTTGGTATCCCTGAGTGGTTTATCGAGCGTCATCCATTCCCCGGACCAGGTCTGGCAATTCGTATTCCCGGGGCAATAACACGTGAGAAGCTGGATATCCTCCGCTCTGCAGATGACATCTATCTCGACGAAATCCGCAAGGCCGGACTCTACACGCAGATCTGGCAGGCATTCGCCGTGTTGCTACCTGTCCGTACCGTTGGTGTGATGGGTGATGAACGTACGTACGAACATGTGTGCGGTCTGCGCGCGGTAACAAGCACCGATGGTATGACGGCCGATTGGTACCACATGCCCTATGATGTACTTGCCCGCATGAGCAACCGGATTATCAACGAAGTTCGTGGCATTAATCGCGTCGTCTACGACATTTCATCGAAGCCCCCTGCCACCATTGAATGGGAATAATCATGGATCCACTGCAACTGCACTTGTTGGTGAATCATCTTCCGATCATCGGCGCGTTCACTGCGCTCATCGTTGTTGTGATCGGTATGATCCGAAAGGATGCAACAATTCGTACTGTTGGCCTCAGCGTGTACGCTGTGATGGCACTCGCAGTGCTGCCAACGTACTTTTCTGGTGAGGGTGCTGAGGAGCGTATCGAGAACATCGCGGGGATTAATCACGATGTGATCGAAGAACACGAAGAGTCAGCCGAGCTATCGCTCACAGTGATGCTTATTGCTGCAGCAGTAGCAATCGGCGCACTCTACTCGCATTGGAAAGGTCTGTCACTTGCACCAACGCTCACGACGCTCTTTGCCGTGATTGCGTTGCTTGCGATGATTCAGACAGCTCGCACCGGACATGAAGGCGGAAAGATCCGACGTCCGGATCTTGGATCGTCGGCACCGGCTCAGCAGATCAAGAACGACTAAGAAGAAAGTACCTCCCCTATGCCGCACGTTCTCGTGCCAATCTCCAACGGAACCGAGGAGATGGAAGCCGTCATCATCATCGACATGCTCCGTCGCGCCGGTATCACGGTGACGGTAGCTGGTGATGGCGACGTGATCATTTGTTCGCGCGGTGTGAAGTTGGTGCCTGATGCCATCCTCGAAACACTCACTGACGATGATACCTTCGACGCCATCGTCCTGCCAGGGGGCATGCAAGGCGTCGAATCGCTGTCGGCAAACCCGAGCGTGGTCCACATCCTCGAACGTCATGTGGCATCGAAGCGACTCATCGCAGCCATCTGTGCAGCGCCGCTGGTGTTGCACGATCATGCACTGATGCCAAAGGGTGCTACGATCACATCACATCCAGGGGTAGCATCGTCGCTGCAAGACAAGTACACGTACACGCTTGATCGTGTGGTGGAGGACGGAACACTGGTGACCAGTCGTGGCGCAGGGACGGCGTTTGAGTTCAGTCTGGCGCTGATTCGACGTCTTACGTCAGACGCGGTAGCTACGCGAGTGGCAACCGACATCGTTCTCTACGAATAAGCTGATTTTCCGTCCTGTACGTAGCCTCAGGGGCGGTAAATTGCGGCGTGAAACGCTATCTCATTACCTCAGCCCTGCCGTACGCCAGTGGTGTTACGCATTTGGGCAACGTTGTCGGATCGACTCTACCAGCCGACATCTACGCACGCTACTGTCGTCTTGCAGGACGTGAGACACTTTCGATCTGTGGCTCCGACGAACATGGTGTTGCAATTACGATTGCCGCCGAGAAGGAAGGTGTTTCCCCTCGCGTAGTTATTGACCGATACCACGAAGCGAATGCTCGAGCTCTGAACGGACTCGACATAGTTTTCGATTGCTACGATCGTACATCGAACCCTATCCATGCTGCAACAGCGCAAGAGTTCTTTCTTGTATGGCGAGATAAGGGGCTCCTCGTTGAACGCGAAGAGAATCAATTCTACGATGACGACGCAAAGATCTTTCTTCCCGATCGCTACGTCGAGGGTACATGTCCGAACTGCGGACACGATCGTGCACGTGGAGATCAATGCGATAGTTGCGGCGCGTACTACGACCAGCTGGATCTGAAGAATCCTCGCTCACTTGTGAGTGGGAAGCCCCCTGTCGTACGCAAGACAAAACACTGGTACTTCCGTCTTGATGCATTTCAAGCGTGGTGCGAAGACTACATCCAACAGCACGCTGGCGTTTGGAAGGACAACGTCTTGCAACAAAGTCGATCGTGGCTCACGCAAGGCCTAGCCGAACGCTCTGCTACACGCGATATGTCATGGGGCATTCCCGTTCCACTCGATGGAGCCGAAGGCAAGGTGCTCTACGTATGGTTCGAAGCAGTACTTGGCTACATCTCCATCACCAAGCAGTGGGCGCAACAACAAGGCACGCCCGATGCATGGAATGCATGGTGGCGTAGTCCTGACACCACCTACACAGCATTTCTCGGCAAAGACAACATCGTATTCCACACGATCATCTTTCCTATCCTATTGCACACGCGCGCCGACGAAGGGTACATCCTTCCTGAGAATGTTCCTGCCAATGAGTTTCTGAATCTCGAAGGAAAGAAATTCTCGAAGAGTCGCAATTGGGCGATTGATGTTCTTCAATACCTCAATGATTTTCCGGAGCCACAACACCGCGACGTGTTGCGCTATGTGCTCACGATGAACATGCCTGAAACACGCGACAGTGATTTCACATGGCGCGACTATCAGGCACGCACGAACAACGAGCTTGCCGCAATTCTCGGCAACTACGTCAATCGCGTGATGCAGTTCACGCAGAAGAACTTCAACGGCGCTGTACCGGCATATGATGCGACAGTAGAACCTGATGAACACGAGCGTGTGCTTCGTGCAGCTCTCGAGAATGGACTTCGTGCTGTTGGTGCAAGCTTGGATGCATATCGCTTCCGCGATGCAGGCACAGAGGCAATGAACATAGCGCGTGCCGCCAACAAGTACTTCAACGACAAAGCACCATGGAAGGCTATTGCGAGCGATCCAACTGACTGCGCACGGACGATGCATGTGTGTATTCAAGCGATACGCACCTTAGCAATTGCGTTCGCACCGCTGTGTCCGACTGCATCCGCAACGATTCAGCGCATGCTCGGTGAAGTGCCTATTACCGGTGCGCCCGGTGAGTGTACAATCGGTGATGATCGTTGGACAGGGGGCGCTGCATTTACGCTACCGGTTGGCCGTGTACTCGGCGAGCCGACAATCTTGTTTACAAAAGTGGAGAACGACATCGTGGAGCGTGAAATCGCCAAGCTTGGAACTTCGGAAGATCAAGCAGCACCGGCATCTACACCACCAGCTGCTTCTGTAGCAGAAGACGGTGTGATCACCATTGATCAGTTTGCTGCTGTGCGTCTGCGTACCGGTGTGATCCTCGAAGCAGAACGCGTCGCGAAGTCAGAGAAGCTTCTCAAGCTCCAGGTAGATATCGGTACAGAGAAGCGACAGATCCTTGCGGGCATTGCTAAGCACTATACGCCTGAGGAATTGATCGGTCGTACAATCTGTGTTGTTGCGAATCTCAAGCCTGCGAAGTTGATGGGTATGGAATCTCAAGGCATGGTGCTTGCCGCTTCAAATGCTGATGGAAAGCTTACGTTGATGACGCCGATGGATCCGTCTGTTGGTCCTGGCGCAGAGGTTCGCTAATGACTCGACGGATTCTTCCTCCCGATGAAGAGCCCCTTGAGGATGTCGTTCCTCAGCGCGAGCCCCTTCCCACAAAGGAAGCACCATCGCTTGTCAAGCAGCGTAGACTTCTCAATCGGTGGAGCATGTTTGCACTCTTCTTTGTGAGTGCTATCTCGACCGTGTTGTATGTAAGTAACGTGATTGCTGTGAAGAATCTGCTTTTGGAGTCGGAGACATTGCGTCGACGTATCGATTCGTTGCGATGGGTGAATGAAAGTCTTCGCACGGAGTCGTATCGACTCCAATCATCGGAGCGTATTACACGCATCGCACAAGAACGTCTCCAGCTGATACCTCCGCCCAAAGCACCAACAATAGTTGAAGAGACCACGTCGAAGTGAGCACACCGGAACAGCCATATGAACCGATACGCTGGAAATCAGGGCTACTAACGCTCCTGTTTTCTATCGCATTTCTGCTGATCATCGGTCGACTGTTCTGGGTGCAAGTTGTGCAAGGGGCACACTATCGCGACCTTGCAAAGAAGCAATATGAGAGCAAGGTGCCGTTGCGCGCAGAGCGTGGCAAACTTGTCGACCGTTCAATGCGCGATATCGCCTCAATGATGCAGACAACCTCGTTTGCAGCCGATCCACAGATGATCGAGCATCCGGATATGTGTGCGCAGCTTCTCTCTGCTGCAGCAGGTGAACCAGCAGCATCCTACCTTCAACGGCTACGTCGCAAAGACACGCGGTTTGTATGGTTGGCGCGAGGCGTCAATACCGTGATGTTTCCTGTGCTCGACACGTTGCAGGATCGCGGACTTATCAGAGTCAAGGAGCCAAAGCGTCTCTTCACTCACGGTCCGTTGGCAGCGCAACTTGTTGGCACAACTGATGTCGACAATAATGGCCTGACCGGACTTGAATTGCAGTATGATGCGTTGCTACGAGGTACGAGTGGCTTTGTCATCATGCAGCGTGATGGACGTGGACGTCTGCGTCCGGGCGTTGATCCAGAGCGTGAAGCACCGAAAGACGGTCTCGGATTGCAGCTGACGATTGATCTTGAAATGCAGCGCGTAGCCGAGCAGGAACTTGCGTATGGCGTACGATTAGTTGGTGCGAGCTCAGGAACCGTTATCGCGATCGAGCCCTCGACCGGTGAGATTCTCGCCATGGCATCATATCCATCGTTTGATCCAACGCGTCTTGATCGTGCGACAGATGATGCGATTCGCATTCGGTCGATCACGGATCAATACGAACCTGGATCAACCATGAAGGCGATCACAGCAGCAGCATTGCTTGATCGACGCGTCATCGGTCCAAACGATGTGGTCGATGGAGGTACAGGAGTGCTTTCGCTTCCAGGGGGCGTGCAGATTCGTGATGATCATCCGGTTGGACAGACAACGTTTCGCGAAGCGATGGAGCAGTCATCGAACGTTGTATTTGCAACGCTATCACGAAAGCTCGACGATCGGGTGTACTACAAGTACGTGCGAGATTTTGGATTTGGTATTCCAACGGGGATTGATCTTCCGGGGGAAGTCCGCGGTCGGTTAAAGAAGCCAAGTGAGTTCGATGCTACGTCGAAGCTCTACATGTCCTTCGGCTATGAGTTGAGTGCGACTGCACTGCAAGTAGTTGCTGCGTACGCTGCAATTGCAAACGGCGGTGTATTGATGCAGCCACGTGTTGTGAAGAGTATCCTCAACGACGACGGTACTGTTCACACAGCGTTTGAGTCGCAGCGGATTCGACAGGTGATTAGTCAGCAGACGGCAACAACATTGTCTGACATTCTCGTTGGCGTTGTAGAGCGCGGCACTGGAAAGGAAGCACGCATCCCTGGAGTCCGCATAGCGGGCAAAACGGGCACAGCGCAGCAGCTTACCGATGGTGTGTATAACCGCCAGAATTACACCGCATCATTTGTTGGCTTTTACCCAGCGGATCAACCTCGTGTTGCGATGATCGTCATGTTGGATCGTCCAACGCTCAGCATCTACGGTGGCGGAACCGCTGCGCCAATCTTCAAGCGCATTGTGCAGAAGACAATGACGATGCTCCAGCTGGATGCAGGAACGCAGAAGAAGATCGCCGCATCAACTCAGGCCGACACTGTACTCGTGCCCGATGTACGCGGTTTAACCGTTGCCACTGCCGACAGTGTACTTCGACGTCTTGGTCTGCGCTCTGAAATGGCTTCTGGCGAAGGAGTAATCACCAAGCAGGAGCCACAGGTTGGCACTCGACGTGAGCGTGGCAGCGTGATCATTGTTCACGGACAGCCACAGCAGGGTGCAGCGCCGCAGCGTCCCGACGTTGTTGGGTTCCCATTGCGGAGAGCAGTTACCGTACTTCATGCAGCCGGTTATGAAGTCAAGATCAAGGGAAGTGGTCGAGTTACCCAACAGCAATGGGTTGGATCGACATGTGTCCTTGTTGCACAGTAGTCTGAGTTGTAACCACACCATAGGTTGGGGAGTTCTATCCCTGTGATCACTACTCGATACATCCTTGCGGCATTCGTAGCTCTGCTACCACTGATTCTTTCGGCACAACCCATCCGTTCCGAGCGCTTGGACTTTCCTCCGACTGCGATCGGCACTGGCGACGAACGTGAGGTGCGCATCGACAACCTGCGGGATGGTATCACGTTTGTCGTCGTCGACACCTGTGATGCCCCTTTTCGTGTCATAACACCACTCAACGAACTTGTGAGCAAGAGCGGTGAACTTCGTATTCGAATCGAATTTCTTCCGACGCAGGCAGGATCGTTTCGCGACGAGATCATTCTCGAGCATCGTCCTCCCTCGTTTCCTCCGGGCGAGCGCATCCGTATTCGCGTGAGTGGAACAGGATTCCGCATTGAACGCAGTGATCGTATTGAATTCGGTAGTGTGTTGATCGGTGACTCCGTGCAACGGATGATTCTGATTCGCGACAATCTTGTGCGTGACGTTAACTGGAGTGTCTCACGACCTCCCTCTGCTCCGTTTGCAACACCCGACAATTCCTCGCCGTACCGACCGAATCGCGATACGGTTGGGTTCCGTTTCTCGTATGCGCCTGTAGCGACTGGTCGATCGGTAGACACGATAGGTCTGATTCGGACCTATATCCCGACAGGCAAAGCGCTCGATACAATTCAGGTGATTCTCGACGGTTCAGCTATCGCGATGAAGGACAGTGCGATGATCCAGTTTCGTGATCTCACACAAGGCATGACGGTATCGCAGGATCTTGTGCTTCAGTTACCTGCTTCACCCAAGACTCGAGAGTTTCGGTACAGTCTCACACCACGGATTACATCGGAAAGCATAACCGGGTCGATTAAGGATCCAACAGGTGTATCGCGCACGTCGTTAATCGCAATGTCATTTACGGCTCGTCCGCGTACACCTAGGGATATCCGAGAGCAATTCGTTCTGGTGCGCTCGCGTGCAGATGGTCGTCGCATCGACTCCACAATCATCACTGCAATCGTGACACTGCTCCCACAGCCAGTGGAGCTACGTGCCGCATACGTTGCTGATACACTTCGACATCGCATCGGCGATACGGTACAGTTCGATATCGTTGCTACGTCGAGGGAGCCCCTTGCCGATGAGCTTGTGCTTCGGGACGTAGTAGCTGAGTGCGCTATCAATGGTACAGTGCTTGTACCAATCATTGATGACCAGACTTCAATGTTCACGCGTGATGATCGAACGTTTGTGCGTGTTGCAACCCGTGAACCCGTTACCGTCAACACCTCCGGTGATGTGATTGTGCGATGGACAGGAGTCGTTGTGCTTGGTGATGCTGCATACTCACCGCTCACACTAGAGTCGGTATCGGCCACGCTCCAAGACGGTACACGTATCACGCTCGAACCATCATCATCGGTCCTGCTCGTGACAAACGTCTGGACGATGCCGGATGGCACACAGCGGCTTGTGAATCCTCGTGGCACACAGTTGGACGTAACAATTACACCGAATCCAATTGAGAGCACAGGAATCATCACCATTGCGAACGTTCCAACTGGCGTGGGTCGACTCGAAATCGCAGACACGCGTGGTATCGTCGTGAGTGATCTCACACAGGCGATACGCTCCGGACGCACGGAGTTTAGCGTTGCGTCTAGTGGTGCAGTTGATGTGCAGCTGCAACCGGGCATATACTATGCGCGCCTATCGGCTCAGTTATCCCCAACTGCGGCTCTTTCAACAGTCGTGCGCGCTTTCGTCATTCGCTAGAGGTAGTTTTGCCCCTATGCGCATTCTGACGTTGATGGTGCTGCTTCTGTCGACTACAACGCTGTGTTGGACTCAAGAGTCAGACACATGGTCGTGGAACGTTCAAGGTGCATGGATACGCCCTATCACGTCGAGTGATTTCACCGAGATCCCCGGCGTGCCGACGCCCGGCGAACTACTCTACACCAACACGTCGAACCCACCCACTGCTCAGATTGCAATCGGAGTTGACGGTACAATCCTTTCACAGCTTCGTATCGGTGGACGATTGCGATATGCGTCGATGACGCTTCGCTACGGTGCTGATGAGCGCATTCCGATTGCAAACCCCGATGGACCCGGTATCTATCTCGCGACGATAACGCACAATCTCGAAGCGCACAGCGCGAATGTTGACGTCGTTCCATATCTGCGATACGAACCGCTGTCGTGGCTTGCACTTGAAGTAGCTACACCCATTATCGTGCCGCTTTCATCTCGGTATCAGCAACGAATGTTCTTCGCAGATCCTGTGAACTACCCGTTTCTTGATGGATCAACAGAGCGCATTACTGGACAAGGCGCAATACCTTCGCTTGCTGTTGCATCGCTTGCGATTCAAGGACGGGTAGAAGGCATCATTCCGCTCACGTCAACGGGCGAGATCTCGCTCACGCCATTTGTAGCGCTTCAGCAGTCAATCACATCACCTGCATCGAACAATGCACTGGGATCAACCGTGCTCTCAATTGGTATGGGGCTGCGTCGATCGTTCAATGTAGGGGGCGAGGCAGCGCTCGCACCACCCACGATAGAGCGACGGGAGACGATCTTGCGCGACACAACAGTTGAGCTCAGTCGACTTGTCAAGCAACCTCAAACTATTCTGATGAGTAGGGTCACAGACTCAACGCTTGAAGACAACATCGTCTCGGTGATTACGCGTGAGATGTACACAACATTCTACCCGAAGCCACCTGCTATTCTACGTGCGTCCATGAAGCTTGCCTTTGTGCACAATGATGGCACCATATCGGATGATGCTTCTGTGTCTGCACTACGTGTTCGTACAACGCACGTCGCACAACTCTTGCCGCTTATCGTGTTTGACGAGGAAGCGACAACCCTTCCACAGCGATACACAAGCCTTTCATCAGCTGAAGCGGCCATCTGGAAGCCGACAGCACAACTCCTCGATGCCCATACGCACTGGCAGTACACCGTGCATAACATCATCGGATCGCGACTGCGTTCGACGCGCGGTGTGTGTAGTTTGTTGGTGTACCACAATGGTACAGAGCCAGGCAAACAGCAAGCGGAGCAACGCGTGCAAACGATACGTCGGTACATGCGTGAGACCTTCGGCATTGACGAGCGTCGATTGCCTGCTCGACTTGGAACTGCCCAGGGTATTCTAGCACAGTCTGTCGTTTTTGACCCAACGTCGGCTGTGGTTGCACCGATTACATCAACGCAGATGCTCAACGACACCGAGCTGCCAAGCGTGCGTGTAATTCCAGATGTTGTGAGTGAGATCGGCGTCGAGCGCTGGGCTGTAACGGTCCAGACAAACGGTCGCACTGTACGTGTGATATCGGACTCGGGTGCCGTTCCAGAGTTCGTGCCATGGAACATGAACGCTGATCTTCAGTCGGAAGCACGACAGCAAGATGTTGACATCTATCTCGAAGTAGTTGATCGCGATAGTGCGTGGGCACGAAGCGAGCCTGCAACGATTCGCCTTCGTTCGCAGGCAACGTCTGATAGGTCGATGATACCCCTTGAACGCACCGACTACCTTGATCTATCGAGTGCAATTGATGGTGTATCATTACCACAGCAAGCTCACAAGGAGGCTGTGCGAGTCTCGTCCCTAGATAATACCATCCAGTGGTACTTGCGTGGACTTGTTGAACCCGAACTATCGGTATACCAGCGCGCTATACTCTGGAGAAAACAAGAACGGCGTCCGTAGTGCACTATGAACGCCGTCTCGTGAACATGGTAACCAGGCGGTTACTGTTGTAGTGTTTCGAGTTCTTGTGTCCAACGGACCACATTGCGCTTGTGCGTGCGACCGATTTCGATAGCGCGTTCGAAGGAACGTGTTGCGCGATCGAGATCACCGCGAGACTTAGCGAGCAGACCCAACTCTCCATGCGCATCCATTTCGTAGTCGACAAGACGAACTGTCTGTGCGTGACGAACAGCGGATTCCAGATACGTGCGTGCTTCAGCGGCATTTCCATCAGAACGGAATCGACGGCCTAGAAGCAGTGCATACTGTGCGCATCGAACATGATCACTCGTCGTATTGCACTGTTCGTACTCTGCGATGAGCTGCTTCAATACAGGATCGGGTGCCGTGGTCTTCGCATCGATTGTGATCGGTCTGTCGGCAACTGGCGGTGGAGCTGTAGGAGTTGACACTGCCGTTGGCGCACCATCGTTCACAGGATGCTCAGCGACTGGCAGTTCGACGGTTGGACGAACAGGTGCCGATTGAATACGCTCGTGAACAGGTTGTTGCGGTGCTGGTTCATCACTCTGTGTAGCGAGATACAATGCGCCACCTGAGATTGCCACAGCGGCAGTACCGCCAACAATCCACGTCCATGTGCTATGTGCGAGGAAGCCAAGCACGCCCCCGCTGGCAGCGCCCACGGCGATCTTTGCTGCAATGTTCGATTCAATCGTTGCGAGAAAGCCCACAGGATAGTCGACGCGCGGAGGATCCTGCTGAAGCAGACGCTCAACGGTGAGCATCTCCTTCACCTCTTGTGCAAATGATGGGTCTGCTATCTGTCGAGCCTCAAACTCGAGCAGTTGATCCTCGCTCAATGAGCGATCAAGAAACCCTGCTAGTAATTCGTGATTTGTCATCGTAGTTCGTCGAGAATCGTGGACATCGTTTGTTGAATGAGTTTCTTGGCTCGAAACACGCGGACTTTTGCGAGAGCGACTGTGATGCCGAGTGTTGCTGCGATGTCTTCATAGGGAAGATCATCGAAGTACTTCATCGAGAGTGCTTCGCGAAACTCATCCGGGAGTTGACCAATTGCTTTGTGAAGTGCCTGACGGAGAAGAAAGTCTGAGCTATGTGTGTCTTCGGGTTCGACAGTGACGACCTCATCAGTGATCTCTACCGTATGCTTGCGTCCGCGAATCGTCTTCAAACAGAAGTTGCGTGCGATCGTGAACAACCAGGCAGCAAACGATCCATCCTGAAACGATGCTCGTTTATCGAATACCGTCATCTGAATTGTCTGGAACACATCCTGAGCATCATCATGAGAAGCCAGTGCTCGCAGGCAGTATGCATACACACGCTTGTCATAGCGCTTGAACAGGGTCCGAAAAGCCTGTTCATCGTTCTGATCGCGAACCATCGCAAACAGTTCTTCGTCGCTGAGAAGGGTGTAGGGCATGTGTGATCAACTTCGGTAGACAGAGACAAGAATCCCGATACTTGGGCGCGGTTACATCACTGCCGTATCTTTTCGCATGAGATCGTATTGGGACATCACCTCGTGGCAAACCTACGACGTTGTAATCGTCGGAGGGGGCATTGTTGGAATCAGTACGGCGCTCTCCTGTGCTGAGCGCTATCCTGGACGTCGAATCGTAGTACTTGAGCGTGGGCATGTACCATCGGGTGCCACCACCCGTAATGCCGGCTTTGCGTGCTTTGGCTCGTTGAGCGAGGTCGTGTACGATATCGATATGATGGGCGCAGATCCTGCGCATGCCCTTGTGCAACGCCGCTGGGACGGACTTCGTCTGCTCACACAGCGATGTGGTGTTGAGGACATGCGATATGTGCACGACGGAGGGAATGAGGTATTCCTCGATGAACATCCATCACTTGCTCGCATCGACGAAGTGAATGCGCTTCTACGCGATGTGATTGGTGAAGATCCATTCCATCATCGGTTGGATCTGCGCGATGAATACGGTTTGTCGACGAACATTCATGCGCTCATTCACACGCCACACGAAGGCACAATTCACTCCGGCATGATGCTACGAGCGCTGTGGCGACGCGCAACTGCTATGGGTGTAGAGATTCGCACTGGCACGTTGGTCACAAGTATTGATGCGCATGAGTCGGGAGTCACCATTCATTGTGACAGTCCCCAACAACGTCTCGATATCACAAGTGCATATGTGGTCGTTGCAACGAATGCGATGATCCCTTCGCTCGTTAACTCACCGACTATCCCACACATAACACCTGGTCGCGGACAAGTTCTTGTGACAGAGAAGATACCAGGGCTAGCACTGCGGGGGTCATTCCATTACGACGAAGGCTACTACTACTTCCGCGAACTTGACGGTCGCGTGTTGTTAGGGGGCGGGCGTAACCTCGACTTCGCCGGAGAGACAACAACATCGCACGACGTCACGGAGTCGATTCAAACCGCGCTCGATAATCTCCTGCGCACGATAATCTTACCGCACCATCACCACATCGCGATTGAACACCGCTGGGCAGGGACCATGGCATTTACTGATAACAAACAGCCAGTAGTTGCAAATGCGCAGCCGCGCGTCGTAGTAGCGTTTGGATGCAACGGAATGGGCGTAGCACTCGGCTCCAGTATTGGCGAAGAAGCCGCAGAGCTTATAGCCTAAGCTCGAAAGAGAAACGGGCACTCATCTTGGAGGATGAGCGCCCGTTTTCACGTCAACTGCAGATGGTGACTACTTCGAGTCGTTGATTGCCATCACATAGACAACCAGGCCGAAGCCGATCTTGTTTACAGCATCACCGATGTTGTAGATAAGGTCCATGTTTGTCACTGGCATCATACCAGCGAGGAGATTGCCTGGGAGCAACATGTATCCAATCGGATAGATTGCCCAACCGACCAATGCGAACCAGCGGAGACGAACGAAAGCTGTCTTAACGCCTGCGTTGTCGGATGCATCAACACGCTTGCGTGCTTCACCCATGTAGATTTCATAGATGATGATCGCCCAACCGATAGTTGAGATCACACCCCACAAAACGTTTGACTCAGGTTGGACGGCTTCTCCCATGTAGCCAGCGACCAGCATGAGAATCGCACCGCCGAACAAGCGCCACAGCATTGAGGAGGAAGCACCGGCAGGCCGGAGCAAGAGGTAGAACTCAATACACATCAACGGAACGGTCAGGATCCAGTCGATATACCGGAACTGTGTTGGTGACGTACCTGTATCGAGCCACACACCACGCATGTAGAAATAGTGTACAGCGGCGATCATCGTGATCAACCCTGACACGAGCATTGATGTCTTCCACTTATCCGAGACGCGACCGCGCTCGAAGAAGAAGAACACCGACGCGGCGAACATCGCCATGTACCCGATAAAGAACGTGAATCCGATGTAGTCGCCAGCGGCGAGTGTACCATCGGAGGCCAGTGCTGTGCTTGAACCAAGCAGAGCTACTGACAGAGAAAGAGCTGCAAAACGCAGGGTAGCAGAGACCATAGGTCCTCCCTCGTAATTCAGAATAACCGCACAGCCGTTAGTCGGCATATCGCGGAGTCACATCACTGTTGATTGACCTCGCGATACAACGAATACTACTTCGTTGTTCCTGGCGTTGATTCTCTTGCAAGCGTTTGTCTTGATCCTGGCGTGTCAACAGACAACCAATGAACCGATCTGATCAGTTCCCCGACCCCGTAAAATATACCCTTTCGGATGGGAATCAAGTGTTTTCAGGCTGCTGCTGGCCCGCCTGACCGTATTTTTGTGACGTGGCAATAGCAAAACGTGATATCGTGGCCGGTCCGCCCGAGCTAAAGGGGCACCCCCTCAGTGACTTAGAGCACATGTTTCTGGAGCGTGGCGAGAAGAAGTATCGCGCTCAGCAGGTCTACGATGCGCTGTACATCCATCGTATCGACGATGTGGCTGGGATGAACCTTCTGCCGCAGCAGCTTCGCGATTCCCTGCAGGCTGATTATCGCACCGAGAGCGTTCGACTTCAGACAGTCCAGCATTCTGAGGACGGCACGAAGAAGTTCCTCTTCGAGCTCCACGACGGTCGTGCGGTCGAGAGCGTCCTCATCCCAAGTGAGATGCGAGAAGCTGACGGTGGACCACGTCGACTTACGCTGTGTGTATCTACGCAGGTTGGATGCAACCTTGGATGTGTGTTCTGTGCAACTGCATCGCTGAAGCTTACACGCAATCTCACGTCAGGTGAGATCGTTGACCAGTTCCTCCAGGCGCAGAAGTATTCAGAGAAACCGATCACGAACATCGTGTTCATGGGCATGGGCGAGCCGATGAACAACTACGACGCAGTGATGCGTGCAACGCAGATCTTTAATGACCAGCGCACCAAGATGGTGGCGCCACGTCGCACGACGCTTTCAACGGCAGGTGTTATTCCGGGCATCATTCGCATGGCGGATGAAGGACAGATCATCAAGCTTGCTGTGTCGCTGCATGCAACCACGCAAGATGTACGCGCCGAACTCATGCCGATTGCGAAGAAGTACACACTGCCGGAACTCATCGAAGCACTCGAGTACTACTATCGTGCTACGCGAAAGAGTGTGACGTACGAGTACATTCTCTTTGATGGGATCAACGATTCTATCGACGATGTGCGACGCCTTGGCAAGCTTGCACGACGCATGCCGACGAAGGTGAATGTGATTCCATTCCATGACATCGACTTCACACAGCCGCAGGGATTTGCGAAGACATTGAAGCCGTCGCCATCGGAGCGCTTCGAGTGGTTCCTGCAGAAGCTGCGAGAGGAAGACGTTCAGGTTCTCGTACGTTCATCGAGTGGTGTCGACATTGATGCAGCGTGCGGACAGCTTGCGCTTTCCAAGGAGCAGGCAGCATGATGCGCTTCGTTGTTCTGATAATGTTGCTTGTTGGCTCTATCTGCGTGTATCCCCAGCAGATATCGGCACAGCCAAGCGGAATTGGTGATCATGCGCTTGACGCAATGGAGTACGACACGGACGCCGAGTACTATGTGCGATTGATTAACGGCGATGTCGTCACAGGTCAGATCGTCGAAATCTCCTCTGATTCGTTGGGTTCGTTTTTGCGAATCGCAACATCGTTTGGTCGTGCCCGACTCTATGCACGCGAGATATCGTGGATAGGACCGCGAGAAGCATCCTATCGTGCGCGTCATCGTGGAATTCTGTTGCCAACAGCGCAGCCCATTGGCAACGACCACTATCTCGCACTTGTCGAGGGCGTGATGCCAACGATTGGTGTTGGTATAGGCTCAATACTGAGTATCACCGCCGGACGTACGGTTGTGCCGGGGATTGGTTGGTCGAATCAGTTCAGCACGGTCAATGTCAAAGGCACGATTTACGAAGGCCCGAATGGGCTTGTGGAGCAAGGCAAGCAGGTGTACGCGCTTGGTGTAAACGGCGCATGGATAAACGATGTGAACTTCATCGGTCATGTGTACGGTGTGGCCACATACACAGGCAAGCGTACAAGTGTAAGCACGCTTGTCCACGCCAAGGTTTCAGGGAAGGACGATTACACGATAAGTGGTGGGACGTTGTTTAGCCCCTTCCGATTTCCGTACGCAAATGGTACGATTGGTATCGCATTCATGATGGATGTGCGATTTCCTGAAATGCACGACCTGCATTTCATCGGTGAGTTATGGAACTCAGACATACTCCGACCATCAAACAGTGCATTGTTTATGGGTTTGCGTCAAGGCAACACCACCCTCACGTTCGACTTCGGTGTGGCGGTATTGCCCGGACCCAATGTTGCGCCTGCGCTCGTAGTGCAGTGGACGCCGTTTTAGAGTGTAGGCGGGAAGACGGTAACGGGGATTTCTTTCCCCGACTTCGTGAACAGATGGACGCCAACTAAGCCGTACTTATGGTTCGTGACGTACACGATCTTCTGGAGTACGGGATCGCCATCAACAACGCTCTCTGTCTTGTACACCGTAAGCCTCCAGAACGCAACAGGGTAATCATCAGTTGATGAGTGATGTGTAACGGTCCGACGAGTGGTCACACCCTTACTATCGGTGAATGTCCAGCTATCACCAACCTTCATGTTGTACTTGATGATCGTGAATGGCTTGCTGAGATCGCCCTTTGATGCCATGAATTCCTGGATTCCTTGATCTGTGGCTTTGACCTTGATATCGGCCTTGATCTTCAAGCGTTGTGGTGTTGAGAGATCGATTGTCGCGCCGTATGTATCAAGAATCCAGTTCACAACTTCCAGCTTTGCTGCCAGTGGCAGGTCCTGTGTGCCGAGCAGGGTATCGAACTCATGTACAAGATCAAATGAAGCATCAAGGTTGACCGAAACCGTGGTTATCCCGTTCTCGCGCTTGGTGACGACACTGGAATCCTTGTAATCATACTTCCAACCGCTGTTTGGGAAGAGTTGAGACAAGTTCAACGACGCATCAAACTGCTGTCCGACCTCAGTCAGCTCAAGATTAGTGTTACCGTTGAGGTCGTTTGGGCCCTCCTCTGTGGAGTCAAGAAGTCCGCATGAGGGAAGTACAACGCTTACAAAACACGCTACGAGAAGGAGTCGAAGAGTCGACATGGTGATGCTCCTGTTACGAAGATGAAGTGATATCTGCACCGCAATCTCCCCAGGTCCGACGGCGAATACTATGACAAATGTCAGGTTGGGCTGCAAACTTGGCCGTAGCTCGAATAAGAAAATTCCCTCGTGTTCGTATATTTGTCGCTCGCTACACGGTTCGGTAGCTCAGTTGGTAGAGCAATGGACTGAAAATCCATGTGTCGGGGGTTCAACTCCCTCCCGAACCACAACAAAAACGACCCCTTGTACCTCGCGGTTCAAGGGGTCGTTTCGTTTACGCGGTTGCTGGGGGGAGCCCCCTACAGAACAAACGCTCTCGCACCAGGGGCACGAGAGCGTGAGAAATCGGCGGTGTGTCTGCTTATGGGCAGACTTCGCACGATGGACACTCGGCAGGGGCGCTTGTGGTATAAGCGCTAACACCTGCTGCGACGAGTGATACCAAAACGAGTGCTGCTACGATGATCTTTGTGATCTTCATACGTGCTCCGTTGATTCGTTGGTGAAGTGTACGGTGAGTTGGAGTGAGAAAAGATACGCGGATCACAGACGTTTCCAAAATCGGGAATATCTTGACGGCGTTGGGCTGATTCTTTAGGGGGAGATGCTACGTATGTCGTCACGAACTGGACTTGACAGGGTGCTCAATCTGCCACCCTTTTGGCTCGCATTTGCCTTCATGGCGCTTGTTAGCCTACCGATGTCATATGTGGCACTGCCCATCTCGGCAGCCCCACTAGGCCCCCTACCGTCCATCGCGATCATCGTTGTTGTGACGACCATCATGTGTGTGAGCACATCGGCGATAGCGGAAGCAGTTGTTTCGATATCTGCTGATGTTCGACCAAAGAATCTTCGTGACTTGGTTGTTGTGTACCTCGGCAGACGCATAGGAACAATCACAGCAATTGCTGTTGCGATTGTGTTCTTCGCCGTCCTTGTTGCATGCCTCGTGTCGATAGTATCGACGCTTGCCTTCTACACCGGAATGACGGAAGAACTGTGGCTTGGTATCGTGAGCTGTCTTGTACTTGTTGTGATTTCGATTGGTTCGGTAGAACATAGTCTATCACTTGTTGCAGGTGCTGTAGCACTTGTGTTGATCATTGCGATCCTGATTGCACTCGTACCCTTTCTCAATCCCGAGCACGTGCTGTTTGCGCAGCTACCTTTTACGGATAATCGCGGAGCAGCACCTGAATTGTGGTCTGGTTTCCTTGGTGTGAGTATACTCTCGTTCATTGGACCGCTCCTCCTTGTTCCTTCGGCAACCTATGTTCTGCCTAACAACCCCAAGGCCCGGCAGTATATCACGGGCAGTCTTTGGGGCATTGTGTTTCAGGGCGTATTGATGATCCTCTGGATCACATTAGTTGATATGTCGGTGTTACCAACAGAGCTTATCGGACTTCATGGAACGGTGTTTCTGAAGCTTGCAGAGGCAACAGATGGATTTATTGCGACAGCAGGAACGATGCTTGTCTTCATTCTTCCTGGCCTTGCAACCATTCGTGCTGCTGGGCAATTGGGTGGCCTCATACGTCTCGCTCTGCGTCCGTCATCGGAGCCACTTTCAACCGTAGACAACTTCAAGTGGAATGTGGTTGTGCCTGCTCTTCCTTCTCTTGGAGCTATGCTGTTAGTAGCGCTGTTGATTGAAGAGAATGCGGCCGACGTGTCAGTGTTTCTATCAATCGGCGGCATTCTAGGATCTTCGATTGCTACAGGTATAGTACCAGCGATGTTGTACAAGCGTGTTCAACAGCAAGCAGCTGAGCCAGAGGTACGTGTACTGCACATCTTCCGGACAACTACGGCGATACTGCTGAGCTCATTGTTCTTCTCAACAGTTCTCCTCCTCTATGGAATTCTCGTATGGCATTCATTGCCCATCCAGATCCTGGCGTGTGGTATTGCGGTGGTGAATCTTGCGTGGGTGTTGCGACACTGGATCAATACGACTAAGAAATGATAGCTCGTCTTGATAGTTAGGGAAGATTACATCTGGTACCATTTTTAAGGGGCAGGTCACCTTGCACTCGGCCTCGCACTTGTGATTCTGTAACACGACATTTCATTGGACGGTCAAAAAGGAGCGAGTATCTTCACTGATGCTCGCTCCCGAATTTTTAGCCCTCCTCGAACAACGCAAGCTGGCGCAGCTACCGATTGTTGGTATTGCTTCGACAGATGAACTCCGCGCACAAACACCAGCACGTATTGCATTGGCTGGACCCGTTCCATCTGGTGTGGTGATCACGCAATGCTCGATGCTCACCCGTGATGGTGCGTTGCTTGATGCACACGTGTTGCGGCTCGCAACGGCGACAACTGAGCCTTCCCCATGGCTGATGTACTATCACGGTGGTGGTTGGGTGCACAACACAATCGACATCTACGACGCGTCGCTTGCACAGCTAGTTCTCGACACGGGAATGACCGTGGTGAGTGTGAACTACCGCAAAGCACCGGAGCATCCGTTCCCGATTCCACTTGATGATTGCTGGGATGCACTCATGTGGTGTATCACACACGCGAACGACCTGCGCATTGATGCGCTTCGAACTACGGTAGCTGGTGACAGCTCGGGTGGCAATCTAGCTGCAGCTGTTGCGCTGCGCGCACGCGACGTCGTACCGCTGCAGGCGCAAGTTCTGATCTATCCGTGCCTCGATCCGTCACTCACAACAGCATCATCGTATGCGTATGCAACGGGGTACGGACTCGAGCGAACGGCAATGGAGTGGTATTGGCAGCAGTATGTTCAGGATCACTCGTTGCGCACCAATCCTCTCGTCGCACCTGCGCATGCAGAGGATGTGTCGAGGTTGCCTCGAACATTGATTATCACTGCGGAGAATGATCTACTTCGTGACGAAGCGCACGACTATCATGGGCGGTTATCGGCAAGTGGTGTGAATACATCATACACATGCTACGACGGTACGATCCATGGCTTCTTCACGTACGGATCGATCAGCGATATTCCTCGTCGCGCCATTGGCGATATTGCAGCATGGATCAGTACCTCAAACTCGCCATCGATGTCCTGAAATCGTCCCATTCAATTGCGGTCGTCGGTCTATCGAAAAACCCTGGTAAATCTGCTCACGATATCCCGCAGTTGCTTCCACAATGGGGATATGATGTCGTCGGTGTGAATCCGTATGCAACACCAGCCGTTGGACCAATACCTGTCGTAGCATCAATTGCTGACGTACCATTCACGATCGACATCCTCAATGTGTTTCGTCCATCGTCCGATACTGACGCAATCATCGACGATGCTTTGGCGCGACACGCCACACACGGCGATGTGCGATGCATCTGGCTACAACTTGGGATCACGAGCAAACAAGGTGCTGCAAAGTGCGCTGCCGCAGGCGTCACGTACATCGATGATACGTGCATCTATGTCGTGCAGCAGTACGTGAAGTGAAACGTGATTCTACGCCTGGCCCACATACACTCTGTGGAATAGCCTGCTGTGCGGTAGCGTGAGTGCACTGAGTGCGATGAAGAGCAATGAGAGCAGTGACATGCTGGGAATGATGAGTGCAGCAGCAGCGATACCGATGAGGGATACGAGAGTAAGAGGTGCTGCCGCCTTTAACAGCTGCGGCCATGTCCTTGGTGTATCAGTGTGCATGTGGTAGCGCAGCGCATTCATGCTCGTGAACGCATGAATCATCGCGAAATAGAACGTGAATGCGATCAATGACGACGTACACGCGGCAACGACGACGATGCAGGATCCGCGTAGGAAGCTGTTCGTCCAGGTCGCACGAGACTGAGCAAACGGTATGAGCAGAACAATGCCACCAGCTACGATGCGAAGAGGTAGGCTACTCACTTGCTGTACAGTCTCAATAGGAGTCGACATGAGCTGCGCGATAATCCAGCTCACAGACGGATCTGCTGGATCAATGAGCACAACCAGCATTGCGATTCCGTACACCATAGCAAGAGGTGCCTTCCATCGCGACGTCATCTGAAGGTCGCAGTCGCCGAAGTGCCACGCTGAGTTGAGAAGAAAGAACACAAGCATGAATGACGGTGCGATCATCCACGCTGCGATTACGAACGCGATGGACGCGAGATAGATGCCGAGTTCGACTGTGCGCTGTGCTCGCCCCGTAATCATGTGCAGGTCGAGTGCTCCATGTGGTATGCCGAGCAATGCGATACACACGCCCGCTATGATCATGTTCTGCTCTCCTGTGAGGAGAAGCTGGAGCACAACAAACACGAGCGCTGCTGCCAACGGTACTACCGTCGGAAGAGTGCGCGGAGGAAGGGATTCCATGGGAGACTCCAGAATAGGCGTATCTCTTCGCGAAGCGTTGTCTGCTCGTCAAGAAAGCGAAGAATCACTTCGACAGGATTGCGCTCGAATAATGTCCATAGGATGTGCGATACGTGCTGCGGCTCATCACGAATGATGCGCAGAAGCAAGCGATCGTAAAAGTCGAAGCGTCGATGCGCGCGCGGCGGTACTGACCACTCACCGGTCGCACGAACGCCATCAATCATCTGTTCGGCGTCGCGAATGCAACGTGCTACGGTATACCCTGTGGTTGGCTTTGTGAGGCCTGCCGCAGAGCCGATAGCGAGCCATCGGTGACCGCGCTCACGCACGGGAATCGCATCGCACATCGGGATTGCACCAGTCTCAGTCGAGAGTACATCGTAGGAGTCACACTTGAGAACATCAGCGATGTAGGTAACAAGATGTCGCTCGTAGTCTTCGATGTCCCACTCGTGTGCCGAGAACACCGTGCACTCAACTAACGCTTCGTCGTCTGCATAGGGAAGCACGTACACAAAACAGACACCATGTTGTTGGTCTGTTCGAAAGTCCATCATCGTCATGACGTGTGGTTCGAATACAGGTGTTGCTGTACGTATTCTCCATCCGTGAAAGTGTTGAACGAGGGAAATCGATGCAGGACGGTGGAATGCGGCATTTGGCCGACTGTCAAGCGATACGTCACTCGCTTGCTCTGGAGTATCGGCACGTGCGACGATGCGACGAACATCGAGTGTGCGATCAACAACACGACGAATCGACTGCGCGCTATAATGTCGGTAGCTCACATGTGTGAGATCGCGTACAATCGTTGCATTCCCGTAGCCGAATCTCAGTGTTCGCCACTCTGCAAGGACAGCATCATCGAGCATGGGAAGGGGCTCGCCCCATACACACAGATTGCGATCGGGTGCGTGCTCTGCAGGGTCGACCATTGTTACGTCGATGTTCGACGCTCCCCAGCGCGAGGCGGCCACAAGGGCATAGAGGTGTGCTGCCACACCACCACCCATGAAGAATATCGAAGTGCGTTCTGCCACGTACGCACAACATACTTGCGACTGCGCAATAAATACGCTACGAATCCTTAGCGGAGGTAGTTCGAGGTCGAGAGGACAGATTCCACGATCATCGGAGATCCCTTGCGCACGATGAACTCACTCAGCCCCTGCTCGCCGTACTGAAGGTTCCAGTCGTAGGTATAGCCGAGGCGCGTCCAAGGAGCAGTCTTGGGATAATACGAGTAGATGATACTCGCATTGAACCATGTTCGATATGCCGAGTCAACGTTAGCGGCTAACTCGGGTCCTGCAGTCGCATCATCGATCTCCGGATCACCTGCTGGACGAAACACATCCTGTGGACGCACCCAGATCGAGAGAAATGCAGTTTTCTTTCGTCCCGGCGACAACCCCAGAAGCTGCTCCAATCGTAGTGTCGTATCTGTACGTCCATCGTATCGCGTCTTCCACCAGGTGCGCAGCTCGGGTGCTGCTGTAACCCACATATCGTACTTCGCTGCGGCTGTCTCACCCACTGTATAGCTTGTGTCCCAGCTTGTCCACGCTGTAACCAACACGCGACGTTCCGTAGCAAAGGTCTTCCAGACCGTAGCAGAATTGTCTTCTCGCAGTGCAATCAGACTCGTGGAGCGTTCATTATCATCAGCTACCATAGCATCAACGATCGCCGCTGCGTAGCGTTCCGCATCCGTCGGCTCGGGAATAGGTGCAACATCACTGCTACAGCTCGCTAGGATGAGCGCAGCAACGGCAATGGTGAGTACAAACGGAATGTGATAACGATGCATGCTATGATCCTCGAGAAGTGTTACAAAGTGAAGTCAACACTCAGGACCGCTTCAGTTCGCTCCTTCACGTTTGGATCAGTCTCAATGAACGATCGGTCGTCAAACGCTGTGAGGTATCGCATGTCGGCACGTACCATGCACCACGGTAGTGGTCTGTACGATACGGTAGCTGTACAGCCCCCTGCCGAGAGCGTGCGGTAGGGAAGCGGGGCATTGAATCGGTCGTCGGCGAGAATGCCGTCAGGGTCGATCAGCATCTCACCTCGTAGTCCTGCCATAAGCGTCGGGAGTATGTCCACGTATCCCGCAATAAATCCCGATACCATTGCTTGAGTGGAAGCTGTTCCGTCGGCAAGTTCGAGAGCGTAATTGATCTCACCCAACACGTGTACGCTCGGTAGTTCCAATGTGGATTGCAGATTGAAATAGAGCTGCGTCTGATCGATCTCTTCGATCGTTTCGCGACTAACAAATACGTTGCCTGCAAACATGTGCGTGCTATCTCGCTGCCATGTAACGCCTGTCGTGAACGCAGGTACTCCCTGTTCAAGTGGATAGCCATTGAACGATGTCACAACATCAAATTGCATCTCAACTGTCTCCGATACGTCCCAGAGATACTTCACGCCGCCGAAATAGTTTGGGTCGAAGAACCCTGGAAGCGAAATGATACCGCTATAGTTCTCTGTGAGAATCATTGATTCGACACCGACGTGCGACGAGAACGATCCAGCTTCGAGTCGCATTGCATCGGTAAGATGCACGCCGATGTATGCTTCTTGAAGCCAGAACATATCGTTCATCCACGAGGCACGCGCGTAATCGCCCGTTTGTAAGGTGAGTGCTCCATACACAGCGTCATAGCGACCACGTACAGAGCCCGAGATGATGTTCAGACGTAGGCCATCACGCGGTGCTGAACCAACAAGATCGTGGTCTCCAAGTTGTGTCGCAACGTTCGAGTACCTCGCTCCATACACACCAAGGCTAGCACCAAACTCAACCCATCGCGTGGTACTATCATCGTGTGCTGTAGCAGAGATAGACAGACAGATCATGCTGCAAACAAACGTGCTCAGGTATCGAAGTCTCGACGACATATGTCTCACTGCGTAATGCAGAATGTGGTTGTAACAGACCCTTGTTGCGAAGATGCACAGAGAGCGTACACTCCACGACCAACATCATCACAGGACAGGCTTACTCGTCCACGCCATACATTTTCGCCAACTCGCTCGAACGACGTACAGCGCGTTGTTGTGACAACACGACCTTGCAGATCCATGACTGACAGGTCAACAGGTGCGGATGAAGCTGCATCAACAACCAGATCAACACGTGTTCGGAGTGCAGTGACACCAATCCGAAGGGGCGTCCAACGGCGCACAATGCGCAATGGCAGTCCGCATGCACGGGTAACAACAACACGCTCATCGACAGGCCACACGCACGACGGAATACTGTCGGGGAACGTAACGCTCGTCGCATGACGAATGATTGATATTGTGTCCTGATGAAGAAGACCCAGCAATGGAATTATCGTTGATGTGGTTGAGGGAAGTGTCACGGTGATAACGGCAGTGTCAGGTGCAGGGCGCTCAAGGCGGACACGAACGGTTGTATCAAAGTCCATTGAATCGATGAGCGGTAGCAGACTCGATCCGATGATGGTTATCGTGTGCGTGATCGATACTGGACAGCGAAGTGTGGAATCGCGTGACATGATGCGAAGCGTATCGACCTCGCCAATTGCAAGCTCCGAAGCAGAGGTAAGATTATGCAACGTCACCCTCGCACACAGCGGAACAATGATGCCTGGCTCGCCCGGCATCGCATTGAATGTTGCCGTAGGTCCGCCGTTGACTCCGGTTGCTCCTCCCTCGACATCGAAGCGCAATGTGCTGTCGACCCGTTGAAGGAATGAAGGTTCGATGAGGACCCGCCCCCCGCCTCCTCCACCGCCAGGACCATGTCCACCGGCACAGTTACCACCACGTCCACCTCGCAACGAGGCTTGCAATGGTGCAGTGATTGTGCATGCGTCGAGTACGAGTGTACCACCACCCCCGCCACCACCCCCGCCATCATTTGCAGCAGCTCGGATATTGCTCTCTCCATCAACACTGATGCGAACGGTGTCGCCTTCGATACGTTCCGCATGGAGATAGATGATGCCTCCTCCAGATACTCCGTCAGTGCCAACGCCATTATTCTGGTGGCCCCCGCCCCCGCCCCCGCCGAAAACTAGGCGAGCAAACGTAGTATCACGAATTGCGCAGCCAGGCATACCGTGCATGCCAAGGGGTAACCCACAGCTCCACTGATCACCACCACGTCCGCCAGCGCCGCCGTTGCCTCCACCGCCGCCACCGGAGTTGTGAGCATCACCACCACCGCCGCCTGAGGCCCACGGTGTATGACCCGACCAGCACTCCGGATCGCGGATAACTATGGACTCGCCCTTCTCGGCTGTGCGAGCGCTGAGCGCTGGATCGCATGCCTGTGTAATCGAACACGAACCACCATCAGCAGAGCGACGTCCCCCACGGTTTCCGCGCGCGGATGCATCCACACGACCACTATCGAAGATGATGACCGATGCTGCGTGCAATTCGATCACACCGCCTCGTCGACCATTCCATGCCTCGCACGTGAGCGTTGAATCAATCGTGATCGTATCCGCTCGTATAGGAAGTACGACTTGATAGATGGCAGATGGATCGATAGGCGTTGTTGACCAAGGCTGAAGAAGCACAACAGAGTCTATCCGACTGAGAACTGTAACTGGTATGCGAGTACCAACTACACCAGGGACGTCGACGACAGGAATCACTGCGCTATCGAGCACTGCGCGTACCTGCATGCAGTACAGCACGGCATCGAGTGTTGAATCAGGAAACGTTGAATCAACAACAGCACGGATGTACACAAAACTCGGTGCATCGACGATGCGCACAGGATAGCACTGCGTGAGCGTTCCACGCACGCGACGATGTGATGCACGATCACCATCCTGTGCGACGCTCATCCCGACACCCATGCACATCAGTATTGCGATAACGCATATACGGCTATGGAAGGTATGGGTCATGATAGCGCGGGTCTCGCTGCGCTGTGTTGAATCCACATCAACTTCTACCCCCTGTAGAAACGGCACGATACCCTATAAGAGGCAATTGCCGCCCAAACATACGTGATTCTTACGTGTGTTGGGGAGGGGGCGCGTTGAGTCATACCTCACGACTGCGCTAGCATTGCTTCAGGCTATCAAACAACAAACGGCCCGATATGCAATGCATGTCGGGCCGTTTATGTTTGTCCTCTCAATGCTGCCGAGAGTGAACGTCGTTGTTGTCCATCACAAATGTACGAAGTCGATCATATTCACGATTGAAAGATTGTCCACGACGGAACGTAGATCGTGCACCACGCGAATACAAATGCAATGATGACAAGCACGAGGATGCCGACGTTTTCCATTACTGCTGATGGTTGCCGATTCGCAATGCGATCATGCATGAGCGATGCGATCCAACATGCGACGCCATACAATGCGATATCTACGACGACCACCGATGTACCAATGACCGCCTTATACGAATAGAACCCGACGACGATGACGATGTTCATCACGATGATGCCAACTGCACGACCCAACACAGATGCGTGTTGCTGTCGACGCAGTGAACGCCACGCGTCTTGCACCATAAGCACAAGTGTTGCTCCATACCCCAACTTGAGATGCTCCCATACACTTTCGTTTACTGGTGCAATCAAACCCACGACGTCATTGAAACCGGTTGCTGCATAGATCATGTGCCAAATCCATCCAGCGAAGAATAGTATCCAGAAGTCATCGCGTTTGTTCGTCATTACTTCACCTCGGATGGTTGCAATGCACGCGACAATCCGCGTGTTGCTAGGATGATGAACCCGATTCCTACTGTGGCGATGGCTGCAAGGGCATAGAACGCCCCTTGCTCACCCCAAGAACTAGAGCGCATGCGACCAAGCATGTCGGGTCCGATGTGGCCGCCAAGGTTTGTTACGGAGTTAATCAGCGCAATGCCAGCAGCTGCCGCAGAGCCGCGCAGAAAAATGGGAGGGAGTGACCACAGTGGACCGGCGTAGGAGATCGATCCACAGGTGATGATCGAGAGTGCGATGATCGAGCCCACGGCGTTGCCACGCATCTGCGCAAGCAGTAACAGACCGATCACTGATGCAGCGAAACTTGCAACAAGATGCCAGCGTCGTTCGCCTGTCCTGTCGGAATGTCGCGCGACAATCACCATGCTGATGCCTCCAAACACCCATGGTATCATCGTGAGCAACCCGGTCGTGAAGTAGTCACCCCGATCAACGCCCATCTCGTGCACGATCGTTGGCATCCAAAAGCTCACTGCGTACAGCACGATGATGCCGGAAAGATTAGTGAAACTGATAAACCACAACCGAGGATCTGTGAACGCAGCGCGAACGCTGTGCGTGCTAACATGGTGCGATTCTGCATGCGAGCGTTTTACAGCGTCCTCAACATCCTTCCGCTGTGTATCAGATAACCACTTCGCATCCTTGGGTCCGTTCGGGAGCAGGAACCACACGACGATACCCATCACGACCGAAGGAATTGCTTCGATGAGGAACAACCATCGCCAGCCATGCCATCCCTGGGTTCCGTGTAACCCTTCGAGGAGTGCTCCGGAGAGAGGTGCGCCGATAATGTTCGAAACAGCAATAGCCGTCATGAAGGTAGCAACGGTGCGCGCATGCATCTCCCGAGGGAACCAATACGTCAGGTACAAAATGATACCCGGGAAGAAGCCTGCTTCGGCGAGTCCAAGCAGAAACCGCAACGCATAGAGACTGAACTCGTGATGGGGCAAGCCGAACATTTCGGGTAGTGGACCCCATGGGATAACATCCACAAAGGCAAACGCACCGGAGATGATGCCCCACGTGACCATGATGCGAGCAATCCATACGCGTGCGCCGAAGCGTTCGAGCATCAGATTGCTTGGCACTTCGAAGAGGAAGTAGCCGATAAAGAAGATGCCCGCACCAAAGCCATAGACGACATCTGAGTATCCCAACTCTGCCGACATCTGAAGCTTTGCAAATCCAATGTTTACGCGGTCGAGAAACGACACGACGTAACTGAGAAACAGCACCGGCATAATCCGGCGCATGACGATGCGAAATACATCACCTGACATTCAGCCCCCTTTATCCATCAACGTGTTATTGCTTAACTACGATGCTGTGCACAGCATGTCCCTCAATGCAGTACACACCAGGTGCAAGATCAGACAGCTCGACGCGGAGCGACGATTGATGTGCTGCCTCGACTTCGCGGACACACGTTCCAATATGCGACCAAACGCGATAGGTACCTGTAAGTGATGCAACGCCGTTACGCTGTATGATGACGTAGTCGCTTGTAGGGTTTGGTCCAACCTGTATGTCCGTAGTTACTTCAGCAACGCCAACAGTTCCGTCGAGTGAGAATGCACCGCGACGATACATGCCATTCGATGCAACCGTGCGTACAATTCCCGTGACGCGAACATCGGGTTGTGAACGCCGCACAACAAATCCCTGCTGACGTTCCTCAATGGCGCATCCATCGCACTGTTCGAAGTATGTCATTGCTGTTGTGAGGCATTCCGCGGCAGTGTCGGAGACACCGTAAGTGATTATAACGCTGTCGACGTGCCGCGTAACACTGAGCGTAGGCACACCTTGACATTCCACAGCGAGGTTCATGCCCGTGACAGCTCCGTAGATCTTTCCCAAGCTCAGTCCGTCGACCGATCCATACGACCATGCGACAAAGCGCACGTCTGGGTTCGGAGAGGTGATTCGATGTTCACCGGGAAGAAGAGGTCCATCGAATGACGTTGTTAGACTGTTCTCAATCGTATGCTTGCGTAGAACCGATGTGATAGGACGACCATCGATCTGAATACTAGCAACATCACGTTCA
The DNA here is from genome assembly GCA_964465685.1 of uncultured Melioribacter sp. GTDB lineage: Bacteria > Bacteroidota > Ignavibacteria > Kapaibacteriales > Kapaibacteriaceae > UBA10438. Next base: position 52,310 of record CAYXKK010000008.1, read on the forward strand.
TACGTAACGAGCGATAGGAAGTTGGCCGTCTCTGAGGGTGTGACAACGATTGCGCGATTCACCCACTGCGACCATGATGGAACAATCTGCAGTTGTGGCATGCCTGCATCGGTCGACGGATCGTCCAGAGGTTGCGTCGACTGCCATGTGATGTAGGCATAGGACTTGCCATACTGTGCGCAGAGGACAGGAGCCGATGCGTACCAAGACGTTGTCAGCTCTGTTCGCGGCGCATACCACGACTCACCGGCATTCAGCATGACATCCTCAACCGGTGTTGAAGGTGAAGATTTCCCTGTAATCCATGTACCGTCTTCAAGCGCGATAAAGCGAATCACATCACCACGATCATCCTCAACATCTATCAGCGATAGATCACGTCCACGCAGACGAGTAGGCGTATAGAGGATCGGACTCGTGAAAAAGCTCTGACCTGCGTATTTCGTCGGGAGCATTGCATCGTGCAGATTCCCACGGCCTCGCGTTGCAGGGCGCTCGTAGTTGCCAGACTTCGGCATGCTATTTGGATGACGCAACACGGCCGCCTTCTCATGTCCGCTTACCACCGCAACAGGCTGTGTACTCTCAACGACACACGATCCGGTGTAGTCTGTTGAATCATTCCGCGAGCGTCCAACCTCTTGATCGAATTGCACATACCACTGCTCACCCGCATTCAAGATTGTATCGCGTTTGCCCGCGGGAAGTGTAAGCGACACTCTCGTATCGTCAACATCAGCAACAATCGAAATTGCAGAGGTGGTGACGGTTGGCACCTCACTTGCGAGACCATATTCGTCCTGCCACCATAAGAACGGACGATACGACGTGCCCCATGCATAGCTCGGAAGATGACGCGCTGCTTCACCATGTCCGTATCCGTCTTGCATCGTCAACACAGCAAACGGCTGCGTGCCCCGTAACTCAACAGGCTCTGTTGAGCTGATCGCGATTTCAACGCTTCGACCTGCTGGAATAATCACTGACGTTCCATTGAACGTCACACGCGAGCCCGACTCCGATGTAAGGATGCATCGCTGCGTGGATGCAAACGGAGTTTCTCCCGGAGCAATCCGGGGACGTATCGTTGTGATGCGATAGCGGAGGCCTTCATCTAAGACCATCCGCCCAAGGGTATCAACTTGAGCATTGCCTGCACCTGTGCAGATGAGGAACAGCAACACGCTGAATCCAAGGGCGAACGGACGCATGATAGTCTCCTTGCGAACGCGTGTAAGATAGGAGAATTTTCGCAGTAGGTTTGCTGACATTCACCACTTCATGAATGCGTATGAAACCACTCACGCTCGTTCTCGTTACGGCCGCTCTGTTGATCGTCGTTGGTTGCAAGTCGTCAGCACCAGAACAACCAAACTACAAGCCAGTCGGCTCCTATAATGCCGCACCAACGGATGACGATGTGAAGGCCGCTGCAGACGCCGCCGTGCGCTCAGCGTTTTCCGATGGGAAAGCTGAAATCGTTCGTATTGAGAAGGCTGAACGTCAGATCGTTGCAGGCTTGAACTACAGGATGACAATCGTGGTGCGCCACAATAGCGTGGAGCGAACCTACGCAACCGTGGTCTGGCGCAAGCTTGATGGAACGCACGACGTAGCCTCATGGAGCGAGGTTCGCCCCTTGAAAAAATCTGACGACTAAGGGGCGAGCATTACCGCCCGATGATGCGCCCCTCGATACGGCCAGTAGCCGATGTCGACTGAACACGCACGGTACCAATGGCACCTTCTGCCCGACCTGTGACGTTCCATGTCGTTGAGTCGGTGGTAAACGTGTGCTGCCACAGCGTCTCTTCATTCTTCATCACCGATACCGTCACGCTACCGGATGTGAGTCCATTCACACTCCTCATCGTGATGTCGTGGAGTGTCTTCGATGGTTTGAGCATGTAGACGGTATATGACCTCTGGAACGTGCTGTTACCCTTCCAGATGTCGATAGATACCGTGTCGCCGACTTGCGACACCAAGGTCGTATCATCGCCACTCACGCGATTGTCTGGGTTCGGATCCACAGGGTTAGGATCTGATGTTTCAGAACATGATACAAGAGCAAGTGCAGCAAGCAGGGAGAGAGTAATATTCTTCATGTCGCAATATTGCACGCTTCTCGAACTCTACAAAGAACAGTGGTGTTATCCACCTCATGAGCACTCAAACAATTCTCGACGCTACAGCTTCTCTTCGCGAGCAGCTTGAACATCATCCCATGTATGCACGTCTCACAACGGCTGAGGCCCTGGCGACGTTTATGGAGCATCACGTGTGGGCCGTGTGGGACTTTATGTCCTTGCTCAAAGCGCTTCAACGTCACCTCACGTGTGTCGATCTGCCATGGATCCCCACTGGTGATCCAGAGACACGCTTTCTCATTAACGAGATCGTTGTCGGCGAAGAAAGTGACGTCGACCGTCATGGCACGCGCATGAGTCACTTCGAAATGTACCGTGCTGCAATGAAGGGGCTCGGAGCATCCACCACTGCAATCGACACGTTCATTGCGGATCTTCAACGCGGAACACCATGGCACGACGCACTTACTACTGCTGGTGCACCGCCGGCATGTGCTGCATTCGTGCAAGGAACGATGAGCATCATTGAGCGCGGCAAGCCGCATGAGATTGCCAGCGTGTTTACCTACGGACGTGAAGATGTGATCCCAACGATGTTCCTTGGCATGCTTGATCACGTCGCACAGGGTGGACAGCACGTCGATGTTGAGGATCTGCGGTATTATCTACAGCGCCATATCGACGTCGATGGCGATCACCACGGTCCACTCGCCATTCGTATGGTGGAACTCCTCTGCGGTAACGATCCCGTGCGGCTTGAAGAAGCACGCGTGGCAGCACATAACGCGCTGCAATGGCGCGTTGAGCTGTGGGATGCGATAGAGTGTGCCTGTGGGTGATTATCATTCCATTACAGGCAAGGTAATCCCGCGCTAGCGTCCGAGTTTTGCGAAACAGTTTTTCGCATTTCATCGGGGGATGCGTATGCATCGTATTGGGGTACTCTTTCTTGCGTTGATCATAGCGTGTACAGGCGTACAAGCTCAGGTGACAACGACTGCTGGTGTGTATGGTGTAGTCAAGGACGAGGGTGGTCAACCTCTCGCCGGTGCATCAGTCACAATGATCCATGGACCAACAAACACCAAGGTTGGAACCTACGTCCGCAAAGACGGACGTTACACACTTACGTCGCTTCGTGTTGGCGGACCGTACACGCTTACCGTTAAGCTCGTTGGTAAGCAGGACTTCTCGCTCACAATTGAGAAGCTTCAACTTGCAGAGAACCGTCGCGTTGATGTGGTTCTCAAAGAGGGTGCTGTTACTGGTAAGACTGTAACAGTGATTGGTGCACAGTCAGCGATTCAATCGGGTCGCACTGGTGCATCAACGGAAGTTGATGATCGCGTGATTGCTGCGTTCCCAACAATCTCTCGAAACTTCCAGGACTTTGTCCGCTTTACCCCACAATCTGCTGCAGCCGGAGCTGGTACTTCTATCGGCGGCCGCAATAACCGCTACAACAACGTGCAAATCGACGGTACGCAGTACAACGATCTGTTTGGTTTGGGATCAAACGGAACACCTGGTAGCAGCGCGAACGTCACGCCGATCTCGCTCGATGCTATCGAAGAGTTTCAAGTTCTTGTTGCACCGTATGATGTTCGTCAAGGTCGCTTCACAGGCGGCGGTATCAATGCAGTAACGCGCAGTGGTACCAATAAATGGACAGCGTCCGCGTACGGATTCTTCCGCAATCAGAACATGATTGGTGATCTTGTGTCGACAAACTTTTTGTCACGTGGTACAGACGGTGCAGCATTGCCTGTTGGTGAGTACCGTGATACAACGATTCGCACACCATTCTCATCGTTTTCTGAGTATCAAGTTGGTGCCCGTGTTGGTGGACCGATCATTCCAGACAAGCTGTTTATGTTTTTGAATGCCGAGAAGACGGGACGTACGCAGCCTCGGCCACAGCTTGCCTTCCAACAGAATGGTGCACTGAATCCGCTAGTTCGCTCAATCGCAGATACGGTTGGCGATATTCTTCAGACACGCTACGGATACAATCCTGGTGCCATTGATAACCAGGAAGTCAATCGTCCAAGCACGAAGATCTTTGGTCGCGTCGACTGGAATATTGACGATGCGAATCGCCTCACACTTCGCCACAACTTTGTCGACGCAAGTGATGATATCTACAATCCGTCGCGCACAGGTGTGCAGTTTGGCAACCGACTTTACACGTTTAACAGTCAGGCCAACAGTACAGTGCTTCAACTGAATTCGATGCTCTCGCCCGAGATGTCAAATGAAGTGATCGTTGGGTACACGACAATTCGCGACTTCCGGGATATCTCCGGCGATCGGTTCCCATCTATATCCATCTCAGATTCGCGCATTACAGGTATTAACATCAATGCCGGTTCCGAGAACTTCTCGTTGCGTAATCGCCTCAGCACAGACGTTATTGAAATCACGGATAACTTCACGTACACAATGGGAGCGCATACGTTCACAGTTGGTACGCAAAATGAGTTTTTCACATTCGAGAACCTGTTTATCCGCGATAATGCTGGTACGTGGAGCTTTAACTCCCTGAACGACTTCCGAAATGGAATCGGCGCGCGACTGCAGTATTCGTTTGCACGTCCTGGCTTCGCTTCCGATTGGGCAGCACGCTTCTCAACTGCTCAACTTGGCTTCTATGTTCAGGACGAGTGGGAAGTCACGGATCGTCTTCGTCTTACCCTTGGTCTGCGTGCAGACATGCCGCTGTTCTTCGACAAGGCATCGTACAACCCAACGGCTGACACAATCCGCTACAATGCATCTTCGGCACTGGCAGGGCAGCAACTTGGTCTGAATACGAGTGTTCTTCCTGGAAGCACAGTACTCTTCTCGCCACGTCTCGGCTTCAACTGGTCGAGTGATGATGAGAAGCCGTGGCAGATCCGCGGTGGTATCGGCATCTTCACTGGTCGTATTCCATTTGTGTGGATTTCGAACCAGTACTCAAACACAGGTGTCGAAATCGCTCGACTCGACATTCGTACAACGTCAACGGATACGCTGCGCTTTGATCCAACCCTTAACCCACTTGACTCAAGCTTCTACAGGCGTGTCGGTAACATCACTGAGCTGAACGTCACAGCTCCTGACTTCAAGATGCCGCAGTCGCTTCGTATCGATGCCGCAGTTGACAAGGAGGTTGCGGATGGACTCTTCGTCACACTCGAAGGTCTCTACTCGCAAAACATCAACGATATCTACTACCGTGACATCAATCTTGGTGATCGTCGCGACACAACAGCGTTGGGATCACGTTTGCCAGGAGGTCGTGGTGTCTATGGCACGTATAGCGGCCGTAACACAACTCCACGTACACAGGTTGGTTCATTCGGAAGCGGTCCGTTCACGAACATCATCCAACTTGGTAACACCTCCCAAGGCTACAGCTATATGTTTTCGGCTCAGGCAAAGAAGAACTTTGAGAATGGTTGGTTCGCTAGTGTCTTCTATACATACGGTCGTTCGTTCGATCAAAACTCAGGTCTCTCTTCTCAGGCTATCTCGCAGTGGCGTTTCAACCATACGCCAGATAATCCTAATGAACTCCCTGTCACCCCATCGCTCTTCGATATTCCACATCGCTTCGTCGTGTCCCTTAGCAAGCGCTTTGAGTATGGTGGTGGTTATGCGACAACGATCAGCGCATTCTATGAACTTCGCTCAGGTCGACCGTTCTCGTATGTATACGATGGTGACTTGAACGCTGATGGTCAGACAGAGAACGACCTGCTCTATGTGCCAAAGGACAACAACGATATTCTTCTTGGACGCGTTGTGACGCTCGGTAGCGGTGCGAATCGTCGTGACTCACTCGCACGCGGATCAGCGACAACGTATTCGCAGTTCAATTCGTACATCGAGCGAGATCCATATCTCTCAACCATCCGTGGCCAAGTCGCTGAACGTTTCTCAGCTCGTGAGCCGTTTGTGCATCAACTCGACCTTCGTCTTGCGCAAGAGATTCCGAATCCGTTTGTCGACGGCCATCGCCTCGAGATAACAGTTGACTGTATCAACTTCCTGAACCTTGTAAACAACACGTGGGGTCGCGTACAAACGGTCAATAACAACCGAGAAATGCTCCTTCGTTTCGAGGGATTGGTTACGCCGACAATGCTACAAGATGGTACAGCCAATGCCGCAGTTGGTACGCCAATCTTCAGCTACACTGACAAGAAGAACCCATTCGGTTATGATGATTTGCTGTCACGCTACCAGATTCAGGTGGGTGTGCGGTACTCGTTCTAACGTGTAACGTTGCAGTACTCCATTGCGGCCATATCCTACAAAGGATATGGCCGCATTTGCTTTGGCCGAAGCTTTGTAAAATCATTGGCCAGTGTCGTGACCCCCGTCACACAGCCTTACTTGCGTGCAACGTAGATTCGCACATGAACAATCCATGGGACGAGCGATACTCTACGGCCGACTATGTGTATGGCACTGAGCCAAACGACTTCTTACGCGAGCAAGCACATCGCATTACGCCGGGCGGACGTGTGCTGTGTATTGCTGATGGTGAGGGACGGAATGGAGTGTATCTAGCCCGTCTGGGATATGATGTCACAAGCGTCGATGCGTCGCGCGTAGGTCTGGAAAAAGCTGCCGCACTCGCAGCGTCACACAACGTCTCAATAACGACTGTTCATGCTAATCTCGCAGACTTCGGCTTCGGCGTCGAACAATGGGATGCCGTGGTGTCGATATTCTGTCACCTTCCCCAAGAACTCCGTTCGCGTGTACACGCCGCAATTCCCGCATCACTCCGTCACAACGGTGTTATGATTCTCGAGGCCTACACGGTCGATCAGCTATCGCACCGGACCGGAGGACCACCTGTGCCCGAGTTGATGATGTCGGAAGATCAGCTCAAACACGACTTCACATCGCTACTCGTCATTGCGTGCGACGAGCGCACACGCATGATACACGAAGGCACACTTCATAATGGTTTGAGCGCCACAGTTCAGTTGGTCGCACAACGAAAGGGATAGCATCATGGAAACAGCATCAGACATCAAGGAAATGGTTCGTTCGAAGTACGGCGAGATCGCTGCACAGTCGAAAGAACAGAACGCTGCATCCTGCTGTGGCGCCGGCGAATGCTCTACAGTCGACTATACCATCTTCGCTGAAGACTACTCGAAGATGAAGGGCTACCTCGCTGATGCCGATCTAGCGCTTGGCTGCGGCGTACCAACAGAGTTCGCGCAAATTCATGAGGGCGACGTTGTTGTCGATCTTGGATCAGGTGCTGGCAACGATGCCTTCGTTGCTCGTGCGATCACGGGAGAATCAGGCAAGGTGATCGGCATTGATATGACGCCACAGATGATCGACAAAGCCCGCGAAAACGCCGATAAACTGGGCTTTAATAACGTTGAGTTCCGACTCGGCGATATCGAGAACATCCCGATCACTGCAAACCGCGCCGACGTCGTCATTAGCAACTGCGTGCTCAACCTTGTGCCGGATAAGCGTCGCGCCTTCGAAGAGATGTTTCGCATCCTCAAGCCTGGCGGTCACTTCAGCGTAAGCGATGTGGTGTTGCGCGGAGAACTGCCAGACGGACTCCGCAACGACGCCGAGATGTATGCTGGTTGCGTCTCTGGTGCTATTCAGATTGAAACGTACCTACAACACCTGCATGACGTTGGTTTTGCGACGATCACCGTGCAGAAGCAGAAAGCAATTGAACTGCCTGATGACATTCTCGCGAACTACCTCACCACAGAAGAGATCGCTACGATGCGCGCCGGACAGACAGGTATTCTGAGCATCACGGTCTATGGTGAAAAGCCTGCGGCAACGTGCGCTCCTGGAGCTGGTTGCTGCTAGGTCAGAACCGCAGTCCGTACCAGACAACATTCGGCAATATCTGCACAGCTGGTGCTGGAAGGTGATACAGATGCAACACGCGAGCAATATCACGCAACCATGTCGGGAGGTTGGGAATCCGATGAAGTTGCCAATCGAGCGAGAGTACAACAACATGCTCGCCCCCTCCACGACCATCAAGATTGCGCACCGAGTGACCGATGGCAACACCAAGCCATGGTGGTAGATATGCTTGTACAGAGCGCGGTGCAAGGTCGTGCACATTCATCGCGAGCCAATGGGTTGTCGATGTGTAGTCGTCGATGATGGCGTTGTACGCCCCCTGACGAAATGCATTGGAAGGCCAGAAGGATATCTGAAGGTCGAACGCCCGAAGTGCCGGTACATAGTGCTGTGCAACAGGCAGTGCAGCGCCGATGGTGTTGGCTCCGATGTCGCCCCACGAGAATCCATAGTCACGCGAGAATCCGTCACGCACTTCAATGTAGGTCTGATAGGTCATCGCAACGCCAAAGCCCCACCATGCAGCAGACCCCGAGTCGAGTCCGCACCAACGCATGAGATCACCATACACCGTTGAAGCCATATAGGCGAACGTAGCATGTCCATACTTATCGGCGTTCAATGCGTACGTATAGTCTTGCGACGTGTTGATATGGAACGGAACACGCTTGCCTTTCCACCAGAGATCATTCAGCATGCCGTGCCCAACGGCAAAGCCACCGACAGTTGCGCCCGCAACTATGCCGACGCGAAGAGGATCAATGCGTGTTGAGTCGTGCTGTGCAGATATGCTCGATACGCATGCAAGTAGGACAGCGATGATGACGAGTGACCGCATTAGAGCTTCGCTACAATACCGAGTATCGCACCAATCCGAAGTAGCTGTCGATTGACACGCGTGCCGGGTGTGAGGTTAATGTAGGCAGCATACTCAGATGGGGGAGCACTGTCGACAAAACCTCCACCAACGATTCCCCCTACGGTAATCTCGAGCGGGTCGATCGCGAAGTTCCAGCCTATCGTGCCGTGGTAGAGATCGAAATTCACAATGGCATTCGATCCCGTATCCTCTGCGCGGAGGAATGATCCATCGCGAATCAGCGAAATGTAGAACGATGTACGCTCTGAGATCTTCGTCCTCATTCCCACAGCCACGTTGATGATTGCATATCGATTAATGACTTCGCCATAGGTAAACATCGTATCAGGAATGATCGATCGGAACGGCGCGGGGGAAAGGGGCTTGTAAGGATCCAGTGAAGAAAACCACTCCGCTGTGAAGTAGATCGATGTTGTCTCGCTGCGCCAGGCTGCACCGAGAGCAATTGACATCGGTGTACGATATTCCGCTGATAGATTCTGCTGAATGTCACCATACAGAAGCGACATAGTATCTCCACGTTGCGCGTATTGCGAGGTGCGCGTCTCTCCGCGTGTGGTGAGGACATGCAACGCAGGAGTTGTGATGGTGACTCCGATACTCACTGGATGGCCGTCATAGTAGTATCCGAGCTTAGCAAGCACACGAGCTGTACCGTATACTTCGTACTCAGCAAGGCTCGCAGTTTCAGCTCGACCACTTGTAAGTTTGGCAGATGTGAGAATCGAGGAATACTCCGAGCTTACGGTCGAAACATACGTCGTGATTCCAACCGCGTGAACACGATCGAGTGTGCGCGACCATGTAAGTCCAAACCACGAGTCGTTGAGGTCACGAAGAATCGTACCCGATACGCTGTAACCCGTCATCGGACCTGTCTTGCTCGTCGCCGTGCCGTCAAGATCGAGTGAAACATCTGTTCGCTTCAGGTACGATAACACGAGAGATCGTGAACCAAACAATCGCACAGGAAGATTGATGGCAACAAGCGTTGGAAGTGGCTCGGCATTGCCTGATCGAAGTCGGAAATCGTAATCAGTGGTTGTGATAGTAGAGCGTGTCCAATTCAACGAGATAGCTGATTGTACGGCACTTGTATCGGGGTATAGCGCCAGCGATCCTGGATTGTAAAACGTCGACGAAAGGTCAGTTGTTGAACCGACGACAGCACCACCGAGCAGCCATGACTCCGCGCCGTATTGATTTGTCCAATAATGCGCGTCCTGCGCTACGAGTGACGTCGTGCAGACCATGAGCACAAGCAGATAGCGCGTGATGTATTGCATCATTCGTTCAGGATGGCGAAGTTCTCCCATCCACGAAGATCAAAGTGCCACCACTCGCTTGGTAAAACATCGAAGCCTGCTGCATTCATGATCTGCTCGAGCAGACGGCGGTTTGCGAGGACGTGCTCCGGAAGATCCGTGTACGTTGCTGCCGCACGGTCCGTGAACTCGTCGTAGCCGGTTCCCATGTCGAGCTCAACACCGGTGCTGTCGCAGAGCGTCAGATCGAGTGCACAGCCACGGTTGTGCCGTGATCCCTTGTCTGGATCTGCGACGTATCGCTCGTCGGGTACAATGCTCCACATCAACCGCTGAATGCTGAGCGGACGATATGCATCGTAGACTTTGAGTTGGAGTCCGCGTGAACGCGCGTCGCGCTGAGCCACGAGCAATCGCTCTGCCATTGCACGGCGAGCATAAAGCGTATCCGATGTGTAGAGGATGCGCTTCGTGAAGTTATCAGACGTAGCGTACCGAACATCGGTCAGCAGATCAGGTACAACGTCGTGAATGCGAACCAGCACGGTGTCGCGTGGTTCAGTCTCAAAGGTCATGGACATTACGGCTAGTACGAGAAACGAGAGCATGCTCGAAACTACGTTACTGCTTTACAATCAGCGACCTCGAAGTTGTCGTTGCTGTTGATGACTCAACCGTATAGACGCCGCTTGGCAGGTTGCTGATGTCCACCGATGAGGATACCTCGCTTCGTACTACACGTCCGTCAATGGTGCGAACAACAACAGAAGTGCCTCGGTGATGAAGCACATCCACGACGGGATTCGGCCATGTGAGTGGCATATCTACATCATTCGCTTCGGTAACGGACGTAGCACATGGCAGTGCTGATATCAATTCCCACATCTGACGGTCGTACACAACCTGCATCGGCTCGCTTCCCGTCGGTGCATTGCCCATGCGAATGATCACCATGTTCTGACTCGGTATCACGTAGAGCTTTTGATCGTTCTTCCCGAGCCCCATGTACATATCGGAGGGGGCCTGTGGGATCAATGGACCCGGCAGGGATGCCTCAATGCCAGGGAGCATCATGCGATCCTTACCATTAAGCCAGAAGAGATACCCGTATGATGGATTGAGGTTCTGTGATGTTGATACCATGTCGGTGATATACGACTGATCGCGGATCACCGTATCGCCGTTCCACACGCCCTTCGCGAGCAGCAGCAGACCAAATCGTGCCATCGAACGAGGCACTGACCACAGCACGCCATTGATAAAGATGCCGCCCATACCAATCGGTCGCGCAAGATTCTGCGTGTAGTAGCTTGTGAAGCTCGACTTCGATGCAGCGGCAACGATGTCTTGAAGCTTAAGGTAGGCTGGGTTGTAGTAATCCCAGATCGTGCCAGGGGGCGCGCGATATGTGAAACAGTCTGGTGTGCGACAATCAGTATCATCAGGACCACGTCCTTCCACGCCTGTTGTCATCGTGAGATGATGCCACACAGTGATTGTATCTTCCTGCGCAGGCGTCATCATGCTCCATCCATTGCCGAGATAGCGTGAACTTGGAGCTTCGATATCAAGGAGCTTCTGTTGCTGTGCAATGCCAACGAGTGCAGCCGTTACTGTCTTTCCTGCTGATGCCCAGTACCATAGGCTATCGCGCTGAAAGGAGCCGAAGTACCACTCTCGAACGATCTTACCGTCCTTGAGAACGATGAACGCTTTCGTGTAGGTCTTCTCGAGGAATCTGTACAGTGAATCCATCCGATCGCTACACCAGTTTAGCTCACTCGGCGACATAGTCTCCCACACGCCAGTGCTTTGCGCTGGCGGGAAATACAACTGCTGTGCTGGAGCTGATACACTCACGACGAGCGTGAGAAGAAGCGCAAGAATACCGCTATGGCTTTGCGTATTTCGGATTCGTGAGATAAGCTTCATCGGTGAGCGTCCTGAGGAATGCAACAAGATCGGCAACGTCAGACTCACTAAGACCGAGACCAGGTTTAAGACTGAACTGCAAAAGAATGTCGACTGTCGATGACTGCTTCACACCAGAGGAGTAGTGGCGCACCACGTCTTCGAGATTTGTAAAGCGTCCATCGTGCATGTAGGGGGCTGTCACTGCAACATTGCGAAGGGTGGGTACCTTAAACTTTGCACGGTCATACGGGTTCATTGTGACGCGCTCACGACCGATGTCTCGGAACGATGCATCATCGTCGAGACCGTTGTTCATGTACCGATCATTGGTGAAGTTCGGTCCGCCATGGCAATGAAAACACTCGCCAGATTTCACCTTACCAGTCGGATCGAACTCATTGAAGAACAGATCCTGTCCGCGCCTCTCTTGTGCCGTGAATGTGGCTTCACCACGCTGCACCTTGTCCCACTTGCTGTTGCCAGAGACAATCGTAAGCATGAACTGCTCCATTGCAATGCCAATGCGTTCGGCAGTAACCGTATCTGAACCGAATGCACGGACAAACTGATCACGATAGGCGGATTTCGACGACAGTGTACGCACGACATTCTCGAGTGTGTTATCCATTTCGAGTGTGTCCTCAATCGGGATCAGCGCTAGCTGACGCAGTGTCGATGCGCGACCATCCCAAAAGAAGCCGCGTCGGTGCCATCCGAGGTTTGCAATCGACATTGCCTGACGTGTTCCTTCAAGACCACGAATGCCGACGCTATAGGTGCGTCTGTCGGACAACCCATCGGCTTGAACATGGCACGACGCACAACTCTGCGAGCCGTCGCGAGAAAGCGCAGGTTCGTAAAACAACATCCGTCCAAGCTCAACGCGTTGCTGCGTAAGTGGATAGTCGGTTGGAAGTGGCATCGTTTGAAATCCATACGGAAAGGTCGATGCATCCAACATGTATGGCGTTGGATCATACTCCGGCGTTGGCAGTGGTGCCGACGTATCGGTACACGCCGTAAGCGCGCATGCGAGCGATAGTGCCAGGAGGAACTTCATTCACGAAACCGCGGATCGTTCGAAAAACCTTCATCGGTGAGGCTGCGCAGAAAGGCCTCGAGGTCGTCACACTCGTCGTCGCGAAGTCCCAATGGAGCAATGCGTGCGTCGGTTGCGGGGTGACCCATCCCGCCGCGATTGTAGCGGTCGATCACCTCGCGTAGCGAAGATATCGAGCCGTTGTGCATATACGGTGCGGTAATCCCCACATTACGCAGTGATGGCACCTTAAACATGTAGCGGTCGGACTCCTTGTTTGTCAAGCGATACCGTCCTACATCGGTGTAGGTTTCCAGTGCGCCATTGTTTGTGATTTCGTGATTTGTGTACAAGAAGCCGCCATGACAGGATGTGCATCCAGCGCGACTGCTCATAAACAGTGTTCGTCCACGTTCTTCCTGTGCGGTGAGGCGGTTCACGTCTGCACGTGAGCGTCCACTCACCAGTGTTCGCTCAAAGCTTGCAATGGCGCGTGTGATCACATATGCATCAATGTCACGTTGGTATGCGCTCCGACTCAACGTCTGCACCATCGAGTCCTTCTTGAGTCTCGCAACCACATCGAGCATGTTCATATCGAACTCATTGTGCTCCTGCACTGGAACCAATACTTGCATTTCGAGTGTGGGGACGCCCCCTTCACGCATGAAATAGGGCTGATAGCCGACGTTGGCCAGTGACGGAGCATTGCGTGTTCCAATCCGCTCCTCAACACCGATACTCGTAGCACGTCCGTCGGTGAACGCCAGCGACGGGTTGTGGCATGAGGCACAAGACAGCGTACGTGTGCGGGATAGCTCCTTCGAGAAAAACAGGAACTTCCCGAGGCGCACACGCTCGGGCGTTGGTTGATTATCGGACGGGTACACTTGCTCCGTGAAGCCCGGAGGGACATCTACAAGTGCGATAGGAGGCTCTGTGCTGTGCTCTGTCGAACAACCTATTGCAACCAGCGCGAGCGCTATCAGACTACCGAAGAATAACAACCGGTGCATGGTGTGTTGTGCCCGAAGCGGTCGTAACCACCAATGTGTATGTTCCCGCAGCTACAGACGAAAGATCCCACGAGGTCCGATGATCGTTCGGAAGGTGGAGCGGTAGAGCTGTTCCACATGCATCAATCAACTGAGCATGTGTTAGCTGCATGTTCTGTGCGGCAAGCGTAAGCTGACCAGATGTTGGCGTCGGCCAAACGAGTAATTCTTGCGATTCCGCGTACTCAGCGACCCCTGTGGTCGGCGAGGTGAAGACGCGAGTTGCCATGTTATCCGACATCACAACCGTCTCTTCGCCATAACCGTGGAAGATTAGTCCGAAGGACACATCGAGATTGCGAAACAGCGCGCTATAATCAGCTGCCAAGATGATATCGACTCCCGTAGCAGTCTCACGTGTGGCTACAGGTAACGTGACCTTGCGGTAGAGCTCGTTGCCTACTGTGTGCACCTGAACATCTGTTGAAATCACGTCTCTCGTAGTTCCCGACGATCCCTCGACTGCGAGGAAGCGATATCCCGCCGCCCAACCCCAGTGCATTGTCGGGTTCTTCAATGCGAGTGGATGTTCAGGAGGGTAGAGTGTTGGATCGAGGTGATTGCGCTTTTTGTCGACACCGACGTGGAATTCCAGCGCTTCGATCCGTGTGACATCAAGTGATCCGAGCACATATCGGTCTTGACCCAGCGCGTCGACGAGCACGTAGACATCGCTAAGGGGCGTGCGCTTCCCACCATCGTGGATCACGGTAAGCTCAGCCAGGTAGTACTTCAGGAATCGTGGCTTGAAAAACCAGCTGCCGTCATCCATGGAGTACGTTGCACCTGATCGGAGCGCCTGACCCTGCATGGAGTGGTTGATCAACAGGGAAATCTCGCCGGCTTGAGCAGTGAACAAGCCAAGGAGGAACGCTACTAGGATTGTGGTTGTTCGCATAGGGCTGTTCTGACGGTGGGTGCGGGTGAAAAGTTACGGTATTTCACTTCACAAATCACGTGTTGGAAAGCCCTTAAACACGTAGTTTGCAACTCGAATTCCAGGTCAACAAAAGGGATAGTGCATGTTTTTGCGTTACGCTGCAGATTGGCGAACAGTTGCCTATATGGCCGTCACCACGGCTGTGTTCATCCTGCAATGGACAGTCGTTGGGTTTCATCCAGCACTCTACGTGCTCTATCTGTTCCTCTCGATTGCGGTTACTGTGATCGCACATAACCACAATCACCTTCCGATGTTCAAGACACCGCTCTTGAACTCGCTGACTGATTACTGGCTGACGGTGTTTTACGGGTTCCCTGCTTTTGCATGGATTCCGACGCACAACATGAACCACCATCGTCTGAACAACAAGGAAGGCGATTACACGATCACGTATCGTATCACGGAAAACAACACGCTGCTCATGCTGCTGCTTTATCCAACGATGAGCTCATACTATCAGCAAAAGCCAATCCGTGACTATCTCAAGAACCTCTGGCGTGGCGACCGTCGCAAGTGGGCGCTCGCGGCTGGACAGTATGCATTCCTCGGCATCTGGATCGCAGCGTTTCTGATCCTCGACTGGCAGAAAGCCCTCCTCTACGTCATCATCCCGCAGCAGGTTGGTCTCTTCGCAGTGCTCGTCTTCAACTATGTCCAGCACGTGCATGCAGATGAAGAGTCAGAGTTCAACCACTCACGTAACTTCACGGGATGGCTGAACCTCCTGCTGTTCAACAACGGTTACCACACTGTTCACCATGATCGTGCGGGCACGCACTGGAGCAAGACGCCAGAAGCCCACGCACTTGTTGCGTCAAAGATCGATCCATCGCTCATCGAGAGGAGTTTCTGGTGGTACATTCTGCGCGTGTATTTCCTCGCCCCCTTCGTTCCAAAGTTCCGCACACACTCGATGCGCCTAGAGCGCATGCAACGTCGCGCTGCGTGAAACTCGTAGTTATCCTTGCCGCCCTCATAAGCAGCGTTAGTGGTGCACATGCATCCATTGACTCATGCTTACAAACGCTGCGTCCGCACCTAACAATCGGTGAGAAGGATCTGCTTGATGTTGAGGAGCGGTGGTCAGACATGACCAAGCTCAAGGGTGACGATCGCGAAGAGTTCCTCCAGTTTGCTGGATTTGAAGATTCGACCGGCACGATACCCTCGGATGTAAAAGCGTATGATATCGTATCGTGCACTACGAGCGAAGCCACGGGGAGCATCGTGATCAAACTCGTCTACATCAAAGGTATCGAGGGCACGAAGGACGAAAACGTCTACCTCGTGACAATGAAGAACGGCCTGTATTCCTCGAAGTTCCAGATCGCGTCGCTGCAAGCGAGCTGCGAGGGCACCTTCCTGCGTGCATCATCGATGAATGACGATTACACGATTTCTGTTGGCCAACTCTATCACGTGTTCGACTGTGAAACCGACAAGTTTCAGAATACCGAAACACAGCCCACGTTGACCGTGCGCATACGTCCGAACGGCTCCATAACGCAAGGGGCCGACGCACCCGCCCCAACCAAGAAAAGCGACGACGAGTAGGGGTGAGGGGGCGCTATAACGCTCTTGCTAACACATCATTCATCGTCTTGGCAACACGGTAGTACTCGGTGAGTGTGGCGATGCATGTATCTGAGGTTAACACCGACTTGGGGATTGTTGTCCACACGTAGAACTGCTTTTTGCGGATCAGGGGTTCGCGCGATACCGTGTCGCGAAACTCAGCAGGCAAGATTTTGCTCTCCTCACCGAGGAGTTCGCCGTACAGCTTCTTGAACGATGGAGCCGATATCGCTGCACGTAGGTCCGCGCCTTCATGTAGGACGAGATCGCGTAGGGCTGGGAGCTCTTCTTTGTTTGGCATGTAGCTCCCAGCAGCGATAGCACCACCCTTTGCGCCCACCTCCATGTAGACGCCGGGAAATCCCATAGCCTTTTTGCCACGCAGGTTCAAGTGCGCTGCCATGTGCAGCTTGTAGGGCGTCTTATCGGCGGAAAATCGAATGTCGCGATTGATGCGATAGATCACATCTGATGGCGATGCGTGGAGCTCCGGCTCGATCGATTGCACCGCGGTAATCCACGATGATACAAGAGCATGGAACGGACGCTTCACGTCGTGCTCGTAGCGCGAGCGATTCTCGTCGAACCACGTCTTCGCATTGTTCTTGGTGAGTTCGCTAAAGAACTTGAAGTATGCAGGAGTAAGCATGGGCGTGAGTTACGTCTTGGTAGAGCTGCGATACGTGTGTGAGAATATCATCGATACGAGAAATCCGATTCCGACACCCACGAGAATATCGGTAGCAATGATGGCGACAAGCGTTACAATGAACGGAGCAAAGTGCGGGGTTCCTTCACGCCACATTTCACGCATCACGGTAATCGATGAAAGCTTATAGCCAATGATCAGGAGAATCGAGGCTAGACATGCGAGAGGAATCAAATTCAGAACTGCAGGAACGAGGAGAACCGTTGCAAGAAGAAGCACACCATGTATCAGTGAGGACAGTCGTGTACGACCGCCAGCATAGACGTTTGCTGATGACCTGACAATCACCGACGTGATGGGAATGCCCCCTACCAGACCACTGAGTGTATTGCCGATGCCTTGTGCGTACATCTCGCGATTGATATTCGAAGTGCGCTGTAGTGGATCCATGTTGTCGACGGCTTCTATAGAGAGCACAGACTCAATACTCGCAATCGCAGCAATCGTAAGGGCGATCACCCATACATCCATGCGAGTGATCGCAGATAGATCAGGAAACACCAGTTGATTCCCAATGTCGGCAAGTGATGCAAACACGGGAAGCGAAACCAGTTGCCCCTGCGATGCGGTGAGGTGCCACTCCGGACGAAGAACGCCAAACAGAGTGTTCATGATGGTGCCTACTGCGACACTGACAAGTGCACTGGGTAACAGTTTGCCCCAGCGAGCATTGCGCAGACGTGCACTGTCGAGCGTGATCATGAGTGCCACACACACCACGGTGATACGTACCGCACCTGGATGTACTACATCTAACTCGAAAATGAGCAGTGGGTTTGTAAGTATGTCGACCCACCCAGAGCCAGTGAATACTGCAATCTCATCCATGAATTCCGCTTGGTCGTATCCAATCGCATGCGGAAGCTGTTTCAGGATGATGGTAAGTCCAATAGCAGCCAACATCCCCTTGATGACACTATGCGGGATGAAGTTGCCGAGCGAGCCTGCACGGGTCGCAGCCACGGCAATCTGCAGAAGTCCTGCGATCACGATTGCCGTAAGAAACACTGGAAATGAACCCAGAGAGATAATAGCCGAAGCTACGATCGAGGCTAAGCCGGCGGCTGGACCCGACACCGAGAGTTCCGACCCAGAAAACAGCGTGACGACGATCCCGCCGATAACACCGCCAATAACGCCCGCAAACAATGGAGCCCCGGAGGCGAGGGCGATACCCAAGCATAACGGAAGTGCAACGAGGAATACCACGACGCCGGCCGGGATGTCCTTTCCGGCATTGGACAGCGAAGGGAACGAGAACGAAATGTCACGCATGAAGGAAACTACGTAGAGTTCGTTCCTAGATTATCATACCCCGTATGTTTGCATGAAGGAGCAACACTATGTCAACGTATTCATTTGACTTCATCAGCGAAGTCGACCTCCAAGAAGCGGATAATGCCATCAACCAGGCAACCAAGGAGATCGAGCACCGCTACGATCTCCGCGGTTCGAACTGCGAGGTCGAACTCAACCGCAACGAAAAGAGCTTTGTCGTACGCGCCGATGGTGAGCACTTTATCACCGCAGCCATGGAGATCATCAAGAGCAAGATGATCAAGCGGGGCATCAGCGTGCTGGCCCTTGATGAGCAGAAGATTGAGCTTCTAAGCGGTAAATCCGTCCGTCAGACGGTCAAGCTCAAGGCGGGTCTTACGCGTGATGATGCCAAGAAGATCACAACGATGATCAAGGATCAGAAGATGAAGGTCACAGCACAAATCGTCGATGAAAAGGTGCGGGTGACGGGCAAGAGCAAGGACGACCTGCAGGCCTGTATCAAGGCTGTGCAGTCGATAGACCTTGGCTTTCCGGTGCAGATCGACAATCTGCGATAGCCCCCTGCATTTTTCCGATATTTGCACCCTTGCTTAACCTGGAGTTTACGTGGATCTGTTTCAGCGCTGTCGCGATTTCACCCGAGCTGATGAAGTAAAGGCCGCAGGCCTCTATCCGTACTTCCGCCCCGTAGAAGAAAACGAGGGTCCGGTTGTTACGATCGAGGGGCGTCAGGTAATCATGGCTGGCTCGAACAATTACCTTGGTCTGACCGCGCACCCGAAGGTGAAGCAGGCAGCCAAGGATGCGATCGACCGTTACGGAACGGGCTGCTCAGGATCGCGCTACCTCACAGGTACGATCAATCTTCACGTCGAACTCGAAAAGCGTCTGGCTGCCTTCCTTGGTACAGAGGACGTACTCCTGTTTTCTACGGGCTATCAAACGGCGCTCGGTGTAATCTCTGCGCTGGTGTCGAAGGGCGATTACGTGATCTCCGACAAGGAGAACCACGCCTGCATCATCAATGGTTGCTTGCTTGCAAAGGGCGGATTCTCTGAATTTGTTCGCTACAAGCACAACGACATGGAAGATCTCGAGCGAGTGCTGCAGCGTATTCCTGAGAGCGCAGGCAAGCTCGTCGTTACCGACGGTGTGTTCTCGGTCTCCGGTGAACTCGTGAACCTCCCAGACATGATCGCCGTCTGTGAAAAGTACGGTGCACGTGTTCTGGTCGATGATGCTCACGCAACTGGTGTTGTGGGTGTGGGTGGACGTGGTACGGCATCACACTTTGGGCTGGTCGACAAGACGGATCTCACAATGGGCACGTTTTCGAAGACCTTCGCATCGCTCGGTGGCTTCGTGGCCGGACCCGAGCGTGTGATGAACTACATCAAGCACCACTCGCCAGCACTGATCTTCAGTGCCTCGCCAACACCTGCATCTGTTGCTGCAGCTCTTGCTGCTCTCGACATCCTCGAAGCAGAACCCGAGCGTATCGATCGCTTGATCGCTAACGCTGATAAGATGCGGAAGGGATTCTCGGATCTCGGATTCCACGTTATTGACTCTCGCACGGGCATCGTACCGATTGTTGTTGGCGATGCTGAGCTTGCACTCGTGTTTTGGCGCAAGCTGTACGACAAGGGAATCTTTGTCAATGCCTTCGTGCCACCGGGCGTGCCACCAAATCTGTCGATGATGCGCACCAGCTACATGGCAACGCACGAGGACGAGCATCTCGATGCAATCCTCAATGCATGTCAAGAAGTTGGTATTGAACTCGGTCTCATCTCCGCGTAAGGGGCTCCATGCAGATTACACGATTCGAGCGCGGTCTTCACGATCGCGTCGCCATTGTCACCGGCGCAGCCTTCGGCAATGGTCGTGCATTCTGCGAACGTCTCGCGGAAGAAGGCGCAAAGCTTGTGATTGCCGATGTAGAGGATGCCGAAGCTACAGAAGCTGCTGTGCGTGAACTCGGCGGCGAAGTTGTGCGTGTCAAGGCTGACATGACGGTGCCTGCTGATGTGGAGCGCGTAGTGGCTGCGGCACTCGATGCGTTTGGGCGCATCGACATCTTGGTGCACAACGTCGGACACTACAGCGAAGAACCTTTCGAGCTGCTGTCCTACGCGGAATGGAAACGTACGCTTGATATCACACTCGACTCGATCTTCCACACCGTACGTGGTGTCCTCCCGCACATGAAGCGTGCAGGCTTTGGACGCATCATTACGTTCTCGAGCGACACTGTGTGGTTGGGTACGCCGTACCTGACGCACTACGTGACGGCGAAAATGGGTGTAATCGGGTTCACACGTTCTCTCGCAGCTGAGGTAGGGAAGTACGGCATCACGATCAATACCGTGACTGTTGGCCTGACAGCCACGCAGAATGCGCAGAACTCAGCTATGATGAGCCCCCTACTTGAGCACATCATCCCAGCGCAGGCTGTCCACCGAGCCGATGAGCCCGAGGATATTGCCAACGTAGTGGCCTTTCTGGCCCTCCCGGCCTCTGGCATCATCACGGGTCAAACAATCAATGTGGATGGTGGCGTAGCTCGTCACTGATGCAACGTTACCGGTGCGTAAATTCCAGTCCTGTTTTATCTGGAGTTCCGCATGCACCGTTTTGTACGACTTTTCTCCGCTATCGCGCTGCTCGCGTTGAGCATGAGTGTTGCCCAATCGGGTGAGGGTGACACCATCATCGTGAAGACGCTCACGTTTGACGATATCACAAAGCGCTCAGGAACGTGGCTCTTCCCGCCCCCTGGTCGCTACGAGAAAGTCTTGATGCAGTACACACTCAAGTGTGACCCTCGCACAACACAGGATCAATACCCATGCGGCGAATGGGACTACCTGACGTACAACATGCTGCGCGATTCAACAGGTGAGTTCGACTCAACACGTCGCACGCAAGTCAACTTCCGCGTTCGTGGTGGTACACCAGACTCGTTCGCATATCGCTCGACCTTCGTCGACGCAAAGCGCCGATTCCGTACAACGACCGCTACGCGAGCAACGCTGGGTGACTTCATCAGCATTGGCACCGGTTCGCAGGGCAATGGCGCGATCATCAAGCCAGGTGGCGGACGTATGCGCTTCATCTGGAAGGCATCCGAACTGACGGCTGCAGGTATGTCTGCTGGATCACTCTGTGGTATCCGCATGCAGTCGACAAAGGCTGTTGCTGAAGCGAAGGTGTTCACCGTGCGCATGCAGAATGTTGCGAACGCAACACTTGCAAAGGTGTTCCGCAACGATGAAGGCACCACAGTGATTCGTCGCAATGTTGCACTCGTAGAAGGTGATAATAACCTTCCGTTCTCAACTCCGTTCGCATGGGATGGTACCTCAGACATCGTTGTGGAGTTTGCATGTCTCGATGCAACAACAACAGCAAACATCAAGGCCGACGGTGCAGCAGGTCTGGCAGATGTCGGTGGACGTAAGGCGTATCGCTTTACTGCGGGTGATCGCATTGATGTACCAGGTGAAATCGGACAGAGCATCACGAATGAAGTAACGATCTCGTACTGGTGCTGGGGTGATCCGCTCAAGATGCCACGTGCGCACAACACGCTCGAAGCATACGACGCACAGGGGCGTCGCGTGATCAACATTCACGCACCGTGGGACAACGGCACAGTGTATTGGGATTGCGGGTACAACCCTGCTGATGGAGCGTACGATCGCATCGAGAAGAACACCATACCAGAGAACTGGGAAGGTCGCTGGAATCATTGGACGTATGTCAAGACCAAGACCGGCGTGATGCGCATCTATCTCAATGGAACACTGTTTCATGAAGGCAACGGCAAGACGCGAGCAATGAATGGCATCACGAAGTTTGTGATTGGTTCAGGGGGCTCGGGGTCGTATGAAGGTCTGCTCGATGAAATTCAAGTATGGAACGTCGCGCTCGACGAGGCAACGATCAAGAGCTACATGAATCGCCAAATCGACGATGCACATCCGAACTATGCAAAGCTGATTCTCTACTATCACGGTGAGTTGGACAATGATCCTCTCGTTGCGCGTGATGCTTCTCCGTCGGGCTTGCACGGCGTAAAGTTTGGCATTCCTACGACAGAGATTCTGCCGATGGACTACCTTGGCTATCTCACACAAGTGAGCACGTCGCGTCCTACACTGGCGTTTGAACTTGGCAACCTGTCGGCAACAACAGCACGCGCTGACGTCGATGTTGTGACCGAGCCACGCCGCACGTCAGTTGTGCTCTATGAGCGTGCAGTACAACCACGCATTTATCGAGAGGATGCCGCAGATCATCCATCGATTGCGACAGACACGCTGCTGGTGCAAGAGGCAGGCAAGCTCTACACCTATGATGAGGCTGGACTTGCTGTCGACTCTAGTGTCGTTGCTGCGGAGACAACTCTACGCAAGCAGGAGAACCCGTACTTCAGTCCGATCGTTGACTTCGAAATCGGTCGCTTCATCACACCGTATGGTATCGGACTTGATCTTGGACCGAAGGGATTCCGTTGGGAGTATGATGTAACAGACTTTGCTCCACTGCTTCGCAACAACGTCACACTCTCTGCCGGCAATCAGCAGGAGTTGATCGATGTCACGTTTGTGTTTATCAAGGGAACGCCGACACGTGATGTCAAGCAGATCGACCAAGTGTACTACGATCGCAATGCGCAGTTCACAGCAGTGCTCGAAAACAAAACATCGCTCCCACCCGTTGACGTAGCATTGAATAAGAATGCATCGACATTCCGATTGAAGGCAGTAACGAGTGGACATGAATTCAGCAATGAAACAAACTGCGCTGAGTTCTGTCCTCGCAATCACTTCATCAACGTCAACGGACAAGAGCGATTCACGTGGCGTCTGTGGACAGAGTGTGGCGACAATCCCGTGTACCCGCAGGGTGGTACGTGGTTGATCGACCGCACGGGATGGTGTCCATCCGCACCAGTTGATCTGTATGAGTTCGAGCTCACACCGCATGTGAAGGGTGCCTCGACAGTGAATCTCGACTACGGTGTCAAGAAGGAAGCTGCGAACGAGCAGTGGGGACGTTGGGAAGTATCGATGCAGCTCATCGGCTACGGCGCGCCAAACTTTGCGAAGGATGCAGCAGTTGTTGACGTGATCTCGCCTAATTCGTGGGAGCTCTACGGCCGTCTGAATCCAATCTGTGGCGAGCCCGTGATCGTTATTACGAACAACGGCTCAACGCCGATGACTGCCTGCACAATCGAGTATGAAATCAATGGTGGAGCCAAGTCGACATACAACTGGACGGGAAATCTTCAGTTCCTCGACCGCGACACAGTGGTGCTTCCTGCACCGGCATGGCCAACAACGTCCGGTATGTCGTCATTCATCGTGCGTACTGTGCTCGATGGTGATGAATACGCGAACAACAACACGCGCACGACGTCATTTGTGATGCCACCTGTGTACTACAGTGATCTGCAGATCAATCTCCGCACGAACAAGCAAGCAGAGATCCAATACACATGGCGTTTGAAGAAGACAACCGGTGAAGTGATCGGTCAAGGTGCAAACCTCGAGAGCGAAAAGACCTACACCTACGATTTCAATCTTGCGAACGGCTGTTACGACTTCGAGCTGGTGAACAAAGAAGGCGTCGGACTGGACTTCTGGTTCTATCGTTCGCAGCTTGGTAGCGGCAGCCTGAGCTTCCGCTCAGGTGGAAGCACGATCAAGACCTTTGAGCCGGACTTTGGTAACAAGGCATGGATGCAGTTCACCGTTGCATCAAAGCCAACGGTCGCAACAAGCACTGATAGCGTGCGTTGGGAGCTCCCATCGCCGAGCCGTTCGGAACGCACGTTTGTGATCCGCGCTGCTAATGATGTGCCGTTACGTGTTGACAGTCTCCAGATCTTCTCTGTGCGCAGGCATTTCTTCCTTGTTTCGACGTCGAAGCAGCTGCCAACAACATTGCAATCCGGCGACTCGATCGTTGTTACACTTGCGTTTGAACGTCCAGATGCCGGAACTTCATCTGGCTCGATCCGCGTGTACACGAATGACGAGCGCAACTCCGCAAAGCAAGTTCGTTTGGTTGGTGTCGTTGGAACAACGGATGTTGATGAGGACGTTATTGAGCCAAGCATGGTTGTTGTTGGTGATGTTGTGCCGCACCCTGTGCGCGA
The DNA here is from genome assembly GCA_964465685.1 of uncultured Melioribacter sp. Classification (GTDB taxonomy): domain Bacteria; phylum Bacteroidota; class Ignavibacteria; order Kapaibacteriales; family Kapaibacteriaceae; genus UBA10438. The sequence goes on from CAYXKK010000008.1 coordinate 77,089, forward strand.
CAATGCAACGCTCCGACTCCAAGTCTATCGCGAAGATCTGTTGGCCAATGCGCAAATCTTTGTCCGCGACCTCGTCGGACGCACTGTTGCAACGATGTACACTGGTGCACTCGTTGCCGGCGAACACACGTTTGCGATTCCATCATCGCTTCCAGTTGGCTCGTACATGATCTCGATCGAGTCGTCCGTCGTGCGCCAGACGATCCCACTGGTGATCGCGCAGTAAGGCGACTCCTCTTCCATGAACGTACTTCGATTCCGAACATCGCTTCAACCGGTAGATGCATCAAGCATCTACCGGTCGGGCGATCCGCACGACCCCCGCATCGGGGATTGTTGTGTCTATGATCTCCCATCTTCGTCAACTGCATCATGCGTCGTTGCAATACTTGGCGTTCCGCAGCATATCGGCGTAGAGCGCAATGGTGGACGTGTTGGTGCAGCGGAGGCGCCGTCGGCGATACGACGTGCACTCACAAAGCTTGCACCGACAGCATTTCTCGACGCGCTCCAGCGGGGCGATCTGGCGCTGTATGATATCGGCGATATCGATGCCGAGGGCAAGACCCTCGAGCAGATTCATGACGAGCACCACGACATCGTCGAACAGCTTGTGCGACGTGGGATCATACCAATCGTGTTGGGTGGCGGACACGACTGTGCGTGGCCAACGGTGCGGGCACTCTCGTCGGTCGGCACGCCCTATGGTGTGATCAACATCGATGCACACACAGACGTGCGTCCGCTCAAGGATGGTCGTGCACATAGCGGTTCGCCGTTTCGTCAGATGCTCGACATGCAACAATCGCATCTCATTGCTGGCGGCTTTGTTGAGTTTGGCATTCAATCGACGGCCGCGTCAGCACATCACATCGCAAGCGTTCGTGATGCTGGTATGCATGTTGAAATGCTTGATGATATTCGTCGGGATGGCGTGCTTGCCTCGTGGGATCGAGCACTTACACATGCCTCTGCTACGGGGAAGGTCTACGTCTCCGTCGATATTGACGCCTTTGCATCTGCGTATGCGCCTGGTGTGAGTGCGCCGGCCGCAGACGGGTTCACGCCTGCCGAGGTCCGACCGTGCATCAAGCGGGCAGCAGCTTCGGGCGCCCTTGCAGCATTCGACGTCGTGGAAGTGAATCCACGGTATGATCTTGATGGGCGCACAGCGAAGCTGGCCGCACAGCTGATAGCGGATGTCCTTGAGGGACTCGCCACAAGTCGTCTGGCAAAGTCGTAGTTTTGCTGCCTATGGCAGTATTCGAACCCCAAAAAATCATCTTTAGCATGGTCGGTGTTGGCAAGATCTACAAGCCAAACCGCCAAGTTCTCAAGGACATCTACCTCAGCTTCTTCTATGGAGCGAAGATCGGTGTGCTTGGTCTCAACGGAGCTGGCAAGTCAACGCTCCTCAAAATCATCGCAGGCCTCGACGACGAATACGTCGGCCAAATCACCAAGAACAAGGATGTCACCTTCGGCTACCTCTCGCAGGAACCCGAACTCGACCCTGACAAGACTGTTCGCGAGATCGTCGAAGAAGGTGCGGCATCAACTGTTCAGCTTCTGCGCGACTACAATGCGATCAGCGAGAAGTTCGCCGAGCCTGATGCAGACTACGAAGTGCTGATGGAGCAGCAGGCGAAGCTTCAGGAGAAGATCGATGCGATCGGCGCATGGGACATCGACTCGAAGCTCGACATGGCAATGGAAGCCTTGCGCTGTCCGCCACCAGACACCAAGATCAGTGTGATCTCTGGTGGTGAGCGCCGTCGCGTCGCGCTTGTGCGACTGCTGCTGCAGAAGCCAGACGTGCTCCTGCTTGACGAGCCAACGAACCACCTTGACGCCGACAGTGTCGCGTGGCTTGAGCGCCACCTGCACGATTACGAAGGCACCGTGATTGCGGTAACGCACGATCGTTACTTCCTCGATAATGTTGCGGGCTGGATTCTCGAGCTTGACAACGGACAAGGTATTCCGTTCGAAGGCAACTACACATCGTGGCTCGAACAGAAGCAAGCACGACTTGCCCTTGAAGAGAAGCAAGAGTCAAAGCGTCAGAAGGCCCTCAAGGAAGAGCTCGAATGGGTACGCATGAATCCGAAGGGACGTCATGCAAAGAGCAAGGCGCGTATTAGTGCCTACGAGAAGCTCCTTGATGAAGAAACTGTCAAGCGCAACGAGGAGATGGAAATCTTCATTCCACCAGGACCTCGTCTTGGCGATAAGGTGATCAATGCTGAAGGAATCTCAAAGTCATTCGACGATCGTCTGTTGTACGAGAATCTCAGCTTCAGTCTCCCGCCTGGTGGTATCGTTGGAATCATCGGTCCCAACGGTGCTGGTAAGACAACGCTCTTCAAGATGATCACCGGTCAACTGCAGCCAGACAGCGGCACATTCGACGTCGGCGAAACGGTGAAGATCGGCTACATCGATCAGAACCGTCCGCTCGATCCCAAGAAGTCTATCTGGGAAGAGATTAGCGACGGACTCGACGTTGTGATGCTTGGAACGCGCGAAGTAAACTCACGTGCGTACGTCTCACGCTTCAACTTCAGCGGCAGCGATCAACAGAAAAAGGTCACGCAACTCTCGGGCGGTGAGCGCAACCGCGTTCACTTGGCTAAGATGCTCAAAGAGGGGGCGAACGTTCTCCTGCTTGACGAACCGACGAATGACCTCGACGTAAACACGCTGCGTGCGCTTGAAGAAGCCTTGCAAGGTTTTGCAGGTTGTGCCGTCGTGATTTCGCACGATCGTTGGTTCTTGGATCGTGTAGCAACGCACATCCTTGCATTTGAAGGCGACAGCCAAGTTGTATGGTTCGATGGTAACTACTCGCAATACGAGGAAGACCGTCGCAAGCGTCTTGGTATCGAAGCCGACCGTCCGCATCGTATTTCGTATCGGAAGCTTACTCGCGATTAAGGGAACTCATCATGAAGACTATTCTTTGTCTCGCTGCATCTGCACTGATGCTTGTAATCTCAGCTCACGCACAGCAGACGCCGAACTTCAAGGCACCGCCCGGATACACAACCAAGGTTGAGTCGGTTGTCACACGGTATGACTTCTCGAAGTTCAATCGTGAAGTCAACGTTCCGTTGCAGCCGTTTATCTGGTCTCCCTCGCTGTTCCCGGCTGGAGCCAAAACCACTGATAAGGTAAAGCCGGCAACGAAGCCAGCGACATCACTCTGGAACTCATGGGAGACAGTTCTCCCTGAGTTTGGAGCCCCATCACGTAAGGAAGCGCATGCATTCGAAGGCGCTGAGGGTGGTACTGTGCTTTACTTTGAGTGGAGTACGCCATTGCCAGAAGAAGCACGCAAGAAGCTCTGCAAGATTCTGTACAAGGCAGACGAAAAGCCTGCTGGCAAGGATATGAACGACGAGTGTATGGTTGGTGACACATGGGTGATTATCTGGTCGTTCAAGAAGCCCCTTTCAAAGATCAAAGAGGCACACCAAAAGTACACGTTCGAAACAGTGGGACGTGAAGCGCAGAAGTGGATGGAAGCCAATCCAGAGAAGGCAAAGAAGTTCCAACAAAACGCTAAGTGATTCTGTACTGCACCTGGGGAGGTATCAGATGATGATCCACTTGTCAACATTCGAACACGAAATGGAAGCCCAACTTGTTGGATCGCAACTCCGTGAAGCGGGGATCGACTACAAGATTGAGGATCATAAACTCGACGGCTTTCGCATCCTTGTGTTCGAGGACGACCTTGACGAAGCGAAGGAAATTCTCGAAGCACGTGCCATGGACGACGATGATCTTCCGTCAAGCTTCGGGGTAGACGAAGACATCGACCTCGACGAGTTCGAAGCGACGTAAGCAGATCGTTAGAGATCCCCACAACATTGAGTATTTGTGAGCAACAGCTCATATATTTGTGAGCAACAGCTCACAAATATTCAATGCAGAATGTAAATGTTTGAGCGTCAACATGTTAGCGATGTACGGAATCGGCTCAGAGAGCCACGACGTACGATAATCGCCCTTACTGGTCCGCGCCAAGTGGGTAAGACCACGATCGTGCGCCAGGCCTTGACCGAGATCAACGCTCCAGTTATCTACGAAAATGCCGACGGTCTGGTCCGTCCCGCAGACGGGTGGATTGCAGATGTATGGGCGCGCGCGCGAGCTGCTTCAATGGGCGGTACAGCGGTAATCGTCATCGACGAAATCCAAAAGGTAACGGATTGGAGTGAGTCGCTGAAGCGTGAATGGGATGCAGACACGTGGAACGGCGTCGACATTCGTGTGATCATTCTTGGGTCGTCCACACTACTGCTGAACACGGGCCTACGCGAAAGTCTTGCAGGCCGTTTTGAGCGAATTCGCGTCTTGCCTTGGTCGTACACTGAGATGCATGAAGCCTTTGGCATGGATCTCGACGACGTTGCAGTGTACGGTGGATATCCCGGTGCAGCTGAATTCGTGGCTGATCCACCACGCTGGAGGTCATACATGCTCGATAGTATCATTGAGCCTGTAGTTCTGAAGGACGTGTTGCAGATGCAGCGCATCGATAATCCTGCGCTGTTGCGACAACTCTTCATGGTAGGTGCTGCGCTTTCTGCGCGCGAGGTGAGTTTTACGAAACTGCTAGGGATGGTTCAAGATCGAGGTAATGCTGCAACGATCATCAACTACCTCGACTTGTTGGATGAAGCTGGTCTATTGTGTGGATTGAACAAGTATCGCGCTTCTGTGATGAAGAAGCGAAGCAGTCCAAAACTTCAAGTATTCGCGAATGGTGTTGCCACTGCGTGTGGTGCCGAGTGGTCGCGCTCGATGTCAAACGATCGACGTGGTCGATGCTACGAGAGTCTAATTGGTTCACACCTTCGCAATGCCATCGAGGGAACACGTCTTGAATTGGGGTGGTGGCGAGATGGTAATGTTGAAGTCGACTTCGTTCTTCATGGTGATCGATCCCGTACGGCGATCGAAGTATCTACGGGTGTATCACATAGTCGCCGTGGTTTAGACCTGTTCAAGGCGAATCACCCCGATGCTCAGACGATGCTCGTTGGACCTGGTGGAGTGCCCTTCGAGGAGTTTTTGTCGATGCCGTTGCAATCGCTCGTATCTGATCACAGATAGCCGAATGCACGGTACGATCCGTAAACGAACAACGCCCGCTCGCAGATGATGCGAAGCGGGCGTTGCTGTTATCCGTGATTAACGGGTGATCGGCGATCAGCCCT
>CAYXKK010000009.1:0-6685 GCA_964465685.1 uncultured Melioribacter sp.
GCCCCGTATATTCGCTTGCACGAACGGGGGCATACTTGCAGAGCGATCAATACGAATCATCTTCGAATGAAAAGGGGCAGGCTCGCGACGTATGGATTTACGTTGGGGTGCTTGCTGCTGTAGCCGCGTTAGCTGGTGCGGCTATGATAGTGTCGCTTCCATTGCTTGGCGATGGCGTGTTGTTCTACCTGTGCATGATTTTCCGTACAGGGTTCTGTGACTTCGACTGGGCGCGTGCCTTCGTTGCCTACATCAGTCAGTGGCCCCTTGCCGCAACACTGGAGAACGGACTCTCGGATCGCTCTACGGCGCAGTTGCTATTCTCAGCTGGATACATCCTGCCGCCTATCGTTGCGTGGCTTGCCGCGCTGTGGCTGCATCGTGGGACGCTGCTCGGATGGATGGGCCTTGCCCTCTGGAGTGCCACCTATCTGGCGTCGAGCTTGTTTTCGGTAGGGGAGTACAACCTTACGTATGCACTTGCTGCGCTCGCTACGAGCGTGGTGCTTCACCCGATGCGACATCGCGTGAGCGGCGCGTTGGTGTTGATGGTTGCAGCAGGTGTTTCGATCCGTTCGTATGAATCGATGGCATTGCTGGGTCCGGCACTCATCTTCTTGATTGCTATCGTGATGGTGCGCGACGTGCGAGATGCGCGCGCTACGCGTATGCAGTGGGTAGCAGCCGGGATCGCCGTTGTGGCCTACATCGCCGCTGCAGCTATAGCTGCAGGGTCGATCATTGATCCACGTGATCCATCCAACCGCGGAACCGCTGCTCAGTCGCTGATGATACCACTGCCGCAGGTAGCAACATCGATGGTGCTCCTCGGACTGCTTGTGTGGTGTATCAGGACAAAGCGCGTGGTGCGACAGCGCATCTTGGTTGGTATGATGACGACGATCGGGGCCACGTTCCTCGTCTTGCCAGTGCTCTGGTCGCGTCCGATGGACCAGTACTACAATCGCATTGTCGTTGGTGTGATGATTACCGGTGTCATCGGCATTGTTGGCTTGATCATCTGGCGCTATGGCATTCAGGTGCTTACGGCACGACTGCACACGTGGCAAGTTCGCGCAGTACTCGTGATGGTGGCGTCGTTGATGATCCCATATGCAATGCAACTCACAACAGTGCAAGCCTACTTCGACGCGTATCACGAAACACTATCGTCGCGCACCGGTGTGATTGCGATGGCAGCAACACCCATGAATGCTGAGCGATTCGATCGCTACCGCTGGCGCTGGAATAACCCGACGATGTCGCTTGTGTTGCGCACCGATACGACGCAGGCACTCGTCATGAACCGTCCGAATGACGACTGGCAGCCGTTTGATCCGCGCGATGCTGCGCAGGTTGCCAAGCGCGTCCGTATGCTCCCAGCATGGTACTACCGGAAGGTCGATGAACCGCGCTGATGCTGCACTTCGGCTGATGACCGCCGTTAGTGCCGTGATGCTTCTCTATATCGCATGCGTCACACCAATCGGCTGGATCGACTACTACGGCGCGTTCCATGTGATCACGACGCTGCTCGGCGCAGTGTGTATGCTGGGGCTCGCAGCAGCCGTTGCAATGCTCGTCCGGCGCATGGAGTCGTCGAACGATGCTGCAGTGATTGCTACAACGATCATACTCGCACTCGTTCTACGCGGGGCATGGGTAGCTCTGGTTGATACAACGCCGACGTCCGACTTTCTCGAATACCATCGCTATGCAACTGCAGTTTCCCAGGGCGACGTGCGAAGTCATGGCTGGTTCTTCATCGTGTTCCCCTTTAAAGTGGTCTACGCGTTGATCCTCGGTGGAATCTATTCGGTTACGACCGCGCACCCGACGATTGCTGGCGCCGTCAACATCGTTGCATCGTGTGGCATGGTGGTGATGATGCACACCGTTACACGTCGATGGTACGATCGTTCCGTTGCATGCGCTGCCGCACTCCTCGCAGCCGCATGGCCATTGCAGATTGCGTTCACCAGTGTTGCCGCACAGGAGCACATCTTTCTCGTACTCTACCTCTGCGTTGTTGCGGCGATACTTGCGCTTCCACGCACCACGCATGTTGCGCAGATCGTTGTCCGTGCGCTGATCATCGGTGCGTGCATCGCCGTTGCCAATTTGTTCCGTCCTGTAGCGGTGATTGCCTTCCCTGTGCTTTTCCTGTATGTGTGGGCATGGCGTTGGCGCGATGTGCCGCGACGGTGGGTGTATCGCGCGGTAACGGTAGGTGCAGCATTGTGTGCATTCGTTGTGTCGACGTCGCTCTTCAATCTTCCGATCGAGCGCATCACGGGCATCGATATCAACAAGGCGCGACCCGGCTTTAGCATCTATGTGGGAACGCATGCCCCCTCGCATGGTATGTGGTTCCCGGAGTCGTACAACTTGGTGTATCGCACGGCATACAATGCCGATACCGTGCATCGGCGATCGATGGAGGCTGCGATGCAGCAGATCACGGCTGATCCCATGGGGATGGTCGTCCTTGCCGTTGAGAAGTTCCACTACTTCTGGGCATCGGGTGAATATGCGGTGATGTATTCCACGCGTGAGATGGGTCAGCGCGGTGTGTCGCCATGGCTTGCAGCGCATCACACCAGCGCGCTCGTTGCATCGCAGGCGATGTATGCCGTACTTGTCGCGCTTGCGGGTATAGCACTATGGCGCCGGCGCCGACAGATCACCGAGCTCGATGGTATCGTGGCAACCACATTTCTTGTGCATGTTGCGTGCTTTACGATTCTCGAAATTCAATCGCGCTATCACATGGTTGTTGAGCTCATGCTGCTCATTCCAGCAGCGACGCTGTTGGTACGACGTCAGCATTCCGAGGAGGCAGGTTCGTCATGGGGGTGATACGTCAGCTCGCAGATCGATTGCACGGTGCAATGTCGCGCGTGACATCAAGTGGTGCGTTTATTCCGGAAGTTGACGGACTGCGCTTTGTTGCGATTATCTCGGTGATCGTGTTCCATATGTACGGCGAGTACTTCACACAGAAGGCGCTTCCACCGTGGCAAGAGGGTGGCGATACGGTTGCGTGGCTGATCTTCACAGGACACTTCGGTGTGCAGTTGTTCTTTGTGATCAGCGGGTTTGTGCTCGCGTTGCCATTTGCGCAACATCATCTCGACGGTGGACGTCCGGTCAAACTCAAAGACTATTTCTTGCGCCGACTCACGCGTCTCGAGCCGCCATACATCATCAGCCTGATCATCTACGTGATCGTGCGGTTCTACTTCGCAGGGTACAACGTTGAGAAGATCATCGAGCTCATGCCGCACTTCTGGGCGCACGTGTTTTACGTGCACGGATTTATCTACGGCTCAATCAGTCAGCCTGGCTACGTCTCGGTGAACCACGTCACGTGGAGTCTCGAGATGGAAGTGCAGTTCTACATCCTTGCGCCGCTGCTTGCGAATGTGTTCCGCATCTCGTCGCCCATGGCACGTCGTGGCGTGCTGATCGGGGCCATCATCCTGATTCATCACCTCGTAACACTCGTGCCGCGATCGTCGCTTGCGGTGCTTGTTGTGCCGTTCTTGCCGATGTTCTTTGTTGGGTTCTTGCTTGTCGACGTCTTCCTTGTCGACTGGAAGCGCGCGCCAGAGCGCACATGGGTATGGGATGTGATCGGTGTGCTTGCGTGGTGTGGAGGCCCCTTTCTCCTGCAGCAAGGATACTTCGCTGATCTCGCAGCCATCTTCGTTGTGTGGATTGCCTACATGAGTGCATTCCGTGGTGTGATGCTCTCGTACATCTTCCGCAATCGATGGATTGTTGCGATAGGGGGCATGTGTTACACGCTCTACCTGTATCACCCAATCATGTTGTGGCCGCTGCAGCAGTTCTGGAAGACCTACCTCTTCGGGTTCGAGCGCACGACCGATCTCTGGGTGATTGCTTCGCAGCAAGTAGTATACATCACATCGGTGATTGCACTCTGCACGGTGTTGTTTGTTGCCTTTGAAAAACCATTCATGAAGCGCAGAACATGGCGACTCAAGCTCGAGAAACCACATACGCACTAATCACGGGTGCATCGGCAGGCATCGGACGTGAGTTCGCTCGCATCCATGCATCGCGCGGTGGCAACTGTGTGCTTGTGGCGCGACGCGGCGATGCATTGCGCGAATTGCAGCACGAGCTCGTATCTGCACACGGCGTACGCGTCGAAGTGATCGAGGCGGATCTTGCCGAGCCAGATGCAGCACAGCGTGTTTGCACGATGCTTGATGAGCGTGGCATTGTTGTTGACATCCTCATTAACAATGCGGCGTTTGGCATGTACGGTCAGTTCCAGGGGGCAGACCTTGCCCGCAACACCGACATGATTGCAGTGAATATCACATCGCTCGTGCAACTGACGCGACTTGTGCTGCCGGGCATGATTGCGCGGGGGAGTGGACGTATTCTCAACGTTGCATCCACGGCGGCGTTCTTGCCGGGTCCGACGATGTCGGTGTATTACGCATCGAAAGCCTTCGTGCTGCATTTCTCTGAGGCCATCGCTGATGATTTGCGCGACACAGGCGTAACTGTTACCGCGCTATGTCCGGGTCCGACCGAGAGTGAATTCGCTGACGTTGCGCGTGTGCGCAAGAGTGCCGCCTTCCAGCGTCTACCTGTGCCTTCATCGCATGCTGTAGCAGCGTACGGCTATCGTGCAATGTTGCGTGGTAAACGTGTTGCGATTCACGGCGTGCTCAATGCGATCACCGCCCGTCTTGTTGGACTTATTCCCCGCGCACTCGTTGTGCGCGTTGTGCGGATGATTCAGCAAAGCGCGTAGTTGTAACACGTCGGAAACTTTTTCTCCATTCGTTCGCCAATGCGCTCGAATGGAGATGAGCACGTGGGGGACACCACCACGGTCCTGCTATCTACGATGTTCATACTCCTGCACTGCGGCGATGCCTCGGGTTACACCGGGGCATCGCTGTTTTGTATCACGAGGAAGGAACGAGGAAGCCCTCTGGCTCGCGTTCTGGCGGAAGAGGGAACATCGCTATCACGAGCGGTACCAGTTCGGAGAGGTCAGGTAGAATCGGCGAATCAGGCTCTACTGATCGTACCTCTCCATCGACCATGAAGGCTAGCCGTGCTCCAGCCGAGCGATACTGATTCCGAACGTCATATGACGAGCGGATGAATGCAGCGGCAACTCGAGCACGATGTTCGTCGCCACTCATCAGTTCAGTGCGGAGCGAATCCACCGTTTCCTTGTTCGATGAGCTTGGGTGGATGTTGCTCGGCATCGTAGAGAGTCCATTCATGGCAGACCTCGATGTAGTACGAACGGAAATTACGGTAAGAACGATCGAAACGCCTCTGTTGATCAGCAATCGCAATCATGTGGCCACCCATAATGAAGCGCAGGTGGACTCGCGCCATCGTGACGTCTACACAGCGCACAAGCAGCACACACAGTAGAATTGTGTAGCCGCTGCGTCTCGCATCGGCAAGACGACGTGCCAATGTCACCCCAGACAGCGTAGACTCAATTGCGAATGATTTGCGCGATGTGATTAACGTATCAATTTGATGTAATGCTAGGCGACCAGCCGCAATGTTGCGTTGTGGTTCGGGCACATCGTGCAGGTCTCGTCGGATGGCATCGGGGTCTACAATCCCGACGCACTCTGGGTACCCCTCTAGGTACCATCGAGCGAACGTCGATTTACCGACGCCGTTTGGGCCCCCTATCACGATGATGAATGGCTTCTGCACACATCATCGTGCTTCCGAATCCTTTCAACGTGACTACCGAGAGCCGAGCCTAACTCAGTCCATTATCGCACATCAAACCGGTTTAGCGCACTCGAAAACGTGCGGCGTATCGATTCAAACTCCTGTGAGAACTGCTTCGCGCGTCGTGCCGAGATTACGGCAGACTCAATCGTATCTGTTTCGCCGAACCAGGGAAGTGGCGCTTGGCCAGCAACTGAGATCTGAAACTTGCTTCCATTCTCGCGATCAAGATAGAAGTGATCCTTCACTGCGCCGAGAATCTCACCAGCCTGGTACGCTGTGACGTCAGACATTTCGATCACACCTTCATAGTCGCGGATGATCCGCACAACATCGTCGGGACTCGTTACGAAGTACTTCAACACAGAGGCGAATGCCTTATCGGCACGACTCGGCTTGTGTGGTGCAGGAGCCGGTGGTGGCGGTGGCGCAGGAGCAGGTGGTGGCGGTGGTGCGACTGGTTTAGCGGGTGCGGCAGGCGCAGCAGTCGGCGTGGCAGACTCCTTATCAACCCCACCTTTTGCTACATAGCGCTTCTTTACAGCATCGACGTAGACATCAATCTCTGCGATTGCCAGATCGACGATGAAGTACGCCTTGCCTAAGCGGTCGACAAACGCAGTAATCTTTTGGAAGCGCACATCCTTGCTGAGATCGACGGACGCAAAGTGGTCGAACCCCTTCGCTGCGCGTACGAGTTCTGTCTGGCGCAACTCTTCACTCGGGTTGTTGCGAGCCACCCAGCGGCGGATGCGTCGGGCCTGATTCAGGGCCAGCTTGAGATTGGAATCAAAATCGCCATTGTTGAGCTGCTTCACGCGCGCTTGGATTTCTCCATTGCTCGTGAGCTCAATAATCATCAGAAGAAAGTCGAATTCCTGTTCCGTCAAAGGGGGCTCCATCCAATACAAGGGTCGCAATAATACGACAT
>CAYXKK010000009.1:6785-24363 GCA_964465685.1 uncultured Melioribacter sp.
ACGTTGTGGTAGGGGCGCCCCTATGTGGGCGCCCCTGTTTGCGTGGTTGGGGAATGTGTTGCGCCGTTGTGGGATGCGGGCCCCCTATAATGCCAAAAGCCCTTGCATCGGATGATACAAGGGCTTTGTTTGTAGCGGGGGCAGGACTTGAACCTACAACCTTCGGGTTATGAGCCCGACGAGCTACCAATTGCTCCACCCCGCGGTAGGGAGTACGAATGTACGGAAAAATCCGATCGGTGGTATGGACGGATGTGAAAAGAATTTCGTGGATGCAGTGTTGCTGATGCTACTGGCAACACGCGTAACTCTTATGGCTGGCGTATCTTTGCTCGTTCTCGTTCATAGTTTGTCTTGGCATGAAACTCTCTCATCGTTGGCTTCAAACATTTGTTGATCTCGATCCAGCTACGTGGACGCCCGAGCGGGTGTCGACGGTGCTGACAGACCTCGGACTGGAGGTTGAGCATGTCGAGAATATGGCCGAGACACTTCGCGGATTCGTCGTTGGACATGTCCTGACGAAGGAGCGACATCCGAAGGCCGATAAGTTGTCGGTATGCGCCGTCGATGTGGGTGATGGTTCGCCCCGTACCATCGTGTGCGGTGCACCGAATGTGGATGCTGGGCAAACCGTGCCGGTTGCATTGGTTGGTGCACGCGTGCCAACGGCAGACTTCGTGATCGAATCACGTCCGCTCCGTGGTGTTACCTCGGAGGGGATGATTTGCTCGCAAGCTGAGTTAGGCCTTGGCGAAGATCACAATGGTATCTGGGTGCTTGCCACCGCCGCAGCGCCTGGGACGCCCCTTGCCACTGCACTTGGTCTTGATGACGTGATCTACGATGTGGCGATTACGCCAAATCGTGCAGACTGTACGTCGCACATTGGCATCGCACGTGACCTGCTTGCATACAAGCGTGTTCACGAATCGTCTGCACAAACCGATCTGCGCATGCCGTCGATTGATGTGCCGTCGCAGGGTTCAACGGCCGCCGTTCATGTGCGTGTCGAAGCAGAAGATCTGTGTCCGCACTACATCGCACACGTGGTCACCAACGTCAAGCCCGTCGAGAGTCCGTCGTGGCTCAAAGATCGTCTAACAGCACTTGGTCTGCGTCCGCGGAATGTGATTGTTGACATCACGAACTATATCAACATGGAGCTGGGGCAGCCCCTTCATGCATTCGATGCAGCAAAACTCGACGGCAACACGATTGTTGTGCGCCGCGCAAGTGCATCGGAGAATACGTTCCGTACCCTCGATGGAAAAGATCGTACGCTCACACCCGACATGCTCATGATCTGCGACGCAACACGTCCGGTTGCAATCGCTGGTGTGATGGGCGGCGAGAATTCAGAAGTTGATGAGCACACAACAACCGTTGTGATTGAATCTGCGTACTTCGCGCCGACATCTGTTCGTCGCACGGCAAAGGCGCATGGGTTGTCGACCGATGCGTCGTACCGCTTCGAGCGCGGCGTGGATCCAGCTGGTGTTCGCCGTGCTGCCGATCGTGCCGTTGCACTTCTGTGTGAACTCGCCGGTGGCACGCCGGGTGCGCGCGTTGAAGTAGGCGCGCCACTTCCTGCGCCACAGCCGATTGCGTACGCGCACGATCGCATTCGCACACTTGTTGGTGTCAACGAATCCGACGAGCGCATTGATCTGATGCTCACGTCCGTTGGATGTGTCTGCGCGAATAACGCAGCTACACCTCCTACGTGGCGCGCCGATCTGCAGATCCAGGCTGATCTCGCGGAAGAGGTGATGCGCCTCTACGGCATCAATGCAATCCCGTCGTCAACTACAGCGCATCTGTCGCTGTCGGGCGATCGGCTTCCAGCCCATCTGCGTGCAGGGGGCGAGCATGGCCGCACATTGCGCGATCGCGTGCGCACGATGCTGGTTGCACGTGGGTACTTCGATTGCGTTACGAACGTGCTTACCGGACCCGATGATCACCTCGCGTCGGACGCATCGGAACACGTCGCACTCAAGAATGCACTCGGCAAAGAATTTTCGACACTGCGCACATCGTTGATTCCATCGCTGCTGCGCGTTGCGTCACGCAACCTGCGGCACGGACAAACCACTGTGCGGCTTGTTGAGCTCGGCTCGCAATTCCGTCGTGATGCAGCAGTACCAGTGGGCGTGTATCAGCACGAGATGTTGGCACTGTGTTGCGCTGGCAGCTCGGAGCATCACTGGAGCGCCCCCTCACGTGTGATCGATCTCTACGATCTGCTTGGCGATGTGCAGAGTGTGCTTCCAATGGTCACCGCGCATCCGATCGATGCGCCGATCGCAGGGTTCTCGCCGAACGCAGTACACCTGCGTGTTGGCGACGTATCGGTTGGTGTTGCCGGTGAGGTAGACGCCGCACTTGCGAAGCGATGCGACCTTGATCGTCCGCCGGTTGTGGCAGTGATCGATCTGCGCGCGCTTCCGCAGCAACAACGCACGTTTGTATCGGTCGGACAGTTCCCGTCGGTGCGACGTGATCTTGCGCTTGTGGTGAAGGAAGAGATTACCGCAGGTCGTATACTTGATGTGGTTCGGGAACTCAACATTCCATTGCTTCGCTCGGTAGGCGTGTTCGACGTATATCGTGATGCATCGATGGGCGAGGGCGTGAAGAGTGTTGGGATTGATATGACGTTTCGGTCGGATGAACGCACGCTGGTCGACAGTGATGTCGACACAGCGATAACTTCTATCATCGACGCGACGGCCAAGGCACTCGGTGCCCGTGTCCGTGGCGCATCAGTCGCATGAGCTCCGTATGATACCGCAACAGCAGCCGGAACATGATCACGACGCATCGCTTTTTGTTGAGCAGGAGGCAGCGTCGGCTCCCGATTTGCAGCGTGCTATCGAGCACTTCTGGAATGCCGTTCGCAAGAGCGCAGAAGTGATCGTCACGCTCCGTCAGGAGAACACCATGCTGCAGTCGAACCTTGCCGCACGCAAGGCATCGGAAGATGAGCTCCTGCACAGGGTTGATCAACTTCTCGCACGGATCGAAGAACTCGAGCGCGACCGCGCCGAACAGCAGGCACGTCTCGACGCGCAACCAGCGGTTGTGACCGTTGATACCTCGCAGATCGACGATCTTCAGACTACCATCCGCGAGCTCACCGAGAGTCTCGAACAGGCACGTGCCCATCAGGAAGCCCATGGTCTCGAGCGGGAAGCCCTCGAACACCGACTCATCGAGCTCGAACGTGCCGCGACCATCACCGAGGGGTCCTCAGAAGAGCTCACAGCCCTCCGAGATGAGGTTGTCGACCTCCGTCAGCAGCTCGATCAGGCCATGGCCATCATCGAGCGATACCGTGCCGCCGGACTGCGGCATTTGGAGGATCCTGAGACAGAGCATCAGATGGCCCTCTTCGGGGCTGCCGCTGCACGGCAACTCGTGACCGAGGAAGAACTTACAGCATTGGCCGCACGACTCGACGCTGTGGCAGATCGCGTGTCGGAATTGCTCGGTATTTCATAAATTCACGCTTCGACAACGAATCACAAACCGGCACCCATGTCGAAAGCGATACGAGTCACGATTGGTGGTAAAGACCTTACTCTTCGCGGTAACGATGAAGAGAAGATCAAAAAGTCAGTACGCGAAGTCAATCTTCAGGTTCAACATCTTCAGCAAACACTACGGGAGCAATCCACACCGACACTCACGATTCTTGCAGCACTGAACATTGCGGAGAAATATCTCGATGTGCAGGAACAACGCGCGAAGGATCTCGAATTGGTGACCGACGAGCTCACGAAGATGACCGAATACCTGGATCGCGCCTGGTCGCAACCACTGTCGTAACTACGACCCGCTAAAGCATGACGTGACGGGGGAACGCTTTGCCGCATTCCGCTACCGTTGTCGCACGCTTGAAAAAGAACCATACAAGTTTTTTCATTCCAGGGAATCAGGCTCTGACCATCCATGGCAGGCCTCACTCGTGAACACACGAGAATGATCCGAGTGCCAGGTGCACCGGCGCGGTTCGGCCGCAGTCATTCAGTGGACGTCAGCGGTGGCCAGGATGATACCCACTGTGCGGTACCTTTGGTTCTTTTCCCAACCGAAACAACCGGACCTTGGTCCGGGGTAGTGGATGCGGCTCTTTTATTTCATCTGCCTGTCAGACGTGCAGCCGTCTGCAAGCAGGACGACAAGGAGTAACGCAGTATGGACTCAACTTTGTTGACGGGAGTCATCGTCGGTGCGGCTATTGCACTGGTGGGCTTCCTCATCACCTACTTCAGCGGAAAGAAGCTCGCGGCAGCGGCGCTTACCGATGCTGAATCCAAGGCCAAGGCGATCGTCAACGACGCTGAGCACAAGGCCGAGGGCATCAAGAAGACGAAGATCGACGAGGCGGAAGACAAGTTCCGCGAAATGAAGCGGAAAGCCGAAGCAGAGCGCGACTCGAAAGAAGCAAAGCTCAAGAATGTCGAAAAGGAGCTTCGGAAGCGCGAAGAGGGGATCGATCAGAAACTCGAAGTGATTACGAAGAAGGAAAAGCAAGTCGCAACACTCGAGGCAGATCTGCAGGGCAAGGTCAAGCAGATCGAAACGAAGACGAAACAAGTTGACGAGCTTCTCGACGAGCAGACTGCGCGCCTTGAGCGCATTACGGGTATGAGCCGTGAAGACGCAAAGAAGTTCTTGATCGACAACATGATCAACGAAGCAAAGGCAGATGCCGCACAGTTGGTTAAGGACGTACGCGACGAAGCAAAGCTAAATGCACGCAAGGAAGCACAGCGCATCGTCCTGATGGCAATCCAGCGCACGGCATCTGATCACTGCGTTGAGTCAACGGTATCGGTGGTGAATCTGCAGTCTGAAGAGATGAAGGGGCGCATCATCGGCCGTGAAGGACGGAACATCCGCGCCTTCGAAGCAGCGACGGGTATCGACCTGATCATCGACGACACACCAGAAGCAGTGGTGATTTCCGGCTTCGATCCGTTCCGTCGTGAAGTTGCGCGTACATCGCTCGAGCGGTTGATGGGCGATGGTCGCATCCACCCAGCACGTATCGAAGAAGTCGTCGAAAAGGTCCGCAAGGAACTCGAAGAAGAAATTGTGCGTGTTGGCGAGAACGCCCTGATGGAATTGGGCATTCACAACATTCACCCAGAAATGGTGCGCTACATTGGTAAGATGAAGTATCGTTCGTCGTACGGACAGAACCTGCTTGCGCACTCGATCGAAGTAGGCTTCCTCACGGGCATCATGGCCAACGAACTTGGACTTGATGTGAACCTCGCGAAGCGCGCCGGCTTGTTGCACGACATCGGTAAGACGATCGACCGTGAACTTGAAGGTCCGCACGCGCTCCTCGGTATGGAGCTCGTCAAGAAGTATAAGGAACATCCGCTCGTTGTGAATGCCGTTGGTGCTCACCACGACGACATCGAAATGGAATCGCCAATCGCTGTGCTTGTGCAGGCGGCCGACTCCATCAGCGGTGCACGTCCGGGCGCACGCCGCGAATCGCTTGAGAACTATATCAAGCGTCTGCAGCAGCTTGAAGAAATCGCTACATCATTTGATGGCGTCACCAAGACATATGCGATTCAGGCTGGACGTGAAGTACGTGTGATGATCGAGCCAGATCGCATCGACGATTTGCGCGCCGATCAACTCGCGAACGACATTGCGGGCCGTATCGAATCTGAAATGGAATACCCAGGTCAGATCAAGGTCACGGTCGTCCGCGAACGCCGCTCAACAGCAATCGCAAAGTAGTAGGGTCGAGACCCTGTCTCGACCGGGTGCGAGACCCTGTCTCGACCGGACACGACACACCATTAGCCCATAACGAACGCGGGCGAGACATTTGGTCTCGCCCGCGTTTTTCATGTTAGTTGCTGGCTTCGTCTTCGTCGTCCTCGTCTTCATCATCATCCTCCAGCGCGTCGAGCATGTCGCTCCAGAACGCGCCCTCAGTGAACGCTGCAGGGTCGATGCGTTCGATAGATGATGCGAACCGCTCGATGATTCCCTCGACGTCGTCGCTTGTATCAGACTCGAGTGTACGCCATGCCTCGAGGCACAGCAGGAGATGTCCAACTGAGCTATTGACAAACTGCTGCGCGTAGTAACCCCATTCGTTGTCGAGCAGGACAACCACTCCGTCGGCACGCTCATCAATGCACAGTGCGTCGCCAAGCGACGTCGTGCCAATGCGCCAGTATGCTGCAAAGAAGTCGGCACTCGCATCCTCGTCATCGTCAGGAATCTCGATCACGCTCGACAACCGCACAGGTGTCTCGTCGAAGGTCATCTCCGGTTCTGCCGTTGCCGGCAGACCAGCCTTCGTCAGCACGTCGATCGTTGCGCTCGGCGCAAGCACATCGCGGACGGCGTCCGCCGACACGGTGCGCAGTGGAGCCCCCTTCCAAGAGCGTGCGAGCACTGCTCCCGGGGGAAGGGCCTGAGGCTGAGCATCAGCTGACAGTGCGCGCAGGAATAGCGCAGACGTCAACGTCATGTGTGCCAGATAGACCGTGTCGATCTGCGCTGCATCGTCTGGGTTGCTCTCGAGAGCATCCGCTGCGTCGTCGCGCACATCGGCGAGGGTATCAAGTTGTTCATCAGTGAGGAGCGCCAAGCGCTCGGGATGCTCGAGAAGTTCGGGCAATCCAAGTTCGGTTAGGTATGCATGCATGGTGCAAGTTACGTCACGAGGAGCACTACGCCTATCACAGCGATCACAGCGCCAGCAACAGAGCGCCACGGTAGTGGCTGTCGATCGACCACCGATGCAATGCCCATTACCACAAATGGGACCATCGACATTATTGTTTGCGCAACCGCAACATCAAGATGGCGTGCCGCGATTAACGAACACGTAACACCGATGATTGGACCGAACAGCACGCCCAAGTACATCGCACGTGCAGCTGATCGGTCTACAAATGCTTCACGCAGCGGACGATGCGGAGCACGACGAAGAATGTCGAGCACATACGTTGCAAGGAAACCAACACTCATGCGCATAAATGTTGCGTGAAACGGTGAGATGGTCCCATCGTCTGCATGCAGTCCAAGTTTTGCTACAACAAGGCCAGCCCCCTGACACGCAGCGCCGCCAATTGCGAGGAGAATGCCAAGTGTAAACGAGCCATACCCCTCACGGTGCACGTCGGTGCGTTCCTGCGCGCTGCTCATCGCGAACATCACACCGAAGATCGACAGTGCCATTGCGATAATGTCGACGAGCGTGAGCGTTTCGCCCAGCACACCGAAACCGACAACCGCAGCGGCCGCAGGTGCCATCGTTCCGACCACACTCTGACGTCGAGCGCCCAAGATGCGCAGCGATGTAAAGCCAAACAGATCGCCAATCGTCAGACCGATAATGCCGCTCAAGCCAAGCCACAGCCATTCATCCCATGCCGAATCGGTGAAGATCTGCCACGGCCACCAGCCCTCGATGATGCAGCACAGCACGGCCGTTGCGCCCACTGCAAGGAGCAGGCGCGTGCGGTTGAGCAGGCCGGGGTCGATCGATCGTGATGCACGCAGGAACACGATTGTTCCGAACGACCACGAGACAAGAGTTGTGCAGGCAGCAAGAAGTCCGAGGATCATGGTATCGAAGGGCAGTGGGGAATACAGAAAAAGGGCGCCGAGGCGCCCTTTGACTTATCTGTTCTTCTTCTTGTGACGGTTCTTACGAAGCCGCTTCTTGCGCTTATGCGTGGCCATCTTATGGCGCTTGCGCTTCTTTCCACATGGCATGGGATCCTCGACGAATGCAGTGAATAAACGTGATGTTTCAATGTTATTGTGTCGCTCGAAGCTCGTCAAGCGCCATCGAAGCGCGCCTGCCGTAATCGGTTGTCGGGTTTACGTCCCGGCACTTTGTGAACCACACGACTGCCTCGTCGAGCTGATTCATCTGACCATACATGGCGGCAAGGTTGAGCAATGCTGCTTGATTGGTCGGTGCGCGAGCGATAACGCCCTTCATTTCATCGAGGCCCTCTGTCTGCTTGCCCGAGGCATACAACGCGTACGCAAAATCAATGCGAACCATCGTATTACCCGGATCAACGGACGTGAGGAACGACCGATAGAACCGAACTGCCTTTTCAAATTCCCCGATGTCATAGCTAATGTTCCCCGCAGAGATCAATAGCATGCTATCGAGAGGTCGTGCGCGAAGCGAATCCTCCACCACACGCAACAACCCTGTGAGGGATCGCTTCCGCTGCTCCATCCGAACTTGCAGCGAATCTGCGAGCTGTTGTTCTCGCTTTTGCGCTGCCCGCTGGTCTGCGAGCCCTCTTCCCTTGTCAACATCCTGCGCGACACGGTACCGAACAACTGCGTAGGAACCGCCGGCAGCCATACCCGCAGCGATGATGATTGCCGCGGCTACTCCAGCTGGTTTCATACCGTTGCCGAATCATGTTCGCCGCGAAGCTTGGCGTGGACCTTTTCCTGGAACTCCGAACTCACCTTGAATGCCGGGATGAACCGCTCTTCAAGAGGCACAGGATCGCCAGTACGAGGGTTGCGAGCCATTCGTGGCTTGCGGCTCTTCACGCTGAAGACGCCAAATCCGCGCAATTCGATACGGTGCCCCTGCGCGAGCGAATCAATGATGCTCAACAGGAACCCATCAACGACAGCCTTGGTCTCGAGCTTTGTGAGCCCGGTCTCGCTGGCAATCTTATCGACGATATCGGCTTTTGTGACGTTCAACGCGGCCTCGTGGTCAACGATACAATACTCCGCTCCGACTTGCGTACCCAATCCGGTGCGAAACCTTCGGGGTATGGACGGCAAACATACGAAAGCCCCTTATTCTGCACAAACTTAGCCCCAAACAAATGGGGTCGACTTCTGTATCTTTGTGCCTTCGTACCGCAGGGAGGAAGCGTGACCTGGTCCCAGGAAGTGGTTCCAGCAGAACATCAGGATATTCATACGTTGCTTCGCGACACCGAGCGACTGCCGCGCCATGTTGCCATGATTATGGATGGCAATGGTCGGTGGGCGCAGGAGCGCGATCGTGCCCGTATTGACGGACACCGCGAGGGGATGGAGAGTGTTCGCTCGGCTGTCAAGACGTGTTCGCAGTTGGGGATCCGATTTTTGACGCTGTACGCGTTTTCGATCGAAAACTGGAAGCGTCCGGTCCCGGAAGTGCGCTTTTTGATGTCGCTGCTTGAGTCGTACCTGGAGCGGGAAGTCGATGAGCTTCACGCCAATGGCGTTCGTATTCGCACGATAGGCAAAACAAATGCGCTGCCAAAGTCAGTGCAGCGCATGCTGCAGAAGGCCATGGACCGCACGAAGGAGAATACGGGTCTGACGCTGACCCTTGCGCTGAGTTATGGCTCGCGCTGGGATATCGCTCGTGCGGTACAAGTGCTCGCCATGGATGTCCGTCGTGGCAAGGTGTCGCCAGAAGACCTCACGGAAGAGACGATTACGCAGTACCTGCAGACGTCCTACTTGCCGGATCCCGACCTGATCATTCGGACGAGTGGGGAGATGCGGCTGTCGAACTTCCTGATGTGGGAAGCTGCGTATGCCGAGATCTACGTCACAGAACAACTGTGGCCAGATTTCCGGAGTCGCGATCTCTATCGTGCACTCAGCGAGTACGTGATGCGCGAGCGACGTTTCGGTAAGACGTCGGCACAAATCGCAGAATCTTCGGGGGACACCCCACGCACAACGTTGGAGCGAATCCTGCATGCGCTTCGTTAGATCTGTTGTAGCCGTTATCGTTGGAGTGATTCTCGCTGCTGGCGCATTCGCGCAGCAGCCGGCACAGCGATATCCGATCATTGCCGGTATCACAGTCGAAGGACTCACCGAAGGCGCTGATATGGCTACGGTGATTGCATACTCGGGTCTGCGCGTCGGACAAGAGGCACGTCCGGATGATCTTGTGATGGCGGTGCGAAATCTGTGGAACCGCCGCACGTTCAAAGATGTGCGTATTGAGCGCGAGCGTGAGACTGCCTTAGGTGTGTTCCTCGTGATTCGCGTGACGTCGATGCCGCGACTTCGTAAGATGATCATCTCGGGCAACGACGAGTTGTCGAACGACGAGATTATTAAGGCTGCTGATCGACGACAAGGCGATATTATGTCGCCGTATGATGAGTATCTCCTGCGTCAGGCTATCAAAAAGGCCTACGCCAAGGAGGGTCTGCTCTTCGCCCGCGTCGACACAAAGGAAATTCCAACCGACTCGCTCAACTTCGTCGATCTTGAGGTTAGCATCGTTGAGGGCGCCGAATTCAATGTTTCCGAGATCGAAATCATCGGCAATTCGATTTATACCGATGCAGAGATTGCAAAGGCATTCGAAGACACAAAGACCAAGGCATGGTATGAAGTCTGGGTGTCGACGAAGTTCGACACCGAGAAATACGCTGCGGATAAGCAACTCTTGCGTGATTGGTTTCTGGAAAAGGGGCTCCTCGACGCGGAGATCCTCGGCGATACGGTGATTTACGACGAGCAAAACCAGACCGTCAAGGTCCAAATCACGATTAAAGAAGGCAAGCCTGTCTATGTCCGGAACATCTCGTTCCAGGGCAACACTGTGTATCGTGAGCAACTGCTGCTTGCGCGCATTGGAATTCTTCCTGGCGAGGTGTACAACCAGAAGCGGTTCGATGAGAACCTTAAGGTCAACCAAGACCAAACAGATGCAACGTCGCTGTATGCCGACAATGGATATCTGACTGCACAATTGGTGCCAGAAATTCTGCGTGTAGGTCCCGACAGTATCGACATCGTCGTGCGCGTGATTGAAGGCGAGCAGTTCACGGTTCGTCGTATCGAGATCGTCGGTAACACCAAGACGCGCGATCGCGTGATTCGTCGGGAGTTGTTCTTCCGTCCGGGTGATTACTTCAACCGCTCGGCGTTGATTCGAAGTCTGCGGGGACTCGGCGTGCTGAACTTCTTCAATCCGGAATCAATCAAGCCAGATGTACTTCCCGTCGATAAGACGAAAGTCGACATCAAGCTGAAGCTAGAAGAACGCTCGACTGATACATTCAATGCATCGGTTGGTTTTGCAGGTGCGTTTGGTTTGACAGGCTCTGTTGGTGTGACGTTGAACAACTTCGACATTAGCGAACCATTTCGTGGCGGAGCAGGACAGGTGCTTTCGTTCCAGTGGGAGTTTGGTCAGGCTTCACGCTTGCAGACCTTCCAGCTGTCGTTCACCGAGCCGTGGTTGTTTGGACAGCCAACATCGGTGGGCTTTAACATCTTTGATACACGACAGAACTTCAACATCTCAGTGCGTCGTACGGGTGCACAGGGTAATATTGGACGTCGTTTCCGCTGGCCTGATGATTACTTCCGTGGCGACTGGAGCCTTGCATTCGAGCGTATCGAGTCGAACACGGAGTCGTTCTTCTCCCGTGCAGGAATCAACACCGCCGTTACGCTGTCGCAAACCATCTCGCGCACCAGTTACGACAACATCATCTTCCCAACGTCGGGCTCTCGCTTTGCGCTCTCGCTACGCGGCACGTTGGGCGCACTTGGTATCGGAACGACCGACTTCGGGAAGTTCGGCTTCACATTCGACATGGTGAATCCGCTGTTGTGGATTAACGGCAACCCACGTCTTGTGATGTTCCTTGGCACGGAAATGGGATATGTCGATGGATTTGTGCGCGACACCACAATACCTCCGCAAGAACTCTTCTACATGGGTGGTAACGGTCTGGGCGGTTTCGCAATCACACCACTTCGTGGCTATCGCGACAACTCGATCGGACCATTGAGTCCGACTGGTCAGAACCTGGGTGGACGTGTTCAGGCGCGCTTTGTAGCAGAGCTGCGCTTTGCGCTCGCGCTCAACCCCTTCCCGATCTATTTGCTTAGTTTTGCCGAGGCTGGAAACGTATGGGCGAACCTCCGCACCGCCGACCCATTTGGGTTGAATCGGTCGGCAGGCTTCGGTCTGCGCTTGTTGTTGCAGCCCATCGGTTTGCTCGGATTCGACGTCGGGTATGGATTCGATCCGGACCCGTTCACGGGAGCTCGCTCTGGATGGCAGTTCCACTTCCAATTTGGACGATAATCACTCAAGGTTTCACGTTTTCCGTATCTACACGTATGATGCAACGTCTCAGCGTCCTGTTCATGGTCGCCCTCGTCGCCGGTGCAATCGCATCAGCACAAACCACCAAGATTGGTGTTGTTAACGCAGAAGTAATCCTCAAGGAGCTCCCTGAAGCTCTCAATGCAAGCAAGACCATTGAAGAGTCTGGCATGAAGATTCGTGATACGCTGCAAATGATGCAGAAGGAATTCGAGTCACGCATCGAAAGCTATCGCAAGCAAGAGGCCATGATGACGGCTGATGGCAAGCGCAAGGAAGAAGAAGCACTCAATGCACTTCGCACACGCTTCTTGCAATATCAAGAAGAGAAGCTCGGTAATACTGGCGAGATTGCCCGCATGCGTGAGGGTCTTCTCCAGCCAATCCGCGCTAAGGTCAACGACGCGATTGCAGCTGTTGCCAAAGAAGAAAAGATCACACTCGTGCTCGATAAGGTTGCGGGTTTGGTGTTGTACAACGACGATAAGATGGACATCACGTACAAGGTCCTCGATCGTATGAAGCGCGGGAACTAATCCCGACACGAAGCGATGAAGCATCTCAGTATCACCATCCTGCTTGGCTGCATCCTTGCCATTGGTACCGCCAATGCGCAGAAGATCGGCTACGTCTCCACAGACGCCATTCGCAAGAACTACGAATCGAACAAACAAGCAGAAGAGCGCCTCGGCGCTCAAGTTGAGGAATGGAAAACTGAGCTTGCACAACGTCAACGCGACATTGACGAACTCGAACTCGAAATCCGTAAGAACCGCTTGATTTGGTCAGACCAAGAACGTCAGACCAAGGAGAAGGAGATCGAGGAGAAACGTCGTGAGCGCGACCAGTTTGCACGCATGAAGTTCGAGCCAGGGGGCGAGCACGACCAGCTGGCAGAGAAGTTGTTCGCCGCGATTTGGAACAAGATCTACGCGTCGATTCAGAAGGTCGCCGCTACAGACGGCTACGATATCGTGTGGGACAAGAGCGTGCAACCTCTCGTCTATGTGAATGCCAAGTACGACATCACCGTGAAGGTGATGAAAGAGCTTGGCATTGATGCAGACGATCTCGAGCGCAAGCAAAAGGATGTGGTAGACTCGGACCCACGGAACAAGCGTGCTGAAGAGCCGCGTCGTCGACGCTCGCGAACGAAATCGGCTGACACAACGAACACCGCTCCGAGAGCAATTGACCCGAATGATCTTAAAGCACCGGCAACGTTAGATAACGGACTGATGCCTAATGGCCTTCCTCCATCGGGTGAAATGCCAGGGGGCGGTCCAGCCCGCGCAATGCCGATGACGCCTCCGCCGCCTGCAGATACGACGCGAAAGGATGACGTGCCTCGATGACACAGCAGCGAACGTACACCGTAGCACACCTTGCTGAACTCGTGCGCGGAAGCGTTCGTGGGGATGCGTCGTTGGTGATTACGGGTGTGCAAACGCTCGATAGCGCAACGGGTACGGATGTGACATTCCTCGCAAAACCCTCCTACGCACATGCGCTGCGCACTACTGCCGCAGGGTGTGTGGTGCTTCGTGAAGCCGACGCTGAAGCTTCTCCAAGTGCTGCATGCATCATTGTTGATGACCCGTATCGCAGCATCGTTGAGATCATCACGTTGATGTATCCTCCAGTGCGCTTGCCAGATGGATTCCGAGATGCATCGGCAACGATTGATGCAACGGCGCAGGTTGACCCAACATCTGCCATCGCAGCTGGATGTCGCATTGGTGCTGGGTGTGTAGTTGGACCACACGCGCAACTGCATCCGAATGTAGTGCTGGAGCAGGGGACGCACGTTGGTTCCCATACAGTCCTCTATGCGAATGTGACGTGTTACTACGACACGATCATTGGTGAGCGATGCATTGTTCACAGTGGCGCTGTTGTTGGATCCGATGGATTCGGCTTTGTGGAGCGCGCAGATAAATCCTTTGTCAAGATTCCTCAAGTCGGTCGTGTCCGCATCGGTAATGATGTCGAGATCGGCGCAAATACTACAATCGATCGTGCTGCGATCGGAGAGACGCTGATTGACGACGGTGTGAAGCTTGACAACTTGATTCACATCGCGCATGGCGTGCATATCGGCTCACACACAGCAATCGCCGCACAGACTGGAGTTTCAGGAAGCACAACACTCGGACGTCGCAATCGACTCGCAGGACAAGTGGGTGTGGTTGGACACATTGCAACCACAGACGACGTGGTGGTCTTTGCTCAATCCGGTGTTGGCAAGTCCATTACCAAACCCGGTGTGTATTTCGGATCACCTGCCAAGGATCATCGCACGGCACTTCGCATCGAAGCAGTACTGCGAAATCTTCCAGACCTCGTTCAAGAACTCGATACACTTCGTCGTACAGTCGACGAGTTGAAGAAAGCACAATCGCATGAGTAGAAAACAACGTACGCTTGGCGCACCGGTAACGATGAGCGGTGTCGGACTTCATACAGGAAATCTGACATCCATGACGTTTCTGCCGGCGGCAGAGAATACCGGTTATCGTTTCGTCCGCACCGATCTTCCGGGATCGCCAGAGATCCCTGCCATCGTCGACAACGTGGTAGAAATCGTCCGTGGTACAACGATCGCTGTTGGTGATGCGCGTGTTCACACGGTTGAGCACGTTCTGGCTGCAATGGTTGGTATGGGTGTCGATAACTGTCGGATCGAGCTCTCGAACAACGAGCCGCCAGTCGGTGATGGATCGTCGATGCCGTACGTCGAAATGATTCAGAAGGTGGGCGTTGTCGAGCAGCAATCCGATCGTCAAGAACTCGTGCTTGACGCGCCGATTCGCTACATCGACGAGGCTCGCGGAACGGAAATCGTTGCGCTCCCGAACGACAAGTACCGTGTGACGGTGATGGTTGACTATAAGAACCCAGCATTGGGGAGTCAGCATACGGGTCTCTTCGATCTCGAGAACGAGTTCGTTTCTGAGTTCGCACCAGCGCGCACGTTCTGCTTCTTGCACGAAGTAGAAGCACTACATGCACAGGGCTTGATACAAGGAGGCAATCTCGACAACGCGATCGTAATCGTCGACAAGGAAATGTCTGACGACGAGCTGCGTGCAACGCTCAAGCGTATGGGTGTCGAGGGTAATGCCGTCATGGGTAGCAACGGAATTTTGAATAACAACACGTTGCGCTTCAAGAACGAACCTGCACGACACAAGCTGCTCGACATGATCGGCGATCTCGCGTTGATTGGTGCGCCGTTGCGCGCACAAGTTCTCGCAGCACGCCCAGGTCATGCAGCAAACATCGAGTTCGCGCGCAAGGTCCGACGTCTGTACGAAAAGCAGCAGCATGTACGACGCTATTCAAAGTCGCCAACGGAGGGTGTTGTGTTCGACATCAATGCGATCAGCAAGATGTTGCCGCACCGGTATCCATTCTTGATGGTCGATCGCATTACAGACTACGATCCTGAAGCAAATCGCATCGTCGGTATCAAGAACATCACGTTTAACGAACCGCAGTTTACAGGACACTTTCCGGATCGTCCAATCTTCCCTGGTGTACTCATCATGGAAGCGATGGCGCAAACGGGATGTTTGCTTCTTCTAACCAAGGGTGTTGATCCCGAGAAGAATCTCGTGCTCTTCACGGGAATGAACAACGTGAAGTTCCGCAAGGAAGTAACGCCGGGTGATCAACTCGTGATGGAACTCGAGATGACGCGCTTCCGCTTCAACATCTGTCAGCTCGTCGGCAAGGCCTACGTTGGCGGACAGCTTGCGGCTGAAGCAGAACTCTCGGCAGCTGTGGTGAGTCGGGAGGTAGCATCATGATACACGCCACAGCGATTATCAATCCTGCAGCACGCATCGATGAAGGCGTGGAGATCGGACCCTACTGCGTCATTGATGGTGATGTCGAAATCAGTCGCGGCACGGTCTTGATGAGTCATGTCGTCGTTGGAGATGGGGCTCGCATTGGCGCCGACGTGCGCATTCATCCGCACGCCGTGATTGCAACCGCACCGCAAGACCTGAAGTATGATGGCGAACCGACGCTTGCCATTATTGGCGACCGTACGACGATTCGCGAATGTGTGACGATTAACCGTGGTACGGTGTCAAGCGGCAAGGCCCAGGTCGGAAGCGACTGCTTGCTCATGGCCTACGTGCATGTTGCACACGATTGCGTTGTTGGTGATCACGTCATCATGGCGAACAGTGTTCAACTTGGTGGACATGTTGAAGTCGGTGATTGGGCAATCGTTGGTGGCGCAACAGGAGTGCACCAGTTTTGTCGTATCGGAGCGCACTCGATGATTGGAGCCTGCTCACGCGTTGTCAAGGACGTATCGCCATTCACACTATGTGGCAAGGAACCACTCGTTGTTGAAGGCATCAACGCAGTCGGACTCAAGCGTCGTGGATTCACCGCGCAGACTATTGAAGCGATTGATGAGTTCTATACCATCCTCCTCCGCTCTGGATTCAACACGTCGGATGGCATCGCGCACTACGAAGCAACGCATCCTGTGATTGATCCAGCTGTGCAGATGTGTATCGACTTTGTGCGTGGCTCGAAGCGTGGTATCTACCGTGGCGCATCGCATAGGTCCTGATCATGCGCACTTCACTCATCAGCTTCACGATCGCATGGGCGTCGCTCGCGGCCGTCGCTGATGAAACGCCATTTCGGGCACCAATGGCGAACCCACTCGAAGCGCGGGTGGGAAGCATGGTGCAGTTTGGCGACAATACATTGCGTCTCGACATCGGGGCTTCGATTGATCTCAACGAACTTGTCCGCGACAGCGTAACTGGGTGGCTACGCGTAGGTACGGATGTGATGACGTACACACGTCTTCGCTCGGAAGGCAACTTCAAGTTTCCGGTTGAGACGACAGATTTCTACTTCGGTCTCAATGCAACGTGGTCCGCACCGCAATCACCACTCCATGCGCGTCTTCGACTTGCACATATCTCCTCGCACCTTGTTGATGGTTACGCAGACACCGCAGGCGTCTTCTCGCGTCAACGTCCATTTGTGTACTCACGCGAGTTTGCCGAACTGCTGATTGGATGGACATACTCCGGATTCCGTCCCTATGCGGGTATTACCTACATCTGGGCGCGCCAGCCGCGCCGTGCAGAGCCCCTTATCCCGCAGGTAGGTGTTGATGTTCGTATGCCGATTACATCATTCCTCGAACTGCGAGGTGGGTACGATTGGAAGCTCATCGGGATTGACGGTGTGTACCAACCAGCCCATGCAGCTCAGCTGGGCGTGTTTGCAGAGATGTGGAACGGACGCGGCATTCTGGTAAGTGCCTATGCATACGATGGGCGAAGCATGCACGGCATGTTCTTCGATCAGCGCGATTCCTACATCGGTCTCGGATTTCAAGTGCAGATGTAGTCCGCGCTTCGCCGTATTTTCGTGGTTTCGCGCGATGGCCACACGATGACCACGCAGGGTCAT
>CAYXKK010000009.1:24463-82248 GCA_964465685.1 uncultured Melioribacter sp.
TCGCCGTATTTTCGTGGTTTCGCGCGATGGCCACACGATGACCACGCAGGGTCATCGTTACACGGATTTTTTCACGGTTGAAACACAAAGAACATGGGAATTGCTTGCGGAATTGTTGGACTGCCAAACGTTGGGAAGTCGACACTGTTTAACGCACTGACCTCGAATGAGGCGGAGGCAGCCAACTACCCGTTCTGCACGATCGATCCGAATGTTGGCATTGTTAATGTCCCAGATCCACGACTCAAGAAGCTTGTCGATAGCTATCAGACAGATCGTGAAGTGCCAACGACTGTTGAATTCGTTGATATTGCAGGTCTTGTGAAAGGGGCTTCCAAGGGTGAAGGCCTCGGCAATCAATTCCTTGGCAACATCCGTGCGTGCGACGCCGTTGCTCATGTTGTTCGTTGCTTCGAAGACGATAATGTCGTGCACGTTCACGGTGGCGTCGATCCATTGCACGACATCGACATTATCGAGACAGAACTCATCCTCAAGGATGTTGATTCGGTTGAGAAGCGCATCTCAAATCTCCACAAGCTCGTCCGCGCAAACGACAAGGATGCGAAGGAAGAAGTAGCGCTGCTTGCACAACTCCAAGCGCATCTCGATTCAGGTAAGCCTGCGCGGTCCTACCCCGGCGATGATGCTGCGAAGCAGGCGATCGCCACGCTGCAGCTGCTCACGGCCAAGCCAGTGATGTACGTTGCCAACACCAACGAAGAAGGCGTTAAGAACGGCAACCGCTTCGTCGATGCGGTCCGTGCACGTGCAGCTGAAGAGGGGGCCATCGTTGTCCCTATCTGCGCGAAGATCGAAGCCGAGATTGCATTGCTCGAACCGGAAGATCGTGAACTGTTCCTTGCCGATCTCGGCATGGAAGAGCCCGGACTCGATCGCGTGATTCGTGAAGCATATGCGTTGCTTGGACTCATCACGTACTTCACAGCGGGCAAAAAGGAATGTCGTGCATGGACAGTACGCCGTGGAAGTACAGCGCCTCAGGCGGCCGGTGTGATTCACACCGACTTTGAAAAGGGCTTCATCCGTGCAGAAGTGATGGCGTACAACGACTGGGAACGGCTGGGCTCTGAGCAGTCTGTGAAGGATGCCGGACTCTATCGCGTTGAAGGCAAGGAGTACATCGTCAAGGATGGCGATATCATGTACTTCCGCTTTAACGTATAACTACGTGGAATTGCGTAGTTCTACGTGCTCCTTTCGAGCTGTCTTTTCGGTAGATTCGGGCGAGTTTTCCATAGAGGATTTCATGATGAAGCTACGTTACCGCCATTTTCTTCTCATGTGTGTTGCCCTGGCATCATCACTGACATTGCTCGCGCAGGAACCACCGCGTGTTCCGACACGATGGGGTGTACACCTTGGTCTGAATTACAACATGGCCGGTGTGGGTTATGGATTCTGGGCAGCAGGCGATCCGCTGCGTCCGGGTGCACAGTTCACGAAGCTGGTACTCAACGACGGCTCTGGAATTGGACTCTATGGCGGACTGAATTTTCAGACATCGTTGACGAACGATTTGTTTTTCGGAGCACGCCTCTCGTACGATAGCCGCAGCTTAGTCG
Organism: uncultured Melioribacter sp.; assembly: GCA_964465685.1. Taxonomy (GTDB): domain Bacteria; phylum Bacteroidota; class Ignavibacteria; order Kapaibacteriales; family Kapaibacteriaceae; genus UBA10438. The sequence goes on from CAYXKK010000009.1 coordinate 26,050, forward strand.
CGCGTGACGACCAAACGTACACAAAGCCGGACGGTTCCTTCTTGTCGGATGAGTATTCCTTCAAGAACAGCTTTGTCTCGCTTGAGCCGAATGTGAAGTTCTACCTTGGACGTCGCTTCCACGTGACGGGTGGTCTTGGCATGGGGCTTGTGTTGAACCAGACATACGACTACACTCCTGAGGGAGGCACACCTCGCACAGGTCTTGAAGTTGGCCCTGCTGATACGCTCAAGCACAGCATCACATGGTCGGGCTTTGCCGGGATCGGATATGATCTCTATTTGACTGATTCATCAGCTGATCAGCAGCTGATCCTCACGCCATTCCTCGAAACATCGTACATGGTAAGTCAGCGGGGTGTTGACTTCAGTGACCAAACTTCGTTCGACGGAGCGTTGAGTACGGTTTCGATCCGAGCCGGCGTTTCGCTTGCCATTGGTAAAGCCGACCATGATCGGATGATCGCCCTCCCGACGCCAAAGAAGTTCTTCCGCGTGATGATCCCGGCCGACGGTATCTACTCACGTCGCGTTGAAAAGGCCGCGTTCCCACTGCGCACCTTCGTGTTCTTCGATCGCGGCGAAACAGAACTTCCTGGTCGCTACAACTTCATCACGCCCGACGAGACAGCGACGTTTGGACAGAACACAGGACTTACGGCGGATGACATTTCAAATGTGCAGGAACGCAGCTACATCCAGCGCGAAGTGTACTATCACTTGCTCAACATCATGGGCTGGCGCTTGAAGAACTATGAAGGCTCGAGCGTTGAACTCTATGCCTCAGACCCTGATGGCAAGGATGCAATGCCGTATGCTGAGTCTGTGAAGCGCTACCTTGTTGATACGTGGGGTGTGAATCCATCACAGCTCAAACTCACAACAGGTCCGGCCGATCCGAAGTCGGGAACGCCACGCACACCCGCTGTCGACGTGCCGTTTACGCAAGACGAAAACCGTCGCGTGCAGTTCCGCAACTACAGCCCCGCGAAGCTCGGTGGACCGGTCTATCTGTCGTCACCGCGTGAGGCAGAGGAAGATCACCAAGTATTCGTCGAGCTTACGACAAACGAGGATATTGCCTCTTGGAGTGCTACGATTACGGGTAACGGTATGCGTCGTCAGTTTGGTCCGTTCAAGAGTCGCAGCGAGTATCTCGATCCAACAGGCTTGCTACGCCCTGATCAAAAGTCAGCGCAGTTCACGGCTAACATCATCGCTACCAAGGCAGACGGATCAACGCTATCGGATGCGGAGACCTTCATGCTTGTGCGTACTGATCGCGAGGGATCGTCGCGTCGTCACCGCCTGTTGTTTAACTACGCAGAAGAAGATCCAATTGGTCGCTCCAAGGCTTTGATTGAAACGGACATCGTACCAGACATCAAGCCGGGCTCTAAGGTCTATGTGTATGGTCACACCGACAGTCTTGGCGCAGATCAGGTTAACTTGCAACTGTCACGATCACGGGCAAACGACGTAAAGAAAATTCTGCAGGACGCGATCTCGTCACGCGGCATTTCCGGGGTGAAGATTTATGCGTACGGTCTGGGTGAGGATGATTCACCATTTGAAAACGAGTTTCCAGAGGGTCGCATGTACAATCGTACCGTGATCATCGACATTGTGCCGTAAGCGCACGTAAGGATACCTACGCATGGCACTACTTGGCCACGCTGCTTCATACATCGCACAATCACCAAACCCCCATGCCTCAGCAGAGGTGTGGGGGTTGCTTGGTTTTGAGGATGCCGGCAGTGATGATACCATCGTCCGAATGACAGATGGACAATTGTTCATGACGCTTGTGCCCGGCGCAGCGTCACACCTTGGGATCGCATACTTCGCCCCCTCACTGCAAAGCGTACGCGATAAACTCGTCGCAGCATCTGTTGAGCTCGAAGGAACGCCAACCACCGACCTTACGGTGCATGGATGCTCCACGACGTGGTGGATTCACACGGCTACGCCTGAGCGGATGCTCCAACGCAGCGGTGAGAGTAGCCCGTACCTCGGCTACTTCGATGCACTTGTGCTGCCAGTATCCGACGTACCATCGGCCACAGCATGGATTCAACGTCTTGGCTATATCCTCATCGATATCGGCGGAGACACTTCGCAACGCATCGACTGTACTGATGGGCCCGTGACGTTGTCGCTGCGGGCGCATGAGCAGGGAGCTCCATACTTGCATTACACCGCAGACATAGATAACGAATGGGTTGATGCTGCACATGAAGCACTCGGAGATCGCATTACGATCTATCGTGATGCCGATAATGTGCCGTTTATGGCACGGATCGCAATGCCTGATGGTGTGATGATCATCGTCACATCCGATGAACTATCATAACCGACACAAATGAAACCAGCACTTGTTCTGTTCGATCTCGATGGTACGCTTGTCGACTCACGTCCAGGTATTGTCCACTCGTTGCGTGAGACACTGACGCTGCACAACGTCACACTCGATGCCGATCACGACTTTACGTGGTGCATCGGCGCTTCGCTCTGGAAGATCTTTGAGCACTACCTCAACACCAACGATCAGCATGTTCTCTCGGGTGCTGTTGCGCAGTATCGACACATCTACCGTGATGGACCGATGTTCGAATACGATATCTACGACGGTGTCATCGAGTCGCTTGCTCGCATCAAGAGTGACGATGTGCGTGTATGTATCGCCACGGCAAAGGCACACGAATACGCACGTGAGATCATCGAAGTATCGAAGCTTGCACCCTACATCGATCACGTCTATGGCTCGGAGCTCGACGGACGCAACGTTGACAAGCGAGATTTGCTTCGACATGTTCTCGCCGAGGTGCGGATTGCGCCAGAGCATTCAGTGATGATTGGTGATCGACATCACGATATTGATGGTGCACTGGCCAACGGTGTGCATGCCGTTGGTGTGCGCTATGGGTACGGTTTAGCTGAAGAGATCCAGCATGCACACGTATGTGTTGATACAGCAGTCGAACTTCCGAACGCGATTGCATCGATCGTACCTGAGTCACGCTAACGGTGCACACGGTGAGCGATCGTCGCACCATTACAGATCAGATTAAGGCGGCAGCGCTCGCTCGTGGGTTTGATGCTGTTGGTATTGCACTCGCGGAACCATGCGACAATGCGTGGGAGCATTACCGCACGTGGATAGACCGTGGTTACCACGGTGCGATGTCGTACATGGAGCGCAACATCGAAGCACGTCGAGATGTCGGCGAGATTGTGCCCGGCGCGCGAAGCGTGATTGTTGTTGCCAAGAACTACTACGCACCGCATCAGCATCCGGCTGATGCCGTCGGGAAGATCGCTCGGTACGCATGGGGAGATGACTATCACGTTGTGCTTCCGCCGATGCTTGATGACCTTTGTGCCGACGTGCGCGCGTGTGTGCCGGATGCCGAGACACGTCGGTACACCGATACAGGACCCGTTCTTGAAAAGGAGTGGGCAGTGCGCGCCGGAATCGGCTGGATGGGGAAGAACGGCAACATCCTCCGTCGCGACATAGGCAGCTGGTTCTTTCTTGGCGTGATTATCACGACGGCTGACCTCGAACCAGATGAGCCTATGGATGATTACTGTGGCAGCTGCACGGCATGCCTAGATGCGTGTCCAACAAAGGCCATCGTCCAGCCGAAAGTGGTTGATGCAACAAAGTGCATCTCGTATTGGACCATCGAAATGAAGGGGGATGTGGAGATACCACTTCCCATTGCAGAGAACCTCGACGGATGGGTCTTTGGGTGTGACGTCTGTCAGGATGTGTGCCCGTGGAATCGATTTCAGACCCCGACCTCCGAAGAGAGGTTTTCCCCACGTGACGGAGTCACGGTTCTCAATCCCTCCGACCTCGTAGATTTGCAACCCGACGCGTTTGCCGAGCGCTTCCGCAATAGCCCACTCAAGCGACCCAAGCTTGCCGGATTACAGAGGACAGCTCGCACGCTGTTGTCGCACACGACACCAGACGACGCGCATCAGGACTAACCTTTACGCACGTTTCGACGACACACCATGCAACACACAGACATCGCAATCATAGGATCAGGTCCTGCGGGATTTACAGCTGCTCTCTACGCGAGCCGCGCAAACCTGAAGGTCGTCATTTTCGAAGGCACACAACCGGGCGGTCAGTTGACCATCACAACGGAAGTTGAAAATTATCCCGGCTTTGAACACGGTATCATGGGTCCGGAACTCATGGAAGTGTTCCGTAAGCAGGCACATCGCTTCGGAGCGCAGTCGCGCTACGAAATGATCACATCTGTGGATGCATCAACACGTCCGTTCACGCTTACCAACGAACGTGGCGAGACGTCGACAGCCGATGCAGTAATCGTTGCAACGGGCGCAACGGCCAAGCTCTTGGGTGTGCCCGGCGAGCAAGAATACATGGGCTTTGGTGTGAGTGCATGCGCTACATGCGATGGGTTCTTCTTCCGCGGACTCAAGGTCTTCGTCATAGGTGGTGGCGACACGGCCATGGAAGAAGCAAACTACCTGACGCGCTTTGCCGAATCGGTAACGGTGATACACCGTCGTGATGAGTTTCGTGCGTCGAAGATCATGGTCGACCGTGTGAAGGCGAATCCAAAGATTTCCTTCATGCTCAATGCAACGGTTGATGAGTACGTCGGAACATCTGTGAACGGCGCAAAGAAGCTCACACACCTACGTGTCCGCAACGTCGTCACAAATGAGATCACGGATGTCCCAGCAGACGGCGCATTCGTTGCCATTGGACATCAGCCTAACACGGCTCTGTTCAAGGGAATGCTCGACATGGACGATGTTGGCTACATCGCCACGAAGGGCAAGAGCTCGTACACAAATGTCGACGGCATCTTTGCCTGCGGCGATGCGCAGGACAGCGTATATCGTCAGGCGATTACTGCCGCTGGGTCAGGCTGTATGGCAGCGATTGATGCAGAACGCTGGCTTGAATCGCAGCACAGCGCGTAACATCACTCAATGATCGTGGACTTTGCCTTCAGCTTCTTCGCTGAAGCGGCCCCCTTACGCGCAGCATCCATTGTTGCGTAGCCCCAAAGCTTGATGCGATACACGGGTGATCGATTAACGACAACGAGTTCAAAGTAGGCTTTAAAGCCGCGCTGTTCCCAACGTCGCACGTCGTCGTATGCCATCTCTTCTGTTTCCACTTGGTCAACAGTGATGGTGTAGGGAAAGGCATCAGGCGTGAGCATGCGAGCTTCGACACGATTGTTCATCAGCCGCTGCGTTCCATCGTTCTGGAAGAAATACAACGGACGTCGGCTTCCATCAGAGCGAACGTTTATCTGATTTTTCCGCACTCCATAGGCGTTAAGGAAATCGCGTACGTACCCAGCGCGTTCGCGAGCTCGCACATCGGCATTGGTGGTGATGTCGTCACTGACATGACCGATAAGTTCGATCTGAAGCGTCGAATCTATCATCATCTCTTCAGCCATCGATGCGAGTAGGGGATAGAAGTTCTGCAATCCTACTTCTGTTGTGTCGGCAAAGGTTGCGACGATCGCCGGAGATGTGCGGTAGTTCAATTCAATCAATGCAAGCGAGATCGAATCCGAGCGAATAGGTGTTGCCGCGGCAAGATCTTCGACGTTGCATGTAAGCCACGCAGTTGTACCGCAGGTTTCGGAGGAAATGCCAGTGAGAGAAACCGGCACCTCAAGGTAGGACGTTGAGCCAAGGACAAGCTCGCGTACAATTGCGCCAACATCACCTATGGCTTCAGCAGAAACATTCGTCAAGCGTCCGCCCGTTGCCGATGAGATATAGCGATACGGGAAGGCCTTACTCTGCGTCCCAATGCGAACCACATGGATCGTTGCATCGAGTTCGCGAGCGCGTTGCACGATCTGCTCTGTCGTGACCAGGAATGATGCATTGTCATCACTCGCAACAACAAGCACGATCGTGCGCGGACCGTCATGATCGGCTAACATTGCAAGCCCCGTGCGAACCGCAGCAAACGATGCGCAAAGTCCGTCGGGAGTAGGCACGGCTTCAGGTGTACATGCAAGTGCCGCTTCGGAAGGGGCCGACACAGGCGCAAGTTCGAGGATGTCGTGGTCGAAGACCACAACGCCAACGCTATCACGTGGTGGGAACGAAGGCAACACATCACGCAACGATTGCATGACATCGCGCGATGTCGATCCGGAGAGGAGACTGTTGTCGCAGACGATGACGGTTGTGCCACGAGCCCCTTGTCGTACGTCGAATCGTGATGATGCGCTTGTACGCCTCGGCGCAGCATCGGCGCAGCGGACATCGGCAGTGACGGCTAGGTTCATCAAGCCAGCGGGCAAGAGGTTGCCGAGCGAATCAAGTACGATCATGCGTACACGGAGCGCGTCACCGTCACGTTTCGTACCGATCACACGAACCGACTGTGGTCGCAGCGTCGTATCGGACGTTGTGCCGCGCAGGAATGTACTCGGAGTCGTTGATGGAGCCGACTCTGTGGGACCTGTCAGAACGTCCTGTGCGAGCAGGACGTGAGCTTGTAGGGTTAACAGGAGCGTTGCGGCTATCGCCACCACACCGAGAGAATGATGTCCGTTACGGAGTGAGTGCAGCATCAGGTGTACCTGTCGTGACAAAGCTCATGCGGCCGTTATCGTCACAGTCTGCTGTGACGGTATCGCCGGCACGAACTTCCGCACCAAGGATCTTTAATGCAAGCGGATCTGCAAGATATCGTTGGATGACGCGCTTGAGGGGGCGAGCACCAAGCTGCACATCGTAGCCGCGCTTGCCGAGCCATTCGACGCAATTCGGCGTGACATGTAGCGTAATACCAAGATCCTTCATACGCTGCGCAACTGCGGCGATCTGCAGTTTGGCGATCTGCTGGACCTCCGATGGCACGAGTGGCTTGAATAGGATGATCTCGTCGATGCGGTTGAGAAACTCAGGGCGCAGGCGAGCTCGGAGAAGGCTAACCACTTCGATGCGAAGTGCGGCCATGATTGAGTCGCGGTTGTCCTCAGTGATCTGCAGCAATTGGTCCTGCATGAGCTCCGAGCCGAGATTCGAGGTCATGATGATGATCGTGTTCTTAAAGTCCACTACGCGACCCTGGCTGTCGGTCAAGCGTCCATCGTCGAGCACTTGCAGGAGCACATTGTAGACGTCTGGGTGAGCCTTTTCGATCTCATCGAGTAGGACCACCGAATACGGACGCCTGCGCACGGCCTCGGTGAGCTGTCCGCCTTCCTCATAGCCAACATAGCCCGGAGGCGCGCCGATTAAACGCGACACAGCGTGCTTTTCCATGTACTCACTCATGTCGATGCGGATGAGCGCATTTTCGTCGTCAAACAGGAACTCGGCAAGGGCTCGCGCCATCTCGGTTTTACCGACGCCTGTCGAGCCAAGGAAGATGAATGAACCGATCGGACGCTTCGCATCCTGCAGTCCGGCTCGTGAGCGACGAATCGCATTGGCAACGGCCGATACAGCATCCTCCTGTCCGATGAGGCGATCGTGTAGACGCTCTTCCATGGCCAGTAGCTTTGTGCGCTCGGTTTCGAGCATGCGTTGGACTGGGATCCCTGTCCATTTTGCGACAACTTCGGCGATATCCTCGCCGTCGATTTCTTCCTTGAGTAGCGCCGATGTCGCTTGGAGTTCGACGAGTGCCGCATTCGCCGCGGTGAGCTCTTTTTCAAGCTCGAGCAGGGTTCCGTAGCGAAGTTCGGCAACGCGACCGTAATCGCCCGTGCGCTCGGCATCCGCGGCCTGCACCTTGACATCCTCGATCTCGGATTTGAGTCCGCGGATTGTCTGAATGTGGGCCTTCTCCGTCTGCCACCGCGCCTTCAGTGCGGCATGCTCGGTGCCGAGGTCGGCCAGTTCACGATCGATCTCCTCAAGGCGAAGCTTGGTGCTGCGTTTTACATCGTCAGACATGGTGTGTTCCTTTTCTGGTGACGGAGCTCATAGACGAACATGATGAACTGATATGATATCCGCCCACTCGCAGAAATGCGGTTGGAGTAGTAAATTGGCGGTCATGGATCCTATCCTTCGCCTGATCATCATCATCGTGCAGAGCTATCTGATTGGCTCGATCCCCAACGCACTCATCATTGGGAAGCGCTTCTTTGGTGTCGACGTTCGAACCGTTGGAAGCGGGAATATGGGGAGCACCAACGTCTTTCGCACGCTCGGCTGGAAAGCCGGAGCAATCGTTCAGCTGCTTGATATTGCCAAGGGGCTCGTAGCCGTGCTGCTTGTGGCGTACTTCTTCGACACGAAGATGCCATTTGCCAACTACACGCCGTTTGAAGATGAAACTATTGTTGGCGTGATTGCTGGCGTTTCTGCAGTGATCGGTCACATGTGGAGCGTGTTTGCAGGGTTCAAGGGTGGCAAGGGGATTAACACATCGCTCGGACTCTTGATTGCCGTCGCGCCTGTAGAAGTTGCTGTGGGATTGGGCGCCTTCCTGGCACTGTTGTTCTTGTCGGGATATGTATCGCTCGGTTCGATCGGCGCGGCCATTGTAATTCCAAGCACGATGGTGTTCCGTTACAATGTGCTTGGCGTGTCGATTGAGGGATACAACACGCTCGTGTTCTTCCTGATCGGACTTTCTCTTCTTGTACTCTACGCTCATCGCTCGAACATTCGCCGTCTCATAGATGGCACTGAGAGTCGTTTCACCAAGTTGGCTATCCTACGACGTAAGTCGGGCGAGTAACCCATGCGCATTGGAATCATAGGTGCAGGTGCCTGGGGCACTGCTCTTGCATGTGTTGCGGCAGACGCTGGACACGACGTACAAATATGGGCCCGCGAGCAGGACGTCGTTGACGCGATCGAATCCACTCATATGAATGCGAGATTCCTGCCGGGATCAGTCCTTGCCGACACGGTCCGCGCAACGTCCGATATGGACCAGCTCATTGGCAGCGATATCATCATCAACGCAACGCCGACGCAGTTTGTGCGCTCGACAATCATCGATCATGTGGTCACTGGATCGATCGTTGTCAATGTTGCGAAAGGTATTGAAGTAGGCACACGCAAGCGTGTTTCGGAGGTTATGTACGAAGTCGCGCCATCAATGGCGTCCTTTGTTGTGCTCTCTGGACCAAGTCATGCCGAGGAAGTAGTTCGCCGCATGCCAACAACGGTCGTTGCTGCCGCGTCGGACGTTGCCGTAGCACGCACGGTGCAAGCTGCGCTTACGACACCTGACTTCCGCGTGTATGCCAGCGATGATGTTGTTGGCGTGGAAGTTTGCGGTGCGCTCAAGAATGTGATTGCCATTGCCGCTGGCATCGTCGATGGTTTGGGGTTGGGCGACAACACAAAGGCAGCCTTGATGACGCGTGGCTTGGCCGAGATTGCGCGACTCGGCGTTGCGCTGGGTGCAGATCAAGGTACGTTCTATGGTCTGGCCGGACTTGGCGATTTGTATGTGACGTGTGCATCGCAACATAGTCGTAATCGCAGTGTCGGCGAGCAAATTGGCAAGGGGGCAACCCTTGAATCAATCCTCGCCACGATGAGCGCTGTTGCCGAGGGCGTGCCGACAACAACGGCTGCGCTTGAGCTCGCATCAACGGTCGGTATCGAGCTTCCGATTACCGAGAAGGTCGCAAGTATTTTGTTCCGAGGGGAAGATCCCCGTTCGGCATTGCGCGACCTCATGCTTCGCCCCGTCAAGAACGAATCTTAGTCTTCCTCGACCTCATCCGTCTCGCCACTGAGACGTCGAACCTTAAGCTCTGCCTCCTCGAGATACGTGCGGCACTCCTGTGCAAGACGCATGCCTTCCTCGTACATCGCGAGTTGTTCGTCAATCGAAGCCTCGCCGCGGTCAAGCAGCGATGCTACTTCTTCGAGACGCTTCAGCTTGTCTTCAAGCGATTGTGTTTTGACCTTCGTTGCCATCGTAACTGTTGTGTGGTGGAAGAATCGTTGGTTGGCCGACACTGTCTACGGTAACGGTGCTTGATTCGGCATATCGCTGCACAACAAGCGTGTCGCCAGGATGCACGCGATCATTGGGACCGAGCACAGCGCCGTTGCGCTCGACAACTGCATATCCTCGGCGAAGGGGCGCAAGGGGATGTAGCGAGGTGAGGTACTGCACCGTGTGTTCGATGCGCTGCTGCAAGAGATGTGTGTGATGTCGAATGCCACGCGATGTGCGTGTAACAAGATCGTCGATGCGTTGCTGACGAAGTCGAATACGCTCGGTCACACGTCGAGCAGCACGACCGTCAACAAAGCTCTCTGCTGTCTCCAACATGTCGTCGATGCGCGTGCGCACCATCGTCGTCATACCGAGCATGCGATCATCAAGCGCATCGATAAGATCGTCAACCGTGATCGGCGTTACGAGCACTGCAGCAGCGGTTGGCGTTTCGGCTCGTACATCGGCCACGAAGTCGGAGATCGTGACGTCAGTTTCGTGTCCGACAGCGGAAATGATCGGCGTACGTGCGTTAGCAATCGCCATCGCCACAACTTCCGTGTTGAACGACCAGAGGTCTTCCAGTGAGCCCCCTCCACGTCCGATGATGATAACGTCGAGCGTTGCGGCATCGAGTTCCGCAATTGCATGTGCAATGTCCTCGGCCGCTCCATCGCCCTGCACCATCGTTGGACGAAACACGACGTCGAGCAGCGGGTAGCGTCGGTTAATCGTGGAAAGCATGTCCTGAAGTGCTGCGCCCGTTTGCGATGTAGCGATGCCCACCGACCGAGGGCGACGGGGTAGCTGCAGCTTACGATCGGCATCAAACAGACCACGAGCGCGGAGCGCCTCACGGAGCTGCTCGAAGGCACGATGTAGGTCGCCAACGCCCTCTGGACGCATTGCACTGACATCGATCTGGTACTTGCCCTGCGGCGGGTACACCGACAGACGTCCGCGCACGATCACGCGCATGCCGTCTTCCGGTCGGAAGGGAAGCGACCGCGTACGCCACATCACAGCCCCAATCTGGGCATCAGCGTCCTTCAATGTGAAGTAGCGGTGTCCGGACGAGTGCTGCTTGAAGTTGGAAATCTCCCCTGAAACCAGCACATCGCCGATTCCTTCTTCAAGGAGCCCCTTGATCACATACGTCAGTTCACTGACGCTGACAGCTTGATCCTGCATAGGAACAAAGATCGACATTCCCGGCATCCCGTACATTTGTTGCATGGTAGGATTTGGATTTGACGTGCATCGCCTTGCCGAAGGCGAATCGCTCGTACTCGCAGGGGTGACAATTCCGTCGCCCATCGGCACCGTCGCACATAGCGACGGTGATGTCGTACTCCATGCGCTCGTCGACGCACTCTTGGGCGCACTTGCCCTTGGTGATATTGGTGAGCACTTTCCGGATAGCGATCCGCGATGGAAGGGGGCTTCAAGCTCGCTCTTCGTAGAGCATGCTGTTGAGTTGATTCGTGACGCCGGGTATCGCATCATCAATGTTGATTGTACGCTCGTGTTGGAATCACCGAAGATCCTACCGTACAAGACGCAGATGCGAGAGAACATCGCCACAATGTGCGGTCTGCCCGTTGAACGTGTTGCTGTGAAGGCAACCACCAGTGAGCGCATTGGCTACGTTGGTCGCCGCGAAGGAGTACATGCGTGGGTGATCTGCGAGGTGCAGCCAGCGTGAGAATGTGCGCACTCATCCTTGCAGTGATATGGTCGTGCGTATCAGCATATGCTGATGCGGGCGAGCCGTATGCATTGCAACGAGTGCAGCAATGGCAAGGACGTATCGTGCGAACGATCGGTCGGACGACAGCCTACGCGCTGATTGCCCCTCGGCCTGCGTGGTCAAGTACAAGTCCCGGTGTTGTCTTGTTACGTGCAGATTTCACAGAAGACCTCCGTGGATTTGCCGGAGCAGATGTGCGATCGTTGATCCCGTGGGAGCAAGGGTTCATTGTAGCTACTGTCGATACGGGTAGCGTGCGACTCCATGTGGTTGGTGATCGCCTGGAACGTCTTCAACGTAACGACGTTGTGATTCGCAGTGAGAACCTACGTAATGCAGCAACCCGTGTTGATCTTGTCCATCAGCAGGGGAGTGGCATCGCGCTGCTGTCAATCGGTTCATCGGTCTACGCGGTGCAGTCTGCACAGGATGGACTTCGCGTTACACCTCTTGAGAATCGTGTGGTAGCAAGCAGTCTGCTGCAGCCAACCGGACGTGGTCGTATTGCACTTGTATATACCATTGGAGCGTCGGCCTTTCTGTCGATTATCGATGAGAACCTGCAAGCAATCACAACAGCAACAGTGCCGTATAGTGACGATGCTCGATTGGCGCACGTCGGAAACTTCATGGTGATGTTGTCGACCGTAACTGGTACGCAAGGCACGGTTGTTTCCGCACTTGATCTTTCAACGGGTGCAACGTTTACGCGAACACTGCCGATTGAGCAGCGACTCGTTGCGCCCTGGTTTGACGGTGAAAAGGGGCTCGCAGTAGCCCTGCTGACCTCCCGCAGCGGACGTCCGGAGTTGATCGTAACGTCGGGCAACGACATTCCCGAGAAGCTTCCCGAAGGAACCTACATTCCCGGTGAGTATGGCATGCCGCGCGGCGTGTTTGTCCATGGCGATACAATCGTTGTGAGCTTTACAGGCGGCATTGTGACGTTGAGCGCTGATGGCAGTATCCTCTCGCGCGATGCATGCATTGTCGATCTGCCGCCAGACAGTGAAGAGGTAATCGCATCGCCAAGTGGACTCGTGCTCGCAACGCGTGCGTCGTCGCTCTTGATGCGGTCTGTCGATCAACCGTTTTGGTTCCTTGTGCGTGGCATTGATACCATCACACGACTCGTGATACCGCTCTTGCTTGTAACGCTCGCGTTTGTGTTTTGGCTGCTCTATCGTAGACAACGTCGCTTCTTGGATGCTGTGATTGATATTCCGGGAGCTGGTGTTGTGATCGTGCTCGACGCCAACGGACGTCTGCTTCGAACGAATGAACGTGCTGCATCGCTGATGAAGATCACGCGTAGTGTTCCGATGCGTCGACTCTTCCGCTCGTATATGCAGCAGCCTGGTTTGACGGCATTGTCGACGTTTATTCAGCATGCTCTGTCGCTTCGCACGTCGACAACGGATCGCGTGATGATCGAGGATGCCGACGAGCAGCGCGAGTACATGATTACGTCGATCCCTCTGATCGGACTCATTGGACGTACTGCCGGATTTATCATCTCGGGCGTTGATATCACTGAAGCTCTTGAACGCCAGCGTTTGGTGAACTGGGCGCAGCTCGCACATGACATGCAAACCAACCTTTCGACCATTCGCTTGAATGCGGAGCAGTTAGAAGAGGGACTTGATCAACGAAACACCGAGCGTCGTCGCCGAATCTTGTTCCAAGTTGGCGTACTGATACAACGTGTGCGCGACCTTGTGAGTGTCGGACGAGGTGATGAACTGGTTCGGATGCCGGTCCATAGTGCGGAGCTCTGTACTGAGCTTCGACTTGAGTTTGATCCCGTCATGTTTCCACATGTGACATTCTCGATGAAGCTGCGCGGTACAATGATGAATGTCGATAAGCTAAAAATATCGCGCGCGGTACGTAACGCAGTAGAAAATGCGATCAAGGCGTTGCGTGGACACGAGGGAACAGTGGAGATAGCGACATGGTTTGATGCAACGCACGTGTTCATCCGCATCAGTGATACAGGTGTTGGCATGGATGCTGAAACGCTTTCAAACATGATGCGCCCCTACTTTACCACAGCGAAGGATGGAACGGGAACAGGTATCGGTACCATGATTATGCAGCACGTGATGGATATCCACGGCGGCACGCTCCGCGTGTCGAGTCAGCCCGGCGCTGGAACGCAAGTGATCTTCCGCATTCCGCACGGAATGGACGTTCGGTATCGTCATCGCACTGTTGAAGAGGTTGAGCAATGACGCATACTGAACTTGGATCACTTCGAGGAAAGCGTCTATGTGCGCTCGATGTAGGATTGAAGCGCATCGGAGTTGCAGTCTGTGATGAGATGCACATCGTCGTATCAACCCGTCCCATCATCGAGAATACACCACTTGCGATTGATGTACTACGTGAACGGTGTGTGACCGACCGTATCGACGTGCTCATCATTGGTGTGCCGCGACTGCACGACGACCGCGTGACCCCAATCATCGAAGCAATCCAACAATTCATCGAGCGTGTACGTCAAGCACTACCTCTGCCGGTGTTTGAGGCAGATGAGGCTTTCTCGACCAAAGAGGCGCGATCAATCATGGTATCGTCAGGTGTGAAGAAGAAGAAGCGTCAAACCAAGGGTGTTAAGGATCAAATGGCGGCCGCCGTGATTCTACGTGACGTGTTGGAAGAAGTGCGTTCACTGCCGAGACAGGAGAACCTATGATGCTCCGACTCGTGCTCGTGACTCTGGTGCTCATAACGTCGATTCCGCATCTGTATGCGCAGGGGGCACAGATGATTCGCAATCGCTCGATGCTCACTGAGTATGGAGATCGCTTTTACGCTGATGCCTATGTGGTACCCCACGCTGCTGCTGACTCGGCAACGGTCGTTGTGTTCTTCCGCATTTCGAACGATATGATGACATTCGTGCGGGTACGGGATATCCAGGAGCTGCAAGGGAACTTCAGTGCCGAAATGGCTGTGAGCGTTGAGCTTCGTGATACGCTTGGCGTTATTCGTCAGCGCATACGATGGTCGGACACGGTGTTCACAAACACCTTTGAAGAGACCAACAACAAGAACGCCTACCACGTTGGGTGGACGCAGTTCCGCATTCCTCCGGGAACGTATGTGCTCGGACTCGAGATTCTCTCGCAGAAGGAAAGCAATCAGAAGCGGTTGAAGCTTCCACCTGTGTCGTATATCCCGCGCAAAGCAACACGTCTGCTGGCGCCTCCAGCGTTCGGTGCACCGGAGAAGGTCAAGGGTGTCGATATGATGAGGTTGTTCGTATTCAACAGCAACCTTCCGTTTGGTCCCGACAATGCAGCGGCTCTGTTACTTGTGTCGGACTCTGTTGAGACGCGATACACGTATCGGATTCATCAGCTTCCATGGGACTCAAAAGAGATCCGCTGGTGGCGCGTGTCCGACATTGAGGGACGTGTGCAATCGCAACGCGATCGCTTTCCACAGATATCGCAAGCGTCATCAAATGATGCGGCATACTTGGAGATGGTGGATAGGGAAGCGCCACCACGACCAATTGCAACAGTCGAGCTGCCGATCCCGATGTCGACGCTTGTTCCAGGACGCTATCAGGTCGATCTCGTTAAAGCTGGAACACGTGATACAGTCAAGGTCCCGTTCCAAATCGTATGGGAGATGATGCCGTTCTCCCTTCGTACACTCGACTATGCGATTGAATCAATGCGCTACATCTGCTCGGAAGAGACGTTGGATTCGCTCACCGATGGTGATGCGTCGCAGAATCGACAGGCATTGATGAATTGGTGGCGTTCGCAAGATCCAACGGCCACAACGGTCTACAATGAGCGCATGGCCGAATACTATCGTCGCATCGATAATGCGTACTTCGCATTCAGTACGATCAATGAACCTGATGGCTCACGCACCGATCGCGGTAAGGTCTACGTGCTCTACGGTCAACCTAGCAACATTGCGAAGGATCTTAAAGCTGCTACACCTCGCGAAGTGTGGACGTACAAGACTGGTGCAAAGCAGACATTCACGTTTGAAGTGAATGATCGCGGTATCTACAAGCTAGTCGATGTCAAGTAGCGCCGATTAGATTGGTTCCCAGCCTTCACCCTCGCATGGGGGTTCTTCTGATGTTACGTGCTCGTCCATGACCATGCACAGTTGGTTCGTGCGATTGAAATGTCGACATGAGCCACATAAGGTTCCATTAGTGACTTGCTCTACGCGCTCGTGGTGTTTGTTGTACTGCAACCATGCAGGATAGATGCCCAGACCCCAGAGCCCAAGCATGGCAACCCACCAGGTGGTCGTTGACGACATATAGGACCGCATCGTCATCGCGACAACGGCAATGACGGCCACACGCATAAGGGCAGCAGCAACGATTGATCCTGTTGTGTAAAAAGGCTGATCGACAGCATACTCCGGATCACGCGTCCGCAGTAGGAAGAGATCGAGAAGTTTCTCGCCATTCGATGGCTCACGCATGATGCGTCCCTTGTTGTGAGTATGCACGCCCCTTCCATGTAGCGCCACGACGTGAGTAAGCCCAGCGTATTGAATTGAGCCCGATGATGATCGACCACACGCCGGTAATTGGTGAGAGTAATATATGCCACCACGGCATCGAGAATCGATAGGCAATCATGCCTCGAACTGCAGCCAGCGCACCGAGTTGAACCGCTGAGAGCGCTGTGATATCGGAACGCTGAAGTGCGATGCCAGCAATGAGGAGTCCGACAGGCGCGACATAGGTCGTGAACAGGTGTCCGAGGAACAGCGCGGTCAACGGCACGTTGTAGGACGTAGCAGGAAAGAAGTTTTTCGAGAAGCCTTCGGTGACTTCGCGTGCGTTGGTATACATGCGGCATGACACGGCATCCGACCCATCGACGAGCGAAATGCGAAGTCCGGCGCGCTTGACTTCTTTTGCAAGAAAGACATCTTCAACAAGGGAATTCTTCACACTCTCGTGTCCGCGCACAGCCTCGTAGGCAGACCGTGTAAAGCACATGAACTGTCCGTTGGCGGCCGAGAACGACACGCTTCG
The DNA here is from genome assembly GCA_964465685.1 of uncultured Melioribacter sp. GTDB lineage: Bacteria > Bacteroidota > Ignavibacteria > Kapaibacteriales > Kapaibacteriaceae > UBA10438. Next base: position 42,780 of record CAYXKK010000009.1, read on the forward strand.
GTGATGCAGAATGAGATCGTTCGGAAGGTAAGCGAAGTAGAGTGTGTGCACCATGGGTATCACGACGTGCTCGCCGAAACTGCCCAGTTCCTCGTATGGCACCATAGTGAGCAGCGACACGTCGTGTGATGCCATGTAGGCGCGGGTGCGTCGCACCGTTGTCGGGGCATGCACCGTATCAGCATCAGTGAACAACAGGAGTTCGCCAGTTGCTGCCTTGGATAGCTGATCGCAGGCCCACGACTTACCAATCCAGCCCTGAGGCAATGGTTGCCCCTTGATCACGTGAAGCTGAGGATACTCTTGCTGAAGGCGCGCAAGGATGTCGGGCGTGGCGTCGGTTGAGCCATCGTCGAGGACGATGACCTCTGTGTTTGCATCGTCCTGCTCACATAGCGAACGAACGCACGCCTCTACGCAGCGCTCCTCGTTTCGCGCAGGCACGAGGATCGAGCAGCGCGTGGCTTCAGGTTGCACCGGGCCAACCCGTGGAAGACGAGGGAACCGTGCGAGATTTAGGAGTCCTACGCCAAGGAGTGCACACGCAATTGCTGTGAGCACAATCGAAATGATTGCCAATAGATCATAGTGCATCGTGCAATCTACGGGCATTCACACGTACTTTTGTCGGATGCAGCTCCTGACCGGACCAGACCACGATCGATGCCACACGCTCAACGGCGAAGGTGCATACGAATGGTGGTACACCGATGCGCTGACTGCTGATGCGGAGTGGGGCGTCGTAGCGATCCTGTTTCGAGGCATGCCGATGTCGCCCGCATACCTTTCGAACCCAGCTTCGATGGCAGGGGGCTTCGCGGTAAGCGTCTACCATCGTGGTACACGAATCGCCTTTGCCTTCGGGGATGTACCGCGCGATGCGTGTGTGTTCTCGAAAGAGTGTGCAGACGTACGTGTGGGTGATGCTTCGCTACACATTGATCCTTCAGGCGTGATGCGTGTCAACATCGGACGCAGAGGCTCGACCATTGAACGGTCCGTTAACGTAGCGATCACAATGGATGCATCGCAGACACCATCCACGAGCGAAGCGTTTCATGCTTACCATGGATGGGTGCTTGCGCGACCGCGTGCCGAGGCATCTCTTCGTATTGAGCTTGGTGAAGGATCACGTGCTCCATCGTGTGTGTTTGAAGGTCGAGCAATGGCCTACCACGACCACAACATGGGCGTGCGGTCGATGAGTGCCGATTTCGGTGACTGGTATTGGGGACGTGTTCACGGACCTCAACGATCATTTGTGTATCTCACCACGCCGGGCTCGCCCCTTGCAACAGCGCATGCTGCCGACATTACCGCCGACGGTGTGGTGCTGCCATGGTCACAGGCGACCTTTCATACGGAGCGATATCGGGTCAACTTCATGGGGCTTCGCATGCATCGTCGCGTCGTTATCGAGGGTACGGACGCTGACGGCGTGCAGCGAAGGGTTGTCTGCAACAATGCGGTTGTGTGTGAGGACGGTCCGTTCTACCAGCGGTACATCTCAAAGTGGACAGATGGCGGAACCGAGATGGGATACGGAATGTCTGAGTATATGGACGTTCAGCGCCTGCGTGCGACATGGATACGTCCGTTCCTGCGTTTGCCGTGGACGCATCTGCAACATGAGGAGACGGCATGAGTGTGTCTACGATCCGCATCCTGCCTGAGTATCTCGCCAATCAGATTGCTGCCGGTGAGGTTGTGCAGCGTCCGGAATCCGTTGTAAAGGAGCTCGTCGAAAATGCACTTGATGCAGGCGCGACGAGCGTTACCGTTATCGTGCGTGATGCAGGTAAGCAGCTTATTCACGTGATTGATAACGGAAGAGGGATGTCGAAGGACGATCTGCAACTCGCGCTTGTCCGTCACGCAACCAGTAAGATCTCACGCGAAGAAGATCTCCATTCGATCCGCACCTTAGGATTCCGGGGTGAGGCTATGGCATCCATCGCTGCAGTTGCAGACGTTGAACTGCGCACGCGACAAGCCAATGAGGACATGGGCTGGACGCTGCAACAGCGTCCTGGACATGCCTCAGAGCTTAAGCCAGCATCGCATGATGGTGGAACGCAAGTGTTGGTGCGCAACCTGTTTTACAACGTGCCGGCACGTCGCAAATTCTTAAAGGCAGATCTGACAGAGTTTCGCCACATCTCAGAGACGATGCAAAAGCTTGCGCTGGCACGACCTGACGTGCGCGTGATCTTCTACGACAATCAAACTCTCGTCTTTGACGTAAAGCCTGCTGATCAGCGTCGGCGTGTGGCAGACATTTTATCGCTCGATCCTCATCGTGCGTTTGTGGAGTTCGATGCAGAAGAGCACGATATCCGTGTTAAGGGATATGCGGGCTTGCCGCATGTTGCACGACAGAGCCGAAGCGGGCAGTACGTATTTCTGAATACGCGTCCAATCGTAAGTCGATCCATCGCGCACGCTGTTGCGTCGGCCTATGAGCATCTTCTCGATAGCGGACAGCATCCTGTGTTTGTGCTATACATCACGATTGATCCGCAACGGGTCGATGTAAATGTTCATCCGCAGAAACACGAAGTCAAATTTGATGATGAACGGCAAGTATATCTGCTCGTGCAGCACGCTGTATCACGTGCGCTCACGCAAGCACAGGTGATTCCAAGCTTCCTCGGCGATGTCGCTTTGTCGCAGCGTCCATTGCAATCATTACCATCAACACCAATAGGTGCATCGGTCGTAGTCAATCGGCTCACCGGCGAAATCTTGCCGCCAAGTGCACCACGATCGACTGCGACAGAGCAACGTGCTGGTGGCGTATTGCCGACGCCTGCGATGTATGAGGCATTTGATCAGCTCTTTGCGCGGCGACGTGAGCATGAAACAACGGGTATCCTTCAGGCTGGTGGACAGTACATTGTAACAACGAATGCAGATGGGTTAGTCGTCGTCGATCAGCGTGCAGCACATGAGCGTATCGTCTATGAACGCGTTCTTGCGCGAACTGGCGACACTGTTGCGCAATCACTGCTGTTTGCCGTCGTCGTGAGATTGAGTCCATCACGCATCGTGCTGATGCGTGAGTTCAACGATGAACTATCAGAACTCGGATTTCGATGCGACGTCGAGCAGGATGGACGTGTGCACGTGCACGCAGTGCCGTCGGATGTGAAGCCGGGAAGTGAAGAGTCTGCACTTGATGATCTTTTGGCTGCGCTGGAGGACATTGATGCTGTGGCCAACATGCAGCGCCGTGAACGACTTGCGACCGCGTTTGCAACACGACATGCGCTCCGACGCGGTCAGTCGTTGAGCGACGAGGAATCGGCAACACTTATACGTGATTTGTTTGCGTGCTCCGTCCCTCATCGCTCTCCGAGCGGAGAGCAGACCTACATTGTGATTCCATTTGATGAACTAGCACAACGATTCCGATGAAGTACGTCCTCGCAGTATGCATTACACTGTTCACACTCACGTCAGGACTCGCCCAGACATCAACGAGTGGGAAGAAAGATCTTGATCTCGAAGTACTTGCGACATGGCTCGAAGGTTCGTTCTCGAGTCAAGAACAAGCAGCCGCAGACACTACGTACCTCGACATTAGACTTCGCATGAAGCGCATCTGGTATGAGCGCACTGACGGCTACTGGTTGGTTGTTGAACAAGCTGTTGCAACATCACAAGATGCGCCGTACCGTCAGCGCGTATACAACGTGCGTCGCGTAGAAGAGAACATGATCGAGTCACGAACCTTTACATGGAAGGATGCTGCACGTGTGAAAGGGGCCTGGAAGGACACCACACTCGTCGATGGACTTGGTCCGTCGGACCTCGTGTTGCGCAGAGGCTGTGAAGTGTATCTACAGCTTGATGCACGGCACTATTTCGGATCGACACATGGTACTGCGTGTGCCAGTGACCTTCGTGGGGCGTCGTATGCGACGTCAGAGGTGAAGATTTATCGTGACAAGATCATTTCCTGGGATCGCGGATTCTCATCGGACAATCAACAAGTCTGGGGAGCGACCAAGGGCGGGTATGTCTTTATCCGCCAACAGGGTTGGTAGCCCCAAGCCCCCTTCCTAACTTTGCAGTCGCAGGCATTTTTCGAACCAATCGTTGGCAATCATGGCATCGCAACAGTACGTTTTGATTCTCGGTGTTTCGAGTGGATTCGGTCGGGCAGCAGCGAAGGCGCTCGCAGCAGATGGATTCCATATCGCCGGGGTGCACCTCGATCGCGCAGCAGGTCTTCAAGCGGTTGAAGAACTCAAGAGCGAGTTGCACGCGATGGGAGTGCGGACGATGTTCTTCAACATGAACGCTGCCGACCCAGATCGACGTGCAGAGGTCGTATCGGCGCTCAAAGACGAGTTTGCCAAGCACGAGGGCGCAACATTGCGCATGATGCTGCATTCGCTGGCTTTTGGTACGCTGAAGCCGTTCATCGCGGATCAGCCGAACGACGCTATCTCGCAGAAGAATCTGGATATGACACTGGACGTCATGGCCAACTCGCTGATTTACTACACGCAGGACATTGTCCGTAATGGACTGATGGGGCAGGGCGGACGTATCGTTGGTCTCACGAGCGCGGGTGCTACACGCGTGCTACCGATGTATGGTGCGGTATCAGCAGCGAAGGCCGCTATGGAGTCGTATTGCCGTCAGTTGGCGCTCGAACTCGCTCCACACGGCATCACGGCGAATTCCATTCGTGCCGGTGTTACCTACACGCCTGCGCTGTCGAAGATTCCAGGTAGCGATATCATCATGAACAATGCGCTGATGCGCAATCCATACCATCGTCTAACAACACCGGAAGACATCGCGAACGTCCTCCGCCTGTTGGCGAAGGACGAAGCGCAATGGATTAATGGCGAAGTGCTAGGTGTTGACGGTGGTGAGGACGCAATCGACCTCACGTGGTACAAACCGTAAGTCCGGACTTACAAGTAGTCCAGCACATCGTGCCGCGTCAGCACGCCTGACAAACGACCAAATTCAGACACAACGATCATCGGCGATGACTTGAGCATGCCGATGGCTGTCTGTACGTGCTCGTGCGCATCTACAACGGGTACGGGCTGCTCCATGAACTCGGCTACCGCGCGTTCCAATACGAGGCGGTCGGCGATGACTGCCGACATTAGCTTTGCTTCGCGAATCGTGCCGGCAAGAGTATTATCGTCGATCACAGGCAAGTCACTGACTTCATACGAGCTCATTAATGACAATGCCTCATTGACCGTTGCAGAGCTTGGCAAGCTAACAAGCGAAGGTAGCGTACCTCGCGTGCGCTTCGCAGTAACAACGTCACGAATCATAAACCGATCTTGTTCGAGCAGGTCCTTTTCCGTGAGCCACTCATCGGAGTGATGCTTCGTTAGATACCGCTCGCCGGTATCGCAGATAATCGCAACCACTACGGCGTCGGCTGGGAGATGCTTTGCTACCTTCAATGCTGCAGCGACATTCATACCAGATGAGCCACCGCAGAAGATGCCCTCGTGTCGTGCGAGTGCACGAGCCATCATGAAGGCTTCCTTGTCGTTGATGTTCAAGAACTCATCGACAAGGTTCACATCAAGATTCAACGGAACACGCTCTTGTCCGACACCTTCGACGAGATAGGGAAGGGGCTCAATAATGCGCCCCGTTTCCTTGAAGGTTTTCAGAATCGAACCAACTGGATCAGCAGCAATGACCTTAAGGTGTGGGTTCATTGATTTCAGATAGCGTGCTGTTCCAGTGATGGTGCCACCCGTACCGACGCCTGCAATGAAGTGCGTAACGGTACCATCGGTGTCGCCCCAAATCTCTGGACCGGTTGTGCACTCGTGGATGGCAGGATTCGCTGGGTTATCATACTGGTTAAGCATGACTGCATTCGGGAGTTCTTCGCTCAACCGCTTAGCTGTGTTCCAGTAATACTCAGGTGAGCTCATCTTGGCTGCGCTGGATACGATGAGTACATCAGCGCCAAGGGCCTTGAGATAGCGCACGCGTTCCTGCGAGGCCTTGTCGGTCATGACAAACAGACAGTTGTACCCCTTTAGCCGTGCTGCAAGAGCGAGTCCAATACCAGTGTTGCCACTCGTCGGCTCGATGATCAATGCACCCGGCTTTAGGCGTCCATCGCGCTCGGCAGCTTCGATCATTGCGATGCCAATGCGATCCTTCACAGATCCACCGGGATTCATGTTCTCAAGCTTTACATAGACTTGAGCTTCGATGCCTTGTGTAACATTGTTAAGCTTAACAAGGGGTGTCTTGCCGATCAGCTGAAGGATGCTTGCGTAGGTGTTCATGATAACTGCTGTTCCAATTGTTGGCGTTCAAACATTGCTGCGTAGGTGCCGTTGCGCTCGACAAGCTCAGCGTGGCTACCAGCTTCGATAATACGACCGTTCTGGAGAACAATGATCGTTGTACAGTGTTGTACTGTTGAAAGTCGATGCGAGATGACGATTGTTGTACGATCCTTCATGATCTGTTCCAGTTCACGAAGAACACGATCCTCCGTATCTGCATCGATGGCAGAGAGCGCATCGTCGAGAACAAGAATCTTTGGATCTGACGCAATCGCTCGTGCAAGGGAGGTTCGCTGTTTCTGGCCACCAGAAAGCGTCACACCGCGTTCGCCGACGACGGTGTCGTAACCCTCGGCAAGTTGCATGATGTCGTTGTGCAGCTGTGCTCGTGTCGCGGCACGCACCACATCGTCGTCAGATGCCTCAGGGTTGCCAAAGCGAATGTTATCGCGGATTGTTTCCGAAAAGAGAAACGCCTCTTGCGGCACCACGGCAATTGCCGAACGAAGTGTGTGCAGGTCTATGCTACGAACATCTACTCCATCGATCCGTACGCCCCCTGAGGTCACGTCGTAGAGTCGCGGGATAAGTCCAACCATCGTTGATTTCCCGCTGCCGACTGCGCCAACGATGCCAAGACTCGTTCCTGCTGGGATTGTCACCGTCACATCATCAAGCACCTTCGTAGAACCATCGTATGCAAGTGATACATGGTCGAACTCAATCGTGCCACGAATCGACACGGGTGTTGGTGTAGCAGGTGATATGACATCCGAAGGGGCTTCACATAGCGCACCCAGACGTCCCATCGATGCTGCACCACGTTGAATCATCCCCGTTACCCAACCGATTGCAGCGATTGGCCACAGTAGTTGATTGAGGTAGATGAAAAACTGTGTGAGCTCGCCCACCGTGAGTGTCTTCTGCATCACTTGATACCCGCCAACCGTGAGCACGATGATGTAGCTGATGTTGAATAGCACGGTCATGCCAGGCATCATCAGCGACTGCACACGTGCGAGCTGCATGTTGCGTTCGTAGTACGACTTACTTAGTACATCGAATCGACGTGCCTCGAATGCGCCACGAACATATGCGCGTATGACACGGATGCCCGATGCTGTCTCTTGCGCGTGTGTTGTGATGTGCTCGTATTCCTGCTGCACCACCTTGTACGTCGTATGAATGCGCTTGCCGAGCCGATAGGTAAGGGTTGCGACAAGGGGAACAGGTATCAGGATTGCTGCAGTGAGCAACACGTCGAGCGACGTCATCCACGAGAGTGCAAACGCAAACGTGGTGATGGTGTTTGCCGTGTACATGATTGCTGGACCGATAAACTCACGCACAGACGAGATGTCGTTTGAGAAGTGTGCGAGAATCGAACCAGTGGATCGCTCGTGGAAAAAGCGCTGCGACTGGTCTTTGATGGCTTTGACGACGTCGTTACGCAAAGCTTCTTCAACGTATCTCGACATTACGATAATCGTGCGACGTGTTGCGAACATGAAGAACCCGCTCCCAATTGTAAGGGCGAGAATCTTTGCGATAAGCCACGCAACATCTGTGGATGTAAACGTCGACGAGCCGAGCGTATCGATCGTCGATCCTACAACAAATGGGATCGTCGTCGAACAGATGTTGGAGATCGTAATGAAGAGCAGTCCGAGCACAACGAGTCTCTTGTGTGTGCGGACGTAGGGGATCAGACGGCGTAGCTCTCGAAGTGCGCCGCCGCGTTGTGAGGCGTCAGGCATTAGGCGATGGTGACGTCCTTACAGAGATATACGTCTTGGATTGCGTTCAAGAGTTCAACGCCTTCCTTCATCGGACGTTGGAATGCCTTTCGACCGCTGATAAGCCCCATGCCGCCGGCACGCTTGTTAATCACGGCTGTCATGATGGCCTCTGCCATATCGTTTGATCCAGATGGACCACCGCTGTTGATCAGTCCGATGCGACCCATGTAGCAGTTCGCAACTTGGTAGCGGCATAGATCGATCGGGTGGTCCGACGCCAGCTCTGTGTACATGCGCTCGTCGAGCTTTCCGTAGCTCGAGCCGCCCATGTTGAGTGCTTTAAAACCACCGTTGTTCTCTGGCAACTTTTGCTTGATGATATCCGCACCGAGCGTAACGCCGAGGTGATTCGCCTGTCCGGTGAGGTCTGCAGCGACGTGGTAATCCTTGTCGGATTTGAATGCATTGTTGCGGATGTAACACCACAGGATCGTAGCCATGCCGAGCTCGTGTGCTCGTGCAAATGCCTGAGCGATCTCGACAATCTGACGTGAGCTTTCTTGCGAGCCGAAGTAGATAGTTGCACCAACCGCAGCAGCTCCCATGTCTGCTGCTTGCTCGACGGTGCCAAACATGATCTGATCGAACTTGTTCGGATAGGTGAGAAGCTCGTTATGATTGATCTTGACCACAAACGGAATCTTGTGCGCGTATCGTCGTGCGACGTTGCTCAGCACGCCGAATGTCGATGCAACAGCATTGCACCCACCCTCAATAGCTAGCTCAACAATGTTCGCTGGGTCGAAGTACGCAGGATTCTTCGCAAACGATGCCCCTGCACTATGTTCTATTCCTTGGTCCACAGGAAGAATCGAAATGTATCCGGTTCCAGCCAAACGTCCAGTGTTGTTGATCCACTCCAGACTGCGCAACACACGGTTGCTCCGATCGGATCCACCGAAGAGTGTGTCGACCGAGGTCGGAGACGGCACGTGAATCATAGATGCCGGGATTGCCGTCGACGTGTGATTGAGGTAGTATGCGGCGTTGTCCCCGAGGGCCTGCGTGATGCGGTCGATCATGTCGGTGTCAATCGAATGTGAATGCGCAAAGATACGGGCTTCTCTGCGACCATGTACCCCTGAACGACAAACGGCGTGGCACACGTAAGGTGCCACGCCGTTGTGATGTTGACGGGGAGGAGCGGGATGTTACTTCACAACCACGAATTGCGTGCTTGCCGTATACGGACCGCTCTGCATGCGAAGGAAATAGACACCGGAAGCGAGGCTCGACGTGTTGGCTTCGAAGATGTACGAGCCAGATGGTGCAACAGCGCCTGTAGCTTCGAGAACAACATTGCCCATGGCATCGACAATTTGGAACGTCGTCGCTACCGTGATCCCAGTCGTGTACGATACAACGAGTTCATCACGAACAGGGTTATTTCGTGGATTCATCAAGCCGAACTGCTGAGTGCCAAATCGAACAAGACGACCCGTTGTGAAGCAGACAAACTTCATTGTCACGCGTGTTGCATCACCAGAGGTCACAAGACACGAGAGAGGAGTCGTCACAGTCATCGACATCGGAAGCGTTGAGTCCGCGTTGAGATAGGTGTTGAACGTTGGGGTAACAAACGGACCCTGCGTGAGGACGCCTGTTGCAGACTGTGCGCGGATCGCAACGGAACCAACGCCTGGTGTTGGTGTGAACGTCCAGCCTGCCATCTCCGGTTGTGCGAACCCAGCAAACGACATGGCCTCTGCGTCATGTGCAATGGTGATGTCAAACTGCGTTGGTGCCGCTCCTGCAAACTCGCCAGCGTTGAACGCTACAGTGATCGGCGTTGCCGTCACCTGTCCAGCTTGTGCCAGCGCGATCGCGCCGTAGCGGAAGTTGACTGGGGTCGATACACCAGTGCCCGACGCTGTGACATTGAGCTTTAGGTTTTGATCATTGGCAAAGCTGAAGGTCGCAGTGTAGCTCTGAACCGCTGCTGGTTGGAATGTAACTGTGATGACCCTTGATTGACCAGGAGCAACAGTGAATGCTGCGGTTTCGCTCAATGCAAATGCTGCGACATCACCTGTGCCAACTGGAGCTTGAACATTGAGAGGGAATTGGCTCGGATTCACAATCTCGAAACTGTCAATGCGAGTAGCACATGTGAGTGTGTTGTCGAATGTGATCGGTGGGATGCCCGACTGATCGAGGCCAATGCCCTTTACCTCAACACATGTCGAGGCGTATGGCGGTACAGGGCCCGGACCCGGCTTGCCGTCGTGATCGATACAAACGTTGATGGTGTTGTTGCCGACGACCGCTGGTGTGAACGAAACATTCAATTCAAGCGTGCCGCCTGGAGCAATTGTCTGCGGGAACGTCGGAGTTGTTCCAGTCCATGCGAATACCGTCGTAGCGTTCTGGAACGCAACGTCGTTGATTGTAAGAGCAGCATCAGCGTCCGTGTTGCGGAGAGTGACCGTGCCTTGCTCAGGCGAGGTTGTGCTGATTGGCCACGCTTTAAACGTATATCCTGTTGCTTCCAGTATAGGTTGGAAACCTACGCCCTTCACGAGTCCGACGAGAGGGGTGTTTTGACCCTGCACTGTCGCGGTAATCGTAATGCTATGTGCGCCACGCGTTTGCGGCGTGTACGTTGCAGGGATCGTGATCGAAGCACCAGGGGCAAGGACTTGTGGAGCTGGCAAGGTGATGCCGCTGAAGTTTGCGTTCGTAGGATCGCTAATGCTGTATCCAGTGATCGAGGCAGGGTCAGTATTCAGGTTGGTGATGGTGATGGTGCCATTGACAGGAGTCAAGAGGCGAACGCGACCGAAGTCAATACTGTCGATTGCAACGCGTGGCTCAACAATCTCGACGGTAATTGTCGACGTCGCTACACCGCAGTCGGCAGGTAGACCAAAATCTACAGTTGAGGTCTTGATACCCGGAGTCGCAGCGAGAATGTCGACTTCCAAATCGAAGCAACCACCGTTAGCTGCGAGAGAGAACGCGCCTTGCCGTTTCACCACAATGTCTGGATCGGCCTTGGTGACTGTGAGCCTGCCGTTGAGTGCAATTGGGCCCGTGTTCTTCAGAACACAGGTGATCGTCCTTGACGCGGGCTGCGCTAGGGGAACCTTGCCGAGAGCAACCGTTGACTGACTTTCCCATATGCACGGTGCAAGGCCATTGCCCTCGAGGACGATTTGTGTGTTTGCATTGCAGTTACCAATGACTTCAAGAACAGCCGTGCGCAGCCCAGTTCCCTTTGGTTCAAAGGCCAGCTCGAGCGAGAGCGTGCGACCGGTATCGAGTCGGATTGGGAACGTCGTTGGTGAAATCACCCGGAAGTCGGCCGAATTAGCACCAGCAATGTTGATGCGTTGGATGGTTACTGGGAATGAGCCACGATTTTGAACGATCGATGTAAGCGACACAGGATCTGACTGACCCTGTGGCGTAGGCTTAAAGGTGACCTTGCCCTGCGTTACTGTGAGCTGTGGAGCGAGGACGGAAAAATTAGACTTCGACACATCGCTGGATGCAGGAGAAGCGCCATTTTTCGTCACAAACACATCTGTTTGACCATTGTTCGGCAATGTCACAGGAGGGGGAGTAAACGACTTCGGTCCAGTGTACGAATCTGTCGTGTACGTGAAATTGAGCGCATCCTTCACTGTCTTCGACTTGTAGACGATTCCAGCGGCAGTTGGTGCAGCAGCGTTTGCTGTCAGTCGTGGATATCCACCTGCATCGTAGATGACGTAGTAGTTGCGCCATGTTTGTGCAGCTGCACCAGTGTACGGTCCGTTCCGCTCAATTGTACCACCGCGGCTAATACCAACCTCGATGTACTTGCGGAAACGTCCCACAACGATGATTTCAGGGTTTCCGGAAGCGTCGTACCGAATGCCGATATCGGAGCAGTCTGACTCTGAGCTTGATGTGGTCGAACCCTTGCTGATGTTTGACCACTGCAGAGATCCGTCGGGAGCAAACTTGTAGACAAACATGTTGCGTGTATCAGCGGGTCCAGGGGACAATGGGAAGCCGCCGAAGCTCGCGGCCTGGCTTGAGAAGTACCCCGCGACATACACGTTGCCGTCTTTGTCGGTCACTGCACCAATCACACGTTCATCATTTGATGCGCTGCCCGTGAGCAACATGGTGTTGGTGATGTTTCCGTCCGAATCGAACTCAGTAAAGTAGCCGTCGATGTTGCCGGGCTGGTTGTTGACCGTGGCCGTGCCAATTCTTGTCGGGCCGTCAAAGTAACCAGTGGCAAACACCTTGAGTCCGTTCGGCGTCACCGCAACGGATGTCGCCGTCTCTGCTCCTGCTCCACCGAGTTGCTTGACCCACACATACTGCGGTACCGGTGACACGCCCACGCGCACGCGATAATTGACACCGGCCGCAGGCGGAAGCCATTTGTACACCAAGCCAGTCGCAGTGTTGGTGATGTTGGTCCAGTTTGTGCCGCCGTTAGTCGAATAGTCAATCGAGACCTGTTGCGTTGGAAGTACACCAGCCCATTTGATCGACACGGTATCGCATGTCGAGAACAACTCACCGCCGATTGGAGATTGCAGAAGAATAACCCCCGTACCCCCTACAAGCGTAACAACTGGCGGACAAGGTGTGCCCGTGAACGCAAGCTGAGCTTGACGGAATGATTGCATGTTGCCCTGTGTAAACTCGACGCGGATTACGCGCTTAGCGTTCGGTGCGAGCGTAAATGGGGTGAATGTTGCTTGGTTGAGTGGGAAATTCCAGTCTACAACCTTGAAGTACGTGGCAGGGGAAACCGTTGGAGCTACGGCCACATTAAAGGGCGCATTGAGGGCAGTAAGCGTAACGTTGGCAAATGACTTCGCATTCGGCGCTGGATCACCGCAGAACAGAATAGGATCGCTCACTTCCACCTTAGCAAGTGCATTTGCAGGCGCCTGGTATGGAATTGAAACAGTTGGATTCGAGCCACGCTTGAGGGTGATGCGAGCTACACGGCTCAGAGCTTGCTCGGCACACGCATACGGAGATGTCCATGTGATCTGGCACGTCTTTGTTACCTGTGTTTCAAGAGCTAGAAGCGATAGGATATCGACGAGTCGCGCTTCATTTGTCAGGATCGACTTGCCACCCGTGGCACGTGCGAGAGCGTCCAACGTCCAGTGTGTGGATTCCTCCTTGATCGTGATTGCGAAGAATCGAATGCCTTGCGCTTGTAGGAGCTGCGTGTTGTCGTTAACGAACTTGACTTCGTTCGGAATACCAGGGTTTGGCGTACCGTCAGTGAGGAAGAATACAAACTTCGGGATACTCGCAGGGCGGCGCTTGAACAGCTCGTATATGTTGTTGCCGGCCGATTCGAATGGCAGCGTATAGTTCGTTACTGTTTGGATCTTGAGATCCTTGAGCGAGTCGAGAATGGGTTGCTTGTTGTCAACCCACTCGTTGATAACCTCGTATGTCCCTGCAAATGATACGAGGGAAACACGGGTTTGGCCAACGAATCTGAGCTGATTGACGAATGCTCGAACAGCATCTTTCACAATGAGCCAGCGCTCGCGATTCACACCCGGTACCACATCGCGCATCGAGTTCGAGCGGTCGAGGATGAAGACGATGCTTGCTTCCGGATCCTTATTCAGCTCGACACACGCATGCTTGACCGTAGCTGTGAGATCCTGGGCTGCGAGACCTTGAGGAGTCTCGACAACAGAAAAATCCCTCTCCGTCAGATCAGTGATAGGATTGCCCGCAGCGTCAAGTGCTACATAGTCGGCAACAATCTTCGGAAATGCCGAGGCATTAATCCCGTAAATGTTGATTGTTTGCGCCTGCACAACAATTGCCGAAAGTGCAGTCACGAGGACAAGAATGAAACGCATGCTTCTAGAGTGCATGGTAGTTCCGTGAGATAAGGAGAAAAAGTTTTTCATCGTTGGGTACCCTTCTCTGAAATCGCAGGCTCGAGAAGAGCGAGGTGTTTCTTTGTCGCATCCAGCTCTGCACGGATGCCGAGGGGGAGCGTGAGCTTGCTCTTTACATGACCAAACGGCAGTCCGTACACTGCGGGTATGCCGAGAGGAGCAATACGCTCATGAAACACTTGTGACAATGTGAACGACGGTCCGGAAATAGAAATTCCCTTCGCCTCGCAATTGCGGAAGTTGCCGAAGGCAATCGCCTTGCATGTCTGTAGCTTACCCGCCAGCCAAAGCTGAGTCAGCATACGGTCGATGCGATAGGGTTCCTCGTTGATTTCCTCGAGAAACAAGATCGCATCACGTGTGTCAATCTCGTATCGTGTGCCGAGCGTACTGACAATCATTGCGAGATTGCCACCAGTAAGCCGACCTTGCGCAACACCTGGCTGGATGGTAGTCAGACGTTGATCATGGAATATCTCTGATGGCTGAGTGCGCAACACGACAGATTCGAGCGATCGGACAGTGAAGGGGTCGAATGTGCTAGACGCAACAGGACCATGGAATGTGACAAGTCCCGTCATCTGATTGACGGCTACCAAGAGGGCTGTGATGTCGCTGAAGCCCATAATGGCCTTACCTGCATGACGAATAGCAGAGAAGTCCAGTAGGGGCAGGATGCGCATCACGCCATAACCACCACGAGCGCATACAACGGCATCAATCGTAGGATCCTCGATTGCTTCCATGAACTCTGCAGCGCGGTGCTCGTCAGATGCTGAGAGATAGCCACTTCGACGCGATATGTTTCTGCCGAGCTTTGTCGCAATACCCCACGAGGCGCACAGCGCTGTGAAGTCCCGAATCTCCGAGCTAAACGCAGCACTTGCAGGTGCTACGATGCCAATGGTAGAACCTGGGCCAAGCCCCTTCGGAAGAACTCGACTGCGCTGCTCTACTGTACCGGTATCGGTATCAGTCGAGCCTTCGGCACGCAACAGATGCTGTGCCGCCGGAAGCGCTGCGAGTGATTGTATGAATCGTCGTCGTAACATGATCGTAATCGAACAGGATTCAGGGTTGGGTATAGCCCACCCCCGCCACGGAATATGGCCCACAAAGGTACGACTTTCACCCGTGTCATACGAATAACTCGCACGTTCCTATAGAGTTACACCGATCCGCCGTATATTGCGGGCTCGGAAAGGTGCAAGAGTGGTTGAATTGGCACGCCTGGAAAGCGTGTGTACCGGTAACGGTACCGCGGGTTCGAATCCCGCCCTTTCCGCAGCTGGAGTTATACGAGAGAGCCAGGCACTCGGTAGGATACACGATCTATGACCGACACCCCGCAGCAGGCAGCAGAATCCTCGGCTGAGGACGAGGCTGTAATTCGGGAAGTCCTTGCGGGGAACACCGATGCGTTCGCTCGGCTGGAGCGAAAGTACCGCCGTATTGTAGCGTTCTTGGTCAGAAAGATGGTCTCACAACAGGATGATGCCGATGATCTTGTGCAGGACACCTTTGTGAAGGCGTATCAAGCCCTACCGAGCTTCCAGTTCGAGTACCCGTTTTCACGATGGCTGTACAAGATCGCGTCAAACCGCTGTATAGACTATCTCCGTCGACGCCGATTTGCCATGGTATCGCTGGACCAGCCACGCACGGGCAAGGATGGATCCGACTATTCATGGGAGCCTCAGGACGCGGGTCCGACCCCCGAGGCTGTGGTCTTGTCGCAAGAGCGTATAGTCATGATTCGGCAGGCACTTGCTGCAATGCCGGAGAAGTATCAGCAAGTGATCCGGATGCGGCACGACGAGGAATTGGAGTATCAGGAGATTGCTGACCGGTTGGGACAACCACTTGGAACAGTGAAGGCGAACCTGTTTCGGGCACGGAAACGGCTGGTGGTGCTCCTTCAACGACATGGACGGCATTTCGAAGAGTATATGCCAGACGAGGAGGGGGATGAATGACCGCCGATCGCAAACCCCTGTGGCCTTGGATTGTGATGATCACACTTGGTGTCGTTGTGATCGTGGCAGTCACCTCGCTGGTCTGGCGCTTTGTGAATCCGCCGGTGAGCCCCCTGACCAACGAGGAAGATCCGCGAAGTGTCATTCAGGTGGAGGTGATCAATGCGTCTGGACGCCCTGGGGCTGGACGATTGGTGATGGAGTTTTTGCGACACCGCGGATTTGACGTCGTGGAAATTGGGAACGACACGGCACGCCCTCGACGTTCGTCAGTAATCGATCGCGTTGGTGATCGGACCTCGGCGAGAAAGCTGGCACAAAGCCTAGGGATTACTGACTCGTTGATCTCTACTGACCTTGACTCAATGCGATTTCTTCAGTCGTCGATTATCCTCGGCGCTGATCTTGATAACCTTGAACCTTTTGCAGATTGATGAACAAAGGACGTTTACTTGGCAACTTCTAAACCGCGCACCGTTAAGGGGCGTGCAGTCCTGTGCGCACGCATGGCACAGGAAAAGCTGGCACACGATATTCTAGTGCTCGATTTGGGTGACATTGAAATGTCACCAGCTGAGTTTTTCGTGATCGCATCTGTCGACTCCGATGCACAGCTTCGTGCTGCTGCCGATAGCATCGAGGACACAATGCGCTCACTCGGAATGGGCTCGCCGCGCTCCGAAGGTCGCGGCACATCCACATGGGTGATCCTAGACTATTTCGACATCGTCGTGCACCTAATGTTAACGTCAACGCGTGAGTTTTATAAGCTTGAACGCCTTTGGGGCGATGCAAAGGCCTACACGCTCACTGAAAAAGGAACGGCGAAGGCAACGACGATTTCGACAAAACGGACGGCTGACGTATGATGATGCAGACCTACATCGCGCCGTATATCCATACTGCGCTGACGAACCTTGGTGTTGAACTCAGCGGTGATGTTGTGTTTGGCGTGCCTCGACAAGACGGTCACGGACATCTGTCAACAAATGTTGCGATGATGTACGCAAAGTCGCTGGGTAAACAGCCACGAGCATTCGCTCAAGAACTCGTCGACGCACTGGGTGCTGTGCCGATGGTTGCGGCCATTGAGATTGCAGGTCCTGGCTTTATCAATGTTACGTTCGATGATGCCGTGTACCATGCGATGCTGCGCGATATGGATGTGATGGGCGACGCAATCGGCAGATCCACCATCGGTACAGGCAAGACAGTCAATGTTGAATATGTAAGTGCAAATCCGACAGGTCCGCTTCATGCCGGACACGGACGGAACTGCGCTGTAGGCGATACGATTGCAAACTTGTTCGCGTGGAATGGATATTCAGTCACCCGCGAATACTACTTCAACAATGCCGGCAATCAGATGTCGAAGCTGGCAGAGAGCATCTTCGCTCGTGTGCAGCACCGTCTCGGTAATGCTGAGTATCCGTTCCCCGAGGATGGTTACCATGGCGAGTACATTCACGAAGTTGCCGATGATATCGTTGCACATCACCGCGATCGTGTTGATGGTGTTGCTGATGATGAAGCTCGTGCCTTCTGCAAGAAGCAAGGGGAGCTGTGGTGTTTTGCATCAATCAAGCGTACGCTTGCAGCACTCAACATTCACCACGATGAGTATTTCAACGAAGATTCGCTGTATCATGATGGCAAGGTAACGGCAACCATCGCCGACCTACGCGAACGTGGTCTCGTCTATGAGCAAGAGGGCGCAACGTGGTTCGCGCTGACTCAACTTGGTCAACAGCAAGACAAAGTGATTGTGAAGTCCACAGGTGAGCCCACATATCGTCTCCCCGACATTGCATATCACCGCGACAAGTTGCAGCGCGGATTTGACGTGGTGGTCGACATTTTCGGCGCTGATCACATCGCGACAATTCCTGATGTGCTCGCGGGAGTACGTGCACTTGGCTTCGACACGAACAACGTCAAGACCGTTATTCACCAGATGGTCACCTTCGTCGAGAACGGCGAAGTTGTGAAGTTCTCGAAGCGCAGCGGGAAGTCATTCACACTCGATGAACTCATTGACGAAGTGGGTGCTGATGTTGTGCGATTCTTCTTCGTGATGCGTGCCGTTGGAACACACCTCGAGTTCGACCTCAGTCTTGCAAAAGAAGAAGGCGACAAGAACCCTGTGTTCTACCTGCAGTATGCGCATGCACGCATTTGCTCGATTCTTCGCAAGGCAGCAGAACGCAACGTCTCAGTGAATCATGCGTCAGATCTGTCGGTGCTAACGCACCCACGTGAGATCGAACTCATCGGTCTGCTCTCGCGCATGCAGTCGGCCATTGAGCGTGCATGCGAAAACCTCGAGCCGCACACCGTAGCAGAGTATCTGCGCGATGTTGCTGCGGCATACCACAACTTCTATCACGACTGTCGCATCCTTGGATCCGAACCACAGTTGGAAGCTGCGCGGTTGGTTCTCGCTGATGTCACTCGTCGTGCGATGCGGAATGGATTGCTGTTGCTGGGAGTTGGCACACCAGAGACGATGTAAGTGAAGCCCATGGTACGCGACTTTTATTACGACCTGAGTGATCGTGGTGTGTTAACGCTCGATGGAGCAGTGCACGACGATCCTTGGTTCTGTGATTTTATGTTTCGTCGCCTTGCACCAACGGCAAACCCCGAGTATCCTGAGTATCCGTATGTCTGTCGCTGCGGTGATGAGATGAACTACGTTCGTCCCGCCGACACGCCGATCGTCTATACTGGGTTTGATGGCTCACGGTTGTTCTATGGAGCATCGCTCTCAACACCGTTTACACCAGACCGCTTGTCGTACTCGGACGAGGGAGTGCTGTATCACTGGGCATCCATCGGTGAGATCGGACGTATTGTGCCGCAAGCGGCCACAGATATCGCAAAGAACATTGAACCATGGGGTCCGTACTACGCCTACCTTGGTGATGATGGACGGGAGATGATCCCCGTGATGCCGCGCGATCTTGATCCGTCGATCTCGGTCCTACGTCCACGTCGCGACAATGCATGTGTTGGGTGTGGACAAGCAAATCCGTTCTCGTTGCGATTGTCCTTCGTCGTTAATCATGCTGATGGTTCTGTATCAACATGGCTCAAACCTGATATTCGATTTCAGGGGGCACTCGAAACAACACATGGTGGTATGATCTCGCTCCTTCTGGATGAAACCATGGGGAAGGCGCTGAGCGTGCATGGAATCAAAGCGCCGACGGCACATCTCGGTGTCAACTTCCGACGTCCGATGATTCTAGGCGAAGAGTATCACATTCGCGCATGGATACGCGAGCAACAAGGACGGAAGAAATTCGTCAATGCAGAGGTTCGCGCGTGGAGCAATCCTGATGTTGTGATTGCCGATGCCGACGCACTCTTCATTGAACGAGCTCACACGCCCCCTGCATGAGTCAGCAGCCAAGTATTATTCTGTTTAGTGTCGTCTTTGGATTAGTGACGATACTCGTGGACATCTACGTTCTGCATGCGTGGATGCGCCATGCTCGACGTCGTGTACTATCGCCGTGGTGGTATCGCATTCCATGGATCATCGCAGCAACGATTGGCGTGATTTACTGGTATGTCGTATATCGACGGCACTTCTTCCGTATGGACGGGTTCGACGTGACGCTCTTCGGGGTGGTGTCGCTATGGTACTTGCCGAAGATTGGTATTCTGCCGTTTGTGCTTGTGCGTGACATCATCGCTGGTCTTCGACGGTTGTGGACGCGGCGATCAGCAACAGTCCAACAACCACCATCCGTAGATATCTCAGCATCGCGTCGCGCATTCTTGGGCACAACCACGTGGTCGATGGCAGTGGTGCCGTACGTGATGGTTGGGCAGGGGCTATGGAACACGATCTACGACTTCGAAGTCACAAATGTACCAGTCTACCTGCCACGTCTTCCCAAGGCATTCGATGGCTTTCGCATAGTGCAGATCTCAGATGTGCATGCAGGGTCCTTTACGGATCACAAGCCATTCGAGGAAGTGCGGAGAATCATCGACACGCTAAAGCCAGACATGGTGGTTGTGACGGGCGACTGGGTGAATATGCTCCCTCAGGAAATGGCTGTGATCGCTCGCGAAGTGCAGCGATTGCGAGCAGAGTTTGGTGTTCGTGCAGTTCTCGGTAATCACGATCATTACCATTCACCGCAGGATCATGATCGGTTGATTGCAACTATTCGCGGACTCGACGTTGATTTGATGATTAACGAACATCGACGGATCACACTCGGTAACCAGTCGCTCATCATTGCTGGTACAGACAACACGGGTTTCAAGCAGAACTTCGCACGACTCGATACCGCACTCAATGGCGTGGTCGAAGACGAGGCGACAATCTTGCTTGCTCATGATCCGACGTTGTGGGATTCTCAGGTGGTTGGAAAGAAGCCGATCGACTTGATGCTCTCTGGTCACACACACGGAGGACAGTTCGGCGTGCAACTTATGGGTGTAGAATGGAGTCCGGCACAGTACATCTACAAACAATGGGCCGGATTGTATCGCACAGGTGAGCAGCAACTCTATGTGAATCGTGGTATCGGCACTGTCGGCCCACCGCTTCGAATTGGTATCCGACCAGAGATCACGCATTTTACATTGCATTCTGCGGGTGCGTTTGACCATCTTGCATGATTCCTACTCATTGAGGTTTCATGCGCAGCATCGTTAGCTTTCTCGTCGCAACCTGCGTTCTTGTCAGTGTTGCCCCAGCACAACGTCTGATCGAACTCGGAATCAAGGCCGGGACAAACACCACAGCACCAGGTGGATTGCCGAATGGCGTTCATGGTACTGCTGGCTTCGGATATCAGGTAGGGGGCTCGCTGCAAGTAGGGCTGTTCGACGTAGTAGCCCTAGTGGGTGAACTCACGTTCGACCGCCGCACGTATCATCTGCATAGCTCTGCGCGAGAGTTCGATGTTGCTACGTCATCGATCAACGTTCCGGTACTTCTGCGCATTGGATTGCCCCTTAAGCTGATGCTCGAATTGGGGCCGCAATACACGCATTTCATCTCGACGAACAACGCCACAACCACGGATGGCGAAGGCTTTGCAGTTATTGGAGCTGTCTGGAAGCCGTTCGACTTGCACATTGGTGTGCGGTACATGCGTGGTCTGACGTCGATCTCGACGTCACTCGACAACGATATCACGAACAGCGTAACGCAGATCTATCTCTGCTACGTGCTGTAATGATCTAGCTGCGTGGAGTTGCTAGATACGTTGTGGCAGACTCCACCAAGAGCGCTGTACCAGCGATCATTGCGTCTTCGTCCGGAGCGAATCGGGCATTGTGCAAGCCAGGCATCGCATCCTGCGTATGAGGGCGTCCGCCCAGCATCCAAAAGCACACCGGCATCTGCTGCGAGTAAAACGCAAAGTCTTCGGCCCACATTTTGGGCTCGAAGTCACTAACGGCATCGTTGCCAAATGCCGACGCTGCAACGTTGCGGGCGAAGGCAACTGCATGGTCGCTGTTGATCAGTGGTGGGTAGCCTTTGACGATGTTGAGTTCGCCTTCGCAATCGTAGAGAGCGCAATACGCACGGGTCTGCTCTACGAGCCACGTCCACGCAAACTCACGCCACTCGTTATTGAACGCGCGAAGCGTCCCTTTAAGTTCGACAACATCAGGAATGATGTTCGTCGCAGACCCACCATGAATGCTTGTAATTGTCAGCACGCCCGGATGAAGCGGATTGCGTCGTGCTGTAATCAGTGAGCGAAGGTGATGAACCAAGCCTGTTGCAGCGAGGAGGGGATCCTTCCCCTTATGTGGCTGAGCAGCATGCGCACCGAACCCACGGATGGTCCAATACAGTTCGTCAGCTGACGCCAGAGCGGGTCCTGCAACAAACTGCAGTGTACCGGAAGGCGCATCTGGGTAGATATGCTGGCCGAACATGATTTCTGGTCGAGGATTCTCCAGCACGCCATCGGCGATCATGAGGGATGCGCCACCTGGTGATAGCTCTTCACCGGGCTGGAAGATGAGCTTGACAACGCCGTTAAGATCCTGTTCACGTTCCTTCAAGAGTTGCGCCGCTCCCAACAACATCGTGGTATGCGTGTCGTGTCCGCATGCGTGCATTACACCCGGACGTTGTGATGCATACGGCAAACCCGTCTCTTCGGTTATTGGTAGCGCGTCGATGTCGGCACGCAATGCAACGCAGCGATCGCCCGATCCAATGTGCGCGACGATTCCGGTGGATGCCATGCGTTGGTGCTCAATGCCTAGCGATGTCAATCGTTCCGCAATAAACGCCGACGTCTCAACTTCATGAAACGAAAGCTCTGGATTGCGGTGCAAATGACGTCGAATGTCTACCAGCCGGGGAAAGATCTGCTGAACGCGTTCACGTGTTGTCATACTGTGCATCCCCGCGTAATGTGCAGGCCGTTAGTGTCGAATGAGTATGATGCAGCGTCACGGTGAGTGGTCGCTGTGATGGTGGTACTATAGTGACCGTATCTGTGCAGCGACCTGCGCGCCAGAGTGCAATGCATGAGCTCAACGCACCTGTTCCGCATGCTCCCGTAACGGCCTCGACGCCTCGTTCGAACGTCGCGATACGAAGGTGAGAGGGAGATACTACATCAACCATGTTGACATTGACGCCTCTCTGAAACGCTGGATGATGACGAAGAATGTTCACGATCGGTCGCCGTGCATCACATGGGCCATCGATCACAACATGATCACTGTTGACGTTTACATATGCGACAGGAATGTCGACATGTGCAAGCGAGCCAATAGGATAGAGGTGCTCCTCAATTGGCGGCGGAAACACAATTGATACGGTCGAATCCTCATGCTGCAGAGCGCCATACGAAGCCCCATTCAGCACAAGACGCAATTCGGTAGCAACGGAAGCGCCATGATCACAAGCAAAGCGCACGATGCATCGAGCTCCATTGCCACACATCATTCCATGCGTTCCGTCAGGATTGTAGAAGTCTCCAGTGATCAGGTCGCTGCCAATGTCTCGAAGAATGAGCACACCCTCGATCGCAGCGCCATCCTCACGGGGATGCTGCTCGATGAGCGAGCGAACTGCGCCGGGAGGAAGCTCAGCGATGTCGTCACGTCCGTCGGCGACGAGGAACGTGTTGCCTGCGCCACTCATGTGCACAATCTCACGCATGTGATTGTCCGACGATCGTTGCGAGTTGCTCATGGATTCGACCATTCGATGCAAGAATACTGTCGCGTCCGAGCGTGAACGGGCGGTGACCGTAGTGTGAAAGCATACCACCGGCCTCGAGAACACACAATGCGCCGGCCGCCATGTCCCACGGTTGCAGTTCGACTTCCCAGTATCCGTCGAACCGTCCAGCCGCCACATACGCTAAGTCAAGCGCAGCACTGCCAAGACGCCGTATCGGAATTCCAAGAGACAAGATGTCGCCAAACGTGCTGATGCACTTGCCTGGGTTCTCGTGCACGTTGTACGGAAAGCCTGTCACGAGAATTGCATCCCTCAGCTGTGACGTGCGCGATACATGGATCGGTTCACCGTTGAGAAACGCGCCACCGCCAGCTATGGCTGAAAATGTCTCGTTCTGGAGTGGATGATGAATGACGCCGGCCACCACCGTACCGTCAATCACTGCAGCGATCGAGACACAAAAGATCGGGATGTTGTGTGCGAAGTTAACCGTGCCATCAAGCGGATCGATAACCCATGTGACCTCACCAGAGCCTGCATGTTCGCCACTTTCCTCGGTCAGAATCGTGGCCGTGGGCGTGTATGATTGCAAGACATTGATGATGCAGTTCTCACTTGCAAGGTCGAACTCCGTGACGAGGTTATGTCGACCTTCTTTCGATGCAATATCGAACGATGTGCCGAAGCCACGTTCAAGAATAGCGCCAGCTTCCGTCGCCGCATGTAGTGCTGCCTCGAGCAGTAGACTGTGTGTCATGCCATTATCCGAGAAACGTATTTGATTCCGTCCGAATAGCGGACGCGAGCGTGTAAAGTCGCTGATTCCCGGATGCTTCGGCAAGGGGCAGATATCGATCTAGCGTGTTGCTGATGTATACGATTGGGTTCTTCTTGAGATTGAACGAGAGGCAACGAATGTTGTCTAATCGCGCAGCCAGCTTTATGATGAGACAGTCGGCGCTTGCCGTTGCAAGTTTCGAGACGTGTGCGAGATCGACGGCATCAGGATCAAGACGAGCTTGTGCAAGATCCTTTGTAAGCATTTCGACAACATAGGCCACGTACGACCCGAAGTTGTAGTCGATAATGCCCTTGGTGATGGTCTTTGAATCCTCAAGTACGTCATGCAGGAATGCTGCGATGATGAGGTCCGTATCGAACGCACCAAGTTCATCCGTAAGAATGCGAACGGTGCGTGCACTGTGATCGAAGTATGGAGTTCCGTCGTTGCGGATCTGCTGGGCATGGACACTTCGCGCCATCTCATACGCATCAAGAACCTTCGACATTGAGATTGAGTCGCCGTGTGTTAGCAGACGCTCCTCAAGCTCCTCGATCGAAAGAGTACGACGATTGTATGGCTGATGTGATGGGTCGAGAAGATGTTCCATGGTGGTGCCTCGCTTACCGTTTACCACGAGCAGGTTTTACCTTCGGTCGGGTCATCATCAATTCACGTGCGCCCGAGAGCGACGTGTCGGTAATGTGTTCGCCGCTGAGCAGTTTGGCAACTTCAATAAGTGCCTTCTCTGCGTCGAGCACCTGCGCACGCACAGAGGTCTGATCGTGCTCCTCCGACTTTGTCACCTGGATGAAATGATCGGCAAGTGACGCAATCTGCGCAAGATGTGTGATGCAGAGGATCTGATGTGAGCCAGAGAGTGCCTTCATGACTTCGCCAACCGTACGAGCAACACGTCCGCTAATACCGGTGTCGATTTCATCGAACACCATCGTGCCGTGTGATGCGTGTTGTGCGAGAGCACGCTTGAGTGCGAGCATCACGCGAGAGAGTTCACCGCCTGAAGCAACCTTGCCCAGTGCTCGTGGTGGCTCGCCAGCGTTACTCGAGAACATGAACTCAACGGTATCAGACCCCGCAGCGCTCAATACTGCAGGTGATAACGTCGCCTGAAACACTGCTGATGGCATACCCATCGACACGAGCACTTCCTCGACTGATGAAGCGAGTGCCGTGGTGTGCGATGAACGTAGATCATGCAGATGCCGCGCACAGTATTCCGCTTCTGATCGAGTGCGTGCACATACTGCCTCTGCTGATGCGAGAAGCTCATCGACATTGTCGAGCTGTGATGCGCTCAGCTCTGCCTTTTGCAGTTCGTCGCACGCATTAGTAAGTGAACCGTACTTACGAACGAGTCGCTGCAGTACGAGCTGACGCTGACGTAATGATTCAAGGCGTTCAGGAGAGAAGTCCTCTCCGTCGGCGAGATGTGCAACTGTTGCTGCTGACTCCTTGCACGATACACGAGCGATCTCGAGATCTTGAATCGTACCGTCGAGGTCAGGTTGGAACGGCAACAGAACGCGCAGTGCTGTGAGTGCCGTTTGTATGTGATCATATGCAGATGAGTCACCGGCGTAGAGCGCGTCGCGTACGGCGCGCGCGTGTGCTACAACTGCTTCTTGCGACTCCGCCCTGCGAAGCTCAGCAGCGATATCATCGTCCTCGCCTGGTCTGGGATTGACCGATGAGATTTCGTCGATGATGAATGCAAGCCGAGCTCGATCGGCGTCAGCGGTACGAGCGCGTTCTTGTGTACGTGCGAGTTCGTTCTCTGCGTCGCGGTATGCCGACCAAGTCTGACGCATCTGAGCGCGATCTTCGTCGCTGAGTGCGACCATGTCAAGAATCGTCCGATGCGTTGCTGCGTCTAACAAGCCGTGTGTGTCGTGCTGACCATGAAAGTCAATGAGCTCGGTTGCGATTTCGCGGACGATGGATGCTTGTGCCGGTGTGTCGTTGACAAAGCAACGGGACGTGCCGGAGGCGGTGAGTTCGCGTCGCAGGATGATCGCTAAGTCATCCCAATCGAGATCATTCCGTTGAATCATCGAACGCACGGGGTGCGTCGAAGGGATGTTGAATGTAGCCTCAATTACAGCCTTCTTCGCCCCATTACGGAGTGAATCCGATGGCAGACGCTCGCCAAGAGCTGCGGCAAGTGCATCGATGATGATCGATTTGCCGGCACCGGTCTCGCCAAGCAAGACTGTCATGCCATCGTCGATGGTAAGATCGATGGAATCGATCAGCGCAAAGTTGGATATCGTCAGGCGACGGAGCATGCGAGCAAAGTGAACTTCTTACAATCGTGTTAAGCGTGTCTGAAAGAGCTTGTACGCTCCATAGGCAACGCCAATAAACAATGCGATCGCAACCGTGATATGAACTTCTTGTCCAA
The DNA here is from genome assembly GCA_964465685.1 of uncultured Melioribacter sp. Taxonomy (GTDB): domain Bacteria; phylum Bacteroidota; class Ignavibacteria; order Kapaibacteriales; family Kapaibacteriaceae; genus UBA10438. The sequence goes on from CAYXKK010000009.1 coordinate 69,125, forward strand.
CGACGACCAGACTAATGGTGATTAGGTAGGTCGCGACGATGAGGATCAGAATCCAGAGAGCTGCCATATGCGTTAGGAATGAGTTGGGGTAGCATCCGACGCAACGGCAAATTGGCCGTAGCGCGATGTGAAGAGTGTCAATTTATCGGAGGGAACACGGACAGACAAACGTATTGCGTGGTCGCCATCGTGACGATGGAGAACCTCAAGGTCCTCGTACAGTTTACTCACAACGCGCATGTCTTCGTAGGGAATCTCGAGCGTGCGGACAATTGCCGATTCATCGTAAGCCTCCTGCATGCGCTGCATGAGTCGGAGCATGTTTAGACCACGTTCTGCTGACACGAATACACAATTCGGATATTCCGCCTCAGCATCATTGATCAGAAAACGGTCCTCGACGAGGTCAATCTTATTGAACACGAGGATCTGCGGGGTCTCGTGCGCACCGAGCGTCTTGAGGGTCTCCTCAACAACATTGATATGATCACGAAAGTGAGGATGAGAGATGTCGACCACGTGAAGGAGGACGTCGGCTTCGAGTGTTTCTGAGAGTGTTGATCGGAATGACGCAACCAGCTGCGGTGGGAGTTTACGAATGAAGCCTACGGTATCGGAGATCAGCGCTCGCTGTCCAGATGGTAGTTCCAAGCTGCGAACCGTAGTATCCAGTGTCGCAAACAACCGGTTCTCAATAAAGACATCCGCTTGTGTGAGTTGTCGCATGAGCGAGGATTTGCCAGCATTCGTGTAGCCGACGAGAGCGAAACGAGGTAGACCTTCTCGTCCTTTGCGCTGCACAGTGCGCTGCGCATCAATGTCGCGCAGTTTTTCACGCAAACGTTGCATTCGCGTGCGGTACATGCGTCGGTCGGTTTCGATCTGTGTTTCGCCTGGACCCTTTGTGCCAATTCCACCGAATTGCTTCGACAAGTGCGTCCACATGCGCGTTAGGCGTGGCAGCAGATATTCGAGTTGCGCCAGCTCCACTTGCGTTCGAGCTTCGACCGAGCGTGCATGTGCCGCGAAGATGTCGAGGATCACTCCACTACGGTCGAGAACTTTGACGGAAAGTTCCTTTTCAAGATTGCGCACCTGAGCAGGGGAGAGCTCGTCATCAAACACAACCATATCGGCCGGATGAAGTTCGAGCAGCTCCTTGAGCTCTTGCACCTTACCCTTGCCGAGAGCAGTCGAAATGTCTGGTCGCTCACGCTCTTGCGTTAGGCGGCCCACGACAATCGCACCTGCGGTATCTAGAAGAAGCACAAGCTCGTCAAGGTGCTCGCGAACGACCTCAGGATCGGCACCCTTTTTTACTACTGCGGCGATAAATGCCCGTTCTTTCGGGCGAAGTCCTACGTCGTGCACACGTCCTCAACAAAAACTCACTACAAAGGTACGACCCGCAGATCAGCCCACGACGTAGATTTGTGCTTCATGCAACGCATCATCCATTGTCTGTTGGTGATCTCGTGCCTTGTCGTGTCCGCGCACGCCCAGGATCGCGATGGCCCGACACTCCCCATCATTCTCGACCATGCCGACTCCATCGTTGGCTCTGGTCCGATTGAATCCGGCATCAGGGAGTTCGTTGGACATGTGCGCTTCACGCAGGGAAACGTGACGGTTGAATGCGACCGAGCATTGCATAATGTGAGTGCCAATTCCGTCGAGCTGTTCTCAAACGTCAAGATTCAGCAACAGGGTCTCGTACTCACGGCCCCCTACGTGACGTATAGCGGCACGACACACATTGCGCTTGCTCCACGCGGCGTTGTTGTTCGAGAAAAGGCGTCTACAATTCAAGCGCGACATGGCACGTATTCGACCGTAACGCACGTTGTTGTCTTTCGCGATAGCGTGATAGCCCGTGATTCAGCAATGCTCTGGGCCGACACGTTGGTGTACGATCGTGATAGCGATACCACGCTTGCACGCGGAAACGTGCTCATCATCGATACACTCCAGCGTCTCGTCACGCGCAGTCAATATGCATTCCGCGATCCCAATCGTCATATCATGCGTCTCGAGCGAGATGCGCACGTCTGGCAATGGTCGACAAGCGACACAACAGCTACAATGCCTGATACGCTCTATCTCGCTGCTGATTACATCGATTCACGCCGCACCGAACGTGGCACGGTGTATCATGCTACGTCACGCGTACATATGACACGGGGCGAGGTGGCAGCGAGATGTGATTCGTTGGTTGCCGACCGAACGGGCGGGAGCACCGAATTCTACGGAACGCCCGTTGTATGGTCGGATTCGATGCAGCTCCACGCAGATACCATCGTTGCGCTCGCTGAGAATGACGAGTTGCGCTCGATTGTTGGTCGTGGTGCAGCAATACTTGTAGCACAGACAGACTCGCTTCGACCCGAACGCGTTGATCAGATTGCCGGTGCTCGCGTAACCTTGAGTGTCAGGCAGGACACGATCCGACAACTCGAGGCACTCGGGGATGCACAGAGCATTACCTTCCGATCTGAGGAACAGCGCGGTGATGGGCTCGCCAAGGTTGCGTCCGACACTATCCGGGTTCTCTTTGATAGGGGGCAGCTCACGGATGTGATCTGGCTCGGGGGTGTCGAGGGCGAGCATCATCCAGAACCTGTCGTGGCTGGGAGGGCTGAAACCTACCGTCTGCCGCAGTTCCGATGGCGCACGGATCGTCCGTTTTCGCTGCCTGTACCGCGAGCCCCGTCGATTCGATCAAAGAAGTAACCTATTTTCCCGTGTTAGGTCTTCATACCTCCACACGTGGACCTCGACATGGTGTTACAGCGCTGGTGCGTTTTACTGCTTGTGATGATCTTCGTTGCCACGGATCTGGTTGCGCAGGTCGAGCGCGTCCTGCCTCGTCGTGGAGGCTCATCGCTCGAGGGCACCTCCTTTGTGGTTGGATTTATGGCCAATGAGATCCTCGAAGTTGGTGAGGATCCACGCGTTCAGGTGTTTATCTCCTCGCAATTCGACGCGACGGTTACGATTTCGTCGCCCCTTATGAGTCCGGTAACATACACGGTGCCAGCGAATACTGTCCGTGTGTTCAGCATGAATGCCATACAGGTTGTTAATGCATCGGAACAGGTGTCGCCGAAAGCAATCTTTATCGAAGCTGACGTGCCGATTGTGGTGTACACGCTCAACACGCTTGCGTTGTCGACCGATTCATATACCGCTATTCCAATCAAACACTGCGGTACCGACTACTACACGGTGAATCGCCCCACCGATTGGTACCGTCCAGGCAGGACGCCGAATCCATTGGATCGAGCACCTCGTGTTGGTGAGTTCATGGTGATGGCAACAGAAGACGGCACGGACGTTGTGATCACACCACGCGTACGAACTAAAGGCGGACGTGCTGCGAATCAGTCGTTCAATGTGAAGCTTAATAAGGGCGACTGCTACCTCGTGCAAGCGCACGCAACGCGACATGGCGGGGATGATCTCACCGGCTCGTCGATCAACGCCAGTTTGCCGGTTGCAGTGCTGTCCGGCCACATGCGGTCGAGTGTCCCAACTGATTCTTCGATCAGCAAAGATCATCTTGTCGAGCAGCTGCCCCCCGTCAACAAATGGGGTAGAACATATGCTACGTCGCCATTTGCACAGATTCAGCGCCCTGATGCATTCCGCATCGTTGGCTCGCGCAACGATCAGACCATTCGTCTGACCACACGGTTCGGATCCTCGACCGTTACCCTCAGCTCTCCCGGTCAGTGGCGCGACACTGTGCTCAAAGAGCCAGTGTATTGGAGCAGTGACGAGCCATTTCTTCTGACCCAGTTTATGAGTAGCTCGACGTCCGGAGCGTACGGTGATCCAGCAATGGTCATTGTCCCACCTGTCGAGCAGTTTGTCAATCAGTCGCTGTTTCAATTCCCTGTGCTTGAAGAGTCGGGTCTTGACAATCAACAGTACTTCTACTTCATCAACCTTGTTGCCGAAGCATCGGCGTTGTCAACGTTGCGCGTCAATGCGACGCCTGTAACGACGATTTCTCCACAAATCCGAACACAGACGATTCCGGGAACATCGTTGCACTGGGCAACGCTTCAGTTGTCGGAGGGGGCTTTCCTGATGCAGGCCGACACAGGGCTCTTCAGCGGTGTCATGTATGGAACATCGATCGTCGACTCGTATGCCAACATGATCGGTGTTGCCTACGACAGCGTTCGCGTCAACGATGTGTCGCCCCCGGTGTATCGGCTTGCTATTGAATGCGGAGAAGTGAGTGGAGTCGTACGTGACTCATCCGAGCTCGTGCCGAAGTTGGACGATGTGCGTGTCATTCAATCGCGCACGACGAACTACCGCTGGTCGATAGCCCCCTCAGCTGATCACCCCGGTGAACTTGATATCTGGGCACAAGTGAAAGATCTATGGCGCGACGCGCAGATCGTCATCCATGCGTATGATGATCAGGGTAACGGCAAGGAGTGGCTCTATCACTACGACGCACCGAATGTGACCGTGCCAGCAGACATCGTTATTGATGCCACCGGGGCAGGACAGCAGTGCACGACGGCGGTGTTCCGTAACCGGGATTCCACACCCGTGACGATCGCACGGATTTCATTGAGCGGTGATGCGCGATTTACGCTGCCTCCGCCAAGCATTCGCGATACGGTCATTGCTCCTGGCGATTCGCTGGCTGTGACTGTGTGTATCCGGCGTACGACTGACACGTCGCAGGCACGCGGGACGTTGATCATTGAGTACCCGTGCCGCCTCCAGCGATTTGTGAATATTCGCTCGGCAACAACAGCATCACTCAGAACCGTACCGATTGACTTTGGTGACGTGCGTGTTGGCGACACTGCGTGCAGCCGCCTGCCGATCATCAATACTGGTCCAACAGACGTCATCATCACGGCGATTCTGATCGAGCGTGCATTGCAGCAGTATAGCGTTGATATCACACGATTGTCGCTACCGAAGCTGCTGAAGCCCGCGGACACGTTGTGGGTTCCCGTCTGCTTCACTCCCGATACAGAGGGTGTGATCACGCGAATCGATACCGTGCGATCGTTGCCAGACTGTGGATTGCGCACACATATGCGGGGAAGGGGCGTGCAGCCTCAGATTCCCTCGATTGTGATCGACTGGCGTCTACGTCGCGTTGGCGTGGGGTATGATTCCACGATCACGATTCGCAATGACGGCACGGGGCGGGCAGTCATCAATGGCTGGCAATCGTGGAATAGTACAGCGGCTGTCGTGAGTTCCGGTCCAGCCAATGCGATAGTGCTTCGACCCGGCGAAACACTCTCTATCCCGAGCATCCTCACTCCGAAACGTCGTGGTGCTTTTGATCAGATTGACACGGTGCGCGTTGACTGGAGTCGACATCCAGTTGTAACCGTGCATCACCTTGGCATCGGCATTCAACCCGAGGTGCGAGGGATCGACATTGATTTTGGTGACGTCATTCTAGGGACAGCAAAGGATAGTCTCGTTGATCATCTCGTGAGTGGAGGCGACGGCGGAAACACATCAGCTAGGGTCAGCCAGATTCGAATTGTTGGACCTGACGCGGCGGCCTTTGTGATCCCTCCCGTGGTGCTTGCAACGTCGGTACTCGCATCGATCGATACGCTTCGTGCGCTGACTCGATTTGTGCCGCTGCGCTCCGGTTCTCATCGCTGCATCATCGAAGTCGACTACGATGGTCGCTATGGTGCAGGGGATACGACGATCAGGTATGAACTTCGTGGTCAAGGAATCGTGCCCGTGCGAGCTAATCTTGGGCTTCGCCTTGCCACGGCACGCGCCATATCGGCGTGTGAACCCGAACCATTAACGATCACCATTGCCAACTCTGGTGATGGCATCGCACGTATTGACACCATTGAGATCATCTCTGATACTGAACGACGACTCGTCCTTGCAGATTCAAATGGGGTCGTACTTCTTCCAGGGGGGCAGCAGCAATGGACCACAGATTGGATGGTTGCTCGGTCATCCGATCCGATCATCATTGTGCGGGTCGTGGACTCGGCCGGCGTAGAACTCCGTGATACTGTTGTGAGGACCATATCAATGCCATCAGTATCGCTGTCGTTGGCGGTTGATGGGGCTCCACTGTTGATGACAGGGAGTAACGAGATACGAGCATCCGTACGCCTTGATGCAACAACCTCTGAGGACATGGCGGCACGCGTAACGATTGTCGTTCCACAGTCACGATTCTTTGCCTCAACAGTCGGCGCGCGAGTAACTGGCGTGCGTCCGTCTGGTTTTGTTGATACTGTTGTGTCTGTGACACAATCGCGTGATACTATCGCGCTCGACCTTCCACCAAGCGCAGGGCCGTGGAGTTATCAAGTTGGCATCGCTGGTGAGGTGCTCTGGGAAGATCCGAAGGCATTTTCGATGCATGCCGCAGTTGATAGTTCGCAGTGTTACAACGGCGAGCGTGTGGAGCTCGACGACCTTGTCGTTTCACCCTGTGGTTCCGGTGCTCGGGTTGTTCGGCTAATGGGTCGTCAGCAACTTGTTGTTAACGTTCTCACAATGCCCGCGCGTGAAGACCTCGTTTTGAGGATTGATTCAGAAGCCGCTACGACCGTAAAAATCACAATTGAGACCCTTGCAGGACAACATTTTACCCTTGTTGAAGGTTTCTCTTTGCAAAAGGGGGTCCAGCATTGTAATTTTTCGTGTTCCGGGTGGGCAACTGGAGTCTACCGTGTGAAAGTACACGGTGATTCTGGTGAGACGGATTGCAAAGTCATCATCGTCAACTAGGGTGCAGGATTATGAGGAGATTCGCTACCGCCGTTCTTGCGGTATTCCTCGCGGCAACGGGGAGCATGGTCGCACAGCAAGAGCTTGGTGCTCGTTCGAATCCGCTTGTTCCGGAGCGAAGCGCACCGCGCATCTACCTGGGACCGGTTGTCGGATACAATAGGTCATTGCACTCTTCCGGCTTCCAGTCGGTTGCAGGCGATGTGTTGTGTCCGCAGTTCGAGCAGGGTACTGACAACGGCTTTTATGTCGGTATGTCATTCGAGTACCTGCTGGGCAAGCCGCGCGACTCAAAGTCGTCGATTATTGCCCGTGTCCTGTACAACAACCTACCGGCGGCCTATACGGTTCCCGGTGACACACTCCCATCGCTGAGTGCAGCAGGTGAGGTTGTCACTTCCGTTGTGGACCACACGGCAGACATCAAGTATGCATTGCTTGACGTTGAGGTGATGTACAAGCTCAATTTGTTCAACTCGAACTTTGGCATCACTGTTGGCCCTGCGGTTGGGTACGTCCTTACGTCGCAGCGTGTACAGGCTATGAACCTAGTTCAGCCCCTTAACGCCCAGTTCGATCCTACATTCTGTCCGGAATGTGAGTACATCAATGACGGCCGAACGGTGATTACTGCTCGTGATGACATTCCAGGACGCTCTGCGATACGTGTGGCGATCAAGGCTGGTGCACAGTATGAAATCCCTGTTGGACGCCTCCTTTTGGTTCCTGCGATTTATTACAACTTCGGTGTGACTGAAGTTAGTGCTGCAGACAATCTGCGTATCAACGCATTCCAAGCTGGCATCGATTTACGCTTCGCGCTGTAATCTCTCCGACGTTTCTTTACGAACATTGGCATGATGCCCGCTTCGGCGGGCATCGTTGTATATGGGAAGTACGGTAGTATGGAACAACTCTGGTCTCCGTGGCGCTCTGCCTATGTCAGTGACGAACATCGTCATACATCGAGTGACTGTTTCCTCTGTTCAGCTTCGGAGCAGGGTGCAGATGATGCCGAATGGCTTATCGTTGCGCGATTTCCGTCGACGATCGTGGTACTTAATCGTTATCCGTACAATGCGGGCCATGTCCTCATCGCGCCTCATGTCCACGAAGGAAATCTTGTGCAACTCACAGATGTCCAAGCGCAAGAGCTCATGTTCGCGACGCGTGTGGTTGTGAAAGCACTCGAAAGCGAATTGCACCCTCACGGCGTCAATATTGGGATCAACATGGGTGCTGCTGCCGGTGCCGGAGTTCCTGGACACCTCCACGTCCATTGTGTTCCGCGGTGGAATGGCGACACGAACTTCATGCCCGTACTTGGCGACACGAAGGTGATTTCGGAGCTTCTACCCGAAATGCGAGCGCGTCTGGCAGAGGCAATCGCGCGGGAACGAACGCAATGAAGTCGTTTGCACCCAAGAAAGAGTTCAGTCAGAACTTCCTCATGGATCGGGGAGTAGCGGACAAAATCGTTGCCGCTGCCGAGCTCCGACCCGGTGATCACATCCTCGAGATCGGTCCGGGTAAGGGCGTCCTAACCGAGCGCATGGCGACCTCGCCATGTGAACGGCTCGTGGCAGTTGACCTCGATGAGCGGGCGATTTCTTTCCTGTCGACCCAGCCGTGGAACCGTCAGCCACGATGTACCGTCAAGTATGGGGATGTGCTGCGTACTCGGCTTCTCGATGAGTTCCCGTCCTGCCTACGAACTCAACGTGTAGTCATTGGGAACATCCCATATGCCATCACAAGTGATCTTATCTTTTGGGCGTTTGAACAGCACGCATCTGTCGATCGTGTTGTGATGATGATGCAGCGGGAAGTTGCTAAACGATGTGTTGCTGTGCCTCGCACAAAAGAGTATGGAATACTTACCGTTGCAACGTGGTTGTATTCGGAGGCGAAGATACTTTTCAATGTTCAGCCTGGCTCGTTCTTTCCACGACCTGCGGTAACATCGACAGTCATTCGTTTCGTGCTTCGTGAACGTCCCGCCGCCGACGTCGATCCGACGATGTTTATGAAGTTCGTGCGAGCTGCGTTTTCACAGCGGAGGAAGATCCTGCGGAACGGCTTACAGCAGTGGCTCGGAAACAATCGCATCAACCTATCTGATGAGGTTGTGCTGACTACCTGTGATCTTGGGAAAACGCGAGCTGAGGAACTGACTCCGCCCCAGCTCGTGAATCTGTATCACGAACTGCGGGCGCATGCCCAAAATCAAGGGAACTAGTCGAAGATGAGTTCGTCTCCAACGATGCATGTGCGTGAGGTATGGGAACGCATTCGCGAGAATGCCATTTCTGTTGACGTCTATACGCTTGTCGTGCTGTTTCTCTATTCCGCTGCGGCAATCATTCTGTACCCGCGCATCCCCCTTGCTACAAGCATCCTCTTTCAGAACGGACTCATTGTCGCTGTTGTGGGAGCTTCGATCCTTCTGACGTCTATGACCGACGTTCAGCTGTTTCGATTTGTCCGGTACTTCTATGTCGTTCCGGTAGTATACATGATGTACAACCAGACGAATCTGATTGTGCATGCTGTATACCCAACGACCTTGTATGATCACACGTTGATTGCCGTTGATCGTTTCCTGTTTGGTGTCGACCCGACAGAATGGCTTGGAAAGTTTTCAAGTCCTTTGCTCACGGAGTATCTCCAGATTTGCTATTTCCTCTTTTACCTTCTCCCTGTGCTGCAGGCCGCGGAGCTATGGAAGCGCGGGGACCTTACCGCACTTGCGGCATTCGCACGAGCAATGGCCTTTTGTTACTTCATCTCGTACCTCCTGTATTTCTTCATGCCTGCGATTGGACCCCGGTTCATGCTCCATAGTTATGAGGCAATTGGCACTGAGTTGCCAGGATTGCTGCTCACAGATGTGCTGAGGAGCCTTGTGGACGCCGGTGGGGGAATCCCACCAGGTTCACTCGAACCACAACAATGGGTGAATCGGGATTGCATGCCGAGCGGGCACACGATGCTCACGATCACGAACATCATCCTTGCGTTTGGTAACCGAAGTACACTCCGCTGGTTATTTGTTGTGATTGGCGGAAGTCTAGTATTCGCAACGGTTTACCTTCGATATCACTACGCGATTGATGTCATCGTTGGTGCACTGCTTGTTGCCCTCTGTTTACCCCTTGAGGCACCTGTCGATCGTTGGCTTCGTTCGCGTTTGCGATCATAACGTAGTTCACGTGGAAAAGTGTAAGGGGTGACTGTGAAACCTTTTTCACGGTATGTGGTTATCATAGGGTCAACACAACGAACGCAACGACAATAGGCATGTCCGCAACCTGCGGGACCTGACATGATTTTGGATATGTCAGAAATTGCACTATTTTATTGCCCTGCGCCACGTGCGTTGTACCTGAGTCGGAATTCAACTCGAAGTAAATCAAACCTTTCTTTTTTACACGCCAGGAGTAAGTCCGATGAGACTTGTTTCCACCACGATGAAGACGATGATTGCCGTCGTTATGACGATGATCCTCGGTGTAGGGGTGATTTCGGCACAAGAAGTGACCGAACGCCGTGGTACGATGGTTCTTACTGAGGGTCGCAAGTACATTGTTGCGTTCCCACAAGTACAGGCCAGTCCGACTGAAAAGCCGATGCCGCAGCCAATGCAGCTGCTCATCTCTTCGAAGTCGAAGACAACCGTTCGTGTCCAGACGCCAGCAGGCATCAACGATGCTGCACGTATGGACAAGGAGTATACCGTAGAGGCCAATAAGGTTCTCAAAATTGCGGTGTCTACGGCATACATGAACACAGAGTCGGAAACCCGTAAGGGCTACGGCATCATGGTGACGTCAAAGAAGCCGATTTCGGTTTCGACGTACCAGGCGTGGATGGGTAATGGAGAACTTGCTCGCCACCTTCCAGTTGAGGGATGGGGCAAGAACTACTATTCAATGAACTTCTATCAGGATCGCTACGGCAACAGCTCAGGCTACAAGTACCGTCCAGCGCAAATTCTCCTGATTGCTGACAAGGACAACACGGTTGTCTCGTACACGCCAACAGTTGACACTGAGGGTGGTGTTGAAACACCTAGCGTGCGCAAGGGTGCTACACAGACGATCACACTTGAGAAGGGCGAAACATACCTTATCAAGGCGAAGATCAACGAAGATCAAAACAAGGAATGGTCAACAGATCTTACAAGCACACTCATACGTGCTAGCAAGCCAATCGGCGTTGTATCTGGTCACGTTAAGGTAGCCATCATGCGTTACCCAGATGTGCTTCCACCAACCGGTATGTTTGCGGCAGAAGCTCACTTCGTCCGTAGCAACGTGCACGACGCGATGCTTCCACTCGAAATGGCAGGAACGAAGTTCGTTACGACTCCATGTATGTACACACCTACACGCGTTGTAGGCCAAGCATCAGTTGAGTTCGGTATTGACGATGACCGCGGTGATGTGATCCGCGTGATTGCTCTCGAAGATGGCACAACAGTTAAGGCAATGCGCCAAGACGGTAGCGGCATGCTCAACAAGTGGATCCTCAAGAAGGGTGAAACGCGTCTTGAGACAGCTCTTGAAGTTGCCACGTATTGGGAATCAGACAAGCCAATTCTGATGGGTCAGTATGGCAAGTCATATGCTAAGATTCTCCCTCCAGCATTTTCACGTGAAGGCGGAAAGAATGCAAAGAATGGTGATGAAGCACAAGGACACCCAACTGTTGAGTCGGGTATGCCAATGTTGCAGTACATCCCATCTGTCGACCGTTGGGCCGATTACGGTGTCTTCCACTCACCAGAAGGCATGGATAACTTCTTCAACATCGTCTTCAAGGCATCCGAGATCGGCAAGATCAAGGTTGACGGACGTTTGTTGACATCTGCATTCGGTGGCTCGATGCGCCTCCTCAAGGGCACAGAGTATGCATTCATCCGCACTCCGATTGGTTCGGGTGACCACTTTATCGAGACAACAGATCCAAACGTTCGTTGGTCTGCTTGGAACTACGGTTCACTTGACGGTTTGCAGCAAGGTCGTGCATATGGTACGCCTATCTCGATCGACATGACGATTCCTTGTGATGACTCACTGTCAGTGAAGGAAGAGCTTGTTTGTGGTGACGTGAAGGGCGAAGGAAAAATCCTTCCTGAGAACACATCGTGCGGTTCGATCTTCGCTGTCTACCCAGAAGAAATGAACAATTATGAACTCATCGTTGACGAAGAGTTCACAAGCGGCGATAAGAAGGTAACCTTCGAAGTCAAGGTTCTCGACAAGACAAAGGATGCGACAGCTACGATCAAGGTTGTATCACGTTCGGGCAAGTTTGTCGAAAAGACATACACATACATTGCCGACAAGATCAGCTGGACACCTGCAAAGCTTGAGTTCGGCACAATCCCGTTCAATACGCCGACTTCGATGACCTTCACAATCAAGAACGAGAAGACAGACCGTCCGGTCAACATCCGCAAGATTCGCGTCATGGGTGGCGATCAGGTCTTCCTGACAAACCCAACGGGCCCAATCACACTCGGACCATCTGAGTCACGCGAAGTAACAGTGACAGCGCAAATCAAGACAGCTCCGCTCGTGATTGACACAGTGATCTGCGAACTTGACTGCTACGATCAGAAGACAGTCGAATTGCGTGTCCGTGGTGAAGAGCCAAAGATCTACGTAAGCGATGTTGACTGGGGTACTGTACCTGCAAGCACAGCTGGTATCGAGCGCACAGTTACAATTCAAAATGGTAGCCGTGTTGTTCTGAACGTAACTGGCTTTGACGAAAAGCTTCTCGATGGCAGCAACAACGGTAAGTTCTTCAACCCTGTTACAATGGACGGTAAGCCACTCAAGTCGGCATTCCCACTTGCAATTCCAGCAAATGGCTCCTACGACTTCAAGGTGACGTACAGCCCTAAGACTGAGGTTGGTGTTCCACACCGTGTGGACGTGCCATTCTACTCGAACGCTACTGGCGTTGATAACATCGCAGTTCTGACAGGTTCAGGTAATGATGTAAACGTTCAAGCTTACTCAACTCCATGGGTTGAGCGCGTGATCGATAACATCCAGAAGTCGCAGAACATCAACGAGTACACACAGCGCATTTCGTTCGAAAACCTCGGCGATCAACCTGTGACGTACGAAGCACCAGTAATCCGTGGTGCTGATGCATCAAACTTCCGCCTTGTTGACAACGGTAACGTCGGTACGTTCCCAATTCAGCTTGTGAAGGGTGCGACAAATCAAACGCGTTATGTAACGGTAGCTTTTGTTCCAACTGAACTTGCTAACCGTGCTGCAGAGCGTACGTACAATGCAGAGATTGTGTTTAACACAACAGGCGCGGATGGTGCAAAGAAGGAA
>CAYXKK010000010.1:0-75693 GCA_964465685.1 uncultured Melioribacter sp.
CGTCAACGTCGCCGAGCAACCCAGACACGTGGACGTGGGGGGACGAGTCGTGATCTCGTCCGCGCTAGGCTGGACGGGTGCTCTACTGTATTGCTGCAATCTACAGCGCGTAGGAAACACATCAACGTTGGAAGCAGCAAGAAACAGCAAACTCGTGACATGCATGCTGGGCACATACGGATCAATTCCAGATCGCCTGTCAGGTATCACACGCTCCTGCCGTACAACATCGTCGCAGCGCTGCTCGGCTAGTGCGCGACATGGAGTTGGGGTGTACAGTTCGTGGTTCCTTCTTAACCCCGCCAAACTAGCCGAGCCTAACTAGATCATGCCGAACCTCGACCTCAACGATTCTTCAAGTGAGAAGGCCTACCTGGAAACGAGGATCTTGAACGACTTTGATCCAGTTGGGAGCTCTGCAACACAGAGGTATACGCCAGGATCTGTATGGACATAAGCACCAATTTGGGCAAGCTTCATTCCTAGTGGAACCGGATGACTTCCAAGAAGTCGGCCATTTAGATCGTACAAACGCAGTGACGTTGGGATTGATCCATCCTCGCATTCACCGCACAAGGCGACACTGGGGTCATCTTTCTGTCCGAAGTCCTCAATTACAGAAGTAGTGGTCTCAGCACAGCAGTAGATCTTTTGAAACCTGCAGCAATCATTCGGTCTTGTGACTTCTCGTTTCTTTTCCCACTCTACGACTGTAGACTGCATCACGCTCGGATCGTTCTCACAGTCATTGCCATTGTCGTCATCTCCGTCGTCATGTTCCATTCCAAACACATGACCAAATTCATGAACAAGCATTGTGATAAAATCAAAATACTCGTATCCAGCTCTTTCCATTCGCCCTTGTATGTTCGTCGGAAGATCTCGGTTTACGAAAAACCTCTTCGGGATGTTGTTCTGTCCAATCGTTCCGTTTCTGAAACTGCTAGATTGGTTCAACAAAATGCGAGCTCGCCTTTTGTACAATTTGTCGCAGTTAACACCTTCGCAAGAATTCGGACTTTGTCCGTATCTCCACGTCTTTGCAATAGCATCTTCCTGATCGGGCACACGGAAATCGGCTGCGTCGCTCGACCAGTAGATAACGAGACAACATTCTCTGTTGCCATCTGGCGGAACACCAGATGGCCAAGTGGAACTCGTATACGAGAGTTTCGTGCCATCAGTCTTGTCACAGCAAGATGTCCAAGCTCGGATAGCTTTTTCAATGTCAGATCTGATGTCAGCAGGTCTTGGCATAAACACGTCGGTACCAAATGGACTTGGCATATCGTACCTAAGCGGCTGATAAACACCTCCACCAAGTGTAAGGTAACTAGTTGATTCGTCATAAATGAAGCAATCGAGGAGACCAAGGCTGTTCAAAGACGGGTGGTAGTGTTTTATTGGCCTGCCAGTTTCAGGGTCAACAGTGGTGCGCGGGTTTTCAACACAAATGAACTTATCTCGCGCAGTCCCCTGCTTCATCAACTGTACAGAACATGTATTTGTGCTTCTTTTGCAGGCAGTTAGGATCACATGAAATAGTGTGGGTCGGTTGAGGTTGGGCGACTGTAACAATGCCCACTATGGCAACAAGAAGTACGCCAATGCTATTTGATCTAATCATTGCCGAATCCTTAACGTGATGACTATTGCGGCGGTAAAATTCACTTACGGCTGGACGATCACATTCACAAGTTGATTAAACCTCTGTCTGAATTGTGTCACTGAAAGATTCGTTGGCGACCAAACATGATTTAGATCTTTGACGTGACCATCCGCCACACGCAATACTCCGTAAGAAAGTGTTGTGTTCAGATCAAGGTTGAAATAATCGTAGTCGTCATCTACAAGATGGTTTTCCAATGTCAAGAAGACGATGCATTCGATTCCTGGCCTCATTACGAAGTTGCCTTCTGCGTCTAAAAATGTTGAGTCTCGTGTAAATGCATTTGTATGTGCAGCCCAATAGCCAGTCCAATAAGCGCCATGCCATGTCTCAAACCTGATCTTGTTACAAGTCCCACTTGAAGATTGTGGCTGGGGTTGGTCGATCTTGACGTTCAACGCCGCTCGATACGGCTGTAAATACTGGTTGGCATGGTGGCACAAATTCGGGAAGACCCGGCCCTTGAGTGTGTCTAGAACAGAAGCGTAAATCGCATATCGTAATTGAGAAGTGTCACCAGTAAGGTAGTTACGACATGAGTCAACGGAATCGATCATCACTCGGAGTATGAAGTCAGCACGAAGCAATGCGCGTATGCTCTGCTTGTTCAAACTATCCGGCATATATCGAAGATACTTGGACTCCATACTTGGAAGGTGCATCGGCAAAGCCACGCGGAACAAGCTCGGAGGAGCGCCGGAGAGAGTATCGAGATTCGTTCCGTTAGAATCTATGAAGTGAAGTGTGTCATTTGAGATCCCAATCTGCCGGAATGTTGTTTCGTCGCTGTATTGCCGAAACAGTATTGGATCCCAGTCCACAACACGATACAATAAACGCCCAAACTGCTTTAGCGTATCGTTAAATGTTCCAATTGACCTAACATAACTCTTCAGCGGTAGGTGGAACGCGGTCCTTGCGATGCTGTCAGCTCCTATGTATGCCACGAGCACATCCAGCGGCATATTGGTGTAGAGCGGAGGAATTGTAGTGAGGTGCCCTCTCTTAAGTTGAAACATCTGCAAGCTGTCTTCGCAAATCATCCTTGCGTTTCGTGTCGAAGCCATACTCAGGCCTCGATTAGGACTTCGTTGCGCCAGTAACTCACATGGCAGTATCAGCAGTGCCCATGCGGTTGAAAAGACAAGAAACGTCAGAACAGACAACCTCATAACGCCTCCGGTATTTATGTGGTCTAGACCCACGGCTACAGATTCCGACGATTCTGGCCACAGATCCCGAGCTGAAGCTGGCCAATGTATCACCAGTAATAGCGGCGTAAATACTATTTACGGAAATGGTCGGAATCAGGCTGAAAGACGGATCGTCTTCGCATGGATTCGCCCATGAGCTTGGGGTTCTGCGCAGTATGCACCTGACGGCCATTCGCGTAGCACTCAGCCAGCTCACGATAGGCATGGTTCACTTAGGGGATCATAGCGGCATGGCCTGGTGCACAGCCGGCATGTGAAGGAGAGCGGATACTAGGTGCGGTGCTGAGCCAGATGTACACAGTTGTTCTTCTGTCCATTGAGCACTGCTCGCTACACCACACGCGACGCATCCGCCGAGCCAGTGCGCAACGGACAGCCGTTGCATGCCTAAGTTGCAGCATGAACAACATCAACGAAACACTTGAACCTCGTTGGATCGAAGCCGATGAGTCGCCATGGGGTATCCGCGTGTTTGATTGTCGTGCCGTTGCGACAACGATGGCATCGACCCTGACGCAGTCGGACTCAGCAGAGCAGTTTATGGCTATGCGTACATCGGATGGATCGCACTTGTTCGGACAGCGACCCGACAATCCGGTGCGGATCGATGTGCAGATGGCGTATCCGGGTGATGCGCGTGAATTGCCGGATCGCGGTATGATCTTCCAAGCAAGCGTGCTGGAAGAGAAGTGGGACATCGCGATTGATGATGGCGTGATCACCTTCGCGCGTAGTTGGACAGGCTCGGTGGTGTATTGCTGTGATCTGCAGCGCGTGAGCGGACAGTACATGGTGTCGTCGGTTGTGGTGTCGGAAGACGCGATCGATGACGACGATGTGTTCTACCATGTTCACGTTGTGAACTACCTGCTCTTCAGTCATGTGTTCGACATGGTGTATCCGCACCCACTGCCGATCAACGAGGAACTCACCGAAGACGACATCCTGATGTCGTCCTTCTCTGCGTTTGGCAACCGTGGCTGGTTTGCTACACTCGAGCGTTTCGGCGAAGCAATTCCTGACGCTTAATCGTTGTCGGCTGCGCTTGCTTCCTCGTGCACATGTGGTGCGTTTGGTAGCGCGGCATCACAGAAGAACAGAATCGCTCCGTCGTGCAGCTCGACCTCGATGCGTGGATGTGTGGCGCGATTGCGCGCCCCCTCCCGAGACCCAAGCGCGAGATGCTCATCATTAAGCGCCCATTGCAGTCCGCGCGTTGTGATGCGCGCTGTAGGCTGTGGAATCAGCGAGATGATCTCGTGCTCGGTGCCCTCGTACGCGAAGCTCTCGAACATCGGGATGGCAATGCGCTGCTGGTCGATCACCGCGATGTGCATCGTGCGTCCGTAGCGCATAAGTACTGACCAATTATTGAGTGTATGCTCAAGGTCGCCGCCGTGAATGCCAACGACGAGCACGTTCTTCCACACCATCGAATCGGCGAATGCGAGTGCCTTCTCGAAGTCGTTTGTTTCTTGATCGGGTTGATGTACGAACTCCGACATCGACATCAGCGTCTCGCGCACATCGGTGCGGATCGAGTCGAGATCGCCAACAATGAATTCGGGAATGATGCCACGCTCGAAGAGCTGCGTTGCTGCTCCATCGGCGGCAATCAGCGGACGCTCCATGACGTGCTCGAAGGCGTCGTCGGAAGGAAGAGTTCCATTGAGACAGATCACTGCATCAAAGCGGTGCGGTATCGTAACGAATGTGGTCATGGACGTCCGGCGTGTTCCCACTCAGTGAAGATGGCAGAAATGATGTCGATGCCATCGGTCAGCGCTGCAGGACCTGGCTGCAAGATCACCGGCGATGGTATGTCGCGAAGAAAGCCCGTGTGGTACGGACGTAGATCAGCCCAACCTGGACGGGAGATCACGCGCTCCGGCTTGAGCATCTTCCCGCACCATGACGCAAGCATGATATCGGGATTGCGACGAATCGGTTCAAGAGGATCAGCAAGGATGCGCTCTTTCGCACCCGGATGCACGCGATTCTCGCTGAACACATCAACGCCTCCGCAGATCTCGATGATCTCGCTTACCCAGCAAATGCCTGTGATGAGCGGATCATACCACTCCTCGAAATACACACGTGGCTTCACTGCACGATATGATCCAAGATCAGCAGCGGTATCGAGACGCCGCTGCAGTCCGCCGATGTATTGCTGTGCCTGATCGCCCCTTCCAAGCAGCGCACCAAGCTGCGCGATCATCTCGAGAATACCTTCTACAGTGCGGTGGTTGAAGCACACTACCGACACACCACGTCGAATGAGTTCCGCAGAGATGTCAGCTTGAAGATCACTCCAAGCAAACACAAGGTCAGGCTTGAGCGCAAGGATCTCGTCGAACTTCGCATCAAGGTACGTCGACACCTTAGGTTTTTCCTTGCGTGCGCGAGGCGGACGCACGGTGAAGCCCGAGATACCCACGAGAAGATCT
Organism: uncultured Melioribacter sp.; assembly: GCA_964465685.1. Classification (GTDB taxonomy): domain Bacteria; phylum Bacteroidota; class Ignavibacteria; order Kapaibacteriales; family Kapaibacteriaceae; genus UBA10438. Next base: position 5,331 of record CAYXKK010000010.1, read on the forward strand.
TCTGCGCCGAGCGCATAGATCGCTTCGGTGGTTTCCTCCGTCAGACACACAACGCGTCGAGGTACGCCGAACATTACTTCTGCTTTCGTTTCGCAGGCACTGTAACCTTTGTGCCCCGTGGCATGAAGAGAATTGAACGACGATCTTCTTTGACTGCGCGGTTGTAAATCGACTTGAACTCCGCGTATGCATCTACATCAACAACTTCGTACTTGTGCGCTGAGCTTCTCTGCAATACGAGAGCATCCTTCGCAGCTGTTGATGTACGACGGTACGAGAACTGCTGACAATCGAGCTGCGCATTGCCGTCGCGCTCTGAGACAACGTAGCCGGCCGGGATGTTCATCGTGATCACTTCCGACGTAGAATCATATCCTGACGTAAAGCTCATCGGATGCTGACGAGTCGGATAAGAGAGTGCTGAAAGGGGCGTAAATGGCTGCTCCCATGGTACGCGTGCGATCAAGAAGTCGCCGGCTTCCGCAAGGAAGTTCGGCACGGTGAATGTTGCCTTGTACCAGAACGTCGAATCGAGTGTCGTAAGGTCTGCATGCTCGTACGAATCGAGCATGACGTTTGGAAACACCTCACTCAACATCTCGGTGATGCTTTGCGAAATCTTTTCTGACGATGTGTTGCGCCATGCTCGACGGTATGCGGCTGTTGACGAGCCTGTTTCGCGTGTCAACTGTGTGATGCGCGCATTGTTGTCAGCATCAACCGTGATCGTCGTCTCCATCTCGAGCACATTCGGACGGAAGTACATCTTCGTCAGGAACATTGGCTCGCGCAGACCGCGCCGGATGACAAGTGAGAACGCATTGCGATCCGCGTACGGCACGTTACCGATTGGCACTCCGTCTGCAGTGAGGTCGAGGAATAGCGGCATTGGATCGCCAGGAATCATCACGATGACGTGATCGAACACTATACCAGGCATAGGACGACGTGCAAACAGCGACGTCTCGGTGTTGACAAGTACTGGGTATGCCGGTATGCCGCGTTCTTTGAGCATCGCTATGCAGAGCATTGCTACGTCCTTACAATCACCGATGCGCGTACTGAGCACTGTGCGTGAATGCTGCGGAATATATCCCGACTGACGGAATGGAACGTACGAGTAACGAATCTCACGTGTGATGTAGGTGTACACCGCTTCGATGATCTCGTTGCGGGTAAACTCCTTCGAGCGCGGAAGCAGCGAGTCGACGACTGTGCGAAGTTCATATGTCGACTCTGTAGCTGAGCGTGATACATCGTCGTACCACGAAATGATCTCTTCCCACGAACTCAACGTCGATATAACGAGCTGCTTCTGAACATCCTCGATCTCCGGCATGTCGTCTTCAAGCGAAATGCGCGGCTCGTTACGTGACTCCCACACGTAGAGATCGCCATAGGAATTGCGCGACGACTTCATCTCGGTCTCAAGACTGTGTCCAACCCATGAGAACGGCATATTAGGGGGCGTGAGCAACGCAAACCTAATGTGCTTAGCAGGCGAACTCGAGAACGACAATGCAAACTTGCGTGAGTAGTGTCGACCAAGACGTCCGCGAGTGACGACCTGTGAGCGAATACGGTAGTACACAAAGTCGCCTGGCTCGAGGCCGGTGAACACTATCTGGTTCGGACCCTGATCTGCCGGAATCTCACGTCCGCTTGGCTTACGCACAACGGCCTTCTCGACAGTTACTTCAGATGGGATTGGAATCGACGTCGCGTCGTCAATTCCATCGGGGGTAAGCACACGCGAGAGAGATTCGTACATGTACTCACCGCGACTACCATCATACACCACATCGTTTGATCCTTCGTAGACCGTTACAATGGATTCACCCGGGTAATCACGTGCAGACGGAGCGATACGAATCAAACTGTCAACGTTAACCGACGGCATGTACGTGAACGGATGCGGCTTACCCTGCAAACGACGAATCGCCTCGCGCGCCTCGAAGCTAGCGGGATCTATTGCAAGACACCTGCGATAGCTTGCGATAGCTGAGTCGGCGACGCTCATGTTCTGATAAATCACACCACGCTTCATCCAGAACGATGGAATCATCGGTGAAAGCTCTATCGCGAAGTTGATCCGTGTGAGTGCACTTGACCATTCCTTGCGAGACAGATAGAGGTCGGCAACTTTTGCTTGCAGACCGCAACCAACCGGCACTTGGATGAACTGACGATCATAGCAGGCTACTGCCTTGCTGATATCCGACTTTTTCAGATACTGCGTCGCTAATGCATCAAGCCCAGCGAACGACGTGTTGTAGGTCAGATGCGATGTGAGAATATCGATCGCAGACTCTGCAGGGTCGCTCATGCTTTCGGCAATGTTCGCTGCGATCAGCGCATACATTGCAATCTCGGGGAAGCGCCTACGTGCACGGTTTACAAGGTCGCTCACCTCGTCGTACTCCTTGCGTGCAAGTGCAAGCGTGATGCAATGATCGTAGTAGGTCTTGCTCGTAGTGTCGTACATCCGATACTCGGTGAGCTCACGCTCAGCATCGTCCAACTTCTCCTGCTCGATCGCACGTGAAAATCGTTGGCTTGTTGCGAATGCAGACCGTGGCATCAGCGCGATAATGTGTTCGAGGGTTGATTCACGAGCACTCTTCTGATCGGTACGCGCATACGCAACCATTGAGCGCAAGTGCGAGAGAATGCAGTCAGGTGCAATGGGGCGGGCAGCGCGCATCACTGCGAGTGCTGAGTCGGACTGATCGTTGTGGAGGAACACGTCAGCGAGCAGCAAGTAGTTCAGTAGATCGTTCGGGTTTTGCGCGACGCGCTGTTGGAAGAACGTGGTAAACGGATGCGCGATCGGTCGTGCGAACGGTGCGACGGCCTTTACGGAATGCGGCGTTGTCGAATACTCGAGTCCCTCCACTGGCATGCCGTTGCTTGATGTCACACGCAGAAGGAAATTGCATGCAGAGATGCGGCTGGCTCCAAGCTTCACCATCACCTTATTCCACCCCTGTGCAAGTGTGCACTCGGTGATGTAGGTGTCGATATCGTTGTTCAGTTCAGAGTGATCCTCGCGTACGACGGTATCGTTCAGAAACAACTTGAACGATCCCGACGTACCAAGGCGAAGTTGCACGCGTTGCTGTGATGGTGATTTCACATAGACAACAGCATAGTACTGTCCCTCGATGCGAGGCGTGAAGTACGTCATGTCGATCCATGCATCACGACGTTGAGCAGGGGGCGTAAACCATCGGAGCTCACCGCCCTCAGCAGACAAATACAACGCACTCGGCTCGTCGCTCTCTTCTGGAGCGAACCGACGATCATGTCCAGAGTTCGAGATGTTGTCGAACGGACCCACGATACGCCACGTTGTAATCGCCCCGAGACGATTGAAGAGTTGTATGGCTTCGGAGGTGTTCTCGCGTTCCGATTCGTAATCGCCAAGACGCTGAATTGCCGTTGCCCACAGCACACCAGTCGCGTCGGGACGATTGACTGCGTTGCGAAGAATCTCCAAAGCATCTGGATGACGTCGTGCGATCGCGCGGCGGAACGGATCTGATGAGATCACGGCATAGAGATACGGAGGAAGCGTATCCACACTGCGCAGCGCTTGTACCAGACTTTGCCATGCCGCATCATCATCGTTGCGGTAGGCCTCCTCGAACGATTTCCCAAACCATGCGCGCGCATTGCCTGGGTCTGCCGTCGTTGCGCGGGCAAATGCCGTACGGGCATCAGTGAATTCATTCGCTATGAGGGACTTCCAGCCATCATCTGCGGATTGTGCTACGACAATACATGTACACGATAGAACCGCAAGAAGCGTCGTGGTTAAGCGCATAAGAAGATCAGGTGCGTTATTGATGATTGTCATGCAGAGAGTACACAGTGGTTTGCTATGTTGCATCCACTCACATCAAACTACCAAAAGCTATGCTTACTGTATCCTCACTTCTCGTTCCGACGGACTTTTCAGAAAACGCCGGTAAAGCACTCGCGATTGCGAAAGAAATCGCACGCGGAACCAAGGCCACACTGCATATCATCCACATCGTAGAGCCTGTTGTGTACCCAGCAGACTGGAGCTATGCGCAAGTGGGGTTCGCCGATATCGAACAGGAGCTGCAAACCAATGCCACAACAGAGCTCGAAAAGCTCTCGGCGGCATTGAAAGCAGAGGGCTTTACCGTAGAGACCAGCGTTCGACGTGGTCGTGCTTCTGATGAGATCTGTGGCTATGCGAAAGAGCATAGCATCAGTATCATCGCGATCGGCACGCACGGTCGGAGCGGACTCGAGCACTTCTTGTTTGGTAGTACGACCGAGCGCGTGCTCCGCAAAGCCCCTTGTCCAGTGCTCAGTGTTCGCCTCGACAGCTAACACAACATGGCCTTTCTTCGCACAACCAAACTCGTTACCATCGAGCGACACATCGCCGAAGAAGGCGCGATGCATCCTCAGGCGACGGGTGAGTTCTCGCATTTGCTGCGCGACTTCACACTTGCGCTGCGCATTCTTGCGCGCGACGTACGTCGCTCCGGCATCAACGACATTCTAGGTGCCACAGACGATGTGAACACGCATGGCGAGCGCGTGAAGCGACTCGACATTCATGCAAATGATGTAATCTTCCGCGCCATGGATCACGGGGGACACCTCTGTGTGATGGCGTCTGAAGAATCAGATGGATTGATTCCGATCCCATCGGAGTATCGCACCGGTAAGTATGTGCTGGTGTTTGATCCGCTTGATGGATCGTCGAACATCGACGTCAACGTATCGATTGGCACCATCTTCTCCATCTACAAGCGTGTAGATCCCGATCTCACAACGCCAGGAGCGCTGGAAGACTGTTTGCAGCCAGGCTGGAAGCAGGTTGCGGCGGGCTATGCCATGTACGGGTCCAGCACGCAGCTAGTGTATACCAGCGGCAACGGCGTGGATGTGTTTACGTTCGACCCAACAATTGGTGAGTTTCTGTTGACGTTTGAAAAGATTCAGATCCCATCACGTGGGAAGATCTATTCCGTCAACAGTGGCAATGCATATAAGTGGCCGCAGGGCATGCGCGACTACGTATCGTATTTGCTGCGTCCATCGGACGATGGCACTCGTCCGTATTCGTTGCGCTACGTTGGAACAATGGTTGCCGATGTGCACCGCACGTTGCACTATGGCGGCATCTTCATGTACCCCGGCGACACATCGATGCCCAATGGCAAATTGCGTCTCGTCTATGAATGCAACCCAATGGCATTCATCATCGAGCAGGCAGGGGGCATAGCAACCGACGGACATCGTCGCATCTTGGATCTCACGCCCACATCGCTTCATCAACGTGTACCGTGCTTCATGGGAAGTCCGGAAGATGTTGACGAATGTGTTCGATTCCTTCACGCAGCAGAACAGCAGTAACGCTCAGGAGTATCACCATGGCAACACGTCGATCGTTTCTTGCAACCACAGCACTTGGCGCCGCCGCACTCGCAACTCCAACACTTCACGTCATTGGCGCCGAGCCCGTCGCAGCAGGCGGCAAGCATGAGCTCCCTGCATTGCCATATGATCCAGCAGCACTCGAGCCACACATCGACGCGCAAACCATGATGATCCATCATGGCAAGCATCACCTTGCGTATGTCAACGGACTCAACAAAGCAGAAGAGGAACTCGCCAAGGCGCGTCAAAGCGGCGACTACTCCATGATTCAACACTGGTCACGTCAGGCCGCCTTCCATGGTGGCGGACATTGGCTGCACTCCATGTTTTGGAAGATCATGGCACCTCCTTCGGCAGGGGGCGGCGGAGAGCCCACCGGAGAGCTCGCTGCAGCGATCACCGATAGTTTCGGCTCATTTGAAGCCTTCAAGAAGCAGTTCTCGGCAGCTGCCGCAGCAGTAGAGGGCAGCGGTTGGGGCTTGTTGCATTATCGTCGCGACGATCAGCGCCTCATTATTCTCCAAGCCGAGAACCAGCAGAAGCTCAGCGCGTGGGGAACCACGCCAATTCTAGGTATTGACGTCTGGGAACACGCTTACTACCTCAAGTACCAAAACAAGCGTCCCGACTACATCGCCGCATGGTGGAACGTGGTCAATTGGAAGAACGTCGAGGCCAATCTCAAGGCTGCCAAGTAACGGCTCGCCTCGCGCCAAACGATCAAGGGCCAAGGGCCCGAAACATATCAGCCTGGGGCAACGCTCGAGGTTTTCGATGATTCGGAGTTTTTGGGGTTTTCTTGGTGGATGTGGAAAACTTCTTGCTTCCATGTGATAATAGGGTATATTGCATCGCTGGTCGTAGGCGGAACGACGGTCAGTAGCACCAAGTCGAGTGTAAATCAATGTTTCTAACCTGGTGTCGTAATCTGTTCCGCAAAGGGTCGATGTATGAATATCTATGTAGGCAACCTGCCGTATTCAATGGACGACGCTGAGCTTCGCTCATCGTTTTCAGAATTCGGCGCTGTGACGTCAGCTTCTGTAGTGAAGGACAAGTTCACAGGTCGCTCGCGCGGGTTCGGCTTCGTTGAGATGGCCGATGCTGCATCTGGCAACCAAGCCATCGAAGCAATGAATGGTCGTAACATGGGCGGTCGTCCGCTCGTAGTTAACGAAGCACGTCCACGCGAAGAGCGTCCACGCTTTGAGCGCGGTCCTCGCTATTGATCCCGAAATCGAGATCGAGTCAGAAACGGCCGCCCAATAGGGCGGCCGTTCGTATTTTTAGCCCATTCGATTCACGAACCCTCTTCTATTGACATGCAGATCTTTGAAACGCTCTACTCCATGGGACACGAACAAGTAGTCCTGTGCTCTGATCCAACGACAGGCCTTCGTGCCATCATCGGTATCCACAATACATCGTTGGGACCGTCCCTCGGTGGTACACGGTTCTGGCAGTACGACTCTGACGAAGCTGCGATCACTGACGTATTGCGTCTATCGCGCGGCATGACCTACAAGGCTGCAGTGAGCGGTGTGAATCTTGGCGGTGGCAAGGCCGTGATCATCGGCGATCCACGCAAGGACAAGAGCGAAGGCCTCTTCCGTGCCTTCGGTCGCATGGTCGAAAGCCTGCGTGGACGCTACATCACAGCCGAAGATGTGGGCACAAGCGTGCGCGACATGGAATGGATCCGCATGGAAACAAAGTACGTCACCGGTGTTGGTGGTGTAGGCGGATCGGGTGATCCAAGCCCCGTAACAGCGCTCGGCGTCTACTCCGGCATGCGCGCAGCAGCGCACGCAACGTGGGGCTCCGATAGTCTCGCAGGCAAGCGTGTTGTTGTGCAGGGGGCTGGCAACGTCGCAACGTATCTCGTCGAAAGCCTCGTCAAGGATGGCGCAACGGTATTCGTTGCCGACATCTACGAAGACAAGGCAAAGGCACTTGCAACGCGTACGGGCGCAACGATGATCGCACCGAGCGACGTCTTTACTACACCATGCGACGTCTTCTCACCAAACGCACTCGGCGCGGTGATCAACGATGAAACAATTCCACAGCTCACATGCGCAATCGTATGTGGCGGTGCAAATAACCAGCTCCAGGACGAAGGCAAGCATGCAGGTATGCTCCGTGATCGAAAGATCATGTACGCACCTGACTACGTCGTAAACTCTGGTGGACTGATGAACGTGGCCTCTGAAGTTGAAGGCTACGATCGCGCAAAGGTGATGCGTCAAGCGGAGGGTGTATACGACATCACCATGAACATTATCAAGACGGCTGAAGAGCGCAACATGCTCACCATCGAAGCATCCAATGCGATTGCTGAAGAGCGCCTGCGTCAAGTTCGTCACGTTCATGGTAGCTACATCGGATCGCCAACGATCCGTGGCGTCTGACCCAAGGAACCACAGTGACATCAATTGATTCTGACAACGACTTTCCCGTTCGTCGAACAGCCACAGTAAAAGGCACACGCCACCTCGCGCGCGAGAAGGTGCTGCAAGTTATTGCAGCAACCATGCTCGATGAGGTGAGCCTAGACGTAGCCTTCAACCACGTGTTCTACCGACAGTTTACATTCGATCCCAAAGAAGCCACTGAATCACGCATTCTCCGTCCTGAAGAAGTGCACGAGCTCGAGGCAGACGTTGCGATTCAGTGGAGCAACGAAGACGTCGAATACGCACGTGAGGTGATCGTGACAGCTCGCGAACAGCTGGAGATGAGCACAGAACTCATCGATCGGCACTCTCGCAATTGGGATCTCGAGCGCATCGCGTTACTCGATCGCATCCTGATGCGACTCGCGGTTGCAGAGCTCATCGCATGCAAGGATATTCCCGTGAAGGTGACCATCAACGAAGTGATTGAACTTGCAAAGCGGTATTCGACAGATAAGAGCGGTACATTCATCAATGGTATCCTCGATGCTGTTGTTCTCGAGTTGCAGGAAAAAGGTCTGATAAACAAGACCGGTCGCGGCCTCGTCTCCTAACATCTGAAACTGTTGTCCCTTCCTTCTCGGAGTTTGCACATGGTTGCACAACGTTGGTTTCACTCGATCATCGGGCTCGGCCTTGTGCTGTTCGCCCTCTCAACTCACACAGCAGTAGCGCAACGATGGAACTGGGTTGTTCCCGCCGTCGGACCAAGCTTTGATGAAAGCCGGTCGCTGGGCATGTTCCCAAGTGGCGATCTGATGGTCGGGGGCGTGTTCTCCGACTCGCTAATGTTCGGAACGCAGAAGGTTACGGCATTCGGCAACTACGACATCGTCACCGCACGCTACAATAGCAAAGGACGTTTCGTTGGTGGACTGAATTACGGCGGCTTTGACGTTGATGATGCGCAATCAGTTGTTGTCGATAAGAACGGCAACTTCTACGTCGGTGGAAGCTTCTCGATGGAAGCCTCGGTCGCCACAGAACTGGTCGAAGCACTCGATCCAGGTTCCACAGATATGTTCATCGCGAAGTTTAACAACATTGGTATTCTTCAATGGGTGAAGGTCTTCGGCTCCACAACCTATGATGAGGGCGCGCCATACATTGCGGTCGACTCCCTGGGTGCTGTCTATGTGGCAGGGGGCTTCGGTGGCAATGCTGAGTTCGGAACGCGCAAGGCTATTTCAGGTGGTAAGAGCGATGCATTCGTCGCAAAGATGTCGGCAAATGGTGACTTCATTTGGGTGCAAAGCTGGGGTAGCACAGAAAACGACATGGCAACTGCTGTGTCGGTTTCACCAAACGGTGATCGCATCTACGTTTCAGGCACGTTCATTGGCAATGTCTCGTTTGGCAACGTAACATACGAGAGCTTCGCCGGTAAGATGGACTTCTTCGTGCGTGCGTTCGACGCGAACGGCAACGCTCGCTGGGCAAAGCGCATCGGGTATAGCGGTGATGATCGTACCATCGCGTCAACAACGCAGACCGACGGTAAGCTTGTGCTTACAGGTGCGATTAGTCAGACGACGACGTTCGACACACAGACGATCTCTGCCAACGGTGAATTCCAGTCAGACTTCTTCATCAGCCGTATCTCAAAAGATGGTGCAATCGAACTTCTGAAGCGCTATGGCGGCACATTCGAAGACGTAGGTAAAGCCGTGTACACAGATGCGAAGGGTGCAATCTTTGTCACAGGCTACTTCGATTCGACAACAACAGTCGAGGGTTTCATCGAAGAATCTGCTGGCGGTCGTGATGGATTCGTCACACGTATCATGTCGAATGGTGACGTTGATTGGTATCGCAGCTTCGGTGGACCATACGATGACGAAGGTCGCGGTGTAGTGGTCGATCCGAAGAATGTGCCGTACATCACAGGTATCTTCGATACACGTTGCTCATTCGAAGACATCGAGATTGAAGGCGATGGTTTCTCTGACATCTTCGTTGCAGCACTCGACTGCGGCCCATCAACAACTCTTACACCACGCAGTGGAGAACTCGCCATCTGCGAAGGTCAAGACAGTTTGATCTCTTCGCGGTTCGGTTACCCAGCGTACGAGTGGTATCTCAACGGACAGAAGGATGCAACAACAGGGTACCGCTATCGCACAGGATCACTCGCTGTTGGTTCGTACACGGTGTACTGCCGCGTCACAGGCTTTGATGACTGCGTCAAGAACACAGATACTATCACAGTCACTGTTCGCCCGGGTCTTCCGATTCCGACAATCACACGTGATGGCGACGTCCTCACATGCTCAGTGCCGAACATGAAGTATCAGTGGTATCGCGAGGGCAAGGCAATCAACGGTCAGACAAGTCAGACTGTCAAGACAATCGGAGACGGCAACTATCGTGTGCAGATCATGGACTCAACGGGTTGTGATCGCTACTCGGATAACTTCCTTGTCGGCACAACAAGCGTGTTCAATGACGAGACAGGCACAACGATTACGCTTTATCCAAATCCAACAGGTGGTCAGTTCACAATCGCTGGCGCAGAAGGTAGCGAGGTAACAGTTACTGATATCCTTGGTCGCCTCGTTACACGCAATGCATCAATTGGTGCAACTGAGGTCCTTACGATCGACGGTGGTGTTGGCACCTACGTTGTCACGCTACGCCAAGGTCGTGTTACTCGCACGCTTCTGATCACGAAGCAGTAAGGGGCCACGCTGGACGTCGCGTGCAAACGCGAACAACACAGGAATGTATTCAATCGCAAGGGCGACGGGGTGTTCAAACCACACTCCGTCGCCCTTGTACGTTGCATAGAATAGGCCGTACACACACATCGTGGTTGCCCATACTATCGTCGATCGGAGTGGCGCGAATGGTAACAGCAACACTGGCAGCATGAGATACCATGCGTGTACGACGGGCGAACACAGCAGTACGGCGATGTACGTCATCATCGCCGCAGCCACAGGATGCGCAATCTGACGTCGCCATACAAGCACGCTTAGTGCGAGCGCACACACGCCCAAGACAAGACGTATACACTCGGGTGTACACCATGCGTGGTTCATCCACGACATAAGACTATAGGCAAAGGAATTCGCTTGCCAGTGGGCTGCGAACACCGGGAGCGCACCAACTATAGAGCCGGATGCCACGAGAAACGGCAAATACGTTGCTAACACAACCGCACAAACGATCCCGAGCAGGATCGCCTTCTCACGTCGTGTGCGACCCCGAAGCAGCGCAGGAATGAGAAGTATCGGAACGTACTTGATGCTGATCGCAATTGCGATCAATACAGCAGCAACAATCCATCTGTCACGAGTGAGTGCAATCACGCCGAGTAGCGCCATCGACGCCATGAGCACGTCGCTGTGAATGTCACCCAAGCCGTGAAGGAGCACTATAGGACTCATGCATGCGACTGCGATCCAGGATCGATCTCGTACTTCGCAACTCCGCAGTGCGATGCCAAGGAGCGCGACAACAACAATCCACCATGCAATCTCAAATGCTACGCGTGAGGGCGTACCAATCACAGATACCAGTCCGCCGGCAATGAGCTGCATTCCGGGCGGATAAATCGTACGCATGGATGCATACGGCATGTCATCGGGGAGCACTACGCCGTCGGGAAGTAACGTACGATGCTGGACAAGGGGCTCCTGCAACGGCGATGATGCGTATGGGCTTTCACCGGAAGCAACGATGATACCGTCCCAGAGATATCGCTGCGCATCGTCAGAAAACAATCCGTACACAGGTATTATGAGCAGCGCACAGAGGGCAAACGCGATTAGTGGTTGATGTGGTGAATCATGACGTTGCTGTTTAGAACGTCGATACACAAGTGTAGCATAGACGATCCATGCAAGCGAGGCAAACATCCACATCATCGTATCGATGACGATAGACTCCATCCATGCGGGTCTCACCGCAAGCATTGCGATGCTGGCAATGAGAATGAACAGCGAACTGCGCTCAACGTATCGCATAGCGGAGAATCGTTGCAATAATCTTATAGCCTGCACGAGTCGATCCTATCACCGTTCCGCTAATCTTCGACACGCCAATGCGTTTGCGATACCTCACTGGAACCTCCAGCACCTGCACACCGCGGTGTGCTGCTTTGATCTGCATCTCGACGGTCCAACCCCAGGTGCGATCAACCATGTTCATCGATGTTAGCGTTGTCCATCGTACGGCCCGGAGCGGACCCAAATCCGTGTAGCGCACGCGCCATCGCAGTGCTATCAATGTTGTAGCTAGCCAATTGCCAAAACGCTGCTGGGGCGTCAGCGCGCCGCGTTCTGCCGTGCCGAGTACACGGCTACCAAGACAGAAGTCTGAGTCGCCAGATGCTACATGGTTAATAATTCGCCGTGCATCGTCTGGATGATCGCTTGCATCTCCATCCATAAACAACACGATGTCTGGAGGATCACTCCGCAGCTCGTCGAGTCCGCGCAAACATGCAGCGCCGTATCCGCGCTCGTGTTGGCGCACAACAATAGCACCCGCATCTCGAGCAACATCTATCGTTCGATCAGTGGAGCCATTGTCGACAACGATCACGCGGTCTACATCGCGAATCATTGAATCCACAACGATACCGATCGAGCGTTCCTCGTTGAGTGCGGGGATGATCACAGCCGTTCGTAGGCCGGTCATGCGCTGTTACCCTTGAACGTACCGCGCATCGTAGTGCGCATACTCCGTACGCAGCCACTGTCGATCACGTGCACGCTTATCGAGCATATCGCGCGCGTCGTCGAGCGAAACACCGAGGCGCTCGGCGAACACAGTCGCCTGTACGTGACCATGTTCGGCAAACAGCTCCGTAAGCGCAGATTCTACACGTGTGTTCATTGTCGTGCGCATACGCATGCCGATGACAAGCGTTACCACCATGAAGAACGACATCACGAAGCACAGCATCATGTTGCCGAAGGCAGCCTTTTCGTTGTCGCCTTCTAGGGCACCAATCCACATCACCAGACCGAAGATGGCGAACATCATGAGGATTGCTGAGAGCATGAGAACGAGGCGGTGCATCATAGACTGCGAAAATACTGCCTATTTTCGAGCTATTGACTCACTGGAGAATACCGTGGATCCAAAGATCGCACAGCTACGCTCGTTGAAGGAACAGGCCCGCCTTGGTGGTGGCCAGGCTCGGATTGATGCCCAGCATGCAAAAGGCAAGCTCACCGCACGTGAGCGGCTGGAGGTGTTGCTCGATGCGAAATCGTTCCGTGAGCTTGATATGCTGGCGCGTCACCGCTCGACAAAGTTCGGACTAGAGAAGAACCGTCCACTTGGTGACGGAGTCGTCACTGGTGTCGGCACGATCCACGATCGCACGGTCTGTGTGTTCTCGCAAGACTTTACAACGTACGGCGGATCGCTTGGTGAAGTACACTCCGAGAAGATCTGCAAGCTGATGGATTACGCTATGAAGATTGGTGCGCCAGTGATCGGACTCAACGACTCCGGTGGTGCACGTATTCAAGAAGGCGTAGTGTCGCTTGGAGCGTATGCCGACATTTTCCTGCGGAATACGTTGGCAAGCGGCGTGATCCCTCAAATCAGCGTTGTTCTTGGTCCATGCGCAGGTGGTGCCGTGTATTCACCAGCACTCACCGACTTCGTGTTCATGGCAAAGGGCAGCTCGTATATGTTCGTCACCGGACCCGAGGTAGTGAAGACGGTGACGCATGAAGAAGTGACCTTTGAAGAACTCGGTGGTGCAGACACGCATGCATCGCGCAGTGGTGTTGCACACTTTGCCTTCGACAATGAAGTCGAAACGCTGCTCTCAGTGCGCAAACTCATGACGTATGTACCATTGAGTAATCGCGAGAAGCCCCCTATCAAGCCAACGAACGATTCGCCAACGCGAAGCTGTGAACGTCTGCGCACGATCATTCCGGCCAACCCGAACATGCCGTACGACATCAAGGATGTGATTCGCGATGTTGTTGATGAAGCAGATTTCTTCGAAGTGCATGCAGACTATGCCACAAACATCGTTGTTGGATTTGCAACACTTGATGGAATGCCAGTAGGTGTTGTAGCAAACCAGCCTGCATCGCTCGCCGGTGTGCTCGACATCAACAGCAGTGTGAAGGGTGCACGCTTTGTACGCTTCTGTGATGCGTTCGGTATCCCATTGATCATCTTCGAAGATGTGCCTGGCTTCTTGCCTGGTACCGACCAGGAATGGCGTGGCATCATTCGTCATGGCGCAAAGTTGCTCTATGCATTCTGCGAAGCAACGGTACCGAAGCTTACCGTTATCACGCGTAAGGCATATGGTGGAGCGTATGATGTGATGAGTTCGAAGCACATCCGCGGCGATTACAACGTTGCATGGCCAACCGCAGAGATTGCGGTAATGGGTGCCAAGGGTGCTGTAGAGATTCTCTATCGCAAGGAGATTGAGAAGGCAGACAATCCCGCAGAGCGCATGCTCGAGCTGCAGAATCAGTACAACGAGGAATTTGCCAATCCGTACGAAGCTGCGGAACGGGGCTATGTCGACGACGTGATTGAACCGCAGGAAACACGCATTGAGTTGATCAAGGCGCTGCGCTCGTTACGCTCAAAGGTCGATACGAATCCGTGGAAGAAGCACGGAAACATCCCGCTGTAACTCTTGGGTTACATTCCGCCGAGTACGATCACGCATGACGTGCCGTACTTCTTGTGGTTCGCAACAGCTACACCAACCATTGTGAACTTCTCATTGAGAATGTTCTCGCGATGTCCGCGATCCGGTGTGTCTTGATCAACGATGAATGATGCAAGGATGAGGTCGGCTGTCGTAAACCCGTACGTCACTACTTCACCAATTGTGGTCAGTGACGCATACTTCTTCACGCGTTGTGTAGGTGTTGATTTGTCGGTGCCTGTGTGGCCAAGTACGCCGTTCTTATCAATGTCTGCTGCGTGATCCTTAGCGGCCATCCACAAGCCCCCTTGCATGTTGAGCACCGGAAGCGCCTTTTCAGAGGATAGTCGCTTCCTTGCCTCGGCGATTGCCGCATCAAGTGCTGCGAGATTCTTCGAGCGCGTGCGCATGTAGTCGCGGTACGCAGCCAGCTTTGGCACAAACGATGATGGGTTTGTCCGCAACGTGTTGAGTGCAACGAGCACCTCTTGCACGAGCGGTGATTGTGCCGATGATTGTGCGGGCTGTGCAAAGCCCCTCGGTGTAAGGGGCTCCACACACAGTAGCACCAGCATCACGAGTGAGGTGATGAGAATATTCATTTCGACTCGGAGAGATGTGCCATGAGTAATACGCTTACTCGGAAATCGAGCAAACTTTTTCTGCAAGAACTGCGAGTTGGTGTGCTTCATCTTCGGACAGGTGCTTTGCGAGTGCGTTGTTAATGTACTCAATATCACTGCGCATCTTTTCGAGCAAGGCCAGTCCCTTTTCCGTGATGAACGTCAGTGAGAGGCGACCATCAGTGTCGCTCTTCCCACGCGTTGCGAGCTCGAGTCGTTCTAGGCGATCAATGAGGCGTGTGACATCAGGTGCAACGTGAATCATGCGTACGATGATTTCGCTACGTGGGTGACCAGCTGGGTAGACACCACGAAGAATGCGAAGGACATTGTATTGCGCAGCCGTGATACCGTACTGCTCGCATCGAGATTCGAGTTCACGGTTGATAACATCTGCGGCAACCAAGAGACTAAGTACAGCCTCTTGATATGGATCGTCGAAGGAGCGTTGCTTGAGACGTTGAAGGACTGTAGGTGGCATACGGCGAATCTACGTTATTGTGTGGTATAACACACAACTACCGTGTTTCGTCAGGATGCCTCGTCGCCTTGGTCGGCCACACGAAGCGCTGTGATGATCGCATCAAGGTCGCCATCCACGACGCCTTGGAGCGGATAGTTCTTGGCATCACCTTCCAGACGGTGGTCGGTGACGCGATTCTGTGGCCAGTTGTAGGTGCGGATCTTCTCGGAGCGATCACCGGAGCGCACCATGGACTTTCGAGCGCCGGCAATGGCTGCCTGCTGCTTCTCAAGCTCCAGCTCGTAGAGTCGGGCTCGCAGGACCTTCATGGCTTTGTCTTTGTTCTTGAGCTGTGAACGTTCGTCCTGACACTGAACAACGATTCCGGTAGGGTTGTGGACGAGTCGTACGGCGGTCTCCACCTTGTTCACATTCTGTCCGCCCTTGCCCCCTGATCTAAAGATGTCGATGCGGAGGTCGCTCTCGTTGATTTGTACGTCCACCTCTTCTGCCTCGAGTAGCACAGCAACGGTAGCTGCCGACGTGTGGATGCGTCCTTGCGTCTCGGTCTCGGGCACGCGTTGCACGCGGTGGACGCCGCTTTCGTACTTCAGCACGCCATAGGCTTCATCACCATTCACAGCAAAGGTGATTTCCTTGAAGCCTCCTCGTTCGCTCTCAGTGATGTCGATCACCTCCGTCGTCCAGCCTCGACGTTCACAGTAGCGCTGATACATTCGGAACAAATCGCCCACGAACAGCGCAGCTTCGTCGCCACCTGTACCAGCACGAAGCTCCATGATGCAGTTCTTGAAATCGTTCGGATCACGTGGAATCAGCAACACCGTGAGTTCAGATTCGATTGCGTCCTTTCGCTCTTCTAGCGCGCGACAATCCTCATATGCCATATCACGCATGTCCTGCTCTGTTGCCGGATCGGCAATCAGGGCACGATTCTCGCGAAGCTCATCCAGCACGCGCAGGTAGACCCGACCCGCAGTAACGATGGGGAGGAGACTCTTGTGTTCACGAGAAGCTTCACGGAGTTGACGAGGATCGTTCACGACTGCTGGGTCGTTGAGTGATTGCTCGACTTCAGCAAATCGGTCGATGAGGGCATGTATGCGTTCTACCACGCACAAAAATATCGCAACTTGCCGTTCGTTCTGGGACTGCACCCAAACTTCATTGCATGAAACGCACCTTCCTCCCGATACTTACCGTAGTTGTGTTGCTTGCTGGCTGTGCCAGCGAGGACATGTCGATTGTTGATCCTGCCCCGGGAAGCAGGCGCATTCTGGTGCGTCTGTTCAACATGATTCCCGACGGTTCACCACGTCGCCTTGTGCTAGAGCAAGGATTTCAATCAACCGAAGTGCTCCCGCTGATGTTTAGCGACTCCGTGCGTTCACCTGGTGATTCGAGTTTCATCGAGATTTTTGCAGGGGGCACGCGGGAGTTCCGCAGCGGTATGCGTGCACGGTTTGTGCAGAACGCCGTGTATGATGTGTTCACACTCGCACAGGTTGGACGTCCAACGGTGTTCGATACAGTCCTCGTTACAAATGCCAATGCCGCACTCACAACGGTACCCGTGGCACAGGTCCGCTTGGTGAATCTTATACCTGATACAACACGCTTCTTCGATGTTCGACTTGGTTGTCCGAGCGGCACAAGTCTGGTTCGCAATGCCGTACCGTTTGGACAAGCGTCGTTGTATACAGAGGTCTTTCCGGGTCCGACCGTGTTCTCGATTATCGACATTCGTAACCAGCAACCAAATGTCGTTGGCACATTCGAATGTCAACTCAGCGAACGAACACCATATAGCATCATCATGTATCGAGATGCGTCATCGGATGATGCACTCATCATGTTCATTCAGGAAGATGACTTCACGCGACAAGCATCGCGTTCCTTTGTACCCGTTCAAGCACGTACTGCCGATATCCGCGTTGTGAATCTCTCGCGCAGTACGGCTCGTGTTACGCTTCCTCGCACATCCACAACGATTGCATCGGGGCTAGCACAGCGAACAAGTAGCGCGTTTGCCTCGGTGATAACCTGTGAGTCGGAGCGACCAGACGTTGTGGTGACAACACTCGATGATGGACGTGAAGTTGTCGATAGTACGTCGTTCGTTGTGCGGGGTACATACACTGTGTATGCGAGTGATTCGGGTGCATCAGCTTCGATGATCATCACTCCCGGCATCCAACGTCCGTTTGGCTCTGTGGGTCAGAGCGTTGTGCGTGTTGTGAATACCTCTACAATTGCGCCGAACGTTGTTGTGTCGGTTGGTGCACGAACGGACGCCACAGCACAAAGTGGCATCGTAGCAGGTTCTACTGTAGCGAGAGAAGTACGTTTCGGCACGTTCTCGCCACCTGTTACCGTGCGCAGTGGTACTGTGCCCATCACGGTAACATCTTCTGGTCGTCCTACGCGAATCATTGATCTAACGACACTGCAAATTGAACCTGACAAGAACTATGATCTCGTTGTCTTCGACGATAACGGAGAGGCGCAGACGATGTTGATTGAAGAGCGGCAGATTGCTGGCCCCCTTTCAAAGCTCGATGAAGGTGCACTCGTCTATGTCATCAATGGTTCAGCACGCAAGACGACGGCGCCACTACGACTCGGGAGTGTGATTGCTTCTGGGTCTGTGTTTCCAGGTAACAGCATCGCCTCTACACTTCCAGTGGGCTCTGTATCATACTCGCTCGGCGGAATCGATGGGACACTCACCACACGCAACGGCGAGCGTTCGATGCTCATCTTCGCTGAGGGTGGTGGATCGCCGAACATCGTTACCATTTCCACGCCGCCGCTACAACCGCAACTCGGTACAACGCGTCGTCGTGTCATCAATGCTACGGAGGATGTTCCGCTGGTTTCGGTGTCGATCGACTCGATTCCATCACAGCCGGGAATCGGTGAGTATCTCGCATCTGGTGTGCCCTATGCCACACCATCTGACGTATCTGTGACAAATCTCGACCGACGCGGCACGTACTATGTGTACGATTCGTCAACGCGCACGCAGCTGTACACCCTCCCTGTGCAGCTTGCACCACTTGGAAGCAACTTCAGTCTGATTGTTGTTGGAAATAAAGAATCTGGCTACGAAGTCATCGTCACGCAGGAGTTCTAGCGAACTTGCCGGTGGTATATTTGTTTTCGCATGCAAACACCTACGCTGTATAACCTCGCGCACCGCATCGTTGCACTCTTGATTGTGCTCGTTGGAGCGATCCACCTCGTAACGGGTGCCGAGGCAACTGTGCCTGCGCAGCTCAATCTCGAGCCGGGTGCAATCCGTCGCATTGCCATTACGGGGAGTCTCCCACAGGGCGGAGATGTTGCGATCACGATCCGCTACAATCCGAGCATCATGCAGATTATCTCTGCGAGTGGTGCAGAGACATATGCGTTGCGTTGTGTTGCGCCTGAACTCTCTGCTTCCTCAATCACATCTGCATCCAGCGCAACGGTTACCATTCGCTGTCCATTCAGCGTTAGTATCGCGAACGATACACTCGTTGTGATTGATGTACGGGGTGTGATCGGAGTGGACACGGCCGGCGTGTTTGGAGTAGAAACCGTAGTTGTAAATGGCGTTGCCATTCCAGACCTCCAGACAAATGTTTGCCAAGTGAGTCGCGGAGGTGGCAAGATTGGTGGATACACAATTGCTCAGGGCATCACGGGAACGTATCCCAACCCATTCCGTGATCGTACGCGAGTTGTGTATGTGATGCGAGCACCCGGAACTGTTCGCTGTGCGCTTCGCACGTATCAAGGTCGCATCGTAGCAGAAGTACCACCCGTTGAGGCAACGTCAGGCGAAAATGCAATTGATCTGGCGATCATCGCATGGGAGGTTGCTGCAGGCGCGTATGTGGTAACGATTACAACGGATGAGGGAACGTACTATCACCCAGTGACGGTGATGAAATGATGCGCGCCCTTCTCATCCTCGTTGCACTCCTTACTGTAGTGTCGGGCGCAATGGCACGCGATCCTGAAGTGATCACCAAGAACTCAGAAGGACGTGAGTTTTGGGTGGTCTTCATGAAGAATTTCCGCGAAGCTGCGCAGCGCGATGGTAAGGGCGGCGAGAACCTGCGTCTGCAGCTCTTCATTACGAGTAGCTAC
This sequence comes from uncultured Melioribacter sp., assembly GCA_964465685.1. Lineage (GTDB taxonomy): Bacteria > Bacteroidota > Ignavibacteria > Kapaibacteriales > Kapaibacteriaceae > UBA10438. The sequence continues at coordinate 25,104 of CAYXKK010000010.1, forward strand.
GACGCAACGGTTCGCATTCAGATTGAAGAACTCGACTACGATAACACGATCACAATCCGTGCGAATTCGGTTGTGCCAGTGCAGATACCGACACGTGCGCAATTGCGTCTTGTTGAACAGCCGGAGCGTCTCGCGGTGCACGTAACTGCAGACACGACAGTGAGTGTGTACGGCTTGAATAGTCGCTACCAAACTACCGATACGTTCCTAGGTCTGCCCGTGCAGGTACTCGGAAAAGAGTATCGCGCTGTGGGTTACACAAAGCTCTCGTCGGATCTTCTCTCCGCATTATCTGTGATTGCCACCGAAGATGAAACCGATGTCACGATCACGCCATCGGTCACGACATCAACAGGACGTCCGGCTGGTGTGCCCTTTACAGTGCGCCTGCGCAAGGGCGATGTGTATAGCGTTGGTGCGCGGTGGGAGTCGATCGGACAATGCGACCTTACTGGAACATTGATCACATCGAGCAAGAACATCGCCGTTTTCAGCGGACACAATTGCGCGTACGTTCCACCGAAAGTTGATGCTTGTAATCACCTTGTTGAGCAACTGCCACCTGTGAGTGCATGGGGAAAGCACTACTACCTTGGCATGCTCAAGGAGCGGTCGAAGTACACGTTCCGTGTGATCGCATCGCAAGATCAAACAAAGGTGTTCGAGGACTCACGTCTGGTTGCCGTGATGCGCGCCGGAGAGTTCTACGAGAATCTAAACGTGTCGCGACATGTTCAGATCACGGCAGATAAGCCAGTACTCGTGGCACAGTTTGCGCAAGGCTTCAAGAACGGCGATAGCGTTGGCGATCCGATGATGATCCTCGTGAGTCCGACGCAGCAGTTCCTGAACGAGTACCGTATCGCTACGCCGATTAGTGGCGATTGGCATCACTACATCAACCTTGTCGCACCGACGAGTTCGATCGGACAGATTCGACTCAATGGACGGAAGATTGATTCCGTGATGTTTGTCGTACTCGGTGAAAGTCGCTACTCGATTGCGCAAGTACCTATCCCATTCGGCTCACACGTCATACGAAGTGAAACGCCATTTGGGCTGTATTCGTACGGGTTTGGATTCAAGGCGGATGCCTACGACGCATATGGGAATATGGCGGGGCAGTCCTTCCTGGAGTTGAAGTCGCTCGTTGACACACTACCACCTGTCGCCGATGGGAAACGCGTTCGTGACGACTACGTCGTAACTGTTCGCGACGACCGACCAACGGATAAGGGTCTGCGCAGGATCACAATTCTGGCAGCTGATGGACTTACTGCGCAGATTCCCAAGATTGATGAGGGAGCTCCACAAACAGCTGTGCGCATCCGTCAATCAGTTGGTGGACAAGCAGGCCGAATCGTGTTGCGGTCGGAGGATGTTGCGGGTAATACAAGTGATGTTACGATCTGCTACGTGTTTGATAGCCGCAGTGAGCGCTACGCTTACTTGCTCAACGAAGGTACCGAGGTGATGTGTGCCTCCGAAGGTGCATGGATGGTTGGTGCGTTCTTCTCGACGGGTACGATGTTCAATGACGTTGACGCGCGTTTGCCGTCGATCAACAGTGCACAGTCGGCGTTCAATCAAACGTCGGTGGGCACCTACGCTGGTGGTGGCGCACTCATCGGACGTCGCATTGCTCAAGACCTTGTTATCAACGCGCGCCTCGGCATGACGTCGTTCGGTGGAACACTGATTGCGCCTGACAGCACAGCAACACCGCTGTACGACTCGATCGCGAAGCGTGTGGTGCTGTATCAGCAAGCAACGACCATGCGTATTACGTCACCATTGCTTCAGGTTGGGGTTGGCATTGAGTGGTTCCCACACCGCTACTTCTATCTCTCGACAGGTGTTCACGCATCGATGCTTCTTGGAACAAGCGCCGATGTACAACGCACAATCCTACGTCCATCGAACTGGACGTATCCCGATGGCGAACGTACGCAGGTTGTTGCCAACGACGGTGTGAATGAATTGGTGTCGTTGAACTACGGTGTATACGGCGGACTTGGCTTCTCGTATCCGGTAACGTTCCGTGCGTCGATATTTGCCGAAGCGATGTACACACGTTGGATGTCGTCGATGATGAGCAACGATACATGGACGTCGCAACGCTTTGGACTGAACGTCGGACTTCGCTTCCGATTCTAGACTATGTCGCTCGCGCAATCATTGAAGGCCGTCGTGATGAAGGATCTCCTCAGCGAGATTCGCACGCGATACGGCATCACCGCAATTGCGCTCTTTGTTGTCACCTCAGTTGCATTGGTGGCATTTGCTACAGCTGACGAGCAGCTCCATCGTCCAATCGCGGCAGGCATCCTGTGGGTGGTAATGTTCTTCACAGCGATGTCGGGTCTCGGCCGCGGCTTCATTAGTGAAGAAGAACGTGGGACAACGCTGTACTTGCAGCTTAGTGCGCCACCAAGTGCAGTGATTCTCGGCAAGCTGATCAGCAACGTTCTCATCGCCGCGCTGTCCAACCTCGCAGTGCTTGCATTGTTTCTGATGTTCGTTGGAACGGTGCAGCTAGCCTCACCATGGATTCTATTGCTTGTGTTGTTCGCAGGGAGTATTGGCCTTGCAACTGTCATCACCATCACGTCAGCAATTGTCGCAACGTCCGGTACACGCAGTCCGCTGCTGCCAATCCTATCGTTTCCTGTACTGATACCGTTGATCATGCCAGGGATGAACGCAACGCTCCTCGCGATGGCAGATGTGTCGATGAGCGATGTGTGGCCCGATCTGGCACTTATGCTGAGTCACACCGGTATCGTTGCAACGGTATCCTATCTCGTGTTCGATGTTGTGTGGACGGAATAGTGCGCCGCAACATCATCATCGGATGCCTCTGGTTGATGAGCTTGCTCGCATGCAGTACACCGCTACGTCCGCCACACGCGTTTCAACAACACGTTCCAACGCATGCGGTTACGATCGCCGTTATTGGTGATCAGCAACGCACGAGTCCGTTCGAAGTGTGGCGCGAGACGAATAGTATCCACGGACAACTTGTGCGACAGGTTGTGCGTGCGAAACCATCAGCGCTTGTCTTGCTCGGCGATCAGGTGTTCAAGGGCGACAATCAAGACGACTGGAAGTTCTACGATCGCATGATGCGTCCTGTGCAACGTGCACAGATACCGGTATTCCCGTTGCTCGGCAACCACGAGTACTTCGGCATCGACCGTGTGATGATGGTGAACATGTCGTTGCGCTTCCCCGCGATGACGTATCGCTACTACGTCGTTGTGATCGACTCTATCGCGTTTATCATGCTGGATACAAACTTCGACGAGTATCATCGTGATTCAACCGCATCGATGCGTCGATGGTACGTTGAACGCCTGCAAGAGTTGACGGCAGATCCAGCTGTGCGATGTATCGTAACATGCGGACATCACCCTCCGTATACGAACTCGTCCATCGTGATGCCTGACCGAATACAGCAAGAGTACTTCGTTCCCATTTTCTTGCGCTCCCCGAAGGCGCGCCTATGGTTGAGTGGTCACGTTCATGCATATGAACACTTCCGCCATGGCAACGTGCACTTCATCGTTTCGGGTGGGGGAGGCGGTCCACGACAATTCCTTCGTCTTGATTCGTTAACGCACTCGGATCATGACATCTACCGTGGTGGCCCTATTCGCCCCTTTCACTACCTGTCGCTATCTCGATCTGAATCTTCGATCTGTGTATCGATGATCCCACTCGAGGGTTATAATGCACACGGAGAGTACTTCGTGATTGATTCGCTCGGTCCATCGGTAGCACAGAAGTAACGCCGTGTCTGCATACACTCACATCCTATCGCGTATCGCATTCTGCATTGCAGGGTGTGCTGGTATATGCGTTATGTCAAGCACGGCACAGACGCGCGACAGTGCGTTTGTGATGTCGACGCGTGCCGTTGAGAACACCGAATTCACAGCGTCAGTTGGCGGCACGCTTACGATGCTGCCCAAGCCGCTAACAGAGTACTCGGTTCCGGCACCTATGATCGATGTTCGCTGGCGTCTAGCATTCCCGTTCGGACTCCATGGATTTGGGCGTGTCGGATCAAACGTTGCAACGTCAATTGCACAAGCTGGTGCATACTACGCCCGTGATGTTGGTCCATTGACGCTAGCGGTGGGGTACTCGGTGAGTTTCATGTATGGCAATCTCACGTACATCGATGGCTTTAAGTCTCTTGAACAGCGCTGGATGAACTATCCCATGCTCGCAACATCATGGGCAATTGACGATATGGTCCTGTCGGCGCGCGTAGAGGCCGAGCTCACAACAGCGCAGGATCGGACCATTGATGAGCAACAAGTCGGTACGAATGCGAATCTGTTCACTGGCAGCTCAGTTACACTCACACTCGAGCAACCCTTCTTTGGCACGACAAACATATTGCTCGGCGTGACGATTGCGCGTTCATCGAATCCGTATCAATCGTGGTTCTTGTACAACACGTTCCAAGATCGACTCGTGACAACGGAGTTCATCGTGGGGTTCTATCTATGAGAACGCCTATACATCTGCTTTGCTATCTGATCCTCGTGCTCAGTACGTCTTGCGTGAGCGAGCTCACACCTGTTGCGTTGCCCGATATCGATTACGGATTCGAATTGGCAGGTACAGATCCACTTACCGGCACTACACAGCCAGCGATACTTGCGGGTGTGTATCTCGTTGAAACGGGACGCGGCAGACTTGGTGATACGGTAGCTATACGCTTCGACGGACGACGCTTTGGTCTGTATGCAGAGCGCAACGTGACATTCATCGGTGGACAAGCTGCAGCGCGTGGTGATTCCGCTCTACTCATTGGTGCATGGCGTGCAATCACAAATCAGGATGCAGGACGTCTCGATCTAGTTGCGCGTTCAACCGAAGGTGGACGTGACCTTGCACAAGGGAAGGGCAATGGTAAGGGGCTCATCCTCCGCGGAACTGTAAGGCTAGGAACCAAGGATGAGAGCATTGTATTGCGTAAGCTGGGCTCGCTGAAGCCCCGTTTGCGCGGATTTCAAATCATCGCGCATCGTGGTGGCGGACGAAACTCCGAGCGTCTTGGTCGATCGGAGAATAGCATTCCGATGATGCTACTCGCATCGGCGCTTGGAGCAACGGGCATCGAGATCGACGTTCACGCCACAAAGGATGGAGTGCCGATAGTGTTTCACGATCCAACGTTTACAGCGCGAACTGTGCCGAGTCCGTACATGATTGGCAACGTCGACAATTACACCCTCTCGCAGATGCGTCTTGCTGCGCGCCTTGTGAATGGCGAGCAGATACCAACGTTGCGGGAAGCACTTACGGCCGTGATCGATAGTACGGAGCTCACGGTAGTTTGGATAGACGTAAAGAACGCAAGCGTTGTCGATTCGATTCTTCAGATCCAGCGAGAGATGATCGACTACGGAACGCGAAGAGGACGGAAGCTGCAGATCCTTTTCGGTATCCCATCGAACAGTATTCTTCAGGCCTACGAGACAAGTCCGTTCGTCGGTAGTGTTCCCGTGCTGTGCGAGTTAGATCCAACCACGGCCCGGCGATTAAACGCCGCAGTGTGGGCCCCTCGATTTACGCTTGGCACACAGGAATCCGTTGTGCGTGAGCTGCAACGCGATGGATGCGACGTATACGTATGGACACTAGACGATGTTGTGTTTATGCGCAGATTTCTCGCTGCCGATGTGTTCGACGGCATTCTCACGAACTATCCCACGCTGCTAGCATGGGGCTTCTACACACGCCAGGTTGAGCGATGATGTATCGCATCATCATCGTGCTCCTGTTTGCGAGCGGCACGCTCACTGCTGCCGTGCATGATTCAGTGTATCGCGTTGAACTCGTAGGTGCGGTATTGGCGCAGGCAACATCGTACGATGTTGCACCGACATCGCTAAGCGCAACGGATCGATTTACGGGATCAGCACTGCTTGGACGTGCGATATGGCGACCAAACCATTATCTCGGTGTTGGTGTACAGACTGGGTACACAACGTTTAGTGCGGAAGAGTTCGGCGAACAACTTCCTGTCCAACCACGTGAGGCATATGCATCGCTCCGTGCAATCCCACTCCAGTTGGTGTTGTCGATGCGCGCATACGGCATCGAGGTCGGTACTGGCATTGGCGTATATCTACTCGAGTCGATATGGCGCATTAACGGAGAACAACGCGTCAATAGCACCGCCACCGAACTCGGCGTGAGCTCATGGATAGGCTACGATATTGAGGTGGTCGATCGACTGAACCTCGGACCAGAACTTCATCTCCATGTACTGAGTGGACGTGGAATCGTTGCACTCGGTGCTGGACTTCGGATACGCTACGACGTGCTTCGTTACTGAGCGCGCTCCACAACATCAGCAGCAATCATGCGTGACGCGATCGTACCGCTACTCATTACGCCTGGCAGTCCCGCACCCGGGTGCGTACCAGCACCAACGAAGTAGAGTCCATCAACATCTTCGCTCTTGTTGTGCGGACGCCACCATGCGCTTTGGAAGAGGATTGGCTCCACCGAGAACGCACTGCCCTTGTACGAATTCAGTGTATCGCGGAAGTGCACAGGGTCGATCATGTACTCCGTCACAATGTTCTTGCGCAGGTCTGGCATATAGCGACGCTCCAGCTCTTCCATAATGCGGTCGCGATACTTCGGTCCTTCCGTTGCCCAATCAGTGCCTGAATCCAAGTGTGGAACAGGTGACAACACATACCACGAATCGCAGCCTTCAGGTGCGAGCGACGGATCTGTTGCAGTTGGACGGTGTAGATACAACGAGAAGTCTTCCGACAAATGCTTCTTCGTGAAGATGTCCTCGATGAGTTCCTTGTAGCGCGGTCCCATCAAGATCTCGTGGTGCGCAATGTCTTCGTACTTCTTCTTCGTACCGAAGTAGATAACCACGAGCGACATCGAGTAGCGCATCTTCTCGTAGTGCGCATCGGTGTTCTTCTTGCGATACCGTGCTGGAATCAGCGTGCGGTAGGCTTGAGCTACATCGCCGTTGCACACAACAATGTCTGCGTCGATCAGCGTGCCATCCGCGCAACGAATGCCCTTCGTAACTGGACGTCCATCAGCACCCGGCGCAACGCGAATCTCTGCCACTTCGGTATCGAGGCGAATCGTACCACCGATGTCAGTGAAGAGTTTCACCATCGCCTTGACGAGTGCACCAGTGCCACCCATCGCGAACCATACGCCCCATTCCTGCTCAAGCTTATGAATCAGGGCATAGATGCTTGTGGTCTGAAACGGATTGCCACCCACCAGCAACGGGTGGAAGGAGAACACCTGACGCAGTCGGTGATCCTTGATGTGCGAGTTGACAAATGCAGCGACGCTGCGATCAGAGCGCAGACGTATCAAATCTGGGAGCACCTTCAACATATCGACCAACCGCGAAAACGGTTGATCGATCAAATTGAATCCAGCGCGGAAGATCGCAGCTGTCTTGGCATAGAACTTCTCGTATCCGCGCACATCGCTCGGGTTGAACGACCGAATCTGCTCGATCACTTCCTCGCGCTTCCCGTTGTAGCGGAACACCGTTCCGTCTTGGAATCGCACGTTGTAGAACGGATCGATCGGTACAATCTTCACGTAGTCGTCGGTCTTCTTACCACACAGCTCGAAGAGCTCGTGTATCAGCCATGGGGCAGTGATGATGGTTGGACCACCATCGAACACGAAGCCGTCCTGTTCGTACACATAGGCACGTCCACCCGGCTTGTCGCGCTTTTCGACGATTTCGACATCGAAGCCTTTTGCGCGCAGACGAATAGCTGCGACCAACCCACCGAATCCGCTACCAATGACGACGACTTTCACGTGAACCTCTGATGTGCAAATGAGGAAGTACAAACATACGCCTATGCCGTTGCGTTCCGATGTGAGGGTTGTTTCACGAACTTTGCCACGTATGAGTTCGACCGACCAATCCCGCGACCGTCTTATAGCGCTGGACCTCGCAAGGTTCGTCGCTATGCTTCTCATGATGCAAGGTCATGTGCTCGATGCACTTGTCTCGCAGACCTACATCGACGTAACGGTGTTTCCATGGAGTAGGTGGCATGCTCTCCGTGGAGTAACGGCGCCATTGTTCCTGATGGTATCGGGCGTTGTGCACGTGTTTGCAGCTAAGCGCACGAGCGAGGGTGGAGTACGCGAAGACATTCTACAGCGACGTATTCGTTGGGCGCTGACGATTATCGGGGTGGGCTATCTAATGCATTTCCCTGCGAATCGCATTTGGGATTTGCCATTCATCAGTGCCGAAGCATGGCCGCAGTTTTTGTCGGTGAACATTCTGCATCTCACTGGTGCTGCGATGTTGATTCTTACCGTGTTGCTACGACGCACCACGTCGGTACAGCATCTAGGCAAGGTGGCTGGTCTTGTTGCACTGGGAATTCTTGTACTCACACCGTGGGCATCCGATGTAGCAAATGCCTGGTGGATGCCAATGCCACTCGCGCCGTACATCGGCTTCACGAACTGGAGCCTGTTTCCATTAGCTCCGTTTGCAGCCTACCTCTTCATCGGCGTTGCGTTGGGTTCCTATCTGTACTCGTGCACGCCTGAACGCCGCACGACGATGATGGCATACGGCATTCCCGCGCTTGGCGGAGCTGTCGTTGTTGTCGAGTACTTCGTCAACATGGCTATCTGGAAGTCGGGCTTTCACACAGACTTCTTTGGATCGCCCGCAAGCACGACTACCTTCATGAGTCGTGTCGGTGTAGTGCTCCTTGTCTTCGGAGCGAGCTATCATCTCGCGAAATGGACACGTCCACTCCATCATTGGTACATGATGTTCGGACGTCGTGCATTGTACATCTATGTGATTCACATTGTGATGTTATGGGGCACACCATGGTGGGATGGCATAGCACGTTCGCGCTATCGCGCATTGACACTCGAGCAAGGTCTTGGTGTGATGGCTCTGATCATGTGCGCTACACTCGGCATTGTGTGGGCGATCGACGCATTCGTACGCTCATCAGCAAGTGCGCAAACCAAGCGTCGTGCGAAGCTCGCATTCTATGCCGTGTTGGTGTTCCTGCTTGCACTGGGCACGCCACTGGCGTGGTTCTAAATCCCGCGCTTGAGCTTGTCGGAGAGGCGATCGTTGAGCAATGCTCGTGCGTCTCCCGAGAGCAGACCTAAGCCAATCACACTCTGACGGAAGGTGAAGGCCTTTTGCAGAGGGAAGGTGCGACCTTCAAGGACCCATGCGAGGAAGATGCCGTCGCTGATACCTGTTTCGAGATCTGCGAACGATCGTGCATCGACGTCCGTGAACCATCCCGCAGCGACAAGCTCGCGTGTGAGTTTCGAACCGAGGTCGCGCAGGAAGGTGCGTGTGCGTGTGATGCGCTCGAGAAACGCCGGGTTATCGGTGCGCAATGCATGCGCCCAGAACTCGAGGAGCAGTGGGGCTTGTTCAGCACGCGACGTGTAGAACTCAACGGCACTGTCGCGAATCGCATCCACTTTCGCGAGCGGGTCTGTACATGCAGCAACACGCTCGCGAATCAATGTTTCGTAGGCAGACATCCATGCGTCGTACACAGCGAGGAAGAGTTCTTCCTTTGTACGAACGTATTCGTAGATCGTGCCTTTGCCAATGTCAGCAGCGTTGGCGATATCCTGCATCTTCGTGGCGTTGTATCCAAACCGCGAGAAGACGTCGGCTGCATGACGCACGATCTCGGCACGTTTCGCTGCTTTGTCGACAATTGCAGGCATCGATTGCTACTTCGATGATGGTTGCGAAAGATATCGATCGAGGTCACGCGAAAACGCTGCAATCTCGTTCTGCGTGCCCTTGCCCCAGACATGTAGTCGCACAACTCCGTCAGGACTAATGTACAGCACATTCGGAACGCCATCGTGAACGAGGTAATGCTCAAATGCATCGCCATCCCAATCCATGAGGATGCTCACGGAATACGCCTCGCGAAACTTGCTGCGAAGAAGCCCCTTGATAAAAAACGGAGCAGCAGACACATCAGCCATCGCTGCAAAGCTCACGCGCTTGGCGTATTGCTTTGTCAGCGGAGTGGTCCATGCAGTGATGAATTCGCTTCCAGAGCGATCGCTCATGACGAGCACGGTAGGCTTGCCTTTGTAGGTGGCAGACCACGACCAGGACTTTTCGAATTGGTCTTCAATCGTGAAGTCGAAGGCACGTTTGCCAACAGCTGTGCGATCTGCGCGCACGGATGTGGCGCAGACCATTGCACAGACGAGAAGAGCAGTGGTGAGGATTGTACGCATCAGATTACATCTTCAGCTTGGTTGCGTCCTTGAGGAACGATGCAAGCCCGGCATCCGTGAGCGGGTGCTTCATCGACTGCATGAGCACCTTGTATGGCACTGTTGCGATGTGCGCGCCAGCCTTAGCACACTCGAGCACGTGAATTGGTGTGCGGATCGATGCAGCGATGATGAGCGATTCGAGACCCTGTGTGTCCCAGATCTCACATGTATCGTTGAGTGCTTGCAGCGAATCCGTGCCGATGTCGTCGAGACGACCCATGAAGAGGCTTACGTACGTTGCACCGGCATTGGCAGCAATCAGCGCCTGCGTTGCTGTAAAGAGCAGCGTGACGTTCGTTGGGATGTTCTGGTCGGCAAGCTTACGGACAGCCGTCAGACCAGCCGGAATGAACGGGATCTTGATCGTTGCTTCTGGAAACCACTTCAGGATCTCATCGGCTTCGCGCAGCATTCCGTCAGTCTCTGTGCTGATCACTTCAACGCTCGTATGGCCACCGACAGACTTGTGAATGTCGAGGATCAGCGAGCGGATGTCGATCGATGGATCTTCCTTCGCGAGCAGCGAAGGGTTGGTAGTTACACCACTGATGAAACCAAGCGATGCGGCGTGTTGAATCTCTGTGAGGTTCGCGCTATCAACGTACAATTGCATGTGTGTTCTCCGAGTAGATGAACACAAAGATACCGCACGACGGTCAGTTAGTACCGAAGAGCTTGATAGCCGGGATCTCCGACAGAAGTTGGTGGTAGAAGAGCATGTGCAGGGCGGCTTCCATGCCCTCCTGGACATCGTCATTCCAGCGGTAAAGGATTTTTCCCTCGCGCGGCATATGGTCGGCCGTTATGGGCACGATCTCTGACACTTCGCGGTGGAGGAGCTGTTGATTGGCGAAGTCCTTGACACGCTCAACCTGCTCGAGATGTTCCGTGTCCACGCGGTGTACCCACACGGCAAGGGGCAATGGGGATTCCACGATATCGAACCATTCCTCACCAAGGTCCATGGCTGGTACGGGATTCTCGCTGGTTGGACCGATCGTTACATCTGCGTCGTGCGCGGATTCGGTAAACGTGAGATGTACATCAAACTTTTCGGCCATCACCAGCCGACTGATCACGCTGAGGTAGGCATCGGGGTGGGTGGCGTAGAACGATTCCAACGCAGATCCTGATTCCGGAAACCAGAGTCCGTAGGCATGCGTGTATTCTTCGAGTGCAACGCACGGACCAGGAATGATGCGATAATCGACCTTCCCAACACCGAGTCCGTATCCGTGTGGACTCATCAGCGCAACATCGACGTTGTTGTTGAGGAGCATCGTGCCACACTCTTCGAGTGAAGCCTCGATCAACGTGAAGCCGTTCTGCGCTGCAATTTCAGCTGCATGCTCGAGAAGGGGCTGGGCAAGCGCAAGACGTGGGATAGCAATCTTCATGGTTTCAGTGCCCGATAGCGATGAACAACGTCCGACAGAATAATCCCCGTCGCGACTGCAACATTAAGCGAGTGTTTCGTTCCAAACATCGGAATCTCGAGCATTCCATCACACTGCGACAGAATCTCGGCTGAGACTCCTGTGAGCTCATTACCGAAGGCGATCACAAGAGGGAAGTGCGATACTTCAAGCTGATCTGCGGTGCGCGAGCCATGTCCGATCTCGGCAGCCATGATCGTATACCCTCGCTCGCGATAGGCCACAATTGCATCGGACGCGCGTGGATAAGCCTGCGTCGGGACTACGGCATCGGCGCCTAGCGCCGTCTTCGATATCTCCGGACGTGGGGGCGCGGGCGTAAAGCCGCACGTCACAACACACTCCACGTGAAACGCGTCAGATGATCGAAAGATCGATCCCACGTTATACAGGCTGCGAATGTCGTCCAGCATCACCACAACGGGATGACGTGGAACGGAAGCGGCCTCGTCGGGTGTTAAGCGCTGGGCAAGAAGTTCGTCGTACGTAAGCTTGTTCACATCGCGAATATCGTACTTTACCGCCCTATGATTCGCCGCAGTTTCCTCACCACACTCGCACTTGGTCTCGCTGTTGGTCCGCGTAAGGGGCTTGCAGCCCTCGTATCTGCGCCGGCAACGTCGATCTACGTAATTGGCGACTGGGGGACAGGTGGCAAGCTGCAGAGAGCCGTCGCCGACGGGATGCGCCGGCGTATTGCACAGGCAGGAGCGCCTGCGATGATCTTGAGCGTTGGCGACAACATCTACACCAACGGGGTGACGAGCGCACGCGATCCGCAGTGGGAAACGAAGTATGCATCGATCTACCGCGGAATTGCAGCCCCGTGGTGGGCGATTCTCGGTAATCACGATCATCGTGGTGATGTTGACGCACAGATAGAATACAGCAAGGTCAATCCGCAGTGGCACATGCCTGGTCGCACATGGTCGACGGCACTTCCTGTAACTTCTTCGACGTCGCTTGGTATTACTGGCATCGATACAACGCCCCTTCTGCAACAGAAGGATGGATGGAAGGAGCAGCTGCAGTGGCTGGACGCCACGCTGGCGGCTTCAACGGCAACGATCAAGATCGTCGCCGGACATCATCCAATGCGGAGTTACGGTCACTACGGAGATTCCGCGTTCTTGATCAAACACCTCAAACCACTTCTTGATCGACATAAGGTGCGACTCTACACGTCGGGCCATGATCACGACCTGCAAGGCATCAAGCATCCGTCGGATGTGTTCGGATGTTTGGTATCAGGTGCAGGGGGCGGAACACGTCCATCGAAGCGTGGTGAGCACACTCAGGCATTTCATGACGGAGGCGGATTCGCCGAGGTACGTGTAACGCAACGCGGTACACTGGAAATCGATGTATGTAATGCTGCAGGCGAAACAGTAGAGAGCATGACGCTGTGATCCGCCTACGAACCATCCTTGCACTCGTGTGTCTGCTGTTCGTCGTATCGAATGGTGTTGCGCAGAAGTGGCCAGATAGTAAGGGACGTGATTTCTGGTTTACATTCCTTCCAAACTGGCATAACGGCGAGACTACTCTCGCCACCGATCCACTGTCGCAGCGAGAGCATCAGCTGTACATCTACATCGGTGCTGAACGTCCAACAACCGGTACGATCACATATCGCAATGCAATCGGACAAACACGTACTGAGAACTTTGCAATTACCGATGTCAGCAAGCTGTACACGACAAGTGTGTACTATTTCAATCAAGAGTTGCGCGGCATCAGTAATAACGGGGATGGATTCAACTACTCATCGTCAGACAACGAATCCGTTGCATCGCAGAGCGTGCACATTGTTGCGAGTGACGAGGTGACAGTGTACGCCCTGAATCAGGCGAATCTGACAAGTGATGCGTTTCTCGTACTTCCAACGGACGCACTTGCGGAAGACTACATCATTGCGAGCTATAACTCCGACGTCACCAAGAACGGCACAACTCAGGTTGTTAGCAACAACTCTACGCCTTCGCAGTTTGCAGTGGTTGCTACGGAAGACAGCACTGTTGTCTATATCACGCCTCGCGTACAAACGCCGCGAAACCCACGCCGGAAAACCGACACCGTGTTTCTCGAGCGTGGAGATTCATACTTGGTGCAAGCCGATTTGCGTGTTGGAGTCGACCCTGACCTTACGGGTTCACTTGTGCGTGCATCGAAGCCTGTTGCCGTGTTTGCAGGACATCACCGTGCGCTATTGCCGCTTGCCTTAAGAGGAACACTCGCATCGCGCGATTGTCTCGTAGAACAGATGAATCCTATCCGCACGTGGGGCAAGAGCGCGTTCATCGTGCCATTCATTCAGGCATCTGACGAGATTCCCGCAGGCAGCGACGTTATGCGCGTGATCGCTGGATTTGACTCTACAGAGGTCACAGTAGATGGCGTTCTACGACGCACCATTAATGCAGGTGAGTTCTACCAGCAAGATGTTGTAGGTGCGATGGAGATAGCAACGTCACGTCCGGCGATGGTTGCTCAGTACAAGAAGAGCAGTGGTACAGCATCGCAATTCGACTTCACACGTGTCGGTGATCCATTCATGATGCTCGTGCCCCCTGCAGAGCAATTCATGGACGCGTATCGATTCATCAGTATTCAGTCGTACACATATCGAAGGGGTCTGAGTGGGACGATCATTGTCGATGATTCGATCTATACCGAGCAGTGGCTCAACATCGTTCATCCTGTGATTGGCCTTTCTTCGCTAACGCTTGACGGTGTGCCGGTCAATCCGAATATCTTCTCGTTCTTCCCGGGATCGCGCTATGCACACGCAAGCATTCGCATGACTGATGGTGTACATGAGATCAGGAGCGACACAACGTTTGGCATCTACGTGTACGGTTACGGACTCGCCAACTCGTACGGATATATCGGTGGGATGTCGTTCCGGCCCCTTGACGTGAATCCTCCCGTTGTGATCGGCGATGTGAAGTGTCACACGTTTGAAGGCGCTGTCACCGATTCCGTTATTGCAGATACGCGTGTTGTAAGCGTGGCGACAATTCCAGGCACGGAACGCAACGTGACCGTTGCGTTGCCGCAGTTCACCCCACCACAAGCAGTTGTACCGATTCGTATCGGTCTACTTGACGTCTATCAAGATGGATCGGTGATGATTGAAGCAGTTGATGGCGTGGAGCAGAAGGTGCGCGATACGATCAATGTTCCTGGGTTTACTGTTGCAGAGCAGGGGCTTCGCACATCGCGTGTGGTGCGCACGTACGAGCGCATCGTACCTGTAGGGCGTGAACGGTGCGATTCACTTGAACTCGAGAATTACGGTCTGTATCCCCAAACGTTCACAGCGTCCTTTAGCGGCACAACACGCATCTCAACAACGATGCCGATTACGCTCGCCCCGGGCGAACGCACGTGGATTCAATTCTGTCATGCAGGTGCTGCAACGCAACGAGTGTTGGACACACTGCGAATCGATGATAGCTGTCTGACGCGACCAGTGCTTGCAATGATTCTTGATGAGCGTCTCGATGAAAAGGGGCCAACAATCCTCGATGAATCTGATGACTCATGTGCGACCGATCGCGTAGTTGTTGTCGAGGACGAAACTGGAGCAGATCTTGGGTTGATGTCGGCGCGCGTACTCGTCGATCAGTTGAAGAACTGCACAGTGGTTCTGACGGATTCAACGATTCGTGATCGACGCTATCGTGTGACGATTCTCAATCCGTATCGTGATGCGATTATCGGATTTGAAGCTGTTGATTCGGCGCTCAACGTTACGCGCCGTATTGATACGATCCCAGGATTCGAACTGTCGGTGAATGGCGATACGAACGTTGTCATGGTCTATGACTTTGGCATCGTACCGATGTCGCAACTCGAATGCGATACGATCGATCTCGCCAATACGGGCATCCGCAGTGTTACACTCCCAGGCGTGTTTATTCGGGACAACGTGCTCTTTAGCGTGCCGTTGTCGCAGTTCGCTGTGACTGTTGCGGCAGTGAGTGGAACATCGAAGCTCATTGTATGTTTTGCGCCGGTTGCTTCGGATACATCTCTTGTACTGACCGACACCCTCGAGCTCTGGCAGGGGTGTTTGGTGCGGAAGATTGTGCTCACCGGTCGTGGCACAAGCCAGCTGTTTACGGGAATTTCACGCTGCGATGTACCCGTCGGTACACGCACGCAGCGCACGATTGGCGCGATCCAGGTGATGCCGCAGCCCGCAGGAGACCGAGTGACAATCGTCCTCGGCGAGCCAGCCCAGAGTGTCCGCATGCAGCTGATCGACCTTGCAGGGGGCGTTGTGCTCGACCGATCGCTCCGCGAGGGGACCGCCGCACAGGCGTTTGTTGTGGCACTGGACGACGTGCCTACAGGGCTCTATGCATGCGTCGTGACGACGGAACATGGGGTTTCCAGGACCGTCTGCATCGTCCGATAAGACACTGATTGCCAGCGCGTACCGTCTGCGTACCGGTACTCCTTCGTACTTTTGTCGCCAATCTGGCTTGGAATCCCATGAAGAAACGCCCACTTCGCATCGTACTCATCGCCGCCGTCGCGGCAGTCGCAGGAATAGGAATCGGACTTGTCGTGCAACCGGCATTCTCCGGCGACTCTGTGATGGATCAAACGCGCAAGTTCTCAGATGTGCTCTCAATGGCCGTCAAGAACTACGTCGAGGACGTCGATACACAGAAGCTCACGGAAGCTGCAATTAAGGGCATGCTCAACGAGCTCGATCCTCATTCGGTGTACATCACAGCGAAGGAAATGCAGAAGGTCGAAGAAGACTTCCGCGGCTCCTTCGATGGCATCGGCGTAGAGTTCGATATCATCAACGACACCGTAACGGTTGTTGCTCCGATCATTGGCGGACCAAGTGAAGCGCTCGGTATTCAGGCCGGCGATAAGATTGTGCGCATCAACGACACAACAGCTATCAAGCTCACGCGCGAAATGGTGCCGAAGAAACTCCGCGGTCCGAAGGGCACTGTGGTGAAGCTCCACATTCGTCGCGCAGGTGAAAAGGAACTTCTCGTGTTCGATGTAACACGCGATAAGATTCCAATCAATTCAGTCGATGCATCATTCATGATCGATGGCACCGACATTGGCTACATCACGATCAACCGCTTCAGCTCAACGACGTACGACGAGATGATGAATGCAGCAGAGCGCCTACGCGGCGAAGGCATGAAGCGACTGCTGTTGGATCTGCGGTACAATCCAGGTGGCTTCCTCGACCAAGCATTCCGCATTGCTGATGAAATCGTGCCAGCTGGACAGAAGCTTGTGTACACCAAGGGGCGCCGCCCAGAGTTTGACGAAGACTTCTGGTCAACACCAGGTGGTGCACTCGAGAACATTCCGCTTGTTGTCATGATTAACGGTGGTTCTGCATCGGCTAGCGAGATTGTCTCGGGTGCCGTGCAGGATCTCGACCGTGGACTTGTAGTTGGCGAGACGTCGTTTGGTAAGGGGCTTGTACAGCGCCAGTATCCACTTGGTGATGGCTCAGCGTTCCGTCTTACGATCTCACGCTACTACACACCATCAGGTCGCCTCATTCAACGTCCATACGACGACAAGGCGAAGTATTACTCTGGTGATGGTCGCGATGAAGGTGATGAGGTTGATAACATCAACCACACACTCGACGACAGCTCGAAGACACGTCCGAAGTTCAAGACCGTTGGTGGACGCACTGTGTATGGTGGTGGTGGAGTTACACCGGACTACATCGTCAAGCAAGACACGATCGGATTCCTCGCGCGCAAACTCCGCGCGAAGAATGCCTTCTGGGAAACAGCAGATCAGATTATGAAGAATCGTGGCAAGGATATCCGAGCCGCATATGGTACCGATATGAAGAGGTACCTGCGCGAGTTCCGTGTAACCGACGAAGACATGTCGATCATGAAGACTATTGCTGCTACGAAGGAAGTTGAGTGGAAGGATGATGAATACAAGCAAGACCAAGACTACTTGCGTCTTGCAGTGAAAGCGCTCATCGGTCGCGCAGTATTCAACAACAACGGCTACACAGCAGTGATGCTCACCAGCGATAAACAAGCGAAGAAGGCAATCGAGCTCTTCCCTGAAGCGAAGAAGATTGCAAAGATCAAGTAACCTGACGTGAAAATGTACGAACGCACGAAACGCATGATGACCTCTTTTGTCCGCACACTTGTGGTGATCGGTATTGCCCTGATTGCTACGTTCTCAAGCAACGCGCAAGACCCAAGCTTCCTCTCCCCGGGAGAAGATCTCACATATCGCGTGTCGTATCTGAACATTACACTTGGCACGATTCGCACCGTTACCGAGCCTACGACAACGCTGAACGGACAGAAGGCGTATAAGGTGAAGGTCTATATCGACTCGCACCCGAACATCCCGTTCGTATCGCTGCATTCTGTGTATGAGTCATGGATGGACGCATCTGCAACGTATTCAATGCAGTTCATTGCGAACACCGAGCGTGACGACAAGAAGTGGGAGCTCGACAAGTATCTGTTCGACTATCCGAACAAGAAGCTTACCATGGAGAAGTATCGAGACAACAAGAAGGTGAAGTCGCAGGATTACGACATCAAGAAGCGATTCAATGATGGCAGTTCACTGTTGTTTGCGGCTCGTTCGCTCCTGAACTCAAAGAAGAGCTTGCGTCTGCCAACGGTGATCATGGAAGACACCGTGAGCACAGTCGTGAATTTCAACGGCAAGCGGGAGAACGTTTCGATTGATGCAGTACCGTATCAGATCAAGAGTACATATCTGAATGGCGAAGCGAACTGGACTGGTATCTACGGATTGTCGGGTCGCTTCGAAGGCTGGTTTAGTGATGATGAAGCACGTATTCCCGTAAAGGCCAAGATGAAGGTCTACGTTGGCTCGGTGACAATTGAACTTCAGAAGTGGCGCCGCGGATCGTGGCAGCCACCGAAGGCGAGCTAACGCCCTCTACGTATGCGTACGGTAATCATCGATGGCGGCGGATCAACAACAGACGTTGCTGTTGCTGTTGATGGTGAGATTGCCGCACGCACCGTGTTACCAAGTGTAAAGCCTACCGCATCCGATCTGCACACGGATGAGTTGTGTCGCATGGTCGGCACGTTTCTCGTATCTACACACATCGCACCCGATGTTGATGCAACGTCGAAGCTTGATGGCGTTGTTATCGGTATGGCAGGCGTGTGGTCGGCAGCGGAGATTCATCGCTACCACATCGCACTTCGTGATTCATGGGAAACCTACGTTGGCATGGATGTGCCGCAATTGGTTGTGATGAGCGACGCTGAACTCGTGATGGTTGCAGCACACGGACAGCATGAAGGTGTGATCGTCATAGCCGGCACTGGGTCGATCGGACTTCGTCGTATGCCCGATGGAACGCTCAAGCGCAGCGGTGGGTGGGGTCCGCGCATTGATGATGCTGGAGGTGGATTCTGGCTCGGACGTGAAGCCTGTAGAGCGGTTGCCCACATGCTCGACGGACGGGGTCCGTCGACGTTGCTTATACGTCCTGTTGCCTCATACGTTCGCGCTGATGCAGACGATCCGGAGAGTGTGCGCACTGCATTGCGCCGTAGTTCTATCGACGGCGTGGCACGTATCGGAGGTTCGGTGTTAACCTATGCAGATGAAGGCGACGACGTTGCGATAGCATTGCGCACGCACGGAGCGCAGGAACTTGCCGCTATCGTCCACGCACTTGATCCTGAGCGGACGTGTGATGTGCAGGTCTACGGATCGCTGTTTCACAACGCAGTGTATCACGCATGCGTTGAGCAGTATGCTGATCGCCCCCTTACACGCATTGATGATGTGCTTGCAGGTGTCGCCGCATCACTGCACTGCTGACTCGAGGAGATGCAAGCTTGCGGTGCGTGAGGAGAGTCGCGCACGCACACCAAATGGCAGCGTGAACTTCGTACGCTCATGGCCATACATGAGGTCGGAGATGATCGGACCACGAGTGAGATCAGATCGTTCGGCGAGGACTTCATTCACATCGCGGTGCGGTGTCGAGCCCAGTGGTCGGGCTGATTGCGACCAGAACCCATAGGTGATACCGGCTGGACGTCGACGCGCAGTTGCATGTAGGAGTTGCACTAGCATGCGATCGATGCGATATGTTTCTTCGCCGATATCTTCGAGCGCAAGAATACCTCCGCGAAGAGATGGCATGTAGTCTGTACCAAGGAGCGACAC
Organism: uncultured Melioribacter sp.; assembly: GCA_964465685.1. Lineage (GTDB taxonomy): Bacteria > Bacteroidota > Ignavibacteria > Kapaibacteriales > Kapaibacteriaceae > UBA10438. The sequence goes on from CAYXKK010000010.1 coordinate 45,086, forward strand.
AAGCACGCTGAGATTTCCGCCGAGCAAACGTCCTTCGGCATCACCTGGTTGGACGCAAGTTGCAGGCCATGACTGCTTCAACCGACCAAGCGGACGCTTCGACGTGAGCACGCGCCAGAACTGCTCTTCCGAGAGGGGATCGATGTTGTCGACCATGTCCACGCTCGGCATTGCGCCGGAGAACGTTACCAGCCGAGCCTTGTGCCACAGTGCCAATTGCAGCGAAGTGATATCGCTGTATCCTACGAGGATTTTCGGGTTCTTGCGGATCAGCCCATAGTCGAGTCGGTTCAGGAGGCGGGATGACCCATAGCCCCCTCGAGCACAAAAAATCGCGTCGATGCGCTTGTCGGCGAACATTGCGTGAATGTCTGACAGTCGCTGGTCATCGGTTCCGGCAAGGTATCCTGCATGCCGCGATCGAGCATACTCGCCGAGAACCACGGTGTAGCCAAGCCCCTCTAAATAGCGTATCCCCTTGTCCAGTCTGGACATATCGCGTTGTGGGGAGGCCGGTGACACGATACCAATCGTGGCCTTTTTGCGGAGAGCTGTGGGAAACCTAGGTGTCATATGTGGTAAAAATGGGGAAAACTCATGAAGTTTGGCACGGAAGTTGGTCATTCGTGCAGACCATGATACCATTTCGTACGCAGTTCATCCTGATTCTTCTGTGCGCGGCTGTCGGAGTTGCGTCCGCACAGCAGCGGCAGCCATCGGCAGTTACGCCGATATCTGGACAGATAAATCGCTACGAAGCTGTGCAAGCGATCGTGCCGTGTGACACCACAGTTCGGATACGCGGAGCATCTCAATTCCGCGTCGGCGACGAAGTGCTGATGATTCAGATGAAGGGGGCTCGCATAAACGAGCTCAACGATTCTACGTACGGTCAGGTCTCCAACATGAATGGTGCCGGGTGTGTCGAGTTCCTTACGATTAAGCGTGTCGAACTCGATCGCATCACATTCACACATCCGTGGGTACATCCGTATAGTGCGGATGGTTCGATTCAGCTTGTCAGCGTTCCACGTTACAATGATGTCGTAACCGACGGCGACGTCACGGCTCCGGCGTGGAATGGCATGGTGGGTGGCGTCGTGGTGCTACGTGCCGAAGGCACGCTTTCACTTGAGGCAGATATTGACGTCACTGGCAAAGGTTTTCGCGGAGGTTTTGCCTCGTTTCCACGTGACGTATGTGTTCCATCGATTTGGGGCTCGTACTATCTCTTCGGAGAAGGGGGCGAGAAGGGTGATGGCATAGCCACAACACCAACTTCGCAATCGTTGGCCAGCAAGGGTCCGTTTGCAAACGGTGGTGGTGGAGGCAATGGAGCAAATGCTGGTGGTGGAGGAGGAAGCAACGCTGGTAGCGGCGGACGTGGTGGCGATGCCAACACATGGTGTGTTGGATATCGCGGCATCGGAGGCTATCCCGGCGTTACGGTCGATACGCTTCTGCTGAAGCAGCGAGTATTCCTCGGGGGCGGCGGTGGTGGCGGACACCAAAACAACAATCAAGGTACTGCGGGTGCCGCGGGTGGTGGCATTGTCATCATCGTTGCAAAAGGTCTGAACATGTTGGGTGGTTCCATCATTGCACGCGGACTATCTGTGCGTGACACAGCAGCGTGGGATGGAAAGCAATATCTGCAACCTGGCGACGGAGCCGGTGGTGGCGGTGCTGGTGGTACTGTGCTGCTTGATATCGGCGCGACACGTGGCACAGCGACTGTTGATGTACGCGGTGGCAATGGTGGTAATGTTGGCGCACGCTATCAACCAAACGGTCCGGGTGGCGGCGGTGGCGGTGGTGCGATTGTTATGACATCACAGGTGGCCGGAATCAATGCACGACTCGATGGCGGAAGCCCAGGCGTGCACCTTTCTCCTGAAACAGCAGATGATGTGCGAAACCAATCGTGGGGCGCAACGTCTGGAAATCAGGGTACGATTGTGAAGGGGTTCGCTTGGAAGACCTACACGCCACTTGTTCTCACTGCAACTGGTGGTGGCGATATCTGTCCGGGTGGATCACGTCAACTCTCAGCGAGTGAAGGCTTCATGTTCTATCGTTGGAGCAACGGCTCAACAGAACGCACTGTGACGGCAGCAGTGCCGGGTGAGTATAGTGTGACTGCCATTGATAGTTCCGGATGTCCGCAGACAGTGGCAGGCCTAATCGTGACGCTCGATCCGGTGCGACTGACAGTACCAACACGTATCGATTTTGGTACCGTTGACTATCGCACAAAGGATGTCCAGAATCTCATCATCTCCAGCAACGATGATGATACCGTCGTGATTTCGAGCATTACAAATGGACAGCACTTTCGTGCTGTAGATCCATCGGTGTTCCCCCTAGCGATTGCACCGTTTTCCAGCGTGACGATTCCCATCGTGTTCACGTCCAAGGAACCCAACGAATACAACGAAACACTTACAGTTGACGTAACGCAACCATGTCGGGTGCTCTATCCGGTTGCACTCCGAGCAAAGGTCGATCCAATTCGAGTACGCTTTTCAATGCCCGATACAACAGCTAAGCGTGGTGCGACCGATCTTGAGCTGCCGATCACAACACTTCTTCTGCCAGATACTCTCGAACTGCCGAATGTGCGCCTGCGATTGACGGTTTCGATGAATTCGACGCTCTTTGCTCCCTCATCTATCACGCAAGGTCGTCTTGTCGACGATGTCATTGACGTGCTGCGTTCACGTAGAACACTGACTATCGAGTTCGACACAATGACGATTCCAGCTGGACTGTCAGTTCTTACCGCGATACGCGGTACAGTGCTGCTGAGCGGTGTCGATAAGACGGTCCTCGACATCGACAGCGTGCAGTGGATTGTTGTTGAACAAACGCCAATCACGATCATTCAAGACGGAACGCTTGACGTTGCGCCGACCTGCTTTACGGATGCGCGCATCGTGAAGTTCCTCACTCCGACGACGCTTCGTGTTGGACCGAACCCAGCACATGATGTGATCGAAGTCGATGCGACGATGCACGCAACAGGGTCGTACGAACTAACGGTGATCGACCTACAAGGCAACACTATCTACCATCACGGTGAGCGCATGCAGCAGGGCGATACAGAACGCACGTTGCATCTATCTCTACCCACGAACCAGTGGCAGCAGGGAAGCTACATCGTGCGGTTTTCGACGCCGTTGCAGACGTTTGTCGAACCTGTGATCGTAACGCGTTAAGCGGGCGATCCCGACGCAATCACAATTGGCGCCCGCTGCATCATGACAGCGCGCATGGCGTCCTTCGCCTCATCTGACGTCCAATCGGTGATAACCGATGGGATGCTCATCAGCTGTTCCATGAGAACATCCTGCTCGAGTCCGATGCGTCTCGCTTCATTGTATGGGATGTCACTCGAGAATGTGACCATTGTGTAGAGCGGAATGAAGCGATCGGGAAACTCCGCATGAATCCATGCTTCAATCTTCTTGCGCCACAAGAACCGTGGATCCGCGACCTTATCGCGCATCTCAATGAAGTTGTCGAGCGCGAGATCAAGAATGCCGTCACCAGCTGGCTTGCGTAGACGCTGATATGTCTGCAGTGCCGGACCCCACTCGCCGTTATGATGATCGAGACACTCGTTGAGAATGCGACAATCTTCAAAGCCGCAGTTCATTCCTTGTCCGTAGAACGGTACGATGGCGTGCGCAGAGTCACCAATCAGTGCCACCTTGTCGTTCATGACCCACGGATAGCACTTTACCATCACGAGTGATGATTCCGGATTCGTGAAGAAGTCTTCGATCAACGTCGGCATCATTGGCACAGCATCCGGGAATTGCTCGTTGAAGAATTCTTCAACTGCCTCGCGTGTGCGCAATTGCTCGAATGATGGATCGCCTTCGTGCGCAAAGAAGAGCGTTAGTGTGAAGCTCCCATCGAGATTCGGAAGCGCAATCATCATGAAACTCTTACGCGGCCAAATGTGGAGTGCATTCTTTTCGAGCTGGAATGCACCTGTAGCGTCCGGTGGAATGTGCAGTTCCTTGTAGCCATGCTCGAGATACGTTTGCGAGTAGTTAAAGCGATCAACAAACTGCATGCGTCCACGAACAGCGCTGTAGGCGCCATCTGAACCGAAGACGACATCTGCCTCTTGCGTGATTGTTTCGCCTGACGCTAACACAAACGTTGTCGTGCCAGTGCTAAAGTTGATGTCGGTACAGCGTGCTTCGAACGTGACCTTAACACCGTGACGCTCTGCAACAGTAAGGAGCGTCTTATTGAGCTCGCCGCGTGAAACGCTGTTGATGAACTCGCCTTCACGACCGTATGGTTGATACGTTTGATTGCCTTGTGTATCGTGCATGACGCGACCATGCATCGGGATCGATATCGCACGGATGTCCTCTGCAATTCCTGCCACCTCGAGCGCACGCAGTCCGCGATCGGACATCGCGAGGTTGATCGAACGCCCAGCAGACATCGTAGCCGCTCGCATGTCGGGGCGACGTTCAAAGATGTGGACATCCATCCCACGCTTTGCGAGCACTGTGCCAAGCAATGCGCCAACGAGTCCACCACCAACGATTGTTATGCGATCTGCCATATCTACTTCATGTTCCGAGCAAAGTGTTGAAATACGAGACTGACTGTAACACGTCAATCGACGTGGAGTTCCACATGGACAACAGTATCAAGCGAGCCAACCACGGTGTCACCCGAACGGATTGGTCCCACACCAGCAGGTGTACCCGTGAAAATCGCGTCGCCGCGACGCAGCGTGAAAACATTCGCGAGATAGCTGATCAACATCGGTATCGAGCGCTCCATTGATGCCGTTGATCCATGTTGTCGAAGTGCGCCATTCACGCTGCATCGAAGATCCCACGGACCCATTGGCGTGCCATCGCAGGGAAGAATCGCACTCACGGGTGCAGATCCATACCACGACTTCGCAACAGCCCATGGATGTCCCGCCGACTTCGCGCGCTGCTGCACATCACGGGCTGTGAGATCAAGTCCGACCCCAACACCTGCTATTGCCGACCATGCGTCTTCCTCTGAGCACTCGCGAATGTCGCGGCCAATCACAACCACACACTCAACCTCGTGGTGTACATCGCTAGTCCAATCCGGCAGCACAAGTGTGCTCCCTGACGAGAGGTATGCTGCAGGGGGCTTGAGAAACACTATCGGATCGGTTGGAACCGACGCCTGCATCTCTGCGGCATGGTCAGCATAGTTGCGTCCGATGCAATACAGCGTGCCTACGGGCATGGTCGTTCCGTTGGTAAACAACCACGATGAAGAAGCGTTCGACTCGTGTACGTTAGCAGTCATCGTATCGTGTCCTGTAGGTCGTCGAGAATCTGATCAGATGGTGGATTGCGCATCATCTCAACGCTTACCGTATCCGTCGAATCGCGCGCAACGGTGAACGACATCCGACGCCACGGTAATCCTTGATCCGCGTATACACGCTGCATTAAGCGTCCGAACACCGGCGCTGCTGCGCGTCCGCCCTGACCATAGTCACCCGTGAACTGAATGCGACGGTCATCGAAGCCAACCCACACACCACACGCGAGATCTGGTGTGAGTCCCACAAACCATGCATCGGCAAAGTCATTTGTTGTTCCTGTCTTGCCGGCTGCAGGCCCCTTGTAGAAACGTCGAACACTAGATGCCGTTCCGCCGTCTACAACGCCTTGCATCATCGAGAGCATTTGCGTTGCTACGGAATCCGGAATTGCATCCATTGCGTGTGCCGGCATACGCGCTTGGTAGAGCACGTTGCCCATGCGATCTTCAATCCGCGTGATGTATGTCGGCGATACATGCACGCCTTCATTACCAAATGCAGCGTATGCTGAGGTAATCTCGAGTGGTGAGAGTTCCGACGTACCCAGACACAACGCAGGAACGGCGACCATTGGCGAAGTGATGCCGAGATCGCGACACAGCGTCACAACATCACTCGGTGTTGTGTGCTCGGTGATAAGTCGCGCTGCGACAGAGTTTGTCGAGAACTTCAACGCAGTGCGTAGCGGCATCGGTCCGCCGTTCTTGCTCGATCCACGCGGAGCCCATAGTGTGCCGTCTTCCAGCATCTTGCTGAACGGACCGCTTTCGATCTTCGAGTCGGGTGTGAGACCGTGTTGGAGTGCACTTGCATATACAAATGGCTTGAACGATGAACCTGGTTGACGTCGAATCTGTGATGCGTGATTGAGGGAGTAACGTGCTGCCGTGTTGAGCTTCATGCTCTGCGGTGATGCTCCCACCATGCCAAGGATCGCACCTGTGCGTACATCAAGAACAACAACACCTGTTTGAATCGTTGTGACATCGCGCTTCACGCTATCGACGAATCCGCGGTCACGTCGAAAGCGTCGCAGCAATTCCACGCGCTCCGATGGTGATGCTGCGATATAGTCACTGCGTTTTGATGCTGCCTTTCGAATCATCGCATCGAGAAGTTCAGATCGTGATTTCCACGACCATGATTGCTCGAAGGTGCGTTGGTACTGAGTGAGGTGTTCCTGCACCGCATCGTTCGCATAGCGTTGAACGCGCGAATCGAGCGTCGTGTATATCACCAAACCATCGCGATACAGATCGTGACCCTTGAGTTTCTCGGCGAGATCGCCATCGCGACCAAGAAGCTGACGAATAGTCTCCACGAAATGTGGTGCGATACCACGTCGCACTTCAGCAAGTGTTGGTTTGACAAGGGGCTCAGCAAGCGACCGTGTGAGAACATCACCGGTGATGTATCCCTCGTCGTGCATCATGCCGAGGATCAAGTTGCGACGGGAGATACCTGCAGAATCGTCCTGTCCGAACTTTTCAGGTGCCTTAAACAGTCCGACAAGGTATGCGCTCTCGGCAACTGTGAGCTTCATTGGTTCCTTGTTGAAGTACACTTGTGATGCAACGCGAATGCCGTATGCTCCACGACCGTAGTACACGGTATTTGAGTACATCTCGAGGATCTCGTTCTTCGTGTACGTGCGTTCGATCTGGAACGCCGTCCACGCTTCACGAACCTTTCGTGCCATCGTTTGTTCGCGCGAGAAGTACAGGTTTCGCGCAAGCTGCTGTGTGATCGTCGATGCACCTTCCTTCGTACGAAGCGACAGTACATTCTTCACGGCTGCCTTCACGATACGCACTGCGTGCACGCCCCAGTGATTATAGAACTCGCGATCCTCAGTGGCTATCAGCGCATGAACGAACGACTGTGGGATTGAGTCGTAGGGGGTATAGGTGCGCCGCGTTGTCGCAAAGTGCTCGAGCAGAACTCCGTCGGAGCTATACACCTGCGTTGCGAGATCTTGCCGGGGGTCTTCCAACTGATCAAGCGTTGGCAAGCCATCACTCAGGACATAGGCAACAAACGTGATTGCTGCGACAACGCAGATACCGAGTACCCATAACGCAATCTTGGTTGTACGAAGAGGATCGATGTTCCAGCGAGGTGCCATCTGAGGGATGATCAGTTAATCGAACGTGATGTCATCATCGATGCACGCATGCAGCATTCGCTGGTAGGCAGCATCGGGGATCTCAATCGCACCTAACGACGCAGTAAACGGATTGATGTACTGTGTGTCGAGGAGACTGAACCCGCGCTCGCGCAAGCGTTCAACGAGTGCTACAAAGCTAACCTTTGATGCATCGTTCATGCGTGAGAACATCGACTCGCCGAAAAACGCGCCGCCGATCGCAACTCCATAGAGTCCGCCTACCATGTGCCCATTATGCCACGCCTCTACGCTATGGGCAAGACCAAGATGGTGGAGCTCCGTGTAGGCGTCAATCACCTGCGGAGTGATCCAGCAGTCCGGTCGATCGGCACATGCGGTGATCACCTCGTGAAACTTCGTATTGAGTGTGACTGAGTAGAGCCCCTTGCGCAGAGTAGCGCGGAGAGACGTTGAGATCCGAACATCGTCAAGAGGAATGATCGCCCGAGGATCGGGGCGATGCCAACGAATTTCGCCGGTCTCGGGATCGCCCATGGGGAAGAACCCATTTCGATACCCGATGATCAGGAGGTCAGGGACGAGGATGTTCAGGGAGCTCATCGACCCGCTGTGCGTAGTACGTTACGTAGGGGATGCCCTTAGCATCGCAGAACATTTGCTGATCGGTCGCAAATGGGAAGGGCCATGGTGTTGCTTCGTCGCACTCGTGAAGCGTGAAGTACTTCGAGGCCGACAGAACCTCCCGCTGGTAGGCGTCGACATCCTCGCGGTCCGTTGCGAGCCAAAGTCTGCCCCCTGGCACTAACACACGGTGAAGCATGCCCAGGAACTCCTCGGTGAATGCACGACGCTTGTGATGGCGCTTCTTCGGCCACGGATCCGGGAACAGGTACACCGCATACTGCACCGACAGCGCCGGAATCCAGTCGAGTCCGTTAGCAATCGAATACCACTCTGCATGGGCATTTTCGATGTGTTCGCCGGCAATCACCCCCGAAATCCATTCGGTAAGTATCTGGCGGACCTCGAGTCCGAGGATATTGAGGTCAGGGAACGCCAGGGCGTGGCGGACTAAGAACGCCCCCCGACCGCACCCCACGTCCAAAACGTCTGCGGTTCGCCTGTTGGCAAACCACGACGCCCAGTCGCCCTCGTGCCGAACAGGTGGGTACCAGGTCGGTAAAATGTGGTGTTGGGAGGCCGGTAAATAGGCCTGAGAGTTTACATGATGGCGTACCCGTGGCATAGGGTAGGCCGCCCAATTTATTTCCGGACTGTCGGCAATACGTCGATCCATAGTTCTGCAAATGTACCATTCCGTATATTCGCCGTCTTCCTTGCCTTCACAACAGAGTGGCAGGGGAGCCCTATGCCGATAGAGTTAGAACGGAGGACGCTTGAGTTCGAAGACGTGGAGCAAATGGCTGCTCATCTTGTTGCCCATCGTAGCAGGTGCTTACCTGTTGTGGCCAACGTACAATTACTACCGCATGAACCAGGAGCGCGAAAGCCTCATTGGCGACTCTGCAGCTCTTGAGAGCTGGGACGCCGCCAATAGTGAGGACTTCGCCAAGGCGCGTAATGCCCGCCTGAAGCTTGGTCTCGACCTCCGGGGCGGTATGTACGTGACTCTTGAGGTGGACATCCTCAAGCTGATCGAAGAGTCTGCCGACCCACTTAGTGTGGACGAAGACTTTACGAACATCCTCGAGAAGACACGCGCGCAGACTGACAACACGGACCTAGAAGTACTCGATGCGTACCTCACCAACTTCCGTGCATCGGGCAAGTCGCTGCTACAGTACTTCCCGTTGAGCAGCTCTGACGAAGCAAAGGGAGGCGATCCGGAGAAGGCTATCGAGGAAAAGCTGCGCAACGACGCTGCCGGTGCTGTTGATCAAGCGATGGAAGTCATCCGTCAGCGTATCAACAAGTACGACCTCTCCGAAGTCAACATCCAGAAGCAGGGTGCGCGCCGCATCGTTATTGAGCTTCCTGACGTCAAGGACGAAAAGGAAATCCGCTCGCTGATTCAAACGACAGCTCGTCTTGAATTCAAGCGCGTGATGATGAATCGCGAACTGATCCGCACGTTCTACGCAATCGACAATGTCCTGAAGGGTGTCGTTGCTGCTGAACCAGTAGCAGACACAACAGCGAAGGATTCGACAGCTGTCGCTACGGACTCGTCGGCAATTGCCAAGGCTGATACAGCCAAGAAGGATACAGCAACTGCGAAGAAGGACACGTCGAAGAAGGATGCAAATCCATATGCCGGGCTGAGCGATGACGAAGTGGCTCGCCGCGTCAAGCGCGATTATCCATTCTCGTATATGCTTACTGGTCTGTTCGCACCGAGCGAAAAGGCATCCTTCCAGAACTTCGATCTCATCCTGAAGAAGGCTGAAGACTTCCCAGAGCAAGGCATATACAACTTCGTCGTTAGTGGCACGATGCTTCAGCAATTCCTGAAGTACCTGGACCGCCCAGACGTCAAGCGCATCATGCCGGCAGACATCGACATCGTGGTTGCAGCACGTCCGGAAGGCACTCCTGCCAAGGATGGCACTCCCGAGTTCTACAACGTCTACGGTGTTACCCGCGAAGCCGACCTCACAGGTGATGTAGTTACAGAAGCATTCCCAAGCTTCGATCAATCGAGCAACCAGCCAATGGTGCTCATGGAGATGTCTGCTGAAGGTGGCGAGCGCTGGGCGCAGATCACTGGAGCAAACATCGGCAAGCGTATTGCGATCATCCTTGACGGTCGCGTGTACTCTGCACCAACAGTGCAGAACAAGATTTCTGGTGGTTCGTCACAGATCACTGGTTCGACAACACCAGAAGAAGCAAACCTGCTTGCAGTGGTGCTCAAGGCTGGTGCCCTGAAGGCACCAGTGAAGATCATCGAAGAGCGCGTAGTTGGTCCATCGCTGGGTGAAGATTCGATTCGCCGTGGCGTGACGAGCTCGTTGCTTTCGTTCGCACTTATCGTGCTCTTCATGCTCGTGTACTACATGTGGGGTGGCGGCCTTGCCGATATCGCTCTCATGATGAACGTACTGCTCGTGATTGCTGGTCTCGCCGGTTTCGGTGGTACCCTCACACTCCCTGGTATCGCGGGTATCATCCTCTCGACTGCTATGGCAGTGGATGCGAACATCCTCATCTTCGAGCGTATGCGAGAAGAATTGTACGCAGGGAAAACGCTCAAGGCCGCTATCGACCAAGGTTTTGCAAAGGCTTGGAGCGCAATCATTGACTCGAACCTTACAAACATTCTCGCAACGATCCCGCTTCTCATCTGGGGCTCGGGTCCGGTTCGCGGTTTCGCTGTAACACTGCTTGTGGGTGCTGTTATCACGCTCTTCACAGCTGTGGTTGTAACGCGCGCAATGTTCACGCTGATCGCAGCGAGCGGCGCGACAACTTTCAACATTGGACAGAAGAGGACGGCATAACATGGACCTGATCAAGAAAACCAATATCGACTTCGTATCGAATCGCGTCGCGATCTTCCGCGCGTCGATCATCGTAGCGCTGATCGGTCTCGCAGCGACGTTCCTTCCTGGTATGGTTGATCTTGGTATCGACTTTACAGGTGGTACACAGATCACTGTCAAGTTTGACAACCAGTCGGTAAGCGCTGATCAAGTGCGTGCTGCTGTTGGCGCAATCGGATACGGAAATGCCGAAATCAAGAGCTTCGGTACGACGGGTGAGTACCTGATTCGTATCAACGAAACAGGTCGCGCATCTGAAATCTCTGCGTCGATAGTTGCTGGACTTCAGAAGTCATTCGCAAACGACACAGTGACGCTACTCGGAGCAGACAACGTTGATCCAAAGGTGTCGAGCGAACTTGCTCTCGACTCGGCACTGTCGCTCTTCCTCGCAACGATTATCATCTTGCTCTACGTTGCATTCCGCTTCCAGTTCGCGTACGGTCTTTCGGCTATCGTCGCGCTTGCGCACGACGTTGTGCTTGCGTTCGTTATCTCGGTGCTCTTTAACAAAACCGGTCTGCTGAACCTCGAGCTGTCGATCAACTCGCTCGCTGCGTACCTCACGATCCTTGGCTACTCCATCAACGACAAGGTGGTGGTGTTCGACCGTATTCGTGAGAATCGCGAAAAGCATAAGGGTATGTCGCTTGTTGACCTCGTGAACTTGTCGCTTAACGAGACACTTAGCCGTACGATCATCACAGGTGTGTCGGTTCTTGCCGCTCTCCTCGTGATGGTGTTCTTGGGTGGTGACGTACTCGAAGGCTTCGCGTTCACGATGTTTGTCGGTATCGTCATCGGTACCTACTCATCAATCTACATCGCATCGGCGTTCTTGATCTGGTACTCAGATCGCGTTCAACACAAGAACGTCGGCGAACTGCACACAAAGAAAGCCTAACTCCTGTGAGCACGTTCTCCATACGTCATGGCGAACCGGGATCAACCGTGATCGCGTTCGCTGAAGAAGTACTCGGAGGATCGGAAGCCCTGGAGCTGAGCGCACTTGTTCGAGAAGCATGTGCTGAACCATCAGCACGTATCGTCCTTGATTTGTCGGCCGTTCGACGTATGAACTCGAGCGGACTCGGCATGCTCGTGGGCGCACTGGCAACTGTGCGAACGCACAACGCAAAGCTGTTTCTCGCAGCGGTGCCAGACAACGTCACATCTCTCCTTACCATGACGCAATTGATCTCTGTCTTCGATCTCCAACCAACAGTTGATGAGGCGCTGCAAGCCTCATGAGTGTTCGCATTATTGTTGGTGCCCAATGGGGCGATGAAGGAAAAGGCAAGATCGTCGACATGCTCTCCGAGCAAGCCGACATTGTTGCGCGGTATCAGGGCGGTGCTAATGCGGGTCACACCATCGTGTTCAACGACACGAAGTACGTTCTGCACCTTATTCCGTCGGGAATCCTCCATCCGGGAACGCAATGCGTGATCGGTAACGGTGTTGTGATCGATCCCGTTGCACTGATGGAAGAGATTGCCATGCTCGAACGTATGGGCATCTCCATCGACGGACGCTTGCATATCTCGCACAAAGCCCACCTGATCATGCCGTACCACAAGATGATGGACGCGGCACGTGAACGTCAAGCCGGTTCGATCGGTACTACCGGACGTGGTATTGGTCCAGCATATAACGACAAGGCACTGCGCAGCGGCATTCGCATTGTCGACCTCCTCGATCGCGATGTGCTCGGCGAGAAGATCCGCACGAACCTCGCGGAAAAGAATCAGATCCTTCATGCACTCTACGATGTTGAACCACTTGATGTGGATGCAATGATCGAAGAGTACGTGGCATTCGACTCTCGCATTGATCCGTACATCACGGATACAACAGCACTGCTCAACAATGCGCTCAAGGACGGAAAGCGCGTTCTTGCTGAAGGAGCTCAAGGGGCTCTGCTGGATCTCGATCACGGAACGTATCCGTTCGTCACAAGTTCGAACCCAACATCCGGTGGGGCTTGTACTGGACTCGGTATTCCACCAACATCGATCTCATCGGTGATGGGAGTTGTGAAGGCATACAGTACGCGCGTTGGTAACGGCCCGTTCCCAACCGAACTCAACGATGCTACTGGTGAACTCCTTCGCTCGGAAGGACACGAGTTTGGCGCAACGACCGGTCGCTCACGTCGCTGCGGTTGGCTCGATGTTCCTGCACTCAAGTATTCGATCATGATCAACGGGATCTCGGAGATCGCGCTGACCAAGCTCGATGTGCTTGGCGTGTTCGATGAGATCAAGATCTGCACTGGCTACACGCTTGATGGCGTGCCTGTGAAAAATTTCCCTGCAGATGTGAAGACGTTAGACCGTATCTCGTGTGAGTACGTAACGCTCCAAGGCTGGAATTGCTCCCTCGACGGTATTTCGTCGTTCGCAGGGCTCCCAGCAGCGGCGCAGACCTATGTCGAGACGATCGAGCGTCTGCTTGAAACACCCATTACCTGGGTATCGACAAGTCCAGCCCGCGAGGATACGTTCCGCCGATAGGAACTGCCAGCCCCCTAGCCGATGTTTCTATGAGGGTGTTTCACCCCGAAGCCATAGATTTAGCACTATGGTATGAGAGTCCGCGTAACCATGCTTCTCCTTTTTCTCGTGCTGCTCGGCAGTGCGAGTCCCATGCGCGCGCAGCGCTGGGAAGAGGTTGCGCTCCCCGCACCCTACAACACGGGATACTACCTCGACATCTTCTTCCTCCCGAATGATCCAAGCCGCGGATGGGCGTGTGATCAGAACGCGGGGTATGTGATTCGCACGGTAGATGGTGGCAAGACATGGTCGGGTGTAAAGGTCGATCCAGCTAAGGGTGCATGCCACCTTGAGTATGTGCAATTCCTCGACGCCAACATCGGCTATGTCTCTGGTCCGTGCGGTGTGTACAAATCCACAGACGGTGGAGTGACGTGGTCCAGCATCCATCCAGATCCAACGTTTTCACTGTGGGGCGGGTGGTTCCGCAACGCCAACGAAGGGTGGTTTGCAGGTGGCGGCGGATGCGGCACCAACGTGGTGTTCCGCACAATGGATGGTGGCCAGACATACACGCGCTTCTTAGATACCACTGTGAAACGTAGCGTGCTGTCGGACCCGTATTGGGACGCTACGATGCCTGCAGGTACGGTGTATGCAACCGGTGCTGCTGCAATTTGGCGATCCGATGATGATGGCATTACATGGCAGGTGCATTCGTTTACCGGACCCAACGCACCATGGCATGAAGAGCTTGCGATGAAAGGGGCTTCGATATGCGTGCCTCTTGGCGGTGCAAAGTGTTCGAATGTTGCTGGCCTCACGACGGGCATGCGCTTTAGTCCCGATAACGGAACGACATGGCGCGAGTTCAACACAGGTCAGGAAATGTTCGGAACATTCCTTCTTTCTCCAACACATGGTTGGGCCGCAGGTTGGGATGGAGCCGCGTATCAAACGACGAATGCAGGGCTCGACTGGCAGTTGCGCTCATGCGGACTTGATGGTGCTGGGCTCGATGATGTGTTCTTCCAAAACGACACTACAGGTTGGGTTGTCGGCGAAGGTGTGTTTCGCACTGCAAGCCCCTTGCGTAAAGCAAGCGATTCGATTCTGGTGTTTCGCGGTGTCTGCCCTGATTCGACGAGACGCGATACCGTTCGTGTGACGAATATTAACTGGTTTGCGTCGCCGTGGACAGCGACAATCATTGGTGCCGACGCAGCGCATTTCCGCATCGTCAACACGCTGTCGCCGACGCTTGCATCCTGTGGAAGCGGCAATGTGATTGTTGAGTACAAGCCCCTTACACGGGCCGCACACAATGCAACGCTGATGATCACCGTGCAGCAGCCCGAGACGACATTGGTCGTGCCGCTGCAGGGCGATCAACGCGGGCGAACCGCATTTCCTGTTGACACACTCATTACATATCGCGAGCGTGTTGGTACGCAGCTGCAACGATCAATGATGTGGCGATCAACATCGTCGACTGAGCTCGAGGCAATTACGCGCATTGTGCGCGTGAGTGGTGACACAACAATTTCGATGACGGCGACATTGCCAGCTCTTGTCGGTGGTGGTGTAACGCTGACATACATCACAGCAAACCTGCGCGACACGGGCTGGGTGCAAGCGACGTTTCGCGTAACGCTCGGTCCGTGCGGACGTGATACGCTTGTAACGGTGCGTGTCTATGGTGAATCGCCGATCTTCAACTCTGTCCAAGCTGTGAGCGTTGCTGCGGGCTGCGACTCGATCGCGACGCTGAAGATTCCGATATGGAACACTGGCAATATCCCACTGATCATTACCCGCATCGATGCGACAACGATGGGTGTGCAGCCCTTTCGTGTGCGGGGATTCCTAAGCGGACGCTTTGGTGCGCCCTGGAATATGGAGCCAGGCGAAGTTGACACGTTGTTGATTGACTACGTTCCGCAATCGAGCGCCGACAACGTAACGTTGACAATTGAACACGACGATCGCACGCTTGTGCGCGGTTCGAAAACGCCGTGGGTTGTAGCACTGCGCGGCACATCGCAGCGAACACTCATTGCCGTTACGCCACGCGTCATTGATCTCGGATCGATGTGCGTCGGAACGTTTTACGACAGAACATTCAGCATCACCAACACGGGCACGTCCACGGCGTCTATGCGCTTCTCATCGGCTTCGCCGAGCATCTCAGGCTTGCCGCAGAGTTCTGTCACACTCATCGGCGGACAGCAGCGATCGTTTACGGTTACGTACACTGCTCGTACAAAGGGACCGTTCAGCGACACGATCGCCATTCGACTGTCGACGTGTGATGCTGTCGAGTACGTTGTGATCAAGGGTCTCGTCGAAGATCTCGCAATCGCTATCACTCCGCCCACTGTTCGCGACTCAGCAGACGTTGGTGTCGTGATGCGTCATCGATTCGTCGTTCGTCTGACAGGGGGCGACAGCGCACGTGTTGTTGACATTCGAATCCGACCTCTTCCGATGGCAATGGTGACGAACATTCCGAAGGTGCCATTCACATTGCGTCGTGGTGATAGTGCGGTGGTGACGATTGAGTGGAGCTCGCCAACGCCAGCCGAGTATCGCGGACTGGTTGAGGTCGTTGCTGTTACATCATGCAGCACCACCGTGGCTTCGGACGTTGTGCTCCGTGCTATGTCAACGAACGTAAAACATGGTCCGACGCAACTAGAATGGTCGCAACGATGCGCGTTGACGACGCAACGTGATAGCTTCTATGTTGACGTTGCCGGTGAAAGAGCTGTCACGCTGCAGACGATGACGATCAATCCTGCAGCAACTCCGTTCCGACTTGTGAATGCGACAATGCCTAGAGTTGTACAGCCTAACACGCGTGCATGGTTCGTCGTCGAGTACGCGCCACAAATGTTCGATACACAGACTGCACGTATTGATGTCACAACAGATCAAGATGAAGTACTGTCGGTCGTACTGCGAGGCACTACAGATGTTGCAACGCTCGACGTACGTCCGACGATCGTTGATATGGGCGATGTGTCCCGCTGTGCGGAGGACATGCAGCGTCGTGTTGTTGCAACGAACATCGGTACGATTGAAGCAGACATGCGCGTGGAACTCGTTGATGGAGTTCCTGGCATCCGGCTAGCTACGCCACCAACGCGTGTTGGTGCTAATGACAGCGCGGACATCTTCGTCGAAGTTCAACCGTCGGCATTGCCCGCTGGCGCATCACGATCACTGCTTCGCATTGTGAACACAACCTGTCCCGATACAATCGATGTGCCCGTGGTTGTTACACTCGTGGAAGACGGTACGCTCGATGTGCAACCGACTCGAGTTCGCGCGAGTGCTCTCATTGGCACAACTGCCACACAGACGGTCGTTATGACCAATGTTGGTTCGGAGGAACGTGGCGTCATTGATGTTGCCGTTACTCCGAACACATCTGGCTGGTCACTTGCGACACCGTGGGTGGCGTCAACACTTGTAGCCAACCAAGTTGATTCATTCAGACTCGTCTTTTCACCGCGCACAGTGGGTGACGACAATGCACAGCTTGTGATTACGAGTGTGTCGCGGTGTTCTACGACAACAACCATTCCGCTGCTTGGTGTTGGACGTGAGCCAGGCCAGCCAGTTACGTATACGCTGAAGCTTCGCATCGACGACTACACCGCGCAGCCGGGCTCAACTGTTCACATTCCTGTTGAGTGGCAATCGTCGATTCGTGATGCCGTGATTGATAGCGTATCGCTTGACGTGATCTTCTCACGCTTGAATCTGCGCGTTGATAGCGTCACAGCCGGAACGATGCCCGACGTTAATGTTGCGTCGACATTAACCGAGGGCCGCGTCGTTCTCACTGTGCAACGCCGAGGAGTAAATGCTGGAGATGCAGGTACGGTTGCCGTGCTTCATGGAACAGCGTTCTCGGCAATTCCCGACAGTACAGCATTGTCGTTTGCGACGGTGAGCGTGTGGGCTCAGGAAGATGTGGTCATTCAAAATGACGATGGTTCACTCGTGGTTGATGCATGCGGTCCGCGATTTTTGATCCGACCAGGCTCACAGGCAATAGTGCGCGTTGTTTCACCCACGCCAGCTCTCGATCGTGTGAGCGTCAGCGTGACTCTCGTTGGGTCTGATTATGTCGCATGTGAGATCATCGACATGATGGGGGACGTAATTGCAATCGTTCCGATGCGCGAACTGCCGCAGGGCGAAACTGTGATGCACGTTCCACTTCCGGCGACACTTGCCTCGGGTACATACATCATACGTGTATCAACACGAATGTCGGGCTCAACAACAACGACACTGCCAGTTATTCGGTAAGTGTGCCGTAGAGATTCTTCAAACAGAACCGCACGCCATCCTGCAGCGCAACCTTTGAATCCGTCGGAATAATTACCTCGGCCTTGCCAAGGGGCGAGTAGGTAGCATCCGCTTGTAGCTCATTATGCGTAATGCGAAGTCCCGCGCCACCTCGAATGCGTTCGCAAACACCAGTGATGAGACGCGTGACTTCGAAACCCTTGAGAATCTTGAGCTCCGTTTTCGATGCTGGGTTGTAGTTCTCAACCATAAAGAGGCCCGCCATCGCATAGATGCTATCGCGTGTCTCCATGTCAATCACGGTGAGGGTGTCGTGATTGCGAAGCGCTGCAACGACGGTAGAGGCAACGTCGAACGATGCTGCGACCTTTTCACGGAAGAGTGCCCACGGTGCAAGCCCCTTAGCATCGTCGAGGAACTGCGTGCCACCGAGAGCCGTGAGTTGCGTAGGCTGTACGCGAAAACCTGAATCAGCGGAAGCGTAGAGATCCGGCTGCAACACGGCCTGACACAGCGCGCGCTGCATCGCAGTCAGGATTGCCGGATCGACGACCTGTCGACCGGTTCCGTCCTCGGTGAGGAAGGACGTTGCGTAGCCAGTTCCCTCTGTACTCACGATCCAGCCTTCGCCACCAACGATGGTGATGTGCACGCGCACCAAGTTCACGATACGTGCCATATCGACGAACGCGATAAGCTCTGCGCCGATACGATCTGCCACCACCTGCGCAGTGCGAAGTGAATCGGGGATCATACGTGCAACAGAGTCGCGCACCTCATTTGGCACAAGACGGTATGAAGGGGACAGCTCGCACGCCAACGCAAGTGCTGCTTCACCCTTGTACGACGATAGCAGCGAGTCCGCCGATGGGAACGTCACGCCGCCGATCATGACGCGCTGTTGAGCAGACCCCATTTGCGCGGAGAACACCACCGCTACGACGCAAAGGAACGCGGGTAGAACCGTTTGTTTCCAATTGGTAACACCCCGGTAAAACACACCTAATGGGCTGCCGATAGTTTCGAAGACGTTCGTTCTGTTCATGTCGTACAAGTGGTCGGATTTCTCATGAAACAATTGATTCTCGCCCTAATTCTTGCGTGTAGCTCTGTTGCGCTGATGGCGCAAGGCGGCTCCATTGAGGGCAAAGTTACGGATGCGGAGACCGGTGAAGCTCTTCGTGGTGCAAGTGTAAGCGTCGTCTCCACAAAGAAAGGTTCGTACACCGACTCCAAGGGTACGTTTCGCATCAAGAAGATCACTCCCGGTACGTATGCAATTCGTGTAACGTTCATCGGCTACGATCCAAAGGTAGTCGAGGGTATAGTTGTTGGCGAATCAGAGCCAGCAACGGTGAGCGTCCTTCTCGGCGCCACGAAGAAGGTGGGCAAAGAAGTTGTTGTCCAAGCCGATCGTGCAATGGACAATGCAGCAGCGCTCCTCAATCAGCGGAAGAATGCTTCACAGGTGAGCGATGGCATTGGTAAGGAGGAAATCTCCAAGCTTCCTGATAGTGATGCTGGTCAGGCAATGAAGCGCGTATCAGGCGTGACGCTTGTTGAAGGCAAGTACGTCTACGTCCGTGGCGTGAGTGATCGCTACAGCAACACAACGCTCAATGGAGCAGCTCTCTCGTCAACAGAGCCAGATAAGAAAGCGTTCGCATTCGACATGTTCCCTGCCGAACTGCTCGAGAACGCTAATGTCGCGAAGTCGTTCACACCAGATCTGCCTGGCAACTTTGCTGGTGGTCTTGTGCAGCTCAACACAATCGACTTTCCAACATCGTTCGGAGTAAAGCTCAGCGCTTCGCAGTCGATCAATGACTTTGTAACGGGCCATCAGGGCCAATTCCTGTCGTACGCAGGGTCATCGCGCGACTGGTTCGCTGGTGGTGCTAGCGATCGCAGTGCTCCGTCGAATCTTCCAGCGAACCGCCAGCAGTTCCTCGAGCTCAACTCGAAGGCTCAAATTGGCGATGCAGAAGCTGCGTCGCGCGTTGCAGAGATCGGCAGCGGATTTCCGAACCGTGATTGGCAAACAGCATACGAGACTGCACCGACAAATGGTGGAATGGGCGTAACGCTTACTGCTCCGTTCGAGATCGGTGAGAAGGACGCCTTCGGTCTTGTCGCGAACCTCAACTATGGTTCATCGCATGCAATCAACCGTATGACGCGGAGTGGACTCCAAGCAGATCGCACACTCGGTTTCGAAAAGACTGGTACAACGGCAACACGCAGCGCGAGTCTTGGTGGCCTTCTCAACATGGCATATCGCATCGGTGAAAGCAGCACGTTGTCGTTGAAGAACGTCTACAATCGCTCGATGGACGATGAGTCGCTTGAGCTTTACGGTGAGAGCTTTACGCAAGCACAGACACGCCGTGAGTTTGGCTTCAACTACGTGCAGAAGGAATTGCTTTCATCGCAGGCTAGTGGTGAGCACGTGCTTGGTTTTGCAAACAACACTGTTGTTGATTGGAAGCTTGGCTATTCTGAGACAAACCGCAACGAACCCGACTATCGTCGACTACAGTACTCACGTCAGTCGACCGATGAACCAGGAACAATGACGATCAACTTCTCACCCTCGCCAACTGGCGACGGCACAACAGCGGGTCGTTTCTACTCTGACATGTCCGAGTTCTACCGCATTGCCTCGTTGAACACTATCGTGCCAGTGCAGGCTGCAAAGATCAAGTTTGGCGGACTCTACGAATTCCGCAATCGTGACTTCTCTGCACGCTCGTTCACGATCATTCAGTCGCGCAACTACGCCGGCGATGTTGATGACCTCTTCCGTGCGAATGAGTTCGGCGCAATCAACCCGTTCACAGCATTTGCTGACTCAAACTTCCGCGCAGATCGTCTGATGATGTCGGAAGAAACACGTCTTTCGGATAAGTACGTTGCGAACGAGCGCATTGCTGCCGGCTACGCAATGGCCGACGTGCCATTCGATATTGCAGACATGAAGGTGCGTTTCATCGGTGGTGCGCGTATCGAGAGCAGCATTCAGGAGCTCGAGTCGTTCGACGTGCAAGACCGTGCGGTCAATCCGATCGTAGATGTGACGGACATCCTGCCGTCGATCAACCTTGTAGTTAGTCCAACGGAATCGATGAACATCCGCGCGAGTGCAACACAGACGCTTGCTCGTCCATCGCTGCGTGAGTTCGCACCATTCTCCTTCTACAACTTCCAGATTCAAGCGGTTACAACAGGTAACCCAAATCTGACACGTGCGCTTGTTCAGAACTATGACCTGCGCTGGGAGCTCTTCCCGAATCCAGGAGAAGTTATCAGTGTCAGTGCCTTCTACAAGACGTTCGAAAATGCGATTGAAGAAACAATTCTTCCGTCGACATCTGAATTGATCTTCAGCTTCCAGAACGCGAATGGTCTCGCGCAGAATTACGGTGTGGAGCTTGAGTTGCGTAAGCAGCTCGGCTTTATTGCTGACTTCATGAAGCCATTCACACTGTCGTTGAACGCTGCGTTGATTACATCGAGCATCAGTGTAAACCAGGGTGGCGTAGTGGATGAGCGCGCGATGTGGGGGCAGAGTCCGTACACAGTCAACATCGGTCTCTTCTACACAAACTTCGCATCGGGATCTACGATCAATCTTGGCTACAACACGTACGGTGCGCGGATCATCAAGGTAGGCCAGCGTGGTGCGTATCAGTTTGATGATCCACACGTGTACGAGATGCCACGACACGTGGTCGATCTCAGCTTCACGCAAGCACTCAGCTCTGCACTCGAACTCAAGTTCGCAGTGCGCGATATTCTGAACCAGCCGTTGTACTGGGAGCAGGGTGGTGTCAACATTCAATCCAACATCCGTGGCCGGACATTCTCGTTCGGCGTCGGATATCGCATACAGTAAATGATCGTTTCGTCATTTCTCAAGGGGTTATCATGAAGATGTATTGTCTTCTACTCACGGGACTCATGTTGGCTATCGGTGTCGCATCGGCACAGAACCCATCATCGTGTCGCCTTACATTCCCGAACGGCGGGGAAACATTCCGTCCAGGTTCAACGCAGGAACTGCGTTGGGACACATCGGGTACGTTTCGTGCACGCTGGCGCTTCAAGTTCGGCACTTCACCTGCAGGACCTTGGACAACTCTAGCAGGCCGTGGCAACGTTCTTGATTCGGGTTCATTCCGTGGACAATCGATTCCATCATCAGGCAACGGTGGATGGCGTGTACCAGCACAGGGAACAACAAGCGGTTACATCCGCATGGAGCTCATCGCTGACTCAAACAACGTGTTCGACGTCTCAGATAGCCCGTTTACAATCGAGTCTCCATCGGTAGTGACGCCCGACTCAGTTTTGCGTGGTGAGATTACTGGTCGTGTGAAACTATCCAACACGAAGATCTATGGAATCGATGGCTATGTCTTCGTTAATGACGGTGCAGTGCTTGAAGTCGAGCCAGGCACAATCATTGTTGGAGACACAGTAGGTCAGAACTCAGTACTCTGTGTTAACCGAGGTGGCAAGCTGATCGCAAACGGTACGAAGCAGCAGCCGATCGTTTTCACATCATGTGCAGCACCTGGTCAGCGTGCACGTGGCGACTGGGGTGGCATCGTAATCTGCGGTCGTGCACGTACGAACCATCCAGGTGGACAAGCAGCTATTGAAGGTGGTATCGCTGATGCTACGCCGGGCGGACGTGGCTGGTTCGGTGGACAAGACGATGATGACTCTAGCGGTTCACTTCAATACGTGCGTATCGAATTCGCAGGTATCGCTGTTGCACCAAACAACGAGCTCAACTCGCTCACAATGGGTGGCGTTGGACGTAAGACTGTTATGCACCACATTCAAGTGTCGTACGGTAATGACGACGGCTTTGAGTGGTTCGGTGGTACAGTGAACGGCAAGTACTTCATCTCGTACGGTATCCTTGACGACGACTTTGATGCTGACAACGGTTACAGCGGCAAGCTCCAGTTTGGTCTTGTAAAGCGTTTCCGCACTGTTGCCGACGTATCTACATCGCAAGCAATCGAGACAGACAACGATGCCAACAGCTCGTTTAATCGTCCGCTTACTTCGGCAACATTCTCAAATCTCACGCTCATCGGTCCACTTGAAGACACGTCATGGACAACTGGTGGTGGCGCGAATCAGTACAATAGCCGCTATGGCGCTGCAATGCAGATCCGTCGCAACTCACGTCTTAGCGTGTTTAACACTGTTGTCGTGGGATGGCCACGTGGCATTGAAATCGCGCAGGCACCAACAATGGCCGCTGCATTCACGGATTCGCTTGCAGTCCGCACGACAAACTGGTTCGGTGTAAAGGGATCATGGCTCAATCTTGCCGGAGGTACTCCGCCGGCTGGCATGGATGCAAACTGGATTTCAACGCAAAACTTCAGCAATGAAGCCGACCGTTCAAATCCGAACAATGCATTCCTTACGAATCCATGGTCAACAGACGGAACATTCAATGCACGACCACGCGCTGTAGCTCCGTATTTGAATACGGCTCAGTTTGCAAATGGCGGAACGCTATATCCAATTGACGACCAATTCTTCGAGCGGGTTGACTACCGCGGTGCATTCCCTGCAACCGGTGAAGCATGGGACGAAGGTTGGGCGAACTACGACCCGGTAAACACGGAGTATCGCGCTGCTGTGGTGGTTCGCATCACAAAGCCAGGTGCAGCTGCTGGTGAATCATATCTCCAGGGCACGAAGGTGAACCTCGAGTGGGACACAACGAGCGCTGCTGGTAATCGCTACAGGTTCGAGTTCGCTACATCAGCGCAAGGTCCTTGGTCACCAATTGCTGGCGCAGAGAATGTACTTGACGCCGGTGCAACACGTGGCAAGCTCGCAAATGGCTTCACAGCTCCGAACATCGTTACGCAGAGCGGCTATATCAAGATGACGCTTATCAGCGATCCGACAAAGTTTGACGTAACTGACGTTCCATTTGCAATCACAGCACCAGTTGTTGTTGAGCCAACGGTTCGTTTGATCGAGCCTGGTACGAACGTTCGTGAAGTGCGCGTTGGCCAGTCGGTGGATCTTCGCTGGGACACAACAGGCACATTCCGTCAGCGCTGGCGCTTTGAGTTCGGCAAGAGCCCATCGGGTCCATGGACAACAATCTCTGGTCTGTCGAACGTACTTGACTCAGCAGCACGTCGTGGTGCAGTTGCCGGTGGTATCGTGTTCCGTCCGAGCGATCAGACAGAGACAGGTTACGTACGCATGGTGTTGCTCAGCGACACAACGAAGACAGACATTAACGACAACCCGATCAAGATCGTAGCTCCGGCACCTGTCAGTGCAGACTCTGTGCTACGCGGTGAAATCACAGGTCGTGTAAAGCTTTCGAACACCAAGATCTACGGTCTTGATGGCTACGTCTACGTTAACGACGGTGCTGTTCTCGAGATTGAGCCAGGAACAATCATCCTCGGTGATACGGTCGGACAGAACTCCGTGCTCTGTATCAACAAGGGTGGCAAGATCATCGCAAATGGTACACGCAAGCTTCCGATCGTCTTCACTTCGAGTGCACTGCCGGGTCAGCGCGCACGTGGCGACTGGGGTGGCATCGTGATCTGCGGCAAGGCTCGCACAAACCATCCAGGTGGTCAAGCTGCAATTGAAGGTGGCATCGCGGAATCTACGCCGGGCGGACGTGGCTGGTTCGGTGGTCAGGATGATGACGACTCGAGTGGTTCGCTTCAGTATGTCCGCATTGAGTTTGCAGGTATTGCTGTTGCACCAAACAACGAGCTCAACTCGCTCACAATGGGTAGCGTCGGACGGAAGACTGTGTTGAATCACATTCAAGTATCGTATGGAAATGATGACGGTTTTGAGTGGTTCGGTGGCTCAGTGAATGCGAAGTATCTGATTTCGTACGGCATTCTCGACGACGACTTTGATACAGACAACGGTTTCAGCGGAAGCGTACAGTTCGGTATCGTTCAGCGTTTCCGCACTGTAGCTGACGTCTCAACATCACAAGCATTCGAGTCTGATAACGATGCCAACGGATCATACAACCAGCCATTCACATCTGCAGTGTTCTCGAACTTCACAGCAATTGGTCCACTCCAAGACACATCGTGGACAACTGGTGGCGGAGCAAACCAGTACAATGCTCGCTACGGTGCTGCGGCACAAGTCCGTCGCAACTCACGTCAGAGTATTCTCAACTCGGTGTTTGTTGGTTGGCCGCGTGGTTTCGAATTCGCGCAGCTGCCAACGATGATAGCAGCAAACGGCGACAGTCTATCGATCCGCAACAACTCATGGTACGGTGTCAAGAACGCAACGCTCACACTTGCTGGACTCTCTGGCGGTGCAACACCACCAGCAGGGTTTGACAATGCATGGCTCGGCAAGCCAGAGTTCAACAACATCGTTGACAAGTCTTCGCCATCAGTTGCGATGCTCGATAACGCATTCGTCAACACTGTTGAATTTGATGCTTCACCAACAGCTGGATCGCCAGTGCTTAATGGTGCGTCATTCGATGGCAAGGGCGACAACGCATTCTTCGAGCGCGTGACATTCCGTGGCGCGATCGGTCTCGAGCGCTGGGATCTCGAATGGACAGAGTATGATCCAGTAAACCGCGAATACAAGGCTCAGCCTCCGGTGAGCGTCAACGAAGACAACGCCGTTGCCGCATTCACAGGCCGTGTATTCCCTAATCCTTCATCTGATGCATGTTCGATTCGCTATGAGCTTGCAAGTGATGATGTCGTCACGATCCGCGTTGCAGACGCAACAGGCTCGCTCGCATCAACACTGCTCGCGAATCAAACACAAGCTGGCGGTGTGTATGAGTTCCGACTCAACACGAGCTCGCTCACATCAGGTATGTACTATGTGACGATCACTGGCCGTACAGGCACGATCACACTTCCCGTGACCGTGGCTCGCTAAGGCCACGATCGTGAACAGAACGCCGCAAAGGCCACCCTCGGGTGGCCTTTGTCGGTTTAACCCAAGGCGCAACGGGATCGGTGCGTTAACTACATGAAGTCCGCTTGCGTGAAGGGGGCAAAAGATCCTTGAAAAACGATAACCTACCTCCGTATTTTCAAGAACATGAACGTATGGCGTCAAACATATCTCGAAAAAATCAGTACCCGACTCGCGGGCAATCCCATCGTTTCGCTTGTGGGACCGCGCCAGGTGGGCAAAACCACACTCGCCCGAACGTTTGCGGAGCGGATCACCCAACCGGTGCATTTCTTCGATCTCGAGGCCCCAACCGATCTGGCGCGACTATCCAATCCGGAGCTCGTGCTACGTCCGCTTGAGGGGCTTGTGATTATTGACGAGGTGCAGCGTCGTCCGGATCTGTTGCCGTTGCTCCGTGTCCTTGCGGACAGACCGGAGAGTCCGGCACGATTTCTCATCCTGGGGAGCGCATCGCCAACACTGATGCACCAGGCCAGCGAGAGCCTTGCCGGTCGCGTGTCATTTATCGACGTGTCCGGATTATCGCTCACAGAAATGGGAGCGGATTCACTTTCGCACCTGTGGTGGCGCGGGGGGTTCCCTCGGGCTCTGCTCGCAAGCACCAACGAGTCCGCCCGGCAATGGATAGATGATTTCCGACGCACCTTCCTTGAACGCGACATCCCCCAGCTTGGCATTCGTGTACCGGCGGCAACGCTCAGTAGGTTTTGGATGATGATTGCTCATTACCATGGGCAGACCTTCAATGGCGCGGAGTTTGCGCGAGCCCTCGGGGCTACGGAGTCCACAGCCCGACACTACCTCGACATCCTTAGTAGCACCTTCATGGTGCGACAGATTTCGCCATGGTTTGAAAACCTAAAGAAGCGTCAAGTTCGCTCGCCTAAAGTGTATGTCAGAGACTCCGGAGTTCTCCATGCGCTTCTCGGCATTCACGATCACGCTGGATTGCAGTCGCATCCTAAACTGGGAGCTTCGTGGGAAGGGTACTGCATCGAACAGATTCTTGACGTGTGTGGCGACCGCAACGCATACTTCTGGGGCACACATGGCGGTGCCGAACTCGACCTGATGCTGATCCATGGCGGCCGTCGCCTTGGTTTCGAATGCAAGTACACAGACCGTCCGACAACTACGAAATCCATGCGTGTGGCACAGAAAGATCTCGGCCTCGACCATCTGTATGTTGTGCACCCCGGCACGCACGAATTCCCGCTGGACACCACGATAACCGCAATCACCTTACCGGGCCTAGTGGAGCTACTGAAGATATAGGTGCGATGGCAGTCGGTACGCGCCTCTTGTTGTAGTTAAGACCGATTCGAATACATAGTGTGCGGTCGGATAGATAGATAGATCATCATCTTCATATCCAACGTCCCGTTGTGGTGGTGAACAGGGACGCTGTCAATACCTCTTCTTACGTGATGCAGGCCCCTTGCCAGAGACGCGACGAACAAAACCGAGGGCAAAACCACTGAACACAATGAGGCCCAGTACAATGAGTCCGATGATGATAAAGGGGCGTTGAAGCATTGAGCAAGATACAGATGCTATGTTTGTCGTGGAGGCATGAAATGGCAGATGAGCGGGGCGGACAGCGACCAATAGCGGCAATCGATGTGGGCACGAATTCGTTTCACATGGTGATTGCATCGGTGAGTGCTCGCGGGCAGTTGGAGATACTCGCTCGCGACAAAGAAATGGTGCGTCTAGGATCTGGTGCGGGCGATATGAAGCGTCTTGCACCGGATGCTATTGATCGTGGCGTCGCCGCACTTCGTCGATTTGCGAGGCTGGCCGAACAACACCACGCGCAAGTGCGCGCGATCGCAACCAGTGCAACGCGTGAAGCACTGAACAAGGATGAGTTTGTCGAACGTGCGCTTGTGGAATCAGGTGTAACCGTCGAGGTCGTTCCGGGAACGGAAGAGGCGCGTCTGATCTATGCCGGTGCGATTCATGCATTGCCAATCGTTGATCAGCGCGCCTGCGTGATTGACATTGGCGGTGGCTCAACAGAGACAATCATTGGGTTTCAGGGAGAGGCAGAGGTTGTGCACTCTGCGAAGCTTGGACATCTTCGGTATACCAAGCGGTTCTTCCCTGATGGACTCGTCACGGAGGATCGCATCGATGCATGCCGCACCGCTGTGCGTGGTGAATGGACGTCAATGTTTCAGACTATGCGTGCGCATGGCTTTGATGTAGCTGTAGGATGTTCGGGAACAATCATTGCCGTTGCTGCTATGACGCATGCGCGATTGTATCACCGTCAGCCTGAATCACTCAATGGCATGACGTATTCGCTGCGCGATCTCCGTGTTACAATCGATCGGATTCTCGCCGCGCGTACAGTTGAAGCACGGCTCGCAATACCCGGGATGGAGTCGAAACGAGTTGATGTGATTGTTGCCGGCGCAATCATTCTTGAGCAAGCATTAATCGGGTTGGGTATCGACGAATTGCGGATCTCGTCGTATGCACTGCGCGAGGGCATCGTTTTCGACACGGTGCAGAAGGATGATGATATTCGACGCTTCCATCACTTGGCGCATCTGCGCTATGAAAGCGTTGATCATGTGTGCGAGCTCTATCGCGTGCGACGTCCGCACGCCGACCATGTGAAGAATTTGTGTGTGCGGTTGTTCGACGGACTCCGCATGCTGCATGGGTATGGTGATCGCGAGCTTGAACTTCTCGAAGCGGCAGCCTTGCTGCATGATGTAGGATTTCATATCGGTGCCGATCAGCACCACAAGCACAGTGAGTATATCATTCGCAATTCGGCAATGCCCGGGTTCACGAATGACGAAACAGAAGTTATCGCGACCATTGCGCGGTACCATCGGAAGAGTCACCCGAAGAAGAAGCACGCCAGCTTTATGGCCCTCACGCCCGACGAGCAGCAGGTGGTGCGGGTACTGGCAGCGATTCTCCGCATTGCGGAAGGACTCGACCGTCGCCAGCAGCAGCTCGTGCAACGGGTGCGCGTGGTCGTCTCCGGGGACGGCATCGATATCTATCTCGTTGTTCCGAGCGGACTTGCAGATATGGAGCTGTGGGGCGCAGAGCGCCGGAAGGAGCTCCTTGAAGAAACCCTCCACCTTCCAGTGCGATTTGTCCTCGCAGCCGGTTAGCCCCACTAAAGAAAAAATTTGTTCGTCAGTCAACCCTGACATTATTCTGGAGTTGACCTACATGAAACGTTCTCTGTTTGCCGCAGTGGCACTCATTGGTGTTGGAATCGTGATGGGCGTGGTGATGATCACTGCTCTCAGCACGAATGCAATTGAAGAGCTGTTTGCACGCGACCTTGATCTCGGCGCGAAGCAGGCTCCGGTGCAAGCTCCCGCGACTGTTGCGCAACTCAACGATCAATTCGTTGCTGTTGCCGGCGCAGTCACAAAGTCTGTTGTGTCGATTACGGTGACCACCGAAACACGCCGACCATCGATGCAGCGATTGCCAAATGACTTCTTCCGGTTCTTTGGTCCTGAAGGTGAGGAAGACCTCGGCGATCTGGACGAAGGCGAAGCGGGTGGAAGTGGCGTTGTGATCACCAGCGACGGATACGTCGTCACGAATAACCACGTTGTCGAACGCGCGAAAGAAGGCGGCATTCTCGTTACAACGCAGGACCAAAAGGAGTATAAGGCACGTCTCGTCGGACGTGACTCACTGACGGACCTTGCTGTGCTCAAGATCGAAGGAACATTTACACCGGCACACTTTGCGCAGCGCGACCAGATTCGCGTCGGCGAATGGGTGGTCGCCGTTGGAAGTCCGCTCGGACTGAAATCGACGGTTACAACAGGCATCGTGTCTGCGATCGGACGTGGCATTGGTATCGTCGGTACGAACGGTCGCATGTCGCAACGCAGCCGCTACGCCGTCGAGAACTTCATCCAAACTGATGCCGCGATTAATCCTGGTAACTCGGGTGGCGGACTCTTCAATCTGAACGGAAGTCTTGTTGGAATTAACACGGCGATCGCATCAAACACCGGCTTCTATAACGGATATGGCTTTGCGATTCCGATCGACATGGTGAAGAGCGTGGCGCTTGATCTGATCGACGACGGAAAGATTCAACGCGGTTACATCGGCGTTGAGATAACAAGCGTAGACGAAGCATCAGCCAAGGCTGTCGGATTGAGCAACGTCAGTGGTGTGAACGTAAACAAGGTCGTTAGCGGTGGAGCTGCTGAAGCAGCAGGCATTGAAGTTGGCGACGTCATTCTCGAAGTCGATGGCAAGACGGTGAAGACATCGAATGATCTTCAGAACGAAATTGTTCTGCGTCGTGCAGGGAACACTGTGAATCTCAAAGTCTGGCGCGACGGCAAAGCAATCACAAAGACCGTTCGTCTGAAGTCGCTCGAAGGCGACAACGACGTCGCAAGCAGCGATGGTCGTGCCGGCGACGGACAATCCTCAACATCAAGCGAGCCCGTTACATTCAAAGGGTTCGGATTCACTGCGAATCCACTCACGGGTGATCTCTCCGCCAAGTTCGATACACCGGAGGGCGTATATGTGTCGAAGGTCGATCGTACCGGTGCTGTTGCACGACGTGGCATGCGTCAAGGGACGGTGATCTTGAAGGCCGACGGTAAGGCGGTATCGTCGCCGGCTCAACTTCAGAAGATCCTTGCTTCGAAGAAGCCCGGCGAAGGAGTTCTCTTCATCATGAAGGAGCAGGGCGGTTCGAAGCAGGCAATATCTGTTGTCGTACCCGAGTCGTAACTTCGACGCATGAACACTCCAACTCACATCATCAGCGTCGCTGCAGCGTTCTTCGTTGTAGCGACGCTGTCGCT
>CAYXKK010000011.1:0-69571 GCA_964465685.1 uncultured Melioribacter sp.
TTGCAAACGGTGGTGTAGGGGCGAGACCCTGTCTCGCCCGCACGCAATAATCGACGCACATCAACGGAACATCGTGGTTTCACCCGATGCCTTTACGGGCGAGACAGGCCATGCCTGAGCAAAGCGAAGGGGTCTCGCCCCATCATTGTGCACCATTGTTCGCGTCGCCAATACAATGCACATAAGGTCCCTCACCCTCATTTCATTCGGTGTTCGGGATGACGCCGCGCAACACGCGTTCAATGTAAGAGCGATGGGCGCGCCGCAGGCGCGCCCATCGCTTTCCCAAGAAACCAAACAAGCCCCGCGTCATCCCCCGAGCGAAGCGAAGGGGGACCACATCATCACTGATCAGTAATCCCCACCAATAGTACGACGTGCGGTTGACGTCCGCATCATCGGTAAGCGAGTCGGACGCTTTGTCAGACCTGTCGTGTCGGTGAGTGCTCGCATGAATGCAATGATGTCACGTCGGTCATCGGCTGTTAGGTCGAGGTTGTCGAATGGCAGAGTTTGATACGGAACGTCCCATCCAATTCCCTTGCCGCCACCGCGTGCGTAGAAGTCAACAACCTGCTCGAGGTTCTGATACGCACCGTTATGGAAGTAAGGTGCCGTTAGCTCAACGTTTCGCACCGTCGGTGTTTTGAACGAATGGCGATAGATCTCTGAGTGTTCGCGACGAATGCCGGCAGCACGACCTACGTCGCTATCCGGACGTGCGTTAGAGGTGTCAACACGCATAGGTACGCCGAGAATCTCCGATTCACTCTCGACAAACGCTGGTGGAACGTATCCAGCAAACGTTGGCGGGAAGTGACACGTCGCACACACAGCCTTGCCCATGAAGAGGTTCATGCCACGACGTTCACTTGTCGAGATCTGGACTTTTTCACCACGGAGATATCGGTCGATACGTGAGTTGAATGATCGCAACGTTGCGACATACGCACCAATTGCGAGACCGACATGCGTTGCGTCGATTGCTTCAGGCCCCTTGACATTGAACGCGCGCTCAAAACGCTGCATGTACTCGTCGGAATCACGAAGACGTCCGACCATATCGAGAAGCGAAGATCCGAACTCATCTTCATGCGTCACGACGTGTGATATCACGTCGTTGAGTCGCAGTGCTCGAAGATCGTAGAAGAATCGACGCGCATACACGCTGTTGATCAACGTTGGTGCGTTGCGCTGAATGGACTTCGTCTTGCCAAGCGCGAGGCTCGTCTTACGTCCGTCCGTGAATGCGAGCTCGGGTTGATGACACGACGCGCACGCGCGCTCACCAGTCGATGAGAGCACTGGATCAAAGAACAGGAGACGTCCCAGCTCGACCATCTCTGGTGAGTGCGACACAGCCGTCATTCCCGTCGTAGCGTACGGGTTGAACACATCATCGGCGAACATGCTCGTACCACGCGGATTCACAACAACAAGTCCGTTGCCAACTTCATCTGCAAACTCGATCTGGAGCGCCGTCTGCAGACGTGCTACATCTGCATACAACGGATCAAGCGCGGTCCGGATAAGTTCAACGCGATCACATTCATCAAACGGTGTCCTCATCTCACCTATTGCAGCATCGATATGCGATAGAGCATCGGCTAGAATCTTCTGTGTTGATGCCACCTGGCACCACGGACCGTACGTGGCGAGAATGTCACGGAGCGTTTCGAGCGCCGGGATGTTATCTGCAAGCGTCGGGTCGGATGCCGGTCGGTCGAAGCCGGTGATTCCCATTCCCGTTATGCGAAGTACACCTGTCCGAATGCACTCCAACATCATGCGATCTGACCAGGGGGCTTTGCGGAGCAAACCCGATGCATAGCGCAACGATGTAACGATGCGATCCGAACGATCGCGCAAGAGTGCTATGTGTTCGTCTGAAAGAACTGCGTCTTCATGTAATGCTTCGTCAACGACCTGAAGTCCTTCAGGTTCGAGAATCTCAATGAACGTCGACTTTGGATCCAACTTCGGTAAGGGTGCACCGTTGATATGCGCTGTTACCGTTCCTGGATCTAGGTGCTCTATCAGCGGCTCAACTGCCTTGTACGCACGTCGTAGCGCCTCGTATGATGCATGCAGAACCGCAGCACTATCTCCGGACTTTGTACGATGTGCTGTGGTTGAGAACGATACCGCGGCATCAACAGCATTATGGCCGACACGCTCGAGTATCGCGCGTTGCGTGTCGCGTCGCTCACGATGCATATCACGAGAAAGCGCTCCAATGAGGAGCACCAATGTCAATGTGCTTGCCAACAGGAGTGTAACGCGACGCATACGGCCTCTTGGATACAACGTGGTGACAATGCAACACAGGACCGATATCGTATCGACATCGGTCCTGTGCGCGTGAGAGATAGTTCGTACTAGCGCTGGATCACGACCTGCTGTGTTGTACCATCAGCAAAGCGAACGTAGTAGACACCCGATGCGAGATCAGCGATGTCGAGTGATGTTGTTTCACGAACAACACGAACACGAGCGCCTGTAGCATCGTACAGTGCAGCATCAACAGCAGTTGTGAAGTTGAGTTGCGTTGATGTTGGGTTCGGGAAGACAGATACAGCACCTTGTGTGCGACCGTCATTGTCCTTCTCAATTGAGCTGACGAGTTGCTTCAGACCCGAGACCGCGAATGTGAGCGAGTTCTTGGCAGCAGCATCGGAGATCGTTGCGTTGTCAGGATGCTGCGAGTTGATGAGGACTGTGTTCCCATCGTCGAGTGATGCGAAGCCAGTGATTTCCGAACCGTATGGAGAGATTGCAAGACGATAGAGGTTGTCAATCGAAGGAGCCTTCGACATGTCGAGCAACCATGCTTCGCAGTTCGTGCCACGCATGCCTGTGTTCGGCATACGACCGAAGCTCGTACCGTTGAGATCCTCTTCGATAACCATGAACGTCTTGCCGTTGACGTACAGAAAGCCGAGTCCATCAGGATTCGAGAGATGCTTTTCAGGGTAGCGAGAAGGAACCGCTGCTGCATCAGTGATATACGGACCGCCTTCGAGGAATGAACGGACTGAATTGTCTGTGAGATCAAGGACAAGTACGCGACCGTAGTAATCCCAGTATGCACTGCTGTCAACCGCTACGCCTTGCTCTTTCGCACGATCGTACGTGTGCTGTGGGAGTGTCCAGCCATCTGCGACTGCAGACTTGTAGTTTGCTCCTGGACGATCTTGACCTGTTTCTGTGATGTAGACCTTACCGTCTGTCTTGTTGAACGCGCCCCATTCGAGACGTGTGAAACCTGTGATACCCTTTGTCTTCGCCCAGTTATGCGGAGCAACAAGGATATCCCAATCTGTTGCAGGGTTGTTTGGTACTTCTACCCATGTACCTGTGTACTTGCCGGCATCTTGCTTGTAGAAGTAGGTCTTGCCCTTTGTGTAATCACCAGCAACATCAGCTACGAACTTTGTGAGGATCGAACGACCAGCTGCACCGTCTTCAAAGAGGAAGATCGTCTTACCGTCAGGCATCACTTGACCACCCTCGAAGCCTTGACGACCCCAGTTGTAGTACTTGCGAACTGCTTTTGCTGTCTTTGGATCAATCTCAACCATCCAGTTCAGGTTCTGGAAGCGCTTGATTGTCTTACCATCGAGACCTGGGAAACCAGATGGCTGCTTTGAACCGATGACGAAGTCAGATGTATCACGGAAGCCCTTACCATCTGCGTTGATTCCCTTGTTTGAGCTTTGATACCATTCTTCAGCCGTCCATACGCGACCGAATCCAGACATACCAGCGCAGTTCATGCCTGTCTCGCCGACTGTGTTCTTGAAGTCGACGTTGAAGAACTTACCCTTGCGGCCATCGGCAAGTGTTTGATCAAGTACTTCGAGTGTACCGTCTGCCTTCTTGCCGAGCTTGAACATTGTCATACCACCACCGTCACCAATCTTGTCGTTGGCTTCGATCATTTCGTGGTTAACAATGACATATCCGAGCGACGAACCTGTTTCATCAGCTGCATAGCCGATATAGTCGTGCCACTGCTTGGCAGCTGAACGACCCATCTCTGTTTCAACGCTATCAACACCACCAACGAAGATGTTCTGATACTTCAGTGGTGATGGTGGCACAACGACGCGACCCTGGAGGTACGGGATCATTGTGACTGGCTCGATGCGCACAGGAAAATCTTGTGCTGTCATCGCGCCGCTGGCAGCAATAGCTGCTGCTGCAAAGAGACCCAACATTTTCATAGAAATGCTCCGTAAACGATAAAGGTGACGAATGTCGATTTGAAGACATGCGAACCTATCGTTGGAACATCACGGGAGCGTTAGCTGCGTGTGATCTATCGATCAATACGTGTAATCTCAACGTAATGGTCAGGCAATACTATCCCAGAATGACCGTCATGAGAGGCCGTGCAGTCGCTCATTGCCTACATACTGTTATTGCAAATCATCGGTATATCACTGAACTCGCCTGAGTTCGGCACGACTACTGTTGCACATCTACAAAGCCCCCTTCATCAAGGCATGAGTGCCGTTGATTATCTCGATGATCTTGGTCTTGAAATGCGATCATCAGAGGACGATGATAGTCAAGAAGAAGAAACGACTCCACTAACGTCATCTTTCGTACTGTATCATGTCACTTGGCCAGGGCTCATCCATGCGCCATCATTCAGGTACAGTCGTCTTGCACCGACTGCAGACATAGCAGCAGGAGACGTTGACATAGCCATCGGTACTCCTCCACCTCGACGTTGCTCCGCCACGGTGTCGACGTTGTTTCACTTGGAGGATTCATGCCAAAACCATTCGGGCGTATCCTGGTCTGCTTATGCGTATCACTGCATGTCCTAGGTATATACGCACAGCAACCTACAGATAACGATCAGCTAGATTCACTTTTCATTCGCGAGATAGAAGACACTCGAGACCCAGACAAGGTTCTGCACGCCGAGCCTTTGTACATCGATTTGATTCGCGATCTCGGCGCACGCCGAGGGGAGGCCGAGTGGAATGCAGCAATCGAATTGGCCGATCAGTTCACAACTGATCGGTACGGTGCTCTGATTGAGTATGAATGGGCGCCTATCGACCGTCTGGGGCTCGAGATTGAGCTGCCTATTTCACTATATCCGCGCGGTCGTACACTCGCTGCAGATCTCGAAGATGGTCTGCGACTCGAGAGTTTGAAGCTCGCCGCGCAGTGGACGTTTCTTGTACATCAGGCAAGTGCGCTCTCTATGGCTGTGGGGTACATCAACGAGTTAGAATTCGGCTCGCTTCGCCCGACATTGCGCGATCGCGCTGTACGTGGAAACATCTTCAATCCGTTCTTCATAGCCGCGAAACGTTGGGGTGAGAATTTTCACACCCTCTTGTACACGGGTCCGCGAGTGAGTTATCATTTCGATACCGGTAACGCAACCTCTTCGATGCACGCGAACCTCAGTCTGCATTACATGATCACGGGCACTCGGAACTTCATCGGGCTCGAGACCAATGCTCGGTACGGTCGAGAGCGACAGATTGTGTTTCGTCCACAAATGCGTGTTGGACTCGCAGAGAATGTGCTTGTCGGTATTGGAGTCGGCATTCCGATTGATCGTGGTCAGGAACGTCTGAGCATGTTCATTCGACTGATCTGGGAGCCCCATTCATGACATCGGCATTTATCAAAACGCTTCGTTGAATCCTAGGTAGAACTGCGGCACACCGCGAGCTACTCCAACGTCGAACCGCAATGAGATGCGCTCCTCGGGTACGAGAAGAAATCGAATACCTGCACCCCAACTGATCCACAGTTGATTGAGTGCTATCGACGACGTTGTCGACGCAACCTGACCAGCATCAGCGAACGCTGCGCCGCGGAAGCGCCATACAATGGGGAAGCGTACCTCTGCTCCGGCGAGCATGGATATGCGATCGCGTTGCTGCGCGTCTATGATGCCGCGCATGTTATTCGAGCCACCGATACTCGGCAGCTGGAGAAACGGTGGTGCGCCTGTTGATGATTGGACAAGCACACGTCCCGCGACCGATACATCGCTGAACACCAATGCGTATGCTCGTGCATCAAGCGTTGTAACAACCGAAGTGAAGCTGCTGCCAAGCAGTGCGCCATAGGCCACTATATGCGTTTCGGCAAACACCCCAGCTCGTGCATCGAAGTTGTTGTCGCGAGTGTCGTACGATACTTGCGGTC
Source organism: uncultured Melioribacter sp. (assembly GCA_964465685.1). Classification (GTDB taxonomy): domain Bacteria; phylum Bacteroidota; class Ignavibacteria; order Kapaibacteriales; family Kapaibacteriaceae; genus UBA10438. The sequence goes on from CAYXKK010000011.1 coordinate 6,187, forward strand.
CGATGCCGTTATACCAGCCCCCTTCCGCGCCAACTACCTCGCCACGTCCGAGTGGACCCACGGTTCCATCACTACGTTGCTCGACCGAGCGAATGTGATCGTATCGAATATCGAGGTGGATCCCTGCGCTGAGCCCATGCTGTACGCGCGTACCACTGAGGGCATAGAGTGCACGCAGCTCTAGCTTAGCCCCGTGTGGTGTGTAGAGCTCTGCATCCTCGGAGGGATTATTGTTGCCGATACCGAAGAAGTTGTACGGATACAAATGCCACTCGATAGCCCCTTCGATGCGCATCCGATTGTTGTCGAGATAGATCTCAGGATAGAGTCCGATGGCAAACTGTTTCCTGAGTGTACCCTGCGCAGCTATTGCTAGCGACGACGGACGATAGCTTGCGTCGGCAGTATCGCGATAGGTCACGAACGCTGTGAGTGCAGCCAACCAACTGGTTTCTGGTGTGTACGCCGGAATAGGTACAAACGACCAGTCGAGTCCAGTTTGGAGTGAGTCTTCTTGAGCATAAAGCTGCAAGTACGCAAACAACATGACGACAACTATTCGTGCTCGCAACTGCATTGATGTCCTTTCGCCTTTGCGAAGCACTCGCGTCCCTCTGAAATACTGAACCAGATAATCGCAATAGCTCCGATTGCATCGGCGTATGCGAAGGATGTAAGCTCGTAGATGCCCGACGAGATGAGTACAGCTATGCTCATGTAGATGCACACGAGCGTGCAATTCGCATCCGCAAGAATCGGTGCACTCTTCAATGCGGTACCCACACGACGTTTTGCTGCTACAAGAGCAGTCATTGTTATGATCGAGACAGAAGAGATCACCACGCCCCAGAACGTCGACTCCGGAGCTTTGTGCTCAACAACATTGAGCACAACAGTCGCAGCAAGCATGGCAGACAGTCCATAAAATGCCCATCCCGTGATGCGTAGCGCTTGTTTTTCGAACTCAGTCTGCTCACTCACCGTCACCGCTTCAGCACTATGAGCGATGCGACGTATCATTACGAACACACCAACACCAGAGATCGACTCAATGAAGCTGTCGATACCGAATCCAAAGAGGGCTAGTGTTTCATCACTATATCCCATCGCTGTGGATACGATTCCCTCAACAATGTTGTAGATGATAGTCACCAGCGCGAGGAGCTGGGCACGACGATAAAGATGCTTCACCACACCACCTGATACTGAAGTGCTACTTGGGTTCTGCGGAGTACGTTAAGAACCAATGATACCTCATTGCCACATGACTCGGGGAGTCTGGCGACAATCATCAACGATTGCAACTGGACATGAAGTACGTCGTACAACGAGGCAACGTGCTCTGACAGATCAGGAAGATATGAAGGTCTGCATAATCACCCCAGGTAGGACTGCTGCGTAGCTTGTACTTTGCGAGTCTGCGTGAGTCCGATCTTTACGGAAGAGAGCCTGAGTGTCTGCTGACTAGCGGAATCTCCGGATTGTGTTCGGGCAATACGAATGTGGAGCATACACCAATGAACAACAGTGTGCGTCTTGGATGTGCCTCATTCAACAAGTGGTCTAATCCCGGGGACTGGTTCGCTTACAACAAGGAGAAACATTATGACTCACAATATCACAAGCATCGGACTCGATGCGAAGCACTCAGCTCAACTTGTACACGAACTCAATCGTTTGCTCGCTAATTACTCAGTGTTCTATATGAATGTTCGCGGCTTTCACTGGAACATTCGTGGTGAGCGTTTCTTTGAGCTTCACCTCAAGTTCGAGGAGCTGTACAATGACCTGCAGCTCAAGATCGATGAGGTAGCGGAACGCATTCTCACGTTAGGTGGCATTCCAGATCATTCGTATACGACATACCACAATCACGCATCAATTGAAGGAGTGATGAACGTCGCGGACGGCAGAACAGCTGTGCGGGCAGTGGTTACATCGCTCACTGAGCTGATTGTTATGCAGCGTTCACTGATGAAGACTGCCTCTGAGGCGGATGATGAGGGCACAAGTGCTTTAATGAGTGATTACATTCGACAACAAGAGAAAATGTCGTGGATGTACGGAGCATACCTCGGATGATCACGATTATCGGCGCAGGTTCGCGCCTTGCTTCAGCACTTCTTCCGGTGCTTCTCGAAGAGACTGATGAACAGCTCCACTGTGTTACGTCACGCGAGTTGTCACTACAGCATCCACGTGTTACAGTTGACGTACTCGACGTAACTGATAAGGCGGCGCTCAAGGAATCGGTGATGCGAGCGATGCCGTCGACGATCATCAACTGTGCGGCAATTACAAATGTTGATGCATGCGAGACCGACCGACAACTTGCGTGGGCGATCAATGTGACGCTCGTTGAGAATCTTGCACGCTTGGCGCGTATCGTCGACGCACATCTTGTGCATGTATCAACCGACTACGTGTTTGACGGTACGAAGGGTCCGTACACGGAACAGGCCATACCGAACCCCATTAACTACTACGGCAAGAGTAAACTGGCCGGTGAGAATGTCTGCACCAGTGGAACGTCGCACTCGTCAATTGTCCGCACCTGCCTTGTCTACGGTCCGCCAAGCGACCGACCTGATTTCGTTCAGTGGGTTATCAACGCGTGCTCCTCGAAGACACCAATACGCGTGGTAAACGATCAGTTTGCTCAGCCAACCTACGTCGAGGACATCGCAGAGGCGATTCTTCGCATTACTGTGCGTAAGCGAACAGGGTTGTACCATGTAGCCGGGCCCGACTTCATGAGTAGGTTCGATATGGCGCAGCGCATTGCGGAATTCTTTAAGGTTGACGGATCAATGATTCAGCCCGTCACCTCGGTCGAGCTACAACAGCCAGCGCGACGTCCGCATCGCAGCGGACTCATTGCGCTGAAGGCAGAGACAGACTTGCTCATGCGCATGCGCGACTTCACGCAGGGCTTGTCATCTGTGCGACATGCCATGTTCGCACCCGATCGCACATAACGCTCACGCATTCCAAAAGGGGCGATCCAAATTCCGATACTGTATCGCCTCGGCAATGTGCTCCACACTAATGTCGGTGCTCGCGTCAAGATCAGCGATCGTGCGCGACACCTTACAGATCCGATCAAACGCACGTGCGGAAAGATGCAGTCGCTGCATGGCCGCTGTAAGCACAGCGCGTGCACGCTCCGACATCACGCAGTATCGCTCGATGTCCTTCGCAGACATGTCTGCGTTCTTGTACACGCCTTCGCTCGCAACAAAGCGTTCTGCTTGTCGAACGCGCGCAGCAATTACACGAGCACGCACCTGTTCGGATGATTCACCTGCTGGTGCCTGCGCCAGCTGTTCCACATCCACAGCAGGCACGTCAACATGGATGTCGATGCGATCAAGAAGTGGTCCGGAGATCTTCGACACATATCGCTGTACGTCATTCGATGTACATCGACACTCCCGACGCTGACTGCCGAAGTTGCCGCACGGACACGGATTCATCGAACTCACCAGCATGAAGTTCGCCGGAAACTCCACGCTCATGCGCGTCCGTGATAGTCGAATTCGTCGCTCTTCAAGGGGCTGCCGTAGTACCTCGAGGACATTCCGTTGGAACTCTGGCACTTCATCCAGAAACAGTACACCATGGTGAGCAAGTGTAATCTCTCCGGCTCTGACCACGCCAACGCCTCCTCCCACAAGTGCCGCATTGCTGATCGTGTGATGCGGTGCGCGAAAGGGGCGTTGCGTGACCATAGGCTGGCCGGGGGGAAGCAGTCCAGCCACAGAGTGAATCGTTGTCGTCTCTAGTGCCTCATCAAGTGTGAGTGGTGGGAGTATCGTCGCGAGTCGCTTCGCCAGCATCGTCTTTCCCGCACCTGGCGGTCCAACCATGATCAGGTTATGTCCGCCCGCTGCCGCGACTTCGAGTGCTCGCTTCACACCTTGCTGACCCTTAACATCCGCCATGTCAACACGATGTCTCAGTGTTGCTTGCGCAAACACCTCATCGACATCGCATACAGAGGGGGCGAGCACATGCACCCCCGTGATGTGGTCAATTGCCTCCTGAAGGGTTCGCACACCAACCACATTTGTCCCTTGCTTGATAGAGGCCTCTTCGGCATTGCGCGCCGGCACGATGAATCGCTGTCGAGCCCCCTTCATCATCACCATTGGCAGTACGCCATGCGTTGGACGTATACTACCATCAAATGCTAACTCACCCAGCAGACATGTTGTTTCGAGATCACGTGCGGTGATCATCTCCATCGCATGAATGATGCCGATAGCAATCGGTAGGTCGAACGCGCTTCCCTCTTTGCGGATATCCGCGGGAGCAAGGTTCACGGTGATGCGTCGAGGCTCCCATCCATAACCAGCCTGATGAAGCGCGGCTGTGACACGCTCCTTGGATTCGCGTACGGCATTGTCTGGGAGCCCCACGATCTGAAACGACGGCAAACCCGTCTCGACGGTGATTTCGATCTCGACGCCGAATGCGCCGATTCCTAGGACAGATGCTGAGTGCGTTTTCGCATACATATACCGCGCTCCGATGAGTGTACCATCACGAGCATCGTGCGCAGGTGAACGTGACACCGTAGCTTTGCACCATGGCGCAAGCGAAGAAACCGAAATGGTATGTGGTATGGACTGGGCACGTACCAGGTGTGTATACGTCGTGGGATGTTGCGCAGCGACAGATTTCTGGCTTCCCAAAAGCACAATACAAGTCGTACGAGTCATCCGAAGAAGCCCAACAGGCCTTCGCTGAGGGTCCGATCGACCTTATTTCGGCCACTTCCCGTAAGCCTGGACAACGAGCACCAAAGCCTACGCACGATCGCAGCGCTGTCGTTCTACCGAGCATCTCCGTTGATGCGGCGTGCAACATGACCACCGGGGTGATGGAGTATCGTGGTGTGGATACCGAGACCGAAGCTGAGTTCTTCCGAATGGGACCGTACGAAGATTGCTCGAACAACATGGGTGAGTTTCTCGCGATCGTCCATGCACTAGCACACTGCAAGAAGCATGGCATCACGCTGCCGATTTATTCAGACTCGCGCACAGCGATTGCATGGGTGCGAAACCGTCATGCAAAGACAACCGTCGAGCGCACACGTGGGAATGCCCCCGTGTTCGAACTCATACGTCGTGCCGAGGAGTGGCTGTGCTCCAATTCGTTTGTAAATCATGTTCTCAAATGGGAAACAGAGCTCTGGGGCGAGAACCCAGCAGACTTTGGAAGGAAGTAATCATGACGATTGATGTCGTTCGGATGGACCATGCATCAGACCTCCCTCTGCCTGCCTATGCTACAAGCGGCTCCGCTGGTATGGACGTCCATGCTGCTGTTGATGAGCCTACGGTTCTCGCAGCGGGTGCAATCATGCTCGTCCCAACGGGTCTGTGCGTGGCGATTCCACAAGGGTTCGAGATCCAAGTGCGTTCTCGCAGTGGTCTTGCCGCTAAGCACGGGGTGTTCGCATTGAACGCTCCGGGCACGATCGACAGTGATTATCGCGGCGAGATCAAGGTGATCCTTGCAAACTTCTCGAAGGAAGATGCAATCATCGAACGCGGAATGCGGATCGCGCAGTTGGTAGTTGCTCGACATGAGCAATGCACGTGGAATGTTGTGTCGGAGCTCTCCGACACGCAACGTGGTGAAGGTGGATTTGGAAGCACAGGAGTACACCCATGAACATCGCACTCGGCGCGGACCACGGAGGGTATGCGTACAAAGAAGCGATCAAGGAAATGTTGATTGCAGACGGACATACTATTCTCGATGTCGGCACGGATTCAACGGAGTCGGTTGATTATCCCGACTACGGCACGAAGGCAGCACATCTTGTTCGCGACGGACAGGCCGAAGCGGGCGTGTTGGTGTGTGGCTCCGGCATCGGCATTTCGATCGCAGCGAACAAAGTGCGTTCCATTCGCGCAGCCAACTGCACGAGCATTGAAATGGCACAGTTAGCACGCATGCACAACAATGCAAACATGGTTGCCGTTGGCGAACGCCTGATGTCGGTTGATCTTGCACGCGACATCGTACGCGCGTTCTTGTCGACACCGTTCGAAGGTGGACGTCACGAACGCCGCGTCGAAAAGATAGACGCACTGGGAGATGTTCAATGAGTGCGTTTGCTCTCGTTGTCTCGGCGCATCCGGATGATGCAGAGCTCGCATGCGGTGGCACCATTCGCGCTCTCACGAATCAAGGACACAACGTTGTGCTTGTTGACTGCACACGCGGTGAACTTGGCACACGCGGCACACCGGAGCTACGAGCCCAAGAAGCGCAGCGTGCTGCGGATTTGCTCGGTGTACACCATCGTGAATGTTTGAACATGACCGATGGTGCGATTGCCCACACGCAGGAAAACATCCTCACCATTGTCTCAGCTATCCGCGCATGGCGTCCGCACATCGTTCTCATTCCACCACCAGTAGAACGTCATCCAGATCATGTAGCCGTGCACCGACTGTGTACGGCTGCTACGTTCACTGCAGGACTCGCAAAGGTGGTGACGTATCGGGATGGTGTAGCACAACAGCCACACCGTCCGAAGCGCACGCTGTGTTTCCAACAGCAATACGATTTTCCGCGTCTTCCTGATGTGTACGTTGACATCTCGTCGACGTTTGAAGCGAAGATGGAATCGATCCGTGCGTACACGTCGCAGTTCCACGCGCCGGATACCTACACATCCGACGAGCCGGAGACCTTCATCTCACGTCCGGCATTCTTGATGGAATTGGAGGCACGTGCACGATACTATGGTAGTCGTATCGGCACAGACTATGCCGAGGGGTTTCTCGCTGTAGAGCCCCTAGCCGTTGCATCACTTGCGGATTTGCTGTGATTAGTTCGCCTCGCCGAGGCGAATACGCAGAGCTTCGAGGTGTTCGCGTTTTACGCGTGCAACGTCGGTAGCGGTGATCTTGACGGACCGCTTGCCGATAACGCGCAGCACGTACATCGATACTTCCGCAATGTCGGCGTCGCTGTATGGCGCTGGGGGCATGCCCTTACGCACACCCTGTCCGTTCGGAGGTAGAGCGCCCGATGCTCCGAATGCGATTGTTGTGATCACTGTATCGATACTCATCGACCACAGAGATTTCTGATGAATGGGGAAACGATCATCTCCGCCCTCCCCATCCATGCCGTGACATCGATAGCAGTATTCTCGGTACACCGCTGCGCCGCGACTGTTAGGGGGCTCAGGTACTGCATCACCCGAAACAGACCACACCACTGCCGCGATCGCTACCAGACCAAGGAACAGTGCAGTGCTCCGAATCATGTTGACCTCGTAAATGATCGCTACAAATTCGGCAATTTCCCCGTATGGCACGTCTCGACCCCTCGACCTACCACATACCTGTTATGTTACGCGAATGCCTCGACGCAATGCTGTTGCATCGCGCAGGGCTCATTGTTGATGGAACATTAGGAGGGGGCGGGCATACCGCCGCCATCCTGGCAGAGGCGCCAGCTGAAAGCATTGTTATGAGTTTCGACGCCGACGAAAAGGCCATCGAACACTGTCGTGATCGCTTTGCTGACGAGCTCGCAAAGGGGTCTGCATCGCGCTTACGCTTGGTCCATGCCAACTTTGCAACGATGGCAGAGGTAATCAAGGACAGTGGGTTGCCTCTTCAATCTGTTCTGCTCGACCTTGGTGTGTCGTCGTATCAATTCGATCATCACGAGCGGGGATTCTCGTTTCGCATGATGGCACCGCTCGATATGCGGTTTACGCCCGAAGGCGAAACTGCTGCAGACATCTTGAACCGTCGCACCGAACCCGAGCTAGCGAAGATCTTTCGCGAGTACGGTGATGAACCCCAAGCGTGGCGCCTCGCCAAGGCCGTCGCCCAACGCAGGGCCCTTGCCAAGCTCTCGACCACGGCGGACTTACGGGATGTCGTGATTCAACACATTCCTCCACATCATCAGCCGAAGACGCTGGCGCGACTATTTCAAGCACTTCGCATCGCAGTGAACGACGAGCTTCGTCGCTTGGAGCAGACGTTGACGTCGATCATTCCCCTTCTGCAGCCGGGCGGACGGATTGTGGTGATGAGTTATCACAGTGGTGAGGATCGTATCGTGAAAAACGTCTTCAAGGCGCATACCGACGTGCTTACGATCATCACCAAGAAGGCTGTTGAAGCGCAACCCGACGAACTGGCTACGAATCCGCGTGCACGAAGTGCACGTCTTCGCGTGGCAGAGCGCCGCGCATAACCTATGTTTGTAGCGCAGCATAAGGGGTGACACACATGACGAATGCCGCTTCGTTTACATACGAGGATCTGCAGATCATTGCAGGAAGCGCGGCCGCACATCTTCCACGTACGACTACCATCACTGGTGTCAGCACCGACACACGGTCGCTTGCACCGGGTAATGCATTTGTCGCATTACGCGGTGAACGTGTAGACGGTCATCTCTACGTCGCCACTGCAATCGAGCGTGGTGCAGCATTGATCGTTGTTGACGCTGACTTCGACGCGAGCGTAGAGCTTCAGTCAATGCCATCAACTCCGCCGTTTCTCGTCGTTGATTCTACGTTGCGCTTCTTGGGCTCATGTGCGTGGCACCACCGACGTCGCTTCCAGTTACCTGTGATTGCTATTGCGGGTGCAGCAGGCAAGACCTCAACGAAGGATCTCACTGCGCACGTGCTTGCGAGCACACTCCACGTTCTCAAGACGGAAGCGAACTACAACAATCAAATCGGTACACCGCTTACGCTGCTGCAGCTCACAGCTGAGCATGAAGCTGCCGTAATTGAGATTGGTACAAACGAGCCTGGTGAGATTGAACTGCTGTGCGCAATGGTGCAGCCAACGATCGGTCTGATTACGAACATCGGCAAGGAACATCTCGAAAAGCTCATCGACCTTGATGGTGTTGAGCGTGAGGAGACTGCACTCTTTGACTGGCTTCGTGATCACAACGGTCTTGCCCTGGTCAATGTCGATGATGATCGACTAGCGAAGTATGCAACAACCTTTGTCCGCTGCATCACGTTTGGCATCGATTCCGGCGCTGACATCCATCCACACGTCTCGTTCGACAGTGAAGTGCGTCCTGCGATGCATCTTGTTCATGGCACCTTTACGCTCCGTGCACAAATGCAGGCAGTCGGACTAGCTGCAGCGTATAACGCTACGTGTGCGCTTGCGGTCGCTTGGGCATTACAACTGCACGCCGCGGATGTGCAACGCGCACTGACGTCGTATCAGCCTGCGCAAGGTCATGGGTACGCGCGCATGGTTGTTGAGCAACGTGGTTCAATGACCGTGCTCAACGATTGCTACAACGCAAATCCTGAATCAATGGTCATGGCTCTACGAACACTCCAACACTACCCTGCTCAGAAGCGCATCGCTGTGCTTGGAGATATGCGAGAACTTGGCACAGTTGCACGCGAAGAACACGTGCATATTCTAACGGAAGCATCTACTCGCTCCGACCTCGTGCTGGTTATCGGAGATGAATTCCGGGAAGCAGCTCAACTTGTTGATCTTCCGCATGTGATCGTCCATCAAACACACCGCGGCTGTGCCGAGGATCTCCGACAGTACGATCACGAGGGCGTGGTTGTACTGATCAAGGGGTCACGTGGCATGCAGATGGAAACCATCCTTTCTGAACTTCAGCACTAAGGCCTATGCTGTATCAGCTTACTCTGTGGTTGCGTTCGCTTGGCGATATCGCCGGCATCAATCTCTTCGGTTACGTCACATTTCGCGCTGCAGCTGCAGCGATTTCGGCGTTGTTGATTGCGATCTTCGTTGGTCCGAGTATCATTCGTGCTCTGAAGCGCTTGCAGATTGGCGAGCAGGCAAAGCAAGAGCTGCAATCCGTAGGCGGACACTCGCTGAAGGCCGGAACGCCCACAATGGGTGGACTCATCGTGCTTGCTGCGATTCTGATCCCGACGCTGCTCTGGGCCAACATTCTCAACATGTACGTCGTGATGGCAGTGTTCACAACTGCATCGCTTGGAGCAGTTGGCTTCCTCGACGATTATCTCAAAGTGATCAAGAAGCTTCCTAAGGGGCTCATCGGACGCTATAAAATCGTCGGACAGGTTGTCGTTGGTCTTGTCGTTGGTTGTTCGCTGTATTTCTTTCCGGAGTGGTTTTCGGCGACACTGCCCTCGGTAAGCACGCTTACGACGATTCCATTTGAAAAGCTCTCGAACTTCGACTTCGGCTTGCTCTATATCCCTGTCGTAATCTTCATTATCACAGCAACATCCAACGCTGTGAATCTCACAGACGGACTCGACGGACTCTGCATCGGCACTGTTGGTGTGAGTGCTCTTACACTTGCCGTGATTGCCTACTTCAGTGGCAATGCATTCTTCGCCGATTACCTCAACATCATGCACTTACAAGGCACTGAAGAACTCACCATTTTCTGTGCCGCAATCGTTGGCGCTGCGATGGGCTTTTTGTGGTATAACGCCTATCCAGCGCAGGTGTTTATGGGTGATACGGGATCACTTGCTCTCGGTGGCGCAATCGGCGTGTTGTGTGTGCTCATCAAGAAGGAGTTTCTCCTTCCGATCGTTGGGGGTGTATTCTTTGCAGAAACCGTAAGTGTGATTCTGCAGGTAACGTACTTCAAGGTGACGAAGAAACGCTTTGGCGAAGGCCGGCGCATTTTCAAGATGGCCCCGCTACATCACCACTTCGAAAAGAGTGGTTGGCACGAATCCAAGATCGTAACACGCTTCTACATCATTGCCATCATGTTGGCGATCGTCACGATGGCGTCGTTCAAGGTGCGGTAACGTCGTTACGGCGTGTACCGAAGCGATAGCGTTGCCATCACATTCCGTGGAAGACCTGGCTCGATGTACGGAACACCGCCACGCGTAACGTCTGGATTGATCCATGCCGACGCCATGTATGATGTGTTCAGTACGTTATCGACACGTCCGAGTATGTTCAGTGTGATATGTTCAGGTACGATTCCGATGCGTACACCTGCAGCAGCTGAAACTACAGTCCACCCATCGACAACGATAGTGTTCGCATCATCAGCATAGTACGAGCTGAGTGTTCGTGATTCAACTTCAGCAAACCAGCCTTCACGTTCAGGTAGATCATAGCGTAGGCGCACCGTTGCTGAGGCACGAGGAATGCCCGACTGTTCGTTCCCTGCATAGGAGACAGTCTTCCCATTCAGTTCCTGCGCTATGTATCCGGAGTCAATCACATAGTCGATGAACTGTGTCGACATCAATGAACCACTTAGCGCAACAGTAACGCCTCCTCCAATCGTCGCCATCGCGCCAAGTTCGGCACCAATGCGACGTGACTTCCCGACGGTTGTAAAGAAGGCACCCGAGTTATACGGAGCGATATCGTTTTCAATGTCAATCATGTAGACTGCCGCATCGTACGTTACAATGTCGGTCGCACGTCCCTTGACACCAGCCTCATATGTCGTGCTGATGATTGGTGCAAGAAGCGGATTGATCGCTCGTGTAGGAGTAGTAGCACCGATGAATGCTGGTGGGTCCGTTTCATTTCCTGCCGGGACTTCGATGCCACCTCCAAGACTTCCGTAGACACTGAGATCATCGGTCAGACGATAGTTGATGCCAATCTTCGGGATGACACGTGAAAACGTCACCGACGTGTCCGCTGCAGGAGTGATGAAATCCTGGTTGGCGTACTGCACAACATCGTATCGGACTCCGGCTACCACACTGAGGGCGCCTAACATAATCTCATCTTGAATGAATGCGCCAAGGTTACTTGCACCCTCTCGCTTATTCTGCCGAAGTGTCGTGCCACGTCCTTTCGTGATTGGATCGAGATTATAGAACAGGATTGCTCCGTCCTGTACCTGAACATCTGCTCCGGCAAGAATCTTGTTGTAGATGGTTGATGATACTCGGTGCGATGTATGTGCAACAACGTTGCCTCCAACATGGTAGCGATTGAAATCGCGCCACGTGTTGCGTTCGGAACGAGCAAGTTTCTTTGTTTGGACAAACGCCATTGAGGTAAGACCTGTCGACGCGGTGAAGTTGTGCTCCACAGTTGTTCCGATGCGCAACAGCATGTTATCGCGACGTTCATCTCGTTGAACAAAGCTTGGTCGGTAGATGAGCGTATCTCCCTGGGCTTGTTGCGGATCAGCAAGAAACTGTTCTCGTGTCAGGGGGCCCGGAATCTCAAATTGATTCGATGCACCTGTGAGGAACACCTTCACGTTGGTCTGTGTAGAGGGCTGTGTAACAAAGCCGACAGTACCCAGTGCCTGTGATCCACGCGACATTGCTCGCCATCCATCGACCGCAGTATTCGTGAGCGATGCATAGATCTGTCCGTTATCTAACGGAGCATTTGCAAGAAGTGACTGACGAAGGAATCCGTAACTCCCGATACTCGCACTCATGTCGGCGAATGCGTGACGTTCTTGCGGGACTGTAGACACCGACACCACGCCCCCTGATGCATTGCCCCAAAGTGTTGACGCATTCGATCGAATCACTTCGATTGACGACGCATGTACGGTGTTGATGAGGTCGAACGATGTTCGACCATCGGGCTCAGTCTCGGGAATTCCGTCCGTGTAGAATCGGATACCTCGCGACGTACCGGCATTTGATCGTTGTCCAGCACCACGAGCTCCGAATCCACGAATCTGGATGCGTGTATCGATTCCGCCAGAACGCGATTGTCCTATTACGCCCGGTACCAACGTCAATACACCATCAATACCGTACCCACGTTGCGTTTGCAAAACCATAGGGGGCACAACGGATATCGCCAGAGGGACTTCTAGTAAGTCTTCCTCATCTCGTACTGCCGTGACGCGAACCTCACGACCTTGGTATGACCTCAAGCGTGTGGTATCTGTTGTTCGGAGAGCAGTCGAGTCAGTACCGGTCGCTGCGGATGTTGCAGACATCAACAGAACGAAGAAGGTAGTGAGCAAGATTATGAATCGCATCGCGAGATGTGTTTCGGTTGTGTTACGTCAATGCAAGCGGTACGAAGGTAACATTTCGGACATCACGAGGTTATTAGGACGATCTCCACCATCTGCATTCTCGTTGTGACGCTTCATTCTCGGTTCTTTTTATTTGCTCTACTGATCACCACCACCAGTGTCTATGGGCAAACGTCGTTTCGCAATCTCACATTTAGCATCCTTCGTAATCCCGAGCCTGGATACTATCTGATAGAGCCGAATGCATCAGACTCAATTGGGTTTGTTGATAACAGCGGTCGTAGTATCAACCGGCACAAAGTTGGTATCCACTCGAACGTCCAGGTTTACAACGACACATACATCACCTACTTCGTGTCGACCGCTACGTCGGAGGCATACTTTCTCCGTCGGGATAAGAACTTCAATGTGATCGATACTCTACGTCCAACGCAGGGTAACTTCGTTGACTTTCATGAAGGGAAAGTTTGGACGGATACGTCGTACGTTGTGCTCGCGACGGAAACCCGTGTGATGGATCTGTCGGGCGTTGTGCAGGGGGGGAACCCAGCCGCAACTGTCATCGGCGCGGTAATCCAAGAACGACGATTCTCGGACGGAGCGGTACTGTTTGAGTGGAAGTCACTCGATCACATTCCGGTGACGGACGTTACCGACGACATCAAGTTGAGTGACAACCTCATTGACTATATCCATGTCAATAGTGTGTGGAAGGATACCGACGGTAATCTTCTCGTTTCCTGTCGCCACACGGATGAAGTTATCAAAATCAAGAAGTCAACTGGCGATGTGTTGTGGCGTCTTGGAGGTTCCGCATCAAAGGGGAATCAATTCACATTTATCGACGATACCTTCAACAACTTCACTGGCTTTTCGCATCAGCATTCTGCAATTCGCACGAAGAGTGGCAATATCCTGTTGTTCGACAACGGCAATCTTCGACCGCCACCCAACTATGCACGTGTCGTAGAGTACGCCCTCGACACAGTGGCCATGACGGCAACGCGCGTATGGACATGGCAACCGACAATGGGCGTTATCGCCAGCTCTCAGGGTAGCGTGCAAGAGTTGGATGGGGGCAACATTTTGATTGGATGGGGTTCAGGGTCGGACACATATATCGCACATGAAGTGCGTCGCGATGGCACGATCGAAGCGGAAATCCGAAACCTCAGTGGCAGTGGGTTGATCCCCTATCGTGTGAGCAAGACACGCCTTGGAATGACCGGTGTGAAGAAGGATATCTCTTCTACTGGGATGTACACATTCTCAACGAGCGACAGCACCACACACGTTCGCCTTTCGTTGACGCGCGCTGTCGATACCACTCGCGTCGTCGTTGAATATCATCACTACGCACCACACAATGTGTCGTTTAACGGCGAAGCCGCGTGTGGTGTTGTGCCTGCCCGTCTGACTGTACGTGCGAATACGCCTGAGAACGTCGCTGGCGCTGTCATTTTCGACGTAGGATCTATTCCGGCTGTCGAGTACCCTGATTTGATTAACGTGTACCATCGTCCTATCGAAGGGCAGGGGGCGTTCACACGCGTTGATGGCATGTACTCAGAGCAACAGCAGGTGTTCACGACATCGAAGTTTCTCAGTGGCGAGTTTCTCTTGAGCTATGCTGAATGTCTCGAGCCAACACCTGTAAAGCCACTGCATCAAGCGGTTGAAGTTACGACAACGCCGATGCTCACATGGACACCTGCAGTTGCGGCTGAGTCGTACGACGTGCAGGTATCTACGAGTGCGGCGTTCTCTCCACTTATGTTTTCGCAGACGACAGCCAACCTTGATGTAATCCTCCCCACTGTCCAAGAGAGCACAACGCTCTTCTGGCGCGTTCGGAAGCGTACAGGAACAGAAGTTGGACCGTGGTCCACGCCGTTTCGATTCACCGTTGTTATGGGTGTGCCCACTCTCCTATCACCTGTGATGGAAGATGACACGATTGCTGTACTCCCAACAGCTGAGTTTCGATGGGTACCGGGCATTGGTTCACCAAGGAGTCGAATTCGAATCACATCGTTAGCATCGAACACCGTCGTTATTGACACAATCATCGACGAACCACGATTTGTTCCTGGCAACACGCTACGTCCACATACATGGTACAGTTGGACGGTAAATGCATGGGCTGAAAATGTGAATGGTCGCTCTGCAAAATCACAGACGTTCATCACGTCTGTTGGCATACCTCGCCTCCGAGGACCTGGAGCAAACGTCACTGGTGTACCACCCTATCAGGCCACTTTTGTTTGGGACTCTGTTGCTGGTGCAACGTCGTACACGGTATTGTTGCGAAACGCGAGTGACACAACAATCATCGCATCGTACGAGACCCCGACACCAACTGTTGTGGGTCGCAATCTCCCGTCGTCCACTAAGTTGACATGGACATGCCGAGGGAATAGCAAGTATGGGCCAGGTCCTTATGCGGTCCCGACTACGTTCACGACATCTGCATCGTCAAGCCTTCCCGCTCCGCGCACTACATCGCCCCGTGGCGGTGTGATTGTCGATACAACATCAGTTGTGCTGCGATGGAGTGATGTCTATGGTGCAAAGCTCTACGACTTACAGTATTCCACGAGTGCATCCTTCACGAGCGACGTCATATCGCGATTCGATCTCGCAACTACTCAGGTGACCATTGGTCCGCTACGTTCCTCCACGCCGTACTATTGGCGGGTGTTGGGACGAAGCGAGTTTGCAACTGGAACATGGTCAGATACAGCGGTCTTCAAAACAAACTCGCCGCCTGGGAAGGGTCTGATACCACTATCGCCCCCTATTGGCACAATAGATGTTGCTGTCAATGGAACTGTTGCGTATTCGACTTCGCCGGTGTATACGTCATACCGCGTAGAGTTTTCTACTTCCCCGACGTTCCAACCTATCGTATCGACGTTCGTGAGCACGACTGGTGAGTGTTCCTACCAAGACCTTGAGCGCGAGACAACGTATTTCTGGCGAGTACGCGGATCACGCGATGGTTCACCAACCGAGGTTGGCATTGCCTCGCACTTTACGACCCTCCGCAACGATGTTGTCTCCGTCGCAGTCGAGTCTGAAACGAGCACACTAACGTCGGTTCGCTCGGGCACATCATTGCGGATTAGTGGATTCGGCGAACAAGGAGCATCTACAGTTCGCATTGTCGATCTACAAGGCAGACTGCTCGCGTCCGCTGCGCAGCTTCAGGAAAACAGTGTTGTTCTTGACCTATCTCACGTTTCGCAGCGACAATTCCTCTTCATCACTGTAATGAGAGAGTCGGGTATGATCTCGACAATGTCGTTGTTATGGTAGTCGCTCTTGTCTGCATTCTCTCGTTTCTTCTTCCTGCAGGAGTCTATGCGCAGGGAGATGCTCCTGTCGTTGAAGTCGACATACGAGACGTGCCTAGTGGTGGGTACATTATCGCCGCGCCTCTTTCCCAGGATTCTCTTGGGTTTATTGATCTCTCTGGACGACTCGTCTACCGACGCGGCGTTGGTCTGCACACAAATCTCCAGGTGCATGGAACACGTCGTGCATCGGTGTTTACCGGAAACTTCGGGTTCTTCAATTACGTGTTGTTCGACAGCGCGTTGTCCCCTATCGATACCATCGTGGTTACTCCACCATACAGCACGGATTCCCACGAGGGTGTGATGTGGACCGATACAACGTTTATGATGTTGGGGATCGACTTTCGGCCGTTTGATATGTCCACCGTAGTTGAGGGTGGACAGAAGAACGCATCGTTGATGACGACTGTTATTCAGGAGCGTCACCTCGTAACAGATAGTGTGCTCTTCGAATGGAGTGCCACTGGCCGCATCCCTGTTACCGACGCTACACCGAACATCGAACTACGCCAGAGAACGATAGACTACATCCACGCGAATTCAATTGCACGTGACACTGATGGCGACCTTATCGTCTCGTGTAGACACCTCGATGAAATCATCAAGATTCGACGTTCAGATGGTTCAATCGTTTGGCGCTTGGGTGGAGTTGCTTCCAAGAACAAGCAGTTCACGTTCATCAATGACGATCATGATGGTGTGCAGGGATTCTCGCATCAGCATACTGCGTTTCGGACGGCACGCGGCACGATCATGTTGTTCGATAACGGAAATCTAAAACCAGTGCAGCGTTCACGTGTGGTCGAGTATGCTCTGGATACCGTTGCCATGACTGCAACGCGTGTATGGTCGTATACGCCGGAGCCTCTGCTGTACAGCGCTTCACAGGGTAGCATTCAGGAGTTGCCAAACGGCAACGTGATTGTCGGATACAGCTCAACGAACGATCAACGTGTTGCGGAGGAAGTCGATCGCAATGGGTCGATCATCATGCAGGTGCGCACCACGTCGCAACGAGCTCTGCAGCCGTATCGCGTGCTGAAGTCAACAATGTCGTGCACGTCTATCGCACGGGATCTTCGTTTAGGCGATTCTGTTATGTATACAGATGCAGATAGCACAACAGGCATCTCGATCCGTGTTCGCAGCATCAGCATCCCTACGACGAGTCGAGTCGAGAAGCATCACTACGCTCCCCACGAGTGGCGCTCTTCCGACAGTATGCTTTGTGGTGTACTCTCTCAGCGTTGGACATTACGGTACGACACAGCTGCACAGGTACGAGGCTCATTGCACTTCAACGCAGCCGGGTATGCATCACCTGAATCACTTGTACTGTACCATCGGTCTCGTGAGGGGTTTGGTGCGTTCACTGCCCTACCAACACGGTATAGTGTAGACTCGCGGTCTCTTACTCTTGATTCCATCCTCTACGGTGAGTACGCAGCTGTATACACAAGATGCCCTGAATCAATCACTGTTCATCCTGTCTCTGGTGATGTAAATGTGCCAACCACAGCGGTCCTTCGTTGGTCGGAGGCACCTGACGCAGTTGCCTATGATGTGCAAGTATCATTGCAATCAGATATGACGGCGCCGTTGTTGGATGCGACGACGGCACGTCGAGACACGATTGTAAAGGGATTGCCCTCCGGAACACCTGTGTATTGGCGCGTACGCAAGCGCAGCGGTGCATCCCTAGGTCAATGGTCGACTGTATCCATGTTCACAACGGAACAGCCTGTTAGTGTGGAGTATGTCCGACACAACGATCTACGTCACGTCAGTATCTACGTGCGAGATGGACAGCTACATGTCACGGGGTTACACAGCCAGACAGCTCGCATCGACGTCTACGATGTACTCGGTGCAGTAGTCGCCTCGGGACGCCTCGAGGCGACAGAGGATAGAGTTGCCCACATACATGCTGCACGGCTACCACGCATATTTCTTGTTGTGGTATCGTCGGCAAGCGGACAACGCTTTCAACAACTGGTTATGCGACCGTAGTCTAGATATTGCCCTCTCGAAGCCACTGTGGTAAGGGGCTAACATAGATGTCGCCATCATCTCCTACAACGTAGATTGATGTGGCATCACACGACACTGTGCGTAGGACCATCGCTTTTGGAATTGTCGTTAGTGACCAGGTTACACCGGCATCAAGCGATGTGAAAAGCCCTGGATATCCAACACCAAGGACTACACCATTGTACACTATCGCATCATTAAGCCTGATCTGATAGTCAGCCTTTACGCCGGGAGAGAAGAGTCCAAGTCGCCCGCTCTTGTCCATTGTATACGTACCTGTGGACGCGAACACGAGAAGCAGCGAATCGGTTTGCACAATCGACTGAACATTTTCCCCTTTGAGTGCCTCCGTTACAGGTGTAAACGTTCTTGCAGTGTCGAGGCTGCGAAAGAGTCCATTCGACGTGCATGCATAGAGTGTGGAGTCGTGTACTCGCAAATTTGTCAACTCGGACTGGGCAAACGGTGACGAGCGATAGTGCCATGTCGCACCAGTATCACGAGAGACATAGATGGAGCCGTCTGCAAGCCCCATGACAATTGCTCTGTCTAATGTGGTTACAACGTACTCGGAACTCGATGGAGCCAATGACGATACCATTCGAAGACCCGCGCCATTCGCATCGAACATGAGAGCCCCTTTCAATCGTGAGCTTACAACCCATGACGCGTCAAGCTTCGATACTGACTGATGAAGACCCATGTGAATGCCATCAGAAATTGACCGAACGATATTGCTCCCCGATGAAATCGCCAGAACACCGTGCTCGCGCGATGCGATATATGTCGCTCGGTCATTCACACATAGCGCTTGTACATCAAGAGCGCCCTCGATTCGGTCGACAAGCATTTGCTCCCAAGCGGTTGAACCCAATTTGACCCGAAAGACGCCACCTGCATTGAGTTTCGTTCCGACGAAGAGTGTATCTGACACGAGTGCTAAGGACGAAACTATCTGTCCATCCAGTAGTCGAGTTTCTATTGTTGATGTCTGTTCTGTAGAGAGGTTATGCACACGAAGACCACCATCGCGCGTTGCGAGGATGATTGAGGTGTCGTTGACAAGAACTGCTGTAGCCTCTGCAACTTTATTCCACGTCACAGTACGCTGAATACCTGTCGAGTGCAATTGAAGCACAATGCTATCTGATCGCTTACTCTCCATGGACGGACGTGGCCAGGATGCCAGATCCATAGTCTCTGTAGGACGAGGTTCCGCCTGGATTGAGAACCCACCTACTGGCTTGTACTTCAGTCGGCGTGTAACACTCCAATGCAATCCGTGATCAGTGCTCCGGTAGACTGTGCCGTGGCCTGATCCTGCATAAATTGTGTCTCCTTGGGCAAAAACAGCAGTGATGTTTTTATGTGGCAACGGCTCGGCTAAACTTTCCCACTTCACACCGTTGTTTGATGTGCGAAACACGTCTTGGTTCGTCACGAGAATCAAGGTAGTGTCGGACCGGAGAATTGCATTGACACCAAAGAAGACAGACTTTCCGAGCTTCTGAAACGCAAACGTATCGGCTGGGTCGCGTTTGCGATCGAGGGAGGGAGAAGGTGATGTCGCGCAGCCCACTACAGCAACAGCAACCATGAATACAATTCCGAGACGAAGCATGCAGCAAATATCGACAACTCTCGAACGCGTAGGGGTCGTTCTTCTCCTCGTAACTACCCTGCTGTGTACGTCTTCGCTGTCAGCTCAGGTGGCCTTTCGCGATCTCGATGTTTCGGTTCTTGTCAATCCCGCACCTGGGTATTTCTTTATTGCTCCAAACTCGATGGATTCAGTTTCCCTACTTGACCACGCCGGAAAGAACATGTTCAAGCGTCGAGTTGGGCCACATGCAAATGTTCTTCCGTATCAAGGCAAGTGGCTCACGCACTTCGCTACAATCGGAAACACACCGGTCTTCATCCGTAGAGATGTCAATCTGAATGTTATCGACACACTCACCACCGCAAATGGTGTCAAGGTTGATTTTCACGAGTGTCGGATCATCTCTGACACGAGCTATATCATTCTTGGCATTCGTGAGGACACTGTTAATCTCTCATCGATACCGGGTGGTAATCCTCGAGCGCTCGTGTGGAACAACGTCATTCAGGAGCGGACGTTTTCCGGGAGGACACTTTTTGAATGGCGCTCGCTGGATCATATCCCTGTTGCCGATGCAATCGACAGTGTTGAGGTCACCACACCCGTTGTGGATTACATCCACATCAACTCTGTTGTCGTAGACACAGATGGCAACTACCTAGTCTCTTGTCGACATACCGATGAAGTCATCAAGATCAACCGCTCCAACGGATCTGTGATGTGGCGGTTAGGGGGCTCACTTTCAAAGGGAAATGAGTTTCAATGGCTCAACGACTCTGTAGGGGGCTTCACAGGTTTCAGTCATCAGCATTCTGCCGTACGCACTAAGCGTGGCACGATCTTACTATTTGACAATGGCAACTTTAAGCCCGGCGAACGTGTCTCGCGAGTGGTTGAATACGAGGTCGATGAGCAGGCAAAGACTGTTCGCAAGGTTTTCGAATTCATCCCAACACCCACGATCTATGCCGCCACCATGGGCAGCGTTCAGGAATTACCAAATGAGCATATCGTAATCGGATGGGGATCGGGATCGAATCGAACTGTAGCACACGAAATTGATCGTAGTGGCACCGTTCACGTCCGAATCGACAACCCAACGCAGAGTGGGTTTGTTGCGTACCGTGTTGTGAAATCCGTGTTCGCTATGACAGGCATCGAGCGTACACTTACGGCCGTTGGCACAACGACCTTTGCTGATGCCGATAGTACAACGTTTGTGGCGGTTGTGGCAACTCGCGTTACAGACAGCACTCGAGTGACTGTTGAACGACACAACTATGCACCGCATGCAGTGTCGTTTGCAGATACCAGCTATTGCTCGATCGTTCCAATGCGATGGACAGTGCGTGTGGTGGACTCGTCAAAGATTGCAGGTTCGCTGCGGTTTAGTGTTCGTGATGTTCCGGGTGTCGCCTTGCCGTCGAAAGCGCTCTTGTTTGCCAGATCACGTGAAGGACGAGGTACGTTTTCGCGTGTAGCGGCGGTGTATGATTCAAGCACAGGCGCTTTAACAACATCGTCTCTCCGCTACGGTGAGTTTCTCATCGCGTTTGCTGATTGTACCGTGCCACAGCTCATCTCTCCCGTGAGCAATGAAACTGAAGTAGCTATCAACGCGCAATTGCGGTGGTCGCCAGCACTGCAGACGGATGGTTATCAAGTTGAGGTTTCACGGTCGGGGACATTCGTCGATGCGACACGGCTCAACGTTTCAGGTGAAGACACGGTCGTGCAGGGTCTTGCGTTCTATACGCGTTATTTCTGGCGTGTTCGCCCAGCTCTGCCGAATGCACGCTTTGGAGACTGGTCTACGCCCTGGAGCTTTGTTACGCAATTGCCGACACCGACACTCGTATCCCCTGTCATAGGTCGTGACACGATTGCAACACAGACACCGGTGAACCTTGTTTGGCGACGATCGGCATTCGCGGCGAGATATCGGTACCGCGTTGTTCCTGTAGATCGCAAGAGCGACAGTTTGTCCTCAACAACAAGCGACACGTCGGTTGCAAATCTCGTTGGTCTGCGTCCCAACACGTGGTATGAATGGTCGGTACGACCGATATCAGACTCTGGTATTGTCGGACGATGGACGGAATCAGCTCGCTTTGTCACATCTCCACCTGCTCCTATACTTCGTACCCCAGTACAAGACGCCGAGGATATCACAGTCGATCGCCCTCGATTTGAGTGGTTACCTGTCGATGGTGCTGCGCGGTATGTGATTTCGATTCGGAATGCATCTGATGGTCGTCCGTTCACCATCGATTCGACCACTGGTACATCATATGTGCCAGACACGCTCCCGATGAATACACGGTGTGTGTGGTCGGTCCATGCTGTTGGTCTCTACGGACGCGGTCCCTCGTCACGAGCGTGGAGTTTCTCGACTACGTCGTCGTTTGTGTTAGATCCACCAATGACGATTGCTCCGAAGAATATCGATCAGGTCGACACGGCGATGACATCGTTTTTGTGGTCGCGCGTAGAGGGTGCAACGTCCTATGATCTTCAAGCAACCGAAGGTGGAACGTTTGCTTCACCTGAGATAGAGGTCTTAGGAGTCGCGAATCCGTTTTGTGATGTTGCTGCTCTACGTCCCGGCACAACCTATCGTTGGCGTGTCATCGGATATTCCGATACGGCCGTTGGCCGTTGGTCTGATACAGCAACCTTTACCACACGCGCCCGATTCGAACAGAGTCTCGTACCACTGAGTCCAGCTCGAGAGGCTACTGATGTTCCGCTGCGTGGAGTTCTCCGCTTTACAACGTCTCCGACATATGTCGAGTATGAGGCACAGTTTGCTCGTGATCCGTTCTTCTCATCAGTCGAGCACACATTCCGAAGCCTAGCTGATACAGTTGAGTACTATGGATTGAGCGCAGCAACGCAGTACTATTGGCGTGTTGTTGGTTTTCTGCCTGGTGATCGTTTGGACATTGGGGAATACTCAACGTTTACGACTACGACGTCGACTTCAGTACGCAACGAAAACCACACCCTCGAAGATGTTACCATCACAATGCGTACGGATGGCATCATCGTACACCTCCCTCTTTCAGATCTTTACTCTGTGTCTGTCTTCGACCTACGAGGACGTAGAATTCTGACACACCGCACCCAAGCTCCTACAGAGACGATCTTTTTACCGCTTTCTGCAGACCCGACAGGGTGCTATCTACTTGAAATACAAGGAGATACGCGAAACAGTACCTGTGTTCTCATGATTTGTGAGTAGATTCTCGCGTAACCTTTGGGTTAAAAGAGTGTTAGATGGTTGGTCAACACGTGTGTCCGAATGGATACACGGGTGATTCACGTATGCGGCGGCGTTGCGCTGCATGTTGACATGCGAACCTTCAATTCGTTTTACATCATCAATCTGAGGGGATGGTCTATGCAGTCCGTTCTTCGACGTTTTGGTTTCACACGTGTGGGCATGCGTGCACTTGTCGCACTGCTCGCACTGTTGCCGCTGCTCAGCACGGTCGACGTGCAGGCACAGTGTACATACGGCTGGGGCAACATCTTTGTAACCGCGCCTGCGACTGGTGCAACGGTAACTACGGGTACCAATGCTACTGTTTCGTGGTATGGTGATCGATACACCATCGGGAATTACGGTGGGAAGTACGGTATCGAGTACTCTAGCAACGGTGGCGCTAGCTGGGTTAGCATTTCGAATAACGTCGATGGGTATGCCCGCTCGTACACGTGGGCTATTCCAGCTGGCTTGACGCCTGGTTCGAACTACCGTATTCGCGTTAGCGAAGTTCCGGGATCTAGCTGGTATTGCGCGTTTTCGAATCCGGGGACAAGCGGTCAGTTCACTGTGGTCAAGGGCTGTTTTGCCCCAACAATCTCTGCGCAGCCAACAAGCCGCACGGTATGTGCGAACACAAGCACAACATTCACAGTTGGTTCAACATTGCTAGCGGGCGAGGGTACGTGGGAATGGCGCAAGAATGGAACTCCAATTCCTGGTGCCAATGCAGCATCGTACACTATTGCCTCTGTACAAACAGGCGATGCCGGTGTGTATGACTGTGTTTTGAAGGATAATTGTGACCCTGTTAAGACTCTCACAACATCATCAGCAGCTCAGTTAACGGTCAATCTTCCACCAGCAATTACAAATGCTCCAGCTGGCCGCACAATCTGCGAAAACGCCAACGACACACTCCGTGTTCGCTCAACTGGCGCTGGTCGTACGTTCCAGTGGTTCAAGGACGGCGTAGCAATCGCTGGTGCACGTGACTCTAACTTCATCATTAACAATGCTGGTACAGCGGCAATCGGCGTGTACACGTGTACCGTATCGGGCACATGCTCGCCTGCAGCTACAACACCAGCGTGTTCAGTGCTTGTTGCTCTTCGCCCACGCGTAACACAAGAGCCAACAAACCTCGACATCTGTCCAGGAACAAACGGGTCGATTAGCGTGACCGCTTCGGGATTGAACCTTGTGTATCAGTGGTTCCGCAACGGCGTTGCAGTGCCGAATGCGTTCAACTCGACTCTTGCGTTTACGAACTACGCGTATGATGCAGATGGGCAGTACTACTGCATGATCTCATCGAACATTCCGAATCCAAACAACTGTGTTGTTACAGCACAATCACGCACTGTTCGTGTTTCCGGCTTCCGTCCGCCGTCAGTCAAGGAAAGCCCACGTAGCCTTGATGCATGTGTGACTACGAATGTGACTCTTGTTTCAGATTTCTCAGGTACCGGTCTTTCGTATCAGTGGTTCCGCAATGGTGTTGCAGTACCAGGTGCGTCATCAAACTCTCTGACGCTCACAAACGTGACACCTGCCAACTCTGGCAAGTATTATGCTGTCGCAACAGGTACATGTAATCTTACAGCCACAACAGACACAGCAACAATCACAGTGATCGCCAAGCCGAAGCTCACAACACAGCCAACGAATCAAAACCTGACGGTTGGTGAACGCCTTGAGCTTTCGGTAGATGGTTCTGACGCTCGTACGATCCAATGGACGAAGAACGATCAGCCAATCAACGGCGCAACTGGCAACACGTTTGTCATTCAAAGCGTAACAAAGGGCGATGCTGGCCTCTACAACGCACGCGTGTCAAACTCGTGTGGTGGTGTTTCATCAGCATATGCCAACGTAACAGTCAAGGATCCAACTGTTCCGGAACCAATTCTTGAGCTTTCACAGACAAGCATCGAGTTTGGCGAGATTCCTGTCGGGTACGACAAGTCAATCACTGCTCCTGCATTGATCAAGAACATCGGCACAGCTCCGATGACAGTGTCTGTTCTTACAGCTACACCATCAGAGTTCTCGATCACCAATGCTCCGGCACTTCCGTTGACACTCAACCCTGGTGAGTCGTCAACTATCACCATCAAGGCTACACCTACGAATAAGGGCAACCTCGCTGGCAACCTCAACATCCGTACAAACGCTCCAGCCAACCCAAGCGCAAACGTTGCTCTTACAGCTGCGTACGTGCTTCGTTACGACCACACTGCCAGCGAAGACTACGGCACGGTCATGACAGACACACCTGCTGAGCGCTGCGTTGTTCTTACAAACACATCAGCTCTTGACATTGCCATTGAGCAAGTAACCTTCACAGGTATGGATGCTGGTCTGTTCACAACAGTGACAACACTTCCACTGCAGATTGCTGCTGGTCAAACTGGCGAGCTGTGTGTGAAGTTTGCTCCTGCTACAGCTGGCAACAAGAATGCAACGATGAACATCCGTTCGTCGAACGGCGGTAACTCATCGATCGCTCTCAGCGGTAAGGGTGAAGTTCCTGGTGGTGTTATCGACGCAGTCGAAGCTGGTATCTCGGCATGGCCGAACCCAATGACAGACCGCGTTGAGGTGCGCTTTAGCAAGCCAACACCGTCGATGAACGTGAGCGTCGTCAGCACATCTGGTGCTACGGTTGCTGCCTTTACACACGATGGTGTTGAAGCTGGTGGATCGATCCGTTGGAATGGTCGTGATACTGCCGGTTCGCTTGTCGCATCTGGCACATACACAATGATCATTCGCTATGGTGATGTGAATGTGGCTGTTCCACTGACAGTGGTGCGCTAACAACGACGTTGTTAAATGGTTACAATGAAAACGCCCCCTCGGGGGCGTTTTTTTTTGCACTGTTGTGCAGATAGCAGGGTAAGTCTTTGGAATACATGGGGTTACAATTGTTGTTCCCCAGTACAGATATTTTCTTCATTTTCATCCCTAGGCCTCCCGAAACTGTGGCAGCCTCTTGTGTCGTGAACAAACCTCTTATCATCATTTTATCAAGGTCTCACCATGAGAATCGTGACTCTTTGGCGAACAATGCTGGCAATGGTGGCCATCGTTGTTCTCACATCCACGACAGCGCTATCACAGTATAGTTTGGAAGTTGTGACGACAACTGACTCGTATACATCTGAGCCGGGTTGGCAAATCGTAAACACTGCAACGCAGATAGCGTATGCATGTGAAGCAACCGGTGGAACACTGTTTGTCGGCACGCAAACAATCAGTGTTCCGCTTGGCACATACGAGATCCGCGCATGGGATAGCTGGGGCGATCAGTGGCAAGGCCATACCGTAACGGTTCGCTATGCTGGTGGAGCGACGTTGATCTCGTCTGCGCGCATGTCTGTGAGCCTTCGTGGCACAAATGTGTGTCCTGGTCCAACGCCAATTGGAACGACGGGACAGGTTATCGGCACATTCACGGTGACCGCTCCATGCTTTGTTCCAAACATTACATCGCAACCACAGTCGCAAACAGTCTGCGAAGGATTCTCGGCAACGCTTAGTGTTGCTTCCTCTATGACCACTGGTACATATGAGTGGCGCAAGGATGGTGTAGCAGTTCCTGGCGCACCGAATTCAAACGTGTACACGATTCCGGTTGTCTCTACATCGGATGCTGGTATCTACGATTGTGTACTTCGTGACGCATGTGATCCAGCAACAAGGGTTGCTACCAGCGCATCAGCGCGCCTGACTGTTGTGTCACGCCCTACGATCACAACGAATCTTCCAGCAAGTCGCACAATTTGTGAGAATGCAAACGATACACTTCGCATTCGTGCTACTGGCGCTGGTCGTACGTTCCAGTGGTTCAAAGACGGCGTAGCAATCGCTGGTGCCCGTGACTCTAACTTCATCATCAACAATGCAGGTGCTACGACGAACGGCGAGTATACTTGCGTCGTTACGGGTACTTGCTCACCAACAGCCACATCTGTAGCATGTAGTGTAGTGGTGGCTTCACGTCCACGCATCACACAAGAGCCAACCAGTCTCGATCTATGCCCTGGTGCAGCCGGTTCGATATCTGTAGCGGCTACAGGGTTGAACCTTGTCTACCAGTGGTTCCGTAACGGTGTTGCTGTACCTAATGCGTTCAACTCAACACTTAACTTCTCGAACTACTCATATGATGCAGATGGGCAGTATTACTGCATCGTTTCATCGAACATTCCGAATCCAAACAACTGTACAATTACTGCACAGTCTCGCACTGTCCGCGTCTCTGGCTTCCGCGCTCCAAAGGTTCGAGAGCAGCCTCGCAGCAGCGATGCATGTGTCGGAACTAATGTGACTCTCGTCGCCGACTTCACAGGTACGGGTCTCACATACCAATGGTTCCGCGACGGTGTTGCGGTAAACGGTGCGGTTGCAAACTCGTTGACAATCACGGGCGTAACAGCGGCCAACGCTGGCAAGTACTATGCTGTCGCAACAGGTACGTGTAATCTGAATGTTGCGTCAGACACAGCAACAATCACAGTGATCGCCAAGCCGAAGCTCACAACACAGCCTTCAGATAAGACGCTTGAAGTAGGTCAGCGCCTCGAACTCGCGGTAGATGGAAGCGATTGGCGTAGCATTCAGTGGACGAAGAATGATCAGCCAATAGTTGGCCAAACGTCGCCAACGTTTGTGATTCAAAGTGTTACGCGCGCAGATGCCGGCGTCTACAATGCAATTGTTCGCAATTCATGCGGAGGCACAGCATCAGCATATGCAGTGGTTACAGTAAACAACCCAACTATCCCAGAACCGGTACTTGAGCTTTCACAGACAAGCATCGAGTTTGGCGAGATTCCTGTCGGGTACGACAAGTCAATCACTGCTCCTGCATTGATCAAGAACATCGGCACAGCTCCGATGACAGTGTCTGTTCTTACAGCTACACCATCAGAGTTCTCGATCACCAATGCTCCGGCACTTCCGTTGACACTCAACCCTGGTGAGTCGTCAACTATCACCATCAAGGCTACACCTACGAATAAGGGCAACCTCGCTGGCAACCTCAACATCCGTACAAACGCTCCAGCCAACCCAAGCGCAAACGTTGCTCTTACAGCTGCGTACGTGCTTCGTTACGACCACACTGCCAGCGAAGACTACGGCACGGTCATGACAGACACACCTGCTGAGCGCTGCGTTGTTCTTACAAACACATCAGCTCTTGACATTGCCATTGAGCAAGTAACCTTCACAGGTATGGATGCTGGTCTGTTCACAACAGTGACAACACTTCCACTGCAGATTGCTGCTGGTCAAACTGGCGAGCTGTGTGTGAAGTTTGCTCCTGCTACAGCTGGCAACAAGAATGCAACGATGAACATCCGTTCGTCGAACGGCGGTAACTCATCGATCGCTCTCAGCGGTAAGGGTGAAGTTCCTGGTGGTGTTATCGACGCAGTCGAAGCTGGTATCTCGGCATGGCCGAACCCAATGACAGACCGCGTTGAGGTGCGCTTTAGCAAGCCAACACCGTCGATGAACGTGAGCGTCGTCAGCACATCTGGTGCTACGGTTGCTGCCTTTACACACGATGGTGTTGAAGCTGGTGGATCGATCCGTTGGAATGGTCGTGATACTGCCGGTTCGCTTGTCGCATCTGGCACATACACAATGATCATCCGTTACGGTGAGAATATCGTCGCTATCCCGCTGACAGTTGTGAAGTAATTCACAGTCTTCCGTCGTCATCAAAAGGGTGTCTTGCCTCCGCAAGACACCCTTTTTCTTTGTGACGTATGCAATCAGCGATATCTTCGAGCATGAGTCAATCACTACCTTCACGAGCAATCATCATTCCTGCTGCGGGATCTGGCTCGCGGTTCCAAAGTTCATTGCCGAAGCAGTTTCACGTCCTTGGTGGCGAACCGATTCTCCTCCGTACAATTCGGACGGCATGTCAAGTGTCGAACGTTGGATCGATTTCGATTGGCGTTCAAGGGGATATTGATCAGCTCCACGTCTGGTTACAGTCACATGGTGTTGTCGATACGCGGTTGCACTTCTTCGAAGGGGCTCACGAGCGCCAATTCACGGTAATGAAGGCACTTGAGCATTGGTCGATGAATACGCATGATGATGGTATTGTTCTGGTGCACGATGCTGTACGCCCGCTAGCGTCTGTAGCGCTGTGGGAGCGCGTAGCAGAGGCTGCAGAGCTATGGGGAGCAGCTATCCCTACCCTCCCCATGAGCGACACCGTGAAGGTTGTTGCAGATGGTGTTGTGGCGTCTACGCTTGACCGTTCGAAACTTGTACGTGTTCAGACTCCACAAGGGTTCCGTCGTTCACTGTTATCGGCCGCGTATGCAGACGCTGCTCGCGATGGGGTATCCGTTACCGATTGCGCATCTGTCGTAGAACGATCGGGTTATCCGGTACACGTCGTCGATGGAGATGAAACAAATTTCAAAATCACGACTCCTTACGATCTCGCCGTCGCTGAGTTCATTGTTGCGAACAATGCGCAGTGAGTTATATTCGCGCCGCTACAGTTAATCAACAAATCGCAAGGATCCTCCCATGTTTTGGACGCCCGAATTAGCCTCGTATCTCGAGGATGCTCCTTGGCCGGCCACCAAGGAGGAGCTCATTGACTATTGCAATCGCACTGGTGCGCCGTTGCAGGTCATTGACAACTTGACAGAGTTGGAAGACTCTGACGAGATCACATATGAAGGCATCGAAGATTTGTGGCCGGAATATGAGGCTGCATCTGATGACATGTTCTTCAATGAAGACGAGGACATGTACGATTCGTAAATCGTCATCTACGACCCACGATCATCAACACGCCCTTTTGAAGCTTCTTCAGAAGGGCGTTGTGCATTTAGGACGTGCTCGGGGCGGTATCTTGCAGCTATCGGTGGGACGTTGTTCTGGATATCGCCCTCTTCTTCGATGCGTGGCACTTTTCGTGCTAACCACGTTCGTAGCATCGTCGCATATGTATGCCCAGGAGTCCTACAGCGATAGCGTTGCTCGTGCTGGTGAGCGTTCGCGTGCACTCAATTTGGATGAACTCCAACGTGTGGAGTTTGTTGGATGCGTACAGACAACTCCACAAGAGCTCCTTGGTGTGATCTCATCGATTGAAAGCGAGCTCACAATCACACGCCAACTCACGCTGTATTTCGAGGAGAACCTCCGTCGTAATCCTGCAACGCCAAAAGTCATCATCAACCGACTTGATGGAATCCGTCAAGGCCTCATGAATGAACTGCGGTATTACAACGCCGAAACTGCTGCTGATGATAGCGTCGCTATTCTGACCTATCTGGGACAGAATGGTTTTCATAATGCGCGTGTGTCGTACATGTTTGGCCTAGACTCTTCTTCATCGAAGAACACGCTGACGTTCTTCATTGATGAGGGTGCACGCGCTGTAGTCGATACCGTGGTGATATCGGGTCTCGAAGATGTGGACATAGATGTTGCGAACCGCGCACGGAACGCATTCCGCTTCAAACCCAAGTCGCCATTTTCTGAATCAGAGATTGAGTTTGCTGTTCGTTCGCTCGTAGAAGAATTGCACAGCAATGGGTACTATCGTGCCTCGTATCGAGCTCCTGTGGTTGGTTTATCCGAGGATGGGTCCCATGATACAGTAGTGGTTGTTGTTACACCGGGAAAGCGTGTAAAGATCGACACGATTGTATTTGTCGAGAATACGATGGGGTATCCCGAGATCACGCTATCGACGCGCAAGCGTCAGCTTGATGTAGAGATCGGACAGTGGTATAGTCGGCGAAGCATAGAGCTTTCGAAGGCGAACTTGCTATCGCTTGGAACGTTTGAGGTCGTGTTGATTGATACGATTGCAGCGGATTCCGTCAATGGATATCAAGCAACAGATTCTACGATCGGACTGCGGGTATTCACACGAAACAGTAAACCTCACGATGTAGGTATGAATACGTTGTTGTACCAAACAGCAGTCGACAACTTCCTCAACGTGGGTGTTGGTGCAACAGCGCAGTACCGCAATGTCTTTGGGGGTGCGCAAGTCGCCTCTGTAACACTCCAATACGTTCTGCAGGACATCTCACGTGTTGCACAAGGTCAACCCCTAGAGACTGAAGCACTAGCATCACTTGTGTTGGCGTGGCCGAATATCGGCAAGCTGTTTGATCAACGCTTCGGCATTCAGACATCGACGTATTATTCACAGCGCCAACTTGTGAATCCGTTTCGTCTTGAGTCTGCTGGCTTTAATGTGTTGGCTCCTATCAATCTGTATCGCTACACGTTTCTTACCAATGTCGATCTTAACCTGAGCATCGAGCGACAAGTGCCGCGAAACTTCCAAGGTACACTGGATCAGGCGTTATCAGATTCAAAGACGCCAGAGGATACAGCATACGTGCTGAGCACATTCAACCAGTTCTTGGTGCTTGATTCCTACCTGCAACGCAACAACACGTTTTTCACAGGTCTCAACGCTGGTGTTACGCTGCGCGGGGATCATCGCGATAATCCGATTGATCCGCGTCGCGGAACATTTTCGAGTTTCTCCGTGGAGTGGGGGTGGGGTGCTGGTAAGTACGTTCGCGGGCAGGCGTTCATATCCACCGTGTTCCCAGTTAGCCAGCGTCTGACAGGTGCAACAAAGATTAAGCTCGGACACATTCAGTTGTTAGACTTTGCACGCAACGATTCGCTTAGGAACAACACCTACGTTCCCCTTGAACGACAGTTCTTTGCCGGGGGTCCTGCAAGCATTCGATCATTTCCGTCGCGGTTGTTGCATGATCCGCGCTCTGGCAAGATTACAAATCAAGCTGGCGAGCAAGATTATGTGCTTGCGAACGTGATCGGTAGTGGTTCCCTGATTGAGCTTGGATTCGAGTTGCGCTACACATTTGAGCGACCACGAGGTATCAATGATCTAGTCGCATCGATGATTGAGCGAAGCGGCATCACGTTCTTCACAGACATTGGTAATGCGTTCAATCGCTTCACAACAGATTTGTATGGTACCGCGCAGTTACAAGACTTCTACCGGGGAAGTGTGATTGCTGCAGGTGTCGGATACAGATTCGAAACACCCGTTGGACCGTTTCGCGTCGATTACGCAACAAGTGTGTACGATCCATTGCGTCCGACAGATCAATGGATTGTTGGACGAAGGGGCATCATGAACACAGGAAACTGGCAGCTCAGTATCGGACTTGGTCACGCGTTCTAATGTGCGCCCCTTTACAAGCAACCCACAGTTACAACACCTGATCCATCTACAGCGGCGCGATACATTCCCGATGTTGAGAATGGCATAGCAACAGTGCCGCGGTGATCAACAGCGATCATTCCGCCCGATCCACCCAGATGAACGATTTCGGTGAGGATGGTGCCAGCTGCAGTTGAAATGTGCTCGCCAAGTAACTCAACGCGCGCTAACACGCGCGAGGCCGCACTTGTGCGGAGAAAGTACTCTCCTATACCTGTGCACGACACTCCACCGAGTCCACCAAGGGCGTACGTGCCAGCACCAATGATAGGTGCATCCCCTACTCGTCCCGCTCGCTTACGAAGTGTGCCACCTGTAGAAGTTGCAGCTACGATTTCGCCAGTGCGATCCAATACAACAGCACCTACGGTACCTGTCGATGGAAGTGCTGCTCCTACTTCGTCACACGGTACGAAATACGACGCATCGATTGTGGGGATGCCTACGTCGCAAACAAGACAGTCCGCTTCGTGCCCCACCATTAATACTTGCGTGGTATGTTCCATGATGTGACGTGCAACATCTATTGGATTCCTGGGAGTGCGCACCGCAGCAACAGACCCTGCTGCGCGATCGCTCCCACGCATGATGGACGCATCGAGTTCTACATACCCTTTGTCGTTCGGGGAAGAACCCTTTCCTGCGTGGAAGTATCCAATGTCTTCCAATGCACGGACTGAAGCGCATGCAACGTCAAGTGCTGATACACCATCGAGAAGCATGGAGTGCCACGTTTGTATGGACGCAGACAAAAACGCGTGCGCATCTTCAAGTCGGCCCGTACCGTCATAACGCGAAAGGTTACCAGCACCACCGTGAACAGCAATGGCAACAGGTTGCGGCATTACGACAAGATCTTTCCAATGATCGCATCTTGGAGATCGACGTTCTTCGCACCTGAGAGCAACACAAGGATTCCATCAGTCACCATGTGTTGATGGTAGAGCACACTGTATCCCTTTTCGGTTAGCGACTCAACTATCTGTTGCGACTCGCCTCCGCTCACAACAATCGGCGCATTCTTAGTCTTTAAGGTGTTCTTCATCACCGCATCAACAGTGAGCTGTACGCCCCCTACAACCGATGCCGTGATACCAGCCATCAAACACTGAAGCGTGTTAACACCGATATGTGTTGTTGGTGGTGTGTACTTCATTTCCGGTATTGCTGCTGTTTGCTTGGCTAAGCCAAATAACTGAGTTGATATTCCAGCAAACACTACTCCACCAAGGAAATGATGCTCTTTATCTACTGCATTAACCGTTACCGCTGTCCCACAGTCCACAGTGATGAGTGGGGGTTCGGCCTTCGTCATTGCGCCAATTGTACCGAGCATGCGATCGATACCAGCGTTCTCCACCTTACCCAACGACAATGCAGAATCATTGCGCATGAGCAGTTGATGAGCGTTGAGAACGAGATGACCAGGAATTCGTTGAAGGACCTTTACAATCGCAGTGGTTTGTTTCGGATTTACGCTTGAAAGCCCTATCAGATACCGCTTCGAGACATGATCACGGAAGTGATGCTGAACATTCTTCTTCCACTCTTTATCGTACGGAAACGATAGAAACACATCATCGTGGTGGATCTTAACGCGGCTGTTGCCAACATCAATCGCAGCAATGCCATACTCAACGCCGTTGAGCTCAATCTTCGTATCGTAAAGTGTCGCCATCACTAATGATCCGCTCAATGTGTGTTGTTGTGTGTTCTGCGTGAAGTCGTCCGTCGCTTCCTATCCCCTTCATCATCCACAATCCATCTTCGCCTATGACGCGAAATCTGGTGGTATCGGGATTGAGTTCGCTAATCCATCGAGAAGATAGCTCTGTTGACGTCATTACCAGTGCAGAGTTCATTGCCAACTGAAGATGCGATAACACTTCAAATGGTGTGAGATGTGCACCGATGCGATGCAGAGACGTGCATGGCTGTCCTATAGTCTCAGGGAATGTGATCTGTTCCACATTCATTCCAATGCCCACTATGGATGAGGTGCACGTAGATCCGAGAAACTCATGTTCAACCAACACGCCGGCAATTTTTGCCCATGTTGATCCTTCACGAACCTGTACATCGTTTGGATATTTTAACCTCGATTCAACATCAGATGCAGCGGTACGTATCGTGTCCAACACAGCTAGTGCACCAAGCGCCATCCAGAGGTGTATCATTGCCCCAGACAGTGGTTGTGCATGACGCACTCCGAACGAACAATAGATGTTCTTATGTTGATCTCCAACCCACACCTTTCCGTTCCGACCACGTCCCGCCGTTTGGTGCTCAGCAGATACCATCACATACGGATGACTTGCTAATAACTCTTTGGCATAGTCATTGGTTGATGTAACGGTTGGAAGATGAATGGTGTATGGCTGCATCAATGTAAAGAAGTTTACATGTGTGACTCTCACCTGTTGCGACTGCAATATTCGCTCTATGAACTCAGTGACAACTGTCGGAAGCGACACGATTTGCGCCTTAGCAACACCGCAGGGGGTTGCTGGGCTGGCCGTAGTCCGAGTTAGCGGTCCGCGTGCTCTCGAAGTGTGCGACGCGTTTTTCCGTGGATCTCATACGCTGGCTGATACACCCGGTTACACGATCCGATACGGATGGTGGATGAGTGGGTTGGTTCGAATCGACTCGGTGACAGCATCTGTGTTCCGCGCACCGCAGTCCTATACTGGTGAGGATGTCGTCGAGATCGGGTGTCATGGAGGGTCGTTCACGAGCCACCAAATCATTGAGGATTTGCTCGAAGGGGGTGCCCGGTTGGCTAACCCTGGTGAGTTTACACAGCGTGCGTTTATACATCAGAAGCTCGACTTGACGCAAGCTGAGGCTGTTGCTGACATTATTCACGCTCAATCGGTGGTTGGTGCCAAGACAGCAGCTCGACAGCTTGCAGGGGGCTTTACGACGCGGATAACTGCACTCAGACAACGATTGCTCGACGTGATTGGGCTATTGGAGCTTGAACTAGATTTCTCTGAAGAGGATGTAGAGTTTGTTGATCGGTCTCGTTTACGCGAACTTATCATGGGCATCATCTCAGAGGTAGACCTACTCGCTTCCTCAGCTCATAGTGCGGAAATCTTGCGATCTGGGTTTCATGTTGCAGTGGTAGGTTATCCAAATGCCGGTAAGAGTTCGTTGTTCAATGCGTTACTACAGCGCTCGAGAGCGATTGTAAGCGATGTCGCCGGAACCACCCGTGATTACCTCGTGGAGACTCTGCTGATTGATGGGTATGCCATCCACCTCGCCGATACTGCGGGGATTCGACTCACAGAAGACAGTATAGAGCTCCAAGGCATATCACTCACACGTTCCGTGTTAGAGCAAGCTGATGCAGTTGTTCTTGTGAACGATGCCTCGTTGGGCTTGGATCACTCAGATAGTCTTCGTGGTGAGCTGTCGGATTCGTTTTCCTCAACACCAATCGTTGTGCTTCAGAATAAATCAGATCTCGTCGGTAATGCGCTGATCCCTCGAACAGGGCATGAGATTGTCTGCTCAACCGTTTCAGGGGTGGGTATGGATCTAGTTCGTGATCGACTACGGAGCTTGGTTCAGGAGCAGACGATTCAGCCTACAGATGTCCTTGTGAATGCACGTCAGGCTGTGCTTCTGCACCAGATCTCGTCGGCACTTTCCTCAGCGATACAGGCGTTGGAGGGTGGTCAGTCTCCAGATCTACTCTCGGTTGACATTCGTGCCTCTATTCGCCTTCTGGGTGACATCTCTGGTGAGTCTTGGAACCCAGACGTACTTGACACCGTTTTTTCCCGATTCTGCATCGGAAAGTAGCAACATGATCATTCGCCCGCTTGAAATCGACGACTTTCCTTCGTTTCTCGATATTCAGCGAGAAGCTCTTGTTCAGGCACCAGAGGTGTTTGGTTCGGATTATGACTGGTTTGAAGGTCTCTCAATTCTATCGAAAGAGCAACGTTTTGAGCGGTACCTAAACTACCCGTACCAGTACACGCTCGGTGCTGTCGATGATTCTGGACGCATTATTGCAATGATCGGATACTCAGGCAACGAGACATCTAAACTTCGTCACAAGGGCCGTATTTGGGGTCTATACGTGCGAAACGACGCCCGTGGGAAGGGTCTAGCAACAACACTGGTAAAGACTGTGCTTGATACCGCCAGAGAAGTTGTGGGTGTCGAGCAGGTTCAATTGGCAGTAAGTACTCAAAACACAGCAACCTATGGCCTCTATCTTCGACTTGGTTTCACGGTTTATGGAACCGAAGTTGGGGCTATGAAGATTGGCGATTCCTACGTCGATGAATTTCTGATGTCGAAGCATCTTGTTTAATGTTCCACGTGAAACACTTTTTGGTATTGTTCCTTTTCCGCAATCTCCTCGACGGACAAATGTTCCACGTGAAACAATGAATACGGCAAATTTCGACATTCTGGTAGTTGGAGGGGGCCACGCGGGTATTGAGGCTTCCATTGTGGCTGCTAAAATGGGTCTGAGGGTTGGTCTCATCTCTATGGACATCAACACGATAGGTCGCCTGTCGTGTAACCCCTCTATTGGTGGATCGGCCAAGGGACACCTGGCTAAGGAGATCGATGCGCTGGGTGGTGTGATGGGACGCATTGCGGACGCGAGTGGAATTCAGTTTAAGATGCTGAACACATCCAAGGGTCCAGCTGTTTGGTCACCCCGTAGCCAGAACGACAAAGAGCTCTACCCTATCGCCGCGCAGAATCTTTTGCTTTCTACTCCCAATCTGACGATCATATCAGAGACTGTGGTTGAGGTTATGGTTGGGGGTGGGTCGGTTTCAGGGGTTAAAACAGCCAGCAACGAGCATATCACAGCGAAGGCTGTGATCTTGTGCTCTGGTACCTTCTTAAACGCTGTAATGTGGACTGGTACAGAGAGCACTAAGGGAGGTCGTGTAGGTGAACGCTCGGCCGAGAGGATTTCAGACCTGTTGGCTTCACTTGGATTAGAAAAGGGGCGCTTAAAGACAGGTACGCCACCACGCATCGATAAGCAATCAATAGATGTTCGCCGATTCGATCCGCATAATGGCGACGAGAAACCGGTCCCATTTTCAATACATACGCATTCTGTACGTAATCAACTAGCGTGCTTTGCTACGAAGACAACGACTAGAACACACGAGATTCTCCAAGAGGGTTTTTCTCGTTCACCGATGTTTACGGGTCTCATCACTGGGGCTGGACCACGGTACTGCCCTTCAATCGAAGACAAGATCTTTCGATTTGCTGACAAAGACTCTCACAACATTGTCCTTGAGCCAGAAGGCCTTACTTCTAACACGCTTTATGTAAACGGTTACTCTACTAGCCTACCACGCGATATTCAGGACGCCGGACTTCGTACTATTCCCGGGCTTGAGAATGCATCAATACTTCGATACGGATATGCAGTTGAGTATGACTTCTTCTACCCATACCAACTAACATTCGGTCTTCAATCGAAGGCGCTCAACGGACTTTTTTTTGCTGGACAAGTAAATGGTACATCTGGCTACGAGGAGGCTGCTGCACAAGGTCTCATTGCTGGTATCAACGCAGCTCTCTTTGTACGAGGCGAGGGGTCGTTCGCCCTTCAGCGATCTGAGGCGTACATCGGGGTGATGATTGATGACCTAGTGAACAAGAACACAGAAGAGCCCTACCGCATCTTCACGTCTCTAGCGGAGTATAGACTTCTCCTACGGATCGATTCGGTGTACGATCGGCTTCTACCTTACGGTGTTTCATTTGGAATCATACCTCAGCACATCCAGAACAAGTTTGCGTTACAACAGCGCAGATCCAACGCACTGTTAACCGCGGTGAAATCAACAAAACTTACGCCTGCTACTATCAATCCAACATTAGAGCGTCTCAATGAGACGAGTATTCCCGAGCCTACCTCTGCACTGAACGTTGTACGTAGACCAAATGTCGGAGTATCAGATGTTTTAGAATTGATTGATGGGGTTGAAGGGGGCTTATACAGCGAGCACCCAGATGTTGTTCATCGTGTCGATACAGCAATCAAGTATGATGGGTACATCGAAAAACTCCATCGTGACGTCGAGCGTTTTGCTGAGCAAGAGAAACTAGCTATCCCAACATCCTTCGTGTACTCTAACGTGAAAAGTCTCTCAACCGAAGGCAGAGAGAAGCTTGAACGGATACGCCCAGGATCGCTCGGACAAGCCTCACGTATCCCGGGCGTTTCAGCCTCAGATATCTCGATTCTTTCGTTGTACTTGCGATAAGGTTATCGCTGGATGACAACCTGACGCGTAACGGTTCCCTTTGACGTTACTACAGACAGCATGTAGACGCCGCTCGGTAAGTGTTGCACATCGAGGCGTGTACCGACACCAGTAGCTGATTCACGGTGGACCAACTCGCCGGTCGATGAAAACAACAAAGCTTCAGACACCTCGTGCTCCGTCGATACAAACAGCGATGATGAAGCTGGGTTCGGCATCACAACGCAGTTTACTGGCGTTGTTTCCTCTTGAACAGAGACAAGAAGTTTTAGAATGGTGATGCGCTTATCTGTTGTTTGATCAGATGCAACAACCTGATTTCCATCACGCGAGCGGATGACGATATCATATCCTGACCCTTCAGGTACTGATACCGGAATCTTCCATAAGAACCCGCCTGATGAAGCGCGAACGCTATCGACAATAGTGTGAACGAGTTGTCCATCACGAAGGAGTTCGATAGTGGCAGCTCCTGGGATGTTTGTCTCCCACGTGATTGCATAGGCAGAATCCTGCATCCATGAAACTTGGGTGGCTGGTGTTACAACCTCGACAAACGCATCTACGAGTTGGAACGAATCCTGGGCTGGTTCGCTCATCTCTACACCAGGAATCACGTCGCTCCAGAGCGCTTGCGACGTCCAGACATACATACCTGGTTCGTTCAACTGCATTGGATTCGATGCAAGAAGGAGTTTGTCCGAGTCTGTCGTGACTGTAATGTTTCCGACAGCGCCCGAAGGCGTTTGCCGGTACACTTCGATCTTATACGATCGAGTATATCCTTGCCCTGATGATTGAAGAAGGACAGGCTGTTGCACAAGGAGTCGCTTACCACCAACAGGCTGAATCTGCTTCGGTGCACGAAGCTTATCAATCTGTTGTGCTCGTGGAACCCCGAAGCAAAACTCTCCCACTTGTGTTGTGTCAACTATAAGTTCCTCTGTTACGGGGTTGTATCGTGTGCGAAGAGCTGTAAACGCCCCCTTATCTATCGTGTCACGACGATAGACTACCAGTGATGCTGGGTTGGGCAGACCGAGTGTTGGTGCGTGAAAACGAAACTCTCCAGCATGCTCTACCATTCCCTCTTGTGTAATAGTCACACGGGTTGGTGCGATATACGCTGGTGAAACTGTCTTGACCGCCGAATCACCAACGCGCTCAACCCATCGTGGGTTTAGTGGTGATGTTGTGTAGCGTACTGCTGTGGTTGTGTTGTAGAAGAATGATATCAAGGTGTGATAGGTGATCTTCAAGCCTACAGTGTCGAGACCACGGGTGTATGTGTATGTGTTTGTCGGAAGAATTTCATCGATCAACACAGAGGCTCGTGGACGTCCGTACAGCGGATCAATCTTTTCTGCTTTGTACGGAAACATCATTGATGGCAACTCAGCTTGAAACACTACATCTCCAGCTGGAGATACCTCGTTAACAACGGTGCGGTTTTCCAGGATAGCCGATCCCCATGCCAACAAGCGGTTCCCATTTGGAAGTGTTTGCATTGCACCTTGCACACCTGCATAGATGTCGGGCGTATGACGATACTGCCATACAAGCTTGCAGGTCTTGTTGACTTCGTCTAGTTCATACTCAACACCACGGGACCACTGAGGTGTTCGTTGTGTTCCATTGTCGAACAGAGAAATGTTACCGTTTGGTAGACGTCGAATATCGTGCTGGTACGAGAACTCTGGAGGATCGGTGATCGATGGATCTGCTGAGAATGTGAACTGATTGAGTTTACCTCCGAGAATCCACATCACCTCGCCTGTTACGCGGTTAATCTTCGCAACCATTGACGAATGTCGTGCACTGATCAGAAAGTTTCCATCTGTATCCACATCAACGGCGTTGAGGTGGAAGTATCGAATTGATGGCGATGTGAGATTCTCATATGCCACAGTCACCGGAAAATGATCAAGAGAGCGCCATTGAAAAATGATCTTCCCATCTGGATCGAGCTCTTGAAGGAGCATTTGTTGAACATCTGCTGCTGGGTGACCACCAGAAACAAGTTTTGACATGTCTACAGTGAGGTTTTGCTGCAGAACGACCAATCTATTTCCATTAGGCAGCACCATGAACGAGTGCATTGCAAGATTGTATCCGTTCTGCAGGCTCTGAATGGAGTCGACTGTGTTCAACGTCGAATCAACGAGATAGATCGACGTAGCGGCGCGTGGCCCTGTTCCCGCAGCTTGAAACACAGAGTATCCAAATCGTCCATCTGCTAGCGGACGGAAGTCAAATGCATATTCCGGGATAAATCGCGAACGTACCACCGACCCATCATTGCCCAGAACTATGAGCGAGGGGGCATACGGGGGCGCCGGAACACGGGAGTTTGGAGCAATCAGAATGTTGCCGGGTGCAGGTGTAGTGTTCTTAGTGATCACTACTGGTGGTAATGTCTGCGCGAACAGTGAAACAGAGCCGATAAGCAAACAAAGTGCAGTAAGAAGCTTCATCGTGGTGTACTCTCAAAGGAACAATGTGAAAAGGAGTGTAAATCACTCTTTTCGTTACAGGAGCCATGACAGACAAACCGTAAGTTTGTGACAGACACGCCCCTTTACACCTGCAATTTCGCCTCTATGATCGACATTAAACTCATCCGAGAACAACCAGATGTTGTTCAACAGAATTGCATCAAAAAGAACGACTCGACGGATGTGAACGAAGTGGTCGTGCTCGACCTTCGTCGACGTGAGATCATTCAACGTGTCGAAGATCTCAAGAGTACGCGCAATGCTGTTTCGCAAGAAGTCGCTGTACTGAAGAAGCAAGGGGCAGATGCTTCTGCGTTGATTACTTCCATGCGTGAGGTAGGTGATGAGATTAAGAGTCTCGATGATGAGTTGCGTGGTGTAGAAGAGCAGATTGAATCAATTATGCTTCGTATTCCCAACATCGCCCATGAGAGCGTGCCTGTTGGACGTGACGCGAGTGCGAACATCGAGATTCGGCGCACTGGTGAGTGTGCAGATAAGGCCCATCGTGTAGATCACATTGAGATCTCGAAGCGACTTGGTATCCTTGATTTTGAGCGTGGTGCAAAGGTCACTGGTGCTGGATTTGGATTCTATGTTGGGAAAGGGGCTCGCCTTGAACGAGCATTGATCAACTTCTTTGTCGATGTGAATACCGACACACACGGGTACACAGAAATGCTTCCGCCGTTTGTCGTGAATGCGGATTCATGCAGAGGAACAGGTCAGCTCCCTAAATC
Organism: uncultured Melioribacter sp.; assembly: GCA_964465685.1. Lineage (GTDB taxonomy): Bacteria > Bacteroidota > Ignavibacteria > Kapaibacteriales > Kapaibacteriaceae > UBA10438. The sequence goes on from CAYXKK010000011.1 coordinate 48,210, forward strand.
CCAAGAAGACATGTTTCACGCAGAGCGTGACGATCTGTATTTGATTCCGACAGCTGAAGTACCTCTGACGAATTTTTATCGCGATGAAATCCTGCAAGGGGGCGACCTCCCTATTCGCTTTGCTGGATACTCCGCGTGTTTCCGTCGTGAAGCAGGAAGCCATGGTAAGGACACTCGTGGTTTTCTGCGTGTGCATCAATTCAACAAGGTCGAGCTGGTAAAGTTTGTTCGACCTGAAACGTCGTACGATGAACTTGAATCGCTCGTGGGTAATGTTGAGTACATTCTTCAACAACTTGGCTTAACATATCGCGTGCTTCTCCTGTGCACAGGCGACATGTCGTTTGGTGGAGCTAAGACATACGATCTCGAAGTATGGTCGCCTGCCGAGCAGCGATGGCTCGAAGTGAGCTCTTGTACAAACTTTGAAGCCTTTCAAGCTCGTCGTGCTGGAATCCGATTCAAAGACGGTGGTGGTAAGCCAGAATTCGTTCATACACTGAATGGGAGTGGATTGGCTACATCCCGAATTCTTGTTGCTCTCCTCGAACACTATCAGCGGGAAGACGGTCACATCGATATTCCTGGGTGTCTGCAACCATACTGCGGTTTCGATGTGATTTGATGACGTTCGAATATCGCACAACTCACGAAACTCGATTTCCACTTCACTACTATACTCTATCTCTTTTCTTCTGTTCTTCTGAAGAGAAAACAGCTCTGGTGATGATGATGATATACTGTGGATACGGTGAATAACACGCCACAAAATCGTCTATCCTCTTGAAATTTAAATGCCTTACTCTTACCTACACCTACTACATACAATGTGGGTATCTCGTCTGTATTCACCCATTATCCCGAAGAACCAGGGATAATTTTTACTGGTGATCCACATCCCTGTGGACGGAACAGAAACCTTTGCACCCTCTCTACCCACCCAAACACCAAGTTTCGGGGATAACCCACATTCACCACCCACCTATCCAGATTTACTAAACACGAAATACACATACAAACTATAACTCTAGATACTTCAAGCACTTAAACATCCCCAACACATATGACACCCAGCGAATATGTGGATAACCAAACAAAACCCGTAACCGATAACCGGTTTCCATGGTTGTTAGGGTCGTATGATCATACTAGCCTTACTCATTCACCTACTTGCGACGGTGGCTTCAGCTTCCGATACCCACCCACGCCCTGTTATCGTAGAAAATTCCCGAGTCGCTGTCTCCGTGCAGGGAAATCCATCACCTGGATACTTTCTCATTGGATCGATCGACACAGATTCAGTCGGCCTTATAGATAACGCAGGAGTCCTCATACTCCCACGACAAACGGGTCCCGCGGCTAACATTACCCCTACTCCGTATGGAGGATTGACATACTACCACGGTAATCTTGGGAAGTACGTGGTCCTGGATGCCACACTCCAACCAATCGACACGTTTGGGGTCGAAGCTCCCTACACAACCGACTTTCATGAAGGCTACCAAGTTCGTGGACGACGGTACATTGTGTTGGGCATTGAAGAGCGCGCCATCGATATGTCGTCACTCATCGCAAATGGACGCTACGACGCTGTGGTGTTGGGCGCGATCATTCAAGAATTTGATCGGTATGGCAGAAAGACTTTTGAGTGGAAATCACTCGATCATATATCTCCCCTTGAAGCGACTCCTGACATTGATCTGCGAAACAAGCGCATCGACTACATCCATGTAAACTCAATAGCCGAGGATGCTGATCGAAACTTCCTCGTTTCATGTCGCAATCTAGATCAGGTTATCAAAATCAATCGAGCAACCGGCAGTATCATGTGGCGACTAGGGGGCACAGCAGCCTCCCGATCGGATTTCTCAATCGTCAACGACGACAATAGTGGGTTCCACGGTTTCTCACATCAACACACGCCTATTCGGGCTCGAAATGGCGACCTCGTATTGTTTGATAATGGGAACCTCCGCCCTGTTCCATTCTCTCGAGCTGTAGCATACAGATTGGATGAAGAGTCCAAAACTGCAACCAAGACCTGGGAATACACCTCACCTGAGATGCAGATTTCAACTGCTATGGGAAGTATCCAAGAGTTGCCAAACGGCAACCTGTTGATTGGCTGGGGAAGTACACCAACAGGGCTTGTTGCTTCAGAAGTAGACCGCAATGGGAACATCCACGCTGAAGTCACCACCAGCACACCGTTGTCAACCCCATACCGCGTTCGTAAAGGTATGATTGGTATGACAGCTTCTACGCGATCTATCGATACAATTGGTCGTGTAGGGTTTGCCTCATTTGACAGTACAACACGTGTTGCTCTGGATGTGGAGGTGGTTCGTGCAACAACGCCTATCACTGTAGAGAAACACAACTATGCTCCGCACAACCTTGGGTTTTCAGAATCAACTCCATGCAATATCATCCCGATGCGTTGGGTGGTCCGCGGCGTTGACACAACACAACTACGTGCTCGCATCTTGTTTGATTGTTCGCGCCTACTCGGAGATGTAGACGTAGCAGACATTGATGTGTACTATCGGGAACACGAGGGTGATGGGCTCTTCACGAAACTCGTACGTGAGATTGTTCCTGGATCACAGACAATCACAGCTCCCGTGGCTCGATCGGGTGAGTATGTTGTAGCTGCACTCTATTGTACACAACCCACGTTACGCGTCCCAAACAATAACAGTGTAGTTGGCACATCAGTCCAAATGGAGTGGACGGAAGCACTAGGTGCAGACGGTTACGAACTTGAGGTTTCAGAAGATCCGTCGTTCTCTAACGAAAGTTCATTGTACCGGACCTTGTATAACGATACGACGCTTTCGGGATTCTCTCAGGGCGTAACGTACTTCTGGCGTGTCCGAGTTATTCGCCAACCCGAAGTAGGTCCATGGACCATGCCTTGGTCGTTTACCATACCACTCGCAACTTCTGTAGATCGTGATGATACCAAACCATCAATACAGCTTCGTGGAACGGTTATCGATATTTCTCAAGACCATAATCCGGTATCACTAGATCTCTACGATCTAACTGGACAACTCGTGATACACACACTCTCTACCGATCACACAGACATAGCACACCTCCAACGAGGCGTCTACATTGCTGTTGTCACAACATCCTCAGGCCGAATATACCGCGCAACGATTATGCGGTAACGTGATGCTGATCGATAAACAATCGACACAGATCTACAGTCGCCTGAATACCGTCGACGTGTGTACGCTCCATCCCGTGCGATGCATGAACACCTGGTCCGATGAGAGCTACGCGCACATCTCCTCCTGCTCTCCACAGTGCTGTTCCATCAGATGAGTAGAACGGGTAGACATCAACGGCGTGAGGAATGTTGTGTTGCTCGGCGAGTTGTACAAGGCTCGTGCGGAATCCATAGTCATATGGACCACCTGAATCCTTTGCGCAGATGGAGCACAAGTGCTCAGCACCTGTGAGTTTGTCCCCCACCACACCCATATCAATGACCAACACATCGCGCACGCTTGATAGATAGGCAGGTGCACCACCGTGACCAACCTCTTCATACGTGCTGAAGAACAACTCTACCGGTGGCTTTTGGTCAGCCTTGGCATAGTGTCGTGCTAGCTCAAACAGAACAAAACAACCCGCCTTGTTATCGAGGAAATGACTTTTGATGTAGCCATTAGCGAGGGCTTGATACTTCGGTTCAAACGCGATGATATCTCCAACACGGATTCCAAGCCCCTTAACATCATCTGCATTCGAGACCCGCTCATCAAGACGAATGTACATGTTGTCTATCGAGCGCTCAATCGATGATGCTTTGTTGTTCGCATGCGTTGAGGGGTTTGAAAGCAGAAGTGTTCCATCGATCGTGCGGCCATTCATTGTGTGAACGCGTACATACGAAGATTCGAAACTCGGAAGCAGGGGTCCGCCGAGAAGCGAGAACCTCAATCCACCATTACTCTCAATCGAGGATACAATTGCACCCAAGGTATCTGTGTGGGCAGCGAGCGCAATAGTTGGGTTTGGCCCTAATGAGCACCGTACAGCACCCTTCTTCGTGAGTTCCGGAGAATACCCATACCCCCGCAACACATCCACGATGTATGCTGCAGCATGGTGCGTATATCCAGACGGCGAGTCAATATTGATGAGGTTCTCGAGCTGCTTCAGAGATTCCATGTCGTGTCAACAGACTATTGGTAGGTTTGCAGAAGTACTCGGCGAACCTACAACACACATCGTTACTAACAAGCTACTCATGGCAGCTATCACGCCTCACGTTTCAACACTCTCAAATGGTTTGCGCCTAGTTGTGTGCCCAGATCCCTCAACACCAGTGGTTAATGTGACCGTGATGTATCGCGTTGGATCGCACGATGAGCATGCTGGGAAGACAGGGTTAGCGCACTTGTTCGAGCATCTCATGTTCGACAACGCGGCACCTGAACAAGACAAGATGTACGACTTGTACTGCACGAAGGCTGGAGGCTCAAACAATGCGTACACGACGTTTGATTACACGTGTTACCACATCGACCTACCAGCGCACCAAGTCGAACTTGGCATGTGGCTCGAATCTGAGCGTATGAGAGCGTTTCGCATTACCGATCATGCTCTTCAAACGCAACGCAGTGTTGTGATTGAGGAAATCAACCAGAACGTGATTAACCAGCCGTACGGCGTCTGGCGCAAAGCGCAGCAACAACTCTGCTATGCACCTTCATCTTCCTATTCGTGGGATGTCTATGGCTCAGCAGAAGATGTAGCCGGTGTTACAATGGAAGATGCGCACGCTTTCTTTACCACGTTTTACCATCCTTCGAACGCGGTGTTGTGTGTTTCGGGTGCGATAACAGTCGAGCGCGCCCAGGAGCTGGCATCAATTCACTTCGAGAATATTCAACACCCCACACCCACACTTGAACGAACAACCTTTTCGTCCGATGCATGCTATCGTGGTGTGCACATCAGCATCCCTGATACTGTTCCGATGGCCGCTACATATGTAAGTGTTCACTTACCTGGATTTCTCTCTAACGAACTTCTCGACGCAGAGCTCGCAGCAACAATTATTGGGACTGGCCGTAGCTCAATACTGTACAAGGACCTTGTCGCAAACCGTCAGATCGCGTCGAGCGTTGGAGCATTCGTGGACCGCCGTGCTCATACATCACTCCTCACCATGTATGCATTTGCAGCAAATGAGAACGTCTCCGCGGAGCAGTTAGCAACAGCCATCCACGAGGCAATCGCAGGTGTCACACTAACACAGGCCAACCTTGATGCTGCTTGTAACCGACTTCGGACGAGCCATGCGGCAGAGCTGCAAAAGGCGAATGGAGTAGCAGACACGGTTGCGTGGACCACATTGTTTTGGAACAATCCTGAATACGTCAACACGGTATTGTCCGCGTATACCAACGTTCCGCTTCAACACGTTGCTACCATACTCGAATTGTGTGCAGGTCCACAGGAATGCGCGAGACTTGATATTGTACCGCAATAGTTGTTACACAGAACGAAGTCGACGAGCAGCCTCAATAAGTGTGGCGTCGGACTTTGCAAAACAACACCGCAATGCGGTGTCTGACCACGAAGTAGTGCTAACAAATGGTGAAAGCGGAATGAGCGCTACTCCAACATCTCGTGTCAAACGTTTCGCAAGATCTACGTCGTGCTCCTCTGTAAAACCTTCGTACCCCAACAACTGGAAGTACGATCCAGAGCACGATCGTATAGACCAGTTAGATCCTGACAACTCTGCGCGCAGAAGATCCCGCTTCGCCTGAAACATCGAACCTAGACCTATGTATCGCGTGGAATCGGACATGTACCGACTCAATGTTACCTGAGCAGGCGTGTTAACGCTAAAGTTGAAAAACTGATGAACCTTGCGAAACTCACGTGTTAGCTCTGGTGGTGCAACACATGCCCCAACCTTCCATCCCGTGCAATGAAATGTTTTTCCGAACGATGTCACCACAAATGATCGATGACGTAGTTCCTCGTGCGCTGCCACAGACACGTGGTTAACGCCATCAAACGTGATAAGCTCGTACACTTCATCACTGAGGATTACAATCGACGTATCTCGCACCAAATCGGCTAGCGTCTCTAGATCTTCTGCTGTGAGAACCGAACCACTAGGGTTATGTGGCGAGTTGATGATAATCATGCGTGTTCGTTCCGTTATCAACGAACGAACATGATCCCACTGTGGTCGATACTCGGGGATGCTTAGCGCAGATGCGCGCACAATCCCACCCATAACGCGAATAGCGGGTCCGTAGGAATCGTAATTAGGCTCGAAAACGATCACTTCATCACCAGGATGTACCGTAGCAGCAATGGCGCACGATAACGCAGCTGTGCCACCTGGTGTGATTGTTATCTCGTGCTCTGGATCAATGTGGATGTTAAAGAGGCGCTGGTACTTTTCTGCGACGCGCTCACGGAGTTGCAGCAGACCCGGCATAGGCGCATACTGATGGACAGACTCGCGCACCACCGACCTGAACATCTCCTCAAGTTCGTTGTCAATAGGATAGTCGGGAAACCCCTGAGAACAATTGACGGCGCCCACCTCATTGGCGAGCGCCGTCATTACGCTGAAAATCGTTGTTCCGATATCGGGAAGCTTAGACGTAATCATTGCGACTAGTCTTCTTCTTCCTCTTCTGGGAGTTCATCCAACAACAACTTCACATTCTTCGCTACTTCTTCACCTTCACGGTTATACCCGATGTTGAAGTCTACCGGGTCTCCCTCTTGAAGTTCCGGGAACTCGGCATTGAGAAGATCAGATGCATGGAAGAATAGGTTGTTCGGCGGATACTTGATGAATCCGTATCCATTCTTGAGCGTGAGAATGAAGCTCTCAAACCGCTCTTCAGTGACTTCGCGTTGCTTAGGTGTTTCCAGTTCCGGCAAATCAATATCGGAGCTATAGACACCCTGACGTGCTGCAGAAGTATCATCTTTCTTGACAAACAGATCCTGGATCAGCTTGTCTTTGCTGGCCCCCTTCTTCTCGATGATCTCGTGCATTGCAAGCGGGTACGACACCTCTTCGATGAGCTCTTGTGATGTCCGTGTCACGACATGCTTGCCTTCGTTGTCATCGAACTCAAAGTCCCACGTCAACACCATGACCCGTGTACCGAGAGCATTGAGTTTACGGACAAGGGGCGCGTAGTCACCATCCGAGGTGATTAACACAACAACGTCGAACTGCTTAACAGCAGCCAGTTCATAGACCTCGAGAGCCATGCGAACGTTGATTGCTTTATCCTCGCGACGCATTGCGGAGCCGCGCTGTGGGATGTAGTGTATTGTTACACCTTCCCACATCAGAATGTCCTCAAACACACGATCGTAGTACAGCAGGTTTCCACGCGACTGAGCATCAATCGCAGAGATGCGGTTACGGAAGAAGTGCATGTCAACAATCTGACACACCTCCGGCTCCGTTTCCTCAAGCTTCGCTACCTGATGGCGGATGAACGTGTGAAGCCCTCGCAGACTTAGACGACTGTTCCGGGGATGATTGAAAGCGTAGTAGTTGCTTACATGGAGGAAGTAATTTCCATCGTAGAACAACCCAATACGGGTGAGTTTAGTGGTACTTGCAAAAGCCATCGAACCGGCCTAACTAAAAGGGTTACTATAGGGTATGACGCAGTCAATTTATCGCAATTCGATCAATATTTCGCACCAGACCGCTCTAAAACTTCAATCACGGCCTTTCTGCGGTACTCTTTAGCATACGCCAAAGCGGTCTTCATTGTGTGATCAACAAGAGTGATATCAGCCTTGTTTTTGATCAAGATCCGAACCATTTCATCCTCGCCGTGGACAGCAAGGAGCATCAAAGGGGTCCTTCCTTGGAGGTCGCGGCAGTTCGGATTGGCCCCACGCTCAAGGAGTTCATCCATAGCCCCCAGATGACGCCCTCCACACGCCAGCATAAGAGGCGTGTTTCCACGAACGTCGCGAACTTCGAGGTCTGCCCCAGCTTGAGCGAGAAAGGTGATCGGGTTGGTATTGCCCATCTGAGCTGCAACCATGATTGGTGTACGCCCCTTTGAATCGACGAGGCTATGGTTTGCGTTGTACGACAACAATACCTGCACTAACCCATCGCGCCCGTTAAATGCAGCAGCGTGCAACGCGGTCATACCAGACTTTGACTGCACATTTGGATTCGCACCAGACTCAAGCAAAACTACCGCCATCAAACTATCGTTGGCAATTGTTGCCACCATGAGCGCTGTGAGACCCTCGCGGTCGACTTCGTTGATATTTGTTGTCTTCTTCTTGATTAGCGACATCACCCGCTTGATATCACCGGTTTTCACCGTCTCAATAAGGGGCTGCGAGAATCCCATCACGGCCGACAGAACGAAGGCGAGACAACAAAGAAGGAACCGTGAAGGACGATGCTGCATATGGCTGCTTAAAACCCTTGCTTCTGAATGAAGATTCCCTTGTCCACCTTCGAGAAGAAATCCTGGTAGAACTTGGGATCCTGAATCACATACACTTCCACAGGATTGCCCACATTGTCGAGAATTCGCGCTTGAAAGTTTGCACGAACCTTTGAGCGACGTCCCACTTCAGTGACGTTAACACTCACCTCAATCTGTTTGAACTTATTGTACCGTTGTTCTTGTCGATCGCGTGACGTCGATCGTGAATTTGACGAGCGAAACACCGACTCAAACAAATCTGTCCAGTACTGATCGTTACGCGTGGCGGATGTGCCAGTAAGCTGAACATCCTTCGTTGCTGTCAGCAACCCAAGGTCGGGAACCGCATTCTTAACCACAAACCCATCGTCCTGCAGGACGTTGAGCATCGCCTTCATCACGAGCTTGACATCGTTCGTGTCGAACTCCCGTGTTTGAAACTCGCGTGTCTGCAATTGTGTCTGCGGAACAGCATTCGGACGCGGTCCACTCACGATTGTGCAGGCAGTTGTTCCAAGTACCAACAGCGCAATTACGAGAATGTGCTGTGTGCGCATTAAAATTTGCTCTGATGGTATGTGAATGATTCTACCTTGTCGTTCTTATCGAACTTGATCACAACTGTTAGCGTGCGTTGTGTTGTGCTGGCTGCTCCTGATTGATTGGAGAAGCCTCCGAGGATAAGGAAGAGTCCGTTCTGACTCTGTGAGTACGAGGCCTCTGTTGCGATCTTGTCGTATACCCATGTTTCTCGCTCATCACTATCCTTTGTGACGATGTTTGGGGATCCCAGAGCCTCCGCTACAGCAGCACCCGACATACCCTTGGTGATTTCACGCTTCACCAATCCAGCAGTGAGTTCACGTCCGCGTGTATCAGCGGTATCACGTCGGTTGTCCTCGACAGTGCGGCAGGCAGTAACCGACAGTGCGCTGACAACGGCAAGGGAGATGATAATGTGCTTCATACGATGTTCCTTCTGTGACACGTGTGATGGTCTACTTTACATCTGAACTGAAAAACCAACTTGAAAGACAACCTGTCTAGGTGCGCTGACAGAGACACGTCGTACATCGTAACTCTGCGACGCATTGGGTTCGATGTGTGGCACATCGACATCGGTTCCCCAGAGGTACCGCAAACGTACATCAAGCAAAAATCGTTGAAGTGCATTGGGCAACTCAATCATATCGGCAATCTTCACCGCAATGCCAGTGCCGATTCCATAGGTCCAGTTTGCGCCCCCTTCACTCTCGGTATTCCTAGCAGTCGTGTCATCACCTCCGGTAATCTGTCGGACGGTGAGTACGGACGAATAGATCGTTGTTCCTCCAAGAACCTCGACGTACGGGAACACCCACGTGCTGATGTTGGGTTGAAACCGGACGTAGGCAAGGATTGGAAGCGTGTAGTTCTGTGTTGAGAGCTCTAACCGTCTACGGAGTGGATCGCCATTATAGGGTCCAAACTGTCGCTCACGCGCACCGAAAAAGTGAACACCAAGCTCGCCCCCTATCACAACAGGAACTGGATCCATGTAGTACGCGAATTGCGCGCCAAATCCATATCCAACGACCGGGAGCGACAAACTATCGTACGCATCTCGCAAGGATGACTGCGACACTGATTGTGAGTACATCAAGCCGTATTGCCAATTCAACGACTGTTGCTTGATCTTCGCGATTGTTGCGTCATCAACACTGTCGGCGTCTTGGGCGACGGCACGTCCGTGTCCGACTAGCACAAGAAGGGCGAGGCATATGGTGATGGTTCTCATAGGCGGGAAAAGTACGAGGTTATTGACACAAAGTTACGATGTCATCACACCCCCCACGTAACCATCACTTGACTTGAGGACTGGTCTCCCATCGGATAAGTTCGCACCGGATGTTCCGGGGGGAGCTATACGATGACGACACGACGTACACTGTTGAAGACGATGGTGTTGGCCTCGGGGGCGATCGCGACCTCGACGCTACAACCCATTGACCTCACATCGGCACCATACTCAATGCCAACTAGCCGTGTCGTGCTGCCAGACGATTGCACCGGCACCATCGCCTGGGCGTGCTGGATTGGACACTCAACGGTCCTGCTCCGCATGGGTGGAATGTGGATTATCACAGACCCCGTGATGTTTGGATCCTACGGTATCTCAATGTTGGGAGTCACGCTCGGACCACACCGTATCACCGAGCCGGCCATCAGCTTCGACGAGCTTCCGCGTCCAGATCTGGTGTTGCTCTCACACGCACACATGGATCACATGGATCGAGCCACCCTGCGACGGATCAGCAACAAGTGGCCCAACGAGATCGATGTGATTACAGCCACAAACACACGCGACGTGATTGAGGATCTTCCATGGAAGAGTCTCAACGAACTGGATTGGTGTGAGTCAACGCGTATTGGAGCGATCAACCTCACAGCTCTCGAGGTTCGACACAATGGCTGGCGCCTTCCCGGTGAGGCGTGTCGTGCCGGGGGATACAGAAGAATAGGACGGAGTTACAACGGCTACGTACTGGAGCACGATGGGGTTCGAGTCGTGTTTGGTGGTGATACAGCGTACACAAACCTGTTCAAGCAGGTACTCCATGCTCCTGAGCTCGCAATTATGCCGATTGGAGCATACGATCCGTTTCCCGAAGCACACTGCACACCGGAGGAATGTCTTGCTATGGTCGAAATGATGAAGGCTCGAAGTATCATGCCTATTCATCATTCAACGTTCCGTCAGAGTGAAGAGCCGGTTGGCGATCCCATCCGTCGCCTGCGTCATGCAATCCGTCGCTCATCAACACAACTTGCAGTGCATGGCATTGGCGGAAGTATCGAGGTCGCACACAGATCCACCTAACGCGTGGTAGTTTGTGGTGTCGAACCACTCTGTAGCGCCATGGATTCCCTTTTCGCCGACGATCAGACGTCAGAACAACTCCCGGTCTCACACAACGCACCGCTAGCTGAGCGGATGCGACCACATACGCTTGATGACCTTGCGGGACAGGAGCATCTTGTTGGACAAGGGGCTCCCCTTCGCGCGTATGTAGAGCGCAACGAGCTCCCTTCGATCATTCTTTGGGGTCCACCGGGAACCGGAAAGACCACACTAGCCAACATCCTTGCGATGTCGCTTAACCGACCCCTCGACAGACTCTCAGCTGTAGAGGCCGGTGTAAAGGAGCTTCGCGACGTCATCCGTCGAGCCGAGCGTCTCAACGCCATGGGCAAACGTCCATTGTTGTTCATCGACGAGATTCACAGATTCAACAAGTCACAGCAAGACGCACTGCTGCATGCCGTAGAACGCGGACTCGTTACACTGATCGGCGCTACGACCGAGAACCCATCGTTTGAAATCAACAACGCGCTTCTATCACGATGCCAAGTCTACAAGCTTGCGGAACTCTCTCGTGAAGCACTCCAACGTATCATTACACGTGCTCTGGCCGCTGATGTGCAGCTGTCAACGCGCACCATCGAGATTGCGGATTGGGATGCCTTACTCGCGCTCTCGGGTGGTGATGCGCGTTCTGCCTTGAACACACTCGAAGCAGCAGTTCTGCTTGCGCCCCTTGATGCAGAACCAGTAATCATTAACCGCGATCTTCTTGCAACCGCTGTGCAGCGTCGTGTTGTTGCGTACGACCGTGCAGGTGATCACCATTACGACACCATTTCCGCGTTCATCAAGTCGATGCGTGGTAGTGATCCTGATGCTGCCTTGTTGTACCTCGCGCTCATGATCGAAGCTGGCGAAGATCCAACCTTCATCGCACGACGACTCATCATTTTCGCGAGTGAGGATGTTGGTAACGCCGATCCGCAAGCAGTGCAGTTGGCCGTAAGCGTCTTCCAGGCAGTTGAGCGCATCGGTATGCCCGAAGGGCGCATACCACTTGCACAAGCAGTTACCTACCTTGCTTCCGCACCGAAATCAAATGCATCGTATCTGGCTATTGATCGTGCAAGGGGGCTTGTACAGCGCGGCTTCAACGTGACAGTGCCGTTGCATCTTCGCAACGCTCCTACTACACTGATGAAGGAGCTCGGGCATGGAGGAACGTATCGGTATCCCCATGATGCACCCGATCACTTTGTCGATGTGAACTACTTCCCCGACAACATCGAACGCACCGCGTTCTATCAACCCGACGGACAAGGTCGCGAGCAACAGATCCGAGAACGTCTCAAACAGCTGTGGCCCGACAGGTATTCGTCTGAACGCGAGTGATTATCCCTCAGCCTTCTTCTTCGCTTTGAGCTTCTTTAGTTTGCGCTCCTGACGCAGCTTGTTGAAATTGATGCTCTCTCGCAGTGTAATTCCTTCCCGGATCACACCACGTGCACGCAACACACTGTCGGCAGTGACATAGCGTTTGCGATCGGCCAAGCCACCACGCACCTCCCGAGGGATCTGCGAGATGGGAATGAGCGCTTCTTCAACCGCGTACAGATCCTGTGGAAGTTTGATCCCAACAGGAGAATTCGACGTGAGCTCAAGCCATGGTCCGCCACGCTTGCGACCAAAATCAAACACATCAAGGATTACGACCGGTGTACCCGACCACGGAATGTAGCGTCGGCGTATCGAATCAGTGCGAGCCGTACGCACCCACTTGTACAACCACTCAGCGTCAGACAGAAACTGACGAACACACGAGTGTGATACGGGGCGACCAGGCATATCGAATTGGTGGAATGCGCTTCCCGCCTGTAGGTGAAAGTTTACAGTGAATGGAAGGATCCATGTGCTGTCGAGTGATGAGATTCGACGTGGATGACGCCAGTTCACGGCATATCGACCAGGGAGTGTAGGTTTGCGCTCCTCGCCAGAGTTACACGCTGCGAAGCGCACGAGCTCGCCGTGCGCATAACACGCATACGATTGCCACGTGTTGCTGATAAAGACAGCCTTCGGGATCGTATCGCCTTCGGGCCAGTACTGTGGAAACACCGAATACGCGCGCAGATCCTCCATCACCGTGTCGGGCAACACAAGCGTGTCGCCGATGCGCACATACTGGATGTCCTTCCGGTTCAGGAGTGTGAGCACGCGGTAGTGCTTCCACGTCTCGGGTGTCTTCGCAAACGTTCGGCGCACACTGTCGAGCACATCACTCGAGGAGATAGGCAGCCGGAAATACGAGATCTTCGGAAAGCGGTTCATCAACGAATCAGCGCGAGCAGCACGAGCTGCCTGCTGCACCCGCTGGACGGAATCCTTACGGATTTGTGCTTGCTCCTCTGGTGTGGGATCTGGATTCGTGCACGCAACCAACGCGATGCAACCTGCAATCGCGGCGAGAAGGTGAGGAGTTATGTTGAGGCCAGCCAGACGACACGTCATACGTGAAGGCGAAAATACCAGTAGATTCGTTCTCGATTCACGACATAACGCCATGAAACACACCAGTATCCTAATCATTCTCTGTGCCACACTTTTGTCGTGTGAGCAACCACGGGAAATTCAACAGCAAGGTACCTCAACGTCGACACCCACACCCACAACTGAACAATCGGTTCGCACGTATTCGTTTCGTGTGGTGGCAACAATTCCCCATGATACAAATGCGTTTACGCAAGGTCTCGATGTGTACAAGGGTGTCTTTATCGAATCCACAGGTCAGAACGGAAAATCCAGTATCAGACGTGTGAACATGCGCACAGGCGCAGTGATGAAGCTTGAGCCCCTTGAAGCACAGTACTTCGGTGAAGGTGTTACGGTGTTGAACGACACTGCTTACATGCTTACGTGGCTGAATCAACGCGGGTTTGTCTACGACCCTGTGTCCTTGCGAAGGATCCGCGAGTTTCGCTATGCCGGTGAAGGTTGGGGTATCACCAGCGACGGTACACATCTTATCACAAGCAATGGATCAAACGTGCTCACTGTGATGGATCCAGCAACATCCTCCATCGTGCGCAGCATACCTGTTACCATGCAAGGATCAGTCGTTGGACAGCTCAACGAGATTGAATGGGTTGAAGGTGAGATTTGGGCCAATGTGTGGCAAACGATGCGCATTCTGCGTATCGATCCGAAAACCGGCAGGGTGAATGGCATAATTGATTGTACCGGTATCGTTCCACCATCAGAACAACGTCCGACGATGGACGTATTCAACGGCATTGCCTACGACGAAGAAACAAAGGCCATCTATGTGACCGGGAAGAACTGGCCAAAGATTTATCAGATCGAACTCCAGTAATCACGTCACGTTCAGTGCACGAGCGACCACGTGATGGACATATGCTCTTGATAAGAGCGGAATTGTTCATCATCTCTTGGAGGTCGTCATGGTTAGGGCGCCGAGTACTCGGCGGGTGCACTTCTTCACGTCCATTCTCGCAATGGTCATCCTTGGTGTGCTCTTCGCACGAGCACAACCTCAGCCTCTTCTACAACCCATCTTTCCGTTGCCGGGTCAAGATGCAGTCGATGTAACATCATCGATCGTCATCCGGGCACCTGCCCCGATAGATGTAGGTACAGTTGGAACATTCTATCCCAACGCTGCACCCAATGGGTGGCGTCCGGATGTTCCAACAGTCTTAGTTGTGCGTGAGGATGTTGCACGCACAACCCCACGTGAACTGTGGACGCGATCAGCGATCTACGGCACGACATCATTAGACGACAATCGCACCGTACGATGGAAGCCGGCAAGACTCCTCCCACGCACAACCTATCGATGCGTCGTGTCGGGAATTGCGCTCGCCCCTCACCAAGGGGGCTCACTGTGTCCCCCACTTGAATACACCTTCACAACGGCACGTCCTGTTGCTACGGTGCGTGCTACCACACTCGATTCTCTTCGCGTACTTACGTGTCAGCAACCTCTCACTGTGCAGCTGAGAGATCCGCTCCCGACGCCCGCTTCTGCGTACACGCTGTTCTCCGTTGAGGAACACACACAGGAAGGCATGTGGGTGTCTGTGCCTACATCGATTACTGTAACGCCCGATCTGACACACGCAATAGTGCTACCGCGTTCGAGCTGGCCTGTAGGTCGACCGATCCGCTTGCGTTGTGCGCTGGAACAGCTCACGGGAGATCCCCTAACCACGTATGTGCGACAAAGCGTGGTGCGAGGTGCAACAACAATCACAACGTCGGTTCGCGTTGTGGATGGTTCTACGCCACCGTCTTCAATCGTAGCGCTCTTCGACACCACGACGCGAGTGCTACCTCTTGGTCGAACGGTCGACATAGTTGCGCCGGGAGATCTTCCTGCGCCCTGGCGGTTTGCGGGATGGGATGTGCCGCGCGCATATGCTATCGCCACCGAAGCGTCGCACAGTGCAAGAATTGGTGTCGATTGTTCGACCGCGCCTACAGCGATCAACATTGTTGCCCGCGTCGAGCACATTGATAGCGTTGATCTCGAGCTTGAACTCGACAGTGGTGGAAGTGTTCACGTGTACGATCGAGATGGTGCGCTCCTTGGAACACATACGCAATCAGCAACGATCAGAGTGGCAGTGGTACAAGCCCCTTACACACTCAGCGCAGTGCCGAATGCGAACATGTCGTTTACTGCGTGGCAGAAAGCACCTCAGGGAAGCGCCGGATCAACAGCTTCATCTCTTACCATTCAGGCTTCGTCGCTTGTTGGCATGAACGGTGGTGGACCGTCCCAGGGAACGGCACTGTCGGGGAATGTGGTGAATCCCAAATTCACGCCATTAAGTCCATACCGTACCGAGCGCTACCGGTTGGTTGCGCGCATCGCAGATGATGATGCTGACGCATTGTTCAGCGTCGACGATGCAGTCCAATTCACAACAGCCCGAGAGTTTGAAGACGTATCACCGGGAACGCGAACGGTGTGTGTTTCTGCACAACGATGTTGGGAAATCACCGGCTATCACGATCCATCGCTTGGTCCGCCTGTTCGGTTCACAACACCAGTGCAAGAGTACTGTCACACGGCGGCAATGCTTGATCCCGAGAATGCCATCACGTTCTTTGCGCGGCGCAAGCGTATTGATCTGCGCGTTGAGCGCGTTGTCCTCGGCTCCGAGGATCCTTTGCACATCCTCACCGATCGCTCACCGCATCCCGAGACACAGATTGATGTCGCTAAGCGTCAACTCGTTCGAGGTATCGAACAATGGATGCCTCTAGGGAAAGTCACGTGTACGACACCGCAGGAGCTCTTTGAGCGATATGAATTGCGGTGTGGCGATCAGGTGCGGCTTACAGTTAGAGCCGCAACGCATCGAGGTGATGAATGGCGATGGTGGTCGGTGCGCAACAACTATGCAATTCCCGCAATGGAGCAACAAACGATCTCGGGTGGAGTATACACACTCGTTATTGACGAAGACATTGCACGTTTCGACGGTCTATCGTGTGATGCACGCCCAACGGGTAAACGCGAGGTGCGGGTGCAAGCTGCGTTTCGACGTCTCTTCGCAGTTGCATCGATGAGTATGCGCATTCGTACGGTACAAGACATCGACCGAACGAAGTCGCGGTTTGAGGAACGCTGGTTCGATCCACTGACCTACTACGAACGACAATCTGATGAGCCTAAAGGTGGACGTCATCTTGAGTATGTACCGCGCAAAGGAACAATCATCAAGGTGAAGTACACACTTCCTGTAGATGTTCCATCAATCTTTGCTGGTGGCATGACAGCGTCGTCGTGGGACAACTACTTGATCAATGCGCCGCAAACACAGGGTCTGGACTTTAGTGTGGCAACTGGTGATCGCGGAAACACAAATCTTCTTCCCACGACTGGGCAATCGCCTGATATTGTTGAGTTCTCCATTTGCGATCCAACGACACGTCCGATTCAACAGGCGTTGCACTTCGGTATCGTCGATGTGACGTGTGGTAGTGGAGTCCGTTCGATCTACCAAGAGCCACTTGTTGCGCCCTATACGTTCACTGCACAGCAACTCGAACTTCCCGGGTTTGGACTGCGACTCCAGCGCGCCGACATCGAGTATGATGGTGACTGGGACGTCTGGCCATTCGTCATGAAAGGAGAGATCTACAACGCAATCTATGGTGGCAATCTTGCCGTCGATGGTGCACACCATACATCCACGGCGTTCAGTCGGCTACCGGTGTGTAATGAGCAGCAGGGCAAAGCGAACGAGTGTACTATCGCCTATACAGACGATGACAAAACACTTGGATACGGTGATCGCGCAATGTGGCTGCAGACGATGTGGATGGATGGCTTCGACAAAGCTTGGTGGATGATGTCGACGTGGGATGAAGACTGCAAGGATGAAGACGACTGTCTCGTCAATCGCATGGATGACGTTGTCGCGATAGTCAAACGAGGAGTCGATGCGTATGCAGGTACAGGTGGATCGAGCGATCTCGACTGGGATGGTTCAATACCCGAGCTCGTTAAAGCTGGTGCTGATTTGATTGCGACGTTGCTTCCACCGGATGAGCAGGACGACTTCCTTGGCGAGGGCACGTTTTTCGAAGACATTGGTTCGCGCTGGGGAATGCGCACAGCGCAATCACCCAAGATCATTGTTGATCACGAGAATATCCGCTATCACCTGCGCGGACAGTGGTACGTGTCGAAGGCCGTGGTTCGTTGAAGCAATACCTATTCATCTTTCTACCCAAGGAGACATTTCATGAAGTACTTCATTCTTGCCATCATCGCACTCCTACCCACGCTCGCATCACACGCACACGTCACACCGTCGGGCGGTTCACGTGAAAGATCACTTCACCAGGGTGATCGCGTTGAGGTAACGTGGGACAGCTCAAGTGTTGCATCTCCAGTCACCATTTCACTATGGGATGGAGAACGACGACGTACAATTCCGATTCATCGATCGCTTACACCATCTACCGCATCGTACGAGTGGACGATTCCGGACACGCTACCACCTGGATCACTCTATCGGTTTGTAGTAGCATCAACAGCGAGTCCTACGATGAGTCACTTCAGTCAGAGCTTTGTGACAATTCAACGCACCACGCCACAGATCAGTAGTGTTACATCTACAGATGCTGTGCTCACGGTGGAGGCCATGCCACTACCTGCAGGTGATCGTATTCGCGTGCAATGGAGCGGAGGAGAAGCGCAGCAGGTTGTGCTTACCACTTCAGTTGGACAGACGATCTCGACGTGGTCATGCGCAGTCGGATCATCGCGCATGGAGTGCGACGTCAGTGCCGTTGCTTCTGGTGTTTATCTGCTATCAGTTCAGTTCACAAGCGGTGCAACAACGACGCGTCCGGTCGTCATTCAACACTAGTCACCTAATAGTGTGTACGATGAACCCTTTCGAGGAATGCATATCCGCATGCCCGGAAGACGTTCGTGGAGATCAAGCGCGAGAGAATCACAGGATTCCGGCTCACCATGCATCAACACCAGTGTTGACGGTCGCACATCTGTTACGAACTCGATGAGCGACTCGCGTGATGCATGAGCGCTAAACCGAAATCGTTCTACCTCGCAGGTTCGTGTAACCCTGCGTCCTGCGAGGTCGAATGGTTGTTTCCGTTCCGACATCGACAAGGCATGTCCTGGCGTAGTCGGGTGTTGATAGCCGATGAATGCTATTCCATAGTTCGGTCGCGACATCCAGATCTGCGCAAGATTGTAGGACAGTGTGCCAGCGTTGAGCATGCCTGATGAGGCGAGAACAATCGACGGTGTCTTTAGATAGGGTCCGCGATGAATCTCGTCGCGGACGATAGGCTCTTGTGGAGTATCCGATATCTCAAGTCCGGGTCGCATCATCGGGTCGCTGTAGCAGTAGGCGTCGTATACCTTGCTGATACGTGTCCCCATGCCCCCTGTGTGAAGCGGAATGTGCGGGATCTCTCCGCGTTGCATCATCGATGTGAGCATCACAACCATCTCCTGCATCTTGCCAAGCGCGAAGCACGGAATCAATACAGAGCCATTACGTTCCGTGATGGAATTGATAAATCGTGCAAGTCGGACGCGTTCGTCACGTCGAGAAGGACTGTGTTCTGTTGCACCATTTGTTGCTTCCATGATGAGGACGTCCACATGGTGTCGAGGAAGCTGTGCTTTTGGAATTACCGTCTGGTTATCAAACATCGTATCGCCGGTATGTAGGATGGAGAACTTGCCACACTCCAGCAGCACCCCAGCAGAGCCAAGAATGTGTCCCGCCCAGTGAAACGAGGCCTTGATAGGTGTACGCCCTGAATATCCGCGGAATTCAAGCTTCTCTCCATACGGAAGAGCCTCAAACGCATAGCGGAGCTGATCGATCGCTGTGCGGTCGTAGAACTCTAGATGTTCACGCGGAATGTCAGACGTGATCTCGTTGCGCAGCAGGCGCGCTCCGTTGGGAAGCATGATGTGCGAGATGTCGCGCGTTGCATGCGTCATAATCGCGCGCAGGTGTGGGAACCTCCGCATCACGTAGGGAAGTGCACCTATATGATCTGTGTGTGCGTGTGTAATGAACGCCACATCCGTTGGGCGGTGCTCTAAGAGATCGACAGCCGGAAACGCAGCTACCGAGCGATCGCGCGGATGAAGACCAGCATCAATGAAGATGCCTGTTCCATCAATCGAGATGTACGTGCAGTTGGCGCCGATTTCCTCGGCGCCCCCTAGCATCATGAGTTCTACATTCACACAAGAAGCGTTACGACGCCACCTTACAGGTTGAGATACCGAGGATTGTGTAGAGTCCGCAGAAGCGGAACACAGCCGTCACGGTGGCGGCCACCGCTCCAACACCGCATATCCATGCAAGTGTTCCCTCGACAGTATTGGTAACGACCAATCCCACGAGAACGGCTGCGATAGCCAAGCGAATAATGCGATCGACTGTTCCAACGTTCGTTGTCATGACGCTTTTCCTATTGATTGTGGTGAAATCTCGCGGTCACTGGCACCAAGATCGGTCTTTTTGCGTTCCATTGGTGCGTAGTTTTGCCGGTTATCCACATCGACCTCAGCTGGAACATGGAATCACCCACACCGTACTCACCCACCAACAAGGTTCGCATTGTCACGGCTGCCTCGCTGTTCGACGGACACGACGCTGCGATCAATGTGATGCGCCGGATCATCCAGGCCACCGGCTGCGAGGTGATCCACCTCGGCCATAACCGCTCCGTTAAGGAAGTGGTCGATTGCGCCATCCAAGAGGATGCCCAAGCCATTGCTATGACATCTTACCAGGGCGGACACGTGGAGTACCTGACGTACATGCGTCAGCTTCTCGACGAGCGAGGTGCCCAGCATGTGAAGATCTTCGCAGGTGGCGGCGGTACAATCTTGCCGACCGAGATTGAGCAGCTCCATGCCAATGGCGTTACCCGTGTATACTCCCCAGACGACGGTCGAGCGATGGGACTTCAGGGCATGATCAACGATGTTGTTGAGCGCTCCGACTATGTTCCGCCAGTCTCCGACGGGCTCGCAGAACGTGTTGCAGGTCGCGACCCAATTGCCATTGCACAGGCTATTTCCTGTGCAGAGCGCGGAGATCGCGCAGCCATCGCATTTGTCGAGGGGGCAAAGCGTTCCCCAGTTCTTGGCATCACCGGGACAGGTGGCGCGGGTAAATCATCGCTCACCGACGAAATCGTCCGCCGGTTCCTCCTTGACCATCCCGACAAGACAATTGCGGTTGTCAGTGTTGATCCTTCGAAGCGCAAGACCGGTGGCGCGTTGCTCGGCGATCGCATTCGGATGAACTCGGTAAGCGACGAACGCGTATACATGCGCTCGTTTGCAACACGTGAGGCTAATGTCGCGATCAATCCACATGTCCGCGATGCAATCTCGATTCTCTCGTATGCTGGCTACGACCTCATCATTGTAGAGACAGCGGGTATTGGTCAGAGCGACTCACAGATCACCGAAGTGTCCGATGTGTCGATGTATGTAATGACGC
>CAYXKK010000012.1:0-63311 GCA_964465685.1 uncultured Melioribacter sp.
TCGGCTGAGCTATAGCCCTGACATCCAAGCCAAACATCGCCGCAACAAGGGCGAGGCTGGCCAGGAGAGTTCGCAACGATAGAGGTACTCGACCCCCACGTTGCAACGAATACGTTGAATCGATTCGATTCATACGATCCTCCAAATGAAACTTTGAAATACTGTTATTCGATTTAATCTGCTTCGTTGAACTAGGTGTGATAGAGGTAGCCCCTTCCACAAACACCGATAGGCGCCCATGGCGCCCCGTTGTTTCGGACTGTACATTCGGTCGGGTCATGCGACTGCCGGCCCCTTCGTACAAGTGATTCATACAGTGATTCCGAACCGTGAAGTAATAACGGCGCGGGACACGCCTCCCCCACGCTGGGTGGGACGCGCATCGTCGCAAAAATAGGAGGCACCGTCGGATCCACCAAACGGTAAATTCGGGGTATCCCCGTAACGGGAACCCTGAGCGACCGCAGTATGGTTGTAGTGTGCTTCCATCGTCATCAAATGAGAATCGCGGAATGGGTGTGAAATGAATTTCACACCATGAACGCACGGTTGACGGTTTTGAAGCACGAGCCCCCAAAATCCCAACCCACTTTCATGGCAGAAACGACTCAACAATGACCGTGCCAAAAATCAGGTGGTTTGCTAAGTACCTGTAATTTCTGCACGATACGCGCTCACATACCCCCAGAGCGCTTCCACGAGAGGGTCGAGCCCTTCGTGGGCAACGGCCGAAATCATCATTGGCTTGTGCCGCTTGACCCATGAATTGGCCCTGAGGGCCTTCCGTCCGTCGTCATCAAGCAAATCCAGCTTGCTGAGCACCACAAGCGACTGTTTCTTGGCCATCTGTGGGTTGTACTGCTTGAGCTCGCGCTTCAATACAGCAAGGTCGGCACCGAGGTCTTCACTGGTACAGTCGAGCAAAAACACCAACACCGCCGTCCGCTCAACGTGACGTAAGAACTGATGCCCCAAGCCTTTACCTTCGTGGGCCCCCTCAATCAGACCGGGGATGTCGGCGACCGAGAAGGACCTACCAACGCCCGCACGAACAATTCCAAGGTTTGGTATGAGTGTGGTAAAGGGGTAGTCGGCAATCTTGGGCTTGGCAGCGCTGATAACAGAGATCAGGGTGCTCTTTCCGGCATTTGGAAAGCCGACTAACCCTACATCTGCCAACAACTTAAGCTCGAATTCCAGAGTGCATTCTTCGCCGGGCGTTCCGGGGTCGGCCATGCGAGGAGCTTGGTTGACCGACGTAACGAACTCGGAATTGCCCCGTCCGCCTCGTCCACCCTGCGCTACGAGCACACGCTGACCGTGCACGGAGAGGTCGGCAATCTGCTCGCCGGTTTCACGGTCGCGCACCACCGTACCAGCCGGTACGCGGATAATGATGTCGTCGCCACTCTTGCCTGTACAGTTGCTCTGACCGCCTCGCGCGCCGGCTTTGGCCTTGTAGATGCGGGTATAGCGGAAGTCCAACAGCGTTCCAAGCTGTTGATCTGCCTCGACATACACGGATCCACCGTTGCCGCCGTTGCCACCATCGGGTCCACCCTTGGGCACGTACTTTTCCCGACGGAACGAGATATGACCCGCTCCACCGTCACCGGCCTTGACTTCAATCCAGGCCGTATCGATAAAATTCATAGGTAGCTCCTGTGCAAGGCCTGGGCGAATTCCATGGCCGCCGCACTGTCAGGCGCCACACCGTTCCGCGCAAACCAACGGTCGAGCTCACCGGCAGCCTCCCGCCAAGTCGCCCGCTGCAGAATCTCCTGCACGGTGTGGTCAAATTGGGTGTGATCCCGTGAAAAGATCTTCTTTACGATGCGTTCCTTTGTCGAGGCATCCAGCTGCGCGTGGAAGGCGGTGATGCGGGGTCCCTCGTCGCTAGCTCCCTCGCTGCGCTCGGGATGACGATATTGTTCTTCCGCGTTCGGGATGGACGCGATAACGTCGTTGATGACGTCGATGAGCTTGCTGCGGGTGAGCGTGCGGAGTTCCTCGCGGTAAAGCAGACGTTCGAGTGCCTGGGAGATCGGGATAGCCCCCTTATCATCGAGGAAGATGATGACGGCCTCTGTGGGCACGGCTTCCGAGGGCAGGTTTGGGTCGGCTTCGTAGAAAAACCCGTACAAACCGTCCAACAACCGCACGAATTCGTCCTGTGAGAGGTCCAGAATGGCATCGTTGTCGACTTTTTCGACGATACGCTCGAATTCGATCACGCTGAGAATCTCGTACGAGGAGGCCTCGGCTGGACGCGTGGCTGCCCACTGACGAATGCCATCGAGGAGATAGGCGTTGTCGGTGAGGTAGTTGAGGCGCATCATGACCTCGTGAAGGGGCTTTGTGGGCTCCCCACGGTACACAAACCACTTCAGGGTGGTACGAGGACGGCACAGGAAGTTCAGACGGGTTTTAACGGCCGCATCGATGGTGGAGTTGAGCTCCTCGTGATCGAACCGTGCAGATGCGAGATAGAGCTCGTCAAGCTTCGGGAAGACGCTCTGGAGCTCGGGTGCAGTGGTATCGAACCGTGGATTCGATGCACGCAGTGCGCGCTCCTCATAGAGCCACCACTCCGCTTCGGCCTTGAAAAAGGCCCGATACGAAGGATGAATATTCGCGTTTGCCAGGATGGCTGCGAGAGATATGCTTGGTTGACGCGTGTCGAGTCGCTGCTTGAGTTGCTTGCGAACACGGTCAATCTCTTTCTCGAACATGCAGGCAAGTTACGAACCTACCCAAACAATGCGGCGAGAACAGGCGAAAGACGTTCAACGGGGACGACGTTTGAGAGCTTGGCATCGCCCGACTTTGGCGCGTAGATCTGGTCGAGACCGAGTCGAACCGCCTCTGATACGCGTTGCTCTAGGTATGCTACCCGGCGCACCTCGCCGGTAAGTCCAAGCTCGCCGACAAAGGCCACGCCGTTGGGAATGGGTTTGTCCATGATCGAGCTCGTGATGGCAACCGCCACACCAAGATCAATGGCGGGGTCCTGCACGGCAATTCCTCCGGCAACGTTGACGAACACGTCGCTCTGCCGTACCTGCACGCCCCCTCGCTTTTCGAGGACAGCGAGAATCATTTGCAAGCGTTTTGCATCATATCCGGTACTCACACGCTGCGGCATGCTAAAGCCGGTGGGTGATACGAGTGCCTGCACTTCGATGAGCAATGGACGTGTACCTTCGATGACGGCAACGACTGCTGTGCCGGGTTCGTTTGCATTGCGATTGCTAAGGAGCACTTCACTCGGATTGTGTACTTCACGAAGTCCGGTGGACGTCATGTCGAACACACCAAGTTCGTTGGTCGAACCGTAGCGATTCTTAAGTGCACGCAATACGCGATAGGAATACGTGCCTTCACCTTCGAACTGCAACACTGCATCAACCATATGCTCGAGCACCTTGGGTCCGGCAATCATGCCGTCCTTTGTCACGTGTCCGATGATGATGATCGGAATGCCACTGCGCTTTGCAATGCGTGTGAGCACTGAGGTACACTCTCGCACCTGCGCAACACTTCCTGCCGACGACTCGAGCAGATCCGTTGTGATGGTCTGCACAGAATCAACAACGACGAGCGATGGCGACGTATGCTCAATCAATGCTGCAATACGTTCAACGCTTGTCTCCGATGCAGCGACGATTCCGTTGGCAGATATTCCGAGTCGCTCTGCACGCTGCTTGATTTGATGCAGACTTTCTTCACCCGTTACATACAGACACGGACGTTCCGCTGCGAGCGAACCAGCGTATGCGGCAAGCTGCAGCATGAGCGTACTCTTGCCCATGCCAGGATCACCACCAACCAGCACGATACTTCCTGGCATTAATCCACCGCCAAGCACGCGATCCAACTCAACCATCCCAGTGGGAATTCGTTGTGCCTGATCCGCATGCACGTCGGCTAGCGATGTCGACAGCACGGATCCCACCGCCTGTGCTCGACGTTTCGCTGCGGCACCTTTCGGTGTGGATGTGGCATCTACTTCTTCAATCATGGATTCCCATGTGCCACAGCCCGGACATCGCCCCATCCATTTGGGAGCGGAGTGGCCGCAGCTTGAACAGCGATAGACGGTGCGTATTTTCATCGGAGCTGGTTCCTCAATTCGTCCAAAGCTAGGGAATGTTTTCTGCGTGCACGTCGCTCCAACAACTCATGTTCCGTCTATCGCTGATGCATACGAGGTGTGCCGTCGCGTGACGTTCACGCATGCGAAAACGTTCTACTTCGCTTCGCACTTCATCGCACCGCAGAAGCGGAATGCGTGTTATGCGGTGTACGCGTTCTGTCGCTACGTCGACGATCTTATCGATGTGGCAATTGAGAAGGGCGATGTGACGCGCGACCATGCAGTAACGCTGGTGGCACAATGGCGGAGCGACTTAGATGCGCTCTATGCCGGCGAACAACTTCCATCATCAGGTGCAGACGATCCAACGAAGATTGCCATCCTCACAGCGTGGGAAGACACACTGTCATCGTACCGCATCCCGCGCAATCTTCCGGATGAATTGATTGAAGGCGTGCTGATGGATACCATCGTGACGCGCTTCGAGACGTTTGATGAGTTGTATGTGTATTGCTACAAGGTCGCGTCCGTCGTGGGCTTGATGACGTCGGAGATCTTTGGCTACACATCGAAGGAAGCATTGGAGCACGCGATCGAACTTGGTGTTGCCATGCAGCTCACGAACATTCTTCGCGACATCGGTGAGGATGCCGATCGCGGTCGGATTTACTTGCCCCTTGATGATCTTGATGCGTATGGCGTTAGTGAAGACGACATCATTGCGCACACGTGGACGCCGCAACTGCACGCGCTTGTGCGCGACTACACCAATCGTGCTGAATCGTACTATGCGTCATCCGATCGTGGCGTACCAATGCTCGAGCGAGATAGTCGCACAACAGTGTACTTGATGAGTATGAACTACCGAAAGATTCTGCGCGTGATTGAATCGATGGACTACAACATCTTTCTGCGTCGTGCGCGCACAACAACAGCGCAAAAGATCTTGTCGATTCCTGCAGCGTGGCTTCGCGCGCGACGCGGCGCGTAGTGTTCCCGTGATGCGTTAGGCGTACACGTAGTGTACGCGTGTGATACGGAACTGTCCGTATTCGAAGTCGCCGTTATCGAGGTTCCACACAAAGTCGACCTCTGTTGGAATCATCACACCTTCAACTTCTTCGTAGGCTTTGCACTCGAGTGTGAATGTTGCTTGCTCGAAGCCGCTCTTGTGATCGCGATATTTATCCTTCGTAACGATGCGATTGATCTGTCCTTCGTCATTCACGTGCACGATTGCTGACACACGCGTGGCACCGTCAACGATCGTTGCTCGTGCTGATGATGCATCGATTGGATCCCAGCGAAGCGTCTTCGTTGGAAGCAGACCTGTTGGCAACCACACGAGTTCCGATAACACACGAAAGAGCATCGACGCATCTGTTTCCTTGCCTTCGTATTCCGAAAGCGTGAGTGCACCATACAGCTTTACATGACCGTGTCCTGCACCGTTGATGTAGCTCAACGTTGCAGTGCGCCACCAGAATGCATTGTGACGCAACCGTGCTTCCCAGACGAATCCCGGTTCCATGCCTGAGAGTACTTCCGTTGCCTTCACTGTAAACCACGGACGGTTGGGTCCGTGACGGAACCGTGCGCGTTGCTGCAACACAGCATACCGAATGTTTGGATGTCCATCCTTGAGTGCATAGCGGAGATACCGTTGGATTGGCTCAGGTAATCCGCGAAGTCGTTCTTCGGAAACGTTTGGAAGCGCGTTCTTCCCAATCGTACGAATGAGTCGCTTAATTGAGCGCGCAGCAAACAAGCGCGACAACAGCGCACTCGCCGACATCAGAACAATGATTGTTCCAAGCGAAGCAACAAGGATGTAGAGCAGTTTCGGCATCACCGCATCAGGACGTACGTCCTGCCTCCCAGTTCGTCAGAGATCGAGACGCTGTTTGCAACAGCTGGGTTCCTGCCATGGCAACCACCATGAGCGGAACGAGCTTGAAGATACCACGACGAAGTGTTTGCTCAACGATCGCAGCACTGAAGATCGTACCGATCACGATAAAGCCAAGAACCAATGTGCCGATCCACACAAGCGGCACAACTGGCTCAAGCTTGCGCGCACGAAGTGTATTAGCGATCATGACCACGGGGAAGATCAAAAACAGCCAGCCCCAGTAATCAACATCAGCAATCACATTCGTGAAGAGCGACGATGCAACACCCCATGCACGCGCGATATCGAATCCAAGCAACTGGTCGCTCGTCGACGGACGTACAGGCAAATACGCATTGAAGAACAGCACGTGCCACACGGCAAACACCACGGCCATGACAGCGGTCTGCACGGCGTATGTCTGAATTGCACGCTTCCACGTTGACGCACGTGCGACGAACGGAAGCGTTGCTGTTAGACCAAGCATCACGAGTATCAACGCGTCAGTACGCGACCAACATGCTGCGGCGAAGAACACCGTCGAAACCCACATCGAGCCTTGGTCATCATCACGCAGTGCACGCCATAGGAACACAACACCTGGCACGAACATCGCAGCGTTGAGATAATCCGTTTGCACGAGATAGGTATACCCGAGCATCTCCGGTGTGAGTAACAGGAGCAACCACAGCACATTCGCAATCACATGGTGCACCGTACGACGTAGTTCAACCCACGTGAGCCACATAAAACACACGGCGACGATCGGCACCCATAGCTGTCCGTGTGCATACCCCATCAACCGATAGATCACCTGCAACAGCATTGCGAATGGTGCATAGAACGGCTGATTCGAAAGATGCTGCGATAGGAATGGATCGGTGAAGACACGATTGACAAGAGTGTGATCTTCTACTGCTGTCTTCGCAACAAGGTCGATCCCAACAACAGCATCAAATGGCGTCACAGGCCAGTACCACGCAGCCCAGAACGCAGCATATGCGAGATACGATGCAAAGCCAAGCGTTACGATGTCGGAAAGCGACAGTGACCACGTTGGCATGCGAAGCCACTGTCCATACGATTGTGTTACGCGTGGCCATGCAACATGCGGAAGAACAGCTGCCACAACGGCAGTGATCATCCCAACGCTGCGTGTAATCTCTACTGACGCAAGTGCGAACAGGAAGAGGACGAGCGTGTGCATGAACATACCGATGAGCAACGCACTTGGTAGCGCAACGCTTCGTGTAATGCGTGGACGTAGCAGGGCAAGCACGCCGAGTCCGCTCACAAGCTGCAACACCAAGGTCAATACAAGCGATAGCGTTGTGTTCATTGCTCACGTCCGTATTCGGTGAGCAACGAATCGATGTTGACGTTCCGACTGCCACGACGTGCGATCCAAATCATGTTTGGTTCGAGCACGATGTAAGCGTTTGCCTGCGAGCGACGTGCGGCGTCGTTCCATGGGATCACGTTGTAGAACCCTACCATCCACGCAAAGAACCGTGGATCAGTCCAGTACGCCTTATCTCGCATGTACCGATTGCCATACGACATCGGAGGAAGAAGGAGTGTGTCGGTAGGACGTAACCGCGGTGCGATGTACTGCGGGATCTCATAGTTCGCAACGTGTCGCGCGAACATACGTTCACTCATCTGTCGACGCTTGTTGAGCGAGTCGCGTTTCTCTGCGTACAAACCGATGCGCGATTGATACGAGGCAGCGTATGGATTCACGTCGGATTCTGCACCAACGTTGATCAACGCATAGATCACGCCAACCATGATGATGGCCAGGATAGCCCCTTGGCGCGACATCACTGGTGGACGCTCGGTCATCGTACTGCCTGTATTAGTTGCCCGAGAGTGCCTCGGCACCGCCAACGATTTCCAACATTTCCTTCGTGATCGCAGCTTGGCGTTCACGGTTGTAGATCAGCTGGAGCGACTTGATGAGGTCACGCGCATTCGTTGTCGCGTTTTCCATCGCCATACGACGTGCTGCGTGCTCAGCCGCATTCGAGTCGAGCAACGAGCGCCATACTTGCAACTTGATGTACATCGGCAACAGCGTGTCGAGAATGTCGGCGCGTGACGGCTCGAAGATGTAATCGACGTTTTGCTTTGTTTGTTCTGTTGTTGCCTCGGGAACAATCGGAAGAAGCTGCATCGTGCGCACTTCCTGACGCATCACCGTGACGAACTCGTTGTAAATCACTTCGACGCAATCGAAGTTCTGCATCAAGAAGCCATTCGACACAAGGTCGGCGATGTCAACGGCCGTGTCGTAGCTGAGCTTGCCGAACACGTCGTTGAACTCTTGCACAACTGCTTGCGGTGCCTTCTTAGCGGCGTTCACCGAGCGCTTACCAACAGGAATGATGCTGATCGTTACGCCAGGGTGTTCTGCTTCAAGCGCTGCGATGCGGTTCGACAGTACGCGCAACATGTTCGTATTGAACGCGCCGCACAGACCACGGTCAGATGAAACAGCAACGATCGCAATCGACGTTACCGTCTTGCGCGTTTCAAAGAATGGATGGACGAACTCTGTGTCGGCCATGGCAAGGTTGCCCAGAATCTTCTGGACTTGTTGCGCGAACGGACGTGCAGCTGTGATCGCATCTTGGGCGCGACGCAGCTTTGCCGTTGCCACCATGCTCATCGCTTGGGTGATCTTCGACGTGTTCTTTACCGACGTAATGCGGTCACGTGTTTCGCGTAGGGTTGCCATCCGATTCTTCCGTTCTCGTCAATTGAGGTTCACAAATACGGCCAGTCCTTGAGGAGATATCCTCGGACATAGTCAGCAA
The DNA here is from genome assembly GCA_964465685.1 of uncultured Melioribacter sp. Lineage (GTDB taxonomy): Bacteria > Bacteroidota > Ignavibacteria > Kapaibacteriales > Kapaibacteriaceae > UBA10438. The sequence continues at coordinate 8,807 of CAYXKK010000012.1, forward strand.
CAGTTTCTTCGAGGCTGCCAAATGCAACGTCTGGCATTGCTGCCTGCAGCGTCGACATATCTGCTTGGGTGTAGTTCTGATACTGCTTCGCGAGCCCGTCTGGCATGTCGATGTATGAGATCGACACTGGACGATCCATGGCGACGAAGACCGACGTCATGAGATCGTTCCATGATCGCGCGACGCCTGTTCCGAGATTGAAAATGCCGTTGACATCATGTCGATCCAACAGCTTCATCATCACGTCGCACACGTCCTTCACGTAGATGAAGTCTCGCATCTGCCCGCCATCACCGAATCGAGAATCGTTGCTCCTGAAGAGCGTCACGGATCCTGTTTCTGCGATCTGATGCACAGCCTTCGACACCATGCTGGCCATTGCACCCTTGTGGTACTCGTTCGGACCAAACACGTTGAAGAACTTGAGTCCGACGCATGATGCATCGTACCCGTGATTGCGCACCCATTGATCGAACAGATGCTTCGAGTAGCCATACATGTTCAACGGACGTAGGTCTGTTGATGTATCGGCATATCCTCGAGCGCCATCGCCATAGGTTGCTGCGCTACTCGCATAGATGAACCGAGCTCCTACCTCTGCAGCAAACTCCGCTACATCAACGCTGTAGCGATAGTTATTGTCGTACAAGTAGTCAGCGTCGGGTTCTGTTGTCGACGAGCACGCACCCAAGTGAATGATAGCCTCGACGTCGTCATCAACGTCGCCAACAGCCATCATGTCCCTGAATTCCTGTTTGCTAACAATGCCAATGAACGTACGGTCTACAAGATTCTTCCACTTGCTTCCCGTTCCCAGCGAATCCACCACAAGTACATCCTCGCGACCGGCGGCGTTGAGCGATGCCAACATGCAGCTTCCGATGAAGCCAGCACCACCTGTAAGGATGATCATCGTGTGATCCCTGGATTAGAGTGCAGCAGCGAAGCGCTCTGTGAAGCTCTTCAGTGCAGCATTGAGGTTGCCAACAATTTCGTCTGTAAGTGCCTTATGGACGCGCAGACCTTCGATGATGTTCGCATGACCTGCGTGAATGAACTCGAGGAGTTCTGTTTCGTACTTCTTGATGCTCTCCACTGGGAGTTCATCCATGAAGCCGCTCGACGCAGCATAGATCACCACGATCTGATCTTCAACCGGTACTGGTGAGTATTGCGGCTGCTTCATCACTTCGAGCAGACGTGCACCGCGGCGCAGCTGCTGGAGTGTTGTCTTGTCGAGGTCGGATCCGAAACGTGCAAACGCTTCAAGAGCGCGATACTGTGCAAGGTCGAGCTTGAGCGGACCAGCGACCTTCTTCATCGCCTTGATCTGAGCGTTACCACCCACACGAGATACCGAGATACCAACGTTGAGAGCTGGGCGAACACCTGCGTTGAACAAGCTTGGCTCGAGGTAGATCTGGCCGTCCGTAATCGAGATCACGTTCGTTGGGATGTATGCAGACACGTCACCAGCTTGTGTTTCGATCACTGGAAGTGCTGTAAGCGAACCACCGCCGAGTGCATCGCTGAGCTTTGCAGCACGTTCCAGCAGACGTGAGTGGAGATAGAACACGTCGCCTGGATATGCTTCACGTCCTGGCGGACGGCGCAGAAGGAGCGAAACCTGACGGTATGATGCAGCCTGCTTTGAAAGGTCGTCATACACCACAAGTGCGTGACGTCCTGAGTCACGGAAGTACTCGCCCATCGAGCAGCCAGAATATGGCGCGATGAACTGCAGTGGTGCCGGATCAGAGGCTGAAGCGCTCACAACTGTTGTGTACGCCATTGCGCCGTACTTCTCGAGCGTCGCAACAACATTTGCAACAGTCGAGCCCTTCTGTCCAATAGCAACGTAGATACAGAACACTGGCTCGATGCCTTGTGCTGCTGCTTCTGGTGTATGCGTGTACTTCTGATTGATGATTGCATCAAGAGCGACAACCGTCTTGCCTGTCTGACGGTCACCGATGATGAGCTCGCGCTGACCACGACCAATCGGGATAAGGGAGTCAATCGCCTTGATACCAGTTTGCAGTGGCTGCGTAACTGGCTGACGGTCGATCACACCGAGAGCCTTACGCTCGATCGGATAGAACTTCGACTCCTTGATTGGCCCCTTACCATCGATAGGACGTCCGAGTGGATCGACAACGCGACCGATCAGACCTTCACCGACAGGTACCGAAGCGATGCGGCCGGTACGACGTGCTTGATCGCCTTCCTTCACGAGCGAGTCATCACCGAACAACACGCAACCAACATTGTCCTCTTCAAGGTTGAGAACCATGCCAACGACGCCGTTCGGAAACTCGACGAGCTCAGAGGCCATCACGTTTGTGAGACCATACACACGCGCCACACCGTCACCGATCTGGAGCACGGTGCCCACTTCATATACATCCGTCTCCTTTTCGAAACCCGTCAGCTGACGACGAAGAATCGCGGAGATCTCATCTGGTCGAACTTCAGACATGCGATTGAATCCTTTAGAGTTTGTTCATGTCGAATGAGGGTGATTACGCCACAGCCAGCTTGTCCTTGAGGACATGCAGCTGATGGCGAATCGATCCGTCGAGCACCTGATCGCCAACGCGAATCACTGCGCCACCAAGGATAGCCGGATCCGTTTTGTACGATGCCACAACGGTTTTCTTGAGTCGAGCACTAAGTACTGATTCGAGTTGCGAACGTTCTTGTGCACCCAGCTCAACAGCTGAAGTGACCAGGATGCGTTCAATGTTCTTTCGATCGTCGAGCAGTGCGCGATACTCCATGACGATTTCACGCCAGAGATTCCCGCGCCCCTTTTCAATGACCAGCTTCAAGAACTCCATCGTCAGCGGGTTGATGGTCGCACCCAGTGCTTCCTTCAGCACGGAGAGCTTTACATCAGCATCAATGATGGGGCTCCGCATCATCGCACGGAAGTCTGCCGAGCCATCGCCCAGCGTTGCTACCGTAGCGAGATCGTTGGCCACCACATCGTCAAGCTGTCGTTCAATCGCCGTTGCAAGGACTGCCTTTGCGTAGCGGCGTGCAATCTTCAGAGTTGACATTTAGTTCTTCGAGAGTTCGTTGACATAACCTTCGACGATACGCTTGTGATCGTCGCCCTGGAGATTGCGTCCGAGAAGCTTCTCCGTAGCATCAACAACCAACGTTGCTACTTCAGCGCGCAGTTGCTTGATGGCTTCATCCTTCTGACGTTCGATCTCGCGCTGCGATTCCGCAAGCTTCTGCTGCTTCACAGCTTCTGCATCATCGCCTGCCTTGCGCACCATTGCTTCGGCTTGTGCCTTTCCTTCGCGCACAATCGCCATCATTTCCTGCTGTGCACCAGCGATGCGTTCCTTGCTCTCGGCAAGGATTTTCGTTGCTTCTGCATTGGCCTTCTCTGCGTTTGCGATTGCGTTGGCAATCGTTTGCTCGCGAGCTTCAAGACCAGAGCGCATTGGCTTGTAGAAAAACTTCGCGATGATGAACACGAAGATGGAGAAGTTGACAAGGGTCCAAATGATCAGACCCGGGCTCATCTCAAGAAATGAAGGCATGGCAAGACGAGAATTACGGAGTGAAGGAATGTCATCATGAAACGACGTGTGGCGTCACACATCGGTCGTAGAGGTGCAGCTTGTGCAGCCCCTACGACCGACCCCGACGTGCGGGGTCGAACTGCTTCGTTGTCTTAGCTCTTCACAGCGAGAAGGATACAGATAACGCCTGCGAGAAGTGCAACACCTTCGATAAGAGCTGCACCGATGATCATCGTTGTACGGATGTCACCAGCGTTTTCTGGTTGACGGCTTGAGGCTTCAAGAGCAGCAGCCGCAAGACGACCGATACCTGTGCCTACGCCGAATACTGTTACGCCAACACCAAGACCTGCAGAAAGCCAAGCAAATGCAACTGCTTCCATTGTGTAAACCTCCGAATGATGAGAATGTGAATTGGTTTCGAAAATCAGTGAACGTTAGTGCGCGTGTGCATCACCATGGTGGTCGTCATTGACGTGATCACCAAGAGCAAGACCCACGAACACCGATGCGAGCATAGCGAAGATGTAGGCCTGCAAGAAGGCCACGAGAAGTTCAAGGAGATAGATGAACACCGAGAACGCAACGCTTACAGGTGTCACCATCCAGCTCTTGAAAAAGAAAATGAGTCCGACCAGCGACATCAACACGATGTGTCCAGCTGTCATGTTGGCGAACAAACGAATCATCAACGCAAACGGCTTGGTGAACAGCGAGATGAGTTCAATCGGAACCATGATCGGGAACATGTACCATGGTGCGCCACCCAACAAGTGATGGAGCCACGACTTGATACCAGCATCCTTGATGGCCACAAAGTTCACCACGATGAACGTTGTGAGTGCGAGTGCAGCCGTTACGCCCAATGCACCGGTCGCCGCGTGACACCCAGGCATGAGACCGACAAGATTCAGTGTGAGCACGAAGAAGAAGATGCCAAGGATGTATGGCATCAGACGATGTGTGCGTGCTTCGGTTCCAACGTTCGGACGTACGATTTCGTCGCGTACGTACAGCACGAGTGATTCAACAACGTTCTGCAGACCCTTCGGTGCGCGCAGTGCGTTCTTGATGTATCCGCCACGAGCGATGCCGAACACGATCGTCGCAATCAGAATTGCGATGAACTCGTACGCAACAAAGTTGGTGATCGAAAGATCAAGCTTCGGGCTTTCTCCTGATGCCGTTGTGACGATGTGATGCTCGTGATCCGGGTGATGCATGGTGTACAAGCCTGCTTGCTCCATGGCATCAACGTTCGGATACACGTGGAATCCGTTATCATCCACAAGCATCACCGGGAGGATCTTGTAGTGTCCGAAGAAGATGTTCAGCTCGTGGTGATCGCCAAGCGAATTGAGGAGCGTGGTAAAGACCTCGCTACCCTCAGGGTTTGCATGGGCATCAGCGCCGTGCCCAGGTTGCTGGGCATGCTGAAGGGAGTCGGAGTGTGCGGTCGCAGTATTGCTCATGGGTGTACGAGTACCAACATCAGGTCAGAGGTTTTTTTTTTCAAGAGATCCGTCACCGGTCTGCGCGTTTGCCTCTTGGCGTTTTCGTAGGACCGATGAAAAAAAAAGATCTCCGCGAGGAGAAGCACAAACATTGAGATCGCAAACGTGAGTGAGAACGCAACTTGATGCATGTTCACCACGCTCAGACAAAACCATGCGCTTGCCATCACGATGATCGCACGTACGCCAAGACTTCCGAAGATCATTGCGAGAAAAACATTGAGGTCCTTGCCAAAGGCCACACGCGATACAATCCATCCGAGCGCTGTGTTGATCACACAGATCCCCAACGCTGTTAGGACTGCCGCCAAAGGCCCCGCAGGTTCCACTCTGTTGTGTTCTCTCAATAGTTAGGAATCTTGTTCGTTACGTTGTGTGCGTTTACCGAGTTGTGCAACAACACGGAGAAACTGCACCAGACCGACGATTGATCCAACAACGACACCACCGAGGAGGACCCACGGTTGCGTGCCGTACGTTTCATCAATCCACCATCCAACAACAGCACACCCACACACCGCTGCGGCAAGCTGCACCCCAAGTGTGAGATAGGGTGCGAGCTGTTGCATTACCGACTCGCGTTGATGCATAGGTAGACCAACGTTAAATGGCGCGCAAAAATAGGTCGGTGAGAGGCTAAAAACCCAATTCTCGGAGCGTTCCGAGCACAGATTCTGCGTAGATGTTCACAGTTTCTCCATACCACCGTCCGTCCGGGATGAATCGGATGGCTCCATAGGTGGCAGGATTGAGTGGTTGAATGGGGCTCGTAGCAATCACACTGGTTTCGTCCGGACGGAACTCATTGTCGACGTCGTAGAGAGCAATGGTGCACCCAAACTCGGTGATCACGTTGTCGTCGACAGGGGCACGTTCGTAGCCGAGGAGGACGAATGGGATACGCACTTTAACGACGTAACCCCCTGTGCGTGGGGCAGTTACGACGCGGACGCGCTGAACGGCAGAGTCTTGCGCTGGGTCGAGTTCATCGGTGGTCTTGACCTTGATCGTGGGACGCCGGTCACCAAAGTCGCCGATCTGAATCGAAAAGGCATAGAGTCCGCTGTCCGTGCTAGAGCGAGGGGTGATGGTCGACCGTTTGATACTCTGAATGTATCGCGACCCACCGAGTTCGTCGGCCGGCGTCACATCAAACCAAATTTCGAGCCGATCTGCGGCGCAGGTGTCGCACCAGCCGGTGATGATGGTGGAGTCCTTGACCTGGACGCGTACGTAGAGGTAGTCGTTGTCGTACACCACGCGCGCCTTTAGCGACGCGTCGCCGTCATCTGTCCACCAAAAGGCACCATTGACAACGTGCTTGATGCGTGAGGCGGTAATCTCCGGCACATAGCCGGCATAGACTTGGCGTCCGCGACTGTACGCGGGTATCACGCCGTAATCGGTCGCGAAAGCGAGATCGCCTTCGCTGGTTATGAACCGCTCTTGAGTCTCCAAGGTCTGGTACGACCGAAAGGTCTCGTGTCCGAACGACTCGACACGATCGCTGACGAATTCGTCCACGAGCACAATGCTACCCTCACCAAACCGGTACCCACGGATCATCCAATCATCACTGCGGCGCTTCTGCGTGACGTAACAGGTTTGCTCCTTGATCACCACGCCCACTTCCAATGGAAGATCGATGTAGGCAAACGGTAGCTTTCCGATGTTGACGAGAAACCCTTCGTTGTCGACAAACAAGTAGACGAGGTTCTCGCGTTTGCGAGTGCCGAGGACATTGACCGATACCGCAAGGTCATAATTGCCGTCGCCACTGAAGTCCCCGACGTCCCATCCCCAAATCCGATATGCAGACCCTTGAGGAAGTGCAGGACGGATGTCTTCAATGAGCTCTTCGGCAAAGTATGGAGCTAGACGTCGCGCAAATTCATCGTACGTCATGCCGCTCTGTGCCGACAGCACAGGTGCCATCAGCATCAGCGCAAAGGCATAGACGAGGATGAGTCGGCAGCGGGTCAAAGAGATTCCTACGCGTTTGTTTGGGCATTCGCCAGGACTGTATCACGCACGTCGATGTGACTTGCACGCAAGCGTGCACCATACTGCGCAACGACTTGTGCCGATGCGTACGATGCCAGACGTCCTGCATGCTCAGGGTGATGACGATGGAGTACACCGTAGAGGAACGCACCAGCGTACATATCACCAGCACCAGTAGTGTCGACAGGCTGCACCTTGTATGCAGGAATCTCAACGTCGTGTCCGTTCCACCGCACACGTGAACCATGTTCACCAGCCGTAAGCACTGCGTTCGGGAAGGTCGCTGCAAGGAAGTTGTAAGCCTCGTGTACTGATTCGGTTTGTGCAAGCCCCGTACCCTCGCGCTCGTTACAGAACACAAGGTCGGCACTCTTCAGCACCGAACGAAGTCGATCGCCAAACACGTCGATGATGAAGCCATCCGAACAACTGATCGCAACGCGCGTGTCGTGCTTCTTGGCGTAGAACAGCGCATGGTCAACAGCTTCGGCGCCGTTGTCATCCGTGAGCTTGTAGCCTTCGATGTATACCCACTCGCTCGATTTGATGAGTTCTTCGTTCACATGTCGTGGTGAGAACTCGGTGTTCACCGCAAGTGTGGTATTGAGTGTGCGCTCGCTATCAGGCGTGATCAGCACGAGGCACGAGCCCGTGGTTGCGCCACCGATCTGTTCGGCATTGAGCACAATGCCTAGATCATTGAATTCCGATGCATAAAAGCCACCGAATTGGTCGGCGCCGAGCAGCGAGGCGTAGGCTGCGCTTCCACCAAACTGCGCGAAGGCGATAATGGTGTTAGCCGCAGATCCACCACTGCAACGATGCACATCACGATCGCTGAGTGCAGTGATCATGTCGTGCTGACGTGCTGGTTCGGTGAGTGTCATCGCGCCCTTTGTAACGCCGAAGCTGGCAAGCTCGGCGTCGGTTACGCGATATTCAAGATCGACGAGGGCATTGCCGATGCCCGTAAGGAGGATGTTTTTCACGACGCGAAGATACCCGACAAGCGCATGATCTCCTCACATAGTGCAGGAAACTCCATGTCTGCAGCACGCGCCGCCATGGGAACGAGACTTGTCTCGGTGAAACCTGGGATTGTGTTCACTTCCAGACAGAACGGAATGTTATCCTCACGAAGTCGGAAATCGATGCGACTGTACGCGCGGCATCCAAGGACGTGGTGTGCGGCAACCGCGAGGTTGCGCACGTGATCCTCGACTTCCGGCGAGAGGTCTGCCGGACAGTGGTACTCGGTCTTGCCCTTGGTGTATTTGTTCGTGTAGTCGTAGTAGCCTTCCTTCGGCGCAATCTCAATGATCGGCAGTGCTTCGTCGCCCAATACGGCAACGGTGAGCTCGCGACCAGAAATGTAGCGCTCGATGAGAATCGTCGATGAATATTGTCCGGCAATACGCACAGCTTCGCTCAGCGAGTCAACGTTTGGTGCATCGAGAATTGTCATACCCACCGTCGATCCTTGATCATTCGGCTTTACAACAAGTCCACCCTCGATTTCTGTCATCACCTGTTCGATCACCGCGTGATCATCTGCTTGCTCCGGCGTAAGCGTCACCCATGGCGCAGTTGGAATTCCGGCCACTTGGAAGAGCATCTTGGAGAGCCCCTTGTCCATTGCAGCTGCGCTTGCAAGCATAGTGCTTCCCGTGTACGGAATACCGCGCAGATCGAGCAGCGACTGAATGTAGCCGTCCTCACCGTAGCGTCCGTGCAGCAGGATGAATGCGCATTCGACGCCATCGAACGCCGATGACGAAACACACTCCATCAGTGCAGCTGGACGAAACGCTGCAAGTTCTTCGTCGGTAACAGCACGTGGTGTTGCCGCTGCAACTTCCTCATCCGTTAGGATGCAGTTGGCACCACGTGATGGATCAATTGCGTGGACGGTGTGACCAAGCGAGCGAAGTGCGTTGATCGCTGCGCGACCACTGACCATCGAGATGTTGCGTTCGGGGCTGATACCACCGAGGAGTACAGCAATGTTCATGAGGCATCGTAAAGGTTGCGAAGAAGCTTGACGTCGTCCCACGTGTACTTCTTCCATTCAGGATTCCGCAGCAACGCCGCGGGATGATAGGTCACAAGTGTGCGAATGCCATGGTAGTCGTGAATCTTCCCACGAAGATTCGTCATGGACTCTTTGTTCTTCAAGAGCGTGTTTGCTGCTGTGAGACCAAGCGCGAGGATGAGCTTGGGCTTGACGATGTCGATCTGCTTCCATAAGTACGGTTCGCACTGATCCGTTTCGCCGGCAAGGGGCTTGCGGTTATTTGGTGGACGGCACTTGAGGATGTTGCAGATGTAGACTTCCTCACGCGGAAGCTCAATGGCCTCGAGAATCTTCGTCAGCAATTGTCCGGCACGTCCGACAAACGGTAGACCTTGCTCGTCTTCATCAGCACCGGGAGCTTCACCAACGATCATGATATCGGCGTTAGGATTCCCACTGCCGAACACAAAGTTGGTGCGTGTATGTCCGAGCGGACATTGCATACACGTACAGATCTGTTCGTTGAGGTCGACGAGCGTCGTGGCCGCAGCCCAACTCGCTGTAGAATGCTGTGCAGGCATCTCGATAGTCTCCGTTGCTTCCGGTGCGTGGTCGACTACTGACTCTGCGCTGACATCAACGACCAGCGTTGCAGGGTCGGCACGCACCACATACTGGTGCGTGCCGTACATCTGCATGTGCTGTCGGAGATATGCGGTGAGGAGAGTTGGATCGAGTGCCACAGTTCAAATTACTCTTCGTGCGCTTCGGCCTCTTCGTGTTCTTCAAGCGTATCGCCACCCTTTGGCTTTGCAAGTGCAAACACCACGGTACCGGTCTTCTTGTCGAGCTTGCCCTTAATCGCAGCACCTTCAGTGAAGGTACCCTTGAGGAGGTCTTCGGAGATCGGATCCTCCACAAAGCGCTGCAACGTTCGGCGCAACGGACGTGCACCGTACTTTTCGTCGAAGCCTTTCTCGGCGAGGAATTCCTTTGCCGACTTGGCAAGATCGAGGGTGATGTTCTTTGCGGCAAGGCGCTTGAGAACGCGCTTGAGCTGCAGGTCGATGATCTTGTACATGTCTTCCTTCTTCAACGAACGGAAGATCACATACTCGTCGATACGATTGAGAAACTCCGGATTGAACAGACGCTTCATTGTCTCTTCAACGGTGCTCTTCATGTTGTCGTAGTCGTCTGTTGCTGCATCGGCAGTGAATCCGATGCGACCACCGGCTTTGACGTCGCGCATTCCAACGTTTGACGTCATGATGATGATCGTATTCTTGAAATCGACACGACGACCGAGTCCGTCCGTGAGTTGCCCGTCGTCGAACACCTGCAACAGGATGTTGAACACGTCTGGGTGTGCTTTCTCGATTTCATCAAGCAGCACAATCGAATACGGCTTACGACGCACCTTCTCGGTGAGCTGTCCGCCCTCTTCGTACCCAACATATCCCGGAGGTGCACCAACAAGACGCGACACAGTGAACTTCTCCATGTACTCCGACATGTCGATGCGGATGAGCGCATCTTCGCTGTCGAACATGTAGCGCGCAAGTGCCTTCGCAAGCTCGGTCTTACCAACGCCCGTTGGACCAAGGAACATGAACGAACCGATTGGACGGTTCGGATCCTTCAGTCCAGCACGCGCGCGACGAATAGCCTTGGCGAGGTGCTCAACGGCTTCGTCTTGACCAATCACTTGTCCGCGCAGCTCGTCCGCCATCTTGAGAAGCTTTGCTGTTTCGCCTTCTGCAATGCGGTTGACAGGGATGCCTGTCATCATCGCAACGACATCAGCAACGTCTTCTTCGGTGACGTCAAACACGACGTCGCCAGCCTTGCTTTCCCACTCTTCTTTTGCGGCTTCGAGATCCGTTTGGTGCTTCTTCTCGAGATCGCGCAGACGTGCTGCTTCCTCGAAATTCTGCGACTTCACAACGGAGTTCTTGAGCACGCGTACTTCTTCGATCTTCTCTTCCAGCTCGAGCACTTCCTTCGGAACCTTGATGTTGCCCAAGTGCACACGTGCACCAGCTTCATCCATCACGTCGAGTGCTTTGTCTGGTAGGAACCGGTCTGTGATGTAGCGATCAGCCATCAACACGCATGCGCGAACTGCATCCTCGGAGTAGCGTACACCGTGATGCTGCTCGTAGCGCTCCTTCACATTTGTGAGGATCTGCATTGCTTCTTCGGCTGTTGGCGGATCAACAACAATCTTCTGGAATCGACGATCGAGTGCACCATCCTTTTCGATGAACTGGCGATACTCGTCGAGCGTCGTCGCACCAATACATTGGATGTCGCCCCGCGCAAGGGCCGGCTTAAACATGTTCGAGGCATCGAGCGAGCCCGAAGCACCACCTGCGCCGACAATCGTGTGAAGCTCGTCAATGAACAGGATCACGTCCTTCGCCTTTTCAAGCTCGTTCATGACGGCCTTCATGCGCTCCTCGAACTGACCGCGGTATTTCGTGCCAGCAACAAGCGCTGCAAGATCCAACGTCACGATTCGCTTGTCGAACAACACACGCGACACTTTGCGATCGATAATGCGCAACGCAAGTCCCTCGACGATGGCAGTCTTGCCAACGCCTGGTTCACCAATGAGTACAGGATTGTTCTTTTTGCGACGTGAGAGCACCTGCGCCACGCGCTGGATTTCTTTGTCGCGACCAATCACTGGGTCGAGCTTACCTTCCACGGCAAGCTTCGTCAAATCCCGTCCAAAATTGTCCAGCACCGGCGTTTTCGCACGCTCCGGCGCAGCCTTTGTGCGGCCACCTGGGAGCCCCTTTTCAGGGCGTGTCGGACCTGTTGATGGACGACCGCTCAGATAGGCGTCGAGTTCCTTTCGGACGGCATCGTAGTTCACAGAGAACTGACCCAGTATCTGGGCTGCGATGTTGTCTTCGTCGCGCAGGAGGGAAAGGAGCAGGTGCTCAGTCCCGATCACTTCCGACTTGTAGAGCTTTGCCTCCAAGTACGTGATCTTCAGGACCTTTTCGGCCTGCTTCGTGAGGGGAATATTCCCGATCGTAAGCGGACCGCTCATGGAACGCACTGTATCCTCTACAGCACGCTTGAGCTTACCCAGCTCAACGCCGAGATTGCGCAGAATCTTGATACCAATGCCCTCGCCCTCGCGGATAATTCCGAGAAGCAAGTGCTCCGTACCAATGTAATCGTGTCCGAGACGCAGTGCTTCCTCCCGGCTAAGGCGGATCACATCTTGTACTCGGTTGGAAAAGTTGCCTTCCATGGCAGGTATTCCTTAGGGAACGGTGAACATTCCTTCCTACGACGTACAGCGCGCAGTTCTGTTACGTTTAGGCACGGAAATATAGCTCCCGCCTCGCGCCCGAGGGGGCGAAGATTATGCACATGAATACCTGCAATTCGCCGCGGATTAGTCGTACAGCTTCTTGACTTTGCCAATCTTGACGACGAGTGTTGGGTGCGCAGCAACAGCGGCTGGGGCCGGGGCTGCTTTCTTCGGAGCTGGGGCGGCCTTCCCCTTCTTCTTCGTATCCACCACTGGCGCAGCTTCGGCTACTGGTGCAGCTGGCGCAGGGAGTGGAGCAGCGACGAAGGAAATACGTACGTCGCCCATCTTAACACCCTTCGTAAGCTCCTTGAGTGCGGCGATACGCTTGGCTACAAGGTCGCCGTTGGGGTCAGCTGGATCAGCGGCGCGAACAGGTTCAGGAGGTGCTGTCTGACCCTTCTTGAGCTTTTTGGTTGCCTTCTTCCAAGCGTCGACTTCCTTCGCGTAGGCGGCATCGACTTGCGCCTTGAGTTTGCCCAACTGGTCTTCATCCGGCGCAACGCTCAACACCACGTTCATCTCCTGGTTTGTGCGGAGCATCTCGTTGATTTGATCAACAACAGCTTTGCCGGCAGAGGTCAGTGTGGCAGCATTACGATCAAATGCATTCGTTACTGCGCCAACCTGGGTGCCTTCGACGACTTCCCGCACGTTGATGTCCTGCTTGATGATGCGGAACTTCTGCGCAGTTGGGATCTCGACCGTTACTTCCTTGCGATACACGTTGTATCCCGTGATGGCGAGCTTGTGGGGTCCAGCCTCGGAGAGCGTCTGGAGGTACGTACCATCCTTGCTGTTCGACGAGATCGAGATACGCTTGCCGGATGGAGTAAAGATGAACATCTTACATCCAAGGGGCTTACCAGTGACCGAGTCACGGATTGTGCCTTCAAGATTGAGGTTGGCTTGCTGAGCCATAGCTGCGGTGGCAACCAGTCCTACTGCTCCGATGAGCACCAGTGAGCGAATGCGTGCAATCATTCCCACGTCATCATCCCTTTGCTGAGTTAAGAAACTTCGCGATCCCCGCTTTGCAGTCATCGGTTTGACGTGCAAGCGCGTTCATAACGGTTGCGTAGTGCAATCCGGCTTCAAGTGACATACTGTGTACCGACTCGAGCATCATCTTGCTCATGGCCATTGCTGATGGACTGTTGGCGGCCATCGCACGGGCAATCGACATCGTCGTTGCTTCAAGTTCAGCATCATCCACAACGTGCGTGATGAGTCCCAAACGCTGGGCTTCGTCCGCACCGATGTTCTCTGCTGTTAAGACCAACCGCCGAGCCTGTGTGTCGCCAATCTTGCGGACGAGGTAGACCATCACGATTGCGGGGATGAACCCGATGCGCACCTCGGAATACCCAAAGAGCGCTCGCTCACGTCCAGCCACAACGATATCGCACACGGTGGCAAGCCCGCATCCACCGGCAATTGCCGCACCATGGACCATGCCGACGACGGGTTTGGAACACCCGACGATCGATTGAAACATGTCCTTGAGGTCGGTCGAGTCGGCGAGATTCTCGAGTGGTGAGTTCTGGCTGATCTGCTGCAGATAGGCGAGATCGGCACCGGCGCAGAAGGCCGGACCCTCCCCACGGAGCACGACTACGCGCACGTCGGGGTCTGCACCCATGGCTACAAATGCCTGATGTAGTTCCGATACCATCTCGGCACTGAGCGCATTGCGTTTGTCAGCACGGTTCATGACGATCGTGCCAATACCATCAGCTATTGATGTGAGAACGAGATCCATGACCGACAAGATACGTCACACGATGGATCAGCGGGTAATCACGATGGGCCATGCTCGACCGACGACTCCATTCCGCGGCGTGAGGCTGCTGACAGAGTACACGTAATACACGCCTGCTGGTAGTCGACTGACGTTGAGGACGACGAGGATCTGTCCACCAGCTACCGTCTCAAAGGTCACTTCATCCACCCGACGCCCTTGTGCGTCGTACACAGCGAATGTTGCAGGCGAAACGGTGATCGAACCCGACGGAATGTAGATGTAGTCATTCGCCGGTACCGGGAACGGTGTGCCCGGCTCTCCGGCGAACACACTGTCTGCAGGATCAGTGGGGTAGCCTCTATTCCGTAACGTAATCACACCTAGCGTGGATGTATCCATGACGATCACGTGTCGGAACATACGTCGATGGCCAGGCGGGATGGGATTGGTATAGCGCATACCAACAATTGCCGCTATGTCGTTGACACCGTCATACGTGACGGGCACGGGGCTAGTGAGCAGCCACTGCTTGCGTGCCTGCGAAAACCCATTGTACGTAGTCGTGTTGTCGATACTGTTCAATACCGGCACTCCATCCGAGACTGATGAATACACGTTGAGTGCAACCACCGGACTGAGTGGGTCTGTACTTGCAACCCAGCATCCACTCCCATCGCTCCATGTGGTGTTCTTCGCCGGTTGCGAACCGAGGTCCCAATCATAGAACCATCCAATTCCGCAGTTATGCAATGCCGTGTCGCTCGTATTGGTCAGCACTGCGTCGATCACGAGCACAGCGGCATCAGGATCGAGATATACGTTGAGTTCCACCTCAACGCCGATACGCACACTATCTGGCGCATTGTCGTCGGTAAGCACTGCACGCTTAGGGAATGGCGCAAGGAACGGCTTTACTGCAGTGAAGTGATCGTTATGTCCACGCAGCGCACGAGCACCATCAACAACACGATCGTTGGCGGTAATCATAAGTGCGCCTTCGTACAACTGACCACACCACTGACGGTAGGTGAAGCCATCGCCTTGTCCGCGCTCGAGATCTGTGTTACCGATCCGTCCATGATCGCCGATACTCACGCGAACATCCTCATTGGCAAGCGTCACAAATGCAGGCGCAGGGGTGAGTGGAACGGCAATACGACGAACGACGCTCTCTCCCGCAATCCGCTGTCCGTAGAGATCGACGATTGCATACGCAATGTCATCCGTTGCACGCGTGACGCGCATGCGAAACTGTGGCAATGCTGTGCGTTGGTTCGGAATAAACTGGAGTCCAGCTGGAATGTCATCGTCGAGTAGTTCAACTGCATTTGCCGATGCACCCACGACCGCCACAACACGCATGCGATCAAGTTGCCATTGTCCCATCACATTGATCACCCATGGCATCACGTTGAGCGTATCGCCCACGCCCCAGCGCTGTGCACCACTCACAGCACTGAGATGCACAGTGTCGTACACCACTGATACAATCGACGATGGCTCGGCAGTAACGGCACGCAGTGCATTCACACGTCCGCGTGGCAGGAGCATGGTGTCGATGGTCGAAGGCACATAGAACCATGGAGATGGATCAACTGACTCACGCACAACTGCGCACGCTTCGAGCGGCGATAATTCAGGATGCCTTGATCGTACAAGCGCAACGATCGCTGCAGCAATCGGTGATGAGCCGCTCGTGCAGCAGAAGCCCATGTACCCACCGTCGTTGCCGGTCGTCCACGTATCATGTCCGGGTGCCATCACATCAACCGTCGGACCGTGCCCTGACATCGCGATGACATCGTCGCGAGAGTTCACAACACCCACACCCAGCACCCCACGATAGCTCGCTGGGAAGAACGGTGTTGGCAATCCATGATTACCAGCTGCCGCAACAACAGCTGTTCCGCGCGCGATCGTGTAGGCAATCACATCTGCGTCGATGCACGAACGCGATTGACTTCCCCACGAGCAGTTCACCACATCAACGTTGTTGACGGCGCAATAGAGGAGCGATTCGTATCCGTACACAATACCACGGATGTTGTCGGGCATGGTACGTAGCGGAAAGATCTTGCACTGATTGGCTACGCCTGCAATGCCAAGGGAGTTGTTGACAGTTGCGCCAACAATGCCACCAACACCACTGCCATGACTGTCGTTTGGGTGCCACGTGTTGCCAGGTGTTCCCATGCCAAGTTCTGCGCAGAAGTTGTATCCGCGGTAATCATCAACGTAGCCGTTGTTGTCATCATCAATCCCGTTATCAGGAATCTCGCCACGTCGCGCTGCAATCGCATCAGTAAGATCCTCATGCGGCTGCATGAGTCCACTGTCGCTGATACCGATCACGATTGTATCGGATCCATCCTCGACATCCCACGCTTCGAATACCTTGATCACAGCAAGCATCGCTTGTCTGTCGCGCTGTGGATCGTTGGGTTCGCCCATGAGTTGCGCCACACACCATGGTGCTGCGCACTCGATCGGACCGCAGCCTGTTTCCAAGAGCTGCACCATGCGTTCTGGGGTAATCCGCAGGTCGTCCCAGGCAACAACGTAGGAGCGTAACAGGCGTTCCTCGACCTCGAGTGCTTCATTCAGCGACGAAGGGCGCGGCTGACGTTGTTGTGTTGTGCTCCATCGCAGTGATTGCTCGCGCGGAAGCACCGCGCGCTCAATACGCAGTCCAAGTGCATTGAGGACTGCATCAGCATTCATCGCTGCATCTGGCGTCAGACGCACCTTGGCTCGTCCAGCGATCACAGGATCCGGACGGTGCGGCAGTTCAGCAGGTAGCAAGGTGAGTTGTGCGTGCAGCGGCAGACCGCACACGAGCAGGAATAACCCGATCATGAGCGTACACGCACACCAACGGAACTCAACGGACGATGGTGAGCACCGATGTTGTTGTCGTAGACGTCGTGTGGAGCGATAGTACATACACACCCGAAGGAAGATCTGCCGTTGATAGAACATGTGATGGAGTACCATCACCACGATGATACGATACCGCACGCCCTGTTGCATCGAAGATTGTGATCGACGTCAACGGCTCTGCGGTGGCAACGCTGACCACATCGCGTGCCGGGTTCGGATACACCCGCACACCTGTGATTTCGAGATCCTCCTGCACCGAAACGGCCATTGGCAACACATCTCGCACGCGTGATGTTGCCTCAGCAGCAGTAGCACCGAGCGCGATGACCACGGTGTACTCGTACGTCGCTCCATCGGGCATCAGAAGTGGGTAGTTCATACCGATGACACTACAGAGGTCGCCAGTATTTACAGCCTGTACTGTTGTGCCACTCGAGAGCATACGAATACGATCAGCCACGGAGAATCCATCCTGATCATTGACAAATGCTGCGTACGGGAAGGTTGCCGACTGCGCTGTGCCCGCAGGAGACTGCGACACGACGGCATGGCAAATGGCCACGTCGAAGCCTTCGCGTGTGAATACTTCAGCGGCACTTCCAGTTCCAGTAAGTGACGTTGGTATCGCTTCCGGGGCAAGTCGTGCGCGGTTGTTGGCTGCATCACTTCCGATGTCCCAGTCGAAGAAGTATCCCGATCCAACCGCAGTACGATCCTGACCGGATGTGTTTGTGAGCTTTACCTTCATCACCACGATTGGTTGCTGCGGATCGGGGAATCGCACCGTCTGCTGAATGTCGATCCCAATCGGGGATAGTGCACCTGGATCATTCATTACGCCTTCGTTTACGCGCGGATCGACAAACACCTTCGAAGGTGCGAAGTCCGAACGGTACGGCGACATATCTGCATAGCCTGTACTTGACCGTGCGTTGTTTTCTGTCAAGATGAATCCACTCGGTGACATCAGCTGAAACCCTCGAGGGAGCCAGCCAAAGCCATCGCCTTGCTTTGCATCAAGCACCGAGCTATAGCCAACAGCACCATCGTCGCCCATCGATACTGCTACTACACCATTTGTGAAGGTCGTCATTGATGATGGCGGCTGGAGATACACAAACCCACGATCTTGCTCTCCATCAGCTTCAATCTCGAGTGCGAGAATGCATGGCAGATCCAGCGTGAGTTGATCGAGATACAACGTAAACGACACGTCACGCTGTCCGGCAGTTGTCATCGCTCCGAACTGTACGCTCTCCTGCGCGATACGGACACTCCACCCCAATGCATCGCTTACACGTAGTCGAGCCGTTCCACCTGAAATCGCACGAAGATCATTTGCAATTGTCAGAACCACATACACTGAATCGCCAGAGCGATATCGCGCTGTCGTACCTGATGTGAGGGGATCAACAATGCGTGTCGATGCAATCCGACACGATACCAGACTCATCGGATCAGTTGTCAGCGCGCGCTGCATGTTGACACGTCCCGGCAGGTACGACATAACGTTGGTGTTCTTCGACGATATGTCATCAGCTGTGCGACGAAGCACGCCTGCGACCTGCTCCGGTGTAAGTAACGGGTACTTTCCACGAACAAGTGCAGCGACACCTGCGACAATCGGCGACGCAAAGGATGTGCCTTCGACGTTGAAGTTTGTGTAACCACCACCAGCTTCAGTGGTGAATGCCTGCGAGCCCGGTGCCATCACCTGCGCGTTGCCACCAAGTCCGGATGATGATTGCACGTAATCATCCTTATCCGTCTCGCCGACACCAAGCACACCATTGTATCCTGACGGATAGTTGATGTAGCGCCACCCATCTCCACTAGCGCCAGAGCCATGGTTACCAGCTGAGGCAACAACGAGCACATTATTCGCGCGACAGTAGTCAATCACCGATTGATCAATTGCTGAAAACGGCTTGACGACACCCCAGCTTGTGTTCACGACGCTGAACTTGCGCTGCGCAGCATAGATCAGCGCCTGATATCCGAAGATGATCGACGATGACCCATTCGCTGACACCTTCATCGGGAAAAAGCGCGAGCGATATCCAACACCTGTGATGCCGACTCCGTTATTCGCAGCAGCAGCGGCAAGTCCTGAAACCTTCGTTCCGTGTCCATCAGCCGCGTTATTCGTCGTCTCACCAGGAAGCGTCCCATCTGCGGCACTTGCGAAGTTGTACCCAAACGCATCATCGACATAACCATTACCATCGTCGTCGATTTCATTACCCGGGATCTCTTTCCAGTTGCGGGCGATGTTGCCACGCAGATCCTCGTGTGTCTGACTCACACCGTTGTCTGTAATCCCAATCACCACAGATGTGTCACCGCTAAATGCCTCCCACCCAGCAAGGGCAGAAATCGTTGCCAGATACTGCTGCTCGTTCTGCATCGGATCATTTGGTTGCACGCGCTTCACTGCATGCGGCTCCATTACATACCACGGTTCCGCAAGTTCAACGTGCTCGCGTAGCTTGGTTGCAAGCTCACGCACGGCAGCAAGGGGTGTAATCCCACGAATCTCCACAGCAAATGTGCGTGTAAGCTGCTCCTCGCTCGACCACAGCAACTGCTTCGTTGGATCGGTTGGTTGCGGAGCGCGACGTTGTGCGGATGACGAAAAGTGTACCGATCGCGCGGCGTCAAGCAGCGGTTCGGAAACAAAGTACCGTGCTGGCAAGAGCTGTTGCGCCTCGTCGCGGGTACGCGCAGAGCGCATCCGCACGTACATGTGTGACGCACGCACATCGAACGTCGATCGTCCAATGCGCACCGAAACAACATCATCGGTGGCATGCGCGCCCCCTGAAAGAAGGACGAGCGTGCATAGAAGGTGGACAATTCGAAGGGTGTTGAGTTTGCCCATGGCAGAGGGTTTTCGCAGTTTGAGGTTCAGTACACGCAAGACTATGTCAGAAGAACAACGTTACATCGTCACAGCTCGAAAATGGCGACCACTTCGATTTTCGGATGTGGTTGGACAAGAGCATATTACGACGACGCTCAAAAATGCCATCGGTAAGGGGCGGATTCATCATGCCTATGTGTTTACGGGGCCGCGTGGTGTGGGGAAGACCACGTGCGCACGCATTCTCGCGCGAGCGCTGAATTGCACCAATAGCACAGACCTTGAGCCATGCAACCAGTGTCCCTCGTGCTCAGATATGCTCGAGGGACGCAGCGTGGACATCATCGAGATCGACGGTGCGTCGAACAACTCGGTGGACGATGTTCGCAAGCTTCGCGATAACGCCAAGTACGCCCCGATGTCGGGTCGCTACAAGATGTACATCATCGACGAAGTACACATGCTCTCGACCGCGGCGTTCAATGCGTTGCTGAAAACGCTGGAGGAGCCCCCTCCGCACTTGATCTTCGTGTTCGCTACGACTGAAATTCACAAGGTTCCTGCGACGATCCTAAGCCGCTGTCAGCGGTTTGATTTCCGTCGTATGGAGATCGACACGATCACGTCGCACCTGCGACACATCGCTACAGCCGAGAAGATCACGATCGACGACGCATCACTTGTCGCCATTGCCAAGAAGGCCGACGGATCGATGCGCGACTCACAGTCGATCTTCGATCAGGTCGTGTCGTTCTGCGGTGCGTCTATCACCATCAGTGATGTGAGTGCAGCGTTGCACCTGATCGACGTCGACTTCTTCTTTGCGCTTAGCACTGCTGCGCGGACGCACGATATTCCGGCGATGTTCACGTTGGCGCGCCAAGTGATTGATCGCGGCTACGATCTGCAAGAGTGTCTGATCGGATTACTCGAGCACTTCCGCAACATCCTCACCGTGATCACAACCAACGGCACGGATCTCATCGAAGCATCTGCAGAGCATCTCACGCGCTATCGCGAAGAAGCCGCATTGTTCACGAAAGAAGATGCACTGCGCATCATGACGTTGCTCTCACAGGGCGAGGCAGTACTCCGTCAAAATCCACCACAGCCGCGCGTGCGATTCGAATTCACACTCGTCCAGGTGGCTGCAATGGATTCATCGGTTGATCTCGGCAAGGTCCTTGCCATGCTCAATGCGGCACCAGCACAGCAACGTGCAGCGTCTGCTGCACCGCAGATTCCATCAACATCCTCACAGCGGATTGTTGGTGGTGTTGCTGCGATTCCCCAACCCATTCGTGTTGGAAGTCCGGTCATCGTGCGTGCGCAAACGAATCCCGTGAGCTCACTCACAGCAGGCAACCTTGCGCGTCGATGGAATGATGTGCTGGAGTCACTGCCCGAGCATCTCATCTTTGTAAAGGCCTCGGTCAAGCAACAGATGCTCACTGTCGACTTCACAGATGTTGGTATCGTGCTGCGTCCTCACGCAGAGATCATTCATCACCGCCTTGTCGATAAGATCGCAGCGCTGAAGACGCATCTGGCTGAGATGTACAACACGCCTGTAGGTGTGCAGCTCATCGAGCCTCGCACTGCAGAGCGCACGGCAGAGCGCGCTGCCGCACAGGCATCAACCGATGCAACTCCAACAACGGAAGGAATGTTAGCGTCTGCGCAGTCAGAGGATCTGCTGCCAATCGAGCACACGCTGATTGACTTGTTTAAGGCACGTAGGGCAACAGCGCCCGGGAAGTAATAGTATGGCACTCGCAGAAGGAACAAAGGCACCTCTGGTATCGGGGGCGACCAATGGTAACGGCACGTTCTCAACGAAGGAATGCAAGGGGGCGTGGACTGTCTTGTACTTCTATCCGAAGGATGCAACGTCGGGCTGTACCGCCGAAGCATGCGACTTCCGTGATTCGATGAAGCGTCTCACAAAGCTTGGGGTGCGTGTTGTGGGTGTGAGCCCCGACAGTGTTGCTTCACATGAGAAGTTCATCACGAAGTTCGACCTCAACTTCCCTCTCGTGTCGGATGAAGATCACACGTTCTGCGAGGCCTTCGATACGTGGAAGGAAAAGTCGATGTACGGTCGCAAATACATGGGTGTTGAGCGCACAACGTACATCATCGACCCAAAAGGTGTGATTGCTAAGACCTACGAAAAGGTCAAAGTGCCTGGTCACGTCGATGCCATCATCAAGGATCTCGCGGAGCTCGGCGCGTGATCGATACGCATGCACATATCGATGTGAAGGCGTTCGATGAAGATCGCGACGCGATGCTCGAGCGCGCACGCGCTGCGGGTGTGACGGCAATCATCGTCCCAGACATCGAGCGTTCCCGTCGTGCACACCTCAAGGCAGTCGTTGATGCGCACCATGATCTCTACCGTGGCGTTGGGATTCATCCGCATCACGCGGGCGATATGACGCAGAGCGATCTCGATGAGATAGCGGCACAGTGCACCGAGCCGAAGGTTGTTGCCATCGGCGAAATCGGACTCGACTACTACTACGACTTCTGTCCGCCCGACGTGCAGAAGTTGTACTTTCGTGAGCAAATCCGGATCGCGAAGGCGCACAACCTGCCCATTATCGTGCACAATCGCGAGTCGGATAGCGACGTGATGCAGATTCTTCAAGAGGAACAGGATGGCTCACTACGAGGTGTGCTCCACTGTTTTTCAAGTGATGTTTCCGTGCTCGACCACGCAATTGACCTCGGACTCCACGTGTCGTTCACAGGCAACATCACCTTTAAGAAGTCTACACTGAACGACGTTCTGCTTCGTGTACCGCTCGACCGTGTGATGATCGAAACGGACGCACCATACATGACGCCTGTTCCACATCGCGGCACACGAAACGAGCCTTCTTACGTCCGCCTTGTCGCGGAGAAACTTGCGGAGATTAAAGGTATGCCACTGTCAGAGATCATCGCCACAACAACAGCAACAGCACGACGCTTCTTTGGCCTGATGACTGCTGTTGTTCTCTGTACGATCGCGACTACTGCCCAACCTACTCGTCCAAATGAAGACGATTACGAGAACGACATCGACCTTGAGATCGCGCTCGAGAACTATGAGCTGGATTCAATCGGTTGGGCCAAGTATGTCAAGCCACGCTCCATCGGTATCGGTGTAACTCTTGGTTCGAACACAGTCGTGGAACAGCAGACATACCGTCAGCGCTACTTCCGTGCGATTCAGGGCACAACAACCCCCCAACGCTGGACGACGTACGAACAGGAAGCAGGTCCATCGCGATCTTTCTCGTACGATGGTCTTGCGAGCTTTGGTGGTACACTGATGTATCAACTCACAACGCGCATTGCCGTCGAGGGTACGTTCATCTACACGAAGAATGTCGGCGACCGTGAATTGTACGGTCTCGCACCGATCGAAACGGGGATCATCGAAGGCACGATGCTCTATTCCCTCAACCCATACAACAAGGTCAACTTCGTTCCGCAGATTGGCGCGACATACGCCACGCAATCGGATGGCCGTGTCTCGAACGTACAAATGGGCATGAACGTCGGTATCGGCCTTGGCGTCAACATCCCAACATCAATCGGGTTGTTCTATCCAATGGTCAACGTGCGCTTCAACTTCATGTTCGGCACACAGCGTGATGCGATCATCAACAGCTACCCTGTGATCGCCGGTGAAGATCAAACGTACATCTCCGAAGATCCGAACCGCCCAGGCGTCTTCTTGCACTACAACCCAACGAATCCATCGCAGGTATCAGTCGACAAGGCAGATGTGACAACGATCTACTCGATCCCACGCTTGTCGATCATGTTCTTCCCGAAATTCTAGCCCCATGGCCATCATCCTCTCCGGCACAGCACTCTCAACGGATCTTGCAACGATTCGTTCGAAGAACACTCCGATCGATGTGTTTCGTAGCGCCGTGAATAGGATCGGTATGCATTTGGCCGTTGAGGCGTCGAAGCACCTGCCGTCACGTGACGTGGAAGTCACGACGCCAATGGAAACCACGACATGCTCTGTGATTCGCGGCGGCGTGGTGATTGTGCCAATCCTGCGTGCAGGCTTGGGTTTGCTCGACCCGTTCATTGCGCTGTGTCCGGAAGCATCGGTGGGATTCATCGGTCTGAAGCGCGATGAGTCGACGCTTGAGCCACACGAATACTATCGCAATCTTCCTCCGTCGGACGCAGACACCACATTCATCGTCATCGACCCGATGCTTGCCACCGGCGGCAGCATGTCGGCAACGATTGCGTTGCTGAAGCAGGTACCACATCGCTGCATCATCGCCACATGTCTCATTGCTTCGCCTGAAGGCGTTGCCACGATCACCGAGGATCACCCCGACGTTCTCCTCGTCTGTGCCGCGCTTGATCGTCAACTCAACGACCACGGCTATATCATGCCGGGTCTGGGCGACGCCGGCGATCGACTGTTCGGAACAATCTGACGCGAAAACCTGACAAAAGTCATGAATTGACGCGTGGACCTCACTGTAGTTTCGAACAGTTGATTGTTTCACCTGTTACGCGAAGGAGAGGCCAGTATGACAATATTCCATTTTGGTAAGCACGCAGTCCCTCTTGCCGACATTCACGACATTCGAGTGACATACAAGTACCAGGACAACGAGATCTACGTAGATCTCGAACTCAATGGTGGTGCACAACTAAGCTTGAACCTACCAGACTCCCTGGTGTTCATGGAGCAGTTTATCAAGAAGATTCGCGAAGAGAAGAATCTGTAAGGTATGCTTCAACCGCCTTTACCAGCGCTTCAATATCCTCGCGCGTGGTATGAAGGTGGGCACTGCAACGAAGTATTGGAACGTTGAGCCATCGATGGACTACCACCTCGATGGCTCGTTCATTATAGAGCCACTGCTTCATGTGATCAGTATCGATATGCGAGGGAAGTATCACTGTTGCCATCTGGAGCAGCGTGTCGTGTCCACCTGCATGCATCGGCTGCACACCCGGAAGTGCAACGAGCGCATCGTGCGCATACAGCGCGAGTGAGCGTCCATGCTCTTGCGCACGATCCCATGGTTGCTGCGCCATAAGCTCAATCGCAAATGGCACAGATAGGAACGGACTATAATCACGCGTTCCGATGAACTCGTGCTCAATGTTCAAGGGGCCATCGCCCGCGACAGGATTACGCGCACCCCAACTCACCACAAGCGGAATGATGGTCTCCTGCAAATGGGGCGCAACCCACAGGAACGCGCTTCCCTTTGGCGTACACATCCACTTGTGACAGTTCGCAGTGAAGACATCCGCTTGGAGCGTTGATAGATCCAATGGCACATGTCCCGGCGTGTGCGATCCGTCGATTACGGAAATGATTCCCGCTTCGCGTGCTCGAGCACACAATGCTTCCACAGGAAGACGCAGTCCGGTCGGCGACGTGATATGGCTGAGAAACAACACCTTTGTCTTCGGCGTGACCTGCTGCCAGATGATCTCCGTCATCTCCTCAAGCGAGGGGGCTGGCATCGGTATCTCGGCGCGGACGTACCGCACACCCTTGCTAACGCAGTATTGTTCCCACGCGCGATCGCATGCGCCATACTCGTGATCCGTGGTGCAGATTTCATCACCGTCTGACAACACATGCGACAACGCATGTGCAGTGACGTTTACACCATATGTGCTGTTCGTAACGTAGACAAGGTCCTTCCCCGCTGCGCCCACATATGCAGCGAGCGCATTGCGTGCATGCATAAGGTTTGCGATCGACTCACGGAAATAGAGCACCGGTTGTGCTTCGAGACGTTCAATCCACCGACGCTGTTCCTCGAGGATTACTCGAGGGCATGCACCAAATGATCCGTGGTTCAGAAAGATAATGTCATCACGCAGGAGAAAGTCTGCACGCGTTAGCATGATTCCTCACTTAATCACTGCACGCACACTGCGATTTGCAATGCGCTGCATAGGTGTCGCATTCGATGCATCGGTTGATGCTTGACGAAGCACTGTTACATCCGCTGGACGCACATTGAGAAGTTGAATCGCAGCACGTGCTCGACGCTCCATAAGAGCGTCGTTGTATTCCGCATCGCCCAGCTCATCACAGCTGGCGATCAGCGTTACACGCTTGCCTGCCGTAATGGCCTCGCGCACGCGGCGAATGCCATCTGGGTTGGTTGTTGCGAAGTTATCGCCGTCAAACTCACAGTACCCCAGCACGATTGTTTCGTCTGCGAAGTACGATGGTTGAATGCGAACAACAGGTTGTTCTTGCGTGGTCGCCGTAATGCGAATGTTGGCGGAAGCTGTTGAACTGCGACGTGCACCTGTTGTGTCGACCACCTCGCATGTAATGCGCAATGGCTCTGTGCCTTCAGCAGCGGTTGCTGTTGGGATGAGCACACGATACACTGGTCCGTCCCCCGACACCTCAACACGCCGTCCACCCAAGGTTGCAGTCACACTTGATGTGCACGGACCTGCCTCGCAGGTAAGGATATGCGTTACTGGAATCGACACCTCACGTGCGCGGCGCATCGTATCGCGCTGTACCACTGGAATCACGCGTGGCTGACGATCAACAAGGAACCGAACCGAGCGTTGCTCATCAGCGAGTTGTGGATACTCATATCCACCGCGCACCTCTGTGCGAACTTCGATACGAGACATTGCATCAAGGCCAAGCTGGGCGACAGCCCACGTTACACGCTCACGTGCGAGCTGCGGAGGTTCATCTGTCACGGCCGTACCAATCACGGTAATGCGCGACGATGGATTTGCAACGGCAAACGCGCGGAGACCCTCGATCACGCGCTGTTGATACGCGCCAACCGACGATGATGGATCGACCACTGGTACAGTGCTTCCCGCTTGGAAAAACAACACTGGTGCCGCATCATAACTCGTTGTTGATACGGTGTTCTCGAACCCAACAACATCGATAACGCCATTCGTTCGCTTCGCTTCAATCTGAAGATCCGAGCGGAGCTCCGCAATACGCGGTGCGGGTGGTGCAGTAGGTGGAGGTGGAGGTGGTGGAGGTGGAGGAGGTGGCGACGCTTTATGCATCCGTAGCTGTACATCCACGCCAGCACGCAGCGCGCTAGCTGACCAATTCGTCGTCGTCGAGATGTTCGTCAACGCATGCTGATAACTCAGCGAGGGCACAAGTGCTAGCGTAGGTGAAATGGTGTATGTGTACTGCACACCAACGGTGAGCGCTGCATACAGTCCGGATAGGTTCGGTATGTCGCCACTACCGGCATTGCGAGTACGCTGACCATTCTCGTAGGAAAAGCCAGGGAGCGTTGGATCGACGAGCGATTCCAGCTGTTCGAACGTTGCGCCGAGCGGAATGCCCGAGGTGAATCCTACACGTGCGCGAAGTGGCATGTTGATCGGCAACGGAATCGAGACGTACGGTGACACTCCAAGGATTGCGTATCCAACCGATAAATCATGTCGTGAGATACCAGCGGTGACTGATTGTCCGCTGATGATGTTGCCAATCACCTCATCATCCTGCATCGATCCCGACAGACCTTGATACGACACACGTGCGCCGAGGAACACATCTTCATCGCCAATGCGGAGTCCAACTGGAGTTTCAATACCACCACCGATCGCGAACGAGAATCCACTGCCTGAGGTAAACTCCGGACAGCAGGCAACCACAGTACCGATGCGACTCATCGATCCACTGTGGAGGGAGAGCCCAGCCTCGACGCCACCGAAGAGACGAAATGGCAACAGCGTGGTGTCGGACTGCGCAAGCGTAACTGTGCAACATAGGAGCAGTGCAAGCAGAGGAGCAGAGATGTGCTTCATCGGATGATCACCATCTGAGTAGATGTCGTGATCGCGCCAGAACGCACACGAACAGTATACACCCCGGCACTGAGTCCACGCACAGGCAATGGAAGCTCATGCGTTCCACTGTGGGGAATTGCAATGTGCTCTTGGTGCACAACATCACCCTGCGTCGTTGTGATAATCACATCGAGTTCACGTTGATCGTCCGACACAAGTTCAAGCGAAGCGCGATCAACTGTTGGGTTCGGAAGCACCCGTACACGCACGAATGGCGCTGGGTGCAAAATCCGACGTGTTGGATCAGGTCCGACGATCGTGAGCTTACCGGATTCATAGCGGATACCTACGGCAGTGCCGAAGCCAGACGCAGTGGGATCAAACGAAAGGGCCGATGTATCAACTTCGGCAAGTCCGGCCGGACCAGTGAGCGTTGCAAGGATCGTATCGCGCAGGTAGTTGCCGTTGACGCGGAAACGAATAATGCGTCGATCGTTCACAATTTCTTGCGACACGATCTCTGCCGCACCTGCTGGACTCTCAATGGATTGCGCTATGAACAAGCGCGGGTTCACTGTGATCACACCTTCAAACGGACGGAGACCGTTGTACACAACGTTCTCGCCAAGAGTCGCGCGAATCTGAAGTGCAACCAACCCACGAGGGTCTGCCGTTACACGCGGTGCGCGTACAACAGCGCTTCCTGTGTATGCGGCAAGGCGTATCCCAACTGACGAGGCACATGGCACAAAGGCGAAGTCCATGCGATCATTCGGACGAATCGCTCCACCTGTATACTGCACGCGCAGTTGCACCGAATCACCCGCAGGAATTGTCAGCGGCAGTGGTGTAAGTAAGACAAACGGCGCACCGCTTGGCAGCGACACAGCGTTAAGGGTGACGGCATTCGCTGAGCGATTGCCGAGCGTTACTGTGCGTTCGGTGACTTCGGGGATGAAGGCCAGCGTTGGATGGCTTATAGCAATGTCTGCACCAGCACCATATCCGAACACGCGAATCGTGCGCGACACACTCACTTGTCCTGCGTACGTGATTACCACCTCGTCGGTATCACTTCCCAACCGTCGCGGAATAAAGAGCAGTTCGATCTGTTGTGTTGCTCCCGGCGCAAGCGTTGTTCCCGGCGTTACACCACGAATACGGAACTGGGTTTGCGTGCCCTTCCGCATGGTGATGCCATCGATGACGACTGGAATTGGATCGTCATTACGCACAAGTGCTATGATGCGGCGTCCAGTATCTGCAACGCAGACGTTTCCGAAATCTGTGCCATCACCTGATGTGGTCAGCGAGCGATCAACACTTGTGATGAAGAACGGAATGCGATAGCGTGCTTCGCATGCTTGGATCTCAAGCGTGTCGACGAGTCGCCCCGTATCGAGTGGTACTGCACGGAATCGTAGATCCAAGCATGCGCCTGGCTGAACGGTGTCGTTGACGATTGGATCGAGCAATGTCAGCCAATCTTTTCGGAAGAGCTCGCCGTAGGTAAACACAGCAGGTACAACTCCTTTGTTGCACAGTGTTGCAGTGATTACCGTGTCGACTTGTGTTCCGATGTAGTGACGACCAACAGAAAGCTCTGTGATGTTCAGATCGAGCGGAACGATCTGGAACGTCGTATCGCTGCGATCTTCTTCCGGTGAGATGATCCGTCGAAGCAATACGTTGTCGACTTGATCATTCGAACACGAAGCAAGCGTTGAACCATCCGGACCATATGATATGTCACGGAGGATGTTGCTATGACCCGGCATGCCGAGAATCGGACCAGCAATCTGTCGGTTTACAATGTCGTACTGACGGATTTGTGGCTGTCCTTCAAAGCCCATCGTCAAGAACGTCTCACTCTGATTGAATGTCAGTCCAACAGTATTGAGACCTTCACGATAGGCAACACGGATCAGCGCGTTTTGCTGCGTGTCGTAGATCAGCGTGCGCTGCTCCATCGGACTGTTTCCTCTGCCAGGCTGCGCACGACCACCCGGACCCAGATTTGCCTCACCACCAATAGCAATGAGTCCAGCAGACGACGTTGATGCCACTGTAAATGGAGCAGGGCCAGCAAAACGAGCGAGATCTGTCTTGTAGCGTGAGATCTCTGCACGCGTCGTCGTCGAATATCGGACCACATCTCCATCGATCTGCGCAACCGTCAACACACCATCGGCAAACGTTGCGGCTGATGATGGCGCAGTGAGCGTGATCGGCTGATCTTCCGCAAGTGTTACTGCGTCGTAGTAGCGCACGCGTCCCGCAGGAGCACCGACGACTACAACGCGATCGCCCGGTATGGTAGACCCAACCTCAATCACGTTTGGCATTTCTACGTTTGCTCGTGCAACCGGTGTCGCACTACCAACGTTGAATATCTGCAGTTGATCACGTTGTGGCTCTGCACGATCGAGCACGGCAGCAATGTTGCGTGTCGTACCGAGATAGGTCAATCGACTGATCTTTGTTGCTGGTGCAATGGCACCTTCTGCGACATAGGTCGAAAGGACATTCCCCGACACTACGTCATACTCGAGGATCAAGCCTGATTCATAACTCACCGCGAGATAGCGTCCGTCTGCACTAAACGCAAGGTTCACTGCCGGCGAGCGCTCGCCACGCAGCCAGCGGGCACCACTCGCCCCCTGCTTTTGATACACACGAATGCGTGCTCGCGTTGTCAGCGTGGTAGGCACCTTCCACACGATCGACGAATCCGCTGTCGAATCGATCAGATTCCACGTCGCGCCATTGTCTGGGCTGAACTCGACGTGCGAGTAAAAGCCTGGAATTGCCCCCTTCCAACGAATTGGAATCTCCTGACACGGCGTGACATTCTCGCCACCATTCGGCGAAAGGACGCGCAGCACGGGTGTGGGCTTGTAGGTTGGTGTGTTGGCAAACACCATCACATTAAACGTTGAGCCGCCTTCGAAGACAACTGTGAGCACATCGCTCACAGCACCAGTTGCCTTGGGAGAGCAGATCAGGTCGAGACGATAGTCACCCCCTGGCTCAATAGATGTCGGCGGTGGCTTTGTGCCGTACGTTCCCTTCCACACTACGCGGAAGTTCGAGGACATGGTCTTGATCGTATCAATGCGAACGTTGCGCTCAACACCACGATCATCCTTGGTAGAGCCCATCGACTTTACGTTGAGCTTGATAAGCTTTTCTGTTCCCACTGCAACATCACCGTAATCGATGAAGTACGGTACGCGACGAAACGTGCTGTCGAGGAGAACAACACTCGCACCACGAGTTGCTGTGAATCCACTCAGGAGCACCGTGATTGAGCCAACATCGCCGTTTGATATCGCATACATCGTCGATGTTGATGCTTCACCAAATGACGACGTTGCGTAGCGCGCTGTATAGAGACCTGGTGATTCCTGCGTGAGCGAGTCGATACGGATGTAGCGATTTACTTCGAGCACGAACACATCACGCGATGTAAGCGTTACCGGCTGTCCGGCGCGCGTTGCACGGAACCGCACACGGAGCTGCGGATAGTTCGAGTAGTCAACGTGTGAACCAACACCAGGAATACTCACTGGCGTCATGGTCATCTGTGCGAGCGCATCGTAGCTGCATAGGAGAGCTGCACACACGAGTGCGAGAAGAACACGCGGCAGAGTATAGCTCAAACGATGAAATTGAACGTAGGTCAAGCGTTATACCTTGATGTACATCTTTGGATCAAAGCGATCCAAGAACTCGATCACAACCGGATCGGTTGTTGACCGTAAATCGGCGACGGTGCCAGCGAACTGGACACGACCACCGTCAAGCATGATGACGTAGTCGGCGATGTTATACACGCTGAACATGTCGTGCGTGATGACCACCGACGTAACACCTTGCGTTTGCGCAACATATCCTAGCAAATCATCGATCTGCTGCGACGTTACAGGGTCGAGACCAGTTGTTGGCTCGTCGTAGAAGATGTATGACGGTTTACCGACCAGTGCTCGTGCAACACCAACGCGTTTTTTCATGCCACCTGACAGATCGCTCGGCTTTTTCGAGGCGAGAATGGAAAACTCCCGCTCGAATGCATCGGTTCCCACGACGGCTGGATCAGGGACAAGCCCGACAGCGCTCAATACACGTCGACCCTCGGCTTGGAGTAGGTCTTCATCCCGTTCACCGTGTTCGACCAATCCGATCACCACGTTTTCATACACGGTGAGTGAGTCGAACAATGCTGCGCCCTGAAAGACATATCCGATCCGTCGACGAAGCGAGAACAACTCCTTCTTCGACAGCTGCGAAACATCCTGTCCGTCGATGCTCACGGTGCCAGCATCGGCGGTAAGCAGACCAACGATGTGCTTCAGCAGCACGCTCTTACCACACCCAGATCGACCAATAATGCAGGTCGTCTTTCCGTTGGGAATAGCGAGATCGACGCCATTGAGAACAACCTTTGTTCCAAACGCCTTACGAATTCCACGAAGCTCAATCATGAGGCCTGTGGCTCCTGCATGCGACGACGTATCACGTCAAGAGTGCCCGTTGGGATTGCATCGATCAATCGCTGTGTATAGGCATCCTGTGGATTGTCATACAGCGCATGAGACGTGTTCATCTCAACAATCTTCCCGGCATTCATCACGGCGATGCGATCGCTGATAAACTTCACCACCGACAAGTCGTGCGAAATGAAGATGTAGGTGAGCTTAAACTCATCGCGCAGATTCACAAGCAGGTTCAGCACTTGCGCCTGAACCGACACGTCGAGAGCGCTTACGCTTTCGTCACAGATCAGGAGCTTCGGCTTAAGCGCCAACGCGCGTGCAATACAGATACGCTGACGTTGCCCGCCGGAGAATTCGTGCGGATAATTCGAGAAGTGTCGTGGCAGCAGATTGACTTTGTCGAGCAAGTAGAGAACATGCTCCTTACGCTCTGCATCATTTGCTCCAATACCGTGAACGGAGAGCACCTCCATGATCGCGCTCCCAACGCTCAGTCGCGGATTCAGCGACGAGTACGGATCTTGGAAGATGATCTGAAAGTCCTTGCGAAGGTTCTTGAGTTCCGACGAACCAAGTGCGCGTACATCACGTCCATCGAACTGCACCGAGCCCCCTGTCGGCTCAACCAAGCGCAGAATAGCACGTCCAGTGGTTGTCTTACCACAACCTGATTCGCCTACGAGACCAAGCGTTTCGCCCGGCTTAACGTCGAACGAAATTCCATCGACGGCTTTAACGTGTCCGGTGGTACGGCCGAGTAAACCAGTTTTAATTGGAAAGTGTACTTCGAGGTTCTGTACATCGAGGAGCGGCTTGGTTGCTGCAAGCGCGGCTGTGCGTGCAGCAATCTCTTCTGTGCTAAACGACAACTCATGGACGAGTGTATCGACGCGCTCGTTGGACTTGATCGTGATCTCGCCCGACTCAGTTTCTTCCATGAAGTCGCGTACCGTTGGGAGCACCTTCAACTTCGTGTCTAGTCGTGGACGGCAGGCCAGGAGGCCCTTTGTGTACGGATGCTGTGGGTCTTCGAAGATCTGCAGCACGGGGCCTGCTTCAACGATCTTCCCCTTGTACATCACGATCACGTCGTCGGCAATCTCTGCAATCACACCAAGATCGTGCGTGATGAACATCATCGACATATCATGTCGCTTCTGCAGACCGCGCATCAGATCAAGGATCGTCGCTTGTACTGTTACGTCGAGTGCTGTCGTTGGCTCATCGGCAATCAACAATGCAGGATTACACGACATCGCCATTGCAATCATCACGCGCTGCTTCTGTCCACCCGACAGTTGGTGCGGGTACGACGTCATCATCTGTTCTGGACGAGGCAGCTTCACTTCGTTGAGGAGCTGCAGCGCACGCGAACGTGCTTCATCCTTGCTCACCTGCTGATGCAGGCGAATCGCTTCGATGATCTGGTCACCGCATGTAAACACAGGGTTGAGCGACGTCATCGGCTCTTGAAAGATCATTGCGATCTTGTTGCCGCGATACGACCGCATCTTGTCTTCGGAGAGCGTCAGGAGGTCTGTCACCGACCCATCCTGTTCATGGAACAGGGCCTGTCCGCCGGTGATCTTCCCCGGAGGTGTTTGGATCAGACGCATCACGCTCAGACTTGTCACAGACTTGCCCGATCCGGACTCGCCAACAATGCCGAGTGTACGGCCCTTATGGACCGTGAACGATACGTCGTTGACCGCCTTGACGTTGTACACGTCGGAGCGGAATTCGGTAACGAGGTTGCGAACCTCTAGGAGTGGAGTCATACGCGTCAAAGATACCGAACGGACGGCTCCGAACGCAGGGCTTTGCGGGCCGTCACCCACAGATACAGCGTCGATCCCACACGGCCCACGGCCATCGCCACGGCGGCTGCCATCGCCCCCTGCATGGTAGTCGTCATCACCAGGATGGTCATCACTACGGCAATGCCCGACACTTCGAGGATCGTCGAGATCGCAACCTTGACGTTTTGTCGTGCCGAGATCAACACCGACCGGTGCAGAGAGTATGCAACGGCAATGCTCGGCAGGATGATGAGCACCATTGTTGGGGACATGGCAAACCCTGTGAGCATGGGATTTAGTCCGTAGGCGACCTCATACAGCACACCCAGAAGCGGCGTAAACGCGATCGCTACAAGCGACGCCGTCGTTGCAAGCATGATCCACACGCCTACGCGGCGCACCACCGCATACCCCTCAAACCGCTGTCCGATGAGCGCCACGCCCACCTCTTGGTACGAAAACCCGAAGCTTCGGAAAAAGAACACGAATGAATCCACGACGGGTAACACAGCGAGGGACTCGATAGCATTCGGCATGCGACTCATGAACATGGCCAGCATCGGGGTTACGATGAAGCCGATTGCGGACGTCGCGGCAAGAGGAAGCCAGAACTGTGTGATCTCGCGCATCGTGGCAGGGGGCTGGCTCGGCGCCGGTTGATGTGCGTACGCCTTGAGTGCTTCACGCGCCATGTACCGTGTGGCGATAGCCTCGAAGATTACCGCCGTTGAGAGGGTTACGGTGCCGAGAATCACGCCGGGAATCGTACCAATCCACAACAGAACAACACCCACGACAACAATCGTTACCAGCCGCACCGCGGTGCCATAGGCAACCTGACGGGTGAATCCCTGACGAATCATGATGCCTTGGTAAAAGCGACGATATCCGATCGCACCCGGCCATGGGATCAGACACACAAGGCCCCAATACATAGCCTGTTCGACTGGGATCGGGAGATCGAACACGTGGAGCATCAACAAATCGTACACCGGCGGAATCGTTACGACGATCATGCCGATCGTTACACCGATGTTCACACGCCATGTAAAGCGCTTGAGCATGGTCATCGACGCTACATCGCGCGCGAGCGCCACGGACGTCGACAGTAGCTGAATGACGGGCGATTCGATCAGCATGGCGATCGCAAAGGCCACACCATAGGCAGCAAGATTGATCACGTCAAACGGCAGTCGAGCGATGGCAGAGGTCAGGATTGGTCCTTCAATGGACATCATCATCCATGTCAGACTCAGCGGAATCCAGAACCGCAACACATCACGAGGAGATTTCATTGTGCAAATTAGCGTCCATGACGTTCTCGGAACATCAACGCGCACCGCGCATCATGAACTGGGTAATGCTGGGCGCCGGCGGATTCAGTCTTGCCTTCATCATATTCACAGCGGTACTCCTTGCGGTGGATGGTCAGGTATCGTTCGCGATGCAGGACCTTCTTCCAGTCGCTCTCCACGTTGCAATCTTCGGGTCCTTGTGGGTTGTGATGTGGCGTTCGACGTTGCACATCACCATTGACGGGCAGGGCGTGCAGGTCCGGTTCGCACCATTTCATCGAAAACCGCGAACATTCGCATGGGGCGATGTAGAACGCGTCATCGTCCGCCCTGTGAGTCCGTTTGGAGAGTTCGGCGGCTGGGGCATCCGTTGGAACTTCTCGAAGACAACCGGCTACGTATGGCGCGGCAAGACCGGTATCGACCTGCGCATGCGTGATGGACGTCGTATCGTGATTACGGTCGAAGACATCGCCGCCGCGAGTGAGACGATCACCGCCGTTGTGCCAACGGGTGTGGAGTTTGAGCAGCGAATTGCGGAGCTGCGTAGTTTAGCAGCATGATCCGTACAGTCGCAACCCTTGCCCTCGTGAGCATGCTCTGGGGGACCACCTCCCGTGCAGCAGACACCGTCCGTGTGTGCACCTATAACCTGCTCAAATTCTCACAAGCGAACGAAGACGGACGTCTTCCGCAGTTCCGACGCATTCTCGAAACGATACGTCCTCATGTGGTGGTATGCCAGGAAGTCATCGATGGCTCCACGATACCAATGTTCGTCACAGATGTCTTGACATGGGGCACGTACGCATCCACGCCATTCATCGACGGACCTGATTCCGATCACTTGGTGTTCTATGATCAGTCGAAGTTCGATCTTGTTGGTACACGAGTGATACCAACAGAGCTTCGCAACATCCTCGAGGTAACACTCGCGCTGCGTCCGCACGACAACACAATCGCGGACACGCTCGTGGTGTATTCGGTACACTTGAAGGCATCCAGTAGCTCAGCTGATGCAGCGCAGCGCGGACGGGAAATGTCGGCATTGCTCAGCAGACTTACTACGCAGCGCAACGTGATGATTGCCGGTGACTTCAACATCTATGGTACGTCAGAGGCTGCCTACACAGCGTTGACCGGTCCAACTGCACCACGGAAGTTCGTCGACCCAGTAGGATCAAACTGGCGTCGCAATACTGCAGAGTTTGCCAGCATCTACACGCAATCCACGCGTCTCACCAATGTTTCGGGATGTGGTGGCGGTGTTGATGGCGGGATAGACGATCGCTTCGACTACATCTTCCTGAGTGCTGAGCTTTCACCACGACTCGTCAGTAACTCATATACCGTGTTCGGCAACGACGGACAGCAGCGCTTTAACAAATCGATCGACGATCCCGTCAACACCAAGGTCTCGGCTGAACTTGCACAGGCACTCAAGTGTGCATCCGATCATTTACCGGTGTATACCGACGTTATCCTTGGCGATCAAGAAGCAAGCATCTCGACCGGTGCGGAGGAATCCCCACTTACGGCGTCGTGGCAAGCCCCTTACCTTACATTGCGTGGAGTACAAGAAGACACACTCTACAGCATCTACACGGTCGGCGGCAAACACATTGCAAATGTGCGCTCACGTTTCAACACATCACGTGTAATGCTCGGCGCTCTGCCATCCGGCACCTATGTGGTGTCGGGCGCAAACACGTCTGTACGCTTTGTGGTAACGCGCTGATTACTGGCGCAGCAGCCACGCAAAGATGAGTGGAGCAACGATCGTTGCGTCCGACTCGATGATGAACTTCGGCGTAGTGATGTCGAGCTTACCCCAGGTGATCTTTTCGTTCGGGACAGCTCCTGAATACGAGCCATACGATGTTGTGCTGTCGGAAATCTGACAGAAGTACGACCAGAACGGCACATCGTGCCACTCGAGATCTTGGTACATCATCGGCACAACGCAGATCGGGAAATCACCGGCAATACCGCCACCGATTTGGAAGAAGCCAACGCCCTTGCCTGACGAGTTCGCACGGTACCAGTCTGTAAGCCAGACCATGTAGTCGATACCGCTCTTCATCGTTGTCGATGTGAGCTCGCCCTTAATGCAGTACGATGCGAAGATGTTGCCCATCGTGGAGTCTTCCCAGCCTGGACACACGATCGGTAGATTCTTCTCTGCTGCTGCAATCATCCACGAGTTCTTCGGGTCGATCTCGTAGTACTGCTCCATCTCGCCGCTGAGCAGCATCTTGTACATGTACTCGTGCGGGAAGTAGCGCTCGCCTGCATCTTCGGCGGCCTTCCATTGCTTCACGATGTGCTTTTGAATGCGACGGAACGCTTCTTCTTCTGGAATGCACGTATCTGTGACGCGGTTGAAGCCCCCTTCAAGCAGCTCCCACTCGTCCTGCGGCGAAAGGTCGCGGTAGTTCGGCACCCGACGATAGTGCGAGTGCGCCACCAAGTTCATAATGTCCTCTTCGAGGTTCGCACCCGTGCACGAGATGATCTGCACCTTGTCCTGACGGATCATTTCCGCCAGAGAGATACCGAGCTCGGCGGTACTCATCGCACCAGCAAGCGTAATCATCATCTTACCGCCTTCGGCAAGATGCGTTTCGTACCCCTTGGCTGCATCGACTAGCGCTGCAGCATTGAAGTGTCGGTAGTTGTGTTCGATGAACTGGGATATTGGACCGCGTTGCATTGATGTCTCCGTTGATGGCGTGCAAAACTATATATATTGCTCGCATGGTCACTGCTACCCCTTCACAACGTGTTACGGCCATCGCAACGGCACTGCTAGCCGTAATCGCCACAGGCGTGGCGATGCACGAGCTTCGCGGGATTCTCATCCCCTTTGTCCTAGCTGGGTTCCTGTCGATTCTCTACAAGCCCCTTGTCCGTCTCTTGCGGTCAAAAGGCATACCGACCGTCATCACCTTGCTTGTTGTGCTGGCGATCACCGCCGGAGCGCTGTGGGGCGTGTACACGATCGTTGCGTTGGGGATCGACTCGTTTACGGATAAACAGGACTTTTACACTGTTCAGCTCAAACAGGTACTAACCAACTTCGAGCGAACGCTGGGTTCGGTGCTGCGCAGCATGGGACAGCGCGGCACATTCCGCTTCGAGAAGCTCATCACACCCGAATCGGTCACCGGCATTGCTACATCGCAAGTCTACACGCTGCTAACGCTGCTGAGCGATGGCGTGATGGTGCTGCTCTATCTCGTGTTTATGCTTAGCGCTGGTGATGCCTTCCCCAAGAAGATCGCCGAGGCATTTCCGGGTAATGGTGATTCACCGGCACTGTTGATGTTTCGCACGCTGAACTCCCGTGTGCTGAAGTACCTCCAAGTGAAAACCCTCTTCAACCTAATCAACGGTCTGGTGACATGGGGCATTCTGGAGCTCTTTGGTGTTGACTTTGCGCCGCTGATCGGACTGTTGACGTTCTTGTTCCATTACATTCCGAACATTGGATCGGTAATCACAACACTCTTGCCGGGCCTGGTGTTTCTGCTGCAGACGAACGATGTGCAGCAGGTTGCTGTCCTGATGATCATCCTCATCGTTGTGCAGAATCTTATTGGAAATGTCATCGAGCCAAAGGTCATGGGTGATACGCTCGAGTTGAGTCCAGTAGTGGTGCTGTTTGCGTTGATTTTCTGGGGCTGGATGTGGGGCGTTGTGGGAATGATCCTCTCGATCCC
Organism: uncultured Melioribacter sp.; assembly: GCA_964465685.1. GTDB lineage: Bacteria > Bacteroidota > Ignavibacteria > Kapaibacteriales > Kapaibacteriaceae > UBA10438. Next base: position 47,808 of record CAYXKK010000012.1, read on the forward strand.
GATTATGTCGGTCGTGAAAGCACTACTCGAATCCGTCCCTGCCACGCGACCCATTGCGGTGTTGATGGGAAGTGCGAAGTAACTTTGCTGCATGCACATTGAAGTATCACACGCCGCCGTTGCATACGATGGCATACCAACACTTCACGATGCGTCTCTGACAATTACGCCGGGGACGATCACGCTATGCACGGGTCCAACGGGTGCCGGCAAGACGACGTTGCTGCGCCTGCTATATGCCGACCTGCTTCCAACAAGCGGAAGCGTTACGGTTGATGGCGTCCGTACATCGTCCATGAAGTCATCACAGCGACGCGACATGCGCCTCCGCATGGGAATTGTGCAGCAGAGCTGCTTGCTCGTATCGGACTATACCGTGTTCGACAATGTGCTGATGCCCTATGCCGTGCGCGGTGTGTCGAAGGACGAAGCACAACGCGCATGTTTGGATCTGTTAGCCGATCTCAACATCAGCTACGTCCGCAACAAGTACCCGCATCAACTGTCAGGGGGCGAGCGACACCTCGTTGCGCTTGCACGCGCGCTATCGTCGAAGCCCGACGTGCTTATCGCCGACGAACCCACGGGTACGCTCGATGATGCAACAAGTGCACAGGTAGCACAGATGCTCCTCGCTCGTCATCACGAGGGCATGTCGATGATCATCTCGACACACAGCAAAAATTTTGTGTCGGCATTTCCTTCGGCAACAATCTGTTCTGTAATTGATGGCGTTGTAACCGTCACGTCACCACAAGGAGCACACGCATGACACGTATCGCGTTGATCGGATATGGTGCCATGGGTAAGGAGCTTGAGGCTCTTGCTCCCGCACATGGTTGTGAAGTGGTCGCAATCTTCGATCTCGATCGACCGTTGACTGAGGCAACAGACGCGTCGTTTGATGTAGCGATCGACTTTAGTCTTCCCGATGCAGTGCTCGAGAACGTACGCATCTGCGCTGCGCTGCAGCGTCCGCTCGTCATCGGTACAACGGGCTGGCATGCGAAGCTTCCCGACGTTACGACGATGGTGACGTCCGCGGGTATCGGCTGTGTATGGGGCTCGAACTTCAGCGTCGGTGTGCAGATCTTCCTTCGCATCGTCCGCGCCGCATCGATGCTCACAAACGATGCACCCGACTACGACGTGATGGTGCACGAGTGGCACCATCACCGCAAGAAAGACAGTCCGAGCGGTACAGCAATTGCCATCGCATCAGCGATCGTCGACGAGATGGATCGCAAACATGCGATGGAAATCGAAACGCAACACGATCGCATCAACCCGCACGCATTGCATGTAACATCAACCCGCGGTGGCGAGATAATCGGACGTCACATGGTAACATTTGACAGTGCGTTCGATACCATCGACCTCGTCCATAACGCAAAGAGTCGCCGTGGCTTTGCGCAAGGGGCTCTCCTTGCCGCCACATGGATTGCGGGACGCACGGGTATGTATGACTTCACAGACATCTTCCCAGAGGTGCAGGCATTCGCGCGAACCTCATCATAGCGAGCATCATGCTCTTTCTGCTCATCGGCGCAGCAGTCGTATCGGCAGGCAACGATCAACAACGCGCTGCGCTGCGCTTCGATCCACCCGTCGTATCAGTCGTGCGCGACTCTACCGGCTTCGTGCAGGCGATGGTTCGCGTGTACAGCTCGACTGGCGACACCATACGTCTAACAAACATCAAAGGCTCGTGTGGCTGCGCAAATGCTTCCGTGCAACGTCCGATGGCGCACGATAGCACACCGGCAAGAATCTACCTTGCCATAAATGCGAAACACTTTACCGACTCACTCAATTACGTTGACTACACAATCGATCACACAGGCACTGCTTCACCAGCATCCTACCGGGTGGTTGTCCGTCTTCCAAAGGATCTTCGCAAATGAAGTACTGGCTCGTAAAGTCTGAACCGGAAGTCTATTCCTGGGAACAATTCCTTCGCGACAAGAAAACGTTTTGGGACGGCGTGCGCAATTACCAAGCGCGCAACAACATGCAGGCGATGGAAAAGGGCGACCGTGTGATGTTCTATCACTCGAGTGATGTGAAAGCCGTCGTTGGCATTGCGGAAGTGGTGAAGACAGCCTACCAGGATCCCACGACTGATGAGACTGCATGGGTTGTGGTCGACCTCAAGCCTGTGCGCCCCCTGACCACACCAGTGACACTCGCAACCATCAAGGCAACAAAGGGCTTCGACAACATCGCACTTGTGCGTCAGGCACGTCTGAGCGTTCTCCCGCTGACACAAGCTGAGTTTGAAACGATTGAGAAGCTCGGCAGTAAGGGCTGATTAGCCGCGCAGTGCCTTCTTCAGAAACTCAACATCCTGACGCACCTTACGGTCGGTATCGATGTAGTTGAGAATCTGCTGACATGAGTGCAGCACAGTCGTGTGATCACGTCCGCCAAAGTGCATCCCGATGCTCTTGAGCGAGGTCTGCGTGAGTTGCTTTGCGAGATACATGCACATCTGTCGTGCGAGAACAATCTCGTGCTTGCGCGTCTTTGCTGAGAGCAGTGTTGCTTCGATGTTGTAGTACGCCGAAACTTCCTTCTTGATCTCATCGATGGTCAGCGTGCGCGCCATCGCCGAGCTTGAAACACCACGGACAACGTCCTTTGCGAGTTCAAGTGTCAGCTCGCGATTGTCAAGCGACACCTTGGCGAGCAACGAGATCAGACAGCCTTCCAATTCGCGCACGCTCGACGTGACGTGACGTCCGATGTACTCGAGGATATCGCCCGGGATATCCATGCCCTCTTCCATGCTCTTTTGCTGGAGGATGGCAATGCGTGTTTCAAGATCCGGTGGCTGTACATCTGTGATCAGACCCCACTGGAAGCGGGAGATCAGACGTTCATCGAGGTCAGCGAGATCCTTCGGCTGCTTGTCCGATGTCAGGATCAGCTGCTTACCCTCTTGGTGCAAGGCATTGAACGTGTGGAAGAACATGTCCTGCGTCTTTTCCTTGCCACCAAGGAACTGGATATCGTCAACAATCAATACATCGACGCCACGGTAGAAGTTTGTGAACTCCGGTACCTTGTTCGTCTGAATCGCATTGATGTACTCCATTGTGAACTTCTCGGAGTTCGTATAGAGCACGCGCGCGTTTGGATTGCGCTGGAGTACACGGTTTCCGATCGCTTGCACAAGGTGCGTTTTGCCAAGGCCCGTCGGACCGTAGATCACGAGCGGATTGAACTTCGTCTTGCCAGGGTTATCAGCCACGGCGATACCTGCCGACGTTGCCAGCTGGTTGTTTTCGCCACGGATAAAGTTATCGAACGTGTAGCGTGGGTTGAAAAACGTCGGATAGTGCGTCACCTGCGTTGTACGCTGTGCCTGTGGCACTGGCTGCGGCTTGCCATCAGCAAACGGCAGAGCCGGCTGGCTTGCGCCACGCAATGCAGGGAGCTTTACCGTGCGCTGCGACGGTGTCGTAGCGTTTTCATCAACAACAACCTCGAACTGCAGCTTCGACTTCGGTCCAAGAACCTTCTGTACCGTCTTGTTGAGAAGTGACGCATAGTGTTGCTCGATCCACTCGAAGAAGAAGTGGCTCGGAAGTTCAAGCGAAAGCGTACTCCCATCCCACTTTACAGGGCGCATCTTCTCGAACCAGGTCTTAAACACCTGGTCAGAGACGTTATCACGGATGATCATCAGACATTGTGACCACAACGTCTCGGCATCCGAAGCACCGATTGTCGATCCGGCACGACCCATAGTTTTCGTGCTCGTGGAAGAAGCACCGCGTTGAGCATCAGCGGCAAACAAGTTTAGCGTATCACTCTTTTTCACCCAACAATCCCTCCACCGCAACCAAGGCGGATAGGTTGAACCATCCTGTTAAAGCGGTGATGTTGACCAGCCCCGTCGCCCCAACGATTTCCCTCGACTGTCTGGCGGGCCAACATTACCGTCCGGTTACGTACCGGGGGTGCAAAAATGATTTCCACACCCCAGCATGACAAGGGAAAAAGTTGGTTCATGTGAACTTTTTTTTCTTGCAATTGTGAGCATCGCGCTAAGTAGATACTACGTCACGACATTTCGCTATGTGACCCCTATCGATGAGTCTGAATCTCCGCCACGCGTGGCAACATCCTCCGTATCTTCGTGCTTCAATCTTTCCACCGCCACGCATGTCGTCACCGACTGATTCAACGTCCGCAGAGCACCAAGAAATGGGCTTTCTCGAGCATCTCGGGGAGCTCCGCGTGCGTCTGTTTCGCGCTGCTGTGGGTGTTGTGATTGCCTGCTGCGTTGTCGGCTACTTCAGCAACGAAGTTATCGAGTATGTGCTGCTGAAACCAGCTGGTGGACTCACGCTGATCAACACAGAGCCGTTCGGACAGACCTTTCTGTTCTTCAAGGTTATCGTGCTCTGCGGGTTAATCCTCGCCTTCCCGTGGGTGTTGTATCAGATCTGGGGCTTTGTAGCGCCAGGACTCTACATCACCGAGCGCAGGTGGGTGGGACGGATCACGATCCTTACGTCGATGTGCTTCATCGCTGGTGTTGCCTTCGGGTACTTTCTTCTCATCCCAAGCATGACATCGTACATCAACGACTTCACGCTAGGCGGACAAGCCGAAGGGGTCAAGAACTTCATCAACGTCGGAAGTCACTTCAGCTTCATCGTAAACATGCTGCTTGCCTCGGGACTCATCTTTGAACTTCCGATGGTGACGTACGTGTTAGCGCGATTGGGTTTTGTAACGGCTGCATTGATGGCGAAGTACCGTCGCCACGCAATCGTCGTCATCCTCATCCTCGCAGCAGTCATCACCCCTTCTCCTGATCCCGTAACACAGCTCATGGTAGCGTTTCCGTTGTGGATTCTCTACGAGATCAGTGTCGTGATCGCAAAGTTCACGAACCCCTCACCACAACGGCAATCGTAATGTCCATTCGCGCAATCAGTGAACCCGTTGCCGCCGAACTCGAGAAGTTCGACGGATACTTGCGCGAGCAGATGCGTTCACGTGCGGCCCTGCTGGACACTGTCGTGCGGTACATCCTACGTCAGCGTGGCAAGCGCGTACGTCCAGCCTTGGTGTTTCTTGCTGCGGGTGCATGTGGAGCGATCACCGACCGCGCCTACATCGGCGCTGCGATGGTGGAGCTGCTGCACACAGCAACGCTCGTGCACGACGATGTCGTTGATCAATCCGATGAGCGTCGTGGCATGGCATCAATCAACGCTGTCTGGAAGAACAAGGTTGCCGTCCTCGTCGGTGATTACTTGCTCTCGAAGGGGCTCCTCATCGCCGTCCACAATAGCGAGTTCGACTATCTGCGTGTGACCAGTGAGGCTGTTCGACGCATGAGTGAAGGTGAACTGCTTCAGATCCAGAAGAGCCGACAGAAGACTATCGACGAAGAAACGTACTTCAAGATCATTTCCGACAAGACAGCGTCGCTGATCTCGACGTGCTGCGAGGTGGGTGCAATCTCTGCAACAGACGACACCACTGTGCGCGCTGCACTGTCGAACTTTGGCGAACTCGTAGGCCTTGCGTTTCAGATTCGCGACGATGTGCTCGACTACACGAGCCGAACGAGTATCCTTGGCAAGCCTGTGGGCAATGACATTCGCGAGGGGAAAATCACCCTCCCGCTGTTGTATGCAACACAGGATGCCCCACGTGGGGAAGCGCGCGATGTGATCTCGATTGTGAAGTCACGCCGTGGCAACCGGAAGGATGTCAATGCCGTGATGGACTTCGTTGAGCGCTACAAGGGCATCGAACGGGCACAGGCGAAGGCAACCGAACTCCAACACCAAGCGATCGCGTCACTCGTCATTCTGCCGGATTCAGCCTACAAATCAGCGCTGATCGACTTTGCTAACTTTGTCGTGAATCGTACGACCTGATTGTACTCCCACGGAGGGTCTCATGAACATGCAATCCCAAAACTCGTTTAGTGGCGTCCTTACTACGGATGTCATCCGCACCTATGTCCAGCGCGTATATGCATGGATGGTGGGCGGACTTCTCGTCACCGGCGTTACAGCATTCGCTGCGTCGACGTCGGAAACACTCATGGCGGCGATCTTCGGCACGCCATTGATGTGGCTCATCATGCTCGCTCCGATCGGCATGGTGTTCTTCCTCAGCATGCGCATCGATCGCATGCAACCAAGCACGGCAGCAGGTACATTCCTCGCCTACTCGCTGGTCAATGGTCTGTCGTTCAGCGTGATCTTTCTCGCCTACGAACTCGGCAGCATCTTCCAAGTCTTCGTTATTGCCGCCGGTATGTACGCTGCAGCTGCTGCCTACGGATATCTGACGAAGCGCGATCTGACAGGTATGGGTTCATTCCTGTTCATGGGCTTGGTCGGACTCATCATTGCCTCGGTTGTCAACGTCTTCCTCGGAAGCGGACCGCTTGATTTCGCAATCAGCGTGATCGGCGTACTGATCTTCACCGGTCTGACAGCGTACGAGATGAATAAGATCAAGGAGCAGGCAGTAGTGATGTACGCTGGTGAGGGTCTTGCACAAAAGCGCGCGATCATCGGCGCTCTGTCGCTCTACCTCAACTTCGTCAACTTGTTCCTCTATCTCCTGCGTCTCTTCGGCGATCGCCGCTAAGGGGCTGACTTCCATGCCAACTCCGGTTGCCGCCTCATTTGCAGTTGCTGCCGAAGCCTTGCTCGCCGAGCAGCGTTTCGCTGAGGCAGTGCATTTGTGTGCGTCTGGAGTGACGCAGTTTCCACACTACCTCGGTGGGTACATCGTGCTTGCGCGCGCCTACGAGGCGATGGGACAGCTACACGACGCATCCGTGATGCGCACTGCGGCACAGGAACGCTTCCCATGGTACGTCGCACCTCGTGTGCAGGTACTGCAGGAACCTGAAGCGGAACTGCAGCCCGAACCGGAGCCTGAGCAGGTAGTTCAGCCAGAGCTTGAGCTTGAGCCTGAGCCAGAGCTTGAGCCTGAGCCTGTCATTGCAGAGCACGTTGCACCTGCTGCTCCAGTGCGCGAACAGCCGAGTGTATTGCGCATGATCGACACGGCGCATCTCGTGAACGACGAGCGCATCATTCGTAGTGCGAGCGTTCGATTGATTCCTGGTCTGGAGTACACATCGCTGCGATTTGAAAACCTGCGCTCGCGCGGACGTCGAGATATCTCGTTCTTGAGTGATCCACCTCCGTTCCGCTCGTTTCATACGATGCGTCGTGTGCAACGTCCTGCCGAGCCGACACGTGAGCAGCGTCGCGAACCTCGCAAGGCCGTTTCGCTGGAGGAAATCGCAGCACGCTTGGAACGTCGTGCACGCATGCCACGCACTGCGGATGTCGCGGAACAAGCACCGCCGCCAGAGCCGAATGGTCCGATGCTGATGACGGAGACGATTGCTCGCATTTACATGCAGCAGGGATCATACGACAAGGCCATTGAGGCGTTTCGCATGCTTCAGCAATCGAAACCGGACAAGCAGGCACAGTTCGAAGCGCTCATTGCCGAGTGCGAGCGTGCTCGGACGACGTAAACGATGATTCTCGTTCGCTACATCCTGCGCGCCCACATCGCACCGTTTGTGTTCGGCACGTCGGTGATCATGAGTTTGTTTCTCATCCAGTACATCATGCGCTGGGTGGATCAGCTTGCGAGCAAGGGGCTCGACATCGCCACGATTGGTGAGTTCTTGCTGTTGAATTTGTCGTGGATCGTTGTACTTGCAGTGCCGATCGGCGCGCTGTTCAGCACGGTTATGGCGTTCGGTGGTATGTCGGCAGCGCACGAGACAACCGTCATGAAGTCGTCTGGCATGGGTCTGTTCCGCATGATGCTACCGGTAGTCGTAGTAAGCTTAGGTCTATGGGCGTTTACGTTTTGGTACACCGACAACGTACTGCCAGACACGAACCTGCGACTCAGTGGGATGATGCGCGACATTCAGCGCGCTAAGCCAACATTCGCCGTGGAGTCGGGTCAGTTCACAACGCACATCGAAGGCTACACGATTCTCGCACGCGATGTCGATACATCGGGCGTGATGACGGGTGTAACGATTTATGATGGTTCACGCGTCGATCGCAAGACGATTGTTTCGGCAGATACAGGACGTATGAGCTTCTCACCGTCACTCACACGACTAGTTGTGCAGCTGTATCATGGCGAGATTCATCAGTCTTCACCACAGCAACCAAACGACTATCGCGTGATCACGTTTGATCAACACCAGATCGTGTTGCCGGCAGATCAGCTGTTCTATCAGTCAACGGATGTCTCCGGTTCGTCACGAAGCGACCGTGAAATGAGCATCGCCGACATGCAGGAGATCGTAGATCGCGCTCACGCGGAAGAACAACGGGTAGAACGTGAGTTCGATTCGCTTCTGACTGTGCAACAGCGGCAGCTCATGCATCCAGCACGCATTGATTCTTCTGCGCTGGAGTCTGAACAGTACCGCGTGCAGCAAGCAATGCTTGGCATCACAAGTATCCGCTCGAACTTGGAGAGCCTTGCATTCCGTCGCGAGTCCGAACATGTGATAGCGAACACCTACCTCGTGGAGATCTACAAGAAGTATGCAATCCCGTTCGCCTGCGTCATCTTCGTGTTGGTTGGTGCACCACTAGGTATGATCGTCAAGGGTGGCAGCTTCGGAACAAGCGCACTTATCTCCTTGGGCTTCTACATCCTGTATTGGATTTCACTCATTGGCGGTGAGAAGCTCGCCGACCGCAACATCCTCGAACCGGGGATTGCCATATGGTCTGGTAACATCCTCATCGGAGCTATCGGCATCATCGTTGCCTACAAGGTGAACTACGAAGTGTCACCGATTGCAGCATTACGTCAGTGGATTGCTTCGCGGCGCGCTGCGTAACGCACTACCACACAAAACGGTCGAGTGCACCATTTGCTGCTGCAAAGGCCTCATCAACTGTTGCACCTGTGGCCGTGAGGTGACCCATCTTGCGGCCCATACGCACGTCCTTCTTGCCGTAGAGGTGCAGCGCAACGGTATCGATGCGAAGCATTTCCAGAACACTATCAGGGATACCGCTACCCGTACGTTCACCCAAAAGATTGATCATGCATGCAGCCGGCACACGCATTTCTGCTGAGCCAAGGGGCATGTTTGTCACCGCACGAATGCAGTTTTCAAACTGCGATGTATAGCACGCTTCAATCGTGTAGTGTCCGCTGTTGTGCGGACGTGGTGCAATCTCGTTGAAGATGATCTCATCATCGACAGTTAGGAACATCTCGATTCCAAACACGCCGACGCCATCAACCGCTTCAACACATTGCACGGCGATTTCCTGCGCACGTTTCTGCAGATGCTCCTCGATCGGTGCAGGCGCAAGCACCGTTACACAGATGTGTCCCTGCTGAATGGTCTGCACACATGGATACACAGCGATCTCACCACGTCGGTTGCGAGCAACCATCACTGCAATTTCTTTAGTGAAGGTCACAAATGATTCCGCCATGAGTGGACGTGGCTCTTCGCCTTCCATGAAGCGACGCCATACCATGTCGATCTCTGTTTCGCGACGGATCGTAGCATTGCCATAGCCATCGTAACCGAATTTACGCGTCTTCGCAACGAATGGATATCCGTGTTCTGCACCGAATGCGACAAGATCGGCCTTCGTCGAAATCTCTGCGAACTTCGGCACGGGAATACCTGCTGCCGACATCGTTGTCTTCTGCGTGAACTTGTCTTGCACAAGACGCATGGTAGCAGGTGTTGGGAACACTAGCCGACGTTCAGCGATCGTGTCGAGAATCTCCGGATCGATGAACTCATTCTCCAGCGTGATGATATCCGACGCTGCGATGAATCGCTCCAGTTCGTCAGCATCCTTCCATCCACCCGGGAACTCCAGCTTCGTCATCACACCTGCCGGTGAGTGTTCGCCGTGCTCAATCACAGCAACGCGCATGCCCATGCGATACGCTTCCTGCGCTGTCATCTTGGCGAGCTGCCCGCCCCCTAAGATGCCAAGCGTAAACGGTTGCGATGGGTTATAAATCGATGGAAGCATGTGGATGTTCCCTACGGTTGCTCGAGCACCACAACAGCAACTGCTACCGTGGTGGTATGACTCAGTGTAACATGAATGCACATGTGGCCCCAGCGCTCGTGCATAGCGTCCGACAAGACAATCGTAGGCTCACCGCTGGGAAGGTTACGAACACCAACCGACGTGAACGACATGCCGTCGCGCATTCCTGTCTTGATGGCTTTGCTGAACGCTTCCTTTGCTGCAAAGCGTGCAGCATAGTGCAGGAAACGTGTTTCGCCGAACCGCTCGCAGTATGCGATCTCATCTGGCGTGAACACACGCTTCAGGAAGCGCTCACCGTATTCCTCGTACGAACGCTGGATGCGTGGTACGTCGGTGATGTCTGTGCCGATGCCGTAGATCATAATGCGATGTGGTCAGATCAATTCGAATTCGACAACTGATCGTCGAGCAGCAAGTATGCTTTGATGAGCTCATCGATATCACCATCCATCACTGATTGCACATCGGTGATCTTGGTTTCCGTGCGATGGTCGTTCACCATGGTGTATGGTTGGAACACATAGCTACGGATCTGCGAGCCCCATTCAATCTTCTTTTTGGTTCCCTCAATCGCTGCCTTGGCTGCCTCTTCTTCTTCGCGACGTCGTTGATAGAGCTGCGACTTGAGCATCTTCATGGCGCGTTCACGGTTTTGGAACTGCGAACGCTCCTGCTGACAGCTTACAACGATGCCGGAGGGGATGTGACGGAGGCGAACAGCTGTTTCAACCTTGTTAACGTTCTGTCCACCCTTTCCGCCCGAGCGGAAGGTGTCCATCTCGACGTCGGCTGGGTTGACTTCGATTTCGACATCGTCTTCAACTTCGGGATACACGAACACCGATGAGAACGATGTGTGACGTCGTGCGTTGGAATCGTACGGACTAATGCGAACAAGTCGATGCACACCGTTCTCTGCCTTCAAGTAGCCATAGGCATACGGACCGCGGATCTCGAGCGTACAGCTCTTGATACCGGCAGCTTCGCCCGGTTGCTCGTCGGCGAGGAATACTTGGTAGTTGTGTGCTTCGGCCCACCGCGTATACATCCGCATGAGCATCTCTGCCCAGTCTTGCGCTTCCGTGCCCCCTGCCCCTGCGTTAATCGTGAGGATGGCATTTCGGTTATCGTCAGGACCTGAGAGGATCTTCTTGAGCTCGAGATCATCGACGGCCTTTTGCGAGCGATCGAGTTCAGAGATGATGTCAGACTCCATCGATTCGTCCGAGACTTCCTCAGCGAGTTCGATCAGTGCTTCTACATCACCAACGGCTTGCACAGCTGCTTCCCATGAAGCAACCCACTCCTTGAGCGTGGCTGCGTCCTGCATCATCTTCTGTGCCTTTTGTGCATCGTCCCAGAAGTCGGGTGCCTGCGAGAGCATCTCGCTCTCGGCTATCTCGTCGCGTTTACGATCGATGTCAAAGGAACCTCCGCAATTGGTCCACGCGCTCGCGGAGTTCTGAACTTCGTGTCTTTTGTGGTTCAAACATAGGGTGCAAAGATACGGCGGATCAGAACAACGGACCGCTCACGGAGATCGACCAGCCGAATGATCCTCGCTGTGCTTGATGTCCGACAGGCCACATGGCATCAAACCGCAGCATCAAGAGATCGCTCACAAACGTTGGAATGCGGGCCACACCGAAGCCTGCCTCCATGTAGACACCCTGTGTGGAATCAAACACCGAACCAGCCACCACGGGTGCTGCGCGCTGTGTTGTGGAAAGCGCAGCAAATCGTCCGATTAGATCGACACCCCGTCCATTGGAGAACGTCGGAATTCCTATAAACCTCCACCAGAGATCCGAAAAGCTATGCTCAGCAATGGCTGATATAAACTCAGTCCCGGCAAAGGCATTGATGGGCACCGTCATCATGTTCGCGGCTGAGCCCAATACTGGGAATCGACGCATTACAACAAAGCGCTGCTGGATAGGTGTGGTTGTTGCCTGCAAGCCGCCCTGCACATTCACACGCAACTCCATCGGCACGTATCCCGTGCGAAAGGTTGGCAGCGTGAGATCAAGATTGCTACGCAGTCCCCAAAACTCACGTCCAGAAATCTGTTCACGTCCGACGAAGGCATCAACTCTGCCTCGAACTGGTTCGGTGGAACCACCAAAGAAACCACCACCTGATTGCTCAAACACACCGACGCCGAGTTTAGCCACCTGATATGTGCCTGGCTCGATCGGGACAGATCCGCGTGATGGTTGTTCGAGCAGCGGCATATTGATGTGGTGCTGTGTTGATGCACTTGCTTCGATCGTGAGACTCTTCACACGAGCACGTGCACCAATCGACCAACCATCGACGCGATAGAAATCGTAGTAATCGGGATAGATGAGGTAGCCGGGGTTGAGAAAGTCCAACGCACGAACAAGTACTTGATACTGCTGAATCGCTGCGATCGATGATTCAACAGCGCCGGTAATGTCGATACGTGTGCGACCTTCACGGTAGAGATCAACATCAACACCAACGCGTCCAACGCGCGTACTCGCGCTCCCGAAACCTGCCGTTGCTTCAACACGCGTTCGTGGCAGAGTTACCGCAAGCGTTCCACCGTAGACGAAACGTGTAAATGTCGAGCGGTCAACAAATGGTGAGACTCCAACGCCAACACCGCCAAGGTTCACAGAAAACAATCCGGCTGAGCTAATGCCGAGTGGCGAAGGCTCTTCATCATCCCGTCCGGTCTTCTTGATACTGTCTTGCTGTGCATAGATCTTGCGTTCAGATTCTGTGGCTTCTGCAAAGGCATACTGATCCCAATACTCCGATCGTGCGCTATCTGCCTCTTCATCAACGGTTACCGTTGATGTACCGCTTCGTATGCGCACGCGTGCACTGCCCACGCGCGCTGCTGTTGCGCGAGTCTCTGTGGAGTCTGGCGGATTCAACAACGAGTCTGGTATTGGCATATTCACACGCACATCCGTGACATTGGTCTGTGCGCTGACGTTGAGGTTGATTTCGGCGATGCCCATCAGGACCACAACGCGCGCTCGACCGCGCACCTGCTGATAGGTTGGTGCCCACACACTGTCGTTAATGCGATCGTAGTTCTGCTCGAACAGCAGATCCTTGATGAATGGAAATGCTGTCTCTTGCGAGGGGGCAAACTTGGCTGCGATCACATGGTATGTGCCTTCAACAATCGTCAGTGTTCCCTCGAAACCAGGAAACACACGCGATCGCGGTTCGAAGGCCAACTCATAGACCATCTGATCACCGAGCGCGCGCTTGCCGAGCAGACGGTAGGTGTACTCGTCGAGCGCATCTTCGCCAAGGGGCGTTACAAGACGCGTCGAAAGAATACGCACTTCGTCCTGCATGAAGTCGAAGAAGCTGTCGAACACAGCGAGATTGTTTTGCGCATCCACATTTGCTGTTTGCCGACGTTGTAGGATGCGGATGTGCTTCTTCTTTTCGGGTTGACGCTGGTCGTAGATCTTCGAAAACGTTTCAGTGATGATGCCTTCTTCGGGCAGACCCGTCTCGTCGCGGCGTGTACCATCGACATCGATCTCTGCTTTGAGCTTGGAGTACGTGGTGCTTTCAATCGTCGTGATACGTCGAGCATTCTCGTCCTTGCGTTCAATTGCACGACGGATGATTTCTTCCGGTGTGATGTCGCCCACAACCTTCACACCCGTGAGCGTCAGACCCGACGACGGCAACAGGATGCGCATGCCGGCTTCGCTCGTGTCGATCGGAACAACCACTTCGCGATACCCAACGCTCCGCACACGAAGTCGGGTTGTGGACGCCGGCAGTGGCAATCGGAACCGGCCGCCCCCTCGCGTATACGCACCTGTTGTGCTCCCATCTGCTCGCACCGAAGCGCCGTTGATGGGTTCCCCCGTAGTACTGTCGACCACAATACCTGTTAATGGACGTCGTGCGTCTTGTGCCGACAGATGTAGGCTGGCAATCGTCATTACAACGAGGACAAGGCGAAGATGTAGCATAGGCGGACGTGATACGCGTTAAACCCGGGTGAGTTGCAAACCTACTAAGGGTTTTTTCCGCATGTTGGTGCTTATGATCTACGCTGCACTTCTTCTCGCCCTCTGCACTCTCGCCCCGACACACTTAGCTGCATCCGAGCAGGAGTACACATGGTCGCGCGACGTTGCCAAAATCGTCTACAGCAAATGCACGCCGTGTCATCGCGAAGGTGAGATTGCGCCAATGCCCCTTACCACATATCAAGAAGTGCGCGACGTCGCGCTGTCGATCAAGCATGAGGTTGAAGATCGACACATGCCGCCATGGCCACCCGAGCATGGATACGGATCCTTCCTGGGCGTACGCTCACTCACCGAGAGCGAATACACAACACTCATTTCATGGATTGATCAAGGTGCGCCCCCTGGTGACCTCTCACAAGCACCTGCCCCACCAACGTTCCCAGCAGGTTCGCAGCTTGGTACGCCAGACCTTGTCCTTCGCATGGATACGAAGTGGCGTGTCGAGGGGAACAACAAGGATGTGTATCGCTACTTCGTACTGCCTACAGAGCTCACGCAGGATCGCGACATTGCAGCGATCGAGTTCCGTCCCGACAACGCCAGCGTTGTCCATCACGTACTGTACTTCGTCGATACAACGGGCACAGCACGACGTCGCGATGCAGAAGATCCATTGCCAGGATATGCCGGATTCGGTGACCCCGGCTTTACGTCTGTAACATCACTTCTTGGCTGGGTTCCAGGCGCGCAACAGCGCTTCTATCCACCGATGATGGGTGCGCGACTCCACAAAGGTTCTGATCTGGTGATTCAGGTACACTACGCTCCGTCACCGATTGAGCAATTCGATCAGTCGTCGGTGAACATCTTCTTTCAGCGCTCGTCAGACGTTCGACAGATCAACGAAACATCAGTATCGCCACGTCAGCTTCCCAACGGCACAACGTTTGTAATCCCTGCGAATACCATTCGCGAGTTTACAGGCTCGTTCCGCGTTCCCCTTGATGTGAGTCTCATTGGCATCGCTCCTCACATGCACCTGCTCGGTAAATCGGCGCGCGCCTACGCCGTAACGCCAAGCTCAGACACGATTCAGCTTATCCGAATTCGTTCATGGGATTTTCATTGGCAAGGGGGCTATGCATATAGCAGACCCGTAAAGATCCCCCGCGGATCTACCATATACTACAGTGCATCGTACGATAACACAACGAACAATCCTGCGAATCCGAACACGCCTCCGCAGGTAGTACGATGGGGTGAGGCCACAACCGATGAGATGTTCTTGTGCTACTTCCACTGGCTTCCCTACCAAGCTGGTGATGAGTCGATCGACATGAATACACCGCTCCCAACATCGGTGATCGATTTCTTCGAGCGAGCATCATCGACACTAACGGTGCATCCATCGCCGGCACGTGATCGCATCACGTACACCCTGATCGCTGAGC
>CAYXKK010000013.1:0-1328 GCA_964465685.1 uncultured Melioribacter sp.
ATCCCTATGCTCAACATCCTACGCAACCTCATGGGTGGCGGTTCATCTGAAGGTATCGGCGAAGCTTTGCGCGCCGGCGCGACAATTGTCGACGTTCGTTCACCGATGGAGTTTCGCGGCGGACACGTTGTGGGCTCAAAGAACATCCCGTTGCCGGAAATTGAAGGTTGGCTTGCAAAGCAGCCGAAGTCAGCGTCGTTCGTATTCTGCTGTGCATCTGGTGCACGGAGCGGATCAGCAACTAGTCTGGCAACATCGAAGGGGTACTCCGCAATCAATGGCGGACCCTGGACATCGGTCAATCGCGCCGTCGCTGATATGGAAGGGGCCAAGTAATGCACACATTCCTGCATCTCGTCACAATCGCTGCACTGGCATTCGTCACGCTTTCAACAAGCGCGTGCGGTCAGACAGCGAAGTCGGTGACTGTTGAAGAAGCGAAGGCAATGATCGACAAGAACGCGAAGATCGTAGTGCTTGATGTTCGTACACCGGGCGAATGGAATGGTGGACATCTCAAGAATGCCAAGCATGCTGATATTCAGTCGAGCGACTTCGAGCAGAAGATCGCATCGATCGATAAGAACGCAACTGTCGTTGTGTACTGTGCAGTTGGCGGACGTAGCTCACGTGCTGCAAGCATGATGGTGCAGAAGGGCTACAAGAACGTCATCAACATGGCAGGCGGTATCAACGCCTGGAATGCTGCGGGATATCCTACCACCAAGTAAGCTGTGCCGTGGTGCGCGTTGGAGTAGCAACGCGCAAGACATACACACCACGTGCAATATCATCGAGGTCAAGCGTTACGCGTGTGCGTTGCTCTTGACCTCGTTGTCGTTGTGACATCACACACTGTCCATCGAGTGTGAAGAGATCGACACGCACGTCACCATCAAGCCCACTCTGCACGTCGATGTCAAGTCCGTACTGCGTGCGCATTACGGCAACAGATTGCGCATTCGGATCGAACAACCGTGGTCTGTCAGTCTTACACACACCGAGCACACGATAGAGTCCAGGTTCAAGCAGCACGTCGCGATCGAGCGTATCGCCGAGTGCATCGAGCCACACAAACGACGTGAGGCTAACAACCGTTGAGTCTGCACGACCAAGCGTGATCGTCGCAGGTATCTGTGCGATCACACTATCAGCGCCAGTCCATGTTCCCGTGATGGCAAGTGTTCCATCGGTCTCTACGCTACGAGCATCCGGCACGATAACCGATCGGTCGAATCGTAGACGTCCAGCATAGCCTAAGGTGCCGCCACCAACAAACCCTGTTGCGCCGCGCATGACAAGCGTAAGCGGACGTCGATCGCCGGGGA
>CAYXKK010000013.1:1428-5254 GCA_964465685.1 uncultured Melioribacter sp.
TGTTTCCGATCAGACGCACGCCCATGTCCACTGTGCGTGTAAGAATGGAAAGCGTCGGCTCGATGCCCTCGCCGCGCAGGTTGATGACTGTTGTGTCCCTGCCAACGAAGATCATGCAACGCGCCGTGCGCGCGCCGCGCACAGATGGCGCAAACGTTACTTCGCCACGGCCCTGCGATTGCGCTGGGAATACGCCCGGGACGTGTTGCAGTGTGATGCGGAAATCTTGTGCGTGCGGACCCTCAATGCGGAGCGAGTCGGCTGTGAGTGCGAAGCGTGTTGTGTTGCGCAGCACATCAACAACCGTTGAGTCGCGCCGGGTGCCCACGCGCACGCGCTGCATATCCACATCGCGCGGTGTTAGGCGTGGCCAAACGATAGAGAACAGCGTATCCGACACATCGGTTGTCGTGCGCTGTCCACCAGAAGAAAGATTGCGAACGATCGCTAATCCAAGTCCGGATGAACCAGTAATATGCTGCTGCGTTCCCTGTGCATAGCGTCCGTCGCGCGGCGCATAGCCACTGCCGAGCGAAGCGCCATAGGTGCGGCTGAGAATCATCGAACCCATATCAAACACGTGTACAGGATCGGGGAGGCCGTTGTACATAATCGCGAACTCGTTACCGGAAGGTGAAACGGAGACTTCGCTCGGAATTCCCCACGCATTGCCCGATGCCACACGTCCTGGCTGAATCCCATTGAAGAGTAGGTTTGTCCTCGAACCTGCTAAAAGGACCATCGAAGCATCCGGAGTCCATGCGATGCTCTTAACGAGTCCTAAATCAGTTACAGGTAGCTGCAGTGTACGTGAGTCAGTAACGAGGTCGATAATGTTGAACAGCGTCTCATCTTCCACAACGGCAATCGAGGCACTAGTCGGACTCCATGCAATGCTCGTACACGCACCCGACGTCGACGGGATATAGTCATTCGGCAGAAGTGTAGGTACATCCAGCAACGAGATACCAAGCGAACCGGCAACAGCGATCTGGCTGTCATTGTTTGGATCAAACTGCATTGCCGTGATCTCATCTGCGATCGTTGTTGTCACTGGTACTGGTGACATCGCAGTGAGATCGTAACACGCTACCGTAGATGATGATGGATTCGTTACAAGGAACAATCCTCGCTGACTTAGCACTGGTTGTGCTTGCGTGGGGGACTCGCGCGGTGGTAGCTGAAGCTTCATTGCTGCAGTCGGACGTGCGGCGTCCACATCCCACATAAACAGGTAGCCACCCTCGGTGAGCGTAACCGCACGCTTACCATTACGTGTGAGCATCGCTGCCGACACATTATTCACTTCCTGCACTAGCGTTGGTGTTGTCGGCATCGCACCATTATCACCGGTAAACACAGCTCCGCGTGAGCCAACAACTGTTGACGACCGTGCATCGACACATCGAGCTGGGATACCCTTCTGTGCAAGGGGGCTCACAGATGCACTGTTTATCGCAACCTCATACGTGATGCCGTCATCGCCCACGACGGCAAGCCGAGCCTCAGGAAGACTCAGCGAGACTAGTGCAACATCACGTGCTGAGGTAGGAAGCGACGCGTCCATAAACGGTCCGGCGACGGTAGTGCCAGTATTGTCAAGCACAGCAACGCCACCACCATCTAGTGCAACTGCGATGTAGCGCGGATCGGACCATAACACATCGAATGCAGCAACAGGAAGAACACTCGCATCACGAGCCCACAGCACTGCACCATCTGTCGCACGAAGAGCTCGGATGCTACGATCACGTGTGCGCACGTATAACGTATCAGCACCGCCATGGCGCATACCCGTGATGGGTTGTCCAAGTGATGCAACAATGCGTGGCGTGGTTGAATTCGACCATTCGAGAATGCGGCCATCATCACCGGCAGAGAACGAGAGGCCGGGCTTGCTGCTGAAATCAACTGCACGCACCGCCGCTCCGTGCTCAACACTCATTGTAGTGAATTCATTGGTGTGGATCTGCACGCGTCCATCAACCGAGCCAGTGATAAGAAGCTGTTGCTGCGTTGGATGGATCACCATGTCGGTGATTGTATCGGTATGCGCACTCCAAAAGGTCTGCGTGATGTACCCCGACGATGTGCGCATGATGTAACCGTGCACTGTGCCGAACGCGATCGTCCCAGCTGATGCAATGTCAACGGCAGAGATGTCGAACGGTATGAGCAGTATTGAATCTGCCAGCTTCTCTTGTTGGAAGCTCACGCGTGCAAGACACTGATCACTCTCGACGAGGGGAACAGACCAGCGCTGTTGAGTCCCTCTAGTAGAATCAGCGACCGTACTCCATGTTGTGCCGTTGTCGAGCGACACGTCTACCTTCACACGCTTAGTTGTATCGCCAATCTCCCAGAGGATTGTTGTGTCGGAGCCAGCGAGCAGCTCCTCACGTCCGTTTGGCTCAATGAGCGTGATTACATCCGTACCGGTGCTTGGCGAGCGTGTGACGCGAACCGATGGTATCTGCCATGTACAGCCATCTTCGACGATCTGCACAGTTGCACCCACCGTTACACGCCCATCAGATGTGTAGGTGATCGTGCACGTTACCGAATCACCCTCGTTGAGCGAAAAGGTCTGAGGTTGCACGGTGAACGACGGATCCTTGCATGTGATCGCACGCACGCGTGCACCGCCGCGACGTGCGCGTACAACAAACGTTGTGGACGCCGTGTCACCGGCGGGGCGTGAGCGGAACCACACCGTGCTAGGTGCAACAACCAGCTCACGTTGTGGATACAGCACCGCGGGCACAGTAACGCTTGTTGTATCGAAGCCACGCACGCCGAACGTTATCGTCCGTTCTGATTGCTGCGGACACACGGGATTCGCATCCCAACTGAGTTCGCACGGCTCGTATCCATCGATGGCTGATTGAATTGCTGATGCAGTAGCAACGGCAAGGTCTGACGACGTCACGCCCTCAAACACAGCACCACCAGTTGCCTGCGCAAGTGCACGAAACGATCCAACGATGCCCGTCTCACTGCGATCGCGTTCGGTAATGACGACGGCGAAGAATCGAACCTTACTGGCAACACACAGATCAATCGCGCGTGTGAGTTCGGCGTCGGGCAGCGCCTCCCAGAATGCATCCGTTACCAAGACGCATGAACGCTCGGCTGTTCCACGCGCTGCAACAACAAGTGCGCCGTCGGTTGGGTTGAGCAGGTGTTCGACGAAGTTGTTGCCTCCGCGTGATTGCTGCGTGGCGATGAGCGACTGAAGGCGTGTGCGATTCGTGGTGAAGTCACTCAGTACTTGCGGTACGTCGTCGCATCGCTGAAACGCCATCGACGACGGTGGTAGATCAACCAGCGAGCTAAACGCCATGCCGAATTCGCGTGCAAGCCCCATGACCTGCGGAGGAATATCACGTTCCATCGAGCCGGAGATATCGAAGCTCAGCACGATCGACGCCGTGCGTGGGACGTTACTTGTCGGACATGACACGACGAGGTTGGTGACGGGTTGTCCGTCCTCTAACACCGTCACATTAGATGCCGTTGGACGCAGCGGTGAGCCCTTTGGGGGCGCAACAATCAGTCGTGCCGACATGCGTGTTGGCGCACTCAACCGTACAGCAAATGGCTCAACTGTCTGCGCACGCACCCATGCTGGTAGCAACAGCAAAAGCAGCAGTGGAACCATTATGGATGAGTGGGACTTTATCACAATTCAACATACAACAGACGTTGTAGTTTCGCCGTATGGAAAATCTCTGGACATATTTTGTGAGCAGCCTCACGGGATACATCTCGTATCTCGGCTACCAGGTCATGCATCCGGCGTGGAATAACTTCTTCTACTGGATCA
>CAYXKK010000013.1:5354-53066 GCA_964465685.1 uncultured Melioribacter sp.
TATCTCGGCTACCAGGTCATGCATCCGGCGTGGAATAACTTCTTCTACTGGATCATCGGCCTGTCGCTCCTCGTGTGGGCGCTCGAGATCATCATGCCATGGCGTAAGGGGCAAGCACCGCTGCGCAAAGACTTCTGGCTTGATGCGTGGTGGATGATGTTCAACTTCTTCCTGTTTACCGCGCTTGGCTACGGGGCGGTGAGCGACGTCGTCACGTACGCATTGCGGTCGGGTGTGACGGCGATCACGGGCATCACCAACTTCGCGTGGATTGATGCATCGCAGTTGCCAACCTGGGCACAGTTTGCCGTGTTGTTTGTGGTGGTGGACTTCATCAAGTGGAACGTGCATCGTTGGTTGCATGCATCACCGCGGCTGTGGGAGTTTCATAAGCTGCATCACAGTGTGGAGCAGATGGGCTTTGCTGCGCATATGCGCTATCACTGGATGGAGAATGTCGTGTATAATGCGGTGTTGTATGTGCCGCTTGCATTCTTTGGCTTTGGTGTGACTGACTTCTTTGCGCTGCACATCTTCACGACGTTGATCGGACACCTCAACCACGCGAACATCATCCTGCCGTTGGGTCCACTCAAGTACGTCCTCAATTCGCCGCAAATGCACATCTGGCACCATGCGCATGATCTGCCCTTTGGACGCAAGGGTGTGAATTACGGCATTACGCTCAGTGTATGGGACTGGTTGTTTGGTCAGGCCTACATTCCATCGGACGGACGTGACATCAAGCTTGGCTTTGAGGGCGTCGAGCAGTACCCGCATTCATTTGTCACGCAGAACATCGAGCCCTTTGTTACGCTGGTAAAGCGCGGCAAGGAACACGGGGCAACATCGTGACCATTCTCGTGCTCGGCTCCACGGGGCTTGTAGGACGTGCACTCGTTGCGCAGTTGCGAGCGAAGCATCCCGAGCATATGCTGATCCTTCCAACGCGCAGTGATCTTGCTGCTACACTAGATCCATCGATCGTACCCGACGTAGTGATGTGTTGTTTAGGCACCACCATCAAGCAAGCGGGGAGTCAGGAAGCATTCCGAGAGGTTGATCATCACATGGTTATTCGCCATGCGCGCGACATGCGTCAGCGCGGCGCACAGCATGTGATTGTTATCAGTGCCGTTGGTGCGGATGCATCTTCTGCGATCTTTTACAGTCGTGTCAAAGGCGACATGGAGCTAGAGCTCGCAACGCTTGGTTACCCATCGGTGACCATTCTGCGTCCATCACTCTTGCTTGGCAAGCGCACGCCCACGCGTCCCAAAGAAGTCGCACTCGAACTTCTCTTCCGCGTGGTGGGTCCGCTCATTCCCCGTGCATGGCGTGGTGTAACCGATACCGCCGTTGCCCGCACCATGATCGACGCTATGCACCATCCCCAGTCGGGCGTTCGTGTGATCACGAACGCCGAAATGGTCGCCGCATAGCCGCGCAGGGCCCATGCCGTTGAACGTTAATCCCGTAGGGGCGACCCTATGTGGTCGCCCCAATGTGGTGGTCGCCCCAATGTGGTGGTCGCCGCGTGAAACAGTGAAACAGACGATGGTCGCCGCAATACGAAACACGGTGTGTGATCCCTCGCTTCGCTCGGGATGACGCGTCGCACCACGTTTTTTAATGTGTTAGCGATGGGCGCGCCTGCGGCGCGCCCATCGCTCTTATACCCAAAACTCAAACCGCGCTGCGTCATCCCGAGGAGCGAAGCTCCGAGGGACCCCATCCATTACACATCTCCGAGGGACACCCCACCCATAAACGACAAACGATCGCCGAAGCGATCGTTGTTGGTAGGTGCTATGTTGCGGACCCGTAGGGATTCGAACCCCAAACCTTCTGATCCGTAGTCAGATGCTCTATCCAGTTGAGCTACGGGTCCGTTGCGCGAAACGCGAAGTTACTTGGCTTCGAGCTTGCGAACGGCCTTTGCGAGGCGGCTCTTCTTGTTCGAAGCGTTATTCTTCTTGATGATGCCGCGGGAAGCTACACGATCAATGATGCTGAACGCCTTCTTGAGTGCGTCCTGTGCTACATCGAGTACTGTGGCTGTGCGAACGGCCTTGATGGCCTCGCGCAGTTGCTTGCGATTTCCGCGGTTATAAATCTTGCGCTTCCGTGATTGACGAATGCGCTTGATTGCTGACTTATGATGTGCCATGTCGGTTTCGACGTTGTAAACAAGAGGGCCACAAACATAGGGAATGTTCTGGATCCAACCAACTCCTGCCACAAAAAACGACTAGGCACGGCCAGATGGCTAGATTTGCAGTATGACGAGCCTATTCGAACAACTTGCATCGCTGCAGACCGAGGGGATTAATCCCCGCACGGTGGCGATTGATCGTGCGTCGGCACGGGAAATCGTGGGCCTACTGCATGCCGAGGACCGCCTGGTAGCCGATGCGGTAGGCGAGGTGCTCGACGATGTGGCGGCCGCCGTAGAGCTGGTGCACGCTACATTTATGGCGGGCGGACGTCTCATCTACATGGGCGCGGGTACGTCGGGTCGGCTGGGCGTTGTAGATGCATCCGAAATGCCCCCTACCTATGGTACGCAACCCGATATGGTGCAAGGACTTATCGCGGGTGGACAAGGCGCGATGTTCCATGCCGTGGAAGGTGCCGAGGACCGTCCGGATCTGGCCGAGAGCGATCTACGGTCGTTACATCTGGCCCCCAACGACGTCGTGTGCGGTCTGACGGCATCGGGTCGAACGCCTTACGTGGTCGGTGCGCTGGCCTATGCACGATCCGTGGGATGCCCGACGATCCTGATTAGTACGAATGCCAAGCCCCTTGTCGCCACCCTTTGCCCCCATGCCGACGTATATATATGTCCGGTTGTGGGCCAAGAGCCAATCACTGGATCAACTCGAATGAAATCGGGCACGGCGCAGAAAATGGTGCTCAATATGATTTCGACGGCCTCCATGGTGCGGATAGGGAAGACCTATGGCAACGTGATGGTCGATCTTCAACTGACCAACGCAAAATTGGTCGAACGCGCTCGCAAGATCGTGATGACCCTCGGTGGCGTCTCGTACGACGACGCATCACGTCTGCTGGATGCAGCAGACGGACATGTAAAGACGGCTCTCGTGATGGCTGCACACAACTGCTCACGAGAAATCGCCGCAGAACGTCTTGCAGCTGCGAATGGATTTGTACGCCTAGCAATGGAGACTACGACGTGACACATGCAGAATTGATCCAACGTGCCCTCGAGCACGGAATTGACCACGCGGCATTTGTCGCTCGTGCGGAACAACGCGCTGCATCGACCGATGGGAGCGACCCATACGTGGAGTATCGCAGACTGAATGTCGCACGAATGCAACGGCAGGCCAAGACGTATACTCCGTCCGAAGAATTGCGCGCAGCAATGCACGGTATCACGTCGCCGCAAACGTTGGTTTGCATCACCGAGGACTGGTGTGGTGATTCGTCGCAGACTGAAGGTATTGTTGCTGCGATTGCAGCATGCAACCCGCTGGTAACCTATCGCGTGCTCGATCGCGACACGCATCCAGATGCCATGGACATGTATCTGACGAATGGATCACGGTCCATTCCGATTGTTGTCTGCTTCGATGAACACGCCGTGCAGCAATGGGTGTGGGGTCCACGTCCAGATGCAGCGCTGCCCATCGTCGAGCAGTGGAAGAAGGAACACGCCGTCAACAGCGAGTGGTATCCAAAGCTGCACGCATGGTATGCGCAGCACGCACATCGTGAAGTCGAACGTGACATCATTGCGCGGATGTCAGCGCACCAAGGAGCCTAACAGTGGAGATTGTCCAACTCGCAATTGATTTCATCCTCCATATCGATCAGCACTTGATCGATATCACCGCAGCATATGGCATGTGGACCTATGCCGTGCTGGCATTGATTGTGTTTGCGGAAACCGGGCTGGTGGTAACTCCATTCTTGCCGGGCGACTCGCTGCTGTTCGCTGCAGGGGCTATCTGCGCACTCGGTACGATGAATGTCTGGGTAATGATCGCACTGCTCATCGTAGCCGCCATTCTAGGTGATGCCGTTAACTATACCATCGGCAATAGACTCGGACCCAAGATCTTCTCAAGTACTACATCGAAGCTGCTGAATCGGGAGCATCTCAACCGTACACACGCGTTTTACGAGCGTCACGGCGGCAAGACGATCATTCTGGCGCGCTTCATGCCAATCATTCGTACGTTTGCTCCCTTCGTTGCCGGTATCGGCGCAATGCGGTACCGACAGTTTGCCGTGTACAATGTGGTTGGTGCAGTGGTCTGGGTAGCATCGTTCTCGTTGCTTGGTTACTACTTTGGAAATCTCGACCTTGTGCGTAAGAACTTTACACTCGTAATCGGTGTGATTATCGTTCTGAGTGTACTTCCGGCGGTGTGGGAATTTTTCCGCACGCGGAAATCGTTGTAACACGTTAATCGCTGCTTGGATGGCGAAATTGGCAGACGCACGAGACTTAAAATCTCGTGTCCCGTAAGGGGCGTGCGGGTTCAAGCCCCGCTCCAAGCACTACATTTTGTACGAGGGTATGGCATGACGCGTGGAACCTCAATGCTTCTTCGACTGACGCTATGTGCGTGTGCGCTCATCGTAGTGTCCACGACGTCGCATGCGCAGCAGTTGTTTACACGCATCCTTCCTGAGCAGAGCAACGTCACCTTCCGACACATCTTCGAGAAGATCAACATCTCGAAGGATTCGCTCACACGCATTAACTCAATGGTGCCTGGCTGTGGCGTGGGTATCGGCGATATCACGGGTGATGGCAAACCAGACATCATTGTGTCGAGCTTCAGCGGTACAGGCTTTTACCGCAACGAAGGCAACTTCGTCTTCACCGACATTACGGCGCAGATTGGCTATCCAGAAGATTCGCTGCAGTTCACCACGGGTGTGAACCTCGTCGACATTGACGCTGATGGCGACCTAGATGTGTTCCTTGCACGGTGGCAGAACACGTGTCGCTTCCTGATTAACAACGGCGACGGGACCTTCGTTGAACGCGCGCAGCAATACGGACTTGATCTGAAAGACGAGACCGTGCACAGCGTGTTTTTTGATTACGATCGTGATGGTCTGCTCGACTGTTACCTTGTGACGTACTCCAATCACTATGCGATGTCGCAAGTGAATCGACGTCGTGATAGCGTCGTTGGGGCGGAGTCAGAGCGCAAGCAACGCGAGCGGTTGTCGATTCCAACGTTCAAGGCCGAGACTGGCAATGAACGCAACGATAAGATGCAGAACCTGCGTGATATCAGCGCCACGGAGATGCGCCATAACGGTGTATCCGACAAGCTCTACCGCAATCAAGGTGACGGCACGTTCCGCGATGTGTCCTACAGCTCATGGATTGATGATGACGGAATGGGGCTGAGTGCAACAGTAGCTGATGTTAACCTTGACGGTTGGCCTGACATCTACGTTGCGAACGATTTCAACTCAACGGACCTTCTGTACCTCAACAACGGTGATGGTACATTTGCCGAAAGCATGATGCGCATGACGCGTCGCGCATCGGTGTTTAGCATGGGTAGTGATATTGCAGACCTCAACGGTGATGGCTTGCCCGACATTGTCACTACGGACATGTTGCCAGAGAATCACTTCCGTCGCATCCTCAATGCGAGTAACAGTGGCGACATGTCAATCTTCAATCCTACGTACGATTCCAATCAGGTGTCGCGCAACATGGTGCAGCTCAATCGTGGCTACAACCAGTTCTCCGATATCGGCTATATGACGAACATGGCCGCAACCGACTGGAGTTGGGCTTGCTTGATTCAAGACTTCGATCTCGACGGCGTACCCGAAGTGTTCATCGGTAATGGCTACACTGCCGACATCTCGAATCAGGACTACGTCTACAACATCAACAACCAACAGCGACTCAACCCTCCGTCGATTGATTATCTGCGTGAACCGAACTACATGTTCAAGCAGCGCACACCGCTCGACTACTACAACGTTGGGTATGAATGGGGTGTGTCCGATACGAGCACTACATTTGGGGCTGCATGGGGCGACCTCGATGGCGATGGCGATCTCGAACTCATCGTGCCAAACATGGATTCGGTGGTGTTCATCTATAAGAACAACGCACTCGAGCAGAAGCGTGGTGGAGTAATCTGCTTCAACTTCGTTGGTGCAGGTGGCAACCGTGGTGGGCTCGGCGCGAAAGTTCGCGTAGTGGCTGGTGGAAAGGCAATCTACCGCGAGCATTGGCTCGTACGTGGATACCAATCATGCATGGACACGAAGATGTCGATCGGTGTTGGCAATGTATCGATCATCGACAGTGTGATAATCCAGTGGCCTGATGGACCGTCGCAAGTTCTCACAAATCTTCCGGTGAACTCAACACACACGCTCGCGTATGCCGATGCGTCGCCAACAACGTCACCACTCTTTCGCGGACCAGAGCCAGAGAAGGCGATCTTCACTGATGCGAGTTCGACATCAGGCATCACGTTTTGGCACGATGAAAACTACTTCGACGATTTCAAGCGCTACCGCTTGATGCCGACGCGAATCTCGTGGGGTGGTCCGGCTATTGCAGTAGGTGATGTAAACAACGACGGTCTCGACGACGTGATTTTCGGTGCACGTAAGGGCAAGAACCCTGTGACGTACGTGCAGAAAACTCCAGGCACGTTTGCTGTTGCAAACATTGGTCTTGATGGTGTCGACACCACGTACGAAGCGCAGGCCATGTTGCTCATCGATATCGATGGTGACAAGGATCGTGATCTCGTTATTGCAGGGGGCGGCCCAGAATTCAGCGAGGATGCTCCTGAGCGTGGCCTCCGCATCTACCTCAACAACGGCAAAGGTAAGCTTACGCGCATGCTGCAAGGCGTGCCTGCGATCAGCACCAATGCAACGACACTCAATGCATGCGATTACGACAACGATGGCGACATTGATCTCTTCATCGGTGGTGGTGTAGAAACAGACAAGTATCCAATGCCTGCTACGAGTTATCTGCTCGAAAACAATGGTAAAGGTGTGTTTACAGACGTTACCATGCAGCGCATACCAATGGTTCGCAACATGGGGATCATCCGCACAGCACTATGGTCGGATGTCGACAATGATGGTCGCTTCGATCTTCTCGTCGCCGGCGAGTGGATGCCCCTTACCGTAATGCACAATGATGGTGCAGCATTTTCGGACTGGACTGCGAAGGCGGGATTAAGCGAGACCACAGGTTGGTGGTATAGCATCATGGGTGCAGACATTGATAACGATGGCGATATGGATTACATCGCCGGCAACATTGGCCTTAACACACGCTACCGTCCAACAGCAAAAGAGCCAATCGAAATGTTCGCCGCAGACTTTGATGATAACGGAAGCATTGATCCACTGATCACATGGTGGTACAACGGACGTCGGCACATCATTCGTGATCGCGGCAAGGTGTTCTCGCAGATGCCAACACTTAACCGACGCTTTAACGACTTCGTTGACTTTGCAGTTTCGTCTGTTGAGACAATCATTGGCGATACTGCACTGATGAACTCCGCGTACTACAAAGCAGCTCGCATGATGGAGTCGGTGGTCCTCGTCAATAACGGTACGGGTGTGTTTACCATTCGCCCCCTGCCAGCTGAAGCACAGATTTCACCTGTGTTAGGCATTGAAGCAATGGATCTCAACAACGATGCACACGTCGATCTGGTGCTCACAGGCAACATGTATGGTGCTGAGGACGACGTCGTTCGGTATGATGCCGGTAAGGGGCTTGTACTCTTGAACCAGGCAGGGACCGAGTTTTCGCCCCTTACGATCCCGGAATCAGGGTTTGTGGTGCAGTTTGACGCCAGGGGGCTTGTATCCGTCCGCAACCCGAAGTCGACCGAAAAGCCCGTTATCCTCATCGCCGGAGTAAACCAGCGGAATGCAATGACGTACCTCCCGACGGAAGCCGTCACAAAGGTCTATCCCGTTGATCCGTCAAGGGTTACGTCTGGAATCTTTGCTCTGCCAGGGGGCCAACGGAAGGTGGAAGTGTACTGCGGATCGGCCTACCGGGGTCAGTCAAGCTGTCACTTTTTGGTCCCTCCGGGATCTAGCACTATCACTACCTACTATGGGGCGCGGAAGACTGGAACGCCATCGTTGCCCCAAAAGTAGATGTGTGTGACAGGTCGTAATGAACCGGGCTCTTTTTTTTCTTGTCCAATGCAAAACGATATTCTATTTTCCAGACCTAGCATCGCTTGACATGTGGGAGAAGTGTGTGATTTCTCCTGCGTGACGCCGCTAAAGAATCGACAAAGCATGACAAAAACTGCACGAATTACGTTCATTTTAAAGGTGGTTGACCTATGAAGAGAATCTACTCGCTTCTCGTAGGTGTGGCTGTACTTGTTGCATCGTTTGGCGTCTCGTCAGAGGCCCAAGCGCAATACTGTAGGCCGCAGCTGATGCCTGGCTTCTGGGGTCAGGGTATTACGTTCTTCCGTTTCGGCACGTTCTCACGGAACTCGCCGGGCACGGACTTCGCGAACCAAACGGGGTATGAGCATTTCACCGGAGCAACATTGCTTGCTGCGCGCAATACTCCTATCACTACGCAGATCACTACGAACGCCTTCGGTACGAAGGGGTACTCGATCTGGGTCGACCTTGACCAGGACGGTATTTTCACGACGGATGAACGTGTCCTCTGTGTTGTGGATTACTCGTTCAGTCCACAGGCGTTTACAACAACTGTGACCATCCCATGTACAGCACGTACTGGCGTAACACGTATGCGCGTGTTCTTCATGACGAACCAAGGTACATGTCCGGCTGATCCGTGCGTGTTCCCTGGATTCGTTCAGGGTGAGTGCGAAGACTACAACGTGGAAATTATGGGCGACTTTGTGTCGTCCTTCCCGAACGATGCTCCTGATGCATCGGCAATTCTCCCACGTGGCAATACGTATGACGGATCAGCAGCTGACCGTCCAAAGCCAAGCATGACACTCCGTGCTGGCACAGCCGGTCAGAACTTTACACTCAAGTACCGCATCTTCGGTCCACTCCCGCTTACAGACACAGTCTACCGTGCTGATTGGACTGCTACAGCTCCAACAACTGGCACATTTCCGATGAATGTTGTCTCGTCGCCATCAACAGCGTCAGGCTCAGCTGCTGGTCCTGGTGCATCGCTTGTAACATCAAACATGATCGGTGGTGAGTACACACTCTTGGTCGAATCAGTTGGCGGTGCCACTTCGTGTGCCAACGTCTGGGCACGTGGCTTCACGGTTGCTGTAAACAAGGATATTTCGACACGCCTCATCCGGTCGCCGCAGGATAACTCGCAGCCACGTCGCTTCAAGTATCCAAACACGACGCCGATTCCGGTTGAAGCTGTGTTCCAGAACACAGGTCTTGATACAGTGAAGAGCTTCACTGGTCGTGTAACCATCACAGGTCCAAATGGCGCAACAGCGTTCTCGGATGAAGTCACCGTGAATGATGTGCTTCCTCCAGGTGCACGCCTCACACAATCGTTCGAGAACTTCACACCGTTCGGCGGTGGACACCCAGTTGGTATTTACAACGTCGTCTTCTGTGCTGATCTCGTCAATCCGTTCCCAGACGAAAACACGTTTAACAACTGTCTCCCACGCCCAGCGCAAGCTGCGTTCAACTTCGAAGTTGGTTATAATGAAGAGCCAGCAGTTAGCTCGGTTACAGTACCAGGCACAACACAGGTTCTCTACGCAAACCGTTCATTCCGTCCAGAGGCGATCTTTGAGAACAATGGTATCCAGGATCTCTCGAACGTACCAGTGCGACTCATCATTACGCGTATGCGTGACAATGCGCCAGTGTACAACCAGACAGGTATCGTTCCGGACATCGCAGCTGGTCAGTTCAACAAGGCCATCTTTACGTTCCCAGCGTTCACACCAACTGAAGGTGGCGACTATCGCTTCTGCTTCCGTACGGAGTACCCTGGTGATCCAGTACTGACCAACAACGAAATTTGTGTTGTCAAGACAATCGATGCTAACCTCTCAGGTGTGTACACGATTGGCACAACTCGTCCGGGTCCACGTAACTATCTCACTATCGCAGATGCCCTTAACGACCTCTACCTTAAGGGTGTTTCGGGTGCGGTAACGTTCGAATTCACAGATGCATCGTATACAGTCACTGCTGTTGGCGTAAACACACCGGCAATCGACTTGTCATCACGCATCATCGGTGTAAGCGACAGAAACACGATCACGTTCAAGCCAACGCTTGATCGTTCGATCAACAAGGGTTCGGTTACGATCAATATGATTACGGAGTCGGGTATCGGTGTGTTGTTCGGTCAGAATATCAACCCATCGAATCTCAACGCGATCCAGCGTCAGACGTACTTCGCGAATGCGCAGAATTCGAACTCGGCCGGTT
The DNA here is from genome assembly GCA_964465685.1 of uncultured Melioribacter sp. Classification (GTDB taxonomy): domain Bacteria; phylum Bacteroidota; class Ignavibacteria; order Kapaibacteriales; family Kapaibacteriaceae; genus UBA10438. The sequence goes on from CAYXKK010000013.1 coordinate 15,786, forward strand.
ACATCACATTCGATGGTGGTGCGCAGAAGTCACTCCGCTTTGCAATCCGCAAGACGGCAGTTCCAAACTTCCCGTCACCATTTGCGTCTGTATTCTACTTGTCATCAGGCTCTTCGAACATCAATGTTCGCAACTGTATCATCAACAATGTCGACGGTGCAACACCAGCATATGCGACATCGCTGCCACAGGTGCAATTCAACTCTGGTTCGAACCAGTTCCGTTTCGAAGGAAACACACGCAATAACAGCATCAGCTATACAGCTGGTATCACACAGCGTGACACGATCAATCCAGACAACCTTGGTAACCTGGACACACTGATCAACACGAACAACAAGTTCGTGAATAACGAAATCAGCGGCTTTGGCTACGGTATCGTTTCGATCGGTATTGGTTCGCTCATCAAGGCTGGTGTGAATGACTTCCGTGCGTTCTACAACGCAGGTACGGAAATCGACAACAACTTGATCTTCAACGTTCGCCGCGCAGGTATCTTCGTCGGTTATGAAGATGGTGCTCGCATCACACGTAACCGAATCTATAATGTCGGCGCAACAACAGGCGGTGCTGAAGCTGATGTAGCGGGCATCATCGCAGGCGGTGAGCAACGCTACAACAACATGAACCTGCACATTGCACAGAACGAAATCAGCGGCGTCCGTGGTAACACATGGTCACGTGGTATCGTTGTTGAGCAGTGCCGTAATGACTATCAGTCGATTAATGCTGCCGACAAGGGATTCGGTCCACGCACGCAGTCACGCACTGTGAGCTTCCCGAACAAGGCAGAGCGCACCTATGTCACAAGCAACGCTATCTGGGGCTTGTCACGTAACGCAACAGCAGCAAACATGGCCGGTATTCACCTCTGGACACGTCGTGCAACATCGACAGATCCGGTGACAGCACTCGTGACACCATCGATCCCAACGTATTTCACGGTTGGTGACTCGGTTGTGAACAACACGATTGTTATCGGAACAGACAATACAGTTGGTACGGGCGCAATTGTTGGCGTTGGAACACAGAACGGTAACGGTACTGTGGTGATGAACAACGCTATTGCACTCACAATGCCTGCTGGTGCAGCTGGTATCACACAGTCGGCTATCCTCTACGAAGGAACAATCTTCCGCAATGGTCGCGTGAACACATGGTACCTCCCAGCAACTGCTCCAGCAGCACTGGTGTCGAACCGCAATGCGTTCTTCACACCAACGTCGGGTGTTGGTCGGGTGATCGAGATCTCGCACACGAGCGAGCTCGTATCGGCTGGTTCACAAACAGAATTCGCAACTATCGACCAATGGCGTAACTGGACACGTCAAGACATCAACTCTGTGACTGGCGACTTTGTAGCTCAACACGAGTTCCAAGGTGTTGCTCCAAATCAGCGCCTCCGTGTGAAGGTCACACCACAGCCTCCAATCGGATCGATCCTCAACAACCGTGGCGAGCGTCTTGCTAGCACGCGCGTAGACATCGACGGTAATAATCGTGGTGCAGCTGGTCTTGGCTACGACATTGGTGCAGACGAATTCGACGGTCGCCTCTTCGTAAGCGATCTCGAAGTTGTCGACATCCTGTCACCTGCTGCGTATCGCGATGCTACAGGCGTCACAAACGACGCAGAGTACATCATGACAACTGCTCCAGTTGACGTTACAGGTCGTATCCGTAACAACGGTGCACTTGCGACTACTAACTCGCAAATCCGTGTTCGCGTGTTCTTGGAGACAGCAGCATCGAACAACTCAGATGCAGCTACACCAACGTTCAACTCATTCGCAGTAGTCGACCGTACAGTGGCAACTGCGCTCGGCTCTGGTCAGTCACGCGATATCGTCTTCAACATTCCATCGTGGTCGCCACAGGCGTACTTTGGTATGCCAGGCTACAACGTTCCAACGCGCTTTGCTGCAATGGAAGCGAATGTTACGCCACGCTATCGCATCGAAATCACAACACCATCAGATGAGTTCAATCCGAACAACACGTTCTCGAAGGTTGTGCGTTTCTACCTGCGTAAGTCAACAAAGCGCATGCTTGTGTCGCTTCGTCATTCAGACGTGAACATCCTTGATGGTACACCAACACAAAATCAAATCGTTGGCCGCCTCAATGGTGACAGTCTCGTGAAGGCTCTTGGTGATCTCGGTTACCGCAATGAGCCTGGTGCAGATCGTTACGACTTCGACGTGTTCGAGCGTAATGCATGGGCAACGCGTTCGGTTGACTATACGATGTACCACACTATGTTCTGGGCGCACGATCTTAGCGCACTGACACGTACAGAGCGCGACGATCTCCGCAACTTCGTAGGCTCTGGTGTACCAGGTGCAAAGAAGAACCTTGCGATCTCGGGTCAGAGCATCCCATCCCAGCACTCAGGTGCTACGGTTGTGAGCGACATCAACTTCGTACAGCGTGTTCTTCGTTCACTGGTTCAAGCTCCAGGCACACCGTTCACGCCGAACTACAATGGTCGTCGCATCGACGGTGCTGCTCTTGCCCGCGGTACATCAGAAACTGTCGTTCGTACAGGATTCAGCAACGACGCCGAGCCGGTGCCTGCACTTGTTCGCATCTTCGCTGACCCAACAACAGCTGGTATCGCAAGCCCAGCATATGCATACCGTCGTGCTGATCGCACATCGAATGACTCGATCATGGGTACTGCAACTGCAGCTATCACGATCAACACAGTGTACCTCGGTGTAGATTGGCGCCACTTTGCAAAGCCAGCAGCTCGCACAGGTGTTGAGCGTGTCGTTCGCGGCATCTTCGACTTCTTTGAATCAAACGGTGGTGGACTCGTTCCAGTACAACTCGTGACATTCGACGCGAAGGCTCGTGGCACCAATGTTGATGTCTTCTGGGCAACAGCATCGGAAAAGAACACAGACCACTTCGTTGTGGATCGCTCAGACCTTGTTTCGGCAAAGGCTGGCGACATCGCATCTGCATCTGAGTTCGTACCTGTGCGCACAGTACCAGCAGCAGGATCATCATCGATCCGCCGTGAGTACTCGATCACAGACACGAAGCTTGCTCCTGGTATGTACACATACCGTCTGACAGCAGTTGATAAGGACGGCACACGTTCTGGCTCACACGAAGTGAACGTCACGGTCGATGCCGAAGGCAACGGTCTGATGCTTGCTGACGTGTCACCAAACCCAGTTCGTACGGAAGCAAAGGTTGCATTCACACTTGCAGCTAGCGCAGATGTACAACTCGTTCTTGTGAACATCGCAGGTCAAGAAGTTCAAGTGATTGCAGACGGCAACTATGCTGCAGGCACGCACGAAGCTTCTATCGATGCAGCACAACTTGCTTCGGGTGCGTACACACTCGTTCTCCGTAGCAATGGTGTGATGGCAACAAAGGCGATAACGGTTACGAAGTAATCACTCGCTGATTCCATCGACTCTCATGCAACCGCTCCTGCGCTCCTCGCGCAGGAGCGGTTTGCTTTTGTACGTAGGTTTGCAGCGCGTGATAACACGATATCCCATACTGCTAGCACTCGCATCAGGTCTGATGCTTGGTGCTGCATTCCCGCAGGTGCTTGGACCATGGATTGGTGTATTGAGCACACTTGCGCTCGTACCACTCCTCGTGCTTCTCGCAACACGAGCAGATCGTGTTTCGCGGTGGCGTATCATCGGATGGTTGTACGCGACGTTCGTAGTGTATCATGGCATCACGAATTGGTGGGTGTGCTCGTGGCAGGAGCGCACTGACCCCTATCTCTTTGCAAGTGGAATTGCTCTGTGGCTTGGGCATCCGTTTTTCCTCATGCTACCGTACGTCGCCCTTGCGTCGATTCGTCGTCGACTCGGCACAACGTGGATGCTTGCACTTACACCTGCATCGATCGCCGGCTTTGAATGGCTTCATGGTCAAACCGATGCCTCCTATCCATGGTTGACGATTGGATACACGCTTGTCGACACACCGTTTGCACAGATCGCCGATGTCGTAGGTGTGTATGGTCTGTCATTTCTCATCGCAGGCGTGAATGCTGCAGTCGCCTGGATCAGCCTTCATCGGACGGATCGACCACTTCGACGACAGGCTGTACTTGCAGTTGAATTGTTCATGCTTGTCTGGTTGTTCGTAGGCTTGGCGCGTGCAACGAGCGTTCAACCATCGACGGCTGAGCTTCGCGCGCTGCTGATTCAACCCAACGAAGATCCATGGGATAAATGGTCGGATCCTGAGCTGCAACTGCAAACACACGTTCGCATCACGGACTCTGCACGCGCTGCTAACGCCATGCAGGCCCCCTCAAGTACAGATGTCGATGTCATTATATGGAGCGAGACAGCCATACCATTTCTCATCCGTGATGCACGGAATGTCCAGCAATGGAACATGCTTCGCACGTGGGTCGACACCTCGGTGGTGCCCCTGCTGACTGGACTTGCAGATGTGTATGTGTACCCAGCTGGCACTGCTCCCGCATCCGCACGCCGCTCTGCTGTAGATCCGTCCGTACACTACGATGCCTTCAACGCCGCGATGATGATGAATCCGGCCGTGCCCAACATCGCCCTGCACTACAAGTCGATGCTTACGCCATTCGCTGAACGCTTACCGTTTGCAGATCAGCTCACGTTTGCCATGAGCTGGATAGAATGGGGCGTTGGGATCTCTGCGTGGGGTAAGGGGCAAACCAGGTTCCCACTGCCTGTACTCCGCGGACGTGATACGGTTGCTCGGATCGGGACGATCATCTGTATCGAGTCGATCTATCCTGAAGTTGCGCGCGATATGGTCAATAATGGGTCTGATGTGCTTTGTGTGATCACCAACGATGCCTGGTACAACGGAACATGGGGTCCAGGTCAGCACTTCGATATCGCACGCATGCGCGCCATAGAGCAGCGTCGATCCGTGCTCCGCTGTGCGCAATCTGGCGTAACCGGTGCAATTCTGCCGGACGGCACGGATGCTGGTTCTCTATTGCCTGTGATGCAGCGCGGTGCGTTGCGCACCACGGTACCACTCTATCGACAACGAACTGCCTATGCGAGAATCGGCGATCCAGTGCCAATTCTTGGGCTGCTTTTCACGATCTTCGTGCTCGTCGTAGCACGAATTCCAGCATGTGTACGTGTACTGACGACTGATTTACCGCGTTTATCAACGACTGAGAAGTCACACCTATGATCCGTCTTTCTGCGTGGATCGCAGCTGCTTCAGCTGCATTCATGATTGGTTCCATTCCTTCGGTGGCGCAACTCAAGCCCCTTGAGTTTGTCGAGTATGATTTGCCGAACGGACTCCACGTTATCCTCCACGAGGACCACTCTGCGCCCGTTGTGGCTACTGTGGTTCACTACAAAGTTGGATCCCGTGACGAAGATCCACGTCGCACAGGCTTTGCGCACTTCTTCGAGCACCTGATGTTCGAATCAACAGACAAGATTGAGCGCGCATCAATCGATAAGCTGATCAGTGGCGCAGGTGGACAGCTCAATGCGTTTACCAGCAACGATCAAACGGTGTATCACTTCGTTGTGCCATCGAACCAAGTGCGCCTTGCGCTGTGGATTGAAGCACAGCGCATGCGTAAGCTCAATGTGAACAGCATCGGCGTTGAAACGCAGCGTGGTGTTGTGAAGGAAGAGCGCAAGAATCGCTACGACAACGCACCGTACGGTGGCTGGATTGAGAAGTCGCAAGCAGCACTCTTTAAAGGCACACCATACGAGTGGGCGCCGATTGGCTCGGCGCAGCATATCGATAGTGCAACGATCGAGGAATTCAAGGCGTTTTACGACGAGTTCTATCAGCCAAACAATGCTGTGCTTGTGGTGAGTGGTGACTTTGATCCTGCCGTGATTCGCGAAACGATCGATGCATACTTCGGTGGATACGCAAAGGCACCAGAGCCACGTCGTCCGGTAGTGACGGGGCTTAAGGAACTCTCAAGCGAAGTGCGCGAAACGATCAACGATCAGAAAGCACAGCTACCAGCTGTGTTCGTAACGTATCGTGGAATGACGCAGCTCGATCCAGACGTATACGCTGCAGACCTACTCACGACCATTCTCTCGAACGGAGAATCCTCACGCATGTACAAGGCGCTTGTAGACAGTGCGCAGACAGCTGTGCAAGCAAGTGTGTCGCTGTTCCCACGCGAGTACGTTGGTGCAGTGTTCTGCATTGGCATTGTTGCTCCCGGCAAGACACCGGAAGAAGTTGAAAAGGGCATGTATGCAGAACTTGAGCGTGTAATGCGCGACGGCGTAACGGATGAGGAACTGACCAAGGCAAAGAACATCACCGAAGCGCAAAGTGTTGGCAGCCGCATGGGTGTGTACGACAAGGCGCTTGCGTTGTCGAACTCATATCGGTTTGAAAAGTCTACTGGCGCGATCAACGAAGAGATGACCAAGTACCTCAAGGTCACCAAGGCAGACATCCAGCGTGTTGCCAAGCGCATCTTCGGTACGACGCAACGTGTTGTGCTCACCTACATTCCAACGAAGGGTTGAGCCATGAATCTTACGAACAAAACCACTCGCCGTATGACGAAGATGATCGCACTTGTTGCATGTGGTATGATGCTCCTTGGTGGAGCAGTGCATGCACAACAAACACCAACGAAGTCGAAGCCGAAGTCGAAGACAGCTAAGACGAAGCCAACGTCGAAGACAGCAGCGCAGGGCAACACTGCTCCTGAGCAAGCTGCGCAAATCGACAAGCCAAATCTCGACACAAAGCCGGGTCCGCTGCAGGCAACCGCATTCGCATTCCCGCCGTACATCGAGTTTACGATGCCGAACGGACTGCACGTGTATGTGATCGAGAATCACGAACAGCCAACACTCAGCGTAGGCATCTCGATTCGCGGTGGTGATGCTTACGACCCAGTTGGCAAAGAGGGTGCTGCAGCTATCATGGGCGACATGCTTGGCAAGGGCACGAAGAGCCGCACAGCGCAATCGATGGCAGAAGCACTCGATGGCGTGGGCGCAGGCATCTCTGTGTCGACAGCAGGCGAGTCGATGAACGTTTCGGTATCGATGCTCAAGAAGCACATGAACGTGGTCTTCCCAATTCTGCGCGATCAATTGCAAGAGCCAACATTCGACGAAGAGGAGCTCGCAAAGCTTAAGAAGCAATACGTCGCAAGCATTGCAAGTCGTCGGTCACGTCCGAATGATATTGCTCAAGCGCTTTCGCGCAAGGTGATCTATGGCATGGACAATCCACTTGCACGCCGCACGCTGGAGAAGACAATCAATGCCGTCACACGTGAAGACGTCGTGACGTTCCACGACTCCTACATCCGACCAAATCTTGCGTCGATTGCGTTTGTTGGCGACATCACGGAGAAGGAAGCACGCGACATTCTGAACAAGTACTTCAACTCGTGGAAGAAGGGCACTGCGCCTGCGGTTGAGATCCCGCCTATGCGTACTGAGCCAGCTGCGGTGTACTTCGTGCCGCGCAAGGGTTCTGTGCAGAGCACAGTGATCGTCTCTGCTGCTGGTCCTGCCGTACGTGAAACGGATTACGATGCGACGGACATTCTCACGAGCTACATCGGTGGGGGATTCGGTAGTGTGTTGTTCAACACGTTGCGTGAGACATACTCCTACACGTACTCACCGTTCAGCGTTCTCACACGTGGACGCCGCTACAATCGCATCGCATTTGGTGCGGAAGTGCGCACGTCGGTGACCGATTCGGCCGTGACGGTAATGATGCGTGAATTGGCGAAGCTCGTCAATGAAGGTCCAGACGAAGAAGCATTGACGCGTCGCGTTGCAACAGAAGTCGGACAATATCAACTCGCATTTGAGCAGGCGAGCACTGTGGGTGCTGTGCTACAAAATGCATGGCTCAACGATGTGCCGATTGAGGACGTAACGAACTACACTGAGCGAGTTGCACGCATTAACTCTGGTGATGTGCAGCAGGCTGCTGCTAAGTATCTCAGCATGTTCAATCTCCGCCTCATCGTCGTGGGTAGTCCAGACGTCAAGAGTAAGCTCGAGCAGTTTGGTCCGATCAAGGAGTTCACACTCGATCTTGAGCCGATGCAGGCGGCCGCCTATGAAGCCGTTGGCATGACAGCACAGCAGCTCATTGACAAGCATGTTGAGGCTCTCGGCGGTCGCGCAGCAGTTGACGCTGTAAAGACGATGACGATCAAGGCTGATGTCAGCATGACGCTTCAGGGCAACGAACTTGCCGGAACGTACGAGCGGATTGTTGCGGCTCCGAACAAAGAGTACATGTCGGTCAACCTTGGCGTGATGACGCAGCAACAGTGGGTAGACGGAACGTCGTGCTGGATGTCGCTCAATGGCGGCCCTGCTGGTGCGCAGGAAGAAGAGGATACAAAGAAGGCGCTTCTCGAAGCCCGCATCTTCCCATTCGCTACGGCTCTTGCTGATGGGTACACGCTCGTCGTCAAGGGCAAGAAGGACAACGCAATTGTTGTCGAAGCAACAAGTCCACTTGGCCGATCAGAGCGGTACATGATTGATGCCGCAACAATGCTCATCAGCAAGATTGAGAAGGATGATCAGACACCACAAGGCGTGATGACGACTATTGAGAAGTACGAAGCCTACGAAACAATTGGCGGCGTAAAGCTTCCAACGCAGATTACCCAGTCAAACTCGATCTTCTCAATGACTCTGCGTGCCAAGGTGTCGGTAAACGACGCGGTTGCTGACACCACATTCGCTCCAGCGAAGTAAGGACGAGCGCAGTGCGAGTGTTCACCGTTGCGCGGACGATGTGGAATGCCCTTCGTTCGCCTGAACAAATCAAGGATGCAACTACCGAGGTGGCCACGGCGATGTTCGCCGTGGCCGTCCTTCTTTTGAGCGCAGCCTCGACCATAGCTGCTCTCGTCGAAGAGGGGAATCCTGTGCTTGTTGCCCAGTCGAACGCATTGACGTATTCAGCGGGAAAGGCTCCCAGTGGAGAAGCTGGCGTCGACCTCTCACTGCCACAACGGCAGATCACGGGTGTCCTTGGCGGTGCCCTCCTTGTAACAATTGTCTCGTCAATCAGCCTTGCAGGGGTCTTCTGGGTACTTGTTCGGTTCATGACCGATGCGCCGGTGACCTACGGAATGGCCCTGACCACAGTGTCGGCAACAGCATTGATAGGGGTGATCGACATCTCTGTTGCTGCTCTGCTGCATAGTGTGACCTCGACGCTCCGGGCTGGACTTCATCTTGGCGCATTTGTCGATCCCGTTGAGCATCCGGCGATGTTCAGCTGGCTCCAGCGATTTAGTATCGGATCGTTGTGGCAGTACCTCGTAATCGGTATCGGATTGAGCACGTGGGGCGGACTCCACCGTCGATTCGGCATCGTTACGGGGGCCATCGTGTGGCTCGTCGTAGGCCTTGTGATGGGGGGAATCGCCCTTGTAACATGGGTTGTGAACCTTGCCGCCCCGTAAGGCATTTTCCTGATCGAAATTGGTTTGGAATCGGTTGTATATTGCGAGCCGCCTTCCAAAGAAATTCTTGTGACGAAGAAGTAATAATGGAGTTGGAATGAACCGTTTCCGTACGCCTTTCCATAGCTGTGTACTCGCCGCGACACTGATGTTGGGCACTTCCGGTATGTCCGCACAGCAGGCCTCGTCGGTCCGCGCGACGTCGATCCCGCGGTCGAATCAATCGGTGGTTACTCGCACACAGGTTCATCCTGCAAAGCCCCTTCCCGCAGTGGGCACGGAGGAAACACGTGCAGCGGTGCAGCACCCCCTGACGACGCGCCGCACGCCGAAGGTTGTAGATGCCGTGCAGAACGGGCTCCCGGGCGTTGAAGTTGGCTTCACATACTATGATTTCCAGACGAACGGTGCCATGTCGAACCGCATCGTGTACACGGCAGATGGTCCCGACAAGTACGTCCAAATGGTGTGGATGACATCGAAGGACTCGACGCGTGACCTCACAACGCGTATCCCTGGCTTCACGGGTAATTTCCGCGGTACACACTACACGTTTGCAGATGTGTCAAATCCAGACGCACCTGTGCTTGGCATCGAGGACTGGCAGAAGGTGGAAGCGCAGCGTGCCGGATGGCCATCGCTCGTGCAGTATGCAGACGGACTCGTTGGTACACCGTCGCACACACCGATCCGTTTTTACGGAAACTCAGGTCTTGGTGACCAGCCGATCCTGTACAAGGAAGTAACATCTCCTGCTGACTCAGCACTGTGGCCGCGTGCGGCAACTGATGCCAACGGTACGACACACCTCATCTACAATCGCACACTCGGTGGTGCAGCCAACCAAGCTAACGTTGTTGGCTATCGTCGTTCAACAGACGGTGGCTTCACATGGAGCTCAGAGATTATCCTCAATGGCTCGAGCTCACCTGCAGGACAGCTTAACGGCGGTCTTGGTGGCGACACGTATGCGGTAACTGCTCGAGGCAATAAGGTTGTTGTTGCATGGACTGAGTATGGCTGGCGTACGCTTAGCTACACGTCGACAGACGGTGGCGAGACATGGCCGGCGGAAAACGCTCGCATTATCTATGCCCCGGACCACACCGACCTCGATTCTGGCATGACAGATTGGGGAACATTCAAGGTGTATACAGATTCGGTGCCTGCACCAAACGGACACCTCGACGTGATCATCGACAGCGAAGGCACGACGCATTACGTAATCGGCACTGTGTTGTCGACAATCGTGCGTAGCGACACGCTTGGTCAGCGCCAGAACATCATCTCGTTCCTGCAGGATCGTCAGTCACTCCGTGCTTCACGCATGCTCTACACAAACCAAAACGAGCAAAATCTGTATTTCATGGCCCCACCGAATGGTGGCGACTATGACGGTCAGGGAACGCCGCTGAACCTTCGCTACCTCGACGGCATGAGCCGTTGGCCGCAGCTCGGTATCGATGCGCAAGACAACATCTATATGACGTATGGTTCGTTCAAGAACGGCGACGTCAAGAGCATTCTTGCAGACACGACAGGTGGCAATCAGCAGACAGAGCCAGATACGCTTGTCACAGTGGATGCTCTCAACGGCCATATCTACGCGACCTACAAGCCGAAGGGCTTCAACATTTGGTCGACACCAACCGACATTACGCCAGAGGGCGTGAACTGTCAGTATGCATCGCTGTGCGACGAGGTGGTGAATGGACGCATGTACATCGGTTACAGCGCGAGCCCGAATCCTGGCGATCGAGTAACGAATGTTGAGACACCGGCTGACCCAGCGAAGGTCATGCTGATGGCCTTCGACATCACGAAGCTATCACCAGTCAATAGTGTTGAAGAATCAGAGCCAGTGCTCACGCGTGCTCTGATCACACCAAATCCTGCATCAGACATCGCAACAGTTCGCATCGTGCCTGTAACAGAGGGTCGCATTACCGTGTCCCTGATTTCAGCACTTGGTGAAACACTCATGACATCGCAAAGCCCAGTCGGTAACAGCAGCTGGGATCTCATGATTGCAACACGCGATCTTCCAGCTGGTACATATCATGTTGTGGTAGAGCAGAACGGTGCACGCACCGCATCGCCACTTGTGGTTGTCCGCTGATCCTCCCTTTGAATTAACTACACAACGAGTCCCTCAGGAGTATGCTAATGGTACATCGGTACCTTCTTGTGGCGATCCTACTTGCCGCGGCCACGACCGCATCGTGGGCTGGGATCACAGGCATTCTGACCGGTAAGGTCACAGATTCGGATGGCAAGCCGGTTCCCGGCGCTACTGTTCGAGTTCTTGGAACAACCCGCGGAGCCAGTGCAAAGCTGGACGGTCGCTATAACATCACGAACATCACGGCTGGCTCGTACACCGTGCGTGTTACTTCGGTGGGATTCGACACGGCTCTTGCGAAGGTCACAATCATCGCCGACCAGACACTTACGCTCAACTTTACGCTTGAGATTGGTGGTAAAAAGGGCAAGGAAATTCGTGTAACGGCCGACCGTGAAATGGTGCGCAGCACCGACGTTGGTTCGACGCGAGTGATGAAGGGTGAGGACATGACGAAGATCGCGCGTGATAACGTCGCGGCGGCGCTCTCCCTCAACGCAGGTATCCGTGCCTCGGGCAACAACTTCGTCGTTCGTGGTTCACGTACAACAGAAACACAGGTGCTCGTTGACGGTCTGACGGTGACTGACCAGTTCACTGGTGGTCTCGGCAACTCGGGTTCCACTGTTTCTGCTGCTATGCCAAGTCCGTTTGCTACTGAGCAGGTACAAGCACAGACAGGTGGTTTCGGTGCTGAGTACGGTAACGCGCTCGGTGGTATCGTGAACACAGTTGTGAAGACTGGTAAGACAGACCGCTACGAAGGTCTTGTTCGCTGGCGTAAGGACGTACCGTTCTTGTTTGGTACAGCAGGCAATGGCGTTGATGCTGGATATCCGATGGAAGACGTCGCCGACGTTACCCTTGGTGGCCCACTTGGATTCAGCAACTCGACGTTCTTCATTGCGGTTCGTAACACATTCCAAAATCACCGAAACTTCGGTCTCCAGGTGCTCGACCCAATCGGCAACAACCTCGGTATGCAGCCGAACAACCGCACGTGGTCGCGCAACATTACTGGTCGCTTGCGTTTCCAAGTCGACGGTAACTCGTCGCTCCTCGTCGGCGGTATGTACGGCGTAGTAAACGGCGAACGTAACGGTTGGGGATGGCTGTATGCCAACGATGAAGGCGTTCCAACGATGATGAACGGCAATCCAATTGCCGGCGCAGTTGGCAACGGTGTTCCAGAGCGTAACGTCAAGCAAATCGTTGTGCAGGAGTTTACAACGAACGGCTTCGCGCAGTGGAACCAAAGCATCGGTGACAACCTTGTCTACGAAGTTCGTGGTTCGTACAACTCGAAGACAACAGAAACTGGCAAGCGCAAGACGAACAACGGTACGAGCCTTGCTCCGAGCTTGTTCGGTGGATTCGACATCTACCTTCCTGAAGACAACCTTGCATTCAACGACTCATCGTACATCGCAGGCTCAAACAAGATCCTTGATGCATACGATTACCTCCGTCAAACTGCCTTCACAGAAGACGGCTACCTTAAGATTGAAACAACGAAGCGCAACCCACTTACTGGCTACGTTGAAGGTCCACCAGACTTCCAATCAACACGCAACCCGTACGGTCTCTTCGGGTACTTCGCAGCGCGTGGTAACGAAGGTGGTATCGATTTGCGCAACGCGACGTTCTATCAGCTCGACGGTAACGTCACGTACAAGGCTGACATCGGCAGCACACAACACGTGATGAAGGCTGGCTTCGAGTTCCGCTCGCTCAATCTCACACGTCACTCAAACAGCAACCCATGGGACGGTTCGCCATTCTATGACGTTTACGGAAGCGGCTACGGCGGCAACTTGTATTTCGACGTCAAGGCTGATGACCCTGCATCTGCTGCTGCGAAGGCTGAATCAGAAAAGCCGTACACACCAACAACGGCAGCATTCTTCATTCAAGACCAGATCCTCTTCAAGGGGCTCGTGTTTACACCTGGTCTTCGTATGGACTACCTAAATGCCGACGCTCTCTATCGTACGAGCTACGACGCGTTCTATCCTTTCGGTAACGACCAAGGATTTGCACGTGTCAACGCAAAGCTCTACTTGAGCCCACGTATCTCGATTACATACCCGCTGACAGAGCGTCAGAACTTCCAGCTCTCGTACGGTATCTACTACCAAGCTCCACCATGGGCTGAGTTCTATGACTCGTTCAACGCATTCCAGCTCCGTGGTAGCCAAGTTCTTGGTAACCCGAACATGGAAATGCAGCGCACGAACCAGTATCAAGTTGCCTACAACCAACAGCTGACAGATGACCTCGCCCTTACCATTACTGGTTACTACAAGGACATCTACAACCAGTCTGGTTTGGCATACGTCCGTGTTGCACCAACGCCATTCTTCCAACGTGTTCTTGCTGACTACGGAAACGCCCGTGGCGTCGAGTTCACATTCATGAAGCGGTTGTCGGATAACTGGCAGTTTAACATCAACTACACACTGTCGTCGGCCACTGGTACAGCTAACGCGAGCACAACTGCGGTGGGTCTCGACCCATTCACAGGTGAGCCAGCGTTCCCTGTTACTGACTTCCCGCTTGACTTCGATCAGCGCAACCGTGTGAACGGTCAGATCGGTTTCAGCTGGGGTAATGACGAAGGTCCATCGATCGCAGGAATCACGTTCCTCGAGTACATCACGGTGAACCTCTCCGGTTCATGGCAGTCAGGTCTGCCATACACACCAGTTGACGCGCGTGGTCAAGCTGCTGGCCAAATCAACTCTGCACGTTTCCCATCGAACTGGAACTCGGAGCTTCGTATCACACGTACGATCCCGTTGAACGACGTTCTTGGCGGCAACTCTGCTATCGACCTCACGCTCGACGTGACGAACCTTCTGAACTTCACAGGTCCGATCTCGTTCTTTACTGCTACCGGCAGCCCAGACTTCGATGGCTTCCAATTGAATCGCCAGCCGTCGGACTTCCCGGCTGTGACGTACTATCGCGATGCGAATCCGGGCAACAAGGCTACGATTGCAGCGAATCAGTACGATCGCGTCGGCCTTCGTCTGTACCAACCACGCGTCGACTTCAACCAAGACGGGCGCGTTACACCTGAAGAGACATTCCGCGGTTACAATGAGTACGTCGACACCGTCGTAGCTCGTCGCGGTAATTATCAATTCCCGCGCACAGTGTACTTCGCTGTGGCGTTCCGATTCTAAGCGGGAGACCCAAACTATGAACATGAAGAAGAACCTTGGAGATGTCATGACACAACGATGGATGCTGCGAAGCGCGGTTCTTGCCATCTTTGCGATGGCGTCCGTTGCTGCATCAGCAGGAACGAACGGTACGCCACAGCGTCGCACGGAAAAGGACAAAACGAGCGAGCAAACGCAGCGTACCCCTCGCGGCGTGTTCGATCAACAACGGAACGTTGTATCGAACGTCGACTTCCAAACGACTAATTATGGCATCTTCGGATTCGACGTTCGAAATGGTGTCGGTGGTACGTTCTGGCCACGTGGTCGTAACAACCAGTACATCTTTGCTGGTGGTGCGTGGTTTGGCGCGCGTAAGCGTCCACCAGGATCGGACTCGCTTCGCAAGCGTGTGCTGATCACGTACAACCCGAATTCGGGTCTCTCGTGGATGGTTCCTGGAACCATCGAGGATGGCGAGCAAGTCATTACAACTGCTGACGCTGGTATTAACAAGTACCGGACGTACTTCTCAACCGATTTCAGCACAACGGATGGTACGGATTTCTCTAATCCTACATTCCCACGTTGGCCGATCTGGGATACGTCACCGAGCGATACGGTCCGCTTCAACAACTATTACGGTCTGTACGTTGCCGACCCAGCGCAACGCTTTAAGACAAACCACCCTAAGGGTCCAGCCTTTATCTCGGAAGAAGATGTGTTCTCTGTTTACAAGGACACAGATCTCAACTATTACGAAGGTGGCGTTACCAAGCGCAAAGCAGATGGCTATCCACTTGGGTTCCAAATTGAGCAGATGATCTACTCATGGGGCTTTGGTGATTATGCCGACTTCTTGTTCCTGAAGTACATGTTCATCCACCCGACGAACTTCAAGGATACACTGTACGACTGCTGGATGGCCGCCGTTCAGGACGTTGATATTGCACTTCGTACCAACCCTGTTGGTGGCGCGCAAAATGATCGTGCCCGTTTCTACAATGAAGAGCCCGGTCTCAACCTCGCCGTTCAGTGGACAAACCCAGATCGCGGTGAAGCAGGCCAGGGCTTCGGCTACCTTGGTTTCAACTTCCTTGAATCACCAGCGATCGATTCTGAAAAGTTCCTTCGTCAGGACAAGCGCCAGTTCCCAGTCTCCGAGCAGCTCGGCATGCGCACGATGCGCAATTGGCCGATAACGGAAGACCCAATTGAGAACGAAGACCGCTACAACTTCATTTCGAGTCAGCGCCTCGACGGTGACCTCGGTCCTGGTGACCGTCGTCTCATGATGTCGACAGGTCCATTCAACATGCGCCCAGGTGATTCGGCACGTATCGTCGTGGGGATCATCCTTGGTAGTACGGCCAACGGCGGTGATGCTACAGGCACAACGGAGGACATGGTTGAGTTGATCCGCAAGGTGAGGTTCGCACAGTTTGTCTACGACAACCAGTTCCGCGCGCCAAAGCCACCAGATCTCTCGATCATCAAGGGTGCTCCACGCGGTTCTACAGGTGGCGTGAATACCTTCATGACGATTCCGGAAGAAGGCTTCCTTCCATTGAACAACGCCGTAGCGATTCAATGGGATTCAACAGCCGAGATCTCTATTGATACACTCGAGCGCGGTCTCGACTTCATGGGATACCGCATCTATCGTGCACGCCGCACGGATCAAGACACATTTGCAGTCGACTTCCAAGCGAATGCCCGCAGAGGTCCTCTCGCGTGGAAGCAGATCGGTCAGTTCGGAATGGTATCGCCGTTTTTGAAGGAAGGCTTGCCAATCGGCAATACAGGCGTTCGCATGGACCAGTTCCAGCTGATCGATGTGGTAAAGCCAAATCAGCGACGTTTCCTCGCTGTGCGTACTGTCAACCTGCAGCAAGAACCGTGGGGGTCGTATTTCTCCCGACTTCTTCGCGGAAGGAGTGCGAATTACGGTTTGTCGATCAACCGCTCTGACTCGACAATTATCACAGGAAACTTTGACAAGCTAGACTCAATCCGATTTACGTACTTCACGACTTTGATCGAGACACTTCCGCCAGTGCGTCGCCTGGGAGTGAATCTCCAATTGGATACGGTTGCGGCAAAGGTTGCAAAAGATTCACTCGTGAAGCTGATCCTTGCTCGTCGCGTGAAGATGGAACCGCTCTTGTTCAACGACCAAGACACCGTGTTCTCAGCCGATGGCACACCGCAAATCGTTAGGCTGAAGCGACCATGGGAAGAAACGAACGAGGTGCGCAAAGAAATCATTGGCAAGTTCATGCGCGAGACGACAAACGGTCGCGTGTTCTTCGACCTTGGTGATGACGACCGCAACGGCGTCGTTAGTTACTCCGCGAAACCGGAAGCAAGTGAGAAGCTGATCAACAACATCGATTACACATATGCCGTTCGTGCATATGATGAAGGTGATTATCTTCTTCCAACACCGCAGAAGTTGAATAACCGAGCAGTAGGCCTGCCGAACGTTGTGACGGCAACACCGCTTGCATCACGTCCAGGTAATGCAGCAGCATTCACCTTCACGACAGACGATGAAAACCGTAAGAAGCTCGGTGGTATCTACAACGTTCGCCTGCTTGTGAACGACCAACAACGATTCAACCAGTTGTTTGCTGGTCGTACGCTGGAACTCGAGTTCTTCCGCTTCTGGCAAGGCTACAACCCAGTGCCTAACTCAACAGCACCGGGTGATGGACTCTACGGCGTAGTGTTCATCCTTCGTGATTCAGCCACACGTGAAGAGTTGAATACATGGTCGAGCTTCCTTCCACCGGAACTCTGCCCATCATCTAACGTACCTGGCCTCCCGGGCTACTTCAGCGAAAACTCAGCGGTGTATGTCGATACCAATCAGGTGATGTACGACACGGTGTATAACTCTGATGGAACGATTCGTCGCGTTGATTCAACATTGTTCGGTCTACCAGAATCACGCGAGAAGGTGATTCGCTCCGGTGTGTTTACATCAGACGCGGCCTGCTTCCCGAATAAGTACGCGTTTGGTGCCCTTGGTGTAGCATTTGATTATGCTATCGAGCAATGGGGTGGCGTGTATCGTGCCGACACAGCCTTCATCGTAAATGGTCCATCGGAATATCCGGTGTCAAAGAACAACTCAGTTGCGTCGCTGTACAATAGCTCTAACGAGTTAAACCCTCCACCATCGTTTATCCAGCTACCGTTTCCTGACTTTGTCCCGGCGCAGCCGTGGGCCACGAGTTACAACAACGGTCCAGGTATCTATGAAGTGACATTCAAAGAAGGGGGCACGGAAACAATCCGCAGCAACTTCGAAGTCGCTGCAAACCGTGACTCGCTCGTAACGTTTAGTGATGTTCCGTATCTCACATACGACATCAAGAACGTGTACTCATTCGAGCGTCAAGACCCACGTCCTGACGGAACAGTCGGCACAGCAACAGTTGGATATGACTTCAACCTGACGCCACAAGTGCTCGATTACTCGAAGATTCCTGCCGCACAACTTCTGCAGTTCCCGAATCCAGAAGCAGTTCGTCTTGGACACTTCACTGGTGCTACGTTCGGATGGCGCAATACACGTGGATCGGATTTCCGTCCGTCTACACTGTCACGTCTGGCAGCTGAGTCGAACGATGGTAAGCCTATTGGCCAGCAGAACCGCTACTACCTCTCACGTCGCCTCTCAACAGGCGGTGGTGATACGCTCGACTTCACACACGTGATCGCACTCGGTGGTACACAGTTCGTGCTTGACTATGCACAGCTTGGTCGTATCCGCTCGAACCGCACAATTACTGACGCAGCACCAACTCCATCGAATCCGATTTCGAAGTGGGCGACGGAAGACTTCAAGCCTGGTGACAAGGTTCGCCTTCTCACATTCGGCGGTGCGTTCGGCTTCCCATTCGACTCAGCAAAGGCATACATCCGTGTTGCTCAGTACGATCCATACACAGCACAATCGAATTCGCAGTCGTACACCGACGAGCAGCTCGAGCAAGTGCAAGTGGTGCCGAACCCGTACTACGTAACACACGAAGGCGTTACAACGCCATTCCAAGGCCAGCTGTACTTCACGCGTCTCCCACGTGTGTGTAAGATCACGATCTACACAACGAATGGCGACATCGTGAAGGTAATCGATCATAACGAACTCAACGGAGTGTCGCCAGACAAGGCCGGGGCCGATGTTTGGAACCTCCTCTCCAAGAACAATCAGCGCGTTGCAAGCCAGATGCTTGTTGCGAAGATCGAGACACCGGAAGGCGCAAGCGTCATCCGTAAGTTCACGATCGTCGTAGGCCCGGCACGTGTTGTTGGTGACGGTCAGTAAGGGGGGACACAATGAAGAACATGAACACACTACAACGCCTAGCCCTCGCGGCCTGCCTCATTTGCTTCTCCTCTTCGGTTGCATCAGCTCAGCTGATCGCCGTCACGGCCGGGGAATTCACAAAGGTCGGCCTCTCGGGAGGTCAGTTCCTGAAAATCGGTGTCGGCGCCCGTGGTACGGGCATGGCCGGTGCGTATTCAGCAATGTCTGACGACCTTACGTCGATCTTCTGGAACTCAGCTGGCTTGGCCGACGTGAAGGCCTATGCTGCTGATTTCAGCCAGACGTTTTGGTTCGCCGGTATGTCACACAACTTCGCTGCCGTTGCGATTCCTGTTGGTGAGAAGTTCCGCCTCGGCGCAAGCTTCACATCGTTTAGCAGCGGCGATATCCGCGTGACAACGACGAATCAACAGGACGGCACTGGCGGTATCTACAATGTCAGCGACATCGCAATTGGTCTGACGCTTGCTGGATATCTCACGGAGCAGTTCTCGTTCGGTGCAACTGCGAAGTACGTGCAGCATGCGTTCACAAACATGAACGCCAGTGGCTTCGTGTTTGACGTGGGCACACGCTACAACACTGGCTACAAGGGTCTGATGCTTGGCTTCTCGATCAACTCGTTGGGCACACAACAAACCTTCGATGGTCCGGAAATCACACGTACAAACAGCCCAACACCCGGTCTGAACAACATGTCGCTCGACATGCAAATGCAGACATCTCCGTTTAATATGCCATTGTCATTCCGTGCCGGTCTCGGTGCTGACCTCTGCCAAGGCATGCTCTTTGAGCCACAAGTCGATGCAAGCGGTGTGCTTGAGCACTCATGGGTTGCAGCTGTTGATTTTGAGACGTTTAGCGACGTTCCGGAACAATTCGCAATCGGTACAGAATACACATGGCGTGATTTCGTCAGTGTACGCGCTGGTTATCGCTTCGGTTCAGATCAGTTCGGTCTTGCCGGTGGAGTCGGCCTTCGCTACAATGGCGGTGGCTTCGAAGGTCAGGTCGACTATTCTGTAAATCCAACACAGAACATCGGATTGATCAGCCGACTGAGCGTAGCGATGCGCTTCCAGTAATCGACGGCTGTCGACGTAGAATTCTCTCAATGCCGTTGGTCCGCTGGACGAACGGCATTGATTGTTTTTGAGGGCATACACGCATGATTCGCATTCTCATCGGAATCCTACTTGCAGCAACGTGCATGATGCATGCTGCAGAACAACGAGCACTCGACATCGTGGTCGACGTGGTGCAGTTTCGTGGTGAGGGGGCTTCCACACGCTGGGAGTTTCAATACTCGTTCGCAGACACCGCACTGCGGTACGTGATCGCGCCAACAGGCTTTCAGGCGGAGATGCTCTGTCGTGTTGAAGTAGTATCGTCACTTGGTGATACAATACGCGACGAGTGGATCTCCTCTGCAGCGAGCACTGTTCAACGTCCGGCGCATCAGCAGTTCTATGCCGGTGTGCGCCCCCTGCAGTTAGCACCAGGAATCTACAAGGTCACGTTCACTGCGCGTGACCTCAATGATGCAACTCGCACAGTAACGAGTACATTCTCATCAACTGTGCAGGCGTTTACGTTTAAACCCTCGATGAGTGACATCATGTTCGTGATGCCACGCGCGCTCGGGAGCGATGCTCGATTCGATCGCAATGGCGAACCTGCACAGCCAAACCCGCGTCATGAACTGATCGGACGTGATCCGTCTATCTGCTTTTACACCGAAGTCTACAATGCACGTCGCGCAAACCTTGACACGTTTGCACTGGAGTTTCAGATTCTCGACCATGTGCGCGAGGAACAACTCGTAACGTATCTGCGTGAGATTGGCACGAGCGATGGACTTGTGGTACGCGAAGAGATTCCTGCAGGTGCGCTGCGCTCAGGTGTGTACTCGCTGCGCACGCGCATGTTGTCGAAGGATCTCGCAACGGTGTACGACACAAAAGAAGAGCGTTTGTTCATCCTCAATCCTGAACTTCCGCCTGAAGGCAAACTATTACTCTCTGAAGACGAACAGTTTCAAGCGTCGGAGTGGGCCGTGGTGACCGATGAGCGTCTCGAGCACGAGCTTGAGCTCTCCGACGTGATTGCATCGCGTGCGGAACAGACGATTCGTGCATCGTGCACAGACACGCGATCGAAGCAGCGCTACCTGTTTAAGTTCTGGCGCCAACGCGATCCCGATCCAACAACGTATGCGAAC
The DNA here is from genome assembly GCA_964465685.1 of uncultured Melioribacter sp. GTDB lineage: Bacteria > Bacteroidota > Ignavibacteria > Kapaibacteriales > Kapaibacteriaceae > UBA10438. Next base: position 37,083 of record CAYXKK010000013.1, read on the forward strand.
GAGCGCCTCGATGACTTCCGTGCAATGTACAAGCGTGCACAGTCGTTCTACGGTAATCCAACCTTCCGCAATGGATGGAAGACCGATCGCGGACAGACCTTGTTGCGCTATGGTATGCCGACGCAAATCGAGCAGTTCATCCAGACGATCGACACAAAGCCGTATGAGATCTGGTTCTACCAGGGAATTCAAGGGGGCGTGCACTTCTACTTCGTCGACATGAACCTACAGCAGAATCATCGCTTGGTACACTCTACGATGATCGGGCAGATTCGTGAACCGAATTGGTTCAATCTGTATTGCAAGGCCTTCGAGCCGAATCCAATCCCTCTTCAGTCGCTTCAGCCGGCTCAACGATAATGTCGCTTAGCGATCGTTCGACGACACGCGCGTTGCAAGCTCTGGGCAGACTTGCTCGATCATTGCCATTGTCTGGACGCGTCGCATTGGGACGGTTCATAGGGCGGCGTATGATGGGTCTGTCTGCTCCGCGAAAACGTATCACCGAGAGCAATGTCGAGCTGGCATTCCCGGCAATACCCGCGCATGATCGTGATGCAATAGTCAAAGCATCGTATGAGAATCTGGGCATTGTGCTCGCAGAACTTCTCTCAACTCCATCGCTCACGCGTGCATCATTGCTCGATCGTGTATCGATTCCAGGATTCGATGCGGTGCAAGCACGCCATGCTGCCGGCAAGCCAACGATCTTTTTGTCGGCACACTACGGCAATTGGGAATACCTCGCCATGGCTGCAGGTGTGATGCTCGATGCACCCGTATCAATTGTTGTTCATCCACAGCACAACGCTGCTGCAGATCGATTACTGAACACGTATCGATCCAAGTTTGGTAACGTGCTAATCCCGATGGGGGAGGCTGCTCGCCCCCTTGTGAAAACACTCTCCAGTGGAGGCACGGTTGCATTCCTTGTTGATCAGCATGGTGTGCCAGAGAAAGACCCGTGGATCGAGTTCTTCGGGAAAGCGACGCCGACCTATGAGGCACCAGCTGCACTTGCACTGCGATTCAACGCACCGATATACTATGCTTTCGCAGAACGTATGGATGATGGACGGTACGTTGCGCCTATACGTGAGCTGCCGATGCATGATCTATCGAACGATCGCGAGGGCGTACGTGAGCTTACCCGACGTCACGTAGCCGTTCTTGAAGAACAGCTCCGTCGCAAACCAGAACTATGGTCATGGCAACATCGTCGGTGGCGCGGATGAAGTGGATCGTTGTCCAAACGGCGTTCCTCGGTGATGTGGTGCTGACGTTGCCGCTGTGTAGCGCGATCAAGCGTGCCGATCCGGATGCACACGTAACCGTTGTTACTACGCCCGCAGCATCGGGTGTTGTCGAGCGATGCACATACGTTGACAATGTTGTTGTGTTCGACAAGCGTGCGCGACATCGCACATCGAGCGCGCGGAAAACGCTTGCGCGCAATCTGCATGCATCTGATGCAACCGTGCTCGTGCTACACAAGAGCTTCCGCACGATGATGTTCGTGCGCGATATGCGTGCTCAGCGCGTGGTGACGTATGCTGATGCTTGGACGAAGTGGATCGCAGATGTGAAAGTGCCATATCCCACTGCAGCTCACGATGCACAACGGCACCTTGCACTGCTAACGGCAGTGACTCACCAACCCGTAGATGTGTCGACATTGCTGCCACTCGGGATCACGTCGGAATATGACGAGCAACAGGCGGCCGCACACATTCCCGCAGGGAATGCGCCGCTCGTGGTACTCGCCCCTGGATCGGTGTGGCCCACAAAGCAATGGCCACTCACGTCGTTTCGAGAGCTTGCGGATCGTCTTGTACTGCGCGGAATGCGCGTTGTTGTGATCGGCGACGCATCTACCCATGGAGCGATTTCCGAGACGTTGATGCGACGTGATGCGAGCGGACAAACCACATTACCTGAGGCGGCAGCCATCATTGCACAGGCGAATGTCGTAGTTTCGAACGACAGCGCTCCGGTGCATCTCGCATCAATGTGCCAAACTCCTACAGTTGCGATCTTCGGTCCAACGATTCCGGAGTTCGGTTTTGGTCCACTCGGACCGAACGGACGTGTTGTACAGCGTTCAGATCTTGCATGTCGACCATGCAGCGCACACGGCGCCGCCGTATGTCCGCTTGGCACACATGCATGTATGACACACCTCTCGGTTGATGCAGTAGAATCTGCAATCAACGATCTTCTTCACGCACACGATGAGAATCGCCATGCGCAATCAACGACGACCATCCCGACCACCACAACGTCAGCAACGTCCGCAACAGCAGGACGAAGCACCTCGCAAGAAAGCGAAGTCTGACAGCGAATACGAAGCGCCCAACGCGCCGCAACGACTCAACAAAGCCATCGCCGATGCCGGCGTGGCATCGCGACGTCGTGCCGATGAGCTTATCCGCACCGGAGCCGTGAAGATTAACGGACGTGTGGTAACCGAGCTCGGCACCAAGATCGAGATCGACGACATGGTCACCGTCAACGGTGAGCCTATTACGCGGTATAAGCACCTCACCTACATCGTGCTCAATAAGCCCAAGGATGTGATCTCCACATCCAGCGATGAAAAGGGGCGCGCAACTGTCTTCGATGTAGTCCGCCTGAAGACACGTCTCTTCACCGTAGGACGCCTCGACCGGAATACCACTGGTGTATTGCTTCTCACCAACGATGGTGAGCTGGCAAACCGCCTGATGCACCCTCGGTATGGCATTCTGCGCGTCTATAAGGCCGTGCTCGATAAACCGTTGCGTCCAGATCAAGCACGGACAATTGCCGCGGGTGTCGAGCTCGAGGATGGTCCAACGCAGCCATGCGAAGTCACGATCGACCCGTCGGACAAAACCAACGTGATGATTGGTATCCGCGAAGGACGCAATCGCGAAGTTCGTCGCATCTTCGAGCACCTTGGCTTCGATGTCAAGCGCCTTGATCGCAGAGAGTATGCAAACATGTCGACGCGTGGACTCAAACGGGGCGAGTATCGTCACCTCACACGCGACGAAGTGTTCGAACTCAAACGACTCGTGAAATTGGACTGATGAACTTCCTCAATCCGTTCGCACTGCTTGGTCTTGCCGCAGCCGGAATTCCGGTGCTCCTGCACCTGTTGAATCTTCGCAAGCTGCGTACGGTCGAGTTCTCAACGGTGCAGTTCCTCCTGGAACTGCAGCAGACGCGCGTTCGACAGCTGAAGATCCAGCAGATCTTGCTCCTGATTCTTCGCACACTCGTTGTGCTCTTCGCAGTATTTGCTCTTGCGCGACCGACGATTCCTGGCTCACTTCCATTGCTGAGTTCAACAAGTCGATCAAGCGTGATTGTGTTGATCGATAACTCAGGGAGTATGGAAGCCTCCGATGGTGGAGGTGAACGTCTCGCCCAAGCGAAGAAGGCTGCGCGACAGATCGTCGAGGGTCTGCGCGATGGCGATGAAGTAGTCGTATTGCCGATGACCGGACGTGACGCATCGGCCTCAATTGACTTCACACGCACGTTCCCGGTTGCCCTTGAACAGATCGAGCGCATACGGTGTACCGATGGTACAGCCAATCTCCCGTCCACGTTACGTATGCTGCGCCCCCTACTTGACAATGCCCTGCACCCACATCGCGAGATATACGTGATCAGCGATGCGCAGCGATCAATCATGGAACGTCTTGATGCGACGCGCGATCACGTGCTCATGCATGATGCGTCGGTGTTCCTCGTGCGTGTGGGTCAAGGACAGCGTGGACTCGAACAAAACGTTTCGGTAGACTCCGTTGCACTCCGCACAGCGCTCTTTCAACCAGAGAAGTCTGTAGAAGTCGAAGCACTCGTACGAAATGGTAGTGATCGTGATGCAACAGGTGTCGTCGTGTCGATGTCCTTCGATGGCGTGCGTGTTGCGCAACGTGTTGTTGATCTGCCTGCCGGTGAGACACGTGCGGTAATGCTTGCTGCGCCACCACAACGTACCGGAATGATTGGCGCTGCTGTGGAAGTTGAAAACGACGCCATTGACCGCGATAACGTGCGATGGGTTGGCTTTACAGTGCCAGAGCGATCAACGGTTGGTGTGATAGGTTCCGATGCAGACGTGCTCTTTGTGCGTACGGTGTTGTCGCTCCCCGGCATGGAACGCAGTGCGCCGCGACTGATGATGTATCGCACGATTCGCGAGGCTGCTCCACAGCTCGCATCACTTGATGCACTTGTGCTTGCCGGAGGCGACATCAGCGCGCAGGACATTTCGCAGGTGCGCCAGTTCGCTGAGGGCGGTGGCGGTCTTGTGGTATTTGGCTCTCAGGCAAATGGTCTTGCCGATCTGATGACGGCCTGTGGGTTGCCACTTGCCGATGCGCTTCGGTCAGATGAAGCACCGTTTACGATTACCACAACGGATAAGCTACATCCGCTGTTTGCGGGAGTGTTCGTTACCTCCAACGGTGATGCTCGCGCAGTGGAGTCACCACGGATCACAACCATGCGTCCGTCACGTGGCGGAACGGATATCGTGCAGACCAGCGCAGGTGCGTTGATTAGCGAAGCGCTCGTCGGACAGGGTCGTGTGATCTATTGCGGTGTGCCGCCGACGATGGAGTGGAGTACCTTCCCAACGACCGGACTCTTTGCTGCGTTCATGGTGCGATCAATCCTGTATACCGTGTCACCACGCGACCAAGGTGTGTCGGTAGCAATCGGCGAATCCGTGCGCGTTCCGCTTCCACCACGTCGTGCAGGAGTGCAAAGCGTGACTGCGCGTGACGCATCGGGCATTGAAGCAACCTTGTATCCGATACGACTTCCGTCGGCAACCCTGATTGAAGTGCCCGCGCAGGACCGAAGTGGTGTTGTGAAGGTACAAACGCCGGAGGCCGTGCCGATCACGACGGTTACGGTAAATCCGCGCACAACGGAATCTCGACTCGACTACTTCGAGAACACACAATGGTCCGACGCGCTGAAGCCTATGGTGGACCATCCAGATCACGTCGTCGATGTGAGTTCGCAGTCATCCATGCGTGACATCGCCCAGCAAGCACGTACAGGTTCCGAGCTTTGGTCAGTGTTTGTTGTGCTTGCACTGGTATGTGCAGTTGCCGAAATGGCTGTGTCGCGTCTCATGGCACAGGAATCATCGCAAGTGCCAACGACGTAATTTCCCAGCATGTCGAACCTGACGCATCATCCCGAGCAGACTACGCTGGCAGAGCGCTTTGCGGCAGCCAAGGCCGGTATTCGTGAAGCACTGGAGGAATGGCATCGCTTATCGACTGTTGTGCGACCCAAGTTGAACGCAGCGTATCATGAGTACTTCGGTGATCTCGAACACCGACTGCAAGTAGCGGCCGTTGCGAGCTCTGAATTGGCGCGTCGCGTGGAGCTCCTCAGTGTGAAGGTCGCTCGTGGTGAACGCCTTACCTCCGAAATCGTCAAACTGATCAATCAGGTGGTAGACAAAGAATACGCGCGGTATCATCGACGCATACGCGAAGCCTTCGACATGACGTCAGACGAACGTAATCGTGCAGCTGCATCACGCGTAGACGCCACCGATGACAAAGAGCTCGTGAATATGTACCGCACGCTCGTGAAGAAGCTTCATCCCGATGCGAACGGCGAGGGCGCTGACGACGATTCGTATTGGCATCGCGTGCAGAACGCCTACAAGGATCGGAATGTGAGCCAGTTGCGCGCACTCCTTAGTGTGGTTGGTGGAGCTGATGTCGATGATGCACAGACTGCCGAGTGGGACCTTGAACGTTGGCAGCGCGAAGTCGACATCCTTGAGCGCCGACGTGATGTAGAAGAGCGTAAGCTCCGTCGCTTGCGCTCGCAGGAGCCATTTGTGCTAGAGACAGAGCTTGACGATGAAGCATGGCGTGCCGCACATGCTCGTGCACTTGCAATAGCTATTGACGAGAAGGAACGCGAGATTGCGGAGAACCGAGAACACTATCGTGAGCTCACCGGTGGTGATGTGCCAACTGGTACGGATGTGACGAAGACGAAGGATGAGCAAACGTTTGAAGAAGACTTTATGAAGAACACCTACTTTGGACAACGCTGATGTACTCCATTGAACAACGCGATGCCGATCTGCGCAATACCACGTCGGCTATCACCTACAGTCTCAGCTTCGACCGTGCACCACAGCACCTTGTGCATGTACGTATGCGCGTCGATCGCGTTACGGGCGAGAACGTCACGCTCGTGATGCCATCGTGGTCGCCGGGCAGCTACAAGATCCGTGATTATGCAGGGTACCAAGGCAATGTTGTTGCTTATGCAATCAAGGGAGGCTCGCGCACGCGCGTTACACCATCGTGGCGCGACAAGGCGTCACTCGTTGTGCCAACCCAAGGCGCAGAGAGTATCGAAGTGGAGTATCTCGTGTACTGTCACGAGCGTACGGTTCGCACGAACCATGTGAACCGCTTCCATGCATTCCTCGTACCGACGGGCGTATGCATGTATGTGGAAGGCCGCACGCAGGAAATCCATCACGTCCGCTTGATGCACGATCAAACACAGTGGCCGAGTGTGTCAACAGCACTGTCGCCCGTGGTAGCTGCGAGTGCCGATGGTGTGTTGCTCGGTGCGTTGAACTACGACATCCTCGCGGATTCGCCGATTGAAATTGGTGATCATCAGGTGCGGACCTTTACTGCTGCGGGTGCCGTGCACGAAGTTGCGATGCCAACGAATCACGCACTGGACATTGATTGGCTCGCAGTACAATGCGAGCGTATCGTCAAGGTGGAGGCAGAGATCTTCGGCGGTGTTCCGTACGATCGATACGTGTTCATCATCCAGATCTACCCAGGCGCGGGTGGTGGCTTAGAGCACGCTCGCATGAGCGTAAACGCTGTTGATCCATCGACGCTGCTCGACAAGTCGAAGGTTACCGGACTTCTCTCGTTGCTGTGTCATGAGTACTTCCATCTCTGGAATGTCAAGCGCATTCGTCCTGTCGAGCTCGGTCCGTTCGACTACACACGAGAAACATACACACCGATGCTCTGGCTTGCTGAAGGCCTTACGTCGTATTACGACGATCTGTTGACGTATCGCTGTGGCTTTATGACTTCTAAGGACTTCGTTGAGGTGCTCTCCAAGGATCACATTGCACGCCTTGCTGCAGTGCCTGGACGCTTTGCAATGTCGACGCGTGATAGTTCATACCTCGCATGGCTCAAGTTGTACATGCAGAGTCCGGATGGAAACAACCGCTTCCCATCATACTACCTTAAGGGAGGTGTCGCGATGTTCCTCCTTGATGCCTACATCATTGATCACAGCGACGGAACGTACTCGCTCGACGATGCATTGCGCGGTATGTGGAAGCGCTATCAAGCAGATCCATCGCGTGGAATGACGGAAGACGAGTGCATCGCAATTATTGAAGAGTCGACGAAGATTCAGGTGCGCGATCGCGTACTTAGCTGGCTCAGTGGGACCGACGAGCTCCCGTACGAGGAGATTCTCACGCCCCTTGGCCTGCGCATCGACACTGCCGCAAAGAAGGTCGATCCTGTCACGATTGGCGAGAAGATTCCGTTCGCGCGGGTTCCTGCAGCCCCGTATTGTGGTTGGACGCTGGCCGAGACGAATGGGAAGATTGTCGTGCGTGGTGTTGATGATGGTGCACCCGCAGCGGCGGCCGGCATTGGAATTGATGACGAGATCCTTGCGATCAATGGCAAGCGTGTGACGACCACGGCGCAGGTAGATCATTATCTTGGTGCTGTGCTCGGCGGCGGTGCCACGGTAGATGCCCATTGCGATGGACGTCTCTATCGTGTGACGCTGACACCGACAGCACAACCGACCCTTCGTCTTGTTGAAATAGAATCTCCAAGCTCGCGTCAGAAGCAGATGCGTGAACGCTGGCTTCGTCGAATGTTGTGACCCTTTACCGAACGATAGTTTCTCTTGCTGTGCTCGCCCTAGCGGTTGGGTTGCAGGGGTGTGCGTGGTTTGATAACCAGACTACGTACTTCAACACGTACTACAACATGCAGCGGGTGATGACTGAGGTCAAGGAAGACTTCGCGTATCAGGATGAGAATAAACGCATAAAGCCGCGCGTATTGGTGCCAGCTGTCGACAGTATGAAGCTCGTGTCTGGTCCGCCAAAGAATGCCACATATCAATTCTTGCGTGCATTTGTGATTGAACGCGCAAAGCTGCAACCCATGGCAACGAAGGTTGATTCGATCCTCATCAAAGGCTCGAAGGTTGTCGCTAACCACCCGAAGTCGCACTATGTGGAAGGTGCGCTGTTCCTCATGGCAGAAGCGTACTTCTTTCGTTCCGAATGGGTGCCGTCGCAGCAAAAGTGTATCGAGCTTATTGAGCGCTATGTCGATGGTGACTTCTCACCTGACGCGCACCTGTTGCTTGCAAAGGACTACTTGATGCAGCGCAAAATGACGCAAGGCAAGCAATTGCTCTCGCGCACCATTGACGTTGCGTGGTACAAGGATCGGTACGACATTCTCTCGGAAGCGTATCGCATCCAGGCAGAGATGGCACTTGAAGATGGTGATGTCGATAAGGCCGTAAATCCCTACAAGCAGGCCATCGAGCAATGTGATGATGGCGAACAGCGTGCGCGATGGCAGGTGGATCTTGCAAGCATCTACTACCGCCTCGGCAAGTATGATCTTGCAGAGCGTGCGTATGTGAAGGTGCATGATGAAGAGCCCGATGCGCTTGCGATGTTCGAAGCAGATCTCTATCGTGGTGCCTCGCTTGCGCACATGGGGAAGTTCGACGAAGCTGCTGCCATGTTTGATGATCTTGCAGACAATCGAAACTACACCGAGTGGAAGTCATACATCGAGGCCGAGCGTCTTGCGCTTGATCGTCTGAAGAATCCCGATCCAAAAGATCCAGCGCAGATTGCCAAGGAGCGCATGGCCGACACGTCATTTGTCGGACGTCCCGAGCTGATGGCACAATCGTTCCAAAAGGGGATGAATCTCTTCAAGGTCGGTGATTACTTCGAAGCGCTCAAGTACTTCGCAAAGGCGAAAGTTATTCGCACGCCGGTGTATGACGTCGCGAACAAGTACTTCACCCTGCTCAAGCAATGGGATGATCAGCAGCGGAAGGTCCGGAGCATCGATCAGATGCTTGCCATCGACACCACGCGGAAGGACTCACTCAATCGACAGAAGTCCATAGAGCTGTTTGCTCTCGGTCGTGTACACGAGCAGATGGAGAACACCGACTCTGCGTTGTATTACTTCCGTCGTGCATTTGATGGCACATCGGAGGCTGATCCGCAGCGCGGACGATATCTGTTCTCGCAGGCCCGTGTGATTCAGCAGACCGATCCTGAGGCAGCCGACTCACTTTTCGAAATTATCTCCGACCGCTGGCCGAACTCCGAGTTTGCCAAGCAAGCATCGGCGAATCTTGGTTTCCTTGATCAAGGGGGCGTTGATGACGCCGTCGAGTTGTACCGTTCTGGCAACAGCTTCCGCCTGGTGAAGGATTACACCTACGCAAAGCGGCAGTACATGGCAATCGTCGAGAAATTTCCCGAGCACGCCTATGCGCCAAAGGCACTTTACGCCCTAGGATGGATGTATGAGCGGGACCTTGCGATGAACGACTCCGCCATGGTGTACTATGCGAAGCTCCTTGAAGCCTACCCGCGGTCTGAGTACGCCAAGGAAATCTATGCCAGCTATGAGTTTGCGCTCGCCAAGCTCAACGGTGTGGAGGCTGACTCGTCGTTGCTCCGCGACCTGGACAAGGAATTGCTCGACAAAGCCAAGGCCGGCGAGGAAAACATGCTCCAGCAACTGCTGAAGAACAACCAGAATGCCCTCCAGGTGAACGGACCCAACATGTCGCTGCCGACTATTCCGGGTTTAACTCCGCAAGGTGGGGGGTCGGTGAACGACATGCTTCAGCAACAGCTCAAGAATGCCACGGGTAAGGTCGTTGGATCGGATTCGACACAGATTTCTCGCCCCTTACCGCCCCGATAGGGACATTGGCTTAGCACTCAACCTGAGTGTGGAGCGCAATCTCTTCGAGGATACCCGAAACGCGCAGACACTGCGGTAGCTCGCCTTCGAACACCATCGCTCTTCCTGTGAAGTGGACCTCGTGTGTAAGGTCGGCGGCGTGATCGTACGAACACGCGGTGGCGGCCATAATCTGACCTATCACTTCGTCGAAGGTGTGTTCTTCGTCGTTGTAGAGGATGACCCGAGCGGCAAGACCGATCCCCGTAAGGACCTCTTGTTCAGGGTCGGCCCACTCGAAGGGGCCTGCAAAAACATCCGAGGTAAATCGCTTCATAACGTCGGTTACAAAACTACGAAAAGACCTATCTTTGTCATTCATCAATAGCAATCCACAATGTCCGAGGACTCCCGCATGACCACTGCAGAATTCCTGCAAAAGCTCGACGAGATCGTTGCTGAGCGTCACATGCTGCAACACCCGTTCTATCAAATGTGGAACGAAGGTGCACTTACAAAGGAAATGCTTCGCCAGTACGCTGGTGAGTACTACCATCAGGTGCATGCCTTCCCAACGTATGTGAGCGCAACGCACGCAAACACGGAAGACATGGTTGTGCGCCAAATGCTCCTCGAAAACCTCATCGAAGAAGAGCACGGTCCGGACAACCACCCAGAACTCTGGCTGCGCTTTGCAGAAGAGCTCGGAATGACGCGCGAAGAAGTAAAGGATCGCCGTTACCTCGAGCACACACGCAACTCTGTTCGCATCCTGCGCGAACTGTCGGGTCGCAGCAACCCAGCTGAAGGCCTCGCAGCGCTGTATGCGTACGAGTCGCAGATCCCAGAGATCTCAACAACGAAGATCGAAGGCCTGAAGAAGTTCTATAACCTCGACACAAAGAACGCTCTCGAGTTCTTTGCTGTACACGAGCATGCCGACGAAATTCACCGCACAGTAACGCGCGAAGCACTCGAGCGCATGTGTGTTACGGACGACCAGAAGCAAGCTGCACTTGATGCTGCTCGCGAAGCTGCAGATGCGTTCAATCTGCTTCTCGATGGCGTCTACAACACATGGTGCACGGAGAAGGCTGCGCTCAACTGAGCACGGTGACAGCTCATGTGTCGCTTTATCGCCTATATCGGTCCATCCATCCTTGCGGATGATCTTCTGTATAAGCCCAAGTTCTCCTTGGTCACTGCACAGACGATGAATGCAGGCGAGATGTCGGTAACGGTGAATGGCGACGGGTTTGGCATCGGATTTTACTCACCAGAGCTCGACAACGAGCCGTGCGTATTCCGGAGTATCAAGCCAGCATGGAGCGATCAAAACCTGAAGAATCTTGCGAGGAAGATCTATTCCCCCTGCATGTTTGCACACGTTCGTGCGGCATCACCGGGAATGCCGGTTGAAGAGAACAACTCGCACCCGTTCTCGTGTGGACAGATCATGTTCATGCATAACGGTGTGGTAGGGGGCTTCAAACACATCCGGCGGAAGCTTCTTCGCTCGCTCAACGATGCAGCGTACGATGCCATTCAAGGAAGCACAGATTCTGAGCACTTGTTTGGCCTGTTCTTAAACAACCTTGTAGATCCGTACGGACTGGTAACCTGTGAAGAGATGGTGCACGCTGTGAAACGCATGTTTGCCGACCTCGATACACTCCTCATGGAGTCGTCGGTGCGTCAGCACTCCTACCTGAACTTCTCGGTGACCAACGGCACAAGTCTGATCGCAGTGCGCTACACAACAAATCCAAACGTGCAGCCTGCTTCGCTCTACTACATGCACGGACGTGAGTATCACTGCGTCGGCGATCACTGTGTGATGGAGTCGTCGTATGGCAAACCGAGCGCCATTGTTGTGGCATCGGAACCATTCACGGCACGACGCGCTGATTGGATGAAGGTTGAACGCAATTCGATGATGGTGGTTGATGAAACGATGGGAATTACCTTCCATCATCTGTCGATGAACGTCGAAAACTTGGACTTTGAGACAATAGCTCCGGAAATCGGATGAACTACGCACACCTGATCCCGCTCTTCCCCCTCATCGGCTTTGTCATCGTTGCCTTTTTTGGCAAACGCATGAACAACGAAAAGCTCGTTGGAGGTATCGCAAGCACGGCAATTCTTGCCAGCTTCATCACGGCTGTGTCGACCTTCCTTGGGTTGACAGGCCTGCCAGCTGATGAGCGCTCATTCACCGTAAAGGTGTACGAGTGGATCGCCACCGGCAACTTCAGCGTGAACATCGGCTACCAGTTCGACCAGCTGTCGATTCTGTTTACGATGATCATCACGGGGATCGGGTTCCTGATTCACATCTACTCGATTGGCTACATGCATGGCGATAAGGGCTTTCCGCGCTTCTTCGCCTACCTAAACCTCTTCGTCTTCATGATGTTGAATCTGGTGCTGGCCGACAACTTCCTGCTGACATTCCTTGGTTGGGAAGGTGTGGGTCTTGCGTCGTATCTGCTGATCGGCTTCTGGTACGATCGCAAGTTCGCAGGCACAAACATTGTCTGGACGGGCGACGCAGCGATGAAGGCCTTTGTGGTAAACCGCATCGGCGACTTCGGTGTGCTGATTGCCATGTTTATGCTGTTCAATCAGTTTGGTACGCTGAACTATTCCGAAATCAACGCACAAGCGCCAACGGTTTGGGCTATCGGAGACACAACGGTGATGATCATCACGCTGTTGCTGTTCCTCGGTACAACTGGTAAGAGCGCGCAGATCCCTCTTGGCGTGTGGCTTCCAGACGCGATGGCGGGTCCGACTCCGGTGTCTGCGCTCATCCACGCAGCAACGATGGTGACGTCGGGCATCTTCCTGATCGCCCGCACAAACGTGCTCTTCACGCTCTCGCCAACAACGATGGCCGTGATCACGGGCGTTGGTATCACAACGGCGCTTGTCGCGGGCACGATCGGCATCGTGCAGCGCGACATCAAGAAGATCCTTGCATACTCAACAGTGTCGCAGCTCGGCTTCATGTTTATGGCGCTCGGCGTTGGGGCATTCACTGCAGCAGTGTTCCACGTGATGACGCACGCCTTCTTCAAGGCGCTGTTGTTCCTTGGTTCGGGCTCGGTGATTCACGGTATGCATGAAGAGCAAGACATCTTCAAGATGGGTGGACTCAAGAAGCACATGCCGATTACGTATCGCACGTTCTTCATTGGTACACTCGCAATCTCTGGTATTCCATTCTTCTCGGGCTTTTTCTCAAAAGACGAAATCCTGTGGTTCGCATTCCTCAATGGAAGTCCGATCCTGTGGGGTGTAGGCGCACTTGCTGCCTTCACTACAGCATTCTACATGTGGCGTTGTACAACGCTTACATTCGATGGTGAAGAGCGCTTCGACCATCATCACGTTCACCCGCATGAGTCACCAGCAACGATGACGATTCCGTTGATCGTGCTTGCGATTCTCTCGGTATTCGGTGGACTCCTCGGTGTGCCACACGTGCTTGGCCATTATGTGCACATCCCGAATCTCCTCGAGCACTGGCTCGAGCCAATCTTCGCCGCCGGAACAGCAATGCTGCCTGTGCACGGTGGGGATCACACAGCACAGGAATTCATGCTGATGGGTGTATCAACAGTGCTCGCAATCTTGGGCATTCTGTTTGCACGCAGCGTGTATAAGAACGGACTCGACAAGGCAACCGGTATGGCTGCGAAAATGTCGGGTCTACACAAACTCCTGTGGAACAAGTACTACGTTGATGAAGTGTATCACATGCTGATTGCGCAGCCAATAGTTGCGCTCTCACGCGATGCACTCTGGAAGATTGTCGACGTACTTGTGATCGATGGTGTCGTGAATGGCTCTGCGCGTCTCGTTGGTGCAACAGGATCAGTGATCCGGAAGGCACAAAGTGGTGTTGCGCAGAACTATGCGCTGGTGATGTTGGTCGGCATCGTTGTGCTGATCGGCATCGTGCTGTTCCCGCTGCTGTAATTCCGTGTGTTTCACGGTTTCCATCTTTGCACAGACGCATGTGATCGAGACCGACACGGGTTCACTGTTTGAGCATCCAGAAGACTATGAGCCGTACTATCACGTCTCTGGCTTCGCACATCCGCACCTGCCGCTAGTCACGAATGCTGCTCCGGAATCCATCCAGCTCTGTTCGTGGGGATTAATACCACGCTGGACGAAGGATGATGAAGGGGCTACCAAGATCCAGGATATGACGTTGAACGCCCGTCGTGAGACGGTGTTCGAAAAGCCATCGTTCCGTGATGCAATTGTCAAACGCAGAGCGCTGTTGCCTGTGAATGGCTTTGTGGAATGGCGGCACGAGGGAACAATAAAGCAGCCACACTACGTTCGGATGCAGACAGCAGATCTATTCACGCTCGGGTGCGTGTGGGAAGATTGGACGCATCCAATGAGCGGCGAAGTACATCGCACGTTTTCGATCGTAACCACTGAGGCGAATTTGCTGATGTCGCATGTACACAATGCGAAGCAGCGCATGCCGGTGGTCATTCGCACGGAAGACCGAGAGCAGTGGTTGCATGCTGATGATCGAGAGTTTGTGGAGCCGTTGATGCGTCCGTTAGAAGAAGGACTGCTTGAAGCATATCCAATCACACGCGAAGTATCACGGATCAAGATCAATACGAGGGAGATTGAATTGTTGGAACCAGTAGGCGAAACGCTGACGTGATAGTTGGCCTTGTTCTTGCGGCACTTGTTGCGACGTCCGTTCCGGAAGTCACGCTTGCCGATCTTGAACGTCGCTTTGCGGCTGGTTCTGATACCGTCTACGTGGTGAACTTCTGGGCTACTTGGTGTCGCCCCTGTGTTGCTGAACTGCCTGCGTTTGATCATTTGGCTCGAACATCGTCATTCTCACGTCCGATGAAGGTTGTGCTGGTGAGTCTCGACTCAAAGCGCGATCACGTACCAACGCTAGAACCGTTTGTTCGGAAACGCGCGATGGCATGCGAGGTAGTACGACTCAATGAGAAATCCTCGCATCAGTGGATTGATCGCGTTGATTCATCGTGGCAGGGTTCGATACCGGCAACATGGATCGTGTCGCGCGAGCGCAGGGTACTCCACGAGCGGGAATTCACGCAGCGTGAATTGATAGATACAGTACAGCAGTTTTTTCACACATCACCACGGTGAGTGTATGACAACAATGATGGGACGGTTTGTCGGAGTGTTTGCGCTCATGCTAATGGCATGCAGTGCGGCGTTCGCACAAAATCCGATGGCTCCCGAGGGCGTGAAGGTCGGCGATAACGCCCCCGACTTTGTCCTGAAGAACGTCGATGGAGCCGTTGTCGGTCCTCGGTCGTTTTCAGCGGCGAAGGGGTTGATCCTCGTGTTTACCTGCAACCACTGTCCGTACAGTGTGAAGTATGAAGATCGCATCATTGCACTTCATCGCGAGTTTGCATCAAAGGGCTTTCCGGTGCTTGCAGTGAATCCAAATGATTCGATCGTGTCGCCAGAAGATTCGTATTCGAAGATGCAGAAGCGCGCTGCCGACAAAGCATTTCCATTCGCATACGTCTATGACGAGACGCAAGCCGTAGCGCAGCGCTACGGTGCACGTCGCACACCGCAGGTGTTTGTTCTGTTGCGCACGCGCATTGGATGGACAGTTGAGTATATCGGTGCAATTGATGACAACGCAGACAATGCTGCAGATGCAACACAGTTGTTTGTTGCTGATGCAGTGAATGCCCTACTAAAGGGTACGAAGCCCGCTCAAGCCACAACAAAGGCGATCGGGTGCACAATCAAGTGGAAGAAGGGATAATCCTACACGCATGAATAACAGACGTCAGGGTGGCGATGATCGCCAGCCTCTAACAAACGAATCACGCTTCGAACGCGATGCACGCGGCGGTAGCGGTGGACGTGGCCCGCGTAGCGGCGGTCCTTCACGCGGTCCGCGCCGCGACGACCGTCCAGACAATCGCGGTCCGCGCCG
>CAYXKK010000014.1:0-49839 GCA_964465685.1 uncultured Melioribacter sp.
ACAGATGCTGCTCGAGGATATCGGAAGATTCCAATTCGGCATTGACAAGCCATTGCAGGAAATCATTCACGCGCTGCGATTCCATGACGCCGCACGTCGAGGCAGTTCCGAAGTGTGGCGCAGTCATCGCGATCGACTGCACGAGGTCAATTGCATTACGTTCTTCAATAGTGATGCTTGCCGCAAGTATCGACGCCGCTTCAGTGACGTGATCTTGCACGTAAAGGAAGCCCTCACGTGTAGCATCGAGAAACTGCGTTAGGAGCTCACGATCGCGATCGATCGTCTCTCGTCGCGTAAACACTACCGGAGAGTACCCATACGGGATACCGTAATCGCTCATTGCGAACGTTGTAAGGGAAATGTTCTGTGTAGACGCCTCGACACCCTCCCAGTTGTCGAAGATCCACGTTGCGTCCGCATCGCCCTTAAGCAACGTGTTCCAAATGCCGAGTTTTTCCGGATACGAGACTTGCAGATCCCCTACGCCACCATCGCTCACAACCATGGCACGAACGATGTGATCTTCGTATCTCGCCTTGTAGGACGCATACGTGCGCCCATCGAGGTCTCGGGGTGACGCAATGGAAGATGTTGCAAGCGTTGCAATGCTACTGAGGTC
The DNA here is from genome assembly GCA_964465685.1 of uncultured Melioribacter sp. Classification (GTDB taxonomy): domain Bacteria; phylum Bacteroidota; class Ignavibacteria; order Kapaibacteriales; family Kapaibacteriaceae; genus UBA10438. Next base: position 623 of record CAYXKK010000014.1, read on the forward strand.
CTTCTGCAAAATCGCATAGACAGCGACAGCTTCTACACGACGACCCTTGTTGTTCAGGCTAATGACGGTTTCAAATGGCGCGATGGCAAGATCAGCTTCTCCGAGCTCCAGACGCTTCCCCGGGGTGACTGCATAATTATCTGATCGTGGGTCAATAATCTCCAGCGCAATCCCACGCTTCTTATACATGCCCAGTTCACGGGCAACAAAGAAGCCAAGATGGTTCACATTGGGGGTCCAATCCAGCGCCAATCGAAGTGTCCTCACGTCATTCTCCTTATATGATGGGGATAAGTGCGTGAAGACACGACGTATACTCTCTTTGTTACGCGAGCTATTCAGTATTCGCGCAATTGCACATCGCCTTCTGTACTGATGACAACGTACGTCGATGGGATATCCGTCCAGCAGCCGGAGTTTACATAGGTCGCACCATCGATTTCGACGGTGGTGGGTTGGTGTGTGTGGCCACATATCACGACGTTCGCTTCGTGTGTCCTGCGTCCGTACCGTATTGCGTCGTGCGCCACCTTATTGGCCAGCCGAAGCCACTTCTTGCTCGTACGCTTAACCCACCGAGAGGCTCGGTGTTGCCGATCTACTCGCTGGATGATGAGGTAGAACCACGAGGCAACTGCGGTGATGACAACGTGCTCGTTTATCCATTTGTCAAACTGATGACCATGGATGGCAAGGAATCGCTTATCACCGTGTGTCCATGCATACTCTTCATACACTTCAACACCGAGAAGATGACTGAGTACCTCAGCCACTCCTCCGTCGTGATTTCCCACGACCCAGATCACTTCTCTGTCCGACCGAGGATTGGATTGTTTACGGATATACGACAGAAACTTCCAGTCGTCCTTCTTAAGTCGATGGAAATTGAGATCGTCGAAGACATCTCCGTTGAGGATTAACCGTCGATATGGTGTCTGCTGGAGTAACTCGAGCAAGACACGAGACCGTGATACATGGGAGCCAAGGTGAATATCCGATACAATCAGCGTGTCGTACGGATGACTCACGTCGTCAAATGTCACGTTGATGTGCTCTAAATGCATACACCGTTTGTTTGAAATATGAGTCGGGATACTCCTCGTCCCTTATACCATAGCGCTCTGGCTTATGCTGCGTCGGTAAGTACGCCGTACCAAACATCCAGTCCCAGACAGCGAGCTTGGTCGAGAAGTTGACATTTGCAATGTGATCATCATCAGCATGATGCCATCGATGCATCTCTGGTCCGTTGATGAAGTATTGCAACCACCCCGTCCGCACATCGATGTTCGAGTGTATGTACATACCCCAGATCGCATCAACACATCCCTTGAGTACCACGACCTCAGGCGATGCAAAAAGCATGAGAGGAAGAAACTCAACGGTCTGATTGATAAGAATCTCTGTAGGATGCGATCTACTTCCGCTCAGCCAGTCTACATCATGCGAGGAATGATGGGCTTCATGAATTCGCCATAGAAACGGTACTCTATGCTGCAACCGATGAAACCAGTAGATGTAGAAGTCGTGCACCAGTATGGCAATGCCGAGTTGAGCAACGAGGGGCAAGCCACGGAACACTCCAACAACGTGTGTATCCACGTATGGCTGAACCAGTGCGATGACTCCATAAATGACCAAGCTCAAGATGTAGGATTGAAGGATCGCGTACCAGACGAAGTCAACAACAAAACCTTTACGAAAGAGTCGCTGTCCGTCGGAATACGGGCAAATGCGCTCAAGCACAATGAGGATTCCCGCCGATGCAATGATTGCGACAAACGTCAACCACACAAGATCGATGCCCATTAGTTACCCCGCTGGAGACAACACGCGACGAAGCTTGGCCCGCACACCGTGCTCGCTTTCATACACACGCTTGATGCCATCACCGAGCGCCACCTCAACGTCACGAATGTCACGCACGAGGCGCTGCAGCCCCCCAGTCTCGACACTTGCAGCTTGATCGCTTCCCCACATCGCACGATCGAGCGTAACGTGACGTTCAATGAAGGTTGCTCCAAGTGCCACTGCGGCGTGCGTTGTTGCCAGACCTACTTCATGTCCGCTATACCCGATCGGTACTCCCGCGAAACGCTGCTGCAGCGCTGGTATCATGCGCAGATTCAACTCCGATGTCGCGCACGGGTACGCTGATGTTGCGTGGGCCATCAGCAGCCTATCGATGTTGAGCTCCGATACTGCTTCATTGATCTCGTCCATAGTGGACATTCCGGTTGAAATCATCAGCGGCTTGCCCGTCGATTGCATGAGCTTGAGCAAGGCGTGATCTGTAAGCGATGCCGAGGCCGCCTTGTAGAAGGGCACATTGAAATGCTGCTCCATGAATTCAACAGCACCCTCATCCCAACACGAGACCGTCCAGTCGATGCCGAGCTCGGCACAGTACGCTTCGATGTCGCGATACGCATACTCATCAAACTCAACACGGTAGCGGTAGTCGAGGTACGTCATGCGGCCCCAGGGAGTGTCACGCTCGATCGAGCGCTGCTCCTCGGGTACACACAGCAGTGGCGTGCGCTTCTGGAACTTCACGCAATCAGCACCGGCATCATGTGCGCCCTTGATCATTGCCTTTGCGACATCAAGATCACCGTTGTGATTAATACCGATCTCTGCGATGATATAGACGGGGTGACCTGCGCCAATGATGCGGCCTCCGACATGTCGTTCTGCGTTCATGTATTCTCTTTCGAGATGGTGTTGAAGAATCGTTACCATGTTGTCCATCCCCCATCTACTTGGAGGTTCTGTCCTGTTACATATCGTGATGCATCCGATGCTAAGAAGAGCAGTGCACCAGCGAAATCATCTGGAAGTGCCATTCGTCCTAACGGTGTGCGAGCGCTATACTGTTGCACGAACCATTCTTCCTGTCCGTTCTGCACGCCCCCTGGCGAAATGCAGTTCGCGCGAACACCACGCGGTCCCCAGTACGTGGAGATGAATCGCGTCATCATGATCACAGCCGATTTGCTGACGGGATATGCAACACCCTTGTAAAAGCGCTGAACGCCATTCACATCGCGGTAGAGATCTTGATTCGGTGCTGCAACGCCATACGTGCTGCCAATATTGATGATGCTGCCCTTACCGGCCAGAGCCATGAGCTCACCAAGCACCTGCGTCGTATAGAACATCGAGCTCACATTGACATCCATCACGCGACGGAACATGTCGAGTCCGTAGTTCTCAAACATCGAGTCATGCACTGTGGAGTTCGGACGTTCCACCATGTCGTTAATAGCAGCGTTGTTGACAAGTATGTCGACTCCACCATGATTGCTCTTGAGCTGATCACGAAGTCCGAGCACACCCTCTGCGCTCGTAACGTCAAGGACATATGGGACGTGCTGATCACCCAGTTCACGCACGAAGGTGTGTAACGGTTCTTCTTGCATGTCGACTGCATAGACTGTCGCACCTGCATCAGCAAGCGTCTTGCAATGCTGGATTCCAAGCAGTCCCGTCGCCCCTGTGACGACTGCTACGCGACCTTCGAGTGAGAATGACGCGCTCATGATGTTGCTCCTTGGCGTGGTTTCGTATTGAAGTTCCCTGTTCGACGAAACACAGGCTCCATGGGCGTGCCCTTAATGTGCTCTGCAAGTCGGCCTGCAGAAACGAGATCGAGCAATCGTGGGAGCACATCATCATAGGCTTCCAGCGTATGTACTACATCGTTCTCGGTGTGTGCAAGCGAGAGATTGTGGAACCCGTTCCATAGGATTCCGTATCGGAGAAGCTCCTGATGTATGTACGATTTCACGAGTAGAGCCTCGTCGAGAGGACGTGCAATGGCAAGCATCGTGCGCGATCCAAGACCTTTGATCGACAGCCAGTCGATGCCAATGTCGGCGATAAGCGATTGTATCTGATCACGGAGATGATCACCTCGCTGTTCGATTGTCGCGAGCACTGAATCAGTAGCGATCACATGCATCGTTGCCTTAGCTGCAGCGAGAGACAGTGCCTCTCCACCGAAGGTGGTAAAGAAGAACACATCCTTGTCGAGCAGTCGCATAATGTCAGCCTTGCCTGCAAGCACTGAGAGGGGCATCCCATTAGCAATTGCCTTCGAATAGCAAACGAGATCCGCTTGTACACCGAATCGCTCCTGTGCGCCGCCTCGTGCAATTCGGAAGCCCGTCCACATCTCATCGAAGATGAGCACGATCCCGTGCTGTGTACAGAGCTCACGCAACTCATGGAGGAATGTCTCGTGCGGCTCATCTACAACCATCGGTTCAAGAATGATTGCTGCCGTATCGCTGTCTATCGACTGACGGACGCTTTCGATGTCGTTATAGGTGAAGGTGTATGTGACGTCCTTCACTGCCTGTGGAATCCCGAGCGACCGATCGGTAGTACCGATGTACCAGTCATGCCATCCGTGATACCCGCAACACAGTACTGTCGACCGATCTGTGTAAGCTCGTGCAAGTCGCACCGCAGCTGTTGTGACATCACATCCAGTCTTCGAATAGCGAACCATTTCGATACCAGGTACCATCGACTGAATCTGTTCCGCTACCTCTACCTCAAGTGGGTGCATCAGCGAGAACGTGATGCCGTCAGCCAGTTGCTCACGGATGGCATCGTTCACCGCATCGTGCCCATACCCAAGCACGAGTGGTCCGACCGCCATAGTGTAGTCGAGATATCGATTTCCATCAACGTCCCACAGATGTGCGCCTTTCCCTCGCTGGGCAAAGACAGGCGACACACCACGGACATACTGTCCGGGACCCTTAGCAAGTGTCTGTGTACGTGCTGGGATGACGGCTTCACAGCGCTCTAGCAATGCTGTCGAACGCTCAATTGAAGGCAGAGTAGATTCGATGTTCATGTCTCCGTTGGTAGGGTTATGCTGGAATCTCATCAGACGTCGGTCGCTCATGTGCCAATTCGTTGTTCAGAAGAGTGCGGATTCTAGATGCAATTGAGTCCGCATCAAGACCGGTTACGCGGAGAACCTGCGGCAACCGTCCTGCAGGGAACCACGTCGTGAGTCCGATTGGATGAATTGCCGCCGCAATACGATGACGAACAGCGATCTCACACACAGCACTGTAAAGTCCACTTCGAATCAAGTGGTCCTCAACAACAACCGTCATTGTTGCATCATTAAGTGCCTCAACAATGATCGCTTCATCCAACGGCGCAAGCATCGGCATGTGAATCAGTCTCACACTCACGCCTTGTTGCTCAAGCTTCTGAGCTGCTTGAAGCGCATGTGGGAGCATCGCTCCGTAGGTCAACAACGCTACCTCCGGACAACATTCGCGTTCATCACATACGATGACGCCTCGATGCACTGTGGTGCGTTCTTCACGGTGGTACGATGTTGGCGTACCGACATATCGCACATAACAGGGTCGTGGATTATCGAGTAGCTCAGCCATCCCCTCCACAAACTCCTCTTCGTCGGCGGGAGCGAACACTCCAACGTTTGGAAGTCCGCGCATAAGGCCAACATCATCAATGGCCTGGTGTGTCGGACCATTCCCATCACTAAGTACACCAGGTACCATGCCAACCATGATGACAGGTAGATTCGGAATAGCGACATCGTCACGGATAAATTCAAACGCTCGAAGCGTTAGGAAGGCTGCTAACGCATGAACAATTACCACGCGGCCGCGTGAAGCAAGTCCAGCCGCCATGCCGAGCATCGTCTGTTCAGCGATGCCAACATCCACAAAACTATCGCCGAGATACTGTGGCACATTGCGCATGTGACCACGATTTTCAGCTGTCAGTACCATCACCCGTGGATCGATCGCGCAGCGATCGCGAAGAAGCAACTCGTATCGGTTCATCGGACGATGAGTGTTGGTGACACAAGTGTTGCCACGGCATTGCCATGGAGTTCATCCGTAAGCTGCGCGACTTCATCATGCGTGAAATTGCAGAACCATCGATCGGCACGTTCCTGGATGCTCGGAACACCTTTACCGCGCATCGTATCGGCGATGACGACCGTTGGTCGACCTGTACCTAACGGTAGTGACGACATGCACGCATGGAGCGCATCGAAGTCATGTCCGTCAACACGTGCCGTATTCCAGCCGAATGCTCGGAACTTCTCGTCAAGGGGCTCCAACGGTATCAACTCCTCTGTTCGCACGTTGGCTTGAAACCAGTTGCGGTCAACAATGGCGATAAGGTTATCGAGCTTCAGAGCATGCGCAACTTGCATGGCCTCCCAAATGCTACCCTCATTGAGCTCGCCATCACCGAGAATCACAACGACTCGACTGGCACGTTGCTCCATTCGTATCGAGAGCGCCATCCCCATACCAACAGAGAGCAGGTGGCCGAGTGAACCTGAGTGGAACTCCACACCAGGCACGGCACGATTCGGATGCCAGTAGATATGATCGTTGCAGTCGAGGTGGTTAGCAAGACGTTCTCGCTCGATGAACCCGAGTTCCGCGAACGTCCCGTACAATGCAGGCACGTCGTGCCCCTTCGACAACAGTAGGATATCGCGATTGGGGTCATGTAGAGTCTCAGGGCTCACATTCAGATACGATGTGTACAAATACACAAGGAGGTCAGTACACGACAACGACGCACCGGTAAAGCAGCCTCCGTCGGTTGACATTGCAAGAATATGCTCGCGCACTCGAAGTGCTATCTCCTCGCATGTGTTGCGATCATACGTCATATGCGACCTCCAGCCTGTTGGAAACACGAGCGCGTCTGCTCCGGATGAATTGTTTGTAAGGAGTCCATATGGTGACGGTACCAATTCACACCGCAGAGATGCGCATTCATACCTGTTACTTCCGGATGAAGTGATACATAGGCGAGGATATCTTCACAGCTGAAGTGTCGTGTTGGTGTGTACAGCGAATCGTACACAGCCTTTATGAGAACGTAGTCCTCTGGATAATCAACCGTCCATCGATGTGATACACTGTAGTCGCTTCCATCGCGGCGAACCACATTCGCGACGCGTACATCGGGATTAGCATCCCACATCCATGGCGTTGTGTGCTCACGCTCGTAGTTGCGCTGTGCAAGCGCATCAGCCCGCTTGAGAAGTTCAATGGTCATGACTTCGACATCATTCCCATCGGGCCATGTTGGCGGATGAAGATTGCTCACGAAGTCCACATGATCTTTCAGCTCACGGTATACCCGAAGCACTTCGTCGATTACAAGTGGATCTATCATCGGACAATCTGACGGGACCTTCACAACGAGATCCGCGTTGACCATCTTCGCCGCACCAAGATGGCGCGCTAACAAGTCTGTCGGATGTCCGCGGTAGACATCGATCCCGTTGGATACGCATAGCTCTGCAAGTACATCGTCGCACGGATCAGTCGTCGTTGCAACAACCACGACATCAGCCATCCGTGCTGCTCTAAGTCGCTCAACGCAGCGAATAAGCAATGGCTTGCCAGCCAACGGGAGGAGCACCTTTCGTGGAAGGCGAGTTGACGACGTGCGAGCCTGACAGATGATGGCAGTTCTCATGCAACATTCCGTTCGTGACCCGTATACGATTGCGCTGAGTAACGGCGCAGGTACGTGGCACCCTGCTCAAGAAGTTCGACACATTCGCGAGCGATGTGCATCGAGGACATGCCACCATTTTGAATGGGACACATTCGACGTAGGCTATCAAGTGGGAAATCGCTGTACACTTCCTTCCCCAAAGCGATGCCAACGTAAACACACGAGGAGTACTTCGTGATCAGCGTATCACAGCGTGCGATAAGGGGCTCAATGGGCACACCCGTGAGCACGATTGCCCCAGGAACGTACTTCTCCACCTCGCGTGTAGCACGTTCAACGTTCTCGTTTGGATGGAGCTTCACGACGAGCTGACGTCCAGCAGCGATCTCGGCTGCTCGGAGCAGAAAGGCCTTGCGATTCTCGTACTTAAACGTCTCTCTGCTATCACTCGTAGCTACGAGCACGAAGTTGTTAAGCTCGCATGGATATTCCGCGTATTCGATACAGTTGTCAAAGTTGGGGATGCCCGTCACACGAATGCGTGATGGATCAACACCTTTATTGACAAAGTGGTCTCTGTAGCCCTCGGACGCCACGCAGAGGACGTCGTAGGCGTGTGACAGTCCAAACGTGGCAGTCGATGCCAGATACCGTGGAAGTCGCAGGCTACGCACAAGACGGTACGTTGCATTCTCAGGATCGGTCATCCCTTCTTGAACCAAGATTATCTTACTACGAAGGATGTTCTTCGGCACAACAAGATCACTGCACGTCAAGACTAAGTCGTAGTTATTGTGCTGACCACGCAGGTCAATCTGCAATCCTTCAGATCGGAGATACGCTTCAGCACGCGACTTATGTCGGTTCCCCGCTACCGTCCATTCAAGCAGATATTGATCTTCGAGAACACGGATGTAGCCGTCCGTGTAGTATGGAGTGAACCAACAGTCGTATGCTTCCAACAAATGACGGGCAATCTTGACCATCATCGTTGTCTGGTTCATCGAACCACAGATAAACAGGATCTTCTTCCTGTTTCCAACTCGCGTAAGCAACACAGCACTCCTTCGTCAGGTATGCTGCGAATTTCTACGTTGCGCATTACCTAAGCGTTGCGAGAGTGTTACTGCACGTTGTGTAACGGAAACACAGTCGTTACATCGAGAGTACAACTGGTTGCACGGACCAACGCTCCAGGTTCTCGAGTGAAGGCTGGGGATGTTCCCTCACCAATCCCGTGCACGCTTTACATGCTTTCGAATCGCAGTGCACTTCATCCAGGCTACGCCCTGTCCGACGTTGTACATGGTATACAACTGACTCTCAGTGACGGATCCAGCCGGGAACTCTTCGGTCGCACTGAAGTACCTCGTCGACAACACCGTCTTGTTCTTATCGAGAAGCTCGGCTTTGAAGATGATACAGTCGAGTGGCGTGGCTGTTGTGTTCTTGATACGTGACTTGAACTCTGCGTCACGTTGTTCGGTGTCGTACCCAAAGTTCACGAGCGAGAGTTCGATCTCCCCATCCGATACTGGAAGCAACTCGAGCGCAGCGAACTGCTCTTCAGTAACGAACTGCAGTGGACCAAGTGATGTTGCTTCAAATGTCTGCGCTTGCTTTGACACACCGAACACCGTGATGTCGTCGGTGCTGATCTTCTCCTTCGCACCAACAACCTCAGAAACAACAACTGGACGATATTCTTCGACGGAATTCGCCGGTCCAATCACTTTGATGTCAAAGAGAATGTCCGATTGAGACTGATCAGAATAGTTCTCCAAGACAAACTGTAGGTCGTAATCAGACCCTCGACGGAAGTAGCTCGATGATGCACGACCTGTCACGACAGGAGGCATGGAAGACGTACGCAGTTGCTCACGCGATTCACGTTCTTTGAAGCTATCGTCACGATACACCGTGTAGACGTAACCGACTGAAAACGACGTTAGCCCGAATAGACTTGCCCGAAAGCGCACATTGCCGCGATCAGACACCTTCATGTGTGTACCAATTCCCAGTGTGGGCGTCACTCCACCTTGCGTCACAAGAAACCCTCCTGTGAGGTACAGCTCAGACTTTCGAATGGGAAGGAATCCAGCCCCTGCCTCAAATCCAGCTCGTAGTTGATCGCGCGATGAGTTTGGCGACGAGAAGTACAGCGAACCATAGGTATAGAGTTTTCTCGGGATGAGCTCTACGTCAAACCCAAGCTCTCCAATCTCGAATCCCAGTGGCAAATTCCCACTGGTCTTCGCTCCTGTTCCCGTCCATGCAAACCCGACGTGTCCGGCTCCAACGACACGCGTGGATTGCGCTCGTGCGGTCTGACCCACGAGGTGTAACACGCACAGAAGCATCACACATGCTGATACGGATATCGAAAACATGGCTACCTCATTCAGATAGTGTATTGGTCGCAGTGTACATAGCAAGCTGCGCGGAGCGCCGCGCTGCGTAACGCAGCAAATGTCGTACCCATTTTGTAGGGCATTCCTGCTCACATCATGTTGATTTCGTATGTTCTACGTACAGCGTCACATGTTCTAGATGAGGGAAAACCATGCACGCGATCTTCTATCGAATTGGTGTCAGACGAATTCGTTCCGTAATCATTCCCTTGTTGTTCAGTCTTCTACAGGTATCGGAGCTCACCGCCCAACCCTGCAAGGAAATCGTAGGGTACTACCCGAATTGGCAGTGGTACGATCGCAACAAAGCTGTGCGTCCGCAAACAATCGCGTACGAAAAGTACACCGTTCTCAATTACTGCTTCTTCATCCCCAAAGCCGATGCTACGATTGGCTCGAACGACCAATGGGCAGACGACAACCTCCTGCTCGGCGAGCAAGATTGGTCAAATGGTGGACGGAGAAAGCCAGAGACGGCAATCACCTTCATCGCCCGTTCACGAGGCACAAAGGTACTTGCCTCAATTGGTGGATGGACCCTGTCGAATACGTTTCCTGGTATCGCCGCTGATTCAAGTCTGCGCGAAACATTTGCCGCATCATGTGTTGATCTCGTGCGCACATATGGATTCGATGGCATCGATATCAACTGGGAGTTCCCTGGTTATACGCCGCACAATGGAACTGCAGCTGACAAGAGAAACTTCACGCTACTTATGCAGGAAATACGCAAGGCGCTCACAGCATACGGCACGACGAAGAACGCGACAATGCTCCTTACTACAGCTGTCGGTGCTGTACCCGAACGAATGGATGATATCGAGTGGGATAGCATCGCGTCTGTTGTTGATATCATCAACGTGATGACCTATGATTACTTCGGCACGTGGGATCAGACAACGAACCACAACGCACCTCTTAAGCGCCCAGCTGTCGGCAACGCCGAATACAACGTCGAGTCATCTATCACCATGCTTCTCGGCACCTACGGTGTCGATCCAACGAAGCTCACTATTGGCATGGCCTTCTATGGACGGTCTGCTACGACAACAGGTACTCCGGGATTGCATGTTCAATCGCGCGGACAGGGCGACCTTGCGACGTTTGCCGCAGATGAGGGCACGCCCCTTTACTACAATGTGCTTGCAGCGCTACCGAACTTTACCGAGCACTGGGACAGCACAGCACAAGTGCCCTACCTGCTCGGCAAACCGGGTCTGAACACGTTTGTGTCATACGACAACCCAGAGTCAATACGTGCGAAGAGTCGCTTTGCTGTTGACAAGGGGCTTCGCGGAGCAATCATCTGGGAAATCACAGGTGACTATGTCGAGACGTCACCAGGTTCTGGCGTGATTGCCAACACTCCACTCGTCGATGCTATTAACGATGTGTTTTGCACGTATACATCCTCGTCAACGCCGCGAGATACGTTGGCTCCAGTACTGCGTGCCGAACGTGATTGCGGAACTGTTACTGTGACTGCAACAGAACTGCGGAACGAGCCGAATCCTCCGCGCTCACAGCCCCTTGCAACAGATCAGGTCGATACAGGCATCGCGGGCGTTACGCTTGGAACATCGAGCGCTGACTCGAACTACCGCCTGGTTGTTATCACACAGACTCCGTTTCCACGAGATAGTAGTTACAAACAGGCATCATTCCGCCTGAGTGTCATTGACCCTTCAAAGAATGCACGTGCAACCTATACGGTGCGCGACTGGGCTGGAAATAGCGTGACTGATACGGCGACCTACATTGCAGCTCCGCTCAGCTCGAGCCGTAGCACGATAAACGTTGGAACAGTTGAGCTTGGCGACTCTGCTGTTCAGAACGTTGCTATCACAAATCGAAGCAATGCGCCAGTCACGATCATATCTACACGATTAGCGCATGGCACAGCATTTCGTCTTACGCCGGTGACGTTGCCGTTGACACTGCAAGCCGGTGGTACAGTTGCTGTTGGCATAACATATCGTCCACGTCTGCAAGATGTAGACACAGTGCCTGATCGCGACACACTACTCATCGAGACAGCGTGTGCAGTATTGCGAATCGACACAGAGGGTATGAGTCGCGTAACATGCGATTCGTTTACGCAAGCGCCTCGTGATACGATGGTCGGTCCTGGTAGTCTCGTACGCTTCACAGTGCTCCATACACCGACACGTGGACTCTCGTATGCGTACCAATGGCAAACAAGTCTCGGGGTAGGCTGGGAAGACGTAGTCGATGCCGGCCAATACGTCGGTGCAACTACAACCACGTTGTGGATCTCAAATGTCACGACAGCGCAGAACCGTCAGAAATTCCGATGTGTTGTGAAGACAGATTACTGCGAGGTCATTGGTGAAAGTGCAACGATGTATGTTGAACCCGGCACGTCTGTCGATGACGCCCTTATAGACATTGGTACTGCGGTGGACCACACGAACAAGTCGTACATCGTGGTCGACGCAGTTGGTCAGACACTACTCCATGGTATCATGTCGGGCCCCGCATCTGGCGAGCGCCTCTTGTCGGACATTCGTGCACTACCGAACGGCTGGTACATGGTTGTTATCGGTGGTCACCCACTGGCACCAATCGTGATCTGCCGCTAACCCTACCTCCAACCACCGCCGAGCGCACGATAGAGTGCAACGTAGGCGAGGTAGAGATTGGTCTTCGCATCTAACTCACGTCGCTGTGCGTCGAGAAGCGACCGCTGTGCGTCCAACACTTGCAGGTACGGAGCTGCCCCGTAGCGATAGCGGAGTTCCGATAATCGCAATACTTCCCTATTCGACGTGACTACGCCGGATGCAGATGCTACCTCAATGCGTCGATTACGCAGATCGACCATTGCGTCGTTGACTTCGCGGAATGCAATCACAACAGTACGCTGATAGTCAGCTACCGCAGCTCGTGTTGTTGCGTCGGCAGCATCCACTTGTGCGGCGAGACGCCCACCCTGGAAGATTGGCTGCACGAGATTGCCGACAGCATTCCACATCAGAGAGTTCGCGTCGATGAGTGGCTGCCCCGAAAGTGCGTCAACACCACCACCAACCGAGAGCGACAGACGTGGGTACTGCTCAGCAATAGCCCTTCCGATAAGTGCATTTGCAGCTATCACGCGTTGCTCTGCGATGATCACATCAGGACGTCGCTGTAGAAGCTCGCTTGGTTGTCCAACAGCAACATCTGCAGGCACGCGTTGTTGTGTAAGCGTTGTACCGCGCTGAATCTCTGTGCCAATCGGACGCGCAAGTAGCACGTTGAGCGCATTCTCGGTTTGTGCTATTACAGTCGTGATAACTGGCACGTCAGCCTCGACACGACGGAGCTCACCCTCTGCTTGACGCCAGTCGAGTTCGGAAGTCTTGCCACCTTCAAACAGCGTGCGTGCAAGTCGCTCGTACTCGCGACGCGTTGCAAGGTTACTATCGATGATCTGGCGTAGTGCATCGAACTTGCGTAGCGTGATGTATGCTTCAGCAACGGCGGAAGTAATCAAGATTCGAGCAGCACGATACGATGCTTCAGAAGCACGAAACTGTGCCTGTTGTGCCTCGGCACCACGTCGGATACGACCGAATAGATCGAACTCCCAAGAGAGCGTTCCCATGATGCCGAAGATCCCCGTAGGACCAAGGGCAGCGCTTGGATTGAGCTGTCCGATTCTGTTTGGTGAATTGCGAATTCCACTTGCCGAGCCCCCTATCCCAATCTGTGGGAACAACTCGCTGTTTGCAATTGTGACGTTCGCGCGCGCTGCTTCGATGCGGGCAAATGTCGCCTGTACATCGTAGTTGCTATCAAGTGCCGCCGAGATATACCTCGAGAGCACCTGATCTTCGTATACACGCCAGTGAGGTTCGATGGCAAACGAAGAATCCGTCCGAGCACGTTCGCGCCACGTTTCGGATGTTGGTAGCGATGGACGCACATAGTCGGGTCCGACCTTACAGCCCTGCACACCAAGTCCGAGACCGATCAGAAGGAGCATCATCGTCCCCTGGCGCATGCGCTTGCGATAGGCGAAACCCTCAATAAATGCGAAGAGCCCTGGGACGATGATCACACCAAACGCTGTCGCGACGAGCATGCCGTAGAACACCGTTGTACCCATCGCCACGCGAGAGCTTGCTCCGGATCCAGATGCAGTTATCAGCGGAACGACGCCGAGGATAAACGCGAATGCGGTCATGAGAATCGGACGGAATCGAAGGCGTGCAGACTCCAACGCTGCTTCATCTGGCGAGAGTCCATCATTGTCTTGCTTCTCCTTAGCGAACTCGACAATCAGGATAGAGTTCTTCGCTGCAAGACCAATGAGAAGGATGAGTCCAATCTGTGTGTAGACGTTGTTATCGATACCCATGATCCAGATACCGAAGAACGCACCGAACGCTGCGATCGGTGTGCCAAGCAGCACAGACCACGGAAGACGCCAGGAGTCGTACTGCGATGCAAGCAGCAAGAATACCAGCACCACTGCAAGCACAAACGTCGGCAATGGATTTGGAGCTCGCTTCTCTTCGTAGGATAAACCAGAGTACGCAAGGCTCATAGTTTGAGGTAGCACTTCATCAGCTACTTCCTCGAGTGCTGTGAGAGCCTGTCCCGAACTAAAGCCTGAAGTGGCATTGCCACTAATCGCAACACTGCGGAATAGGTTGAAGCGATATGTCACCTCAGCGCCAGTAGTATCATTTGCCGTAACGAGCGTTGACAACGGAATCATCTCTCCGGTCGTACCGCTGCGCACATAGAACGCACCAATATCATTCGGCGACTGACGATACTCTGGCTCCGACTGCATGTACACGCGATAGAGTCGACCGAAACGGTTGAAATCATTGACGTACGCTCCACCCAATGCTGCCTGTAGCGTCGTGAAGACGTCCCCAATCGTCACACCAAGTTTGCGCGCCTTTTCCCGATCTAGTTGCACACCGATCTGCGGAACACCTGCATCGAATTGCGTGAAGAGGTTTGTGAGCTCCGGACGTTTCGATGCCGCAGCCATAAATCGTGCTGTTTGCTCTTGGAGATCTCCAACACTCATCGTACCAGACCGATCCTGCAGATAGGCAGAGAAGCCCCCTGCCGCGCCGAAGCCTGGGATCGTCGGCGGTGCGAAGCAGAATGATATTGCCTCTGGAATCGCCATGAATTGCTGGTTAAGCTTCTTCATGATCGCCTTCGCATGCTCACTCGGATCCTTACGCTCTTCCCATGGCTTGAGTCGAATCAGGAATGACGCAACGTTTGATGTGTAGGCATTGGTGAGGAAGGAGAGTCCACCGACCGTGTTATATGACTCAATGGCGGGATGTTGAGCAAGGATCTTCTCAATCTTGCTGCACACGATGTCTGTGCGCTCCAGCGATGCAGCATTCGGCAGCATTACGTTAGCAAGGAAGATGCCCTGATCTTCATCAGGGACGAAGCCAGATGGAATCTGTCCGATCGTCACGAGCGACAAGACAGCAAATGCCCCAACGCCGATCACTGAGAGTACCGACTTGCGCACAATTGACCGCGCCACGCCGACATAGCCTGTTGTGGCGCGACCAAACACACGGTTGAACCATCGATAGAATGCCTTGAGTGGCCCCTTACCGTTGATATCTGTTGGCTTGAGCAGCATGGCCGCAAGCGCAGGACTGAGTGTAAGTGCGTTGAATGCTGACAATACAACGGAGAACGCAATCGTCATTGCGAACTGCTGATAGATCATGCCCGTGATACCGCCAAGGAATGCAACCGGTACGAATACCGCCGCCAAGATGAGCGCTATGGCAATCACAGGACCGGACACTTCGCTCATAGCCTTGAGCGTTGCCTCGCGCGGACTCATCCCGCGCTCAATGTGGTGCATTACAGCCTCAACCACAACGATAGCGTCGTCGACAACAATGCCGATGGCGAGCACCAACCCGAAGAGCGACACTGTATTGATCGTAAAGCCAACCAACGGGAAGATGGCAAACGTGCCAATCAGACTTACCGGAACCGTCAGCAGCGGGATAAGCGTAGCACGTCCGTTCTGCAGGAAGATGAACACGACAATGATCACGAGCAGCACAGCTTCGAATAGCGTCTGCACGATTTCTTCAATCGAGGCCTCAACTGCAGGCGTTGTATCGTAGCCAACCTCCGCAACAACGTCCTGCGGGAAGATCGACTTCATCTTCTCGAGGGTTTGGTAAATACCCTTCGAAGACTCGAGCTGATTCGCTCCCGGCAACAGATAGATTGCCAGCATCGCCGACGGCTTACCATTCAACCGACCGAACGACTTATAGTTTTCCGATCCCAGCTCCACACGTGCAACATCGCGCACGCGAACAATGCGTCCGTCTGAGGTTTCCTTAACGATGATCTCACCGAATTCCTCCGGTGTCGTCAATCGTCCCGGAGCACTTACCGTATATGTATTCTCTTGTCCTGGTGCAGATGGAGCAGCACCGATCTTCCCTGCCGGCGCTTGTACGTTTTGATCACGCACGGCAGACCATACGTCTGTGCTCGTCAATCCCAGCGCGGCAAGTCGGTCAGGCTTAATCCAAATACGCATGGCATACTCTGATCCGCCAAGCAGTTCTACTTGCGATACTCCAGGCACACGCAGCAGTTGATCACGGACATTGATCATCGCGTAGTTGTTGAGAAACTCGGCATCGTATGTCCCGCCCGGAGACGCAACACTGACCATCATCAACAGAGATGGGTTGATCTTCTGCACGATGACGCCCTGTTGCAACACGTCTTGCGGTAAACGCGAATTCGCACGAGATACGCGATTCTGTGTGAGTACGTTTGCGTTGTTGAGGTCCGTCCCAACATCAAACGTTACATCAATTGAAGCCGTACCATCCGACGTATTGCGCGACATCATGTAAATCATGTTGTCGACGCCATTGATTTGCTGTTCAATTGGCGTTGCAACAGACTGCTCTACGGCTTCAGCGCCTGCACCTGGATACACACCCGTAACGCGCACCATTGGTGGCGACAGACGCGGGTACTGCTCAATCGGCAGTCCCATCAAAGCGACAAGTCCCACAAGCACCGTCACAATCGAGATCACGATCGCAACAATCGGACGCCGCACAAAGAAAGCTGAAAACATTGTGCGACCCTTACGGACGTGTGAGAAGACTGTCGATCGATACCGTCACGCGCTTTGGAGCAACCACTGCACCATCGCGCACCTTCTGTAAGCCTTCATACACAATCATTTCGCCTGCCTTGAGTCCTGCTTCGATGACATACGTTGCACCGACACGATGTGAGATGACCACTGGACGCATCGAGACAGTCTTCGTCTTTGCATCAACGACAGCTACAAACTGCGTGCCTTGAAGCTCGGATACTGCACGTTGCGGAACTACGATTGCACCACGGGCTTGGTCTAGCGCCGCACGTACGCGTGCAAATTGTCCCGGCCGCACAAGTCCTTCCGGGTTCGGGAACAACGCCTCAATCATGATCGTCCCTGTTTGCGGGTCGATGGCATTGTCGATCACCGATGCTTCACCAAGATGATCGTGCAACGACTTATCGGCAAGAATGAGTTGCAATGGGATTGGACGCTTTCGAGTTGCCGAGTCTTGTTCGCGACGCTTCTTCGTGACGCGCATCCATTCAACTTCCGACATGCTGAACTTCACACGGATGGGATCCAGTTTCGATACCGTAGTAAGCGGACTCGTTGCAATGCGTCCGATGAGATCACCGGTTTGCACCGTAGATGAGCCTGCAAGGCCATCGATCGGCGATGTCACAGTGCAATACCCAAGTTCAACCTGTGCCTTCTGAACACTTCCGCGCATGGCCTGCACCGATGCACGGCTTGCCTTGGCCATCTGCACTGCGGTTTCATACTCCTGACGTGAGATTGCGTTTTGTTCAACAAGCGGCGTATACCGAGCCACATCCTGCTCAGCACGAGCGAGATTCGCCTCCGCTTCTGCAAGCTGTCCCTTCGCAACGTTTACGGTAGCGGCGTACTGCAGCGGATCAACGACGTACATCACCTGTCCGCGTCGCACGTATGTACCCTCGTTATACGCGACACGTTCAACGTAGCCTTCGACACGCGAGCGGATCTCGACTTCTTCACCACCACGAGTCTGACCAACCCACTCGGAATACACCGGAACGTCTCGAGCTTCAAGCGTCATCACGGTTACGGGAATGGCGGGGGGCGGTCCCTCAACCTTGGTCTCGCAACCAGAGATCAAGATTGCTACACCGATGCATACAAGCAGTGTCGAACGAATCATCATACAAACTCCATGGAACTGTTACGTCCGACGCTGATTAGCGAATGAATCGTGGGTGCATCAAATTTTCGAGGGAGAAGATCTCGGCCAACTTCTCTTCCGAGAGAAGGCCTTTCGACCGTACGATGTCGATCACCGAACCACCTGTCTCGAAGGCCTCCTTGGCAATAGCTGCACTCTGTTCGTAGCCGAGAATAGGATTGAGCGCTGTAACGATGCCTACAGAGTTCATCACCATCGCATGCGTGTGCTCGGCGTTTGCAGTAATGCCATCGACGCACCGCTCGCGCAACGTTGAACACGCACGTGTGAGCACTTCGATCGACTGGAATAAGCAGTACGCAAGCACTGGCTCCATCACGTTGAGCTGAAGCTGTCCAGCTTCCGCCGCAAACGTCACCGTCACATCATTGCCGATTACGAGATAGCACACCTGATTCACCACCTCAGGGATCACAGGGTTAACCTTCCCCGGCATGATGCTTGATCCTGGCTGCAAACGTGGCAGATTGATTTCGTTAAATCCACAACGTGGACCTGAGGACAGCAGGCGTAGGTCATTACAAATCTTCGAGAGTTTCACTGCAACACGCTTGAGCACACCGCTCACCTGTACATATGCTCCATTGTCCCACGTTGCCTCGATGAGGTTCTGCGACAGCGTTACGGGGATGCCAGAGACCTCGCGCAAGTACTGGACTGATAATGCCGGATACCCTTCCGGGGCGTTGATACTTGTCCCGATTGCTGTCGCGCCGAGATTTACTTCTGTGACCAGCATGCGTGCTTCTTCCAAACGACGTATGTCCTCACCGATGTTGACTGCAAACGATTCAAACTCTTGCCCGAGAGTCATCGGGACTGCGTCTTGCAGTTGGGTACGTCCCATCTTGAGCACGTTTGCGAACTCTTCTCCCTTGCGCGCAAACGCATCACGCAGCAGGCCAAGCTGCTCGATCAACTGTCCGATCTCGATGTACAAGCTCAACCGGAATGCGGTTGGGTATGCGTCGTTGGTGCTCTGCGAACAGTTGACGTGATTGTTTGGGTGTACAACATCGTACGTGCCCTTCGGATGTCCGAGCAGTTCGAGCGCCTTGTTCGCAATCACTTCGTTGGCATTCATGTTGGTCGACGTACCCGCACCGCCCTGAATCACATCGACGATGAATTGCTCGTGGAGCTCACCCGCAATAATGTGATCGCATGCAGCGCAGATAGCATCAGCCACGACAGGCTCAAGGACGTCAAGGTCCTTGTTTGCGAGCGCAGCTGCCTTCTTTACGAATCCAAACGCCGTGATAAACGATCGTGCATGGCTGATGGGGATCCCCGTAATGTCGAAGTTCTCCTTCCCACGAAGCGTCTGCACGCCATAGTAGGCGCTATCGGGAATCTCGCGTTCACCAAGAAAATCGTGCTCGATGCGCATGCGTCTTATACCTCGCAGTGTTCTGAATAGGTTGGCATATGCGCCAACACGCCGAGTCGTCGCTCAAGTTGTTTCCGGAGTTCAGTCCGTGCATCGTCCTCGCCATGGGTGAGGAGGATCGACGATACACCCGACTGCGCCACTGCGCTACACCAGTCTACTAGCTCTGTCTGGCCTGCGTGAGCGCTGAAGCCACCAAGCGTATGGATCTTCGCCCGAACGTCGAGGAACTCTCCCATAATCTTGATACTCTTAATTCCGTCGACAAGCTTTCTCCCGAGCGATCCATGCGCCTGGTAACCAACAATTACGAAGTGCGCTGTCGGATCACTGATCGAATTGTGGATGTGGTGCATGATTCGTCCAGCCGTGCACATCCCTGATCCAGCAATGACAATGAATGGTCCATGCTCTTCGTTGATGGCCTTCGAGTCCTCTGCTGTGAGGCACACACGCACGCTCCGGAGATCATGGAGAAGCTGACCCTTATCGACAAGGGATGAACTCTCGGTGTCGAAAAGCTCCGTGTGCTTGCGATACACAGCAGTGGCTTTGATTGCCATCGGACTATCGAGGAAGATTGGAATCGATGGAATGCGCTTATTCCGAATCATCTCAGCTATGTGAAACATCATCTGCTGGGCACGACCAATGGCGAAAGACGGGATGAAGATCTTCCCCTTACGTTCGACTGCGTCAACGACAATCTTCTCGAACTGATCGAGCGTTTCTTCAAGCGAGCGATGGTCACGATCACCGTAGGTTGATTCCATGACAATGACATCCGCTTTCCGAGGCGGTTCAGGATCTCGCAAGTATGGCAGGTGCATTGGACCAAGATCGCCCGAGAACACAACGATACGCTCACGATCAGCATCCTGAATGCGAAACTCCACACTAGCCGAGCCAAGTAGGTGCCCTGCTTCATGAAACACCACGTCGACGCCTTTAGCAACGGGAATCGCCCGATCATAATCCGACACTACCATTTGATGCAGTGTTTGCTCGACATCCTCGTGATCGTACAATGGCTCATCGTAGCGACTTACCTTTCGTCCTCCACGCTGGGCGCGACGTTGCCTACGCTCGTAGTCTGATTCCTGAATGTGCGCCGAGTCACTGAGAATAATCTCTGTAATGTCACGTGTTGCATCGGTACAGTAGATCGGCCCACGATAACCATCGCGAATAAGCACTGGCAAACGTCCGGAGTGATCAAGGTGTCCGTGTGTTAGCACTACAGCGTCGATCGTGGCTCGGTGGATACGGCCTGGGACAATATTGCGCGCGTCGTCGTCCTTGTCACCCTGGAACATTCCAAAGTCGACGAGCAACGTAGCCGCATCTGTTTCAAGCAAATAGGCAGATCCAGTGACCTCACCTGCTGCACCGTATGGCGTTATTCTAATCATGTTGCAAAGTTACCAGTTACGACGAGAGCAGCATCGTGGACTTCCACTGTGAAAACGGTACTTTTGTGCGTGCAACACGAACCAACCGCGAAAAAATCGATTGATTACAGCCTTCTGCGAAGACTCCTCGTCTTCCTCAAGCCATATCGCCTGCACCTGCTTGGTGCAATCGTGCTTACCCTATCAGCCTCTGCGCTAGGTCCACTTCGCCCCTTTCTCACGCGCATTGCCGTCGACGATCACATTGTTAAGGGTGATTTCCCTGGCTTATTAATGTTCACTGGGATCATCCTCGGCCTCCTGTTCCTCCAAGGGATGCTTCAGTATTGCCTGTCTCTGCTCATGACATGGATCGGTCAGCGCGTATTGCTCGACATACGCAACACGCTCTATCGACACGCCGAGGGACTTGCACTTCGGTACTACGACACAACGCCGGTAGGACGCATCGTCACCCGTGTCACCAACGACGTAGAAGTGCTCAACGAGCTGTTCTCTTCGGGAGTCGTGTTGATGATTTCCGACGTCATGGTCATCGTCTGGATCCTGACGTTCATGTGGAATACGTCACATGAGCTTACGCTCATGACCATCATCGTGCTGCCGTTTCTGCTCGTAGCATCATTCATCTTCCGTGCGAAAGTCCGCAAGGTCTACGATAAAATTCGGCGCCAGGTGGCACTGATGAATGCGTTCGTCAACGAGTTTGTGACGGGCATTTCCATCGTGCAGCTGTTCCGACAGGAAACGCGCATGCAGAAGCAGTTTTCTGACATCAACGCCGAACACCGTCGCCTACAAGATCAGTCAATCATGTACTACGCGACGTTCTTCCCTGTAGTGGAATTCCTCAGCGCGGTGTCGTTGTCCATCATTGTCTGGTACGCCGCAGGTAACATCGCCTCGGGTGTGATGACCATCGGCATGTTGATTGCGTTTAGTCAGTTCACGGAAATGTTCTTTCGTCCAGTA
Organism: uncultured Melioribacter sp.; assembly: GCA_964465685.1. Classification (GTDB taxonomy): domain Bacteria; phylum Bacteroidota; class Ignavibacteria; order Kapaibacteriales; family Kapaibacteriaceae; genus UBA10438. The sequence continues at coordinate 22,623 of CAYXKK010000014.1, forward strand.
CGCGATCTCACAGAAAAGTACAACACGCTCCAGTCGAGCATCGTAGCATCTGAACGTATTTTCAACTTACTCGATACGAAGCTCCATGTTGAAGATGCACCGGATGCGAAGTCATTTTCGGGTCTGCAGCAGAGCATTGAGTTTCGCAATGTCAACTTTAGCTACGACGGATCCATCCCTGTCCTCAAGGATGTGTCGTTCACGGTGAAGAAGGGGCAGACCATTGCTCTCGTTGGTGCAACAGGCTCAGGCAAGAGTTCGATCATCAACGTCTTGAGTCGCTTCTACGAGTTTCAAGGGGGCGACGTCCTCATTGATGGACAGAGCATTCGACAGATCCGTCAAGATGATCTTCGTCGCCGCATAGCCATCGTACTGCAGGATGTATTCCTATTCTCTCGATCAGTGGCAGATAATATCTCGCTCGATCGCGATGGAATCTCTCGTGACGAAATTGAACAGGCCGCAGTAGCTCTGGGCGCTGATGCGTTCATTCGCAGACTGCCTCAGGGATACGACACCAATGTTCGAGAACGTGGCGCTGTGTTGAGTGTCGGACAGAAGCAGTTGATTTCGTTCTGTCGTGCGCTGGTAACTGATCCTGATATTCTCATCCTCGACGAAGCGACCTCGAACATCGACACCGAGACCGAGCAGATCATTGAACGCTCTATCTCGACCCTTCTCCAGGGTCGTACGTCAATCGTAGTGGCACACCGACTTTCAACAATTCAACGTGCTGACGCGATTGTTGTACTGCATCACGGAGAAATCGCAGAGGTAGGAACGCACCAAGAGCTCCTGCAGCGCGGCGGTGTCTATGCCAAGCTCCATGCCCTGCAGTTTGCAACTGCACAGGTCTAACCACTACTGCCCGACCGTTACTCGGTCCAGACACCCATGTCGTAGAACTTCTCCCTACGCTCTTTTACCAGCTGATCTACTGGCAGTTTCTCGAGAGCGCTGAGTTCTTCTTCGAGTACAGCTCCCACTGTGGCGAACATGGTGTTAGGGTCGCGATGTGCACCACCAATGGGCTCTGGTACAATACGGTCGATCACTTTCACCTCGATCAGGTCTGTCGCCCCGAGACGCAGAGCTTCTGCGGCTTGCTCTTTGTAGTCCCATGACCGCCAGAGGATCGACGAACAGCTCTCGGGAGCAATCACGGAATACCATGCATTCTCGAGCATCAGGATGCGGTTACCGATACCAATGCCGAGTGCACCACCCGATGCGCCTTCACCGATAATCATAATCACGATCGGTGTCTTGAGCTGCGACATCAACAAGAGATTTCGAGCGATTGCTTCTGCTTGTCCACGTTCTTCTGCTTCAAGACCTGGGAATGCACCCGGTGTGTCGAGGAAGCAAACGACGGGAAGACTGAACTTCTCTGCCATCTGGAATAACCGATATGCCTTACGATATCCATCCGGGTTCGGCATGCCGAAGTTGCGATACACATTCGATTTTGTATCACGACCCTTCTGGTGCCCGATCACTACAACATGTCGACCATTGAGTGTTGCTAAGCCACCAACAATTGCGGGATCATCACGATACGTGCGATCACCATGCAGCTCAACGAAATCCTCGAAGCAGTGCATGATGTAGTCGAGCGTGTACGGACGTTCGGGATGCCGTGCGATCTGCACACGTTGCCAACGCGTGAGGTTACGATAGATATCGCTACGGAGCTTGTCAACCTGGGATTCGAGTTCATCGATCTGCGGTTGGATGTCAAGCGTATCGGTAAGCGCCCTCATCTCCTCGATCTTCTTCTCGAGCTCGACGATTGGCTTTTCGAATTCAAGAGCTGATGTTGTTGCCACGTAGACGCCGTAGTATATGTTTCAAGATGATTTCGATATCAAGCGCCAGAGTGTAGGACTCGATATAGTAATCGTTGAGTTGAGTGACAGCCGCCGGTGAAAGTCGTCCCGGAGTACTGATGTGTGCTAGACCTGTGAGCCCAATTCGACCGGTTGATCGCGTCTTACCATCAGGATACAGACCAACGACGCTCTTGCGACCACGGAACACGTCGTACCACGAGGCAAGTGCGCGTCGCACACCTGGCAAAATTAGGCCCGGCAGGGCGAGCGTCAAAACAAGTGCCGATAGTGTAAGATCGAGCATGCGCTTTGCGACACGATTTCGGAACCGCAGCAATGGTGGCAGCGACACGGTTGGTTCGACACCGGCGACGTCGTTGATAATACGTGCTGTGATAACGTCGTCGTAATCTGTCGCCAAGTGGAAGCGCGCTCGATATCCCGAACAGGCAATCATCAGTTCCATGATCTGTTCCTTCGTCACCGATGGATCGGTGAGGATCACTTCCTGTGCCCCAGTAGCGTCGAGAATGCGAGCTAGGTACGTCGCATCACCAACGATCTTATGTCCGGCAAAGGTCTCCGTAGCGAATGACGTTGTGGCGACGATACCGGCAATCTCCGTATGGCGATGTTCTGCTGCCGTCAACGCCTCCGCAATACGTTCTGCATGCTGTGTACACCCTACCAAGAGCACACGGCGCGTTGCAACAGCACGAGATCCGTCTCGCAGCGCAAGGATGCCTCGGATGAGCGTGAAGGCAAGCGATGCGAATCCGATGGTCATCAACAGCACACCGCGACTGAACGCATACTCCTTGAAGAAGTACGTTAGTGACGACAGGAAAAAGAACGTAACGAGCAATCCAACAATACTGCGACGTACCGTTGGACGATACTCGACGTATTCACCAACCGCGACAAGCGAGAACGTTGCAACCAAGGTCACAACGATCTGCACCAGTGGATACGCATATGCCGGGAACCCGAACGGTCCCTCAAAGCGCACAGATGTTGCAGCAAGCAACGCCGCATTGAGTGCAAGCATATCGACTAGCCACGTACCAATCTCTCTCCGCTTACGCAGTGCGCGCGCAAGCAGCGCACGGAGCACAATGCCCACGCGAAGGAAAGCGAGGAAAACACGTGACCCACCGAAGTGCTTCCGAGCAAAAATCTCCATCGCATCGTAGAACACACGCACTTCATTGATGGAGCTGCGCTTCGTGCTCTCTCCCTTGTAATGCACAATGCTGGTCGTGTGCACATACGTCACGTCATACCCAGCCTTCTGCACACGGTAGCATAGATCGATGTCCTCGCCATACATAAAGAACGCTGGATCGAATCCACCGAGCGACCGAAGTAGATCTGCTCGCCCCATCATGAATGCACCAATGAGCGCATCAACAGGATACGTTGCATCGATCGGAAGATAGGTGAGGTTGTATCCTGCAAACAGCTTGGACGCCGGAAAAAGACTCTGCAACCCGAACAGCTTGCAAAACGACACCCATGGTGTGGGCAGGCCACGTCTGCATGCAACTTGGAACGAGCCATCGGGATTCAGCACTTTACATCCAGCTATGCCTGTACGCGGATGCTCGTCGAGATACCGCTGCATCACCGCAAGTGTATCTGCACCAACGATCGTATCTGGATTGAGATACAACACGTACCGTCCAGTTGCGTGGCCGAGTCCGATATTGTTTGCACGACCGAACCCGACGTTTTCGTCGAGTGCAATCCATCGAACATGCGGGAACAATTGCTTGAGTTCCGCCACCGATCCATCATGTGAGTCGTTGTCGACAACGATAACTTCAGATTGCACGCCCCCTACTGATGCATCGATCGACCGCAAACATTGAAGGAGATAGTCCTTCACATTGTAGTTCACGATGATGACAGATATGTCGGGGGTCGATGTCACTTGCGACCAAACGTGAAGATCGTCGTGAGTTTGAGCTTCCAGACTAGGAATGCAGCTTCGTACACAATGTTCTTGCTCATCTTCGACACGCCATGCACACGATCCATGAAGATGATCGGGATCTCATGCACACGCGCTCCAGATCGCCATGCCTTGTAATTCATCTCGATCTGGAATGCGTATCCGTTCGAACGAATCTTCGTCAGGTCGATCTTGCGAAGCACATCGCTGCGGAAGCATTTAAAGCCCCCTGTCGCATCAGCAACAGGCATTCCGGTGATAATCCGCGTATAGAGGTTGGCAAACCAGCTCAGGAGCAATCTGCTCATTGGCCAGTTGATCACATTGACGCCCTGAATGTAGCGCGAACCAATGACGAGATCGTGGGATTGTATTTCATCGAGCAGACGAAGGAGATCCTTCGGGTCGTGCGAAAAATCCGCATCCATCTGAAGGATCACGTCGAACCCATGCTCGAGTGCATATGTAAAGCCTGCACAATACGCAGTGCCAAGACCCAGCTTGCCGGAGCGCGTTATAAGGTGTACACGTTCATCAACTGCACGGCGTTCAGCAACAAGCTGTGAAGTACCATCAGGTGAACCATCGTCGATCACAAGAATGTGCGTGTCGGGAACAAGCGCATGCACAGCATCAATCATGCGAATGATGTTTTCGCGCTCGTTATACGTTGGGATGCAAACTATACTTCTCACGCTCTTCCATGCCCTCGTAACATCACGAAAACGGTGCGCACCATGATTTCAAGATCCAACTTAAACGACATGTTCTCGATGTAGAAGAAGTCGTAGCGCAGTCGGTTCTTAATCTCTTCGAGTGATTCGGGATTCGACTTCACTTTGACTTGCCACCAGCCTGTAACGCCGGGGCGGACCTTGTGTCGCCGACGATAATACGGAAGCATCTGCGTGAACTTCTCCACGTAATGCGGTTGCTCGGGTCGTGGACCAACTAACGACATCTCACCCTTGAGGACGTTCCACAGCTGCGGAATCTCGTCGAGATGCGTCTTTCGAATGAAGCGTCCGACGGGTGTCACACGTGGATCATTTTCATCCGTCCACGTTGGACCACGCCGATCATCGGTGTACATCGAGCGGAACTTTGCCATACGGAATACCGAGCCATTCTTACCGACACGGTCCTGGATGAAGAACATCGGTCCAGCCGATGTCAACTTCACAGCAAGTGCTGTGAGTACCCATACCGGCAAGCCAACAACAAGGATGAGCAAACTCACCACGATATCCATCGTGCGCTTTGCAACCTCTTCCCATGGCTGCATCAGCTCCGGACTGACTTCGATAAGGGGCGATCCATAAATCTGCTGCGTGCGGGCTTGACCGGAAAATATCTCGTACAAGTCCGGAACGATGCGCACAAGTGCCCCTTCATCGGCAGCCTGTGCCGTTACTTTCAAGAGAGCATCGTGATCAGTATGGTCCATCGTAACGAGAACCTCTCGCGGACGCAGCGCTCTGACAACAGTCGGCACGTCATCAATCGCTCCATTCGCAGACCCCACCTCGACGACACCGAGGACGTCGTATCCCCATGCCGGCTCATCTCGAAGGTCTGCAAGCAATTCAGCAAGACGTTCACGTGTGCCAATGAGCACCGTTGGAATGGTGATGATCCCACGCTCTCGAAAGCGACGTTGCAACTGTCGTGCTACCATCCGTCCGATGGCCGTGAGCCCAAACAACACAAACCAGTAAATGACGAAGACGAACCGTGGATTACTGCGGAAATCCTCAGAGCTACCGAAGAAAATCAGCAAGAAGATCGTTACCGACCCGAGGAATGTCACACGAAAGAGCGCGAAGAACTCTTCGAAGGGAGAGCGAATGTAGTAATCTCGATAGAGCCCGCCCATCCAGAATGCAATGCACCAGAATGCGCACGATACCGCAGCAATCACGGCATGATCACCGAGCGAAAACAACCGAACATCTGTCAGGATAAGGGGCCTCACGGCCTGATACACCGCAAAGCTCACCATGAAGGCAAGTACATCGACAGTGAGTTGCATCATCGAAGGACGCCAGATCGTTCCTAAGGAACGGCGCGGAGCAACGTCGGCAACCGAGTCCAGAACAGACGATGTATGTTGATGCGTCGACGACATAAGAGACCAACGGTTGCGAAATCAGGACGACGGGGAATCGGAACGTAGGCGATCAAGGACGTGTCGCACGTCGTTCGCACCCACAAGGCCCGTTAGCAGTGCAACTCCCACTGTGCACAACAGCGCGCCAAGAGCAGCCAGCAGTGGGGCGATCGACATCCAGGAATAAACCCAGGATATGCCGATTGAACCCCCAATGAGGACCGCGACCTTGACACCAACCCACAAATCTACGGGTTTCGCCATGAAGCGATACAGGAGCCAGATGCAGTACAGTCCGGCCACGGCGAGCGTTGAAAACCGCGCTATCACCGCACCAAGGGAGAGGAGCGTTGGTATCCAAACAAACCCGAAGACGACCGTTGCAATCACAAGCACACTTGCGATTGCAACATTCCGTCGCTGATGGCCGAGCGTGACCGCGACTTCCTGCACAAACACTACTATGGCTGCTAAGGGAGCAGACCAGAGGAACCACACAAAAGCATCAATATCTGGAGAATAGCGCCCTGCACTGACGAGATCCACGAATAGTGGCAGCAGCGGCACCGCTGCCGCTGCGAAACACGCTGAAAACACAACGAGTGCACGAAGCATGTCGACAATCGACGCATCACGGCGTTCGATATCGTCACGGCGCCGAGCTACTTCGGGCATGAACACCAGCGAGACAGCTTGAGGCACCACAACAAGGAATGGTCCGATCGCTGCATTGACAGCGCCGAGAATTCCAACATCACGCTGTGTACCGAACGCTTCCACGAGTAGCGTGTCGAACGTTGTGTGCACGGCGATGAGCCCCACGGAGAGAGCGATCGGTAGCGACTCGCGCACGAGCGCACGCATCTCTGTTGTCGACACGCTGCTGAGTCGCAGCACAATGCCCGACCGTGTAAACAGAAGAATGAGGAACCCAGGAATTGCCGAGACTGCGTACGTCAGAATCACTGTTGATGGCGTAAGATTGTCACGCACGAGCCAGATCCCTGCCGTAAACAACACCGCATCAACAACACCCAGCACGCTCACGCGATTGAAACGACCCGACGTGCGAAACGGCACCTCAAGGATATACCGTCCGAGCGTCGTGCGCGCTGAGATAAAAACGTACACCGCCCACACAGTGGCATCAACCGTCGGGTACCCACTATACACGGCAATCCCACTTCCGACTATCATCACCGCGACTGCCATGAGGGCACGCACAGCAAAGGCTGATGATAAAATCTCTGACGCGCGATGCTGCTCTTGCACGACGCGACGGATGAGTACACCGTTCATGCCAAGATCTACCAGTACCACCATCAAGAAGTCGACAACGCGTCGCTGAAAGAAGAGAACGCCGTTGGCTTCCTTGCTCAGTGTCGAGAGAATCTCGCGTTGTGCCACAAACATGAGTCCGAGCACGAGCGCCTGAGAGCCAATCATCCAGAGGCTGCCAGACACAACACGTCGCGCGACATTGCCCTGAAGAGATGACACAGCTGCTTGCCCCCTATCGTAGGATGGCGATCAGCGTTGCAGTGAGTGCTACAACGCTCGATGCGATACTTGCAACGATCGCATACGTTTGCAGCTCGGTGCCCACGGGAACGTCCGGTGGACGTGGGATGTAGACTTCGTCCCCGGGCTCGACATAGACAGTATCGTCGTCTTCAACCCAGACCAACGATTTCCCCTTGATGATCCGCGCTCTGTCGTCGCGGGCACCTGTGGCATATCCGCCGGCACGGTCGACGTACCACTGGAGCCGCTTGTTTGGCGTAAATGGAACGTAGCCTGGACGTGTGACTTGTCCGTAGACATATACGCGGTCCGGCGTAGGCTGAACAACAACAATGTCACCCGGATACATCACGATGTTGTCGGCAGATGCTGAATCGCGCAATGCACGCGCAATGTCACAGGAGACATACGGAAGACGATACTTCTGATCGATGTGATATCGCGTGGTGTCTTCTAGCTTAAGGTCGGAGTACTGGAAGGTGCGGTATGCATCATCACGCTGTTGAAGGGGCGTGATGGCACCGCGCTCAGGACGAACAATGTACGACAGCGCGAGCGACGCGTTTGACAGCGCACCACCACTCGCCGCGATCACCTCATGGAGTCGTGTAACACCTGGCACAATCACAACTGCCCCCGGTGCTGCAACTTCGCCATACACCTGCACGACACCTTGCGACGCTGGAGCACCTGTTTCAACGCGACGTTCAACAATGATCGTGCTTCCCGGTTGTAACTCAACGTCTTGACCATCAACTTCAAACGCGGGCGTCACACTCACCTTTTGTTTGCCACCACCAGTCGAGTGGATAACATATACACGCGACAGGTCTGCCTCGGATGTGGGTCCGCCAGCCGCAGCCAGCAGGAGCGACACGCGATCCCCTTGTTTATACGCCAGTGTTGTCGGAGAGACGACGGCACCAGAGATTGAGATAGTAGAGACAGTGCGATCCTCGTAGGGGACTTCGATTTCATCACCCTCACGCACGTGCGGATCAAGATGCGAGTTGCCATTGACGCGAGAGAGTGGGATGTCGGCGATTTGTGCACCGCGACGGTGTCGAACTGCAATGTTGCGAGACGCAAATGGCCCAAGTGTCGATAGTGTCGAGCGCGTTAGTTCTTGGGCCTTCGTTGGAACGACGTTCAGGCCCGAGCCCTTTGCCAATTCTGAAAGTCCGCCATCCTTACTCAAGAGCCATGGTTGACGCATCACTGTAAGAAAGGTCGACACACGCATAGACGCAGGTACCGCATAGGTACCTGGGTAGGTGACGTTCCCCTTGAGCGTTACATACACCAACCGTGCGCGACGCAGCGTGACAAAGATGTCGATCGATGCAGAACGCTGCTTCATGATCGTCGTAAGAGTATCACGTAGCTGTTGAAGCGTCTTCCCTGCCACGTTCACAACACCTAGGCGTTCGAGCATGATCGTGTTTTCGGGAGTAACAACAGTCATCTTCTCCATGAAGTCGATACCTGTCGTCTGGTAGGCCAGAATATCGCCTGGTCCGAGCATGAAGACCGATGGATCAACGACATCGTCGGTTGGGAATTGATCTGATGTGAGCAGTGACGAGAGGCTGCCCTGTGCCTTCGCTGTTGATGATAGACGGTCGAGGTCGAGTCCACTCCCACTTCCCTGTGCCATCAGCACGCTAGGTGTGAGGGCAAAAGCGACAAGTACGATCAATCGAGCAAAACGCAGTGAACGAGACATCCAAACTCACGAGAATGAAGAAGGGTTGGCCGACGGGCCAAAGTTACGAATAGTGTCCGGTGATGATGGCCGCAATCCGCTCTGCTGCGTTGCCGTCCCATAGCGGCGGAATTGTTCCCTTGGGGCCATTGCCGCTTCTAACGCGAGCCACTGCGTCGAGGATGGACTCGCGCGTCGGCTCAACAAGAATGTTTGTGCCGCATTCGACCGTAATCGGACGCTCTGTTGTCGTTCGGGACGTTATGCAGGGCACTCCAAGCGCAGTCGTCTCCTCCTGAATCCCACCGGAATCAGTCAGTACGAGTGCCGCCGACTTCATCAGGGCCAAGAACTCTACATACCCAACGGGATCGAGCAAGATCACCGACGCTGGAACACTGATGCCAAACTCGGCGATGTTCTTTCGTGTACGCGGGTGCACAGGAAACACCACCGGCATATCAGTTGCGACACTCGCAACCACGTCCATCAGCATACCGAGCTGCTCGGGTTCGTCGACATTACTCGGACGGTGCATGGTTACAAGCGCATATCCGCCCGACACAAGACCAAGTCGATCGTGAATCGTGCTCAGAGCAGACTTGGGCAGCGAGTAGTGCAGCGAGTCGATCATCGTGTTGCCAACAAAGTGGATCCGTCTTGGATCCACACCCTCGCGCAACAAGTGCTGACGTCCACTCTCTTCTGTTACGAAGAGATCATCAACAATTGCGTCCGTTGCAAGACGATTGATTTCTTCCGGCATCGCACGATCGCCAGAGCGCAATCCTGCTTCTACGTGTGCGGTGCGGATACCCATCTTCACGCTGACGAGCGCACAAGCGATGGTGCTATTCACGTCACCAACAACAATCACATAGTCGGGACGCGCATCCTTACACACCTGCTCGAATCCTGTCATTACACGAGCCGTTTGCTCGGCATGCGATCCACTACCTACCCCAAGGAAGTATGCTGGATGTGGCATATCAAGATCAGAGAAAAACGCATCAGACATCGCTGCGTCATAGTGTTGTCCGGTGTGGACAATACTATGCGACCACGTGTCTGCGTACGAGGCAAATGCACGATGGATGGGAGCGACCTTCATGAAGTTTGGACGTGCTCCCACGACTGAAATGATGCGCTTCACTTACCGTCTCCCAACAACACGACGTTCTTCTTCGGGCCCCGCACGTTCTTCGTGGCATTGCGTGTGTCGATAACAACGGTCGCATTTGCAACGATCATTTCAACGTCGAATGCACTATGATCTGTTGTGATGACAACGACGTCGTGACGCTTAACGAACGCTGGTGTGAGCGTCTTCTTTGAGGTGAGCGTTGTGCCATGCACATTCACTGACGGGATGTATGGATCGAAGTAACTGATGTTCTCAATGCCCCCTTCATGAAGGAGCTCTGCTACCTTCAATGCCGGAGAATGACGCAGATCATCAACATCTTTCTTGAATGCCATGCCAAGCAACAACACCTTGGCCGTCTTCATCGTCACTGGCTGGCGTGCTATCTCACGCTCAATCATCGAACGCACATAGAATGGCATCGACTCATTGACTTCTGCTGCAAGCGTGATGAAATTGGTGACAAAGTCGACTTCGCGCGCAGCCCACGACAGGTAATATGGGTCAATCAGAATGCAGTGTCCACCAATGCCTGGTCCGGGATAGAACGGCATAAAACCGAATGGCTTCGTCTTTGCCGCATCAACGACTTCCCAAATGTTGACGCCGATACGATCGCAAAGCTGTGCGAGCTCGTTCACGAGCGCAATGTTTACGCTGCGGAAGATATTCTCGAGGAGCTTCTCCATTTCAGCGACCGAAGGTGAACTTACGGGCACGACTTCGTCGATGATTCGACGATTGACAGCAATAGCCAGATCGGTACATGCAGACGTTACACCACCGACAACTACTGGTGTATTGTGCGTCGTCCACGTCTTGTTACCTGGATCGATGCGCTCTGGTGAAAACGCGAGGAAATAGTCGCGACCACATACCAGCTTGGTTGCATCGAGAATCGGCTTCACGTATTTCTCTGTTGTACCAGGGAAGGTCGTGCTCTTGAGGATCACAAGCTGTCCCTTGCGCAACGAACGCGCAATCTCTTCCGTTGCATGAACGATGTGCGAAATATCTGGGTCTTTGTTTACCGTAAACGGCGTTGGAACGCAGACGTAAATCACATCACACTCTGCAAGCACACTAAAGTCGCGTGATGCAGAGAGCATCTTCGTTGTCTTCACAACCTGTCGGATCTCGGCATCGTTAAGGTCTTGGATGTAGTTCTTCCCCGCGTTGAGCGAGGATATCTTCTCTGCACTAACATCCACACCAATCGTACGGATCCCACTCTTTGCAAACTCCAGCGCAAGAGGAAGTCCGACGTAGCCCAATCCAACCACACCCACTACCATACGACCATCCAAGATCTTGGTCATGAGTGCCTTCTCCGATGAGCTAACGTTAGCTCGTGGTCGTCCGACGCGACGTAGCGCCATGTTGGTAATCCTCGTTTCTTACAGTGTGGTGTTGTAATGCGTTTCGTAGTAGGTACGATAGGCACCGCTGCGAACGTCATCGCTCCATGCCCGGTTCTCCATGTACCATGCAATCGTATTGCGAAGTCCTATCTCGAGCGTAACTAGCGGCATCCAGGCAAGTTCGTGTCGAGCCTTATCGGCCTTGATGGCATACCGCCTGTCATGTGCCTTGCGATCGGTGACGTATGTCTTCAAATCAGCACTCGCTCCCGTTTGCTCCAGAATTGCGCTGATCATTATCTCATTCGTCCGCTCACCTGTTCCACCGAAGTTATAGACCTCTCCTGTGCGACCACGTTCGAGGACTGCGAGCAGACCGCGACAGTGATCGTCGACATGAAGCCAGTCGCGCACCTGCTGTCCGTCGCCATATATCGGTAGTGGCCGACCCTCAAGTGCGTTGAGCGTCATCAGAGGAATGAACTTTTCCGGGAACTGATACGGTCCGTAATTGTTCGAACATCGCGTAATCACGGCATCAACGCCATGCGTACGCACAAATGCCTGCACAAGCAGATCGCTTGCAGCCTTCGATGCAGCATATGGCGACGTTGGGTCAAGGGGCGTCGACTCGGTAAATGGCGCATCGTTTGGACCGAGGGTGCCATATACTTCATCCGTCGACACGTGAACGAAGCGGATTCCCGGTCGTTCTCTCACTGCCTCTAAGAGCACGAGTGTGCCCATCACGTTTGTTTCGACAAATGGAGCTGCAGATGCAATTGAGCGGTCGACGTGAGACTCTGCAGCGAGGTGGAGGATTGCTGTCGGACGATGTCGATCGAGGACGTCTCGAACCAGAGCGGCATCGCGAATAGAACCATGCTCAAACTCACAACGGTCCGTTGTGAGCACATCAGATAGGTTGGCAAGGTTGCCAGCATACGTGAGTGCATCGAGCACAACGACATGGTAGCTCCCACTCTCGACCATCATTCGGACGAGATTACTGCCAATAAAGCCGGCTCCACCAGTGACAAGAACACGCTGCACGAAGATTTCCTAGTTCAAGGTCGTAATTCACGTTGCACAAGAACACTGTAACGACGGGCCTTGGAGCACCACCGAATGTGTGCGTGAGCAAAATCTCGCCCAAAATACGCTAATTCTGATGGACTGACCGTCCAATTAGACGCATGACGCTCGCCGCGATCGACGGGAGTGTGTCGGAAAACGTGTAGATCGCAAGAGATGACGGTAATGCATCAATACCATACGGACTCCCACAGGCTACGACAATGCTTGGTCGACCCTGGGCTAACTGCTGCATAACGTATGGGATGCGGTCGAATCCGGGCATCTTACCCTTAAACGCGACAGCCTTCCCAAAGAAGGCGAAGACGATGACCGTGGACTCACTGATACCATCGATCAGTGATTGAAGATCAGATTCCTCAATCGTTCCATCGACGAATCCCATATCGATGTCAAGTTCGGTCGCTTGCGCAAGCGACTGAAACCATGTTGTGGCTGTATCTGCCTCTGACTCGTCGAGCACGGCAAAGGCGGCAACATGAGAGTGCTGCGTAATGGGCAACAGATCGGTGTTGCCGACAAGTCGAACTGCACCTTCTGCTGCTTGAAGCGCAATCATTGCGTGCGTTGCTTGGTCAATCACCAATGGCTCTCTCGATGCATAGGTACTACCAGACGCGGTGCGAAGTCCAACGAATGCACGCGCCTCCTCCCAGCGAGCGTCTGACGCCGACAGTGATTCCTCGGACACCTCTCCCCGCTCGATCGCCACCATCACAGCATCAATCGCTGCATGTGGATCGTCGGGCATGAGCACGACATCTACACCGGCTTGCAGCGCGAGAAGTGCAGCGTCACCACTCGAGAATCGTGTCCGAATAGCGCCCATATCCAGTGCGTCAGTGGTAATCAGTCCATCAAAGCCCCATCGCGTGCGGACGAGATCCGTTACAACGCGGCGACTCAGTGACGAGGGAAGTTCAGGATCCAAAAACGGAACAACGATGTGTCCCATCATCAAGGTGCGAACACCGCCATCAATACATGCGCGAAACGGAACGAACTCGCGCGATTCCGCAACCTCACGGTCAAGATCGATCACAGGTAGATCGATATGTGAGTCGACATGTGTATCACCATGCCCAGGGGCATGCTTTGCGCATGCTAGAACGCCGACGCTCTGAGTTCCTCGCACGAACGCTGTCGCGTGCTGGGCCACTATGTCCGGGGTCTCGCCAAAGCTCCGAGTGTTGACGATCGGATTGTTCGGATTTGCGTTGATATCGGCCACTGGGGCCCAGTTCCAATGCACGCCAATGGCACGTGCTTCATCAGCGATACAACGGGCAACGTGCTCAGTGATACCTGGCAAGGTGTTGCCAAGTGCCATTGCACGCGGAAACGCCACACCACCTGTCAGCCGCATCGGCAAACCATACTCGTAGTCACCTGCGATGATAAGCCGACGTCCGCCCCTCCGTTGAAGGTCTTCAATCATGGTGGCCGTTTCTTCGAGTCCCCCTAGAAATACTCCAATGCCCCCTACTCCTCGGTCGACAAGTCGGTAAAGAGCATCCCGGTAGTCGGATGAATTCCAATGTTGCGCGTCTGCGCGTACCATGAAACGCGCCGCGGCACGTCGTTCGAGTGAAGCCATGGATAAAATTACCATCTAATCATGGCATCAGGTGTAACACGCTGGCGCGTTTGACGTCAGTACGTCTGTAGTTCGAGGGGTGTAATGGCAACGGGGATCACACAACACCAGCGACGGGCCCTGGCGGATGAAACGCCAGACCTTGAGTTGTACGCCAGGCTGTCGCAGGAAGATGCGGCGGCTCAAGCTGCGTTGTCGATCCTCTACCGTCGTTACAGCCAACGGATTTACACGTACTGCCGGAAGATTATCGGTGAGTCAACGACGGCTGAGGACCTCCTTCAGGAGACCTTTGTCAAGCTGCTCGAATCGGGTCGACAGCATCGTGCTATCGAAAACTTCCCAGCGTATCTGATGACGATCGCGCGGAATCTGTGTCTTTCACACAGAGCCCGCTCCAAGCGTCAATTCGTCGAGATCGAGGATTTCCATCTCTCCTATCGAGATGTCCCCTACGAGCAACGCGAACTCCTGCAGCTCATTCAAGCGTCGCTTGAATTGCTTCCGGAAGACTATCGAGAGGCATTCGTGCTTCGCGAGTACAACGGATTATCCTACAACGAGATTGCTGAAGTAATTGGAGAATCACTGGATGTGGTCAAGGTTCGAATTTTCCGCGCCAAGAAAAAGCTGCGGGATATTCTTGCTCCCTATCTGGCAGATCTCCACTCCAAAGCGTAGAACTGAGGTCACCATCCTATGCCTATGAACGAGTTTCCCCTTACCCCTTTGCAGCCCGATGAAGCGCTCTATGCGTTTCTTGACGGCGAGCTCGATCCACATCACGAACAGCCCCTCTTCGACGAGTTAGCAGCACAGCCCGATCTCCGCACAGAGATGAAGGATTTGCTCGCGATCCGCAATGCCGTGCACCGCGATGCTGTGTTTCCACCACCGCAGACTGACATGGGGCTTGCACCGCTCCCACTTGCTGGTGCAAGTGGTGCAGCAACGTCAGCCGTAACGAGTGTCGCAACGTCAACCGCCCTGTGGCCATCGATCATGAGTGGCATTGGTGGCGTTGCAATCGGTGCAGCGATCATGGCCTACCTACTCACATCATCTGCGCCGTCAGAACAACAATCCAGTGCTGGCATTGCCGGTGAGCAGCGCACAACTTCAGTAACCCCATCACCTGAGCGCCTCGTAGTGGTCGACACGGTAGTTGTCACGCGCCGGGTGACCGTCCCAGCGCCACCAGTCGAACAAGTTTCTCAGCCATCAGCTCAAGCTGTTTCGTCGACGATACTCGCCGATAATGCTCTCGATGATGCCGCTGATGATGTTGTGCAACGTGAACCTACGATTAATCCAGTGCAGCCATTGAGCGCAATCGCTCGTACAGTAACCTCTGAACAAGAACTCAACTTGGCGTCAACTGTTGCACAGCCATTACCGGCATTGCCGGTGCGACTAGGCTTTCGTTCTCTCGCAAGTGGAGTGCCTTCGAGCGAGGCGGTTCCAAACAGCCTTCAAACTGCTTTGTTGCCAAACACAGCGTTCTCATTGACGATACCACTCACACAAGATCATCGAATCGGCGTAGAGATGGGTTCAGAGTCATTCCGTCAGACGTTTACCGGCTTTGATGGCTACCGCAACGCTGAGTGGGTTCAGACACCCGTGCTATTCTGGCTAGGAGCGACATACATTTTTGAACCGATGTCGCTTGAGGTCCTCCCAGGTCTGCGTCCGTTCGGCAACGCATCTGTTGGAACGGTGTTCGCGCAGGGTCCAATCGCACGCGGTACAGTTGGTCTTGCCTATCAGCCCATCGGACCTATTCGGTTCACAGTGGGTGTCGACGGAGCTGCGCTGATGTACAGCTTCCAAGGCTCGTGGTTCACCTCAACGAAGCTCGGTCTGTCATACGGACTCTCGATCGACATGGGAGGATGGAAGTAACATGCGCAATGCAATCATCTTCGTCATCGGGTCGGTTGTGCTGATGCTCGGAGCATGCAGCTCTCCGCTCGACCTCGACGTGGATCGCACAAAACACTATCCCGATGGAGGTACACATCCGACTCGGCTGTCGTTGTATTACTACTTCGGGGATAGTGCCTATGAAGCGATCGTCACCGACACCACGCTGTTACATAAGATCTGGATCGAGCGGGGTTCAACACCATACCGCATCACGATTCCGAGACTCGAGTTTCATCTCCCAGATACGATCAAGGCTAGTCCGCAATTCACGCCGTTCGTGCGCTCGTTTTCGTTTTCTAGTAACAATGTGCTTTGTGATGGACAATTCACGATGTGTACATCACCATTCTCATGGCTTTCCGGTGAGTACTTAACTCAGCAAGGCAAATGGGAGCCATTTCAGTGGTCAACAGATACCGGTAACCGACAGATTCGTGTTGCCTACTATGATGTACCGTACGAACGACTCGTGAAAGCGTCGTTGCAGATACTTGTCGGAGATCCGGTTCTTCCGCGCTACGCGTCTTTCCGGGCACTCATTACGCTCGAGTATTAGAGATCCGACGCAGTTACCCTACGTGTTCGCCCTCAAACGCGCGTATCAGTGAACGATATGCATCGGATATGCGCTCCGGCTTGTTCTTCGCAGGGTTGAGGTGCACCAGCACGCTACTCGCCACGGCAAGGATCGTCCCGTTCTCGTGACGGATCACGTGGTCGAATCCGAACGAGGAGTTCTTCACGAATGACACGCGCGTGAAGACAGTGTACGGATCGTCGAACTGCGCTGCAGCACGATACTCGATCGATGTCTGCGCCACAACAAAGCGATGCTTCGTGACGAACGAGTCGCGGTCTATCGGAACACCGATATCGCGGAAGTACTCAATTCGCGCAGCTTCAAGCCAGTAGAGATACACTGCGTTGTGCACGATGCTCTGACGGTCAACATCGTACGAGCGCACACGACTATGGAGTCGGTGGTGGTATGTGCCGTGACCTTCAATTGTCACGGGACCATGATCGATAACGGCTTCTTCTTTATCAGAGGTTGGCATACGGACTACGCAATGAGTGTGTCACAAACATACGGGTGGTTCAGCGGTTTTCGAGCACCCGACGAATGACATCAAGCGCAAGGTCGACTGCCGCGTCGTCAACCTGATGGTACATCACTGCACGCATAACACCCGCACGAATGGGTGCAATGCGGAGATCATGTTCACGACACGCCTGTACGAAGGCCATGTCGTCCCACCCTGGAACGGAAAAGGCAATGATGTTTGTCTGCACACGCTCAAAATCGATCTGCACACCGTCAATTGACGAGAGACCCTCGGCGAACCTAAGGGCCCGACGATGATCGTCACCAAGCTTGGGCAGAATTGTCTCGAGAGCGTAGATCCCGGCTGCCGCCAGAATGCCCGTTTGACGCATCCCCCCTCCGAGCATCTTTCGCCAGCGACGCGCGCGCTCGACGTGGTCGCGCGACCCAAGAATCAGCGATCCAACAGGAGCACCAAGCCCCTTACTCAAACACACACTGAGCGTGTCGAAGAGCTCGCCGTAGGTGCTAGCCTCAGTACCTGTGGCTACCATCGCATTCCAAAGCCGAGCGCCGTCGCAATGCATCGGAAGATTGTACTCGTGTGCAATTGCACGGAGCTGCATCAGGTACGGCGTGGAGACCACCGTACCACCATGGCGGTTATGGGTGTTCTCGATAGCGATGACCGCCGTACGAGGGTAATAATACGCCGACGGACGCACTGCATCACGAACCTCGTCAAGATCCATCTCGCCAGCTGTAGAACGAATTCGATGGATCTGCGCGCGCGCAACAACGCTTGTGGCAGCGTTCTCGTAGTGGAAGATGTGTGCGTCGTGCTCTGCTATCACTTCCTCACCGGTTGATGCGTGCAATGCCAGACAGATCTGGTTGCCCATGGTGCCGCTGGGAACGAACAGCGCTGCCTCTTTTCCAAAGAGCGCAGCAACACGAGCCTGCAATTCCTCGACCGTTGGGTCTTCCGAATAGACATCATCACCAACGCGAGCATTGGCCATTGCTACACGCATACCTTCATCTGGTACCGTGAGCGTATCACTTCGTAGGTCTATCATGCTCGCAATCTACGATGCTCTGGAGTGGTCTCTTGCGTCGTTGTAATTTGCGCCCATGATGAACCACCTTCATGCTGGCAGGTTTGCGCACGGTCAATCTCCCGACGCTGTTCAACAGTCGTTTCTGAGTTGGGGCGCGCTCATGCGTCATCGCGACGCAACGCAGCTCGAACAGCCCTGGTTGATCTACTACGACGATAAAGGGGCGCGCACGGCATGGTCGTACAGCGTGTTCATCGATGTCGCACGACGCTTGGCATCGCTTCTCACACAGCATGGCGTGGAGCGTGGACATCGTGTCGCTATAGCAAGTCATAACCACCCCGATACCATTCTCGCCTACTTCGCGTGTTGGTATCTGGGTGCATGTGCTGTTCCACTCAATATGAGCGAGGATGATCAGCGCATTGGATACATCCTCGAACAATGTGTACCGACGGTGGTGCTTAGTCGAACGGAGTATCGCTTGCGCATCGAGGCGTGTGGCACACAGGCTTCGATTATCGAGATGGATTCGGACCAGACAGACCCATCGTTCTACGCTGCAATTCGTGCCTGCGAGCCAGCCTTGTGGCCTGATGATGCGTGCGACATGCGCTGGGATGACTGCATGATTGTGTACACAAGTGGCACTACTGGCAAGCCCAAAGGCGTTGTGCTGATGCAGCAGAATCTGTTTGTCGACGGCGAGATGATAAATGCGTGGCATGGTATTGACGACGCGACGCGCATGATGTGTGTGTTGCCTGTGCATCACGTGAATGGTGCGATCGTTACGCACGCAACGCCATTCATCGCAGGCGCATCGGTCGTGCTGCACCGCAAGTTTTCGCCATCAAAGTTCTTCACCTCAATCGCAGCCGAACAGGTGCACATCGTGAGTGTTGTCCCAACACTGCTCGCACTCCTACTCGAGGCGAATGTAGCCGATCAACGCGCTGCGGCCACGAGTCTACGACACATTATCTGTGGAGCGGGTCCGCTCACCTGTGAGCTTGCCGAGCGTTTTACCACAGCGTATTCGACGCGCATTCTCCACGGCTATGGCTTATCGGAGACGACATGCTATTCGTCATTCTTGCCGGTGGATCTCTCCGACGCTGAGTACCGGCATTGGATGCTTGATTATGGGTTTCCATCAATTGGTACTGATGTGCCATGCAACGAGATGGCAATTCACGATGCGCAAGGCAAGGCCGTGCCTGATGGCGATCGAGGCGAAATTGTGATTCGTGGCGCTAACGTCATGCGCGGTTACGATAACAACGATCGTGCAAACGAAGAAGCATTCGCGTTTGGTTGGTTCCGCTCGGGCGACGAAGGATTCCGCGTGCTGGGCGACGATGGACGTTACTACTACTTCATCACCGGACGTCTAAAGGAACTCATCATCCGTGGTGGCGTCAACCTCGCGCCGTTGGAGATCGACGAAGTAATCTCACGCGCACCCGGCGTGAAGGCCGGCATTTGTGTAGGTTTCGAACACACGCTCTATGGCGAAGAAGTAGGCGCTCTGGTTATTCCAACCGGACCCGACGTAACGGAAGAATCTCTGCTTGCGTTTTGTCGCGAGCACCTGCCATTCCATAAAGCACCCAAGGTCGTGGTGCTCACCGACGCCTTACCAGTAACCTCAACGGGTAAGTATCAGCGCAACTCCGTCAAACACATCTTCGCCCAGTGGAAGGACACGCAGTTCCGCGGCTAGCGTAAACGCATAGTTAGGGGGCGACCCGTGAACCACCACGTGTGCGATAGAACATCGTACGGACGATGGTCATGCTATCAACCCCAATTGTAGGATTACTGCTCCACACACGTGCAAGTACTCCGTTTGCAACCACATACAGCGAAGCCTGCGGATCCTCAATCGAGGGATTAGTGTACGCGAGCTCATCGACCATTTCTTGGGTAAGTGCCTGCGTATCGCTCGGCACGTAGCAGCGGAGTTCGATGAACCGACGCTTGAGCGCTCCCGTATCAGATGCAAATGTGCGCTCGGCGAGCTCACGCGTGGCGCGAACAATTTTGCCTGAGTCAGCACCTTCAATCTGCACGTAAAGGATCGTCGTCTTCATGTCATCGTCGGCGTACGCAATGGTATCGGTAACCACATAGAAGCCCTCGAGTGACGCAGAGTCCATCGTGCGCCATACGAACAGTGCTGCAATGCCGAGGCCAATGCCCAGCAGAATCATTGGAACAAGTTTCTTTGCCGACATACAGTAATTGCCTTGATGCGTTAGAACGATGAGAGGAGAACACTCATGAGCCAGTGAACAATTCCATAGCTACACGGAATTGCAATGTTATCGTCAAGTCGAAGTCGAGAAGAGGCCGCTTCCGCCACAGCAGCAGCAACAGATGCCACGACGCCAGCAACCAAGAAGGTCATCGGCAAGGCAAACACCGCTTGCCATGAGGCCACCACAACGATGGCACTTACGGCAAACGCTGCAGACCCAGCGAGACTCTTGTCCATAAATCCACGGCGACCATACCGACGTCCAATCAGCGCAGCAAACGTATCGCTCACGATCAGCACAGAAAAGGCAGTTACCGCAATCGCCGTTGGAAACACCAGGAACGTGATCGTGGCTGCAATAAGCACCCATGACGCACCGGTGAGATGGAATCGATCCTCACGGCGTTCATGCTCACGGAGCAACGAACCAACCAGCGACAGCATCACGCGACGCGTCCACGGATTGACCCGCATCAATACGTCAATCAAGAGCGAAGTTGCCGTCATACCGCACAGGATGCGCACACCCGTCCAGTGGTCCAACTGGAGATAGACAATCGGGATCAGCAGTGACGCGAGATGAATCCCCTTACGGGCGATCTCACTTGCGTATGTGATCTGCGCTGGTGTTCCTGTCATAACTTCGTGTGTCTCCTCATCTACCAAATGGCTCCATGATCGTTCACGCACCCGCCAAAATCAACCTGGGTCTGGAAGTCCTCCGCAAGCGCCCCGACGGATACCACGACATCGCGTCGATCTTTATGCCAGTGGCCCTGTTCGATACACTGACCGTTGAACGATCACATTCGCCATCCTGCTCGTGCATCCCGCCAGTGACCGGTTCACCAGATCAAAATCTTGTGTACCAAGCACTTGTTCGGTATGCTGAAGCATTTCCGGCAGATCAATGGAGCGCAAAGATAACAGTGGAGAAGCGCATACCGACCGGCGGCGGACTCGGCGGTGGGTCGAGTGATGCCGCATCAACACTGATGGCACTTGCTTCGATCAACGAGCGCACCGATGCTGCATCAATGCAGCGACTCTTCGACATCGCACTTACGCTCGGGTCTGATGTACCATTCTTTCTGACACGATCGATTGCGCTCGTGGAGGGAAGGGGCGAGCACATCACACCTCTCGATCTTCCATCGCCGTGGTGGGTTGTTCTCGTCCTTCCCGGCATTCACGTCAATACCGCTGCAGCGTATTCCACATTGGGGATTAGCAGTGGAAAACGACAAAGCGATCTTGTGGAATACTATCGG
Organism: uncultured Melioribacter sp.; assembly: GCA_964465685.1. Lineage (GTDB taxonomy): Bacteria > Bacteroidota > Ignavibacteria > Kapaibacteriales > Kapaibacteriaceae > UBA10438. The sequence goes on from CAYXKK010000014.1 coordinate 44,520, forward strand.
AACGCATTGAAAAACAAAGAGGTTATGCAAGCTTGCTTCATAAATGACTTCGAGCCTGCAGTCTTTGCACAACACCCTGAACTTGCGACGATCAAGCAGCGCCTCATTGACACACAAGCTACATACGCAGCGATGAGTGGAAGTGGGTCGACAATGTTTGGGTTATACACATCTGTGGAAAACGCTACGGCTGCGTGCCGTGAGCTTTCCGACCTCACGACACACCTTTGTCCGCCGTTTACAACTGAGTAACCCCACGATCACCCCCGCCAACGTCCCCCGCCCTTGCGTGGTGCATTCGAGTTTCGGGGCGACTTCGATGATCGTGGCGACCTTGACGACCCTGACGTATGTGGCTGGCGTGGCGATTGAGATTGATACCCCGAGCGCGGCGGCTCAGGAGATGTCACGACAGCACCCTGCTCATACGTCACGACAAACTCCATGCTGGTCGTACCCGGGAACAGGTCTACGGGTGTGATACGCGTGATACCGTATCCAGCATGTTTCCACTCGCGGGTACTGCGATAGATCTCGTCCGGACCGCAGAACACCTCCACTACGCGACGTGGCTGGAGTCCGGTTGCGAGCTCAGTAATGACGCGCTCGGCTGTACCCGACCTAGGAGGATCCAGAATGATGACGTTCGAGCCCTCAGCTGGATCCTTACGTGCGATGCGATACAGGCTTCGGACAATTGCGTCAATGTCATCCCCACTGCGGATGACTTGGTTCAGTGCGGTGCACGTTCCCCCTGCCCTGCGGATTGTGTATCGAGCGTTATCGACCGTTGCTTCATCGCCATCGATCGCAACAACGCGTTCGACATCCTTGGCCAAGGCAGCACCGAACAGGCCGTAGCCGCAGTACACGTCAAACAGCGTGTCTTCCTTTGTGCACTTGGCGTGATCACGGACCACCTGGACGAGACGCTCGACCATTGAAAGGTTGACTTGCGAGAACGAGAAGACGCCAACTTGATACTGCACGTCGCCAATTGTCTGCTTCCACGCTGAAGCGCCGAATAGCTTCTTTGCGCCAACACCCGTTGCGGGTCGCTCGATATCGAGGTAGTATCGACTACCCTTTGGGTCGTGATAGATCCATGCATGTTGCACTTGAGGAAATGCTCCCTGAAGCTGCTCGGCCATGCCGCGCAGCGAACGCACGACCCGTGCATCGATCTCTGTGACATTCACAATCAGCACGAGTTCGTCGTACGAACCACGCAGAATCACATGATTGAGCACGTGTCGCAATGGTGGTGTAAGACGCTTTATCGCAGCTGCAAGAAACGTGTAGATCTGCAAGTGCAGCTCGGGTTCGAGGGGGCTTGCCTGATCGGCAACACTTCCGTCGCCATGCACCAGTTCGACCGACCCTGGACGGACCCGAACGCGACGGCGAGAAGTTGTACGATATCCGCGGGGCATCGTGGCGGGCACGATGGGATCAATGATCGACGCTGGGATCTTCATGCTGGCACAGAACTTCGCCACAGCATCACGTTTGATCGGTAGCTCTTCGTCGTATGCAATGCGCACAAATGGTTCTACGCCATTTCCAAGTGATACTCGGTGGCGTTGCGCAGCATCGGCCATACATTGTTCAAACGTCATTCGATAACCTTTACGACTAGAAGTGAGGTATCATCGTCGGGAATTTCCGACGCACGATACGAGGTAAGTTCAGTTCGAAGTGCATCTACGATTGATGCAGCAGACTTGGATGCATTGTTGGTGAGCCACGACGCGAGACGATCTGCGCCGAACTCGATGCGGTCTGCATCAGTGGCCTCGGTAACGCCATCCGTGTAGAGCACAAGGGCATCCCCCGCGCGTAGATCATGCGTGCCCTGCTTGTACGGCGGCGCGTCTGCCACTACGCCGATGAGCACGCCACCGGTGCGGAGCCACTCGCAATGCCCATCACGCACAAGCAGCGGCGGATTATGCCCTGCGTTAACATAGTCGATACGTTGCTCAACGGTGTTGATCACCGCAACAAACATCGTCACGAACACATCTGGCTCTGTATTCCCGCAGACAAGATGGTTCATGCGCTCCATGAGCAATGGAAGGGGCAACTCCAACGGAGCCATCACATTGAGTGCTGCCTGAACGTTTGCCATCAGTAGTGCAGCTGGCACGCCCTTGCCCACGACGTCTGCAATGGCAACCATCACACGCGCATCATCGAGTGGAAGCACGTCGTAGTAATCGCCACCAATGCGTCTGCTTGTGGTCATCGACGCGGCGATGTCGAGTCCAGGAGTAGCCGGTAGTTCAAGGGGCAGCAAGCCGGATTGAATATCCGCGGCAATATCGAGTTCGTTCTCGAGACGTTCTCGCTCGCGACGGTCACGGTCGAGCCGCTGGTTTTCAAGAGCAGTAATTACAATTGACGCAACGGACTCGAGAAACGAGCACTCGTCCGCTGTGTATTCCTGGCCTGTGAGTTTACCACAGACAACGAGTGCGCCAACATGATTACCATGGAGCACCATCGGTGCAGCCATACCAACGTTATGTTGGAGAAAGGCCTCACGCAGAGGGTCGTTCACGTCGAGATCCGAGGTGCGGCTGGCAGACTTCAGATTGAGAGCAGTGGGATACAGCTCAGACAAATATTGGGCATCACTCCGATTGACAATCACCGTCTCGATGCCAAACGCTGGATCAAGGATGAGAGCAAAGCTCGACGTCATGAGCTGCCCCATCAGACGTAGCGATGTAAGACGTAGAATGGTGTCTTCCGTGACAACACCCGTAAAGTCTCGCGAGACCTCGAACAACGACCTCAGAAGCAAGGCTTGGCGCTCGACCGCGGTACGCGTATGGCGCAACGCAACCATCGCCTCGGCGTTGTGCACGGCAACGGCAACGATCGCCCGCATAACGTCGAGGTAGAGCAACGATTCATCGTCGCCAATCTCGTCGAGACTCAATCCAAGGCACATCAGCGCCGTGACCTCGCCCTGATGATGCATCGGGACGATCCACATAACGCCGTCGGCGGCAAGCTGTCCTGCTTCCGGACACTCGTTCGCACGCATCGGCTCGTCACACTCGAACACCGGCACAGAGCGGCACGCAAGCCCCTTGACAATGACCGACTCGAACACGCCCTCCGCGGGACGAAGCACGCAGGCTTTGAGCACCTTAAGGCGCCCCATGACACTCAGGAGCGCCGCGTTTAGGATGGGCTCTGCAGACTTGTATTCGCTGGCGCGGGTGGCAACATCAAGTACCGACGTCAGATTCAGAGCTGACCGCGCGGTAGATGTACGTCCCATGTGTGATGTTGCCATAAGCGAATATACGGGCAGGCACCGCAGGCCGCGGGAAAACCGTAATTTTGGGGCCACTCGAATCATGAGACTGCCCATGACCCGTTGCTTCGCTGTCCTGCTTCTTGCTCTCTGCTTCATCTCACCAACCCTGGTGTACGCACAAGGCGTCACCACGGGATCGATCACCGGTACCGTCAAGGGCGACATCCCACTCGTGGGCGCTACGGTCAAGGCAATCTCGACATCAACCGGTTCGGTCTACGGTGCGATTTCAAAATCGCGCGGACAGTACCTTATCCGTGGTGTTCGCCCGGGAACATATACGATGATTGCAACCTATGTGGGCTTCGAGGCTGATACGGTGCGCAATGTGTCGGTGGATGTGGGCGAAGCAACAACGGTAAACATCCAACTCGAGACATCAAAGCGGAAGCGCAGCGAGGTAGTCGTTGCCGCCGATCGCGACCCATTGTTCGACCCAGGTCGCACGGGATCAGGTTCGACAATCAGCGAACAAGCGATCGCTGCAACACCATCCATTAACCGCAGCATCAGCGACGTCGCACGGATTAATCCCTATGCGAATCAGACGCAAACAGCTGGTAGCGATGGATTGCAAGGCATCAGCATCATGGGCGTGAACTCACGCTTCAACAATTTCCAGATTGACGGCGCTGTTGCGAATGATGTATTCGCACTTGGTTCGGCAGGCACAGCGGGATCACAGGCCAACTCCAACTTCCTCTCGCTCGACGCTATTGAACGTCTGCGCGTGAACGTGTCGCCGTACGACATTCGTCAGAGTGGATTTACGGGCGGCTTGGTCAATGCCATTACACGCGGCGGTACGAACACCTTCCGAGGGTCTGTGTTCGCCTATGGTCGCAACCAAGATCTTGTGGGTGTAAGTCCAGACGCTGCGCGACGTCCGTTCGACAAGTTCTATGACTATCAGTTTGGTGGACGCTTGGGCGGCCCCATCATCAAAGACAAGCTGCTATTCCACGTAACGGCAGAAGCCCGATTGCGTTCCACACCAATTGAGGTTGCTCTCAATGATCCGACGGCGCTTATCAACTTTCCCGTTCCCTCTGAGGATGTCGAACGCATCATCGCCATCACTCGCGACCGCTACGGATACGATGCCGGGGGCTTCGGCATTACCAACACACGCAATAACACGGTCAATATGATTGCGCGCCTCGACTACAACATCAATGAGGCGCATAAGCTCCAGCTCCGGCACAACTTCACGTACGGCATTCAGGACCGCAATCTGTTGCGTAACAACCTGAATTATTCTCTCATGAGCCGGATGAATACGTTCGAGAGTTTGAACAATCAAACTGTCATGCAGCTCAACAGTGTGTTCTCGCAGGAGCTCAGCAATGAGTTTCGCGTATCGTATACGCAAACGAATGATCGTCGCATCCTGCCCACCGATGGTCTCGGTAATCCGATACCCTTCCCTGAAGTTCGCATCCAAGTTGGTTCTGGACTTAACGTCATCCTGGGACCAGAACGTAGTTCACAGGCGAATGCACTCGATCAAACCCTGATTGCTCTTACCGATGATCTTACGTGGTTCCTTGGTGATCACACAGTGACGGTAGGTACGCACAACGAGTTCTCACGATTCAACAACCTGTTTATCCAGGACTATTTCGGCAGCTATCAGTTTCCGACGATTGATGCCTACGAAGTCGGTCAGGCGAACTTCTATCGCGTAAGCTATGCCAACGATAGCGTCACCGGCGGCAATCCGCAACCACGCGCTGCGTGGAACATGCTTCAGCTTGGATTCTATGCGCAGGATGAATGGCAGGTCAACGATCAACTTCGTCTCACAGGAGGCGTGCGTGTTGATGTGCCGTTGTTTCTCTCGACGCCGTTCGAGAATCCAGCTTTTGCAGCTGCTTTCCCGGGTCGCTCAACCAGCGAAGTGCCAAGCGGTTCTCTCTTGTTCTCGCCACGCGTCGGATTCAACTACGACATCTCGGGTGATAAGACGTGGCAACTTCGCGGTGG
>CAYXKK010000015.1:0-48465 GCA_964465685.1 uncultured Melioribacter sp.
TGCGGTGATACGGGGCTTCCCAATGCCCGGTAGGAGCTTCCGCGTTACGACGTCGATCGAGGTGGCTCCATGAAGCGTGAACAAGTCCATCCGGATGTGCAACGTTTGCATGACGAAGCATGTGCACAGAAGCGCGAAACGTACGTTGATCCACACACAGGCTACACAGTGCTCACGCGCTATGCACATGAGCAGCGCGGCACGTGCTGCGGCAATGCCTGCAGACACTGTCCGTACGAATGGAAGAATGTCCGAGGGTTGTTCGCACTCGTGTTTGCGATGATCTGCTCACTATCGCTATCAGCACAACCACAGCGATGCGATACGGTGGCGGTGCTCCAGCCCGGCACAGGACAGCGTGTGGGACAAGGACCAGTGTTCTTTCCGATGAATGTTCTCAGTGGACCCGAGCCGCGTGCATCACGGACGACGCCAGTTGCAGAACCACGTGAAGTGTGTGCTCTCGGACTCGATGGAAGCATAACGATTGGGCTACGACGTGCCGTGATTGTTGATTTGCCTGGACCAGACTTCACGGTGTTTGAAAATGCCTTCATGTTTGGTACACGCACCTTTGCCGAGCCTGGTCGCGTCGAAGTAAGTCGCGATGGTATTGCATGGTATGCGTTTCCGTTTGATTCGCTAACACTGCGTGGCTGTGCTGGTGTTACACCAACAACCGGACGTGATGCGTTCGATCCGTCAGTAAGTGGTGGTGATGCGTTCGATCTTGCAACAATCGGCATCGATAGCGTGCGATGGATTCGCATCACTGACGTCACACGCATTATTCTCAACAACCGAAGTCATCCGTTCTACGACCCAACATTGAGCGGATTCGATCTCGACGCGATCATTGCGGTACACACCGTGCCGATGGCATTTGAACAGCGGATAGAATACAACGAACTCGTGCATGACATGACGGTTGATGTTGTGGATCAAGCAACGCTATCGATCTATGACATGCGTGGTGCCGTGATCTATCAGGACGTGCTTGCACCGGGTGTGCACCGAGTCGATCTCCGTGTGGTGCCGCGAGGAGCAGTGCTCGCGGTGATTGATGACGGACGTAATCGTCGCTCGCTTAAGGTGAAGCGATGAAGCACGTCTGTCTCTGCATTTGCGTTGCACTCAGTACACTCTATGGCTGCGTCCCTGTGCCTGTCGAACCCGATCCGATCACCACGCCACTTGAGCAACCAGGCTTCTTCGTCGTGAATGAAGGTCTATGGCGACAAGACAATGCGACGTTGTCGTATGTGCGTGAGGGCGGACTCGTCGAAGCGAACGTCGTGGCGTCGCGCAATCCTGGTTTGCGTCTGGGCGATACGGGGTCGGACATTCTCGTGCGTGGCGACAGCGTGTTTGTGATCGCGAGTACGTCACGCTCAATCGAAGTCTATGATCGTCGCACGGGGCTCTGGCAAACACGCATTCGATTTGATGCAGCACGCGAGCCGTATCGCTTCGCACGCGTTAACGATACTGTTGCCGTTGTGACGATGCTCAATGCTGATGCTCTTGCCGAAATCAACCTTCGCTCATGCACCATTCGCGTGCCCGCTGCGCCGGTGGGTCCGGCACCCGAGGGTGTGTGCGTGCTCAACCGTGTGATCTACGTTGCCAACAGCGGACTCGGCGATCTACGTCGCAATGAAGAGGGGGCTAGCACCGTGCACCTGCTCGATGTGTCGGATCTGCAACAGATTGATACCATCGAAGGCTTGCCGAATGTGATGCTCTGCGTCGCTGATGCTCCACGCAATCGTGTGTGGATCCTGTATCGACACTACGTGTCGCAACCTGATTCACTCGGCGGCATTGTGCTGTGGGACCCTGCTCAGAAGCGTATCGTACACCATGTGCGCTATGCAATGCCACGTGGACTCGTCGTAGACCCACGTGATGGACATGTGTATGTGTTACATCGCGATGGACTCGACGCGTACGTACTCGAACGTGGAACGAGCGAGCGTCTGCGCACGCATGCATCGACGATGGGCAACGACATCTGGTATTCACTTGGCTGGTGGAACGCACAATCGTCGCTCGTGATCGGCAACGCACGGAGCTACGTGACGGATGGGGAAGTGATCGTGCTCGATCGCAGTGGCAAGGAACGATTCCGTGCACCGGTCGGACTGAACCCGACGGCATGCGCTGAGTAAGGCACTGCGAGGGAGTTAGCGGACGTTGTACCCTTCGCCTTGCAGGAGCTTCTTCATGCGCTCAGCATGATCACCTTGCATCTCGATCGTTTGATCAACTAACTGTCCGCCAGCTCCCAGCGTCTTCTTGCAGAGCGTGAGTAGACGGTTGAGTTCCATCGGATGAGAGAAGAACCCCCATGCGATTGTCACTGGCTTGCCGCGACGCTTTTCAACGCGCACGCGCAGGTTCAGCACCTGTCCGTCGTGACCCCGACGTTTCTCAGGCTTTGTGTCTTGTGTCGTAGGCTCGGGTGTACCGAGCAGCGAAGCGAGATCTTGTAGTCCTGGCATGGATGCAACCTACGGAAACCGCACAACTTGCTCGGTATGCCAATGGTCCCGACCTTTGTTCTATGCGAATGTGGTTCACTCTTGCCGGCGTCTTCCTTGTTACAGCAGCGTACTCGATTGCAGTTATGCTGCACATGGTGCTCTGGCGCAACGAAGAGGTCTTTTACGAATACGCCCGTTCGTGGTCACGTCTGCTCCTTCGCATGTGCGGCATCCGTGTTACGCTCATCGGACGTGATGAGCTTGATCCAACGGCACGGTACATCTACGTTGCGAACCATGCCAGTCTGTTCGACATCCCTGTCATCCTTGCATCGGTGCCCGACAACGTGCGCATCATGTATAAGCGCGAACTCGAACGTATTCCTGTATTCGGGTGGGCGTTGAAGATTTCACCATTCATAGCAATCGAGCGCGAGCGTGCACGCGAAGCTGCCGACGTACTCCAGAAGGTGGTGGCAACCATGGCAGCTGGAAGCTCGGTGTTGGTGTTCCCCGAAGGCACGCGGAGTGTCGATGGGAACGTCGGCACCTTCCGGCGTGGAGCATTCTCGCTTGCTGTTCGGAGTGAACGACAGATCGTACCACTTGCCCTCAGGGGTACTGCTGCGATCCTACCCAAGAAGACGCGAAAGATCAATGGTGGCGACGTCTCGGTCCGGATCTTTCCTCCCGTAACCGTGCCTACTGCTCCGACCCGCAACGACGAGCTCCGACTACTCACCGATGTGCGGCAGATCATCGCCAGTGCCGTAGATTCGCAGGTATGAACGTCAACGACATCCATCGCATTGCCGAGCTCGCACGACTTCGCTTCACCGATGAGCAAGCAGCATCATTTGCTGCCGACTTCGACGGGATTGTGTCGTACATCGGTGCAATCACTGCAGTCGATATGACAGGTGTCGAACCAATGGTCGCCGTGAACGACCACGTTAACGCATTCCGCGAGGATGTGGCCGGCGAGTGTCTGACTACCGAAGAAGCACTGCGCAACGCGCCGAAGAAGAACGAAGCGTTCATCAAGGTGCCAAAGGTTCTGGGATGATTGTAGGCATCATCCCCGCACGGTACGCATCAACGCGGTTGCCGGGGAAGCCCCTTATCGACCTCGAAGGACAATCGATGATTGAGCGTGTATGGCGCGCTGCATCATCGGTGCATGCATTCGATCGTGTGATCATTGCCACGGATAGCGAACACATCGTGGCGGAAGCACAGCGGTGCAAGGCCGACGTTGTGCTCACCTCGCCCGACGAACCAAGTGGCACCGATCGATGCTATGCAGCTGTGCGTTCGCTGGGCATCACACCAGATATTGTCGTGAACATTCAAGGCGACGAGCCATTGCTACAGCCAACGGTACTGTTGCAGTGTATCGATGCATTGCAGCAGACCGTTGCAGACGTCGCAACGCCTGTTGTGCGCATCACGAGCGACGAACTTCTACTCGATCCCAACGTGGTAAAGGTCGTGCGCGGTCGTGACGGTCGCGCGTTGTATTTCTCGCGCTCACCAATTCCGCATGCGCGCGAAACAACTGGCTCGTTCAACGACACTGTCGACTACTGGCAGCATGTCGGACTCTACGCGTATCGCATGGAGGCACTCACACGTCATGTGATGCTTGCCCCTTCCCCTCTCGAGCGTGCTGAATCACTTGAACAGCTTCGCTTACTTGAAGATGGCGCGACCTTTATGTGCGTTGAGACGGAGCACCGCTCGGTTGCCGTCGATACGCCAGAGGATGCAGAGCGAGTTCGCGCACTGCTGCGAGCGCAGCATCAACGCTGATCGACGTCATGTCGTCATCCGGTGTACTCTCGAGCACACGGGCAAGCGCTGTGTACGGACCCCACCGGCGCTGACTGATTGCTGGTGATGCTGGATACAAGCCAACAACGCGCACGCCGCATGCAGCTGCTAGGTGTAGTACTCCGGTAGAGTTGGCAACGGCAATGTCGGCATCAGCAAGGACATCGAGCAGATACGACAGATCGTGATTGCCACAATGGTCAATCGCTGTTGGACATGCTGTGAGGATTCGGTCGCAAAGCGCTCGCTCGGCTGCAAGCCCCGTTACATGAATCTCTGCGCCCAGCTCGCTGCGACATCGCGCGGCAAGTTCCGCAAATCGGTCCACTGGCCAGTCGTGTGCAGACCCACCAGAGCCCGGATGGATCACGATGCGAAGGGATGCATGTAGCGTGTGGTGTGTATGTTCTGGACGTGGGTTCGCAAGCACTACCTCAGGCTGAGGTCCGCCAAAGGCATGCATGATCATGCGCACATTGTACTCGGCCTCGTGATGTTCAGCCGTGGAGCGATGCTCGCCGATGCGAGTGGTAAACATCCACGAATACCAGCGGAAGCCTGTGCCGACGCGCATCGGAATCCGTGCTCGCATTGCAGCCCATGCCTCCGCACGTGTCGGACGTGGGAAGAAGATTGCGTCGATTGCGCGCGAACGCAAATCGTGATGCAACGGGACGTCAAGATTGTCGACCGCCACGATGGTATCCACTGCGCGGGAGGCCTCAACAAGGGGCGCTGCATACGATCGCGTGTAGAGTGTGATATGCGCCGCAGGGAACCGTTCCCGAAGTGCGTGACACATCGGAAGTGTCAGCACCATATCGCCCAGACGGTCCGTGCGGAAGATGGCAATATGAGAGGGGGCATGCTGCATATAGAAACGGGCCCTACACGTTGTGCGCAGGGCCCGTAGAGTAGGCAATGCTGTCTTAGAAGAACAGCTCCAGACCGATCGACGGTGTGAGGATGCCGAAGGCGAGCTCCTTTTCCTTAGGGCTAAACGGTAAGTCAAGGACAGCAATCTGACCAAAGACGCCGAAATGGTCAGAAATCCAATACTGTGCACCACCACCAAGGGTGATACCCGTTGAGGATGTATTCGCAGTAGAGTTTGAGCTGATTGCGAACTGACCGATCGCATACGGACGGACCGTAGAGCCGCCCAGGAAATACTTCGCATATGGTGCGAATGTGATATCGGTTCCGTCTGAAATCCGGAATCCAACTTGTGCACCAACGTGCAAATCGTGGTTGATGGCATACTGGACTTGTCCACCACTACCGTACCAACCGGTGTTCACCCCAACACCCAGACCATTCTTCGGTCCGTTTGCAAACAGTGTCGCTGCGCTGCAGATCATCATCGCTGCTGCTGCGACAAACAATCCCTTCTTCATACTGCTTCCCCTTCACAATGAATGAATACATGTGGTCGTCCAAATATAGTGCTGTAATTTCGCCGTTGGAACACCCTATGCCATATACCATCACCGTCGAACCATACACGCATGCCCATCGCGACGAATGGGATGCCTTTGTTGAGCGCTCCAACAATGGGACGATGTTCCATCTGCAGCGCTTCATGGATTACCATCCTGATGGGAAGTGGAACTGGCATCATCTGATGTTTCGTGATGGTGCAAAGCTTGTTGGCATTCTCCCGGGTGGACTCAAACCGAACGGAGAGTTCTGGTCTCCAACGGGAGCATCGTATGGATCGATCTGTACGGCTGATTGTTCCTTTGAACTCTCGCTGGCGATCGTTGATGCATTCATCTCGTACTGTAAGCAGGCAGGTATCCGCGATGCGTTCCTCATCCCTGCGCCAATCGTCTACACGCGGAACTATAGCCAGCATCATGAGTACGCAATGCTATACCGCAAGGCGACCTTTGAGCTACACTACATCTCGCATGCGATCGACCTCAAGCACGGCAACGACTTCCTCAAGCATTTCGATGCAACCGCTCGCAAGAGCATCCATCGCATTCTTCGTGAGGGTGAGATCACAATTCGTGAGAGTGATGATTACGCGACGTTCCACAAGATTCTCCTCGAGAACAAGGCGCGTCATGGTGTGTTGCCAACGCACACGCTTGATGATTTGCGTAAGCTCAAAGAGCTCATGCCGGACAAGCTTCGCCTGAACATGGTCTATCGTGGCGACGAGCCGATTGCAGGCTCACTGCTGTTTCTTGCTAACCCCAAAGTTGTGCTCTGCTTTTACAACATGCTCCGCTACGAATACGAGCATCTGCGTCCGATCTACCTCGTGATGTACGAGACGTGCCGGTGGGCCGTCGAGCAGGGCTATGAGTGGGTGGACATTGGTGTGTCGCAGGACACAAAGGATCCCGACCCAATGACGCCGTCGATTGGGTTGATCAACTTCAAGGAGCGCTTTGACGCTCGTGGTATTCTTCGGAGCACATACCATCTCTCGATCGCTCCATAGCGTGGATGTTCTTCTCTGCGCTCTTGCAGATCTTCGCTACGATGCTCGTACGCGAAACCTCGCGCATGCACTTGCTTCCGACGGACTCACCGTTGGTGTGATCGCGGCAGGGGGCTCAACAGATGCACCCTCATGCACGGTGATCTCGTGGTCCGACCCAGGCGGACGTGCCATACGCCGATGGTGGTCATTCTCCCGTCATTGTGCACAGACGGATGTGCGTGCGCAATGCGTTGTGGCGATGGATTTGTTTGCTCTTGCTGCTGCGTCTCGAATAGCGAACAGGTGCGGTGCACCGTTGCTCTACGACATGCGTGAATTCTACTTCGCACTTGGCCCGCTCGAAGGTAAAGGCATCCGACAGCGCATCCTCACTGCACATGAACGCCGCCACGTCCGCGACGTCAACGACATCCTCGTGTCGGGTCCGCTCGATGCAGAGGTTGTGCGCGAAACATTTGCTCTGCCGTACGAACCGTTTGTGTTGTACAACACACCACCGTATCGTGATGTTGTTTCGTCGCCGTTGCGTGAGCGCTGCGGTGTTGATGATGATACGTGCATTGCACTCTACCAAGGCGTTGTGCATCATGGACGGGGGATTGCCCCGTTCATGCGTGCTATGCCATTGATGTCGGACGTGCATCTGGCAATTATTGGAGACGGGCCTGCGCGTGCCGATCTCGAGCAGCTTGCGATATCGCTTGGAATCACGAGTCGTATCACGTGGCTTGGTGCTGTTGCTTACGAAGATCTCCATGCGTACACATGTGGCGCAGACATTGGCCTGTGCATCATCGAACCCATCTCGATGAGCTACGAGTATGCATTGCCGAACAAGCTCTTTGAATACATGATGGCTCGAATTCCAACAATCGTTACGGATCTTCCTGCGCTACGTGCGCACATCACCGCGTATCCAGTAGGAACAACCATCGGACGTGACCTCACGCCCGCTGACATAGTCCAGTCGGTGTCGCATCTGCGCACACCAAACGTGCGTGACGCGATGCGCGAAGCATGCGAAGGCGTTCGTGATCTTTCGTACGAACAGCAGCAGTGCGCTGCCGTCGAACGCATTCGAAAGCACCTCGCGTGATCTATCTCTTGCTTCTTCTGCAGCAGTTCATTGCATCGACCACACACTTGGTAGCCAAGGACATTACGGCAGAGCTTGAACCAGTGACCGTGGTGTTGTTTCGTGGGATCTTCACATGTACCGCCTTCGGTATCTGGATGTTCATCCGTCGTGCATCATTGCGTAAGGTGGATCGTGCCGATATCTGGTTGATCGCACTGTTAGGTCTCGTGAATATGCCGATCAATCAGTTGCTCTTCATTTGGGGTGTCGATTACACAACGGCTCCGAACGCGTCGCTGGCATATGCACTGACGCCTGTGTTTGTGGTGATTCTCCTCGCGGTGTGGAAGCGCACATCGCCGGGGTGGCGCAAAATGTCGGGCGTCGCGCTTGCCGTCCTTGGCGCGGCCATCGTGCTTGTTGACCGTGGCGCAGCGGTGTCGTCTGAGCAGACGCTTGGCAACGTGATGGTGCTGGCTGCGAGCATCTCGTGGGCTGCGTACACGGTGATCGGACGCTCACTCATTGTGAAGTACGGTCCGGTGCAGACCACGGCGCTCAGCTTCTTCGCCGGACTTGTCCTCTACCTCCCTGTGTGGGCACTTGTTCCTGTGCATGATCCCATGACCGTGCTGGTATCTCCGGGCTGGCTTGAACACTGGTCGCAATTGTTCTACCTCGGTGTGATCACGTCGGGCGTAGGCTACGGCTTGTGGTACTATGCGCTCAGTCGCATGGATGCGAGTCGCGTGGCCGTGTTCAACAACCTTCAGCCTGTGCTCACCTCGGTGCTGTCGTTCTTCATCTTCGGCACGGTGCCAACGGTCATGTTCGTAGTGGGTGGCGCACTCGCCATTGCCGGTGTGATCGTAACGCAACGAGACTGACAAACGTCAGAGTGCCGATGCGTGACAACTCGTAGATTCGTCGAGCGGGATTGATTCATTCTCACGAGGATACACCAATGCTACTCGACCGTCACCATACGCTTGCGCTGTGCGTCGACATTCAGGAACGCCTTCTTCCCCACATCCACGGTCATGAAGAACTCGTTCGTCGTTCTGCGATCCTCATCAAAGGACTGCGGGTGTTGAACGTTCCGATCGTTGTTACCGAGCAATACACCAAGGGACTCGGCACAACAGTACCTGAGATCGCAGCAGCGTTAGGCACGTACGAGCCCATCGAGAAAATGTCGTTCAGCTGCTGTGGTAATCCTGATGTAGAAGCAGCGGTGCTTGGTAACAACCGACATCAGATCATTGTGTTTGGTATTGAAGCGCATGTCTGCGTGCAGCAGACAGTGCTCGACTTGATTGCACAAGGACAGAAGGTAGTGGTGCTTGATGACTGTGTGTCATCACGCTCTGCCAATGATGCACGCGTCGCACTCGAGCGCATGCGCGATGCCGGTGCCGTGATCTCAACAATGGAAGCTGTTCTCTTTGAGCTTCTTCGTGTGTCGGGCACACAAGAATTCAAATCGATATCAGCACTCGTCAAGTAACATCAACCTCGGAGTCATAGCGCCATGGCCAAGCGATTACCAGCAGTACAAAAGCCCTCCGAGAGCATCTCGTCGGTAATGCATGAGGAGCGCCGCTTCGCCCCCTCGAAAGACTTCGCAGCGAAGGCACACATTGGGTCTGCCCGTGCGTTGCGCGCTCTGCAGGAACATGCTGAGGAAGACGTTGTTGCGTATTGGGAAGAGCAAGCACGTGAGCTCGCATGGTTCGCGCCATGGAAGAAGCCATACGTCTGGAAGTATCCTCATGCACAGTGGTTTGTTGGTGGCACCACAAATGTGTCGGTCAATTGTCTTGATCGACATCTCGGCACATGGCGCCGTACCAAGGCTGCGCTGATCTGGGAGGGAGAGACAGGCGAAGCACGAACGCTCACGTATCAGCAACTGCACACAGAAGTGTGTCGTGCAGCGAACGCACTTGAGCAGCTTGGTGTGCGCAAGGGTGATGTTGTTGCGATGTACATGGGCATGGTGCCCGAGACGGTGATCGCAATGCTTGCATGTGCGCGCATTGGTGCAACGCACAACGTGATCTTCGGCGGGTTCAGCAGTGATGCACTGCGTGAACGCATAAATGATTCGGGCGCTAGTGTATTGATCACGCAGGATGCTGCATGGAGACGTGGTGATGCTGTGCACTTGAAGGCTGCCGCTGATGTTGCGCTGAAGAAAACGCCAAGCATTCGCCACGTGCTTGTCGTGCAACGCACGGCAGAGAAGTGCAAGATGAAGTCCGGACGTGATCACTGGTGGCATGAACTCATCGAGGCTGCATCTGCGCGACACGAGCCCCCTGCGTTGCCGAGTGAACATCCGTTGTTCATCCTCTACACATCAGGAAGTACTGGTAAGCCCAAAGGCATTCTGCACACAACGGGCGGATATCTCACACAGGTAGCCTCGACCACGAAGATGGTATTCGATCTGCGCGAAGACGATGTGTACTTCTGCACAGCCGATGTGGGATGGATCACAGGACACAGTTACGTCGTGTACGGTCCGCTCGCAAATGGCGCAACGATCTTGTTGTACGAAGGAGCGCCAAATTGGCCAGAACCCGATCGCTTTTGGAAGCTCATTGAGCGACATCAGGTTTCGATCTTTTACACCGCACCAACGGCAATACGGTCCTTCATGAAATGGGGTGAATCGTGGCCTCGCAGGCACGACCTCTCGTCGTTACGATTGTTGGGCACCGTTGGTGAGCCAATCAACCCTGAAGCGTGGGTGTGGTATCACGACGTGATCGGTGGCGGACGATGTCCGATTGTTGACACGTGGTGGCAAACGGAGACGGGGGGCATCATGGTCTCGCCCGTGCCCGGAGCTACCGTGACCAAGCCTGGAACAGCTACAAAGCCCCTTCCCGGCATCATGGTCGATGTTGTACGTCCCGACGGCACATCGTGCAAGCCAAACGAAGGCGGCCTCCTCGTGGTAAAACATCCATGGCCATCGATGGCACGCACGATCTACGGCAACGACGAGCGTTATCGTGAAGCGTACTGGAGCATGTTCCCGAAGACGCGAACATTCCCAGGATGGTACTTCACTGGAGATGGGGCTCGCAAGGACCGTGACGGATACATCTGGATCATTGGTCGGGTAGACGACGTCGTGAATGTCTCGGGACATCGCCTCGGGACTGCGGAAATTGAGAGTGCCCTCGTATCGCATCGACTCGTTGCCGAGGCTGCTGTTGTTGCGCGTCCGGACGACATCAAGGGCAGTGCACTTGTGGCATTTGTCTCCCTCAACAGCAATGCCAAGGTCAAGAACCTTAACGCACTCAAGGAAGAGCTCCGCGCGCACGTCGCAAAGGAGATTGGACACATTGCCAAGCCGGATGATGTGCGGTTTACCGATGCCCTGCCCAAGACGCGCAGTGGAAAGATTATGCGCCGACTCCTTCGCGAACTCGTTTCGGGAGCTGCTGTGCAAGGGGATGTGACGACGCTCGAGGACTTCAGCGTGCTCGAGAAACTGCGGAGTTCCGACGAAGACTAGCGGAACGCCGCAGGTGCATATGTTTGTACGCTGATGCTAGTGCAAGCTTCGTAGTTTCGTGACTTGCTCAGAGCTGATGTGAGCGCGTGGCCGTGTGTGCTGCGATGCTATCACCAAGGAACCTTCGTGTATGGAAATCACACTCTCGACAATTCTTGAGCCGACCTGTATCGAACTCAACCTCGAGGTCAAGGACAAGAACGACGCGCTTCATCGTATGGTGGAGATCTTGGCCCGCAATGGTCATGTGTCGGACAAGACAGCAATCACAACCGTCATCCTTGATCGCGAACGCTTGATGTCGACCGGTATTGGCAATGGCGTAGCGCTTCCGCATGGAAAGACCAACGTCGTTGATCGTTCCATGGCAGCGCTGGCAACGCTCAGTACGCCGATTGATTTTGATGCGCTGGATGATAAACCGGTGTCGATCATCCTACTGCTGGTTGGAACTGAGGCAAACGTCGGACTTCATCTGCGCCTGCTCAGTCGTGTTTCGCGCATGGTCGGTTCCGAGCAATTCCGCTCGGCGCTTTTGGCTGCGCACAGCGTCGAAGATGTTCGTGCGTTATTCGCATCGAATGAAGTGGAGAAGCCGTGAGCTTGCAAGCAGTTCGAGGCACCAAGGATATTCTCCCTGCGGAGATAGCACAGTGGCATGCCGTCGAAGCCATCTTTCGTGACGTCGCACGCGAATTCGCGTATGACGAGATTCGCACACCGATCTTCGAATCGACCGATCTCTTCAAGCGTGGCGTCGGCGAGGAAACTGACATCGTTGGCAAAGAGATGTACACCTTCCAGGACAGGGGAGGGGACTCACTGACGCTTCGTCCGGAGATGACTGCACCAGTTGTTCGCGCGTTGATCGAGCACAGTCTATTGCGACATAGTCCTGTGATGCGATTGTGGTATGCCGGACCGCAGTTCCGCTATGATCGACCGCAGAAAGGACGCTATCGTCAGTTCCATCAGTTCGGTGCCGAATGTGTAGGGTCGCCGAATCCCGAGAGCGACGCAGAGATCATTCTTGTTGCCTACGAGACGCTGCGTCGCTGCGGATGCAGTGCGTTCACACTCGAGATCAACACACTCGGTACGAGTTCTGTCCGACAAATCTATCGTGAGACGTTGGTTGCGTATCTGCGCGAGCACCACGCATCGCTGTCAGCGGATTCACAGCGTCGCATGGAAACAAACCCATTGCGGGTGCTTGACTCCAAGGATGAGCGTGACAAGGTGGTCATTGCCAACGCACCATCGATTCTTGATGTTCTCGACGAAGAAAGTCGCATACACTTCCACGCTGTTCTCGCCCTGCTTGATGTTGCCAACGTGCCATACACTGTGAACCCGACGCTTGTGCGCGGACTCGACTACTACAACCACACCGTGTTTGAATTCACTACCTCTGCACTCGGCACACAGAATGCGATCGGTGGTGGTGGACGCTACGATCCGCTCTTTGCAATGCTTGGTGGTGGGGAAGTACCGGCTGTTGGATTCTCGATCGGTATCGAGCGGATGTTGTTGCTGCGCGAACACGAGCACGGCACCGAGACAGAGCAAGAGCGTGACGGCGTGTATCTCTGCGCTATTGGTGCCGACGCAATTCTTCCTGCGCATGCACTTGCTCTTCGCCTGCGTCGTCAAGGTGTGCGTGTTGTGACCGACGTGATGCGCCGCTCCATGAAGGCCCAGATGAAAGAAGCGAACCGTCACAACGTCAAGTACGCCGTCATGCTCGGTGAAACAGAGCTCTCCGATGGCACCGTGGTGGTGAAGGATCTTCACACAACAGAACAGCAGACGATCCGACAAACCGAACTTGAAACACTCCTCTTAGCCTCATGAACACAGATCGCATCGAACCATCAATCGACCACGAGTTCACGCTGAACGTCTCGTCGGTGATTGATCGAGAGTCTGGTGCGCCGATGTTGCAGTTCATGTTCCGCACAGTTCGTGAGTTCTCAACCTTTGGCTATGCCATTGCGGTGAAGGACGCATCGAAGCCGTCACCAACGGAGTACACCTTCGAGCTGGGAGGACTTAGCTTACCGTCGCATACGAATCATGCCTTCGGTGGAGCACAGACGATCGTGATGCGCACGCTGCCATCCGACGGTGTCTATCCGCTTACCATACGCAGACGCTCGCGGACGTATAGTGCCACGATCATCATTGCGCGTGGAGTGCCGTCATCGATCGAACAGGACGAGACAGCCCCGTTCATTCGCGTCGAGGTTGGGAGCATATGACACGTGGACGTGGATCGCGACGTCCCGATCGTATTCGCATTCTGCGTGCGAGCGTCACTAAGTGGCAGGCAAAAGCGGCGCTGACGTTTTTGGGCTTAGCCATCATGGCCGCGGTGGTCTTCGGCACACGATCTATCGTTGATGAGCTTGCTGCGAACGAAACGCGCACCGTCACGCTCTACGCCAAGTTACTTGATCGATCCTACAAGCAGGCGAGTGATGATGATCTCTTGTTCTATGTTGATCTCACGTACAACTCTATTCACTTCCCGGTAATCATCACCGATAAGTCCGGACTGCCTGTGTATCCCTACAAGCAGTTCATGATCAACGTCGACATGGACACCACGCTGGCTGTCGAAGAGCAGAAGGCATGGCTGATCCAGTATATCGCGCAAATGGAGCGGGACTACCCGCCCCTTGTCATGAAGGACGACGAAGGACGTGTAGTGTCCCGCATGTACTACACGAATTCTGCGCTTGTGCAGAAGCTCAAGTATATGCCCTTTGTGGAGATCCTCGCAGTGACGGCCTTCATCTTGGTGGGCTACGTCGCGTTTTCAACTATACGCCGGAACGAGGAGTCAAACATCTGGGTCGGCATGGCCAAAGAGGCAGCTCACCAACTTGGGACGCCGCTCTCGAGCATGCTTGCATGGCTCGACATCATTCGCATGGACCGAGGCAATCCGGATCGCGTCGAGCAAACCGCTCGTGAGATGGAGCACGACGTGCAACGTCTCAATGTGATTGCGAATCGTTTCGCAAAGATCGGTTCGCAACCGAAGCTAGAATCCACCACTCTTGCACCCATCATCGAACGCGTGTGTGCCTACTTCGAGACGCGCCTACCAAACCTTGGTCGACGTGTCACGATCGCACGCGAGCTCGACAATACCCTGCGCTCCAACGTGAGCGTTGAGCTATTCGAGTGGGTCATTGAAAACCTCATCAAGAATGCAGTTGAAGCCATCGAACGCGCTGACGGTCGCATCACGATTAGCATGCGTCCGCGTCCCAAGGGCGGTGTGATTGTGCAAGTAGCTGACAACGGCAAAGGGATGACGCGACAGGTAGCTGCGCGGATTTTCCAACCAGGGTATACCACAAAAAAACGTGGATGGGGTCTTGGACTTTCCCTTTCACGTCGCATTATTGAAGACTATCATGGCGGTCGGATCTACGTGAAGGAATCTCACGTCGGCACTGGCACCACCTTTTGGATTGAGCTCCCGAACGTATGACCTCGCGTCCTGAACCATCGAACATCGACTGGCTGATTCTTCTGCCCATTGCTGGACTGCTGATGTTCAGTATTGCGTTCGTGTACAGCGCCAGTGCATCCTTTGCAGACGTCAAGTACGGATCTAGTGAAGGACTCGTATGGAACCACGCCCTGCGCGTGCTCATTGGCCTTGTCCTCATGATCGGGTTCGCAAAGTTTGACTATCGCAATTTGCAGGGCTCCACGGCCACCACGGTGCTCATCGCGATCGGCTTCTTGTTGATGGTGCTTGTCATGGGCACCGAGATTAAAGGGGCCAGCAGGTGGGTGAAGCTCGGTCCGTTCAACTTCCAGCCATCGGAGCTCGCAAAGTTTGCCGTCGTTCTGCATACCGCGCACTTGCTAAGTGCGCCTCGATCGACACTGCGACATTGGAAGACGGGGATTCTGCCCGTCCTTGGGTGGATGCTGCCCGTTGTCGTCTTGATTGCCTTGCAGCCGAATCTGTCGACGGCTAGTGTAATCTTCCTTATCGTGATGGTGATGATGTTCCTTGCCGATGTTAATGGCAAGCACCTTGCGGCAGTAGTCGGAACTGGTGCCGTGATTGCTGCCGTCTATGCCGTGAGTGCCGAATATCGACTCCGTCGCTTGATGGTGTTCTTTGGGATGGGTGAAGACGAGCCTGTGCGATATCAGCTGGACCAGGCCTTGATTGCCTTCGGTAATGGTGGCATCACGGGGGTAGGCCCCGGACAAAGCCGTCAGCGCGACTGGTTTTTGCCAGAGTCATATGGCGACTTCATCTTCAGTATCGTCGGTGAGGAATACGGGTTTATAGGCGTATCTCTCCTTGTTTTTGCCTTTGTGCTCATCATGTGGCGTGGCTACACCGTCGCGAAAAAGGCGCCTGATGCGTTCGGCCGACTCCTCGCGGCCGGGATTACCACTACGCTTGCCGTGTACGCGTTTGTGAATGCAGGCGTTACGTGCGGAGTGCTGCCAACGACTGGACTGCCGATGCCCTTCATCTCGTATGGTGGGTCAAGCGTCTTCTTCAGCGCGATTGCAGTCGGCGTGTTGCTCAATATCTCGTCTCAGGCAGGTGTATACCGTCGTCGATCGCGATCTACTGCGCAACAATAGCGTCAGGAGTCCAGCGCTTTTTTGTACTTTTCCGCCGTATGCAGACAACCATCAAGAAGCTGTATCACTCGATTACCGAGGCCGCAACGCTCATCGGTGAGGAGCAGCATGTCTTGCGGTATTGGGAACGCGAGTTTCCGCAGCTACGACCACAAAAAAATAGGGCGGGTAATCGCGTGTACACGCAGCGGGACCTCGCCGTATTGATGGTGATCAAGCAACTACTTCGGGACAAGCGATACACGGTGGCCGGTGCTCGTGAGCATCTCAAAGCTGCTGGGCTTCCTGAGGATGTTGTCACGATGCCGCAGTTGACGGTTGAGGAGGGGCAGGTACACGACGCGACTGCGACAACCGTCGCACAGCAGCCGGGTGCCGAACCAGTCGACCGTGAGCGTGCCGCGGAACTCCTTCGGGAGCTCCGCTCACTCGCTGAGGACCTGCGTGCGAAGGCGTCTGTTGCGTAACAAAATTTGGGGCGAGTCTTTCAACTAACAGTGTAGAGGATACGATGCAAATGCTACGATCGGGAGTGAGCATGCTCGTTGTGATGGCTGCATGCGCAGTGAGCACATGGGCACAACAACGCTCCTACACCGCGTCGACCATCGGCAAGCATGCCGATGAAGTGCTAGGTGTTTTTGTTAACGACGCCAATACGATGGTGGCTACATGCAGTCTCGATGAGACAATTAAGCTTTGGTCGCTTCCGGATGGCAAGGAGCTTCGCACGCTCACAGGACACACAGCGCAGGTGAACAATGTGTCGTTCTCTGGTGATGACAAGCAGCTTGCGAGCGCCAGCAGCGATCGCACGATCCGAGTATGGGATGTTGAGACTGGTAAGGTACTGCAGACGATGCGTGGCCATACCGCCGAAGCCATCTGTGTATACTACAGTCCGGTAGAAGGAAGCCAACTCATTGCCAGCACCTCGTTTGACAAGACTGTCAAGATTTGGGATGCCAATCTGGGTGTCGAAGCCAAGACGCTTCGTGGACATAGCATGCAGACAAACAATGTTGCGTATTCGTACGACGGCAAGTTCATTGCATCCTGTTCGGACGACCGTACTGTGATGATCTGGAGTGCAGATCTGACAAAGAAGGAACCGATCATGACGTTGATGGGGCATACAGCGCCAGTGTTAACTGCACTGTATTCCTTCGACTCGAAGTACCTCGCAACGGCAGACGAACGTGGTGTTGTCAAGATTTGGTCGATGCCATCGGGTGAACTTGTTCGCTCGATCAACGCACACACAGACCTTGTGCAGGATGTTGCCTTTGCGGAAGACAACAAGACGCTTGTCACGGGCAGTCTGGACAAGTCAGTGAAGATGTGGGATATCACGACGGGTCAGAACGTCATGACGCAAAATGTTGGTACCGAAGTTTGGTCGCTGGACGTTACAAGCAACGCTGGCCTCATCATCCTTGGTTGTGCCGACGGATCGGTCCGCCTGCTCAAGGAAGCGGGTTCGGAGGCAGGACGCTCTAATCGGGGAGGACGTTAATCATGAATGCACGCACAATGAAGACACTCTGTTCGCTTGCCGTCGCGGCTGTTCTCCTGGCGCTTCCACTTCGCGTCCATGCACAAGGCGCCATTGGTACGGTTGTAACACTGACCGGCTATTTCCTCAACGCAGCGAGCCTTACGCCAGTTGAAGCCAACTACGCGGTGTACGACAGCCAGGGCAAGAAGGTTGGCCAGTCGTTCCGCAGCAGCGCTACGGACGGTTATCTCCAGACGGGTCTTAAGGCAGGCCAGTCCTACACGATCCGTGTTGAGGACCCACGCTACTTCCGTCAAGAGTTCGCCATTGACATCCCAGCAACGAGTAAGTACTTGGAGCTATCGAAGGATTTCGTGGTCCGCACGATGGAAGCAGGTCGCAAGATCAAGGTTGCGCCCGTACCGTTTGACGTCAAGAAGTCGAATCTCAAGACCGGTGCTGAAGACGACCTCGCTGATTTGACTCGCGTTCTCACGATGAACCCTGGTGCTAACATCGAGATCGTCTGTTACCCAGACGCCGAGGGTACTGTCGACGCAGCACAGAAGCTTAGCCAAGCCCGCGCCGAAGCTCTTAAGGCACATTTCGTCGCTAAGGGTGTTTCTGCCGCACGCATCAGCATCAAGGCTGTCACGACAGTCGACCCGATCGACCCGCCACCGATTCGCCCAACGGCGAAGGGTAAGCGCTATGTCGGACCAGTCTACCTCGTGATCACAAAGGTCTAAACGCATGCAGTGCGTGGGTGGAATACCGCCCAAAACGCTAAAAAACCGCAAAAAATGACCTGTTTTTCGAAAAAAGGGGGCTTCTTGGCCCCCTTTTTCTATATTTGTGACCCATTCGCGGTCCCGTGGTAGAGTGGCTATACAGAGCTCTGCAAAAGCTTGTACATCGGTTCGAATCCGGTCGGGACCTCATCGTTCATTCATTGGTACTACCTAACGCATGGCAACTACAGCCGACCTCCGCATCGGTGCGGTGATCAAGCACAACGGCGAACTCTGTGTCGTCCTTGAGTCCATCCACCGTACGCCCGGAAACCTCCGCGCCTTCTACCAAGTCAAGATGCGCGTGATCAAGACGGGCAAGCTTCGCGAAGAGCGGTTCCGTTCGGGTGAGACCATTGAGTTTGTACGTGTCGAGACTCGCAACTATCAGTACCTGTTCCGTGATGGTGACTTCTTCACGTTCATGGACTCGGAGACATACGATCAGATCCCGGTTGCTGTCGACATCATCGGTGATGTGGCCAAGTTCATGAAGGAAGGTCTGGAAGTTCAGATCGCCCGTGACGAAGCAGATAACGTTGTGTCGGTGACACTCCCGCTGCACGTAGCGCTCCGCATCACAATGACGGAACCAGGCCTCAAGGGCGATACCGCAACGAACGCACTCAAGCCAGCAACTGTCGAAACAGGAGCTCAGGTGATGGTGCCGTTGTTCGTCAATGAAGGCGACCTCATCCGCGTTGAAACTGCGTCGGGTGACTACATGGATCGCGTTAAAGAATAATTCGGGAGCACGTCATGGATCTCAATTACCTTCGTCGTCTTCTCAGAATTTTTGATGAAAGCTCTGCAACAGAGCTTAGCATTGAAGAAGAAGGCGTAACAATCGCCATGTCGAAGACCAACGGCAATGCTGGCATGGTCGCTCCGACATACATGATGAATGCTCCGCAGCCGATGATGGCTGCACCAGCTGTACAAGCTGCGCCTGCAGCAGCGCCCGTCGCAGCCGCTCCTGCAGCTGCACCGGCAGCACCTGCGGGTGATGATGGACACAAGCTTCTTTCCCCAATCGTTGGTACGTTCTACCGCGCCCCTTCGCCAGATGCAGACGCATTTGTGCAGGTCGGACAGCACGTAAACGTCGGTGATACGCTCTGTATCGTCGAGGCGATGAAGCTCATGAACGAGATTGAGTCTGACGCGGCCGGCACGGTCGTCAAGATCCTCGTTGAAAACGGACAGCCGGTTGAGTACAACCAGCCGATGTTCATCATCAAGCCCGACTAATACCACCACGAGGGGCCTCCAGATATGATCAAGAAGCTGTTGATCGCCAATCGTGGCGAGATCGCGTTGCGTATCATTCGGGCTGCGAAGGAACTCGGCATCAAAACCGTTGCAGTGTATTCAGAAGCAGATCGCGCATCGTTACACGTGCGCTTTGCAGATGAAGCAGTGTGCGTTGGGCCTGCCCAAGGGAAGCTGTCGTACCTGAACATTCCGTCGCTCATTGCAGCCGCGGATGTAACGAATGCCGACGCTATTCACCCTGGCTATGGGTTCCTAGCAGAAAACGCAACGTTCGCCGAAATCTGTCACGACTGTAATCTGACGTTTGTTGGACCGTCGCCGGATTCAATTGTCCGCATGGGCAATAAGTCTATCGCCAAGGACACAATGCGCGCCGCTGGCGTGCCCGTTGTGCCAGGCTCCGACGGCATCGTTGTAACCATTGAAGATGCGCGCCGCGTCGCCGAAGAAGTGGGATACCCACTCATGATCAAGGCGGTTGCAGGTGGCGGCGGCAAGGGCATGCGCTACGTTGAAACACGCGATGAACTCGATCGCGCATACGCGACGGCGCGTGGAGAAGCTGAAGCATCCTTCGGTAATGGCGACATCTACATCGAAAAGTTCATTGAAGAACCACGTCACATCGAGATTCAAGTGTTTGCTGATTCGTTCGGCAACATTGTGCATCTCAACGAACGTGAGTGCTCAATTCAGCGTCGTCATCAGAAGTTGATTGAAGAAGCCCCTTCTCCAATCATGACGCCGGAGTTGCGTGCAGCCATGGGTGCTGCTTCGATCAAGGGGGCTGCGAGTGTAAACTATGTTGGCGCAGGTACGATTGAGTATCTCGTTGACAAGCACCGCAACTTCTACTTCATGGAAATGAATACGCGGATTCAAGTAGAACATCCAGTGACGGAGCAATCGGCAAACGTGGATCTGATCAAGGAACAGCTGCTTGTGGCATCGGGCGAGAAGCTGACACTCACACAACGTGATCCGTTGTTCCACTCGATTGAGTGTCGCATCAACGCTGAAGATCCATACCACGATTTCCGCCCGTCGCCAGGTAAGATTGAGTCACTCAACTTCCCGGGTGGACCCGGTGTGCGTGTTGATTCGCACATCTATCAAGGGTACACAATTCCGCCGTACTATGATTCAATGGTGGCAAAGCTCATAACCTTTGCGCCATCACGCACCGAGGCCATCGCCAAAATGCGCCGCGCGCTTGATGAGTTCATCATTGAGGGGATTCACACAACAATCCCATTCCACCGCAAGATGATGGACAATCCAGACTTCATCGCGGGCACATTCGACACGAAGTATCTCGACACACACGATTGGAAGGCATAACCATGAATTTCCCAGCAGACCTCAAGTACACGAGTGACCACGAGTGGATTCGCGTCGAAGGCGACGTCGGCACCATCGGTGTGACAGATCACGCACAGGGCGAACTTGGCGACGTTGTGTACGTCGACATTCCAGATGCATCTGCAACAGTCGCTAAGGGCGGCGTGTTCGGATCGATCGAAGCAGTCAAGACTGTTGCTGATCTCTACGCTCCTGTAGGCGGTACACTCATCGAAGTCAACGACGTGAATGCAGCTCCCGACACTGTCAACAAGGATCCATACGGAAACGGTTGGCTCGTCAAGATCAAGCTGTCGGACCCATCGGAACTCGACGGACTTCTCTCGGTTGACGCATACAAGCAGCTGATTGGCGCGTAAGCCGCCACCCCAGTTACCGAATACAACAACGGCTCTGAGACATTACGTCTCAGAGCCGTTCTCATTCTGTGCGTAGGGCGCGTTACTTCGCGTTCTTTAGTGCCTCTTTGGCTGCCTCATCCAGCAGCGTCACGATTTCCTTGAACTTCTCTGCCGCAGCGCCCTTGAGCTGGCTGCGTTGCATGAGCATAAACAGGTTCTGTACCTGTTCGGCGCGCATTTCGAGGGCAACTGTTCCATCGTCCTTTGTGCCAGCCTTTGTGGCAGCATCGACAGCACCAGAGAGTGCCTTCTTTGTATCGAGGTAAGCGTCTACTTCTTGTCCCCTGATATCGACTTCAGCGATGAGCTGGATCAATGCCTTGACGTCACCGAGTTTCAGCTTTGGCTTAACAATAACCGGCGCCTGGGCAGCCGGCGTGAGCTGTCCGCCCTGACCCTGAGCTGAGGCAGTGCCAAGACCAACGAAAAGTGCGCACATGGCGATAAGGAAGATTCGCATAGATCGTAGGGTGTAAGTGGATATCCTGAATGGACCAAATATAGTGAGAATTTTCAGCCTCTGGGAATCGCCCCTGAAACAATATAACTTCATGACATTATTAGACTTACTTGTGACATTGGTGCGCTCTGTACATACGGGGCGAAAGTGACTTCGACCACGTTGGTTGCGTCTATTGGTGGGGTGCGATGAGCCTTATGCGAGGTGTGTAGACAATCATTCACTGCGATAAGTCTTAACAGCGTGTGCAAAAGATATTTACTGCAATGCAAAAATGTGCTTGCATGCACTTGGTAAAGAGTTATGTTTGTACACGAAGCACATTCGTACGGACGGAATTGAGAAGGCATGCAGCATAAGTCTCTTTAGGTCGCTTCGGGGAATCCGCACCCATGGCAAAACGCACAACAACTCGGGTAACGCATAGGGTATTGACCCAGGACAAGCAAATCGCGCAAGCGGTGCTTGGACTGAAGGACTATAACCCGGCGAACAAAGAGTTTACTGCGCAGCGGTTGCGGGAAGCGCTTAAGGAATTGGACCAAGCCATGATCGCCGAACAGCAGGCGATGGACGCAGCTGCAAAGGCCCGCGAAGCCGCCATCCAGATCGAACTACACTTCCACGAACTCGTTCTTGGCACAAAGCGCCAGGTACTTGCGCAATACGGTGATGATTCAGACGAGATCACACGTCTCGGCATGAAGAAGAAGTCGGAGCGCAAGTATGGTCGGCCCCGCAAGGGAAGCACGGCCGAATGAGCCTAACATAGCCCACCACACATGCCATGGGGGAAACACGGCATGCAGCATAAAGAGGAACCTCGCATCTTTTGTGGGAAGTTGCGAAACGAAAACGGTCGCCCTAGGGCGACCGTTTTTTTGTTTGCGAGATGTTCGGTGCGTTACAGCGCTTCGACAGCAGCGTAGAGCGCGTCGTAATCTGGCTCAACGCCAGGATTGGCTGTTACTTCCGCATAGCGAATGACTCCAGTTGCATCCAGCACAAACGTTGCGCGGACTGAGCGTGTAAGACCTTCTACGCCTGCGAAGTTCGGCAGTTCCACATCAAATGCGCGGATGGCATCAAGGTTCCAATCGGAGAGCACTGGGAATGTCAGTCCGTTCTCAGCTGCGAACGCAGCATTTGCGAATGGCAGGTCGGCGGACACGCCCAGTACTGTTGCGTTCACCGCATTCAGGCGGCTGAGAGCCCCTTGAATCGTGCACAGTTCTGCCTTGCATACGCCTGTAAAGGCAGCAGGGAAGAAGGCGAGGACAACGTTCTTGCCCTTAAATGACGAGAGGGAAACCGGCTTGAGATCTGTGCCGAGGAATGTGACATCGGGTGCAGGTGTGCCGACGGCGAGTGCCATGTAAACTCCAAGTGGAAACAAATGATTGACGTATGTTGTGAACACCCACACGCGGTGGGAAGTTCACGCACAACGAACATACGGCAAACCCCGTGAGCCATACCTACTCACACGAAGACCTCGTCACCATTGCTCGCTATGACGAGCCGTTTCTCGCCCACTTCTATAAGGGGCTCCTCGAGGACAATGGTGTTACATGTGTGATTGCCGACGAACATCACGTCGCGTGGAATCCACTTGCATCGATCGCAATCGGCGGTGTGCGCTTGATGGTGCTCGCGCAGGATGCCGATCAGGCACGCGAAATCATCGACGCTCCTGTTGAAAACACGCAGGCGGACGAGGAATAAACGCGACTATATTGCGACGTTGAAGCTCAATCATCTATGTGGGGATCTCGAATGGCATTCGAGCTGAAGTACCGTAAGGACATTTCACAGCTGCAGAGCGATGCAGCGCATTCAACCGACCTCAAGCGTACGCTTGGTCCGATGAACCTGATCAACTTGGGTATCGGGGCAATTATCGGCGCTGGGCTGTTCTCGCTCACGGGCATCGCCGCGGCAGAACATGCGGGTCCAGCCGTGTCGCTCTCGTTTGTGTTGGCGGCCCTTGGATGCGCATTCGCAGGTCTGTGCTATGCAGAGTTTGCAGCGATGATCCCTGTTGCTGGCAGCGCATATACATATGCGTACGCAACGCTGGGTGAGACGCTTGCATGGGTGATCGGTTGGGACCTTGTCCTTGAATACGCCGTCGGCGCGTCAACCGTTGCCGTGTCGTGGTCGGCCTACCTCGCCAAGTTCTTGGCATACTTCAACGTGCATCTTCCTACGGCACTCTCGATGTCGTATTGGCAAACGCCGCCCGAGTTAGCGGCGCAAGGCAGCTATGGCATCATCAATTTGCCAGCCGTGTTCATTGTGTTTGCCGTTTCGCTGCTGCTCATTCGCGGCATCCAGGAATCCGCCCGCGCAAATGCTATCGTGGTGTTCCTGAAGGTTGCCGTGGTGATCATCTTCATTGGTCTCGGCTTTGCCTACATCAATGCCGATAACTACACACCGTTCATCCCAGAAAACACGGGTTCGTTTGGCCACTTCGGCTGGAGCGGTGTGATCAAGGCTGCGGGTATGGTGTTCTTCGCGTTCATCGGCTTTGATGCTGTGTCGACTGCAGCGCAAGAGGCGAAGAATCCGCAGAAGGATATGCCGATCGGTATTCTTGGCTCGCTGGTGATCTGTACGATTCTGTACGTTCTGTTCTCAACCGTCATGACGGGTGTTGCGAACTACACTGATTTCAAGGGTGCTGCTGCTCCTGTTGCTGTTGCCATCGAAAAGATGGGCATCACGTGGTTGGGACCAGCGATCAACCTCGCAATCATTGCGGGCTACTCAAGCGTGATTCTTGTGATGCTCCTCGGTCAGTCACGCGTGTTCTTCACGATGTCGAAGGACGGATTGCTTCCGAAGCTGTTCAGCGATTCACATCCGAAGTTCAAGACGCCATGGAAGTCGAACATCCTCTTCGCATTCGTTGTGAGCCTCTTTGCAGGTTTCGCACCGATCGCCCTCGTGGGTGAAATGACATCCGTTGGTACGCTCTTCGCATTCGTTGTTGTGTGTGCTGCGGTACTGATGCTTCGCTACAAGGAACCAAATCGTGAGCGTCCGTTCAAGACGCCCCTTGTACCATTGGTGCCAATCCTCGGCATCCTGTCGTGCGGTGCGTTGCTTGTATCGCTCTGCGTGAGCGACTGGATGCATGCTGCACGTCTGTTCGTATGGCTCGGCATCGGACAGGTGATCTATGTGATGTACAGCAAGAAGCACTCGAAGATTCGTTCCGCACAAGCATGAGCTTTCGTCGCTCACTCGGACTGTTTGACTCGACGATGGTAGTTGCCGGATCCATGATTGGGTCCGGCATCTTTATTGTGAGTGCAGACATCGCACGTCAAGTTGGATCGCCGTTGATGTTGTTGCTCATCTGGGCACTCACAGGCGTCCTCACGATCATCGCTGCACTATCGTATGGAGAGCTGGCTGGGTTGTTCCCGCAAGCGGGCGGACAGTATGTCTACCTGCGTGAGTCGTTCGGACGTATGTCTGGATTCCTCTACGGGTGGACGTTGTTCACCGTGATTCAAACAGGTACGATCGCTGCCGTTGCGATGGCCTTCGCAAAGTACACGTCAGTGTTTTTGCCAAGTGTCGGCGAAAAGAATGTTCTGTTCGATCTGGGTCTGTGGGGACTCAAGATCAACGGCGCACAGGTGTTTGCGATTGCCAGTATCCTGCTGCTTACGGCTATCAACTCGCGAGGTGTGCGCCTCGGGAAGCTGATCCAAAATGTCTTCACATCGACGAAGATCATCAGCGTTGTCGCAATTGCATTGGCTGGTCTCATCGTAGGATGGGGGAGCGGCGCCTTCTCGCTGAATATGCGCGACATTGCAGCTGCACAAGTATCATCGACGTCGACGATGCCGTGGTTGGCGCTTGTTGCCGTAGCTATGGTTGGCTCGGTGTTTTCGAGCGACGCATGGAATAACATTACGTTTGCGGCTGGTGAAGTGAAGGAACCACAACGCACGATCCCACGCGCGCTTGTTGGTGGCGTGTTGCTTGTGACAGCGCTCTACATGCTCACGAACCTTGCGTATCTGTGTGTTCTACCTCTGGGTGGAAGTGAGACGGGTGCAACCGCACTCGAGCGCGGGATCGCTTACGCGACCAACGATCGTGTCGGAGCGGCCGCTGCAGAGGTCATGTTCGGACAGCTGGGCGCGGGCATTATGGCTGCACTGATTATGATCTCAACCTTCGGCTGCAACAACGGACTCATCCTAAGCGGCGCACGTGCGTACTACGCGATGGCAAGCGACAAGCTGTTCTTCAAGAGTGCAGCAACACTGAATGCAGCCGGAGTACCAGAACGCTCACTCTGGATGCAGGCTGCATGGGCAAGCCTACTCTGTCTGAGTGGACGGTACGGCGATTTGCTCGACTACGTGGTGTTTGCTGTACTGTTGTTCTACGTGCTGACCATTCTCGGCATTATGCGTCTACGCACAACACAACCAGACCTCCCACGACCGATCAAGGCCGTAGGGTACCCTGCACTTCCGATGCTCTACATCGTGATTGCACTCGGTATCTGCATCAGCCTCTTGATCTACAAGCCAACATACAGTTGGCCCGGGCTGATCATCGTCGCCACGGGCATCCCTGTGTACATGTTCTGGAATCGTCGCGCGGTATAGTTACCGCACAACATTCAATCGTTCTGTCGTGACACCGGACTCCGTGGTCACACGCACGATGTACTGTCCGATCGGAAGTTGCTGTACAGGAATCCGCACACGATGCGAACCCGCAGCCAGACTCGACTCTGTGGTTGTTGTGTGTGTCGTGCCAGTGATGTCAATCACATCAATTGTTATCGATGTCGAGACAGGTGTTGACACAGTTACCGTACACCACGTTGATGCTGGGTTCGGCGACATTACAACGTCGGCACTGGCCACTCCACGCTCGTCATGTACGCCGACTGTGGTGAGCGACGTAACTGTGCCCTTTCCTGCATCGTACCATGTACCACTTGCGGAAGAGCGCAACACACAGCAACGCACCATGTATTGAACATCGCCGTCGTACTTGAGCGTATCTGCGAACGTCGTCGATGTGATTGGGCGTGGTGTGAGCTGCCTCCATGTACCACCGGTACCCACCTTGCGGTATACATCGTATCCGTCGACCTTGCCCGGTGGGGCAGACCACGTAAGCGCTTTCACATTACTCGGTTCGATACGCGACACCAAGCTCTGAACCGCGGGTATCGGCGTCATCCATGCTCGAAGAGTTGGGTCGCCGAGTAGCGCAATGTGGATCTGCCGATCACCAACCGACGAAATCAGGTTGCCGTTAGGCTGTACAACGATGTTCGGAAGGTAATTGCCCAACTGATTGCCGACGATGGTGCGGTTGTTCTGTGAAATGCGCGTGCTATGGCCGATTGTCTCACCTAGAGCCATGTGATGCATGTACCAGTGCGGACGTCCAGACCACGCACTTGTGAGAATGCGTGGCTCCGATGCGATTGCAGCACGCAGGATGTTGTTTCGCGTATTCCAGTCGCCGAAGTAACTGCCAAACAAGAAGCTGAAAACTGTATTGACGGGCTTACTAGCAAAGTCTGTGGTGGAACCAACGCCGGCGGCACTTACATCGGAGCCTGCACCACAGCCGTATCCAAACAACCACGTAGTCGGACCAGCCAAGTCGGTGAAAAAGTCGCCCGCGCGAACCGCAGTGTCGCCAGCGAACCCACCGAAGCTTCGCCATGCAGATGCAGCGAATACTTCGCCGTACGTGCCGAAGTTGTCGTCGATGATTGCCCCTACACGCACATTCCACTGTCCTGTGCGGAACGCATGGTTCTTCGCAAGGTAGCGTCGCAATAGTTCGGTCTCGCTCTCCTTGAATGCCGGCATGTCGTAGAAATCTACACGTCCAACTGGGATGTCGACGTCCGTAGCGAACTGGCTCTGGTCGTACTTCCCATCCTTTGGTGCGTTTGCATTCACAACGCGACTTGTGTTGTTGACCGTGGTGATGTTGTCGGTGTAGTTGCCATCGATGTCGCCGTAGATCCCGTCGGCAGGCCAAGCCCCCTGATGATCAGGGACGTGTCCATCAGGCGCGATGTTGCCGGCATACGGCACAGGCACACGTCCGATGAGTAAGATGCCGCCGAGGGTTGGCGTAGAGTTGCGCGCTTCGTCCTTGATAATGGTGCGAACGCGTTCCACCTTACTCGCATCAAATGCTTCCGCACGGGGAACCGCACGAAGTGTTGTGGTCCACCCCTCATCTTCGAGGTCGTCAACGAGTGTTGCAAGCTCGGTTGTAAGCGGACCCATCATTGTGCTATCGACGAGCAGCAGCACGCGCGTGCGAAGCACTGCCGGAACATTGATGCCGCTATAGATGTATCCCGTCGCATAAAACTGCGACAGACTGCTTCCGCTACCTTTCCGCATGAAGCGCAGGAGGCGGTACTCATACCCCGTTGCGACTGCCACCGTTCTATCAGTCCAGGTCGTGCCCTTGCCAACGACGGAGTCGATTGGACTCGCCGGGAAGCTGACTGCATCCTTGCCCTTGCGCCAGATATATACTACCTGCTGACTGGTATCTGTGGTCCATTGTATCTGAATTGCCGGTGATGGCTTCTCGGTGGTAGTGGCCCACACACGGAGTCCGAACTCTTGAGGAGTCTGTGCTTGTAGGCCAAGAACTGCTGCGAAAAGAACAACAACGACAAGGTAGAATTGCTTCATGAAATCGCCCTCCACGATGAATGTCATGCTTGAGTGGAAAGATAGCACGGAAGGGGGCTTTGCAGAGATGTCGATGTCGTATCTTTCTGCTCGTCGCCGACAATCTGTAGGGGGTTCGTTCATGCACCGCATTCTGCACATCTGGGCTTGTGCGCTCGTTGCGCTCAGTTCACTCGTGACTGCGCTTCCTGCTGCGGCACAGTTCCCTCCGGCATGCGACTCACGCAAGGAGTGTATCGGCACAGCCGTCACGTTTACGGTAACAAGCGGACGTAACGCGCATTTCATGGAGCTCGCGAGAAATCCGATTCGAGCACGGCAGACCGCGATGACGTTTGAGATGTGGATCCGCGCTGAACGCCAGGCAGGGAAGCGCCAGTTCGTAGGCGGATTGTGGGGTCCGAACAACGATTTCAATGACGTGTTCATCGTCTACATTGATGAGAACGACAGTCTTGTCTTTGAAGTGAACGGCGACCAAGGAGAGTATAAGAGTGTCGATAACACCATCGTCCGCGCGTCAGCTCAAGAACTCTACAGTGGTTGGCATCACATCGCTGCCGTGTTTGATGGAAGCCAGACGAGCGTGTCGCTGTACATCGATGGTGTGCTAGCTGCAGGCCCCGTTGCAAACTCGGCATTTCCAGCGCGGTATTTGAAGCCCCTTGACCGAGGTGATCTTCCGCTGTTGATTGGTTCGTGTAACGGTGTGGCGGACGACCAGCAACTCTATCGCACACTCAAGGGGCAGGTCGATGAGATCCGCATTTGGGATCGTGTTTTGACTGCATCCGAGTTGCTGTGTCAGAAGGATCGCTCGCTGAATGGCAACGAGGCAGGACTGCGCGCGTACCTGCGATGCAATGAGCCTGCCAACAACATCGTTCAATGCTGTGACGCAACGGGCAACGCACACACGGGATTGCTGCGCTCGGGTGCATCGAATCAAGCGTCAAATCGCACGGCACCACGCACACTCGTGGTAAGCCCAGCGGAAATCAAGGAAGAGATCAAGTGCGACTCGACGCGTGCGTGGACAGTGCAGATTCGAGACACATCTGTCTGTGGGAGCAGTGCATCGCTGGTGATGACGGGTGCGGAAGCGTCGTTGTTTACCATCACTCCCGCCAACATCACGCTACGACCAGACTCGGTCGTTACGGTCACGGTCACGTACCGTGGCACAAACGTAGGCACGTTTACAAATCGACTTGAGATTCGTCCTACGAATCGCTGTGGTCTGCCGAATACGACTGTTACCTTTGAGCTCAATCGCCTCACGGAGATCAATGTCTCGCGCGGACGTGTTGTATTTGATTCGCTGTGGGTTGGATGCATCGATAAGACCTACATCGATTCGACCGTTGTTGTCTGCAATACGTCAGATCAAATTGGACGGCCTCGCACAATCACCATCACGAGCATGAATGCACGCGAGCCACAGGGGTATCGCGTCGTGGGCACAACCTTCCCGCTGCGTATCCCGCCGGGTGAGTGTGTGACTGTTACAATTCGCTCACTTGTGCGTGACACAACAGCTGATTACCTCGACACGATTCAGGTC
Source organism: uncultured Melioribacter sp. (assembly GCA_964465685.1). GTDB lineage: Bacteria > Bacteroidota > Ignavibacteria > Kapaibacteriales > Kapaibacteriaceae > UBA10438. The sequence continues at coordinate 30,096 of CAYXKK010000015.1, forward strand.
ATCTCCGACGATATCTGTCAACGGACACCAGTTCGGATTGCGTTGCAAGGTCGGACGCAAGAAGTCATCTCTATTCGTACTCCCGATGGGTCACGTCGCATCGATACCATGCGCTTCGATCCAACATGTCCAGGATTGTTGAGTGCGCCCCGTGATTATGTGTGGCAGAATCTCACACGTACAGCAATACAGATCGATACTGTGATTGTACCAAAGGACTTCACGCACTATCGTCTGCGTTTCCCATACGTGCTGAACCCGAATACAGGATATCCCGGCAACGCCGTGCGCTTTCTGCCACGTCAGCCAGGTGTGGTCTTTGATTCGATCGTCATTCGCACACGCATTGATGGCTGTGTGATCGAGCGCAAGATTTACGTGACGGGACGTGGACTCGATAACAAGGTTGAATGGTCCATTAATGGTTTGGTCGACTTCGGCACAGTAATCGTTGGACAGCAGAAGACAATCAACGTGCGCGCGCGCAACAACAGTAAGTTCGACCAACTCAATGTTGCGCTCTACGTCGAACGTGGTGAATCATTCGCGCTTCTTGCGGGCACTGGACGGTCGATCAGACCTGGCGACTCCGTCATTATTCCCGTGACCTTCCGTCCGACGGACTCGCTTGAATACGTCGATCGTTTGTGCTTGTTCGAAACACGCTGCTACACGGTCGACTGCATTGATCTGCGTGGTAAGGGTATCCTTCAGACCTTCCGTGCATCGCCACTCGTGATGGAAACACAGAATGTGGTCGCATGCTCAGAACGACGTGATTCCGTGTACATCGTGAACATGCTTTCAACTGCTGCAACGATCGACTCATTGACGTTCGTTGATCTTAGTGGCGGCCGCTTGACGATCGTTGATCCACCGTTGCCATGGGTGAACAAGGCGATCACTATCCCTGGTGGCGACTCCGCTCTCTTCGTCACGAACTACCGTCCGAACGACGTAACTGCCGACCGTGCAGATCGCGCATACATACGCTATCGATCCGAGGATCGAGCCGAGTGGCAAGTGCAGCTCATCGGAACGTCGGCTACACCGAAGATCTTCGTGACGCAGCTCACTGCGTTTGGAACAGTCGAAGTAGGCGACACGCGTCAAGCAACTCTGATCGTGGAAAACACATCATCGCTTCCGATCCGCCTTGATAGTATCATGATTGGCAACGGGTATACGATTCTCCGCACCAGTCGGCCACTGCCAGTTGTGCTCGCACCCCGCGATTCAATTCGTGTCGATGTCGAATTCCGTCCAGATGCAGCGCGTTCGTTTGATGCCAACATCACAGTGTATTCGAACGATCCGTGCGTTATTCAAGGCTCTGGGAAGCTCAGTGGACGTGGTGTTATTCTCAAACTCGAGAACGCACTCAGTCTCGTGAATTTTGGCTACGCGCGCCCGTGCGAGTGTCTTGAACGTTCGGTAGAGCTCCTCAATGCATCACAACGATTCGACATGACGGTTGATAGCATGTGGATTGATAGCGTTGGAGTACCGGGTGCTAGACCTCAGTTCTTTACGTGGCGGTCAAAGTTCTCACCCACTGGCGTAGTGCCGTATACGATTCCACCTGGTGAGCGCGATACCGTAATCATCTCGTTCTGTCCACGCACACCTGCTGAGACAAATCAGATGGAGTGCAGGGCAATGCTCAACATCAGTGCGCGTGGCTCGCAATGGTCGGCAAACCTCGAGACGTTCCTCATCGGCAAGCGTGCGCTTACCTTCCGACCAGCACCGACGTCGATTCAGTTTCCATACGGTGTAGTCGATGTGATCAGTCCGACAAGTCAGCGTGTGGATGTCCGTATCCCTGATTTTACGCTGAATCCCGCTCAGGATCAGGTTGTGATCGACTCTGTTACCTTCGAGCCAAACGAACGTGTGTTTCTTGTCGATGCACCTACCACGTGGCCACAAGTGATCAATCCGGGTGATACTCTCAAACTCAACGTCCGCCAACGTCCGCGCGCACCACGTGACTATCGTGCTCGCCTCAAGTTGTGGATGAGCAAGCCATGTGTTGGGTGGGATACAACCGTGCTCGTGCGCGGAGGGGGCTTTGCACAAACCCGCGGTTTGCAGTTTACGTTTAGCCAAGCACGTTCACTGCCTGACACGTTTGCTATGGTATCGTGCGATACGTTGTATGTGCCGATCTACAGCTCGATCAATATTGATGCGTCGGTGGTCGACGTGAGTATGCGCATTGATTACGACACAACGCAGTTGCGCTTGCTCGATGTGACGTCACCGCTTCTCGCGAATTCCTGTACGTCTGCCACAGGTGGAGTGCAATTCCTGCCATCTCGGACCATCTCACCGTCAGTGTATGGTGGACAGGATCTGCTGTTGAAGAACTTTTGCGGCATCGATTCGGTTAATGCGTTCGCCACAGTGAGCTTTGTTACCGTAGCCAACAATCGTGCGAACAGTCCGCTTACGATTGACAGTGTCAACTTCGATACTGAGGATGTGATTCTATATAGGTTGATTGCCACGGGCGATCGCGGTACGATCCTCGCGCAGAAGTCCGAAGTCGTGATACGGAATGAGCCGCAGTTCGACTCGGTACGCATTCTCGAGTGCGTTGATCGCACAATGACCGTGATCAACACGGGTGATGTTGCGAACTCGATTGATATGCTCCTGGACTTGCCATCTTCGGTGACAGTTGTTGGCGCAGTACCACCGATGGGCAATCTTGTTGCGCCTGGCGACTCCGCCGTGATCACATTGCGGTTCTGTCCGCGCGCTGAACTTCCGCTCGATTCCGCCGTAACGGGTGTGAGTTCCACACCGTGCGAGGTGCGTGATACATCGCGTGTATATGGATTCGGATACGCTCCGGAGCTCGATGTAACACTTGCCCCAACGCGGACGTTCTTCCTGCCGGATTCAATCGTCGCAACGATTGGTGATACGATCGAGATACCGATCATGATCGACAAGGACATCTCGGCCACCTATAGCGGGGTGACGTACTTCTTGAACGGTGTGAACTTTGATGTGAACCTGACCTATGTGCCCCGCTCGTTGAAGTTTGTCGATGTGTCGTTCCTTGCGGAGCCAACGACCACAACTGTCACGGAAACGCTCGGAGATGTGAAGTTTACAGTACGTGGTGCTGACACACTGCGGTCGGGTCCGTTCGCGCGTATCCGTTACGTGATGATGGTGCCGGAGTTTGCAACGACAGATGTGAAGGTTTCCTCGCAGGGCTTCACGTCAGATTCGCTCCAGTTCCTCGATGTCATCTCGGCAGGAGGGCGTGCACCTGTTACGACAGGTGAGCGTTGCAACGTTACAGTCGTTCGCTATGCAACCGTAGGACGTCCGATGATGCAACTTGCTCCACAGCCTGTGCGTGATGAAGCATTCATCACGTTCCGCATGCAGGAGACAGTACCTGTGGTGATCGACATTGTCGATGCACGTGGCATCGTTGTATCGCAGCTTCTTGATGGATCGACGACGCTCCCGGGCGGCGAGTATGCTGTGCGTGCCTCGACAGCAGATCTGCCATCGGGAATGTACATCGTGCGTTTGCAAGCTGGTGTGTTTGCGCAAAACATCCCATTCGTTGTGGCGAAATAGTATGACGATTGTTGATGTCTGTGTTCTCGGTGCCGGAGCTGCTGGACTTCATTGCGCGGCGCATGCGGGTACGATGGGGAAGTCGGTCGTTGTGCTCGAACACAACGATCGTCCGGGAAAGAAGATCCGTATCAGCGGTGGTGGACGGTGTAATTTCACCAACCGCGTGGTGACGCATCACAACATGATCTCGGAGAACCCGGAATTCGCTCGGTCTGCCCTTGCGCGGTACACACCCGATGACTTTATCGCTCTGGTTGATTGCTACGGTATCGCCTGGCACGAAAAGAAGCTTGGGCAGTTATTCTGTGATGAGTCAGCGCAGCAGATCATCGATATGTTGATCGCAGAGTGCGACAACGCACACGTGGATGTCCGTTACCGTGTGCGCGTCGACAGCGTCACGAAGAACGATGTTTTCGTTATCGCAACGTCATCGGGCGACGTGCACGCGCACAATGTGGTCGTTGCAACAGGCGGACTCAGTATACCCTCGCTGGGGGCGAGTGATCTTGGGTATCGCATTGCCACGCACTTCGGACATTCGATTGTGCCACTTGTACCAGCACTAGTCCCATTGACCTTTGATTTGTCGTACGAGCACCGCTGGTCCGGCCTATCCGGTATCAGCGTGGATGCGCGCGTATCAGCGCATGGTATCGACTTCCGCGAAAACCTGCTGTTCACGCATCGCGGATTGAGTGGTCCGGCCATTCTGCAGATATCTTCCTACATTGATCCGGGCGAAGCCATTACGATCGACGTAGTTCCCGACGTTACGCTCTCGTCGTGCGTTGCATCACTTCCTGCTGAGAAACGACATCTGTCGACGATCTTGCACGAGATCTTGCCGCTGCGGTTCCTTGATGAATGGAACGATCCTACACTCCACCGCGCCGTGAATGCAACGCCGAAGAAGGATCTCGAAGCAGCGCTCGAAGCACTTCACACATGGTCTGTTGTGCCGAAGGGAACAGAAGGCTATGCAAAGGCGGAGGTTACGCGTGGTGGCGTTGATACACGCATGCTTTCATCGAAAACGATGGAGAGTACAATTGTGCCCGGACTCTTCTTTATCGGTGAGGTTGTCGACGTGACGGGATGGCTGGGAGGGTACAACTTCCAGTGGGCATGGTCTTCAGCTGTTGCTGCGGGCAAGGAGCTCGGCAAGCGCTGAGCGGAGATCCGCTGCGATATCATCTAGCTGTGAGCGCTGCCAAGTAATACAGCGATCGTACGAATCAACTCCTTTTATGATGGCCTTTGTGAAGACGAGTCGTGTCGTCACCGCCGGACAGTCAGGATACGCCGTAAAGCATAACCAGGCGTACGTTTGCATCTGACGGTGGTAGAACTGCGCCAGAGCGTCTAGATCTGCTTCATCGCGCACGCTATTCGTCTTCCAATCCCAGACACTGATTGAACCGTCGGCATGCGCGAGTCGACAATCGATGATACCTTGTATCACTGCGTCGTCGAGTGCGCCGACGAGTCGAACTTCGCGACGTGATGCACGGAGTTCGTTGCGATGCGTTGCAATGAGTTCGGAATCGAAGAGTGCGGAAATCTCCAATGCTGCTTCCGCTGCACGCTCTCGATCGAGCTGATGCATCGCAAGCGCACGGGCTATCACACGCAGTCGCTCGGTGTGATCAACATCGCATGCAGTGGACAAAACCATGGCAATTACATCGTGCACAGCTACACCGTACGCAGCGCCAGTAGCTTCATCGCCATCGCCGACGTGATCATCGGTAGTATCCCAGTGATGCGTCTGAAGAAAATGTGTCGGAGCAACAATGTCTGGTAACAAGGCTGGAAGTGTATCGAGCAGCTGAAGCTCGTTGCGCTTACGCGTTATCGCTCGATAGGGCTCTGCGGTTGTATGCCTGGTGATCGCCACATGCGCTCGCGCACTGTCGAGTGCTGCACCAAGCACTCCTGCCATCCCACCAAGTTCACCCGGAATCTCGTCGGAGGTATGCATGAGAACGAGATGCGACTTTGCACGTGTGAGTGCAACGTAGAGGCGTCTGCGATACTCTGCACGTTCACGTTGTTCGTTGATTTGTTTCGCAAGCAGATGCGACTGCAGTAGGGGGCGCTTGGTAATCCCGCTTGGAGACTCTGGATCGATTGCACCTGCTGCTAACGTAAACGTCACACCCAGTGGCTCGGTAGCAAGGTGGGTCTCCGTGCGACCAGCAGAGGCGAGTCCGCCAAGTACGACAATGCCGAACTCGAGTCCCTTTGAGGCGTGGATCGTCATCACGCGTACAGCATTGCCGTCAGACGGCACGAATCCGTCACGCTCACGATCACCGTTTACTGGATTCAATGCAATAGCTGCATCGTAGAGTGTTCCACCGGTACCATCAACAGCGGATCGCACAATTTCGAAGACCTTTTCAACGTTAGCGAGGATCTGCTCACGCCGATCTTCATGCGTAAGTGTAGCATACCATTCCGAAGTGTCCAATGCATGCTGGATGAGCTCAACTGGCGACATACGCACGGATGCGGCCTCCCATGACGATAGGAGTGCATGCGCACGTAGAAGATTCTCAGATGCGGAATCATCCGCAACGCATTGCGCAATGCCATCGCGTAGACTTGATCGACGCCCGAGCAATGCAGCAGTGGCTATCTCTGCATCAGTGCAGCGAAGCAGCGGAGAGCGGCAGAGTCCAGCCACGGCGAGATTGTCTGACGGTGAAATGCATGCCGTAAGCAACGCACGAATGTCCATCACCTCAGGTCGCGCAAAGAAGGAAGCACCACCATGCAGATCGGTTGGAATCTTGAGTCGCGACAACGCTTCACCGAGTGCAACAACGTGTGCGTTGTTCTGCACAAGCACCGCAATGTCGGACGGCTGTGGCGGACGTGTCGACCACGTGCCCGCTGTGCGATCGAACTCCGGGATCTCACGTCGTAGGGTTCCCGAGAGAATGCTCCCCACAACATCAGCTATCGCAACGATCTCATCGTCCGTTGTCGGAACTACGACGCAGGTGCCCACATGGTCGGATACGATGCCTGCAGGGATACTTCGGAGTGGTTGATAGCCGACATCGTACGACGTCGTGTCGGTAATCGGCGGCGTCGCTACCGCGCCAAACATCGCCGAGCAAATTGCGTTCACGCTGTGGGCAACGCGCTCGTGCATACGGAACGACGTTACCAGCGGACGATAGCCCGTATCGTCTCCGCGATGTTGGTTCGCGCACTGCAATGCATACGTAGCTCGACGGAAGAGTCGTACATCGGCATCGCGAAAACCGTAAATGCTCTGCTTATCATCACCAACGATGTACACATTTGGCGATGGAGCATCCTCCCCCCGCAATGCAGGAGCGATGCGTGACAGCACTTCGTACTGTAACGGGTCGGTATCCTGGAACTCGTCTACCATGATGTACCGAACACTCTTCCGAAGTGTGTTCGTGATCGAATCATCGTTCAGCAACTCCAGCGTTAGGTGAATCATGTCATCAAAGTCGATGGCATTGCGTTCACGCTTCGCGTTGCGATAAAACTCGCGAGATGTTTGTGCGACATCGTGGAGAATCGACGTGATTTCGTCGAAGCGCATTTCTTCGATGTCATCCCATTGCGTGGTTATGACACGTAGGTTATGTGCAACCTCTGATGCCACAACAGGCTTGCGCTCCATCGTCGAGCGAAGCTCCTTGGGAATCATCGCAGAGCGCAGCTCGTGTTCCTTGGTAAACGTCGATTCATAGAGCGTCACTATCTCGGCAATCACGGCAGAGTCATTCACGCTGTGGCATCGTGCAGCCAAGGCGCGAGCGTGTTCCAGCACCTGTGTAATCGATGGAATGTCACCGAGAGGAACAAGCGCATCTGTCATCAGCTGCAGTGTATCACGCGCAATGGCATGCATCTGCTTGCTGACATATGCACGGCGATGCGCTCGCGCATCGGGATGCGCATTCGTCGCTAGAGCAGTTGCAAACGACGTGTCGCGCGTTGCGCGTATGAGCAGCTCGCGTACGACGCTAATCGACACGTCGTCAAACACCGACGCTAGACGGTCAGCCGTGGAGGAACCAGCTGCCAGGTGCTCGGTGAGGGCACGACGCACGGAATCTTCGACGAGGGCTGATGCTTCAGTGCCTTCGATCTCGCGGATATCTGCATCGAGGGCCAATTCTTCCGAGTACTGACGCACGAGTCCAGCACAGAAGCTGTGAAACGTACTGATACGCGCCGTCGAAATCGTTGTAGCCCACTGTCGCAGTTGTCGACACAGCTCTACATCAGAAAGTTGAGAACCAAACGACGCGCGAAGTTCAGGCGAGTGCTGCGCCTCGTTGAGAAGTCGATGAATACGCTCACGCATCTCTGCCGCTGCAGCACGCGTGAAGGTGATCGCAATGATCTGGTCAAGGGGCGCCCCAGTCTCAACGAGAATCTTCACAAACCGATGGGTCACGACACTCGTTTTCCCGGATCCCGCGTTGGCGTGTACAGCGCAGTGCACATGCAGATCAAGGGCCGCGCGCTGTTCCGGTGTAAACTGCATCATTGCTTATTCCTCTCCGGACGGGAGGAGCACGCAGCGAGACCACAACTCTGGATCACATACCTCGCGTGCAACGCGTGCTATTGTCGTGAGGTCCACCGCCTCGAGTGAGGCGATCGTATCGTACGGGTCTTCCGGTGCGCCGTCTTCGAGGAGCCCCTTACCCAGCATGGTCATGCGTGCCGAGAGACTCTCTAGGGCCATTAGCTTGCTTGCACGGAGCTGTGCCTTTGCACGAGCGAGCTCCGAGGCTGTTACACCATCGTGAGCAAGTTCGGTGATGATCGACGCAATGGCGCGGTGCACAGTTGTCATGCGAGTATCATCTACGCCTGCGTAGATCGAAAACGATCCACAGTCGGCAAAGAGCTGGACTTGTGAATAGACAGAATACGCTAGGCCACGTTTCTCGCGAAGTCGAACATTCAATCGTGAAGACATGCCATCGCCGAGGATCACGTTGATGAGCTGCAGTGCGTATCGATCCGCGTGATGATACCCCTGTGTGCGCGACTGCCACAACACGTGCGCTTGCTGAAGCGACCTCTTGATTATCAGCTCTTGTGGTGTGCGCACTGCAGGCGTTGTGCGACGTCGCTGCGACTTTGCGCGAGGCAGACCGTTGGTGTGCTGCTCAACCAAGGCAACGATTGCATCAATCGTAACGTTGCCACTCACAGCCACGATGATTCGCGACGGTACGTAGTGTCGCGCATGAAACGCGCGCACCTCTTCGGCAGTGATCGTCGAGACACTAGCCACTGTCCCTACGATCGGCATACCGAGAGGGTGCGTCCCAAACAACTGCTGCTCCCCGAGGTCAAAGACAAACTCTTCGGGCTCATCTTCGTATGAGCGTACTTCCTCAATGATGATTCCGCGTTCCGTGTCAACGTCTTCATCTCGAAACACGGGGTGTAGCACAACGTCGGCGAGTGTGGCAATAACGCGCGGAAGATGTTGTGTGAGTGTTCGCACGTAATAGCAGGTTTCTTCCTTTGTTGTGTAGGCATTGACGTACGCCCCTACATTTTCGAAGTCGCGCGAAATCCGCGACATCGTGCGCGTCGGCGTGCGACGAAATGCCGTGTGTTCGACCACGTGGGCCACACCATCGCCGCCTTTCGGCTCGTCACGGGTACCCGCATCGACCCAGAAACTCACGGCACATGAGTCGACGTGCGGTACGTGATCACAAACAACGCGAATTCCATTCGACAGCGTTACAACGGTAGGGGGCGTCCACGGCATATCGACGAAGTTACGCGAACATTCCCGATCGTACTCACATCAAAATCACGTGTTGAAGTGGTCGAGAAAATCAGTAATTCTGTAGTCATGACACATTCACAGCTCTGGTATGCAGCAGCAATCCTGCTGTTTGTGCTTGAAATGATCACCCCGGGATTCGTCCTGGCTAACATCGCATTGGCAGCTCTAGCCGCGGGTATAACCGCAGAGCTAGGCGGCTCGCTCGTCTGGCAACTCGGCATGTTCGCCGTTGTGGGTCTTGTTAGCTACTTCACGGTGCGACCATTCCTGCGCAGAGCACTTGCATCGACGGACGCGCAGCAGGCATCGGGAGTCGACGCATTGCTTGGACGTGTCGTGATCGTAACGGAGATGATCACCTCCGACGGTACGCAGGGCAGGGTGCAGGTAGACGGAGATTCCTGGCGCGCAGTATCATTGCGTGCGACGGAGCTGGAGTCTGGTACTCATGTGCGTATCTGTGGCATTGAATCCACGATACTTGTTGTTGAAGAACTCACCACGTAATCACCAGTAGGAGAGCGAGATGGAATTCGTACTGTTAGCAATTGCATTGTTCGTTGTTGTGTTGCTTGTGAAGGGAATCGTTGTGGTTCGACAAGCAGAGACGATGATCATCGAACGACTTGGTCGGTATAACCGTACGCTCGTGTCGGGAATCAGTGTGATCGTTCCGATCATCGACAAGGCACGCCTCATCGACTGGCGATACGTCAAGACCGATCCTGCCGGACGTCCGACGTATACACATACTCGGACTGGTCGCATCGATCTGCGTGAAACTGTGTACGACTTCCCACGTCAGAATGTGATCACAAAGGACAACGTGTCGATCGAGATCAATGCGTTGCTCTATTTCCAAGTGGTCGATCCAATGAAGGGCGTCTACGAAATCTCGAATCTTCCCGACGCTATTCAGAAGCTGACGCAGACAACGTTGCGGAACGTGATTGGTGAGTTAGATCTCGATGAGACGTTGACGTCGCGTGATACGATCAACAGCAAGCTCCGCATCATCCTCGACGAAGCCTCCAACAAGTGGGGTGTGAAGGTCAACCGCGTGGAGTTGCAAGACATTATTCCTCCGCGCGACATCCAAGATGCGATGGAAAAGCAGATGCGTGCCGAACGTGATCGTCGTGCTACGTTGCTCTCTGCTGATGCGAGTAAGCAGGCAGCTGTGCTGGAATCACTCGGACAGCGCGAGTCGCAGATCAACAAAGCCGAGGGTGAAAAGCGCTCACAAGTACTCATGGCCGAAGGTGAGGCCGAGGCTCGCAAGCGTGTCGCAGAGGCTGAAGCTGAGGCAATTCGACTCGTCACGGCAACAGTCAAAGAGTCTGGCGGAGATCCAACGCAGTACCTCGTTGCAATCCGATACATCGAGGCAATGAAGGAGCTTGGCATGAATGGCAACAAGGTTGTCTTCATGCCCTACGAGGCAACTGGCGTCATGGGGTCGCTCGGTGCGATGAAGGAGCTCTTCGCGTCAACCGGCAAGTAATCTCTTGCCTCAGGCTGTGACCGACGCCACACGCCACGGAAGTGTGCGTCCGGCCCACATTGGGACGACGTCGCCGTAGCTCGCAGGTATCGTCATTTCCTCACGCACGAGTCGCACGGTAGTGCGTGGTGGTGTTACGCCATAGAGCTGCTGTGCACGATCGCTCACGAAGGCCTGCAGGTTATGCAGAACGTTGTGACGCTCAAAGAGCTCTGCCAACATTGGTAGGATGATCGGCGCAGTGAAGACGCCGGCTGCACAGCCAGGGCATTCCTTCTTCGACACTGGGTGCGGGGCACTGTCGCTTCCGAGCATCAGCTTCGGATGCGCTGCCAGCGCAGCCTGCAACAGCGCGTCGCGATCTTCCGGACGCTTGGCAATGGGTTTGCAGAAGAGATGCGGATTGAGGAGTCCACCCGCCACATCATCAAGCGTGATGATAAGATGGTGCGGTGTTACCGTTGCACGCAGGTTCGGAAACTCATCGAGCAGCTGCACTGCTGCACGCGTGGTGATGTGCTCCATCGTGATGCGCAGACGCGGGAAGCGTGTCGCAAGCGCGCGATAGACCTCGCAGAATTCTTCTTCACGATCCATCACAAAGCCGTGTGTCTCGCCATGCACAAGCAGGGGAATCTCGAGCTCTTCCATCATCGCAAACACATGCGCCATCGACATGATCTCTTGAACACCGGCATCGCTATTTGTGGTAGCGCCTGCTGGATAGAGCTTGATGCCGATGATATGCGGCTTTGCCGCAACGAGCTCTTCACGCGTGTAGTCGCGGAAGAACAGCGTCATGAACGGATCAAACGCATGACCTGCTGTTGCTCGACGGACTTCACCCGTGTACCAGAGGAGTCGTTCAACGGTATCGACCGGTGGAACGAGGTTTGGCATGATCACGGCACCAGCAAAGTGCTGTGCAGAGAGCGGGGCAACAACGTCGAGCATCGCGTCTTGACGAACATGCAGGTGCATGTCAAGGGGCGACGTCAGGATAAGTTCTGTCATGGTGATGGGGATGGATACGGTGGAATATCGTCGAGCAAATCTACGGTTCCGTCGCTCAAGACCTGCGCACAGTGCGCAACACGTCCGTTGGTGAGGAACATGTAGGGGGCATTGAGTTTGAGATTGTACCATGCAGACTGACGTAGTGCTGCATGGGTCAGTGCAACGTCGTACGCTTTACATTCGATCAGGACGAATGGTGCCAGATCAGCGTCGCGCCAGAGTACATCGAACCGCTGTCCTCGCTCGTCGACCACGCGTTCGACGCTGCAGCGACCGAGCGGGTATCCACGCGTGAGGAACCAGTTGATACAGTGCTGACGTACCCATTCCTCTGGTGTAAGCGCTACGCGCTGCTTACGCACGGGATCGTAAATCGATAATCGTCCGTCGTCGCTTGAGATCCGCGCTTCAAACGACGGAAAGATGAGAGGGGGCAGATGAAGCTCATCAGCCATGTGATTGTGCCAAGAGGGTCATGAGTGCATCGACTGCCATCCTAACGTTTGTATGCACGTCGGAAATGGTTGCCTCCATCATGTAGCATGGCGCTGTAATGATGCGATTGTGCGTGTCAATGGAAATCTCACGGACAGTGCACGGTTGAGCGTGCGCACCCGTAGCGTCGATACCTGCACTGATCGCAGTGATGTCATACGGCGATGGTTCAAAAGTCGTACCGACCGTTACCGTTGGATGCGACTCGGTGTTCTGCAAGGCGCGTGCAATCGTTGTACCTGCCATGCAGAGACCAACGATGGGCTTGCCGGCTGCATGACATGCAACGATGCATGCCTGAACAGATGGATCAATGCCTCCGTTCGGACCGTCGAAGGCCCACGATGTGAAGTTCTTCGCTACGCCAAATCCACCTGGAAGTACGATAGCATCGACCGTTTCAAGGGCTAGCTCGTGAAGAGGCACGATCGCACCGCGAGCAATGCGGGCAGACTCCGTAAGCACATAGCGGGATTCTGGGAGCTCAGTGCCCGTGCGGTGATCAATCACGTGATGCTGCGCGATGTCTGGTGCAGCACAGATTGCCTCGACACCATGGCGATTGAGTTCGAGGAGGGTAAGAACGGACTCGTGGATTTCCGAACCATCGTAGACACCACAGCCGCTGAGAAGCACAGCTACGCGATAGGAATGTGTCATCGCTGACCTCCTCGTTGCATGTCGAGCACCTTCTTTGTGAGCATGTAGATGATGAAGAAGAACGCAATAGCGTTCGCCCAAATGATGCTGATATCGTCATCAAGCAGTCCGTATGTGAGCCAGAGAAGGCATCCACAGAACATCAGTGAAAGCATGCCAATACTGAGCTGATCAACTTGCTGTGTACGCCAGACCTTAATGGCTTGCGGTGCGAGGGCAAACGTCGAGCAGCAACCTGCAGCAAGACCGAGGAGAATGATTGGGTCCATTATCGATGTGAAGTATGAGATGTCATGTTGAGGTCGGAAAGAACATTCTGCAGACGATCCGGGAAGTTTGTAACAACGCCTCGGACGCCAAGGTTGATGGCTGTGATAAGGTCTTCACGTGTGTTGATCGTATACACACCCACTGGAATCATGTGCTGTGTGCAATCTTCCATGAGGCCGGCGTTGAGCTCCTCGAGGGAGCATCCATAGGCGTCAGCACGGCATGCCGACACAACCTCGTGTGGCAGACGCGTGTCGCCAGGCACATTGAGTGCAAGTGTCCGCACGTCGGGGCGTATGCGCTTGAGGTGAAAAAGAATGCGGTGATCGAAACTGGAGAACACCGTTGCGTCGATCATCTGATGAGCATCAATCGCACGGAGCACCTCATCAAGAATGCGAGATGTGCGCTCCGAATCGTCCATCGGCTTGACTTCGATGTTGAGGTATGCATGCCCCTTGATGAGCGCAAGGGCTTCATCGAGGAGTGGGATGTGTTCACCGGCAAACGTCGGACTGAACCACGATCCTGCATCAAGTGTTCGAACGTCGTCGTACGACTTCTCGCGGATGTCGCCCGAGCCATTCGTCGTTCGCGAGAGATCTTCGTCGTGAAACACGACGATGCGATTATCGCGTGTGATCTGAATGTCGATCTCGATCATCGTGGCACCAGCGGCAATTGCTGACGCTATGGCAGCGAGGGTGTTCTCTGGTGCATTGCCCGAGGATCCACGGTGTGCGCAGACCATCACTGGTGTTGCACGAACGGTATCAACGAGGGGGATCATGTGCACAGTCCTGACTGATCGCCACGATACCCGCGAAGCACATCAACGGCAGACATACGTCGCTTGCCAGGGAGTTGGATCTCGTCGAAACGGAGCTCACCATCTGCACAGCCAATGAACAACTGATGCGCATCGATGCGCCACGTACCCATGGGCGTTGTTCCATCGGTGATCGTCGCGCGATAGACCTTCAGGAGCTGACCGTTCCATGTGATCCACGCGCATGGTGTTGGTGAGAGTCCGTGAATCATGTTGCGCACAGTGTGCCGTGACTGGCTGAGGTCAAGTGCACTCGATGTCCGAAACACCTTTGGTGCAGGAGTCGCGAGGCTGTCATCCTGGGGTTGTGGCGTTAGCACGCCAGACACCAACCCACGCGTAGTTGCAACCGCGCATTCCGCAGCCAGTGGCATGAGTCGGGCGTAGAGTTCACCGGCTGTCATACCATCGTCGATTGCACAACGCTGTTGAACAAGAATCGTGCCTGTGTCGACTACGTCATTGAGCAGAAATGATGTAACTCCGGTCTCAGCATCGCCCGACATGATTGCATGATTGATGGGTGCGGCACCGCGAAACCGCGGCAGCAGGGATGCGTGCACATTAAAAGCGCCAACGCGTGCGAGCGAGTAAATGCTCTTCGGCAGGATGCGAAATGCGATCACGCACATCACGTCTGGTGAGCGTTCAGCGATCTGCTCGCGAAACGCTTCATCACGAAGCGATGCGGGCTGCAAGATGTCGGTGATGCCAAGCTCGAGAGCTGCAGATTTCACCTCACTTGGATGAATCTCTAGTCCGCGCCCTCGCGGTTTATCCGGCACGGTCACTACGGTCTGCACGCCAAACTCGCGATGCAATGCCTGCAGCGACGGAACGGCAAACTCGGGCGTACCCATGAAGATGATGTTTGCCATTAGCCGTGCATTGTTGGTTGATTAGAGAGATGCCGAACGATAGACGCTTCGATCACTGCAAACTCTTGAACGCGAGCTCGGACCTCGTCGACTGGGAAGTACTCCCGCGCAATATCGGTGTACATACGATAGTGGCCAGCCTCGCTTGCGAGCAGCGAGGAATAGAGTGTTCGCATTTCCTCATCTGCTGCGTGCTTGGCCAGAAGCGAGAAGCGCTCGCATGAGCGCGCTTCGATAAATGCACCAACAATCAGTGAGTCGAGCAAGCGATACGGCTCTTGTCCGCGAATATATCCGTGGAGCTGCTGTGCATACTCATTGCCTGTATCAGGTGCCATCGTGATGCCACGTGCTGTAAGAATGCGCACAACAGTTTCGAGATGTTCGAGCTCTTCCTTCGCGAGATCGATCATATCCAGAACCATACGCGTTTTGTCCGGATAGCGATTGATCATCGCCATTGCGAACGCCGCTGCCTTCTTTTCGCAGAGGGCATGATCAACGAGAATGTTGTCGGGATGTGCAATCGCAACATCGACCCATTCCGGATTGGATTCACAGGCAAGACAGAGCATGTGCAAAGTTAGGGGGCGAGCAGCTGAATTGCTCGCTGCACCAGACCAGCAAAGGTCGCCTCGTTGACGCCGCTCTCGCGGGTGGTTGAGTTGTCAGGGTTCATCCACGATGCTGACAGTGCATACCAGTCGCCCGAGCTGTGCCGCAGAAGGTACGTCATATTGATCACGCCGGGTTCGCTCCCGCCCTTATACCCGGCATACGGCCATTGTTTGCTGTTGATATCGAGGCCCTTGTTGACCGTGAGAATGTCAAGAACAGCAGGCGAGAGACGTCCATCACGAAGCCAGTCCATGGCACGTATGCAGTCCGTTGTGCGTGCGAACCACTCAACACGGTCTGGCACGACGGCCGTATCGACAAAGCGCACAGCGGAGAGCGGCGTCTGCTCGTTGATACGGTCGAGATACTTCCGTCGGTCAGCAGCGCGGAGGCCGGCGTAATCGTGAGCCCCTTGACCATCATTCGAGAACTTCAGCAGGAACACATCACGTGTCGTAAGGAAGGGTATGTTGAGCGATGCGTTTGAATGTCCCATGCGTGATTGCATGCGCTCAATGCTATCCTGATGCAGCTCGTGCATCAACAGGTCTGTTGCTGTGTTATCGCTCTGCGAGATCATCAAGGTTGCGAGCGTGTGCAACGTAACTGGCGAACCATGTGGCCATGTCTGGAGAATCCCTGAAGGCAACGAACGAATCGATGTATCGAGGATGACCACGTCATCCCACCGACGCTTCCCGAGCCGGATCTGCTCGGCGAGTGTTCCGAGCACGTAGAGCTTAAACGTCGAACCAATCGGCAGATATGTCGACGAGTCGTGCGCGGCGAGGATATGCTTGCGCGACAGGTTGATTGCCGACAGCGATGTTGTTCCTTTGAGCGCTTTCAAGTCCTTAATCACCGACTCCAACGTGGAACCAACACGCATCGGTGGTTTGAGGAACAAGCCCTCGATCAGATGTGGCGGGTTTCTGCGAATCGACATGGTAACGGGGATTGTATACCCATTCACCGTCACGACTTCAGCCGTGCACTGATATGCTGATGTAGAATCCACGACGCGAATCGACACACAGCCGCCCGACTCTTTCGTCAGCTGCTGCGTTGCCATCGTGAGCTGCATCGGCGGCACCTTCTGCAGAAACTCCGCGGTGAATACTGTATCGAACTGCATGCTCTTCAGATTTAGCAGCGCGCATACGTCATTGAGTCGTGCAGAGAGCAATGATTGCGCCGACACGGGGCAAACAATCGCAAGCAGCAATAGAGCTGCGATGATGGAGAATCTCATCAGAAACAGACCTCGAGACGGTAGAACGTTTATGGTGCAAAGCTACGTCCTCGGTCGATGAGCTCTATCGGATGATTACCTGCTTGCCCACGCGTTGTCGTGGTGATTCGACAATGACGATGTACATTCCCGGTGTCAGCCCAGAAACATCCAGCTGACTAATCTGCTGCGAACGGACAAGCGTTCGACCGAGGGCATCGGTAACCGTGATGGTTACACCATCGTAACCCGTGTTTCGCAGATTCAGTACACCGCCATCCACTGGATTTGGATAGATGTCTAGCCATTGCTCTGGATCTTCATCGGCGTTCACCGACACCGGACTGCATTTACTTTGCTGACGGAGGAAGCTCCAGAAGAGCGATGTAGCCGGAGCATGCCATTGATGGCCGTTCCCCAGCACAGTGTGAAACTGAAAGCCGGCCTCGCAGCCGGTAAAGATCTCACGCACGACCCGTTCGCCAGCCGCTTGAAGTGTATCACGATGTGAGCTGCTGCACATGAGGAAATCCGACCAGTAGAGTCGGTTAAGTGAGTCGATCGTTCCTCGGCACGTTGGCAGGTTGTTACCTTCGTTGCTACCTTTCATGAAGATCATTGGGATGGGCTTCGATGGACTGCAGTTCACGTACGCCATTCTCCATGTGCAGCCGGGCGCAACATCCCCGTTGCAATTGCCGTCTCCACATGATCCGTCAGCTCCGTACCCCCAGCCCCCTGACAACGGAGCCATTGCTGCAAAGCGCTGGGTGAAGTCACAGGCCATCCGGTAGGTCATCATCGCACCGTTGGAGAAACCGGACATGTACACGCGGCATGTATCAACAGAGTACTTCGCAATGAGTCTGTCGAGCAGCGCGTTAAGAAATCCCACATCATCGTACTCAGCAACGGTCGAAGGCTGATCGTATGCATTCCACAGTCTGGTGTTGCCGTTTGCAGTAGATGGCATGCCATTAGGGTACACCGAAATGAAGCCAGCAGTATCTCCAACGGTCTGCCAGCGAGCTACATCAGCATGTTGTGCTGCATTACTCAGACCCGGGTGACATGCCATGATCACGGGATACCTCTTTGCCGGGGAGTACCCTGAGGGCAGATAGAGATGGTAGCTTCTCTGGACGTTCTGCCAAAGAAGTGAATCAAGCGTCTGGGCCGAGAGCTGGCACTGCAACGCCAAGGCAACGATAAGTGCGAGGGTCGTTCTCATGGTTCATTATTCCAAGCGACCACGTAAGGTTACAACGACAGGACATGCCGCACGAAGTGTGAGGCAACCATCACGGCTTGGTGAATGGTACGCTGACGTTGAACATGTTCGAGTTGAGGAAGACAGCGTAGTCGCCGGGAGGGAGGCGACGAATGTCGATCTCGCGCTCCTGCACTCCTGCTTCGCCGGAATCATCGTCAACGGTCT
>CAYXKK010000016.1:0-33638 GCA_964465685.1 uncultured Melioribacter sp.
ATGTCGATCTCGCGCTCCTGCACTCCTGCTTCGCCGGAATCATCGTCAACGGTCTGCATCGTCATGAGAATCATGTTGACGACCTTGATCGACACGCGAGCAACCTCCGGCACGACATATCGAAGCGTCATGTATCCCGGCTTGTTCTGCGTTGGACCTATGCTGATGTGTGGAAGCTTCGCATCGCGCTGGAGTTGATGCCCTGTACTGCCGTCGCTCCGGAGATAGAGGTAGATCGGCGGATTCGATCCACCATTCTCACGCTCAGACGTCGTCATGAAGCCACGATCGTCACTCGTGAAGCAGATGGCTTCGCCTTGTTCTTCCGGCATGTAGGGCAAGCGGACGCCTGGACGTTTGAGAGCGTCGGCGACGGACTCGTTTGAGCGACGTTCCCACTGCCATGCGTAGAGGTAGTTCTTGAGGATGATCGACGACCCATCGTGCGACACGTCACCACCTGTGAGCATCGATACGGGGAGCGTTGTGACAAACTCAAGAGTGCGTGTTGATCCGTGGCGATGTGGTGCGGCAGCACGGTACACGCGTCCGAGCTTGTCGCGCTTCGAGATGATGTAGAAGTCGTTCGTGCGTGGATCGACGAGGAATGTCTCGGCATCACGTGCCCCGTCGGGATACGTGAACGTGAATACGTCTGCTGAGTCGTTGACAACACCAATGCCATCGCGATCCATTGGGATCATGTCGACGCTGTCGGACGGAGCATTCACACGGTAAATGGTGACGTTGGCACGCTTGCCATTATTATCGCCGATGTCAGCAACGTAGATGTTGCACTGTTTCCCAGCATAGCTGATGGCAAGGTCTTCCCAGTCGACATTCGTAGCATTCGTCAAGCGAACCTTGTACCGCAACTCGCCGCGCATCGTGGCGCAGTAGATCTGTGGCTTATCCCCTGAGTCGTTGATGAGCCAGAGACGTGGATCAACCTGCTGGTCGACTGCAATGCCCGACACTTCATTGAGCAACGCGGCATTGAGACGTCCACCAATGAAAGGTCCGGCATAGCCTTGTTGTGCTACAGCACTGATTGTGCTGAGCACTACCGCTGCGAGGACAACGAGGACTTGCATGATTACTTGACGATGAAGTTGACAAGCTTGCCAGGGACAACGATGGTCTTGACGACAGTCTTGCCATCCAAGTGCTTGACCACGTTCTCATCCGCTCGTGCGGCTGCTTCCATCGTTGCAGCATCAGCATCCGGTGCAACGGTGATCTTGCCACGAATCTTCGAGCTAATCTGCACAACAACTTCGACGCTTTGTGCAATCAGCTTGGACGCATCATACTCGGGGAACGTCGATGTATGCACGGAACCCTCACCACCGAGAATCTGCCAGAGTTCTTCTGCGATATGCGGTGCGAATGGTGCAAGACATTGCACGTAGGCGCGCATCGCTTGCAGCGGTCGTACGTCGGCTGGTGTGAACTCGTTCACAAAGATCATGAACTGCGCAATGGCTGTATTAAAGCTCAACGCATCAACATCTTCACGTGTTTTCTTAATGGTCGCATGCAACACGCGATCCTGCTCGGGTGTACAGGGCACATCGGCAACAGCAGGCGACAACGTACCGTCTTCGGTGACCATCATTCGCCACGTGCGATTGAGGAAGCGCGAGATGCCATCGATACCTTGCGTATTCCACGGCTTTGACGCCTCGAGTGGACCAAGGAACATCTCGTACAGACGGAGTGCGTCTGCGCCGTGGGAGGCAATAACATCATCGGGATTCACAACGTTGCCGAGCGACTTGGACATCTTCCGTCCATCTTCACCCATGATCAACCCCTGGTGGAACAGTCGCGTGAATGGCTCTGGAGTCGAGACACGCCCGTAATCGAACATCACATGGTGCCAGAATCGAGCATACAACAGGTGCAGCACGGCGTGTTCGCCACCACCGATATAGAGGTCCACACCGGTGTTGCCCATCCAGTAGCGTTCCTTTTCTGGGTCAACGAACGCTTCGTTGTTATGCGGATCGATATAGCGAAGGAAGTACCAACACGAGCCTGCCCATTGCGGCATGGTGTTCGTTTCGAAGCGACCATGCTTGCCGGTCTTTGGGTCGACCACGTTGATCCATTTTTCAACCGTTGCCAACGGCGATTCACCGGTACCTGCGGGCTGGAAGCTCTGGACGTCGGGCAACAGCAACGGCAACTCGTCGGAGTCGAGTGCGCGTCGCGTTCCATCGTCGAAGTAGAGAATCGGAATTGGTTCGCCCCAGTAGCGCTGACGAGAGAAGAGCCAGTCGCGCAAACGATATTGGATGCGCCCCTTACCACGACCAGATTTCTCAAGCCATGTGATGATCGTGCGACGTGCTTCGTCGGAGGCAAGTCCGTCGATGCTGACGTGAGCACTTGACGAATTGCATGAAACACCATCATCGCTGAATGCTTCTGCTTGCACATCGCATGTTCCAGACGATGGCTGCACCACCTGCACGATTGGCAGATTGAATGCTGTGGCAAACGCATGATCGCGTTCGTCATGGCCAGGCACAGCCATGATAGCGCCTGTACCATAGTGTGCGAGCACGTAGTCGGCAATCCATACCGGCACGAGTTGTCCGGTAGCCGGATTCACAGCATACGCACCGGTCCACACACCAGTCTTGGTCTTGTTCAGTTCAGTACGCTCAAGATCACTCTTGAGCGCAGCAGCTTCACGGTAGGCAACGACGTCGCTGCGTTGCGCATCCGTCGTGATCGATTCGACCAGTGAATGCTCAGGAGCAAGCACAACGTACGTTGCACCGAAGAGGGTGTCGGGACGTGTGGTGAATACGTGGATCTTGTCGGAAGAGCCATCGATATCAAAAGCGATCTCTGCGCCTTCGCTGCGACCAATCCAGTGGCGTTGCATATCGAGCGTTGACGACGGCCAGTTGAGCGTGTCGAGTCCTGCGAGCAAACGTTCGGCATACTCTGTGATGCGCAGCATCCACTGTCGCATAGGCTTGCGCTCAACAGTGTAGCCCTTGCCCTTCCATTCCTCGACTTCTTCATTGGCTAACACCGTACCGAGCTCTTCGCACCAGTTGACAGGGATGTGTGCGATGTACGCTAAGCGATGTTGGTCGCGGTAGACGTCCTGTTCGATTGGATCCGTGATGTGTGCCGGGATTGGCAATTCTTCGATTGGCCGTGCACGCTGTTGCGTGCGATCGAACCACGACGAGTACATCGTCAGAAACATCCATTGCGTCCAGCGATAATACTCTGGCGTGGTCGTATTGACCATGCGCGACCAATCATAGTCGAAACCGATTGCCTGGAGCTGACGTGTGAATGTGGCAATGTTGCGTTCGGTGATGATGGCAGGATGAATGTTCTCCTTCATTGCCTGGCGTTCGGTTGGAAGACCGAATGCATCGAACCCCATCGGGTGAAGCACGTTGTATCCCATCATACGCTTGAAGCGACTGACGATATCCGAGGCAGTGTAGCCCTCTGGGTGTCCGATATGTAGACCCTGTCCGGACGGATAGGGGAACATATCGAGCACGTAGTACTTCGGCTTCGACGTGTCGTCGGTGGTACGATAGATCTGTTGGTCAGCCCACGCGGACTGCCACTTTTGCTCGATGGAGGAAAACGGATACTGCATGTGGCAAAGATACCGCGTAAATTCGAGCTCCTTTCGCCACAATTCGCCCCCCAGAAGCCATGAACTACGTACACCTTGGTCGCACCGGACTTCGCGTTTCGCAACTGTGCCTCGGCACAATGAACTTCGGTCAGATCGTCGAGGAGCAAGAGTCGTTCCCGGTGATGTCGCGCGCTCTTGAGCACGGGATCAATTTCTTTGACACTGCAAACGTGTACGGCTTCGACAAGGGTGTTGGACGCACTGAGACGGTGATCGGTAACTGGCTCGCAGAGGATGCAACGCGTCGCGACAAGATCGTGCTCGCGACGAAGTTCTACGGAACGATGGGCCCCGGCGTAAACGACCGTGGCTGCTCGGCATATCACATTCGTCAGTCTGTCGAAGACTCACTCCGTCGGATGAAGACCGATCGCATCGACTTGCTACAGATGCACCACATCGATCGCAGCACACCTTGGGAAGAGGTATGGCAGGCGATGGACGTGCTGATCCAGCAGGGGAAGGTGCTCTATGTTGGTTCATCAAACTTTGCCGCATGGAATATTGCCATGGCAAACGAGCGTGCGGCGCAGCGACACATGGTTGGCTTGGTAAGCGAGCAGAGTGTGTACTCACTCCGCAACCGCCGTATCGAGTTGGAAGTGATTCCAGCGGTAAAGGCCTACGGTATGGCGCTCATCCCGTGGAGTCCGCTCGCTGGTGGTATGCTGTGCGGCATCTTCTCGGTCGACGATGCTGTGCGTCGTAAGCGTCCGCAATTGCTTGCTGCAGCGGAACCGCTTCGACCGCAGATTGAGGCCTATGAAGCACTCTGCCGCAAGATTGGTGTCGACTATGCAGATGTTGCACTTGCATGGATCCTGCAACGCGACGGCGTGACGAGTCCGATCATTGGACCACGCACAATCGCACAATTGGACGCAAACGTTGCAACGCTGGACATCACGCTTGATGCAGAGGTACTCGCGTCGCTTGATGAAATCTGGCCAGGCGAAAAGAATCAAGCACCAGAAGCGTACGCGTGGTAAGCTAGAATCGTAATCGCATCACGCCAACGGCAAGGGACATCACTGGCTGCTTCGCAGCGAAGTAGGTTACGACGTCGCGTGAGCTTGCGCCGAGTTCCCAGGTTCCACCGAAGAATGAGAACATCACCGAGACCGGGACGAACACACCCATCGTGCCGCCCCATCCCACGCCTGTGCCGAGTTTGATCCAGGTGAGCGGACGGAAGTCGACACCGGCGCTGAAGATCGGTTGTTCGAGAGCGCCAGCTGTACGATTAATCGCAGCGATCACATCGAGTCCGACTCGCGTGCGGTAATTCACGAAGTACGATGCTCCAAACTTTGCACGCGTAGGTAGTTCGGTTGCAGCTGTTTGCAGTCCGCCCCACTTGAAGAAGCTGCCGTCGCCGGTGATCAGCTGTGCTTCGTTAAAGATGTTGTAGTTGTTGAACCCGCCGCTTGAGAGTCCGTTGAGGATGGTATCGGCGGCCGTAAACACATTGCCATCGAAGGTCATCTTGCCGAGATCGATCATCGACGCACTAAGTGTGAGATCTCCGAGCTCAAGTGTGGCTCCAAGATCCATCCCCCAGCCAAGTCCTACGGGAGCCAGTTCGCTGCCGGGAATGTATGATGGTGTATTGGCGTTGCCGTAGTTAATCCCGAAGTACGGACTCAGTGCGCTGCGCGCAGCGAAGTTCGTGCCATCGGCGCGTGCATCCAGATAGGCAAATGCTTCGAGTGCCTTGGCCGTGACGCCTGCGTAGAACTTCACATGACGGAGATTCAACAGCCGGACGCCATAGGAGGCAGCGTACTCACGGTACCAGACCATCGAAAGCAATGTCCCATTGAACAGTTCGGAATAGCGCTTCGGCTGCTTTGCAAAGCCGACGGTGTCTCCACGCCCGTTCACGACGAGCGAGTCGAAGTACGACGCACCACGTCCTTCAAAGATGATCGAGGCGGCTTCGTTGTTGAGAACAAAGTTGCCAGAGCCACGCTCGCGTACCGTTAGGGCAAGTCCACCGAACCCCTGCGACTGGAAGGACAATCCTATCAAGATCACATCGGCATTGAAGCGAATACCGTTTCCACTGAAGGCATCAGCGGCTGCGGCCTTCTGTTCGGGAGTAAACTTTGCACCACCTTGCTGAAGAATCAGGTCCAGCAAACCGTCTTTCGAGAGCGCATTGCTGTGTGCCGAGGCACCACCCTCGAGCATGGTAAACGCCCAGTCTTTACGCCTGCGTGATACGCCGCTGCCAAGGGGCTCAGCAAGCGTAAAGATCTCCGTCTCGGGAACAAAGCCCAAGTTCGCAGGATTGACTCCTACGCACTGGTAATCAGTTGCCGTAGTCGAGAGAAACGCCGCATGGCCGATGCGGGCAAAGTCACTCGATTCCGATTGCGCATACGACGATGTCGTTGTCCCGTGCAGGATGCACAGTACAACAAGTGTCGCAGCGTGCAGCGTTATGCGCGGCGTACGCGATCGATCCATTCAGCTATGCGGATTGCCTGCGCACCATCATCGAGGGTAACTGCGGCATCTGAACCGGTGGTGATACTCGTCAGGAAGGCACGTTGCTCTTCTGCAATTGCGTTGACGGCTTCAACATTCGGCGTATCAAACACAATCATCTTATCGCCATGCTCGGTATTGATGGTCCCAAGTGGAACTTGATGCGATGGTTCCATCTGCGCAGAGTCGATCAGGCGATACAGCTCGACGCTTCCGGCAGCAAGATCTAGAGACACATAACTATCGCGCTGGAACACGCGAAGCTTGCGCATTGGCTTTGCAGAGATGCGTGAAGCTGTGATGTTCGCGACGCAGCCATTGGCAAACGTCAACCGCGCGTTGCAGATGTCGGGTGTTTGCGTGAGCACAGCCACACCTGTTGCTTGCACATCGACCACCTCGCTCTTTGTCATCCAGAGCAGCAAATCGATGTCGTGAATCATTAGATCGTGAATCACACTTACGTCAATGGCACGGGGCTTAAACGTCGCAAGTCGGTGAGCCTCGATGAACACGGGTTCGATTGAGTATCCAGCGAGCGCGCGTACGGCTGGATTGAACCGTTCGACATGCCCAACCTGAATGATGCGATTGGAAGCACGTGCATGATCGCGCAGTGCCACTGCCTCGCCATAGGTGGCTGTGACAGGCTTTTCGATGAAGCAGTGAAAGCCACGATCGAGGCATGCTGTTGCGAGTTCGAAGTGCAACGATGTTGGTGCAGCGATGATCACGGCGTCGACGTCAGGCATGGCCTCTACCGAAGGATACCATGTTGCACCATGTTCTGCCGCGACTGCAGAGCCACGAGCTTGATCTGGATCGACAATACCAACCAGCGTTACGTCTGGTTGCTGTGCCGCAAGCCGTGCATGTATAGACCCGAGGTGACCTGACCCAATGACGGAGATTCGCATGTGCGAATCTACGATCATTTCGTGCTCCGACGTGATCGTGGGTGCGCTTGTTTGTAGGCGTCTTTAAGTCGCTCGACGCTGACATGCGTGTACACCTGTGTAGTCGACAAGGAGGAGTGTCCCAACATGTCGCTCACCGCCGAGAGATCCGCCCCATTGTCGAGCAGGTGTGTCGCAAAGGAGTGGCGAAGGATGTGCGGACTCTTGCGATCGGCCTCGGTGACCGGACCAAGGGCTCTGCGCACGATGCGCCAGGCACTCACACTTGTGAGTCGCTTGCCTCGATCACCGAGAAACAACGCTGTCTCCGTGAGCTCGGGAGCAAGTTCCGTGCGCCGAGCGACGTATGCATCAATACTGTCCAGTGTCTCCTTAGTGACGGGTACGATGCGTTCTTTTGAGCGCTTGCCGAGCACGCGAACAGTGCGCTGCGCCGCATCGATGTCGCCGACGTTGAGTTGCAATGCCTCGGAGATACGCAATCCAGAGCCATAAAGCAGTTCGCACAGCGCGCGATCGCGAAGACCCTGCACGCTATCTGTGTCGAAGGTATCCCAGAGCGAAGTTGCCTCGTGTTCTTGTAGAAAGGAGGGGAGCTTCTTGTCAATCTTTGGTGAGCGAAGCAATGCCGTCGGATTCCGCTCAATCACGCCCGAGCGAAGCAGGAAGCGATAGAAGCTGCGAATTGCCGCCAGCTTCATGCGCAAGGAGCGCTTTTCGAGTCCGCGGTCGTGAAGCCACCCCAAGAACGGGCGTATATCAGCCTCGGACACGTCACCAACGTTCGGAAGTGCGCCCCATGACTCTTGGAGAAACTGCTGGAATTGGGTGAGCGCGCCCTCGTAGGCAACTAGTGTGTGCGAACTGGCACTCTTTTCCACCTCGAGTGCAGTGAGATACATTCGGACGGCTTCTGCGAACTCCATGCAGCAACATACGGTATATTCGCAAGTTCAAGGGAATCATCATGTTGCATATCAGAAACTACATCGGCGGACACTACCACGACCCCGTCGAGGGTGGGTGGATCGACAACGTCAATCCAGCTACCGGAGAAGTGTATTCTTCCATTGCTCGCAGCACTGCGGTCGATGTCGAACGTGCTGTTGTTGCCGCGCGCGAAGCATTCCCGTCATGGTCGGCGATGTCGGCAAAGAAACGGTCTGAGATCCTGATGGCGATCTCACGTGGGATCGCAGCACATCTCGACGATCTCGCGCTCGCAGAATCGAACGATCAAGGAAAGCCCCTTTCACTCGCACGAAGCGTCGACATCCCTCGAGCGATCGACAACATGTCGTTCTTCGCAACCGAGATACTGCACACGCATACAGAAGCGTACCAGACGGATCAGCATGTGATGAACTACGTCACACGCTCGCCGCTTGGTGTGGTTGGTTGTATCTCGCCATGGAATTTGCCGCTGTATCTATTCACGTGGAAGATTGCCCCTGCGCTTGCAGCGGGCAACACCGTGGTAGCAAAGCCTAGCGAACTCACGCCAATGACCGCCTTCTTGCTTGGACAGATTTGCACGGATGCAGGTTTACCACCAGGCGTACTCAATATCGTGCATGGGTATGGTGGTGAAGTTGGTGCTGCGATCGTTGAGCATCCACAGATTAAGGCGATCTCATTCACAGGTGGTACGTCCACAGGCGCAACGATTGCACGCACGGCAGCACCGATGTTCAAGAAGCTTAGTCTGGAACTTGGAGGCAAGAACCCCACCATCGTCTACGACGATGTCGAGGTCGGTTACGTAGCTCGTCATGTTGCGCGTGCAGCCTTCACAAACCAAGGTGAGATTTGCCTGTGTGGTTCGCGCATCTTCGTACAGCGTGGCATCTACGATGCGTTCCGTGATGCGCTTGTGCGCGAGGTGTCGGCGTTCACTCCCGGCGATCCGCTTGAGGAGGGTACGCGTCTGGGCGCACTTGTCAATGAAGCACACATGCAGAAGGTGCTCTCCTATATCGAGCTTGCACGCGAAGAGGGTGGAACGGTGCTGTGTGGTGGATCGCGTGTGCATCTCGATGGACGCTGTGCAGGTGGTTACTTCGTTGCACCAACCTTGATTGAAGGTCTCGACGCTACGTGTCGCGTAAACCAGGAAGAGATCTTTGGTCCGGTTGCCACTCTGATTCCGTTTGATGGCGAAGACGACGTACTTGCGATGGCAAACTCTACGCCATACGGACTTGCTGCATCGGTATGGACGAACTCATTGCAACGTGCGCATCGCACAGCCAACCGACTCGAGAGTGGAATCGTGTGGGTCAACACATGGCTCAATCGCGATCTCCGCACGCCATTCGGCGGCGTCAAGCAGAGCGGTGTTGGACGTGAAGGGGGCATCGAAGCTCTCCGATTCTTTACGGAACCAAAGAACATTTGCATTCAGGTGTAATTGCATGGAAAAAATCATCATCAACTCCGACCGAGCGCCGGAACCGGTTGGCGCATATCCACATGCTCGACGCGTAGGCAACCTGCTGTTCCTCAGCGGCGTTGGTCCACGTGAACGCGGCACACGTGTCATCCCTGGTGTGACGCTTGATGCGGATGGTTCGGTGCGCGAGTATGATATCGAAGCACAGACGCTGAGTGTGTTTCGAAACATCCGCTACATCATTGAGGATGCTGGTTCTTCATGGGATCAGATCGTTGATGTGCAAGTGTTCTTGACAAATATGAAGATGGACTTCCCAGTGTTTAATCGACTCTACGCAGAACACTTCGCGGGCGTGCATGCATGCCGCACGACGATAGAAATCGGCGCACTGCCAACACCCATTGCTGTTGAACTCAAAGTGATTGCAACGATATGATGCGTCGCCTTCTTCTGTGTGCGTTCGTAGCATGTGGATGGCTATGGAGCGCGATGCCAACGGCTGCGCAACCACAGATTTCCTACATCTTGCCCGACATTGGGTCGCCACGCTTTTCGACATACGTCGAGGTGATTGCTCCCGCATCTGCGCGCAAGGCCTTCGGTGCAGATGGGGTATCGCTCAACAATCCTGGTGATGATGTTCGCCTTGTGTGCGCGCGTCCCGGAGATTCTGCGCGCCTTACGTTTGGTCCACTCGTTGTGAGTTGGGATGGACGCATGATTGCTTCGCATGCGTTTGTGAACCCAACCGTGAAACCCAACAGCAGCGACTGGGAGTTGCTGCGCTCCGAGTTCCGCATTCCAATCAAGGTTATAGTGAATGGGCGTGAATCGAACATCGACACGTTCTACATTGTCCAGCCGTGGAAACTCGGAAACGTCACGGCTGATCCGGGGCGCATACTCGGCGAGGGCACCTTGGGTAAGCGTTCACGTCGTGGCGCAATGATTGTTGACTCGCTCATCCTTCCCGGTGGCGAGACGTATACTGTATCGCTTCGCGACCCTGATTCGCGCACAGCTGGCAACCAAGCATATCTGCCGATGACGCTCCTATCGCCATCGACCATTCGTGGTATTGGCACCGTTGATATCAGTGTGAGCGCAAGTGGAAGCGATGGCGGACCAGGTGGAGGGGGCGGCGCAGGTGAGTATGAGAACTCTCTTGCAACCACGGGTGGCACCGATGGCGGCTCTGGATTCACTGGTGGTGGACCCGGCGGTGTGAATAGCGCATTCGGTAATCGTCGTCAAAAGCCCGGCCTCGGCTCTGGAGAAGACGTTCCACGCGACAATGCAAACACGCGCGGCTCAAAGTCACTCAATGGTGTTGTTGGTGGCGAGTCCACAGGAGCGTATGAAAACGCTGGTGGTGGCACAGGTCACCCGTTTGGGCAGAGTGGCATCGGTTGTGACAATCGCAACGCATGCTCTCCAACAGGTGGTAATGGTGGAGGATCTGGATCACAGGAAGGAAGGCGCGGCGGCGGTGGTGGCTATGGTGAAGACGGGGGTGATGAGACTGGCACGACCAACGGCGGATTTGCGCATGGGAACAGCGTCATTGTCCCTCTTGCAGGGGGCTCGGGTGGCGCCGGTGGTAATCCGGATCTCTTCAATCGCGCCAGTGGCGGCGGCGGTGGCGGCGGAGCCATTTCGATCCATGCGAACTTCTTGAGCAGTCTCAACATCTCTGCACGTGGTGCAATGCCGGCTCGACGAACGGTGCTTGGTGGTGGTGGTTCCGGTGGTGGTATCATTGCCGGCGGTCGAATCGACAACCCACGTCCGATCGACGCAGTAACGTGGCAGATCACTGGAGCATCGGATGCAAATCCAAACCCAGCATTTCGCATGATGTCGGGTGGACGTGGTCGTGCGCGATATGATGGTGCCGTACCGTTGAACCTCAACGTGATGGTCGGTCCGATGACGGATACCACGACAAATGCACTGCGCACGCACCTTCTCACCGGACAGGGCAATGGTAATGATCTGCAGATCTTCATCAAACCGGAGAACGGTGAATGGCAGCGTGGACCTCTTGTAAGCGGTTACCGCATTCTTGAATCAGGTTTCTGGCGCCAGGAGATTACGTGGCCGGGGCGTGACACGTTATACTACGTTGCCATCGGTATGGCAATGCCGACGGCAGGTGCCGGCGAATTCACAGCTGTACCGGAGATGATCTTTTCGCAATCAGCATGGAACATCATCCGCATTTACGGTCCGCCAATTATCAAGGGTACGTCATCGCTTGATATGGATGCCTATGTCTGTCCGGGTGAGGAACTTCGCGACTCGATATGGGTAAAGAATGTAGGTGAGTCGCCGCTCGTGATCTCTCAAGCATCATTCAGTGGTGCAGGGGGCTTCCGTCTTGCATCGCCAACGATGGCAGACACTATCAAGCCTTACGACTCGACTGCCTACGTTGTGGCCTTCACACCACTCGCTGGACAGTTAGGTCCAGTAACAGCGCAACTCCAACTCCAGCACAACGACACAGCAGCGACGTCTGCTCGCCCCTTTGTTATCAACCTAAGTGTTGATGTTCGACCGTATGACTTTACCTACAGTGCGAACGGCTCAGTGCGCGACACATTCGACATGGGTGTTGTGTGTATTGGTCGGGAAACAAGTCGTTCCATCACGATTTCGAACGTGAGTGCATCAGCGATGCGAATTGAACGCATCGTGTCAACATCTCCAGCACTTGTCGACATACGCGGTGGAGCGCCGAGTGATCTCTCGGCGAACACAGGAAGCGCTGCATTCCTCGCCACATTCCGTGGACGTGCGCGCGGCGCGTTCGTTGTTCCAGTGTTGATTTACACTGCGCAGTGTGTGCGACCGGACACTGTGTGGATTCGGGGTGATGTCCGTGAATCGAACCTCACGTTGCTCGGCACGGGACAGTTTGGAGTTGTACGCGTCGGTGAGCGTCCAGAACAGACTATTGAGATTCGAAACGACGGTACAGACAATGCGCGCATTGCTTCAGTACCCGTGATCCCCGCTGGTGTTCCATTCCGCGTGGTACGCGTGGTGCCGCCTATTCCAGCCGTGGTCCAACCCGGCTCATCGATGTTTGTCACGATTGCCTTTGAGCCTATTGCAGATGGCGACTATGCGCATACTCTGCGCTTTGTCACGGACTCGGTCAATGGCAGCTGTCCTGCGACGATCGTCATGGTGCTCGCGGGTTCTGCACGTGGAGCGAGCATTACTCTCTCGAAGTCATCAGTCGTTTACGATACCGTGTCGAGTTGCAGTGTGCGCATCGACAGTGTCGTAGCGACGAACTCAGGAACTGTTCCACTCACGTTGTTCTACCCAGCATCGATAAATGGTCTCGATCAAGCATCCTTCCGAATTGCTCGTCAACCGTTGAATGATGTTGAACTTGAGCAGGGAGAATCAGCAACGTATGTAGTACTCATGGATGGCTCTATCGGACCGGATGGTTCGAAGTCTGCTATCCTCGCGGTACGAACAAGTGATCCACAACTTGCAACGCTCAACATCCCGCTCAGTGGCTATCGTGCGTCAGCAAGTCTTACTGGACCTCGTGTGATTGATCTGGGTTTGGTTGAAGTTGGCACACAAGCTCAAACGCAACGGACGTACATGAACTCTTCGGCACTGTCTATTGATGGTTCAATTACTCCGCGCACTGCAGCGGGTTCAACCACAGTGTCGCCGACAACATTCTCTGTGAGCTCAGGTGATTCGATCGATGTAACGTATATGCTTCAAGCTCGCAACGAGGGTGCGATTGAAGACACTGTCTTGATGGTCCTTACTCAACCATGTACCGATACGGTGATGGTGCTGGTTCGTGCGCTTGGTTTCTCGCGTTCGATTAGTGCAGCAGCACTTGTTGACGTAGGCATAGTCGCTGAGTGTGCTACGGTGCGCGACAGTATTGTGTACATCAACACGCAGGTTGTACCGATGACGTTGCGTTCTGCGGCACTCACGGGTCCGGATGCCGCGCTGTTCACACTTGAAAATGCTGCAGCTCTCTCGGGTGCCGTGCTCCAGCCGGGCGGTTCATTCGCGCTCTATGTGCGCTTTGATCCACGTACATCGACAGATGGACGGAAGCAGGCGAGCGTCGTGACCGTTGCGCAGATTGCGGGCGGTGATCTCACCGTAGTGACGGAGCTTAAGGGCGAGCGTCGCATGCTGCTTGCAACCGCTCCCGACCAAGTTGTCTTCGGAACAATCAGTGTGGGGAATTCAGCAACCCAGCGTGTAACTGTGCAAAACGTTGGTGGGCAGGCCGCGAACATCGCACGCATTGCACTGCAAGGGACGAGCGGAGGAATATTCACGCTTGCACCATCGCAGCAAGCGCCGTTTCGACTCGATCGTACGACGTTCTTCGATGTGAACGTGACGTTTACACCTGTCGCTCAGCAGTTGTACGTCGACACATTGCTTGTAACATTCGATGCTCCATGCAACGATACACGTCGCATTCCGATCACGGGAATAGGACAGCTCAACATCGAGGTATTGCTCGAGCTCCCAAATGACACTGTAGATCCGGCTGCTCGAAACTACTCGCTGCCTGTTACGGTGCGCCGCGTGAGCGGTGATCGAGATCTTGCAAATGGCACGCTCATCGTGCGCCTCCAGTACGAGACGGAGGTCTTCGTTGCACGAAGCGTTGATGGTGGAACGATTCGAACGAACACATCGTCAACAGGAATCACCAATCTTGAGTTCGAGATTCCGAACATCAGTGTCGGTCAATCATCGAGCATCGCTACGAGTGTTGTTGGTGATGTGACACTTGGAACCGTTGGTGCGACGTCGCTCCGTGTTATTGATGCACGCATTGAAACTCCTGCGTTTGCACCGATCGTTCGTCCTGTTGATGGTTCACTCACGCTCGACATTTGTCGAGACGGAGGAGATCGGTTTGTCACGCGAGCTGGTGCGCTCGCAATGCGAATCGATCCGAATCCTTCCCGGGATATTGCTGATATCACTGTGGAAGTCTATGAAACGGGCGAGCACACAATCACCATCACGTCGCTTACTGGACAAGTGATAGATGCATGGAGCTTCATCCATGAACGCGGTGCACCCCTCCATCGTGTGCTTCGAGACATTCGTGAGTGGGCACCAGGTGTCTACTCCGTTGTCCTTACAACACCAACGCGACGCCGCGTGGTCCCTCTTACCATTCTCCGATGATTCGCGCAATGATCAAGAGTATTCGTTGGTTTACAATGCTGATGGCGTGTGCCGTGTTCTTCAGCTCAGCAGAGACACACGGTCAGCTAGTGCGTCGTGATTCCGCAACGCAGCAGAGCGAGCGCCTAACCATGTTCGTGGGCGGCTACATTGGTGCACATGGGAACCTTCATCTCGCACAGTTTGGTGAGCTGCCTGGTGTTCCAAATTGCTGTACATCGTTCGGGACGACGTTCTCGCTGGGTCTTGCTGGCGGTGCGTCACTCGACATTCCATTGTCGGAAACACTTGAACTTCAGAATCGACTCGGATATGCAAGCCTCGGCGCGACGCTGCAGTCATCTCAGAACATTGGAAACGAACCAGTTCTCACCGATGGTCCGATTCCAACGGAGGAACGTCGTGCCATCCTGGTTGATCACACACTTGATGCGGGTCTGGCAATGGTTGCCCTCGAACCATCAATCGCGTACCGAGCGGGTCCGTCCTTGTGGCTCTCGGCGGGTGTACGTGCTGGTTTCCTGATACAGAAGACATTTGCGCAGCGCGAGACGCTGGTGCAGCCGGAGGGATATACGTTCACCAACGGTTCTGCCGTGCGCAATGCAGTTGAAGGTGACATCCCCTCGGCAAATGCGTTGCAGCTTCACGGCTCAGTTGGTGTAGGGTATGAGTTCGCCCTTCGCTCGGGAGCACTGGTGCGTCCTGAAGTGCGTGCGTACGTTCCCGCAATAGCGATCACATCCGTCGACTGGCGCGTGCTTGCGATTCAGGCGGGCATGAGCGTGCGATTTGGAGTGTACACACCTGTTGCGGCAGAAAAGAAGTATGATACGGTGATCGTGCGCGACACGATCACTGCTGAGCGTGCAGGTATTGCCGCGCCACGCATCACTCTACAGAACCGCGTTGAAGATGAGGATGTGGAGCGCCGAGGCGACGTTGAGTATCATATGATCACGATCAAGGAGCGATATCTGCGTGAGACACCTCGGTCGTTTGCACCTGGTGTTGCTGCTCAGCTTTTGGCACGTCGAGATGATGGCACAATGGCACCGCTCGAATCGATTCGCGTTGAAGAGCTCGATGTGATTGAGAGTTATCCTCTCCTTCCGCAGATCTACTACCCTGAGGGTAGCGGCGAACTGCCCTCGACATCCCAACGTCGTCTTGCATCCACCGAAGCATCTGGCTTCCAACTCACAACGCTTGAGCGTAACCAGCTCGACGTCTATCGTAATGTGCTGAATATCATCGGGTATCGCATGTCAACGATTCCTGATGGTAAGATCACGGTTAGTGGGTACGGAAGTAATGCCGGTGTTGAACAAGGTAATCGCGAGATATCTCGTGCACGGGCAGAGGGTGTCAAGCAGTATCTCACGTCGACATGGGGTATTGCTGCTGATCGCATTGTAACACGCGTCGGTTTGTTACCTGCCGAACCAGCAAACCCGACAACACAGGACGGACGTGGCGAAAATCAACGTGTTGAGATTGAAGCAAGCAACGCTGCGTTTCTTGAACCTGTTGAGTTTCGCGATCGTGATCTCATCATCAACCCCACGACTGTAGTCGTGCGTCCATCAGTGCGTGATGAACAGGGAATTGATGAATGGTCGCTTCGTGTGTCACAGAACGGACGTCAACTTGTTGCCGACGATGGAAGTGGCGCCCCCCGTGACGTCACGTGGTCAGTCGATAAGTCAGATACCAAGCTTCAGCGAGATGGCTCAGTGATTGCGACATACCGTGTGCGTGATGCAGCGGGCTCCAGCGCAACAGCATCGGACACCCTATCCGTTGACTACGTCACGCTGCAAACGATGAAGGCTCGCCAGGAAGAAGGAAAGATGGTGGAGCGCTATTCCTTGATTGTGTTCGGCTTCAATAGCGCCAAGCTGAATTCATCGAATCAGCGCATCATGCAGCGCGTGAAGGATCGTATTCAGCCTACGTCGAAGGTGCGTATTATGGGCTTTGCCGACCGTCAAGGCAATGCGGAGTACAATCGTGAACTTGCTCGCAAGCGCTGCATTGAGGCACAACGTGCACTCGGACTCAGCGACGATCGTGTCGTGATCGAGCCGGTTGGATCAGATCGTCTCATCTACGACAACGATACACCGGAAGGACGCTCCTACTCGCGAACTGTACAGATCGAAGTCGTGACGCCAGTGCGATAGGAGCATCAATGACACTTCGCACAGCAGTCGCCATCGCACTAGTAACAGCAGCAATTGTTGCATGCACATCACAGGGTCAGCCCGAGGGCGAACTACGTCCCGCAGCTGCTGGCAAGATGTATGGCGGGATCTATCGGCAGAACGAGACTGGTGAACTGAGCTCACTCGATCCAGTTCGTGTGAATGATATGACGTCGTCGCATATCATCATCAACATCTACGATCAACTGATCGGCTTCGATCATAACCTCACCATCGTCCCGCAACTCGCAAAGAGCTATGAGGTGTCGGAGGATGGGCGAACGTATACCTATCATTTGCGGTCGACGGCAAGGTTTCACGATGACCCATGTTTCCCGAATGGAAAGGGGCGTCGCGTTACCTCTGCCGATGTGAAGTACAGCTTCGAGCGCGTCTGCGATGTGCGGACGAAGACCAAGAACGACACGTATTTCCGCGATAAGGTTGTGGGTGCAAGCGAGTACTACGAGTCAACGCGACAAGCACAGCGCAATGGTGGTGCGCCATCGGTTGCCGGCGTGCGCGGATTCGTTGCGGTCAACGACACGACGTTTCAGATTGTGTTGATCAAACCTTTTGCACCGTTTGAGTATACGGTTGCAC
This sequence comes from uncultured Melioribacter sp., assembly GCA_964465685.1. Taxonomy (GTDB): domain Bacteria; phylum Bacteroidota; class Ignavibacteria; order Kapaibacteriales; family Kapaibacteriaceae; genus UBA10438. The sequence goes on from CAYXKK010000016.1 coordinate 17,512, forward strand.
AAACTTCGATGGGCATCGTTGCTCGCGAAGCTGTTGAACGATACGCTGACGGATTCGCGCAACATCCCGTTGGGTCGGGTCCGTTCCGCTTTGTGTCATGGACACCTGATCGCTCATGCGAGTTGCGCCGTAACCCATCGTACTGGGATGTTGATGAGGCAGGGAATCGCTTGCCGTATCTCGATGGCATTCGGTTCACGTTCATGAAGGACGATAAGATGCAGCTTCTCGAGTTTGATGCAGGCAATCTCGAAGAGTCGTACCGCATTCCGAATGAGTTCTTTGCCGAGCTCGTTGACGAGAAGAAGCAACCACGGGGCAAGTGGTCCAAGTATCAACTGCTCCACGTTACTGCACTCGCTACGCAATTCTATGGCATGGTGAACATTGATCCCGTGCTGAAGGATGTGCGCGTTCGTAAGGCACTCAACTATGCAGTTGATCGCCAGCGCATCATACGCTACGTGCTCAAGGGACAAGCATCGGGTCCGGCACATCACGGCCTTGTACCGCCATCGATGCCGGGATATGCATCCGATAGTGTGATCGGCTACCGATTCGATCCAGCACGCGCACGTGCGTTGATGGCAGAAGCAGGGTATCCGAATGGACGGGGATTCCCGGAGCTCACGTTGCAACTCAATGCAGGGGGCGGACGAAACGTATCGATTGCTGAAGCAATTCAGGGGATGCTCAAAGAGCATCTTAACATCACTGTCAAACTTCTGCAAGTCGAGTTCGCGCAGCATCTAGAATCGATCGATGCCGGTAAAGCTCCTTTTTTCCGTCTCGGTTGGGTTGCAGACTATCCCGATCCTGAGTCGTTCCTCAACTTGTACTATGGCAGGATCGTCCCAGATCCCACACAGCCATCACCGATCAACTCCACGCGATTTCAACATGCAGAGTTCGACGCACTATTCGAGCGTGCGCTCTCGACAACGAATCGTGCCGAGCGGATGACGTTGTATCGCAAGGCAGAGCAGATTGCAATTGACAACGCCCCGATGCTGCTCATACTCAATGACGAAGATTTCCGCTTCGTTCAACCGTATGTCAAGGGGCATCCACACAACGCCATGGATCGCACCAATCATCATCGCACGTACTTCGTTCGCTAACTACTCGTCGTCGTCGAGTTCGAGATCCGGAATGTGCGTAAAGGCAATGCGCATTGGTGCACTATGCAGCGCATTCCATGCCGTACCCACGAATAGCGTGTTCTTCCCGTACTTGTGATTGATCGCATCAATGGATGCGTTCAGGTGCTCACGGACTGGTCCCACATCATCAAGGAGCGGTTGAGGAATCTGTGCACGAGGCGCTACATCGTTGAGGGACACGCTGACTTTTAACGGTGAACGGTCGTGTGGGACATCGACCAGCAACCGACTCAGTGCGTGCGTGAATTGCACCACGTCTTGGGTTGCAGCGAGGTTCATGCCGTGTTTCCATCGCGTGCCGCAACGGAAGCGGATGCTCACATCGATGCGCCCTGACACAAGCTCGTACGAGCGCAGGCGCATCGCGGCTTTCTGCACAAGACGGTGTAAGACGCTGATCGCCCCCTCTCGTGATCGAAACTCCGGCTCGAGCACATGAGAGTGTCCGACCGTTGACTTCTGCGTTGGCGGCAGCGGCACGTCTTCGCCGCGCAATCGCGCGTACATTCGTTCGCCTTCGATGCCGCCCCATACATCGCGCAGTTGCCGTGGTGTTGCGGAACAGAGCATCTCGACCGTGTAAATCCCGTGCTTCCAGAGTCGGGCATACATGTTGCGACCGATACCACAGAGATCGCGTAGCTGAAGTTCATGCAGCCGATGGGGGAGATCGTCATCATCGAGCACAACGCATCCGTCCGGCTTCTGCATGTCGCTTGCGGTCTTCGCGAGATAATCGTTGGGTGCGATGCCGATGCTGCACCGCATTTCACTTCCAACATGCTCATAGATCGAGTCCTTCACATCACGCGCGATTCCGAGTGCACGTTCGCGATCGCGTGCGGAGCCCGTGAGATCGCACACCATTTCGTCGATGGATGCAACACGTTTGACGTGAATCACACGTTCGACGGCATCAATAATGCGATGGTGCATTTCGACATACACCGTGTGCTTGGCATGCACGAGTACGAGGTCCGGACACTTGACCTTTGCATCTGCGATGATTGTGCCCGTTGTCACCCCAAACTTCTTCGCCTCATACGATGCTGCAATCGCACACGTTGTATCGGTCATCACAGGCACAACAGCCACCGGACGTCCGCGAAGGGATGGATCCAACTGCTGCTCAACCGATGCGAAATACGAGTTGAGATCGACGTAGAGGGAACGAAGCATTTGACAAAATGTCAAAAGTATTTGCAATGTACAATTCCGTAACTTTGGACTAAATCCAAATAACATGATGCAACTCCTTCAAAATGTTCCAGTTGGCACTAGGTGCCGCATCGTGTCGCTCGAGGGCGACTCGGCGCATACGCGGCGTGTGATGGAGTTGGGCATGGTGCCTGGAGCGTGGTGTACGATCATCCGCAAAGCGCCATTTGGCGGACCGCTTGAAGTGGCATTGGACGTGTCACGTTTGGGTGTGCGTCCAACCAGCGAGCTCCGCATCTACGTGGAGGCATAATGTCGACCAAGACTGTTGCCGTTGTGGGCGTGCCGAATGTTGGCAAGTCGACACTCTTCAATGAACTCACCGGCCTTCAACAACGCGTCGGCAATTTTCCGGGCGTTACAGTTGAGCCGATGGTGGGAACACTGCGTGATGGTTCGACAACGTTGTCACTCATTGATCTCCCAGGAATCTATGGTCTGACGGCCGCGTCTGAAGATGAGCAGCTGTCGATCGACGTTCTACGCGGTACGCACCCATCGATCCCACGTCCTGATGTGATCGTGCACGTGATGAGTGCCGACCATCCATCGAAGTGTTTCGCATTGTTCGCAGAGCTCTCAACGCTCGGTGTCCCAATGCTTGTTGTTGCGACGATGGTCGATGCTGTGAAGGCGCGCGGTGGCGTGTTCGATGATATCACGCTGCATCACCGACTTGGTGTTCCTGTGCTTCCGGTGGTTGGTACAAAGGGGCTTGGCATAGGCGAACTTCGTGATGCCCTGATGTCGAATGCAGCTGTAGTTCCAACGTCTGTTGATGTTGGCACAGCATCCGTAGAAGATCGCGCAGCATGGGCGCGCATAGTGCTTGATGAAGTCGTGGTTCGTGGTCGCACCGATGCTGCAACCACATGGCTTGATCGTATCGTGTTGCATCCGGTGGGCGGACCCTTGGTGTTCATTGTTGTAATGGCGTTGTTCTTCCAATCGATCTTCTCCTGGGCGCAACCGCTCATGGATGGTATCGATTCCATGATGGCACTTATCTCTGATATTGCGGCACAGTGGATCAGCAACGATCTTCTTCGTTCGTTTGTGGTCAAGGGGCTCCTTGGCGGTGTCGGATCGATCCTCGTCTTCCTACCGCAGATCATTATCCTTAACGTTCTGGTGACAATCCTTGAAGAGTGCGGCTACCTTGCGCGAGCTGCGTTCTTGGTTGATCGTGCAATGGGTGTGTTCGGATTGCAGGGACGCTCATTCATTCCGTTGTTGGGATCGTTCGCCTGCGCTATTCCGGGTATCATGTCGGCGCGGATTATTCCGTCGTACCGCGATCGCATGGCAACGATCATGGCAACACCACTGATGACGTGCTCTGCGCGTTTGCCCGTGTACACGTTGCTGATCAGCTCAGTTGTGCCTGCTGCAACAGTGCTTGGTGGATTCTCGCTGCAAGCAGCTGTGATGGCTGGTCTGTACGCCATTGGTGCATTGAGCGGACTGCTCGTCGCGCTCGTGCTCAAGCGCACGTTGTTCCGTGGGGCTGTGGTGCCGTTCATGATCGAGTTCCCTCCGTATCGCGTGCCGTCACTCAAGAGTATCAGCGTCACGATGGTCAATCGCACGCGCGACTTTGTCGCAACCGCAGGCACGGTGATTCTCGCGTTCTCAATCGCACTGTGGATTCTTACGGAGTTGCCGCGTACGCAGCCCGACCCATCAATGACCGAGCTGCAACAGCAGCAATACCAACTCGACAACTCGTATGCAGCAGACCTGGGTCGGACGATTCAACCGATCTTCGCACCACTTGGATTTGATTGGCGCATTACGTTAGGTGTGTTGAGCTCGTACGCAGCACGCGAAACGTTTGTCAGCGCAATGGGGCAGATCTATGCAGCCGATGTTGCAGAGTCTGATGCTCCTCTGCGAGAAGTTCTGCAGGAACGTATTCCATTGCGCACAGGATTGTCGATTCTCGCGTTCTACGTGTTTGCACTTCAGTGCATCAGCACCATGGCCATCATGAAACGGGAGACAGGTTCATGGAAGTGGCCAGCGCTTGCGTTTGGAATCACGTTCGCTATGGCCTACGTTGCATCACTGATCGTGTACAACGTTTTCTAGGAGGCACACATGGTGCCAACAGATCGTCCCGACCTCGATCGCGCGCGTGCATACACGCGGCTTGTTGGAGCGCCAGCGATACGCATTGGGGTAACGAATGCATTCTATGCAGTAGCTATGTTCTTCACCGGCGAGTATGGACTCTATGCACTCGCCTATGGTGCGGTGATGTTCCTCTTCGGCTACGCAGCAGTTGCTCGCACGGAATCACGTGGTGGACGTATCGCGCAATGGGGTGTTACGCTTGTTTTTGTAGCAGGAGGCGTCTGGAGCCTATTACAGTGGGTGCCGCTCATCTGGGGTCCTCATCATCAGCCCCTTCAACAGAATCTCTCGCTCATAGCATTGTGGCTTACGGCTGGACCTGCGTTGTTCGTGCCCGGCATGCTCGCAGCACTACGTCCGGGATGGACACCATTGATCGTTGTACCAGCGCTGTTGTCAATTGCCGTCGCAGGGATGATAGGGTTCGGAATCATCAGCGTCACCGCACCATCGGCCGATGGTAATGGTCTGATGATGTTTGCTACGATCATGCCTTTGCTTGTCGCTGGCAGCAGTGTTGAGTTCCTGGTCAGAGCAGGATACCACGCAGTAAAAGTGTTGCGATCGTAAAGTAGATCACGATGCCTGTGACGTCGCTAAACGTTGCGACGAATGGTGCGCTTGATGCAGCTGGATCAAATCCCAGACGTTTCATCAGCAATGGCAACATTGAACCAGCAATTGTGCCAGCCATCACGATGCCGATGAGTGAGAGTCCGATCACCGTTGCGATGATCAGCGTCGACTCATGATGATACGTGCCGTCTAGTGAGTGTCCGACGACGATACGCATGAATCCGAGGACGCCGAGGACGAGTCCGAGTATAAAACCAACTGCGATTTCGCGACGCATGATCTTCCACCAATCGCTGAGTGTTACCTCGCCGAGTGCGAGTGCACGCACGATAAGCGTTGCGGCCTGTGATCCGGAGTTACCTCCCGACGAGATAATCAGCGGAAGGAAGAGCGCGAGAATGACGGCGCTATCAATTGTGGTCGCGAATGCCGACATCGCGGTGGCGGTGAGGAAGCCCCCTAAGAACAGCACTACGAGCCACGTTGCACGTTTGCGCACGAGTTCTAGCAGTGGCACATCGATGTATGGTTCATCGAGCACTTCAACAGCACCGAATCGTTGCATCTCTTCGGTTGCTTGTTCTTCAGCAACGTCGAGTACGTCGTCGAGCGTGATGATGCCAAGAAGCTTGTTGTCGATGTCGACGACAGGTAGTGCAAAGCGGTCGAGTCGTTTGAACGCAAGAACTGCCGTCTCTTGATCATCTGTTGCAAGCAGTGATTCGACCTTGTCGTCCATGATCTCGCTGATGCGCGTATCAGGGCTCGCTAGGAGGACTTCACGGATGTGAATGTCGTCGATGAGCGTACCGTGTTCCGTGACGTAGAGGTAATTCAACGTCTCGGAATCCTTGCCGTAGTTACGTACGTGATCGAGAGCCTGTTGGACAGACCAATGCTTCTTGATGATCACATAGTCGGGTGTCATCAGACGTCCGACGGAATCTTCAGGCCAGTTAAGCAACGCGAGGGCAATGCTGCGCTCTTCTGCGCTGAGCGAGTTGATTAACTCGGAAACGACATTGCCAGGGAGATCCTCGAACAGCTGTGTACGGTCGTCCGGCGACATGTCGTTGAGGAGCGCGCCGACTTCTTCCCGAGCCATATCATGCAGCAGTTCTTGTTGCGTATCGAACTCGCAGTAGGAGAACGATTCGGCTGCTATGTCTTTCGGGAGTAGACGGAAGACGACCACCCGACTCTCCTCACGGAGATCGGCAAGTAGGTCTGCGAGTTCAACAGGTTCCCAATCCAGAACGACGTCACGAATCGTCGTGAAGTCGCGTGCCGCAATGAGTTCCTCGATCTCTGGTGCGATGAGGCGGCCGTACATGCGGACAAGTTACGACGGCTCTGGCAATGGACGGCTTATTCGTATCGTAATGCTTCGATAGGGTCGAGCGTGGCAGCGCGCCATGCGGGGTACAGTCCAAATGCGATGCCAATCATCGTGCAGATGATGATGCTGAAGGCGACTGTGCCCCACGGCATCACGTAGGTGAGGTTCGGCATTGTTCCACGCAGGATCTCCGTGACGGCCCACGACGAGACGAGTCCGCCCACCATTCCCGTTACGCCACCCAGCTGACAGAGCGTGATGCTCTCGATCAGGAATTGGCGAATGATCCAACGCTTGCGTGCGCCGAGCGCTTTTCGCACGCCAATCTCGCGCGTACGTTCACGCACACTCACAAGCATCATGTTCATAATGCCGATACCTGCGGCGATCAGCGCACCAAGTCCGCTTATCCATGCAACGATCAGCAGTGCTGATGAGAACCCGCTAAACTGTCCGGTGAGTGCATCGTTCGTATCAATCTCAAAGTTGTTGTCATCCCACGGCTTTACACCACGCAAAGCACGCATGATGCCGACTGCTTCGTCAAATGTTGATTCAAGAGTGAACTTCGACTCTGCCTTGACAGAGATATCAACACTGGCATCCCACTCGGACGTGTAGTAACGATTGAACACGGTGATAGGGATCAAGACACGGTTGTCTTGACTCTGACCGAGCACACCACCGCGTGGCTCGAGAACGCCGATAACATCAAACTCTTGGTTCTTGATCGTGATGGTCTTGCCAAGAGCGGTACCAGCTCCAAACAATGACTTGACGACGTCGACGCCAACGATTGCTGCGCGACGACTTAGCACAACTTCCGATTCCGTGAAGGAACGCCCTTCGGCGATCGACACGCTGTTGACCGAGAAATAGTAATCGTCGATACCAATGAGCGACACATCAGGATTTGTTGATTCTAACCCTGCCTTGATCGTGTACGCCGGCGACGTGTTGCTGATAGAAATCAGTCGCGTCGACGTCATGCGATCACGGAACTGCTGCGCCTGAGCGTACGTGATGTTCTTGCGCTTGCGCATCTTGGCCCAGTTTGTGCCAAAGTTGATCGTTGGTGTGCGTTGAATCAAAATGGAGTTCTCACCGAGATCTGCCAATTGTCCGTTGACTGCCTGCTGCAACGTGCTCATGATTGACGTTGATGCGATAATGGCAAACACGCCAATGCCTATGCTTAGCAGTGTAAGACTCGACCGGAGCTTTTGCGCTCGGACGGCATCGACGGCAATCGATATGGATTCAAATGCGTTCATTCAGATCGCAGCGCCTCCACAGGATCGAGACCAGACGCCTTCAAAGCTGGCAAAAGTCCTGCAAGTAGTCCAACGACTATTGATACACCAACAGCAATACCCAACAAGTCGAGCGGAATGATTGGACTTACCACCGAGGCCCAGTCGAGCTCAAACACCGATACAGCGAGGAATCGGGCTGAGCCTACCAACAGCTGTGCGATAGGGAAGGCAATCACAGCGCCCGTTAGACACAGAAGTGCAGATTCAATGAGGAACTGTAGCAAGATCGATGAACGACGTGCACCAATTGCCTTGCGTACGCCAATCTCTTTTGTGCGCTCTGTAACCGATACGAACATGATGTTCATGATGCCGATCGAGCCAACGACGAATGCAAGTAATGTGAGCCCCATGCCAACAACCCAGATGCCCACGCGAATATTCTTAGCCTGTTGGTCGAACGCCTTCATTTCGTTAATCGAAAAGTCGCTTTCCGCTTCCGGCGAAACGTTGCGGATCGATCGCATGTGTCCGGTTGCTTCGTCGCGCACAATGTCGAGCAGACGTTCATTGCCGGCCTTGATGCCAACAGAGAAGCTGCGTCCAACAAAACCATACGCGCCGCGAAATGCGTGCAGCGGAATGAACACTTCATTGTCGACGAAATCCATGAATAGGAATCCGCGCTTTTCAATTACACCGACAATGCGATAGGGGATGCCTGCGATCTTGATGGACTGTCCGATTGCTGACTGACCAGGGAAGAGCGTCTTGTTGATGTTAAAGCCAATCACCACGACGTTGTCGGCACTCCGTTCTTCAATGTCGTTGAAGAACCGTCCTGCGAGTGTTGTACCGGCTGCGGTGTTTCCGTAGGCAGCGGTGGTGCCTGTGACCGAGCAGCGAATGCTGGTATTGCCCAGAGCAACGGAGCCACCCCACTTGCGAATGAGCGGAATGATCTCTTCTGCAGATTCCATGCGCTGTTGAAGAATGAGTGCTTGATCGAGGGTAATGTTCGATCGTGCTTCCATCTTGCGCCAGTTGCCGCCCCCTGCCCAATTCCACTTGTCGATGTACATCATGTCCTTGCCGATGATGGAAATCGTTTGTTCCCACACAGCATCAAGACCGTTGATTGTCCATCCCATGAGCACAACGAGCACCACACCTACGACCACACCTGCAGTTGTCAGGATTGATCGAAGGAGGTTCACGCGTAGCGACGAGGTCGCGATGCGGAATGACTCTTGGAGCTCAGGCCAGCGGAGCATTTGGACTTACCTCATCGGATTCAATACGTCCATCGCGCAGGCGGATGATACGGTGTGCATGACGTGCAATGTCCTCTTCATGTGTTACGAGGATCACGGTGTTTCCACCGCGCCAGAGTTCACCGAACAGACGCATGATGTCCTGCCCAGTCTTCGAATCAAGATTTCCTGTTGGCTCGTCGGCAAGGATGATACTTGGCGACGTGACGAGTGCACGCGCTATAGCTACGCGTTGACGCTGTCCGCCGGAGAGCTCATTTGGTCGGTGGTCCATGCGATCCGACAGGCCAACTCGCTCAAGTGCCAGTGTTGCGCGTTGCATACGGTCTGTCTTCGACATCCCTGAATACACAAGTGGGAGCTCGACGTTTTGCAGCGCTGTTGCACGTGGGAGTAGGTTGAATGTCTGAAAGACGAATCCAATCTCGCGATTACGAATCTCTGCGAGGTCATCATCATCCATGTCGTTCACATTCTCGCCATTGAAGAGATATGTGCCGGACGTTGGTGTATCGAGACATCCCAGCATGTTCATCAGCGTCGACTTTCCGGAGCCAGATGGACCCATGAGCGCGACGTATTCATTGCGTGCTATGGTAAGCGTCACACCCTGAAGTGCGAATACTTCCTCGTCACCCATTTCGTATCGCTTGACGAGGTTGGCGATTTCGATGATGGGCTGACTCATTGTTGCTGCCGTAGTTGACGGAAGCGTTCCTTCCGTGCTGCGGGATCTTCAACGCGCACAGGTGCTCCGTTGGTAAGAAGCTTGCTGATTGCTTGGTAGGGACTTGCCACAATCTTCTCTCCGGGCTTAAGTCCACTCAGAATCTCGATGTAGCCATCGTCGCTGATACCAGTTGCTACGCTACGTGAAGAAACCGACGAACCGTTGTAGATCCAAACGATGCTCTGTGGACGTGTAGATCCCGAACCGGCCGGCTTCTTCTGCTGTACACGCGGATCTTCGTCATTCTTCTCAACTTCAGCATCTTGTCGAACCGTGACCGATTGAATCGGAACACTCAGCACATCTGATTTTGTCTCTGTTTCAATTTCAACATTGCATGACATGCCCGGACGCATTCGCGTGTCGCGATCGATCAGTCGAATACGAACCTGAAAGTTCACGACTTCTTCTTGCGTGCCAGCAGCGCTGACTGTCGCCGAGTGTGAAATCTCGTAGACTACGCCGCGCAGTGTGGTGTTCGGGAGACCGTCAACTCGGACACGAGCTGTGTCGCCAATGTTGATCAGGGCTACATCATTTTCGTCAACATCTACCCACGCATTCATGGTGTCGAGATTGGCGATACGCATCATCTCCGTGCCCTGCATCTGTGCCACACCCACAACCTTTTCTCCAACTTCAACGCCGAGGTACGTTACCGTGCCACTCATTGGAGCATAGATCAATGTGCGGCTTGCTGATGCTTGCGTTTGTTGGAGCGCGCCTTGTGAACGTTCGTATTCAGAGCGTGATTGCGCATACCGTCCTGCAGCTGACTCGTACGTTGCCTTGATGCGATCGAACTCTTCCTTCGTGGCAAACTCCTTTTTGTAGAGCTCCGTTACACGCTTGAGGTCTGCGTCTGAGCGATCAAGTTCAGCTTTAGCTATGGTAATTGCCATGCGAGCAGCATCAGTTGCGGCGCGGGTTTGGGCGAGTTGCGACTCAAGAATATCTGGGCGAATGCGAACCAGCAACTGCCCCTCCTTTACCATGTCGCCATCCTTTGCGCCGAGATAAATGATCTCACCGCTAGCTTCAGATGAGATCTTTACCATGTGCTCGGGTTGTAGCTTGCCAATCGCACTGACGGTCTGCGTAATTGTCCGCGTTGCCGCTGGCTCAACACTTACCAGGATCGGACCCTCGTTGCCTGAGCGAATCAGGAAAACGACCGTTCCCGTGATAAGTAGTGCAAGAACAACAAGGCCGATGATGAGTCCCTTGCGGGAGCGCTTCTTTGCCATGTTTACTGATCTCCGTAAGTGCCAATGGTAAATTCAACGAAGGTCGCAGCATCGTGATAGGCATATACTGCCGTGACGCGATTTACGCGCGCAGTGATGAGCTGATTATTCGCTGTTTGTACGTCGAGTAATGTTGCAGAACCGACGGTGAATCGCTCTTGTACAGCATTGAAGCTCATGAGCGCGGCCTTCAATGCGCGCTCGGTGATATCGAGCCCCTTTTCTGCCGCTGCAAGCTGGAGGTACGCACTTCGAATATTCGTGCGGACATCGTTTTGGAGACGCGCAAGTGCCATCTGCTGTCGCGTAAGGGAGAGGTTCGCATTCTCAATGTTTGCGTTCGTCGTAAACTGATCGAACACGGGCACGCGAATGTTAAGTCCGACGTAGACTTGACCTTGACGATCGAAGTCGGCGATGGTGAAGTTGCGCCACGTGTATCCACCTACAGCCGTGAGCGTTGGCCAGTAGCCCGACTCTGCGGTTGTGATATCTGACTTCGCGGCATCAACGCGTATCTGTGACGAAGAGACATCTGGACGTGTTTCGAACGCACGCTGAATAGCCACAGGCTCGGGTCCAACGCGTGCGCGGAACGCTTCCACCGTCGATGCTGACACGTCTCCTGCGAGTGACTCAGGATCAATGTCAATTGACTGACTTGGATTGACGCTCATGGATGCGAGCAATGTCGCCTTTGCAACATCACGGTCGTTCTGCGCCGTAACAACGGAGACTTCTTGGTTCGCAAGCTCTGTCTCCTGCGACATTACTTGTTGAATCGTTGCTCGTCCATTTTCTTTCAGTGCAACAATGCGATCATACGTCGCCTTGCTGAGGGCAAGATTCTCTTCACGTGCAGCGACGATCTGCTGCTTGCGCAATACGTCAATGTAATTCCGTGTTACGGTAAAGGCGATTGAGAGGCGATTGCTTCGTATGTCCTCAGAGGCAGCTTCGACCGAACTGCGAGCTGCATCGTATTGCGCCTCACGTCGAAACCCATTGAACAATGTCAGGTTCATCTGACCGTTCATGGCGTAGGTATTAGGAAGGGGCTGACCAACAATTGGCACGCCGTTCACGATCGAGAACTGCTCACGCAGATTCGTCAGCTGTCGGGAGTAGTTCGCAGACACGTCGGCCGACGGGAGATATGCACCAAAGGCCTGCGTGAGATTTGCTCCGGCGGCACGGGACGATGCGTAGGTTTCTCTCAAGTCGAAGCTGTTGTCAATGCCAATACGAATGCACTCTTTCAAGGTCAGACGCTTCGCACCGCGTTCCTGGGCAGAGGTGATCTGCAACGCGAGGAGCAATGTGAGGCCAACACAGAGGTGACGAGCAACGGTCATAAACAAGGGATGCCCTGAAGAGTTGGAATAACGACGTCAAGAGTGAGCGGCGACGCATACGCGCCGACATGTACAAAGTTGCGTTACTTCGGAGCATTCCAACGACGCCGTGGATCACGACTCTTGATGGAGCGAAGGCTGTACTGTGCAGTAACATAATGCTTGCCCGCTAGCTCCTGACCCGCCGACTGCATTGTAAACTTGATCTCAGACGTCACGTATTGGTGCAGAAGTACGTTGAGCTTTCGATCAAATGTACAAACACCGAAGGAAGCAAACACTGACGTCACACGAGTGTTTACATCGGAACCGGTCACTTCGTACGCACCAGTACCCGACTGCGTGTACTGGATCCGCTTTACGCTCCTCCCAAGGGTATCAAGCACGTCAAGCACACGCCAGTAGTTCTGTTGCACGAGGACTGGGCTAGGGGATGCATTTTCAACGAGGAGGACAGTATCGATCGCCAGCCACGTTTGATTTTGGCGACCGCACGATGTGTCGATAATGGGGAAGAGCTGAGGGTGGAAGATCCCGCCTGGCGAGACACCGCCACGAAGTTCGTCATGCATGGACACACGCTCGCGATGGCCAAGGGTATCGATGGCGACACGATGAATTCGGGATGTCCATGGATGAGTCGCTCGACGTGTAGTATCGTAGGGGGCTGTCAGACGATAATTCTCCTCCCGCGCCGCGAGGAGTTGGCGTGACAGGTACATGAGTCCAGTAGAGCTTACACTGTCACAGATCACGCGAATACGTTCAACGCGCTGTTTGCGGAAGGGCTCGCTTGCCCCCTTATTGAATGCGACACTGTCGTATGCCTGCATGTCATATGTCAGTGTATCACCAGCTCGGAAATCATACCGAAAGCAGATTGTGTCTTTCCCGAGAGGGCGAGGTGTGCCCCCTGGGGCTATCTGGAATTGTGCTTGCAGTGCGGTGGCGCCGAGCACAATGATGATGGCTACAGCAAGCCGCTTCATCAACGCCGCTCCGTTATGCGTGACATCTGATAGGTCATCGTTGTTGCCACTGGTACAACCATCGACTGCTGTCCGCTGAGTGACATCTGAGTCTGCATCGCAAGCTTGCCGTTGTACGCAACAACCATTCCATTGGCAACTTCGAGGAACGACGTACCTGACGACTGACCGCTTCCTTCGAGTTCGAGCTCGAGTCCGTTGGTCGTGATCGTACCTTCTTGCTGCAGCGATGTCGACGCTGCATCGATCACCCAACAGCGCATACCGAGCGTATCGCGGATGCCACGATAGGTGAACTGCATAGTCACCGTCGTACGAACGTCACCTGATCCTGTTGGTGCGGCAGTTGTGTCTGTGGTTGTGATCGTCCACGTGCCCCCTGGAGAGATAGGATCCTTTGGCAAGTAGGAGGAGAAGCGTTCGAATACCTTCATCGACGAGAGAAACGCAGATGCGCTACCATCGAGTGACGATGATGCCTTTGATGCGCGACCGAATTGATCCATCGTGAAGCGCATCGTGACTCCGTCGAACTGTGTCAGTCGCATTGTCGTGTCACGCCCTACGCCAAGATCATCCATGCCGCGAACACGCACGGAGCTTGTGACATCAGAGATTGTCGCAGTAACATCTGCACGGTCGAGCGCCCCATCATTGACAACGAATCCGATCTTCATCGCCGACGTTACTTCGTTGGTGATGTCGTTCATCGCGACCGTCATATCCTGGGTTGTCGTTGAGGATAATGCATAGCGAAACGCATCACCCTTGCTGACACGAACACGCAGCAGCACTGGATCTTGCGTTCCAATAGCTGCCTCTGTGGCGAAAACAATCCCGCAGAGCATACCAGCCAGTGCCATTCCACGTACGATGATAGGACGACGTTGCATCAACACTCACCCTTCAGAACAGTTACTCCATTGCAGCGGCTTCGCGCTTCTTGGCACGTTGACGCATTGTGGTGTCAAGAATTTTCTTGCGCATACGAACTGATGCTGGCGTTACCTCGAGCAGCTCATCGTCTTCGAGGAATTCAATGCATTGTTCGAGTGAGAGCTGACGTGGTGCTTCGAGACGAACCAGACCATCTGAACCGCTTGAACGCATGTTGGTCAGGTGCTTTGTGCGTGAGGCATTCACGCTGAGGTCTTCTTCGCGTGCGTTCTCTCCGATGATCAGACCTTCATATACCGGTTGACCCGGCTCAATGAAGAGCGTGCCTCGCGCTTGCACCATTTCCAGTGCATAGGCAGTTGCCTGGCCTGTTTCCATCGACACGAGGGCGCCACGGGAACGACCGCTAATTGCTCCCTTGAATGGCTGATACGAATCGAACGTGTGGTGGATGATGCCTTCACCGCGTGTTGAGGTGAGGAACTCCGTGCGGAATCCAATCAACCCACGTGCTGGGACGAGGAACTCACAGCGGACGCTGTCGTTGCTCGGCGTCATCGCAGTCATCTCGCCCTTACGGCGACCAAGACTCTCGATAACTGTTCCAACGTGATCTTGTGGTACGTCAACGGTAACGTGCTCAATCGGCTCTACAAGCGTGCCCTTCTCGTCGCGACGGAAGAGAACCTCCGGACGGGAAACAGCAAACTCATAGCCTTCACGGCGCATGGTTTCGATGAGGATTGCAAGCTGAAGCTCGCCACGACCAGACACCTTGAACACGTCTGGTGAATCCGTATCGTCGACACGCAGCGACACGTTATTGCGCAGCTCACGGTAAAGGCGCTCACGAATCTTTGGCGTTGTAACAAACTTACCTTCACGACCAGCAAGCGGCGACGTATTCACCATGAAGTACATGGCAATTGTTGGCTCTTCGATGTTGACGTACGAAAGGGGCTCTGTGCGCGACGAATCGGCAATCGTTTCGCCGATGTAGACGTTCTCAAATCCTGAGAGCGCGATGATCTCACCAGCGGAGGCTTCTTCTACTTCAGCACGTGTGATGCCTTCGTGGACGTACATCTTCGTGATGCGACTTGATTCGCGGCTACCGTCAGGCTTGATGAGATTGACGTTGTCGCCGACCTTGACCGAGCCTTCAATGATGCGACCGATCGCGATACGACCAACGTAGTCCGACCAGGCCAGCGCGCTGATGACCATCGCAAATGGCACGTCCGTGTCGACCTTTGGTGGCGGGATATGACGCACCACTGCTTCGAAGAGAGGATCAAGCGACGTTGCTTCATCTTCGAGCTTCGCCTTTGCTACACCCAGCTTGCCAATCGCATAGATGATTGGGAAGTCTAGCTGCTCGTAGGATGCACCGAGATTAATGAAGAGCTCCATGATCTCATCGAGCACCTCTTGCGGACGTGCATCACTGCGGTCGATCTTGTTGATCACAATGATTGGCTTCAGCCCCATGTCCAGCGCCTTGCGCAACACAAAGCGTGTTTGCGGGAGCGGACCTTCGGCAGCATCTACGAGGAGGAGCACGCCATCAACCATCGACAACACACGTTCCACTTCACCACCGAAGTCGGAGTGACCAGGCGTGTCGACGATGTTGATCTTGTAGGTATTCCAACGCACGGCCGCGTTCTTGGCCATGATGGTGATACCTTTTTCGCGCTCGAGATCATTCGAGTCCATCACCCGTTCGGCAATAACTTGGTTGTCGCGGAACGTGCCGCTTTGACGCAGCATGTGGTCAACGAGGGTTGTCTTCCCGTGGTCAACGTGGGCGATGATTGCGATGTTGCGAAAATCTGAGCGGTCGTGTAGAGCCATATCCTTATCTGCGAATGGGTTAGTGCAAGCCACAAAGATAGGGAATTGCCGTGGTGTAGCAGCTGTGGTGGTGTTATGTCCACATATAGC
>CAYXKK010000017.1:0-33258 GCA_964465685.1 uncultured Melioribacter sp.
TCTTGAGCACAATGTTCACTGCGCCGTCCATCGCACCAGCGCCCAGTGCACGTGCAGCACCACCCTTTACTACTTCGATACGTTCAACATCACCGGGAAGGAATGGAACGTTGAATGAGTTATGTCCTGTCTGCACGTCATTGAGACGCATACCATCGATCATCACCGCCGTCTGTTCGAAGTTTCCACCACGAATAGCAATGTCGCTCTGTACGCCAAGTGGTCCGCGCTGACGCAGATCAACGCCCGGCACATATGCGAGCGCGTCGCTGAGTGCACGAACTGGCTGCGCTTGTAAGTCTGCCGGACGAATCACAGCCAGACTGAACGGCGCATGGATCGGATCCATCCGCGATATGCTCGAAATCACCGTGACCGGCGCCATGCTATACACCGCTGTATCGCGCTTGAGTGAATCCTCTGCTACTCGCGCATCACTCCAATGCGTCGATGCTCCGACGCTACCTGCACATACACACAACAAACCTACAGCACTCGCAATGAGCGCACTTCCCCTAGCAATCAACTCAGACTCCTTGATGGTGATAGTAACCGTGCATAGAACGGGCGCAAAAGTACAAAGGACATCTTCGAACGATGTCTTTTAAACCACCTACTCGTGTATCTTATCCAAGGCATTCCACTCCTAGATCCCGTAATGATGATTCGTTTCAGACACCTTGGCGTCTCTCTTGCGCTAGCATGCATCACCCTGACGCACGCAACATCCGATGAGCTTCTTAAGAAGAAACTGCAGGATGCGGTAGATGCCGTACAACAGCGTCTTAACATCCAAGGCGTATCCGCTGCTGTGGTGTGGAACGGACAGCGCTACACACCATGTGCTGGGCTGTCGTATGATGGTCGCCCTGTTACTGATGACATGGTGCTTGCTATCGGCAGCAACACGAAGACGATCATCGCCGTAGTCCTGCTCCGCATGCAAGAGGAAGGTCTGCTCGACCTCGACGATGCTGTGTCGATGCACCTACCGCCGCATCCACACATCGATTCAACGATTACCGTGCGCCAACTCCTCAATCACACAAGTGGACTTGGTGAGTATGCAGGGGGCCAAGCATACCGTGACTCTGTACTCGCAAATCCACGACGTATCTGGAAGCGCGATGAACTCCTCGCGATGATTCCACCAGCTGCTGCGGCACCGGGCACCACGTGGGCCTACTGCAATACCAATTACCTTGTCGCCGGCACGATCGCTGAGATCGTTGGTGGCATGCCACTGCACCAACTTATCGCACGATACATCACCACGCCCTTGCAACTTGATTCTATGCGACTCTACCCGCAGGATTCACTCATTGGTGAGCTTGCCCATCGCTGGTTAGGTGGACGTGATGCGTCGACAATGCCAATGATGGCGGAATGGAGCGGTGCGTGGGCAGCAGGCGCTGTGCTCTCAACGGCTCGTCAGTATGCGGAGTTCTACCACCAGCTGTTTATCGAAGGAGTTCTCTCACCATCTTCGATGTCGGAGTTCACCACCTTCGTCTCACCTAACTCGTACGGACTCGGCATCCGGCGTCTCACGGTCGGTGGACAGATTGTCTACGGTCATGGTGGTGAGATACGCGGGTACACATCGTCAGCTCTATGGGTTCCCTCACTGCGCGCAAGTGTTGTTGTACTCACAAACGAGGGTCCGGGCACCCCCGCTGCCATTGCCGACACTATCGTGCGTGTACTCGCATCGCACATTACATCCGTGCAGGAGTCAGCTGATACAGGGAGTGCGTTTACCTACCCTGCTCGTGTGTATGACATAACAGGTGCGTACATCCGGTACGTCAGCACCGACAACGAACTGCGTGAATTGCCACCAGGGATGTATACCCTCTGTGCATCAGATGATCGACGTCGTTGTGTGTGCGTGTTACCGAACAGCACACTTGGATTCACACAGATACGATAGTTTTGGTTTATCACTTGCACAGTTACCGTTAAATCGAGATATTCGCGAATGATCGTCAACTTTGCCTCGCAGTGTGCTGAAGATCTCTACCACGGATCCTCTACAAAGTACTCGCGGTCGATTCCTGCAGCAATCTGGTCAGTTACGCAGCGGAAGCTGGATATGATCAACGCCGCTCATCAACTTCTTGATCTTCGTGTTCCACCTGGGAATCACCTAGAAAAACTGATTGGCAACTATGCAGGATTTCATTCCATCCGAGTCAACGACCAGTACCGCATTGTCTTCCGGTGGAAAAATGGTCATGTACACGACGTGGACATTGTAGACTACCACTAAAGCGCTCTTCAAGCAAGGAACAATAATGACTCCGAAACATCGACGCCCCGTGCATCCAGGTGAGATTCTCCTTACTGAGATTCTCGAGCCTATGAACATGACGCAGGTTGAGTTCGCTGAACGCCTCGCCGTGCCAATTCAGCGCATCAATACAATCATTCGAGGCAAGCGCGGAGTAACCGCGGAAACTGCCATTCTCTTCGCTCGCGAGCTCGGTACAACACCTGAGTTCTGGATGAATCTCCAGATTTCGTTCGACCTGTACGAGGCAGAGCAGAAGCTTAACCGAGCGGCGTAACGGCCACTACCGTTGCAGCGAGAGCAACGTTGATGCTGTGCGTTCGCCGTCGATGACGACAGCGATGTACACCCCAGATGGGAGATCCGTTATTGAGCAGCTCATCGTTGCCTGCGAGCCCCCTACATTGGTAGTGCATCCGAGATCAATGTACCGTCCGTGTATGTCGAAGAGGCCAATCTCGACCTCGTCTGAAATGTCTGATGCAATCACCGTGAGCTGATGTTGATCAATACGTGTCGTGATGCCAGGAGGTGCGTTGCGCTGTGAATCTGATGGCGCAATGAACACCGATGTTGTAGTTGACGTCAGACGCAGCTCTGCGACGAACGCACTGGCCTCGCTCTGCGTACCGTCATTCACCCAAAAGATGTTTGGCGCATTGCTGCGAATACCACCGATCATCCAACCTATCACCGCATTGTTCGCAAGATCACTCGCGCCGACTGTTAGAATCTCGTTCCGTGTCAATGAGGGCTGTTCGCGTAGCACAACTTCCGCACCCGAACCAAGCAGACCAGGCAGTGTCTCGTTCTGACGAAACTCGCGCATGACGCCATTGCGAGTTCTACTCACACGAGATATCGTGTTGACGAATGGGACGCTGTCGTTACGCTCAAGCGCACCTGCTCCATTAGCGCGGTATTGTGCAATGCCACCAAGAAAGAATGTGTGCATCGAACTATCTCGTGTATCAAAGACCGGTACAGTACCACAATGGTAATGCGCGAGGTACTGCTCGAAGTCTGGCACAACGGCATGAGTGTCGCGCGTAACTGAGACTGCGTCGAGGAATGGCAGATCTACACCAACGCGAAAGACGCCAGAAAATGCGGTATAACCATGTGTGCCGTCTGGGAACATCTGTGGCACGACGTTGAAGTCGCGTCGATGTAAATGAAGTGGGTCTACAGACTCGTTGAGGAACGATAACTGGCGTCCCCCTGTGATGATGAAGCGTCGAACTGCATTTGTGTATGCCTGCGTAAACGACGAGCCACCCATCGGATTATAGCGTCCATCGAAGCGGTGTCCACCGACAGTGATGATCGTATCGCCAAAGAAACCAGCACGTCCGCCTGTGATTGCGAACGCATCACCAGTGCCATGCTCGATGAGTTGTGCGTATGGTCGACCAGCAACAACGGCATCGATGAGGTCCTCAACATTTACGCTGCTCCACACGGGATGCGTACGATGTCCTGCACCAGATGATGCTATGCCGTATCCACCAATGATGTACAGAATCGAATCGACCTGAACGAAACAGGAATTGGTCGAGGTCCACTGATCCAATACATCGCCCGACAGTCCAGCGACCGGTGCAGACCAGGACTTCCTCTGCTCTAGGTCGAGGACAACGATCGTCTGCGGTTCGCCATCTGCGCTAAATGCAAGCGGCGGCTGGCGTCGATGGAGTCCATCCATCCGACCACCAATCAACACAACCTTTGAGCCATGCCTGCCGACGGCAAATGATTGACGTCCTGTGAATCCCTCTACAGCGATCTGTGTTACGGAGATGCCAATATCGCCTGCGATGATGTTCGTTGCCGTAAGAACAGCGAGCAATGTGAGTACGAGTACGTGATGCATGGTATTGACCTCTTCGATAGATCGCGCAAACTACCACCAGCACGTTCACATGTACGTGACAACATCACATTCATTCTAGCCGTACAGGCACCATTCACACCTCGGGTCCATCTGCATCCGAGGTGTACTCTGGTTTTTCGTCTCGTGCTTGCTTTGCAAGTCTCGAGTACTCCTTCAACAAGTCGAGTAACTCACGCTCTTCGCGAGCTTCAATATCCAACATGCGGTTGTGAGCCCCTTTCGTAGCGCGAATGAGCTCGTCGAGCTTAAGGTGAATGGCCTCAGTATCGCGGTTCTGCGTGCTCTGTATCAAGAACACCATGAGAAACGTGGCAATCGTCGTTGCGGTATTGATGACGAGTTGCCACGTATCGCTAAACTCAAACAGGGGGCCAGAGGCAATCCAGAATAAGATGCTCGCAACTGCAACAGCAAACGTGGTGGGACGCCCTGCGATGCGCGCAACAGTACGTGCAACAGAACCGTAGAAACTTGCAATGCTCATGTACGACTCCGTTGTACTATCTGACGACCATAAGAGGAACAGTAAACTCAACGCCCCGCTCTCCAATGCCAACATAGTAATAGATCCCGTTCGGCACGTCGACAACTGTCGTACGGAGCGGCATTTCTCCGTGCACATGCATGGTACGAATGGTACGTCCGGTGTGATCGCGCAGATCAATGTGCGATACACGTGCGGCTTGCTTGGGAAAGAACAGCGTTATGACATCACATGCAGGCTGAGGGGCGATCGATACCATGGCGTCATTAGTGCGTTCTTCAACACTGGTTGGATCAATGACACGCAGCACGGTTACGCTCGAGCGTACCGTATCGCACTGGTCCAACAACTCTGCGAAGTACCGCTCACCATCATTAGTCATCTGCACATTCTGCACTACAAGTTCGCTGCCCGTTGCACCTGCAATCGGAGTGTCATTGCGATACCATTGCCACGTTGGTGCAGCACCCGACCCTTCGACACGCAATGTCACCGTCGATCCAACTGTAGTGGTGGTTGTATCTGCAAGGTTGGACGTAATCGCAGGCATTGGACGCAGCGTGAGCATCGCAGATGTCGAGATGATCGAGCGCACCGCTATTGTTACGACTGACATTGTTACATGACAGTTATAGTCGCCGACATCACTTGCACCAACGTTGTCAATAGTAAGCATAGGTGTGGTACACCCACGATACCGCGCATCATCCGAAAGACGTGTTGTGCCGCGATACCAGCGATACGAGATCGACCCAATTCCGGCAGTGTCCATTGTGAGTGAGAACGTGGCATTATCGCCGGTACATACCGTTTGGGGTGCAGCTTGCTGCGAGATCTCACAACGTGATGTGAAGGCAATGCCTTCGGGTACGCTGGCACTATCGAGCACGAGTTGATCGGTTATGGCAAACGACATACCGCGGTCAGTGCTGCGAGCACGCTGAATCTTATGTCCGGACGGACGCTGATTGTTGGTGCCGTTGAACCCCTTGACAAACAACCACCACGATTGATCATCTGATTGATACACACCAGGGTCGCCGATGAACCCTTGCCCCTTGCAGCGCGAACCAGGCTCTTGCGTCCATGTCTTGCCACGATCCTGCGACGTCTTGCTCATGATGCCATCTGGTCCGCCATAGTACAAGCGAACTGTGCCATCATCGAATCGATGTAACTCAGGCACACCAGTATTCTGGAGTGTTGCCTCATAGGTAAATGTTGCACCACCATCGTTGCTTCGTGCGAGTACCGTGTTAACCGACATGTTACCCATCTGGGTACATGCCATCAGGTACTCGTTACCTCCAAGAGCAATCACCGACGGATCAAAGATGTTGTCGTACGCAAACACCTGTTGCTCGATGGTGAAGTTCACACCATCTGTGCTGACAGCGCTGAAGATTGGACTGGGGCCAGCGTTGGGAGGGGGCTGCGACACGAAGTAGCCCTTGAAGTAGTACATCCGCAGACGTCCATCGGGCAACATCACCAGATCAGGATCGACCGCGTTGCCGTCGAACTTCCCATCAAGGAGCACCTTTGTGCCACGCTGATACTTCCCGTCGGGCATCTCACGTGAAACCCAGATTCCATGCTCATTAGGGCGACCCGAGACGTAGTAGAGCAACGTGGATGGTTGGCAAACTGCAATGCACTGTCCCAATAGCACTGCGATAGTCATCGTTACAACGAAACCCATTGACCTGCCCCCGCAAGTGTTGATCGTTAGACGTACTTATTCTGTTCTAGACACGACGCTCCGAGCAACGATCTGCAATCCGCGTCGCACGACAACGAGATATGCCCCAGTTGCCTCGGGCAAGACGAATGCACCGACAGTGGAATGAAGATCATGTCGTGCGCAAATCACACCACGCATGTTGTATACCTCAACCTGCACCGGCGCCACACTGTGAACACGGATGACGTCCCGATGTTGCTCGAGACTGTACGAGGCCATCTTACCCTCTGGAACACCTACAACGCCTGTGACGTCGAAGGATGCTCTGTAGACCTCCTTGGCGTTCACTGTGATGACCACATTCCATCGTCCATTAACATCGGGACGTCGGATCCACGACCACCAATACATGTAGTTTGATTCTCGTCCAGCATCAGCCTCGAAGGAAAACCACTGCGTGCCATCAGGGGCGAGCCAGACGATTTTATACCTGTCTGTTGAGCGAAGTCCCTGTGCAAGTGCCCATGCGGTAATCGAGGAGTCCGACTGCACAATTGTCGACACCGTGGGAGGTCGCTCACGAAGTGTGTCGAGTGAAGGCGGCCATGTTGTGAGTCCCGCATCGATCACCCGCAGATCATTGCGATACACTGGCTGATTGCGCCAGAGCGACTGCGATTCAGAGCACGTTCCAGAAAACGGGTCGACAACCCGCCATACTTCGAAATGCACATGAGGGTCTTCACTATTGCCGCTCGATCCAACGAGAGCAATCCTCTGTCCGGCTTCGACGGTATCCCCCACACGTACAAGGGCCGACGTTGCTCGATTGTGAGCGTAGTACGATATCCAGTTACCTGGATGTTCAAGTGCGATGTAGTTACCGAAGCCTCGGGCATCAACAGATACTTTATTGCGGTCAGGGAAGGTGTCAACAACCGCAATCACCCGCCCCCTACTTGCAGCAAGTACATGCACCCCTGAATCCATCTGGCGAAATGACGCCAGCACAAAGTCGGTTCCCTGATGTCCATCGTACGTTTGCTTGCCGCAGGCATAGTCGCGGATCGCCCCTTGCACGGGATCCTGATCAACATGATTGACAAGGAAGTAATCAACACCAAGCTGGCCCTCAATCGGGTATCGAAACTCCGGTGGATTGCGTTGCGCAGACATCACGTGCGCACTCAGCATCGCGACCACTATGCATATGAACAGCATATCAGCTCAGCCTTCATTCGTGTGGGAACAAGTTAGCAAGACCAAGCGCAACCAGACATCGATGCATACTGTTCGGCGGTTGTTTACAATTCGATCACATCAAGATACTGGTGTTGATCAGTGCCAATCACGATGTTTGCAGGCATGAACATCCTCTTCCTCTGCACAGGCAATAGCTGCCGCAGTCAGATGGCTGCCGGCTTCGCACGAACATACTTCCCAGATGCACACGTTGCTTCCGCTGGCATTGAAGCTCATGGACTCAACCCGAAAGCCGTGGCGGTGATGCACGAAGTTGGCATCGATATCAGCACGCAACCGTCGCAAACGATTGATGAGCTTC
Organism: uncultured Melioribacter sp.; assembly: GCA_964465685.1. Classification (GTDB taxonomy): domain Bacteria; phylum Bacteroidota; class Ignavibacteria; order Kapaibacteriales; family Kapaibacteriaceae; genus UBA10438. The sequence continues at coordinate 7,920 of CAYXKK010000017.1, forward strand.
CTGCGGTAGCGTGGGACCTTGCCGTTACGGTCTGCGACTCCGCCCGCGAGCATTGTCCGGTGCTCCCCGGCTCACGCATGACGCATATCTCCTTTGACGATCCGCCTCGGCTTACGCAGGGCATGGGCGACGATGATGCGCTGCCTGTGTACCGTCGGGTGCGCGATGAAATCGCCGCCATGGTGCGCGAGCTTCCTACGCACCTTACGTCATCGGAGGAGACTCCATGAAGCTGCTCGATCGTTTCCTTACCGTATGGATCCTCGCAGCCATGGTGATTGGCGTAGCGCTTGGCGCGCTTGTCCCAGAGCTGGCTGCATCGATTGAACTGATGAGCTCGGGTACAACGAATATCCCGTTGGCGATTGGACTGATCGTGATGATGTATCCGCCCCTTGCCAAGGTGAAGTACGAACTTGTCGGACAGGCAGTGATGGACTGGAAGGTTCTCACACTTTCACTCGTCCAGAACTGGATCATTGGTCCAGTGTTAATGTTTGTGCTCGCCATCGTCTTCCTTGCAGATTACCCCGCATACGTCCAAGGCTTGATCATGATTGGTCTTGCACGGTGTATTGCGATGGTGATCGTGTGGAATGATCTCGCCTGCGGCAATCGCGAATACGCTGCCGGACTTGTTGCATTTAACAGTCTGTTCCAGGTGTTCTTCTACAGCATCTACGCATGGTTCTTCATGACGTGGCTCCCGCCGATGATCGGCATGGAGGCTGCACAAATCAACATCAGCGTCCCTCAAATCGCCGAGAGCGTTGCTATCTACCTTGGCATTCCTCTCGCCGCTGGAGCGATCACACGTGTTGTGCTCGTGCGCTTGCGTGGCGAAACATGGTATGAGCAGAAGTTCCTCCCAGCGATTAGTCCACTGACGCTTATCGCGCTTCTTGGTACCATCATTCTGATGTTCAGTCTGAAGGCAACCACGATGCTCGCGCTACCGCTCGACGTTGTGCGGATCGGTGTGCCCCTTACCGTGTACTTCCTCGTGATGTTCGGCGTCAGTTGGTGGTTGAGCAGGCGCATGGGCACCGATCCCGAGAAGACCACGACGTTGGCGTTTACCGCTGCGTCGAACAACTTCGAGCTCGCAATCGCCGTGGCCATCGCTGTCTTTGGCCTCTCGTCGAGTCAGGCCTTTGCGGCCGTGATCGGCCCCCTGATCGAAGTCCCCGTGATGCTCCTCCTGGTCAACGTGGCAAACCGGTGGCGGCGCGGGTAGACGATTGGCGATTTTGTCGACTTTCCGTATCTACGAGCGTAGACAACGTACCAACCGCTCGAGCTGTGAATTTCGGAGATCGTTATGTCGCGCCTTTCCCTCATTATCTGCCTCGTTGCACTGTCGATCATGCCAGTGCGCGCAACCACCTACTATGTGAGCATCACTGGTAATGATGCAAACAACGGCACGCACCCCTCAACAGCCTGGCGCACGCTACGGCCCACGATGAATGTCGACTTCAATGCAGGTGATTCACTGCTGTTGTATGGCGGTGAGACGTTCACCGGCAGACTGTACTTCGATGACAAGGATGCCAATAGCGCTGTTGATCCGTTCGTGATCAGCACATATGGAACATCATCGCGAGCGACGATTCTCGCTGAGGATGGGTACGGAATCTACGTGTACAACTCACAGGGCATTCACATCGAGAACCTGATCATCAAGGGTTCCGGGATGAACAAAAACACAAAGGCCGGCGTTGAGTTCTTTCTAGATGTCGCAGGCGATGTGAAGTACAAGAACATCGTGCTGAAGAATCTCGTGGTCTCCGACTTTGGTCAGGCCGGCGTGCGTGTTGGCGCATGGCAAGGTAACTCGGGCTACGAGAATGTCTTGCTCGAGGATCTTGATGTACACGACAATCTGTACGATGGAATTCAAGTGTATGGCTTCTTCTCACAGGTTGGATACCCACATAAGAACGTAACGATTCGACGTTGCAAGGCCTACAATCATCCTGGATTCGCCGACCCCAAGAGTATTCGTGGCAATGGCATTGTCGTGAGCAACACTGATGGAGCACTCATAGAGTATTGCGTTGCCTATGAGAACGGACGCGACAATGTACATTGTGGTGGGCCAGGGGGCATCTGGGCCTATGATGCAAACAATGTGACGATTCAATTCAGCGAGAGCTATCGCAATGCAACGAATAGCTCATGTGACGGACTTGGTTTCGACCTTGATGGCGGTGTCACGAACTCGGTGATTCAGTACTGCTATTCGCACGATAATGCTGGAGGGGGCTACCTGCTCGGGCAGTATGATGGCGCGCGTCCGTGGGCCAATAACACGTGTCGCTACAACATCAGCGTGAACGACGGACGTAGGAATGCATCTGCAATCACAGTGTTCAAGGGCGGTACCACAACCACGATCCGTGATGCATATATCTACAACAACACGATTTACACCTCGCCCTCAGCATCAAATCCCGAACTCGCTGGCATTGGCATCACGAAGTGGAATCCCGGCATCGAGAACGTTCGGATCTACAACAATGTGATCATCACGACAGGCAACGTTCCACATGTTCGTGTGCCTGTCGAGTATGAAGCTCACCTCGCAGGTAACGTCTACTGGTCACCATCATCATCCATCACGATTGACTATCAGGGTACGATCTATCGCGATCTCAGCTCACTCCGTCTTGGAGCACAACAGGAACGCGTTGATGGCAAGCCAACGGGATGGATCGGGGATCCACGCCTTGTGCAAGCTGGGTACGCAAGCGTTCTTTGGCCAGCTGCACCTGAGACAATTCCAGCGTACGCGATCAGCTCTCCGGTATCTCGCGCATTCAATGGTGGTGTCGATGTACAACGCTTGCTCGGCAAAAGCGTTGGTACACGTGACCTCGCGGGCAACGACATCCCAGCATACGGCCTGTATGATGTAGGAGCAATCGAGTACGTGGGCGACACCACAGGAAGCTGGATGAACGATACTACAGGGGGCGGCACAGACACCACCGACAATGGTGGAGGAACATCTGTGTATGATGCCACCGGACGGCTTGTATCGGGCGTGTTCCCAAATCCTACGAATGGAGCATTCACACTTGTCTCGCCGATCCTCGATCATGCCAACACTGTCGTTGTAACGTCGCTCCTCGGAGAGCGCGTTATGTCGATTGCGCCGCAGGGCCTTCGTATCAGTATCGATGGCACACATCTCGACGGCGGCATGTATCTCGTTCGTTTGCTCGATCGACACGGCAGCATGCTCTCGCAGCATACGGTGGTGATTGCCAAGTAAGGTCAGCGAATCGGCGTTCGAAGCAAGATCTCGACCGTGCGATTGTAGAGTCGCGTCTCAGGCAACTGATTGACGAACGGTGGTTTTGCAAATGAGCCGGCCTCCCCTTCGCCCAGGATCAATCGCTTTGCACCACCTTTGATGCCGGCAGACGCTTCACGTGCTCGTACGATCGAGAGCTCCGCATTGCGCGCAGCATCACCCTTTCGATCCGTAAACCCTATGATGGTAATCGACGTTCTCGGCGTGATTTCTGGGTTGATGTAGCGATCGACGATCGACGACTGTACCGACAGCATCCTGCCTGTTCCATATTCGAATTGGGTGAGCATGAATCGACTCTCGGTACTGTCGGCATCTCCAGTGTACCGTCTTCGTGCTTGTACGTCATATCGTACTGGCAGCGAATCAGATGCAAATGCCGTGTCAGCCTGTCTGTTCACGAGAACATTGTAGCGGACCTTACTGACACGTTGGAGTGGATCCGTAAACCGTGAATCAATGTGCTGAAGATGCGGCCCTACATCGGCCGAGAACCAACCATCAATATCTCCCATGTCTCCCTGCAGGAGCTGTCGTGCGGAATCCTGATCGGTGCTCCACCAGGTCTTCCATGTCGCACCACGAACACCTGTGGCGATAGCAAATGCGTTTGTACGTGGAAGCACCATCGTTCGTGCTGTATCAGCAACAACAACGGGGTCGAGCACGGCTGCAACAGTCGATGACAACTCGACACGTCTGTTTTCCTCATGTCCATCACGTCGGTCTTGCGCATCTGGCATTGATGTGACCGCTGCTGTTGGAGAGCGTAGACCCGACACGATCGTGATGCGCTCTGGTGCTATCGTCCACTTCGATGTGAGGTACTGCGCCACCGTCTCGGCTCGTCCCTTGGCGAGACGCTGATTCCCTGCTTCAATCCCCTGATCATCCACGTAGCCCGCTACAGTTAGTCGAGCCGTTGGACATTCATCGCGGAGTCGGCGTCCGACGATATCGAGGATGTGATAGTACACAGCCAATGTGCGATCGGCCACCGACGCTTGCTGCACGCGTTGCTGATACACGACGGAACGTTCATGGAAGGTCGAAGGGTCCACATTCGCAGCGTAGCGCTCTGGGATCTGCGCAGACCCAACATCGAAGAACACGAAAGGCAACAACGCGTGAATATCAACGTCGAATTGTTCATCGATGCGCACGACTAACGTGTCGGAGGGCGACGGAGCCTGTGCACCGATACTTGCAGTGACGGCCATAGGACGAGATACGGAATCTGGTCTGTCGATTCGCAGTGTGTCGGGCTTCACTGGATCTGGTGTAGACCGCCACATCGCCATAAGATCCAATCGCACACCACCAAGTGAGAGAACGTTGTTTCCACTTCCTGCTACTGATGACAGCGGTAGCTCGACCATGAGTCGCGCGCGGAGATCAATGTTATCCGACATTGGAAGGTACGCACCAACACCAAACTGTCCGGATAGCCATGGCGACACGACACTCGTCACCGATGTATCTACAGTGAGACGTTCTCGTGTACGGGTGTCGCTGAACACAGCTGTTGATGGCGATAGCAATTGCTCGGACTGCCGCAGGCGTGCGTACAGAGGAAGATAGCCTCCCACACCACCGGCAATGTGCAGTCCAGCGAGAGCGGGAGAAACCGTCCATGCTGCAAGTACACGCGTCTCAATACTGCCCAACGCTAGCGCAAGCGACGTCTCCGTGAGTGTAGAGATCACCGTCGCCTGATTGTCTGTACCATCAAGTGCAAATCCAATCGACTCTGTACGAGCGAGGTGAAGCTGACCATACGAAAGGCCAAGCTGTGCTTCGAGCGATAGCGCTGGCGCAACATCACGGACAAGTACACCACGCAATCCAAGCGCCCATCCGCTCGCTGGATTGAGTGTTTGACAGCACGTTGGGAAGGTCGGAAGCTCGCTCAACGTCGACCTCGGCATCAGCATGCTGCCAGTGAGCTCCGCACCGCCATGCCATGGTTGTGCGACCATGCAATGCACGCATATCACGACGAGAGCAGCTATGGTGGCAAGCATTCGGCGCATGTGGTTACCGGTGAATCACAAGGAGTTCTCGGCAAACGCAGCCGGACGAACGAAGCGTAGCGACGTAGACACCCTGCGGTAGGGGCAACGTCATCGTGTGTTGCGCGCGACCTTGGGGGGAGACAACAACAGACGCTGAGGATGCAATCCGACCATCGAGATCCAAGATCTCGAGTCGATGTACACCTGGTTCACATGCAGCTACATCAAACGTAACGATATCACGCACGGGATGCGGATGCGCGCGCAGTGAGGGCACAGCATTGAAGATGAGCAGCCGACGAGAACCATCAGGTGACTCACAGAGAGAATCAAGTACAAGCTCACCCGCAACTCCGACTCCAGGCACTTCTACACATCCGTTGTTCCAGACGATGTCCTGAAGCGTGAGTGGCGTTCTGCCCGGATAGCCAATGAGTGCACGACCACGAAGAACCGTGAGTGTGTCAACATCACCGGTTGCACCGCGGTACGGAAGCTCCAGCACGAGAACACGTTGTCGCAGACCATTACGAACCTCAACCGTGTTCTGCGTGATCGCGCCATAGTCAAGTCGAGGAAATGGCTCGAACAACGACTCATCATAGGTCAGCGTGCAACGAACAGTCGTCTGCTCACAGGTCAATCCCTGGCGAGCCCCCTCCAATACCAGTGGGATTGCAACTTCGTTACGAAGCGGCGGCGTGCGCACTGTGTCGATGCGGATGGTTGGGACCACTGCAGCCGAACCAGTCTCGAGCAGAATGCTCGCGACACGCAAACATCCCCGCTCATCTGTTACGTGTACGCGATAGATTGTGCGGCCACGCGGCTGTACAGCTACAGCGTTCGTATCGAAAGCAACAATCACCGGTCCGCTTGTATCGGGGTCGATCTCGTCGGCATACCAAACAACCGACCTGATGCTGCTTGATGTGGCGATATCGGCAACGATGACAACAGAGTCACAAGGACAGCTTGACGTCTGCGTGCGCAGATCAACACGTGGTGGATCATATACGGCAAGGACGAGTGAATCACGTGTCCTACAAGCACCGTCTGTGACAACATCGAGATACACCGTTTGAACCCGAACAGAAGGCACAAGAGCAGTAGGAACCTGCAGTATTGCATTGAACGGCACCAACGGAACGATGGAGATTGTATCACCTCCAACAGTCCACACAGCCACACCTGACTGCCATGCACCTTGCACTCTCACGCGGACATCCGGTGCATCGCCGACTCCACAGACGATCACGGTATCTGGCAGAGGATCAAGCACTGGCGGTCGACCGATCGTGATACGCATCGTATCAACAGCTGAGACCCCTGCACCTGCATCATCAGTAACGCGCAGGATGATATCCATCGTGGAGTCAATTTGTACGACTGCGTTCCATGGCTCGTTCGTATCTGGGATGCTTACAGCCGAGGCAGGCTCCCATGCATAGACGAACGGTGCGATGCCACACGTTGCCACAGGTGCTGGAACCCGAACATCAATCGCGCCTCGATTCGCAACACACACTGCAGTGTCGCGCAGAATCAGGTTTGGCCGTGTCGCTACACACACGTCAACTGTATCAGTTGCACGACAACCTTGCGCTGTAATCACGTCGACAATGCAACGGGTATCTTCGTTCACTCGCACGGAGACGCGTGCCCCCTGCATCACGATGCCGTTGTCGATGGTCCACGTTACACTGCTTACTGCAGCATCTGTTGTGACGATGGCTTCAAGCGCAACACTATCACCTCGACACACAGTGTCGGTAGCACACGAGGGCGACGCAACCGCATCAACTCGTATGGAGTCTGCACGTCGCACCACAGTTGCTCCCGCACCACGACAACCCTCGGGCGTAACGACAGTTGCTGTGAGGACAATCGAATCGATGAGTGATGGGAGTGTGATGCGTGGCGTGAAGGATGTTGCGTCATCAACAAGTGTTGATGGTTCCCAGCGAATTGTTGATCCGAGCGACTGAGCTGTGCCGCCTACCGTAATCGTTGCATCGCCTTCCGCGCATGCATACACAACGGGCTCAAGCTCTACGGTTGGGCACGGCGCAATGGCAACGTCGATGGTGTCGAACACGGTGATGTTGCGAGCGTCCGAGACCTGGAGCACGTAGGTTGTGGTTACCGATGGTCGTGCCTCTGTTGTTGCAGTGGTGGTCGAGATGGGGTTCGATAGACCCGTTGTGGGAGTCCATACATAGCGGAACGGTGGAACACCGCATTGTGTATCGAAGCCGATCGTGCGGCGAGCGGTATCGCATGCACAAATCACGAGATCCGGTCCGGCATCAGCAACTGGCCGATCGCTCACTTCCACCGTGAACTGACGCACCGACGTACATGCTGAAGGACGTCTACTATCGGTTACACGAAGAACATACGTTGTGGTAACCGTCGGCCGTACGCGAATGCTCGGAGATGTCGTTGACGTAACGATCGACGAGTTACCGCCCGATGCCTCCGACCATTGATAGCGATATGGAGGGTCTCCCCCATCGATGCGTAAGCTATCGCCAAGCACAACCTCCGGCACTTCGCCTTCAACACAGCTCACAACAGCTCGGTCGGAGCCAATGGTGATACGCGGTAGATCGTGGACGATCACAATCACCGAGTCGATAGTCTTGCACCCGAATTGATTCGTCACCACGAGATCCAGAAGAATACGTCCAGCTGTGGCGCAACGAAGTCCAACAACGGGCAGGTTTCGTGCACCATAGATGGTGCGTCGACTTACCTCATCCCGACCAGACCATTGATACGTGTATCCAGGTCCGACCGGCGCACGAACGGTTACCGATGTATCCCGTCCTTCACATATACGCAGGGTATCAAGAACGTCCACCACAGGAAGCGGATGAACACGGATACGCACGCTGTCGACTGCTTCACACCCATTGGTATCGACCACGAGTACACGCAGCACTACGGTCCCAGTATCTGCGACGCTGTACCGCACTGTGCTCTTCGTGGTATCCGTTCGTGCCTGGGCGCGACCACGTGCTACGTCCCATCGAATCGAACGAATGCGAAGCGAATCAGGCACACGCGCCTGCGCCACAATGTCTTGTCCGACACATAGAGAGGTCGACAGTGCACTCACGTTGAGCAACACCGGCTGACTCACGGTGAATGTTATACTCGAGGTGTCAGTGAAGCAACCAAGGCGTGTCGAAACTACTCGCACCGTGTACTGACCGGGCTTTGTGAATCGCCGCGTTACGCGCTTGCCTTCTGCGGTTGACTGATCGTGCTCGAAGTACCATGCATATCGAGAGATATCAGCCGAATCCTGGCTCTCTGCGATGAACGTCAGCTCACGTCCGAGACAATACGGAGTATCCGCCACGCGAATCGTTGTGCGAAGATTTGCGAAGTCGGATCCAGCAAGAAAGCCATACGAATCAAACGTCGACAAGCCATAGAAGATGCCGACAACACCTTTCCCGCTGCGCGCGTTAACAGTGTGGACACCCTCTGGCACATTGATCGTGACGCATGTACGCGTTGCGTCGATGGGCGTTGTGTTATACACGCGAGGCAGCGTGGTCTTACCCACAAGCGACGATAGTGCGAGTCCGTTAAGCGCAATCTGATTTATGTCATTCGCATCAGCAATCAACGCTAAGTAGAGATTCTGCTGCCAGTTATTGACCACCAGTGGCTGCGTGGATGTTGGCGGTACAAAGGCGTTGACCGTGAAGTACTTGGTGCGCTGTTCAATTGGTGGAATGATCACCATGAACGGATCGCCAACACCACGCACGAGATCGAAACCATCCGTCCAGGACATCGCGTACAGCGCGACAAGTGCAGGCTTATCGGTTTCAATAGTATGGAACGTCTGCGCATTTACCGTGTACTCAAGGAAGCCCCCTGTCTGCGCAATCGATGCAACAGTTCCATCAAAGGTCACCGTCGTTGCTGGCTCAGATGCGATTATGCGTACCACATGCTTGGTGGCATAGGCAACCGGGGGCACAACGAACGTCTTCCCCAACGAGCGCGTCGGTGGTATCTGCTCGACTAAGTGATCACGCGTTTGATTCGACGTAAATGGCACCGTAGTTCGCTGATGTCCGCTAAACACCGCAACCCCACTGCATGACGATCCACCAGCAACTACGCGAATCTGGGTACCCGTCAGATCGTCGGGCGAACGAATTGTTTGGAACTGATAGACATCGCCGCGATTGAGTGTAATCTGAAACGGAGTATTTGCCGGACGCGATCCACCACCTGTGCGTTTGATCTCTGCTGTTGGCGTGATCTCCACCACCGTTCCATCTTGATAGCTCACAACGGCTACCTGACTCGACCAATTGGCACTCGCATAGTGACGATACGATGGCACAACATAACGATCACCAAGCGCTGGCACCGGGTAGACGATCGTAGCATCGGTGCTCGTCGAGAGTGTATTGAACAAACTCAGCGAGATTGGCCGATCGCTGGTAACACGTATCGCTTTGCCGACAGAGATCACGTCGCTCGTGGTTATGGTCGCTCCCGCGGCCACCACCGGATACGCCACGTTCCCGTCATTCGGAATTGCTACCGTAGCGAGCAGGGCGTTTCCCATGTAGATCTTGGCTGTAGCTGCCGTATCAGCACCCAGGAACAGATACGTCGACGGCACACCAGAGTTCTGCATAAAGGTCAGCCAGAAGTCAGTTCCGTTTGTCGATGGTACCTGGGCGAGCGCAGTCGATGTGCTCAGTAACCAGCACATACCAACGAAACGTATCACGTGATGGCGTAGCCACACCATGCCATGCCCCCTGCGCGGATGATCCCTTACGAGTCTGCCCTACGAGACCTGAAGAGTGCGTATAAACTACGAAACGGACGTACATTGCTAACTCAACTCACGTTGCCTAGGAACGCTGTGCGACTGACCATCCGAACCTTTGCCACTTGTTGTGCACTGCTCTTGTTGCTGCATACGCACGTTGTAGCACAAATCCCTGCTGGATCAGTTCCTGCAACGCCATCAACGATGTACTATGCCGGCGGATCGTGCGCGTTCTACTCTTCGACCGGCGCACTGCTAATGTCAGTCAATGCCGCAGAAGCACAGTGGTCGTGTAGCCCAGCTCGAGCCACATGGGCCTTCGTAACACCGACGTCGGGGGGATACTACGAGTTCCCAAGCTATACAACGGAGCCGATGCGAGAGGAACGATGGAAGCTCCTCTCATCCTTCTTCCTCCCAACGAACGATACCATCTATTCCGAGTATGTGTTACTCGATGGCATCGGATCGACGGCACCACTTCTCTACCAGCCACGCAGTATTGTGCGAATCGACAACTACGATGGTAGCGTTGTATACACTGTAGGCAGTGACGTGACGGTTGAGGGACGCATGATCAAGCAACAATCTGCTCGCGTCTCTAGTACCGTGAGCGTTGCACCCGGTAAGCGAGGTAATGGTTCGCCGAATGGACTGATGAACACGTCGCACACGTCATGGACACGCGTTACCTATGTGCCGGATCGTTCAACTTGGACAGTTCCCGAATCGGTGTTCCCACCTCGTACCGTGCACCCCCTCCCTGGTGTTGAGGGCATTCTTGCACGACGCGAACCTCTGACGATTCAGGCTGTAGGGATGAGCATCACGAGTGGACACAATGTGAGCGGTGGGCTTGTCGATCAAAGGAACTTTCCTCCAGCAGCCCCCTATATGCGAGGATACTGCGAGCTCCTTGCTGATGAACTGCATGCACAGGGTCGCTCAGCTGTTACACTGCACAATAGCTCGTGCTCTGGCAAGACGATCGAATGGGCAGCGAACTACATCGTACCACTGGCGGTACCTAATGCGCCCGATCTCATCATTCTCGACATGGGCATGAATGACATCTGGGGTCAGACTACGCCTGCACAGTTTCGTCGCAACGCACAACGCTGCATTGATAGTGTGCGCAAACATCTGCCGAACACCGAGTTTCTTCTGCTTGCAAACATGATTCCTGATACGGCGGGGGCTGGAGCACCACGGGACGGCGCTGCGATCCTTCGTGCATTTGCAGCAGAACTACGATCGCTTACAACACAGCGCGGCGTTGCCATGCTGGATATGACGACATTGAGCGAAGCTGTGTTTGCACGAAAGGGCGTCGAATCTTGTCTCGCAAACGCACTCCATCCGAATGACTATTTCGCACGATGGTATGCGCAAGCGATGCTGGCGTTCATCGAATCACCTGCGACTTCTGTTGATCAGGTACGCGATGTGACTAACCTGACAGTGCGTGAGGACGTAGACGCAGTTGCACTGTCTGGCCTTCCAGCAGGGTGCCGCGGTACAATGTCGCTCATTGACCTCCGCGGAACCATCATACATCAGACGTCGATCGATGCACTGAACAATGAAAGCACGCGCATTCGTATCCCACAACTATCGGCCGGACTCTACATGATAGTTGTGGAGCTGTCGAATGGCGAAGTCCTTCGTGCGATGTTCCATAGTTTGTAACACCTTGCATTCCCTCACGATACTTCCAAACATATGCGCCTCGCACTCTCCTCCGCCGCTGTCATTGTCTTGGTATGCTGCCTTATGGCATGTTCGAATTCCACTAGTCCCACTGATAGTGGAATTTCCTTGACGACATTCAGTCTCTCTCCAGGTGATATTCTTCGCTTTGAGGATACCACTACATCTAGTCTGGGAGTAGACATTTCGGCATTCGACGACACCGTAGTCGCAGTCTCTGGGGCATCGGGCGCACAGATCCTGGTCATTGGGATTGATACTTTGCGCATGGTCAATAACGCTTTCATCGACGACTATTCCGATACGACAGTTACGACGGCGAGCTTCTCCGCTTCGAAAGGCGACGTGCTATCCACGTGGAAGGATTCGCTTCTCGATCAATTCGGGAATGTTGAGCAGACACTAACCTTCACGCTCACATGTAAGAATTCCGACACAACGATTAGAATGCCAGCTGGTTCGTTTCGCGTTTCTGCGTCGTCGTATCGCGCCGTTTCCGACAAGGTTGGTCAAGACGCAGTTTCGATGACTGGCATGTTGTACTTGTCACCAGTATATGGTCAGATTGGTACATCGTTGACCGTGTATGGCGGGCAAACTCCTGAGTCAGGGACTGTTGTGGTGACCTCCAATACCGTCCTCACATCAATCATCAAGAAGTAATCACATGCGAATTGTACATCTCATCAGCCTTATCATCCTCGCGACCGCATTCGTTGCCTGCTCAAGCGACAACGCCGTAACTCCCGATACGATTCGCATGCGCGAAGTGGAAGCAGCCGTGACAACATTCGTTGATAGCTTGCAGAAGAGCTTCCCGGATGACTCACTGGTGAGTAATCGCATTGCGGCTTATCTCGAACGCCATCCGTCGTACTTCTTCGGCTCAACGATTGCCGTGATGAATGCCGACACGTCGGTGCGACTGAGTCCGTACTGGTACCGCTCGGGCACATCGCTCGCGTATGCAGACCTCGCTGTTGCGAGTTATCAGATTCGCACAAAGGGCTGGTTTACAGAACCAATCGCAAAGCGTGCAGCGGTATGGACTGAGCCATACTTCGATGCAGGGGGCGGCGAAATATGGATGCGCACGTACTCTGTGCCGGTGATTATCAGTGGCAAGATTGTGGCGATTGCAACAACGGATCTTGCTGTCACGCCGTAACAGCAGACTTCATTACTCGATGATGATCGGGATGGCCGTGCTTGCATCCTTGGTGCGGATGCGCACGAGATACATGCCTGTGCTCAGGTTCGATGTGCCAACATGATACGTAGGGGTTTCGACCCATGCCTGCGGGGCAACCACAATACCACGGACATCCACCACGTCGACGAGGAATGGTTCTGCTGTTGTGCGACGAAGCGTGATGTGTGATGATGCAGGCTGTGGTGTTACACTGATTGAGCGACGAAGCTCATCATCCATCACGGATGTTGTGTCATCTGGTTCGTCAGGTTCTACGCGGACCAATACCGGACGACGATAAAGCGTAAGATCCGGGGCGAGAACATTTGTGATGGTACATGTGTACACACCTGAGTCGCTATGACGCACAGGATTGATCACAAGGTCACGTCCACGAATGTCTGGGATCACAACGCCATCCTTGTACCATGTATAGACGTTGGTGTCGATGTCGTCGGTTTCTACCGTGATCACATACGTCGTACCCTTTTCTACCAGGGTGTCGATCGCAACGCCAAGTGAATCCTGAGGAGCATAGATATACCGAGGATTACCACGTTCAATCACCGGAACGATATCAGCGAAGTCGAAGCGATTGTCCTGCACAGCGAACAACGTGTACGTGCGTTGCGGCAGGTTACGCAGTCCGCCAACGAGGTCATTACTGAAGAGGCCAATCGTCGTGAGACTGTCCATGCCACGGAACGACTCAGGCACACTACCTACAAGAGCATTGTTGCTGACATCGAGCACCCGCAAGGAATCGAGACGTCCGAGAGCGGCTGGAAGTTCGCCAACAGCGTTAATGTCGGAGAGCGCAAGTACTTCTAATGAACGCAACGAATCAAGCCACGATGGTATCTCACCACCGAAGAGATTTCTGGAGAGAACAAGACTGCGCAATGCCGTGCATGCCGTGAGTTCTTCCGGGAGTGGACCGGCGAGTTGATTGACGGAAAGATTCAACTCAACGAGGTTCACGCACTGACCAATCTCAGCAGGAACAGCACCAGTCAACGTATTCGACGAGAGAATGAGACGCTCGAGCGCACGGCATCCTCCAATAGATGTCGGAATCGGTCCACGCAGTGCGTTCTGCTGCAGATTCAATCGACGGAGCTTACGCAGCACACCAATCGATGAGGTAAGCGTGTCAGACAGCTGATTGTTCTGGAGGTACACTTCGCGGAGTTCAAAACAACCGCCAATTGTGCCTGGAATCGACCCCGTGAGTTTGTTGTTCGCAAGATCAACAAACTCGAGGGCCGAAAGCGAACCAATACTTGCAGGCAGCCGCCCGCTCAGTTGATTACCTGGTGCTCGCAGAACGCGAAGATTCGTGATACGTCCGATATCAAACGGCAGTGGTCCCGTGAGCTTGTTCCCTGAAAGATCGATCACTTCAAGGCGGGTTAACTCTGCGAAGTTGTATGGCAGCTCACCCAGGTACTCATTGCGGGCCAAGCGCAGCACACGGAGACTGAAACACGAGGCAAGTGTGATCGGCAGATCACACTTCATGACGTTGTCGCTGAGGTTAAGCTCTATCAGATTCACCAGCTTATTGATGGGCACAGGAAACTCACCTGCAACACGATTGCTGGAGAGGTCAAGTACTTCGAGGTAATTGAGCTGTCCGATCGAAAACGGCAGAAACCCAACCAGGTTATTCGAAGGAAGCCGCAGTCCAACCACGCGTCCTTCTTCCGACGTCGTTACGCCATGCCAGAGCTCGAGGGGAGCTTCACTCACCCAGTTTGAGTCTTCTACCCATGCCTGCCCCTTCATCGCTCCATAGAAGTCAACGAGGGCCAACGAGTCTGCACGGCGTGACTGCGCGTGCAACGAGGCGGTCATCGCGAGGATGACTGCGGTAAGGATGGTGATTCTCATAGCACAACATTACGGACCCCCTGCGTCCCGTGGAACTACGTAGTGGTATTTTTGTTCTCATGTGATTCTGTCCATTATCCACAGGAACTTCGACGTGAAAACACTCCTCGTCCTTCTCGCAACAGTCGTTGCAATCAGCGCCGCATCAGCACAGGAACTCAAGCTCCCATCGCTGAGTCCTTCGCAAACATTGTCGCAAGACTTCTCAACCTCGAAGATCGAGATCACCTATAGCCGTCCATCTGCTCGCGGACGTAAGGTGTTCGGCGAACTCGTACAGTTTGGTCAGCCATGGCGCACGGGCGCAAATGCCGCAACGAAGATCACATTCGGCGAAGACGTTGAGATTGCTGGCACTACGGTGAAAGCCGGTACGTACTCGCTCGCTTCGATCCCGGGTGCTACAGAGTGGGAGATCATCATCAACAAGAACACAGGCTCATGGCCTGGTAAGCTCTTCGATGCAAAGGACGATGTGCTGCGCACTAAGGTTCGCACAAACGTTGCTCCATCGCTGACAGAGACATTCACGATCTCGATTGAGAACATCACGTTCTCAACATGCACGATTGATATCCGCTGGGAGAACACACACGTGTCGATCCCTGTGAAGGCCAACAACGAGAAGCGTCTGAGCGATAACATCGAGCGTGCAATCAACAATCCATCGATCCCGTACTATGCCGCAGCTTCGTACTACTATGAGACAAATCAGAATCTCGATGCTGCATTGAAGTACGTCACGATTGCAGCCGAAAAGAACGCAACAGCATACTGGGTGCAAATGCTGCGTGCACGTATCGCAGCGAAGGCTGGCAACAAGGACGTTGCTCGTTCAGCAGCAAACACGGTGATCTCGATGGTGAAGGGTACACCAGCCGAAGCTGAGTACACCAAGTACGCAAACGACGTCCTGAACTCTGTCAAGTAAGTACATGAAGCATCGTTCGTGGTTCATCGCAGTAGCGCTCGTCGCTGCGACAGCAGCAAGCATGGCGCAACAGCTGCGTCCGCTCCCCTCGCCCGTTGTGTATGGCGAACTTCTTCGTCTGCGCTCACTGATGTCGGTACTCTACGTTGCGGCGCATCCCGACGACGAGAACACACGTCTACTTGCGTGGCTTGCACGCGGACGCCACATTCGTACGGGCTATGTGTCGATTACGCGCGGAGACGGCGGACAGAACATCATCGGTGGTGAGCAAGGGGCACCGCTCGGATTGATACGAACACACGAACTTATGAAAGCACGCGAGCTCGATGGCGCAGAGCAGTTCTTTGCTCGCGCCATCGACTTCGGCTTTTCAAAAAACCCTGACGAAACGTTCCGTCAGTGGGATAAGGCAACACTCGTTGCCGACATGGTGCGCATCATCAACACGATGCGTCCTGACGTGGTGATTTGTCGCTTCCCAAAAGACTCCATGGCGGGCCATGGCCAACACTCGGCGTCAGCTATCATCGCCGAAGACGCGATGCGCGTCTGCATGAGCGATGCATCATCATGGAAACCACGCCGTCTGCTCTTCAATGCATTTCAATTCGGCAATCGTAGCACCATCAGCGAAGACATGTTCAAGCTGGAGGTTGGCAACTACGACCCACTGCTTGGCATGGGCTATGGAGAGTTGGCGGGCATCAGCCGCAGCTTGCATAGGAGTCAAGGAGCTGGCACACCGCAAGCACCAGGCGTACGACCAGAGTACTTCGCAACACTTATCGGCGATGCGCCATCGCGCGGTTTGTTCGATGGCATCGATACTACATGGACGCGCGTTGGACGCGCCGACATTGGTCGGGCCGTCGACAGCATCATTGCGTCGTTCGACATGACGCACCCTGAGCGATCACTCGACGCGTTGCTTCGCGTGCGTCGTATGATCACTTCCGTAGACGATACATTCTGGCGCACACAGAAGCTCACAGAGATCGACCATATCATTCTCTCGTGCGCCGGCATCACTGCCGACGCCACGGTTGGCGAGCCAACGATCGTGTCGGGTGACACAATCATCGTCACCACGCGCATCATTGCGCGCGCTGCTCGCCCCGTGCAATGCACTGAGATTCGCTTTCCAACAGGACGTGTTCGCAAGAATGTCACCCTGCTTCACGACTCACTATGGTCGGAGACAGAGGTTCGCTCGCCCTACGCAGCACCCGTCACCGAACCCTACTGGCTTGTGCGCGAGCCTTCCGGCGCACTCTTCTCCCTTACGAGCGAGCAATTGCTGGGTGAACCAGTAACTCCACCGTCACTCCGCGTCGGACTGTCGTTTGCATTTGGTAGCGATACGATCTCGACATCTGTTCCGCTCAGTTTTAAGAAGCTCGACCCGCTCAAGGGCGACGTGATCGAAGAGCTTCGCGTTGTGCCACCGGTAAGCGTTGAGCCTGTTACACGCGTTGTACTGGCGCCAAACGGCAGCGCATCTGTTACGCTCCGCGTCCGCGCGTACCGTGCAGTCACCGGTGCAAGCCTTGTGCTGCGCGACGGCACGACGGTGCTCAGCACAATACCATCGATCCGCATCCGTGCGAACACCGACACACTCATCACCGTCACAACACCTGTCAGCAGCTCGATGGAACTGACATGCGGACTTGTCATCGACAACGTGGTGTACGACCGCACGGTGATCACCATGCAGTACGAGCACCTGCCAACGTTGCAGTACACGCAGCCCGCACGCGTGCGCGTCGTGGCCCAACCAATTGCGATCACGGCTAAGCGCATCGCCTACGTCGCTGGTGCCGGTGAGTACACGCCTGAATTTCTGCGCACACTAGGCTGCACGGTGGTTGAGATTAGCGACGAACAGCTGCTCCGCACGGATGAGCTGATCGCGAACTACGACGCCGTACTCGTTGGCATTCGTGCGATCAATGTCCGCAAGAGCATGAAGTTCATCATGCCATCCCTGATCTCATACGTGGAGCGTGGTGGCACGTTGGTAATGAGTTACATGACAACGCAAGACATGTCGACATCACTGCTGGGTCCGTACCCGATGAAGCTTGGCCGCTCACGCGTGACAGAAGAAGATGCCGTCGTCACGATGACAACGCCTGACCACCCGCTGCTATCGACACCAAACCGCATTACAGCGCGGGACTTTGACGGCTGGGTGCAAGAGCGCGGGCTGTACTTCCCGGAAGCAGATGCACGCTACGACGCGCCGCTGTCGATGCACGACACAGGAGAGCCACCACATACTGGTTCGCTCATCTATGCTCGCTACGGCAAGGGTCATTACGTCTACTGCGCACTGTCGCTGTTTCGACAGATCCCAGCTGGTGTGCCCGGTGGGATGCGCCTGCTCGCGAATATGTTGAGCGTTGGAAAATGAGCACCCTTGATTGGGGTGTGTTTCTCGCGACGTTGCTCGGCATCGTCCTCTATGGTGTGTGGCGTGGACGTGGCAGTTCGACTGCTGATGATTACTTGCGTGCCGGACAAGCCATGCCGTGGTACGCTGTGCTGCTTGGTGTAATGGCCACGCAGGCGAGCGCGATCACATTCCTCTCTGCACCCGGACAAGCCTTTACCGACGGCATGCGGTTTGTGCAGTACTATTTCGGTCTGCCCCTGGCGATGATCGTTATCAGCGTGCTCTTCATTCCGATGTTCCGCCGCCTCAACGTCTACACAGCGTATGAGTTTCTTGAACAGCGATTTGATCGTCGCACACGTCTTGCAACGAGCGTGCTGTTCTTGCTCTCGCGCGGACTCAGCACAGGGATTAGCATCTACGCGCCGAGCATCATCGTTGCGACGCTGTTCGATTGGAACATCTATGCAACAAACGTGGTCGTGGGCGGACTCTTACTTGCCTATACGCTGTCTGGTGGGGCACGCTCGGTAGCGCACACGCAGACGCTGATGTTCGGCATCATCCTTACATCGATACTCGCCGCAGGCATCTACCTCGTGCAAGGATTGCCGCTGGGAATGACGATGAGTGATGCGCTGCAGCTGAGCGAACTCGCTGGTAAGATGAACGTGATCACAACCACCTTTGATCTGCACGACAAGTACAACATCTGGAGTGGTGTGATCGGTGGGTTCTTCCTCGCACTCTCCTACTTCGGCACCGACCAGAGTCAGGTCGGACGCTTCATTACGGGCAAGAACATTCGCGAGAGTCGTATCGGATTGCTCGTCAATGGCGTTGTGAAGATCCCCATGCAGTATGGTATCCTTCTAATTGGTGCGCTGCTCGTCGGACTCTATAGCGTTGCACCGAGTCCGATCTTCTTTAACAGTGCTGTAGCTGAACGTGCAGCGCGCGCTGACAGTGCAACAGCTGATGCACTGCAACGCAAGTGGGATGCGGCCAATGCTGTGCTCCAGCAGTCAGCACAGGACGCCTTGAAGAACACTGCCGGGGCAGACATAGCCTATCGCGCTGCGTACGACAGCACAACACGTCTACGTGCGCAGTATCGCACGTTTGTGCGATCGACCGGCATCCTTGAGTCGAACGACACGAACTACATCTTTTTGTACTACGTGCGAACGATGCTTCCTGCTGGCCTCATCGGATTGATCTTCGCTGTCGTCATCATGGCATCGTGGGGAAGCATTTCAGCAGGGTTTCACTCACTCGCAACGGCAAGCGTTGTGGACCTGCGAGGCATCACCAATACACCGAGTGATATCCGTGCGGCCCGATGGCACACACTGATGTGGGCTGTGTTTGGCATTGTCATGAGCATGCTTGCCACCCAGATGGGCTCGTTGATCGAAGCCGTGAACATCCTTGGGAGCTTATTCTACGGTCCGATCCTCGGCATCTTCCTTGTGGCATTCCTCATCAAACGTGCTAACGGACCAGTGACGTTTTGGAGTGCCGTCACAGCCGAAGCCGTCGTCATCGCATGCTGGGCCCTCAACGTTGTGAGCTTCTTATGGCTCAACGTCATTGGCACCGTCACTGTTGTTGTGCTCGCGCTGCTGCTGTCGTCGCTTACTGTTTTACGATCATCGCCGTCGCAGAACGAGCGCCAGTGATGTGCAGGATGTAGGCACCGGATGCAAGATCTTGCATGTCGATACGCATCTGTGAGCCATCAACGAGTCCGCTGCGAACAATCAAGCCGATGCTTGACGTGATCGTGTATGTCGCGCCTACCATTGTATCCGGCACGCGCATCGTCACTTCGTCGCGCACAGGATTTGGTGCGATTACAAATCCTTGCAGATCATCCTCAACGCTCGTCTCACCCACGCGAAGAGTCGCGATACGGGTTTCCTCACGGCACTCGCCTGTCTTGATCAGACAGCGATACTGCGTGTTATCATCATCAAGGCGCGCGCCAACAATCACGAGCTCCGCAGATGTAGTACCGCGATAGCGACGTCCATCTTGAAGATCCACGAAAGCACCGCCAATAGAAATCTGCCATTGATACGTTGCGGCACGGTCGGATACGCCAACAGTGAAACGAGCGTCGCTTCGAAGCGCAACGCGCTGGTTTTCAGGCTGACGTGTGACTTCGCCACAGACGTAGAGCGATGCGGCTGAGGATGCGAACACGCAGACGTTACTTGTGATGCGGCAGCGGAACTGTGCACCGTTAAACTCCGTCGAGGATGCTGCCACAACGAGTGTATCACTCGTCGCACCTGAGAACACCGCATTGTTTGTGATAGCGCGGAATCCTGTGCCCGTATTCATCTGCCACTGATACGTTGCTGTTGGATCAGTTGTACCAGTGATGAAGCGCGCTACGCTGTCGACCTTCACAATCTGTGTCGTCGGCGCTACCGGGCGCTCACCACAGACGTATAGCTCTGCGACCTCAGTTGTATCCGCACATACGTTCGATATCACAACGCAGCGGTACCGCGATTCGTGATCAGCGCGAATCACCGGTGATATTGTCAGTGTGGCCGTGCGAGCCCCCTTAAAGCGAATGTCAGCAGGGATGTTAACGAAGCCCTGCTCCGTTCCAACTTGCCACTGATAGAGTGCGCGTGAATCAGTCGACCCTGCAACGAAGACAATGTCTCTTGCCTCAGCGCCATACACTGTTTCGGGCTGACGAGTGATGCGTCCACATACTGAAAGCTGCACAACATCAATTGTATCAACACACGATCCAGAGCGGACGATGCAGCGGAACAGAAGACCGTTGTCACTGATCGTGACGCTATCGTGCGTAAGAGTCGGCGTTAACCCACCGCGGAATGGACGTGTTGTTGCAGGAAGCCAAAAACCTTCACCAAACGACACTTCCCACTGATACGTAGCGGTCGTATCTGAGCTGCCAACTGTGAGGTGTACTGTATCACCAGTCCGCGCCGTTACATCACCTGGCTGAATGAGGATTTCACCGCATACATTCAACATCGCCGCACGCGACGTGTCGACGCACGTACCTGAGGTTACGATGCAGCGATACTGCGCTGAGTCTACATCCATAGTGAGTGACGCGAGCGTGAGCGTTGACGACGTCGCATCATCACTCGCAACGTCTTCGAACACTGTATCACGGCGAACCTGCCATTGATATCCCGCGCGATTATCTGAGCTTTCACATGTGAACGACGTTGTTTCACCAACACGCACGCGGCGCGCGTCCGGCTGACGTGTGATTGAACCGCAGACGTTCAACGTGACGGCAATCGTAGAATCGATGCAGGTGCCACGTGAGATTACGCAGCGATACATCGCGCCATCGTTATCCATCGACAAGGTTGCAACGCGAAGCGTATCAGTTTCAACACCTGAGAACTGTCCACCATTTGTAAGGGCCACTGCACCTTGAGCCGTAACTCGCTGCCACTGGTAGGTTACGTCAGGCACAGACGATGCACAGACAAACGTGGCAGTCTCTCCAATTATCGTGCGTACGCTCTTGGGCTGTTTTGTCACAGCTACTGCGCAACCCGTCACGAGGTTCGTGATTTCAGCCGGTGTGAGTGCACGATTCCACATGCCAATCTCATCGATCACGCCATTGACGTGGTTCCAGTACCCTGTTGATGAGGCAAGCTCACCTATGGAGATTCCCGAGCCACTTGTCGTGTTGAGCGCGAGAGTCGTAGCAGTAACGGCACGGAGTACGCCGTTGATATACACACGTAGCGTTACGCCATCGTATGTGAAGGCCACATGATTCCATGCATTGACGAGCAGTCGGTTGTTATCAACCGCAACAACGCGTGTGTTTGCTGCATCCGAGATGGTCACAATCACGCTTGTAAAGTTGTAGTCGATCGACCAAGCGGCGCCCGATTGCGGTTGGTCATCATTCTGCATGCGAGCAATGAGGGTGCTCTTCTGTGCTGGATTGCCCTGCCAGAACAGCGTGCGAGGCTTCACCCATAGCGCCACAGATAGCGTTGGTGTATTCAGCAACTCATCATACGGGATGGCAATCTCGTGATGACGAGCGCCGAGCGTGATACCCGTGACGCCGAAGTCATAGGCAGAATCCGGCACACCGGCACGTCCAACAGTGCGTGTTGCTCCGAAGACTTCACCATTGAGCTCGTTGCCGCTACTGTCAGCCGCATCAAGATCAAATGGCCACCAGCCAATCAGGCCCTGTGACGAGACATAGGATGGAAGTGGTTGTGCTGTTACGCCAACGACGCACAGCAGACTTGTAATGGCTACAAGGATGAATCTCATGATGGTTCCCCCCATCTCTATCGGTATGGTGAATTACGTTATCGCAATTTAACACAAGCCCGCTCCAATGCCTATTTTCAGGGCATGAAGAAACATGTGATTTCCTGGGTATGTGCTCTTGCCGTACTCACAGGGTGTACATCGATGTATGTCGGACCACGCATGGGGTTCGATGTGCCGATCACGGATTCCGCAACAGCAGCCACAGGTGTGACAGGGGGCATCTGGGCCGGCATACACATCACAGATCGACTCACCGTTGAGTTCGCACCAGGCATTGGCACGCAGGAAATCGTCCGCAATCAATCAGAGTCCTACACCGATAATGGCGTCGACGTGTTCCAGACGAGTTATCAGAAATCATCCATTTCCTTTATGGATCTGCCGCTCAATGTGCGGTATGCATTCACAGAACGTTCCGCGTCGGTGATTCCATTCGTGAGTGCAGGCATCACGTTTCAATCGCTTCGGTCGCGATACCATTTCATCAATGGCACATCGACGATTGCTGAGGTGCAATGGCCATTCTACGACGAGAACCCGCAATCGACCTCGACCGCTGGCACAAGCATTGCAGTGTCGATGGCAGGTGGTGTTGAGTACCCACTATCAGAGACATGGCATGTGCGCGGTGAGGCATCGTTGCTCATACGTGCGCGACGCTTCACGTCGGGAGCAGGTACAGTACTCGTTGGATACGATGCGTTCGACAATCAGGTGTACTATAATTTCTCGACGCAGTTTCCAGCAACATCGATCGGATTGAGCGTCGGCATTGTAGGCCACTTCTAGTATCTCATGCGCACCCTGTTCGTCATCACCACACTCGCCGTACTGTCGCAATTCATGCGTGCTGGCACGCCCCCTGAGCATCGACGCATGGGCGGCGCTGCATTTGATCAAGCCGTGCGCAAGAGTCCGGAACTCAGGCGTCAGCTCGCGTTTTACGGAATCGACTCCGTTGTTCTGCGCATCGCAGAGCCCGACGGGAGCGATCTCATCCTCACCTACGGCGATCTATGTGCTGCACCAGCGATTCGTAACCGTCTGATGCTTGAGACGCTGCGCGAACTGCAGAACGGTATCCTAGCGTCAATGTCGAATCGCATCAGCGTTTCGGATACGCTTCGCAGGCAGTTACGTGCGATTCAATCGTATCGATCGGACGATCATCCATTGGAGACGATGGATCACCGTGTACGGCCAACGACATCGTATGCGAAGCAACTTCATGTGATTGACCTTACACTGATGCGCTCAATGCTGCCGTTGCGCATTGACGTCGACGAGCGCCTTGCGTTCTCGCAGCATATCGACACTGCCGACTGGACATTACCGGACATGATACCCGGGTATCTCACCGCACCCGCAGTGTTCGCACTCCTCGATGCCCGTGCACATGGACTACGCCTGTATAGCGAGCTCTTCTCTGATCGAGATGTAGCAGCGAGATATGTGCGTTTGTTCCTCGTCACTGCCGCATTCGCTGACCACTACTTCCAGGACATGTTTGCAAGCGACCATCACATCCGTGACTGTCGTGAAGCGCATGAGAGCGCGCTACTCGTAGGCAAAGAGGACGAATCACTCGAGCAGGAGGGATGCCGCGAGTACTATCGCATCAAGGGTATTCGGTTCTGGTTCGAGCGGTACAACGACAACGCAATCCTCTACGGCGATGGACATTTCACAGAAGATCAGATCGCCAAGGTCCTTCGCAGCGCAACAGCGTTGCAGCGCGAGATGAGCTCCGAGCGCACCTACGACGACCATGTCGCCGACATGCATCGTGTTGCACGACGCCGTCCCGACAGTGCGATGCAGTATTCCGAAGCGTTTCGTGATGCACCCATCGCATTGACCGCAGAGCTGTATGAGCAAGCACGCTTTCTTCGACGCTCAATCTGGGGTCCGTACGGACAGCTTTCCGCTGCGCCACTCACGCAAGGACGATCGTTTGGCGGCATGCTCGAAGCATCCGTTGGAACAGTGATACCATTGCGGTTCTCTCCCCTTCCACGCGCACGCGAAGCAGGCTACGAATCATCACTCGCCCTTGTGCCTACGCTGAGTGCAGGCTTCGGCGTATCGCGTGATCGCTGGTTTGCATTGGTGCGAGGGGGCTTAGGCATGCAAGTTGTTGATGGCTTGCGTGTTGGCGTATCAAGCGGACCCTACATTCGGCACGAGTCGTTCACCGGCAGCGGCGTACAGTTCCCCGTCTTTGTTGACGTAACAATGCTATCGAAGCCGTTATCGTTTGCTGCCGGACTTGAGTTCATACTCAGCGCGGCAGTTACGCAGAACTCTCCGTACGATCTTCGTCTTGGCGTTGGGTTTAGTTTCTACTGACGATTACCGTTGCGACATGCACCACGTCATCATCACGCATCAGCACGATCGCATACACGCCCGGCGCAACACCATCGATTGATGTGCGTGCCCCCTGCTGCAGCTGAGCTGTTGCGACGCGCTCGCCTCGGAGATCATAGACCATCGCACGAACAAACGACGATGGTTCCACCACAATACGTCCTCCTGCAGAGAACACCTGCGGCAGCGATGACAATGCCTGCTCGTCATCTACACCAACGGTTGTGCTCTTGGCACGCAGTGGAATACGCGTGACGTCGGTACAGTTGTCGAGACGGAACTCGATTGCACCGACGTGCTCGCCTTCCGGACGTTCGCGTGTATTGAAGCGTGCGGTAAACGTTGTCGCCTGTTTGACGGGCAGACGCATCCCCT
>CAYXKK010000018.1:0-23545 GCA_964465685.1 uncultured Melioribacter sp.
CACACCCGTGTCATGCCCGGGGCGTTGCCCCGGGTTGATATGTGTCGCGCCGTTGGCGCTCTATCGGCAGAGCGCTGAAAGTGCGATCTATACCAGCCTGGTGCGAACCCCAGGTTTTCGATGAGGCTCAAAAAAGTGACATGCTTAGACCTCGAACTAGATTAGTTTGTCGTAGGAATAACGTAGACAGGCCCGCGAAAGCACTATGCAAACAACGCTCTTGATCCTATGTGGGATTTCTGCCGTCACGATTGCGTGTCAACGCGAAACGGGGGGGCGTGCTTCGACCACGGCGTTAGCGGATAGCGTTGCCACTTCGGATGATTCACAGCTGGCGTTATCAGATACTGTGCCGATCGACACGGTTTCGGAGACGCTACGCAAGCGAACGTCAGTCGTTCAGAAATCACATGGTGCAGTCGACACGAGCGACAAGTTCTGTGTGCTTCTGAGTGCGACATCCCGACCTTGGGTTTCGGGAGTCGCAAGTGGGGGACGAGGAACTGACTATGCATTCGGCGTGCGGATAACAACGCAAGAGGAAATAAAATTCGACAGTGCCTGGATTAACAATCGTGCCTATGCTGTGGTTGTGTTAAAAGAAACGGCGAGCGTTTCCAACCAATCGGTTCCGATATCAAACGGCGATTACATTGTCTTGCGAGTGTCGGCACTAGCAGGGAACACTTCGCAAGCTCGTGAATCAAGATCACCAATCACGTATTCTGGTGAAGCCTTGATATCGTTTACCGTCAATGGTAGAAGGCACTACATGATAATCAACGAGATCACATCGCAAAAAGCCCACAACAGGCCCTGACTTCATACTTCTATAGGGGAAGAACATGAGAACACGGATACAGTGTATTGTCTTGCTGACAATGCTGGTGACGACACAAGAGTTGATTGCTCAACCTTGGATGGCCAAGATTCAATCGGAGAATCCAACGTTTCAAGAGATCCGTGGGGCATTCAACGATTACTGGAATGGAAAGCACATAGCAAAGGGCCAAGGCTACAAGCAATTCAAGCGCTGGGAATGGTACTGGGAATCACGGATCCTGCCGAATGGACAGTTCCCGCGTTCTTCAGCGACATGGGATGCGTACATCGAATACCGTTCGACGCATCGAGCTCCAGCTAGCAAGCGAGCAGAGACAATCATGTCATCGGCAAACTGGACAAGCAGGGGGCCTTCGACGAGTCCGGGTGGTTATCGCGGACTTGGTCGCATCAATTGTATGGCCTTCCATCCAACAGACGCTAACACATTTTGGGTTGGAACTCCCGCCGGCGGATTATGGAAAACGGTCGACGCTGGGAGTACGTGGTCTACAAGTACTGATAACTTGCCCGTGCTAGGAGTGAGCGACATTGCTATTGATCCAACAAATGCTGACATCATATACATCGCGACAGGCGATGGGGATATGGGCAGCTTGAATGGAATGATAGCTGGAGCTGATGGAGACACCAAGAGCATCGGTGTTCTGAAGTCTACAAACGGTGGGGCAACCTGGAATACAACAGGTTTGAATTGGAATGTAGCAGCAGCGAAGCTGATGCGTCGACTCCTCATCGATCCCACGAATCCGAATATGTTGCTTGCAGCTGCGAGTGATGGAATGTGGCGCACGACAGATGGCGGCGCTACGTGGGAGAATGTTCAATCGGGGTGGTTCATGGACGTGGAGTTTAAGCCGGGAGACGCCTCAGTTGTCTACGCTTCAACATTCCGCGAGTCTGAGATCTATCGTTCGACGGATAATGGTGCTTCGTGGGCGTCCGTTGCAACATTACCAGGCGTGATCAGAGTTGATTTGGCTGTGTCTGCTGCCTCCCCGGACATCGTTGATGCGCTGTGTGTGAATAATGCGTTGGGCTTGGCTGGCCTCTGGACCTCGACTAACAGCGGTGCTTCATTCACACAGTATCTCGTTGGGACGGAAACCAACAACATGCTAAATGTGTCGAGTAATGCGTCCGGCGCTGGTGGTCAAGGGCACTACGACCTTGCACACGTCATTAATCCTAACAATGAGAAAGACATTTGGATTGGTGGTATCAATGTCTGGAGTTCAATGGACGGTGGCTCAAACTGGAATCTTAAGAGTGTTTGGACCGATAGCGCAGGTGCACATTCGGCTACTGGAGTGGGTCACCCAGACTCCATTGCAGTTGTTCATGCAGACTGCCACTGGCTCGCATTTCACCCACTGAAGACTGGAACGATGTTCGCATGTAACGATGGCGGGATTTACAGAACAACCGATAATGGTGTCAGTTGGACCGACATAAGCAACGGATTGGTAATCAGTCAGATGTACAGAATTGGAGTTGCGCAGACGGTTGCGGCGAATGTTGTTTGCGGGCTTCAAGATAATGGCACCAAGGAGCTCGAAAACAACGCATGGGATGATCTAACTGGCGGCGATGGAATGGAGTGCCTCATCGATTACTCGAACGACCGCATTCTATACTCCTCCGTTCAATACGGTGCGATCTATCGAATTGATAAGGCCAACGAATCGGCTGTCGAGATTTCCCAGAACATCCCAGGTGGACAGGAACTGGGCAATTCGCCACAAGGAGAATGGGTTACACCGTTTGTGATCCACCCAACGAATCCGAAAGTCCTGTTTGCTGGTTACGACAAAGTCTACAAAACGACAGATCAGGGTGACTCATGGTCTGCAATATCTCCGGTGGTAACGAGCAGATTGCTCCGCTACATCGCTGTTGCTCCTTCAGACCCGAATACAATCTACGTTGCCACGCACGACACGATTGCTCGAACCACAGATGGTGGAGAGACATGGTCGTATGCATCGGAGTGGGACCCTGACGTGAATGGGGTGGTGTCGTACATCGCAGTGGACCCTACAAATCCGCAGCGAATGTACGTGACGTTTTCGGGTTACGCGGCAGGTAAGAAAGTGTTCATGTCTCCCGATGGTGGCACCACATGGGCCAACTACTCCGGAACACTGCCAAATGTTCCGGCGAATTGCATCGTGTATCAAAAGGGAAGCAACGAGGGCCTCTACATTGGAACTGATGTAGGTGTGTTCTACAGAGACGGTGCAATGTCGGACTGGGTGCCGTATCAGGATGGACTCCCAGTTGTCGTTGTTACCGAACTGGAAGTCTCGTACTTCGACAACAAGTTGTGGGCCGCGACATTTGGACGTGGTCTTTGGAGCGCAGACCTCTACTCTTCAACAGTCGGGGTAGAATCGCAGAACATTGATGATGATGTGTATGTGTTCCCGAACCCAAACACAGGATTATTCACAGTTCAAGTGCCTGAGGGCGTGCTCTATGACATCGTCGTCTTCAATGTCCTCGGTGAGCCAGTCTATGAGGAACGAGATGTCAACACATCACAAAGGACAATTGAACTTCGTGATGCAACATCGGGCCTGTATCTTGTTCGTCTCTCCATTGCAAACACGACGATCACGAAGAACGTGGTAGTCAACGAGTAATCTCTGAGCCAACAACTCGGGCTGGGTCGGTCTGACCCTATATTCGCCCCGTACATTGTTCCAATCCTATCCCTCTGCACATGCGCCAACTTGCCTACCTTCTCGCCATTGTCACGCTCAGCGTGACGCTTCAATCATGCTCGCCGTGGACAGTGAAGACTGATGTCGATCCCGATATCAATTTCGCGGAACTGAAGACGTACACGATTGCGCGGAACACGCGCATCCCGAATGACGTCCTTGCGCAAGAAGAGATTACACGCAAGCGCGTGATCATTGCGATCGAAAATGAGCTACAAGAAAAGGGCTACACGCTTGCTTCGGATTCATCGACAGCGGACATGACCGTGCTGACATATGCTGGTGTGAAGGAGCGCGTGAATTACAGCACGATCGGTATGTCATACGGCGGCTACTGGCGATGGGGCGGACCCGGCATGTACGGTACGCAGGTGGTTGAGAACCGCTACATCGAGGGTACACTGCATATCGATGTGTTTGCCAACAAGCAGAAGCTCCTCGCATGGCAGGGTCAGGCAACGGGTGCGTTTACAAATCAGCAAGCCGACACACCCGAGGAACGTCAAGCTGTCGCAAATGACATTGTCGATGCGATCATGAGCCGATTCCCGGTCGTCCAGAAGTAATCAGAAGTAATTCGATTCGTCCCGCCATCGTACGATCTTCCAGACGTCGTTGATGGTGGGACGTTCTATTTTGAGGTTAACCCGCCCCTGAGCTCGGATGACGTCGCTGGGGTTGAACGTGATCGTGAGGTTAAACCCGCGTGAGATTGTCTGGGCAAGACTGTCGCCTTCGGTAATCACAACGTCGTTCCAGACGAGGTCCAGCTGTTGTGCGGCGTTAAACAGTCCGTGTGTGGCGAGCATGTCTTCGTCACGACCCCATGTGACGTCGATGCCTTTGTCGTAGTTCCGGTATACAAATGAAAACGTACGGTCGAGAAGTCGACCGTACGTTAGGGTGTCTTTGAAGACGTACGCGTAGCGAAAGTTCTGGAAAAGTCCGGCAACTGTTCGCTGATCGCCGAGTACCTCAGCAGCTTGCGAGTCGTCAGCTAGTGCCGGCGCAAACGGATTTGTGCATGAGCTTACAAACAGCCCCATGCCTCCGATCAGAAGCACTATGGCGCACACACGAACAACGATGGTAGCTGCGCGGCGCACCTACAAGCTTACCAGAAGCGCAGACCGAAGAACATTGCGATGCTGAAGAAGAATGCGATACCGCCAGCCCAACCCATCACAGCTGCTGTGTGAGGTCCACGGGCACTCGTGCCACCAGCACCGAAGAGCATCCCCATTGCACCAGTGAGAATACCGGCGACTACTGGGTGCCAGTGCATCACCTGCTGGATGCCAATACATGTGGCGATCAGGAGGATACCAAGAATGATGCCAAACAGACGTGTTGCTCCGTTGTCGGCTACGTGGTCGTGTCCATGCTCATGCGCATGATCGTGTGCTGCATCGTGTGACATCAGGTGCGTCTCCTACGAAATCGAAATGTCGTTGCGGTAAACTCGTGAACCGTGCGAAAGATACGCACGAGATCAATTACTCAGTTGTGCCTTCAGGATCGACCATGTGGATTCCAGTGTATCGCCGGTGCGACGGGCATCGCTCCACCGCGTGATGCTCCACAATCCGCTTGTCTCGGGTCGAATGCTAAACACCATTGTTCCCGTGAGTACGTTCGGTACGCCGGCGAGGTCGAGCTTGGTCGAGAGTCGGTAATCGCCAACCCATACCAACGAATCGGGCGACGAAAACGCAATGTTTGCGTTTGTGAACTCAAGTCCAAGTCCTACGTCCGTGGGGAGGCGCGCGATGATCGAGAGAAATGCTTGCTGTTCCTTCGTGATTGACCACGACTGAAAAATCGCCTGGAATCGTGCACCTGCTTCGGCAGATGGCTCAAAGACATACGGAACGCGACTGCGAGACGGATCTGCCAGACAAAGCATGAAGTTCTGTGTGTTCTTCTCGATCACGGCGTTACGAAAGTTCTCAATGACGATCTGCGGAGAGGTGGGTGGTTCGTAGGTGCCACGATTTCCCGTGGGCTCCTCTGGCGTGCGCGTAGTACAACTTGCCAGAACAAGCACGCTAAGCACACAACACCATATCGTCCGTGTTGTGATCATACCGCTTCGGCAATCAGGATGCACCGTGGCGACGTTGCCTGATCGAATGTGCCTCCAGCATATGTGCCAAGCGTTGCGGTAACACGCAATCTGGCTATGACAGCCATATCTAACAGCGCATCATGGTCATAGAGCCACACACGCTCTTCGAACGTCTGCTCCTCGCAACACGGGTTGTTCACGGTAATGCGCTTGCAAACGAATGGTTCGTCAATCCACCGCTCTTGCAGAATTGTTACGCCGTCAACCATCGACAGTGTCTCCGGCTCCAGTGTGGCGCGCACGCGATGCGCATTGAAAAAGTCCATCACAAACACACCACCATCGACCAACGACGCGCGCACGGTGCGAAGCACTTGAAGGTTCTCCTCGTGCGTGTCAAAGTAGCCGAAGCTGGTAAAGAAGTTTGCGATAGCATGATAGGGGGCACCCGGGAACGGACCCCGCATATCGCCTCGTACATAGGTGACGTTAGGATGCGGGTAGAGTTCTTGCGCACGATCAATGAGATACGCAGATCCGTCAAGTCCGGTCACTACGTATCCTGCTTCTGCGAGCGCCAGCGCGTGCCGCCCATATC
Organism: uncultured Melioribacter sp.; assembly: GCA_964465685.1. Taxonomy (GTDB): domain Bacteria; phylum Bacteroidota; class Ignavibacteria; order Kapaibacteriales; family Kapaibacteriaceae; genus UBA10438. The sequence goes on from CAYXKK010000018.1 coordinate 6,236, forward strand.
CGCAGCAAAGGTCGAGGATGCGCGTACCGCGCTCCACGTGTGCATGGCGCGCAACAAGGTCCACTGCCTCGCGCGCTTCTTCTTCGGTGCGGTGTCGATACAGACGCATGTACCACGGCGATTCGAACCACGACTGAAACCACATGGGCGTGCTCATACGGGTACACGTCCTTCGAATGCGCGCGCAAGCGTTGCGTCATCTGCAAACTCGAGGTCCGACCCCATCGGCACCCCACGAGCGATACGCGTGAGTTTGATGCTGAGTGGCGAAATGACCTTCGCGATATACTGCGTGGTGACTTCGCCCTCTACATTGGGATTAAGCGCAAGGATGACCTCAGTGACCTCGGGGGAGAGTCGCGTGATGAGCTCCTTCAGGCGGATATCTTCTGGACCAATTCCGTCGAGCGGACTCAGCGCGCCGTGCAGCACGTGGTACCGACCTCGGAAGTCGCCCGTTCGTTCGATGGCCATCACATCAGATGGTTGCTCAACAACGCAGATGACTGACGAAAGCCGCTTCGGCGACGCACAAATCGAGCAGATCTCAACGTCCGTAAACGTATGGCACTCGGAGCACTCACGCACCTGCGTCCGCATCTCCACAAGGGCGCGGGCAAAGAGCTCGACGTTCTCCTGGGGCTGACGTAACACGTGAAACGCAAGGCGGCGGGCAGTTTTCTTGCCGATCGTTGGGAGACTTGCAAACAGCTCCACAACGCGCTCAATCGAATCAGAAGGCAACATATTCACGAAGTTACGGGGAAGCACGCCATTCTGCACTTAGACGACGAAACCTTCGTCTTGCGTCTCCGTAACTTGCACGATCACTGATGAAAGGTTACCCTCATGGGAATGTTCTCCCGCATCTCGGACATCTTCAAGTCAAACGTCAACGACGCATTGGATAAGGCCGAGGATCCAGAGAAAATGCTCAAGCAGATGGTCCTCGAGATGGAGGAGTCTGTCAATAAAACAACACTTGCCGTCGCAAACGCAATAGCCAACGAGAAGAGTCTCGAACGCAAGATTGCCAAAGAGCGTGCCGCGATGACCGAATGGCAGAACAAGGCAATGCAAGCGCTGAGCGCGAATCGCGAAGACCTTGCCAAGGCTGCGCTTGAAAAGAAGGCAACCGCCGAGCGAAACGTCGCAGACCTGCAACCGATTTATGAGCAGGCAGCAGCTACGTCGGTGAAGATGCGTGAGCAACTCGAGCAACTCAAGCGCAAGCTTGATGAAGCGCGCTCACGTCAGAGCACACTCATCGCGCGCTCGCAAGCTGCGAAGGCGCAAAAGCAAATCGCGCAGTCGTTCTCGGGTGTTGGCAGCGATGCCTTCTCGAAGTTCGATAAGTACGAAGGCAAGATCGAAAAGCTCGAGTCGGAAGCTGTTGCGTTTGAGCAGCTGGCTGGAGAGAACACTGACCTCGATCATCAATTCAAGCAGCTCGGTTCAACTGCACAAGTGGAAGCCGAACTTCTTGCAATGAAGAAGCAGATGGGGCTCCTCGGAGACGGTGCACCGAATGAAGGAGAAACGAAATGACACCAGACGCACTCGTACACGCGACGCGCGATCGCGTTGCACAAATCTTGCGTGATCGCTACCCATCCGCGGAAGACTTTGGAGATGGCTCGTATACGCTGTCGCACGGCTCTTCGAGCGTCATCATCGTAGTCCGCCCCTACACAGAGACCGACACGATGGTCGAAGTGATGGCACAGGTAGTAACAGGCGCAACGATGTCGACCGACCTCATGCACTTCCTGCTTCGCAAGAATGCAGAGCTCCATTTTGGATCATTCAGCTTGCTGTTCGACGATACGATCATGTACTCGTATTCGCTTGCGGGGTCAACGCTTGACGCAAACGAACTTGAAGCAGCTGTTACCTCGGTTGCCGTGATCGCTGATCACTATGACGACGAGATCGTAGCTATGGCAGGGGGCAAGCGAGCCGCCGATGCTGAGTAAGCTGTTTATCTCAAGGAAAACGGGGCTTACGGAGTCTTCACACGTACGTGAATGTTGCGGTTGAGGAATCGGCCCTGCGGAGTTGCATCGCTAAACCGATCACCAAGCATCCCCGTGACGAAGGTCAGGTTCTTCGTAGACACACTGCGCATGAATGCTTCCGTCGTCGCAGCACGTTGTTGCGAAAGCGCGCGGTTGCGTTCATCACTACCGAGGATGTCGGCACTGCCTTCGATCACAATTGTTGAGCCGTCGGGGATTTGTTCGACGAGCTGTCGGAGCAGTGCTTTGTCGTTGTCCGAGAGATCCTTGGCATTGTAATCGAATCGCAGGATTGCCTGGAACCGATCGGTTCGCAGTGCAATGCGTCGTTGTTGCAGTCCGTCGGTAGACACTGTTGTGTCGATCTGTGTGATCACACCACCTGCAGAGGCACTAATCGACACCGGTGCTGGCGAACCGTCGTTCGGCAGTGGAATATCAACGATCAACGTTGTAGTCCCATCAACGCTTGGAATCACCGAGTCACGTCCGTTTACCGAAAGGGTCATCGACGCTGCTCGTTCATCTGGATTTCCTCCGGCATATGCGGTACGCACGTCGATCTTCGATTGGAACACGGCAAACTCTTGCGACGAAACCCATTGTTGCAATGGTGCATTCTGAACAACAATGTCCACACGACGATTCTCTTCGCGACCAAGCGCGTAGTCGTTGTTCGATGCCACGCGTGGTGAGGTTGCGGCCTTTGTCGTGATCACCGACGCCGGCACTCCCATGTCGATCAGCGTGCGACGCACGGCGTCGGCACGACGTTGCGCAAGTGCTGAACCTTCGGACTCCGAGGCCGCACCGCTTGTTGCACCCTCCAGGATGACGCGTGCATTCGGGTTGTCTGCGACAATCTTCGCGATGCGTACCATCACCCATGCATGCGCAGCAACGGGATCTGTGCTCACAACTGATCCATCACGCGAGCGACGATACGTAAGCGGAATCTCGGCGGAGGCACTGTCGAAGAAGACGGCGTTAACAATCGGAGGCGTGGCTCGGAGTTCATTTCCTGTAACAACTTCACCGGCTACACGGCGCACGCTGAGCGCGATGCGCGGCTGCGCGTAACGTATAGGTTCCTGCGGGCGTTCAGCGATAACAGGAGGTGGCGGTGCTTCAACAGGTGGCGCAACCGTTTTGCCTGCCGACAGGCGGAGGCCAACCTCAGCGCGGACGCCGAACGTATTCCACGTTGCATCTGCTACGAGTGATGTGAAGATCATATCAGCACTCACACGTGGTACCAACGCAAGACGATCGCTGAGCTGAATGAACGATTCCAAGGACGCCGATGCTCCAACGATCATGGTTGATGGAGAGAGGAGTTGTCCCGAGCTCAGGATACGCTCCTGCGTTCGGACACCATCAACGATAAACACTGCATTGTCGGGACTCACAACGGTTTCGCGTTGCTCAAAGCTCTTGGCAATCGGTAGACCGATGCGCGGGGCAACAGAAACACCGAGACGACGGTGCTGCATGGTTCCGACGAGTGGGATGATGATCGACGGCGCAAACTCGATGTAGTTGACACGCGGTGCAAACACGAGGTTGGTAGTAAGGTTCACGTCCAGACCCGATACAGGGTCGCGCATAGGATATGTGTTGGTGCGTGAGAAGGATCCGCTGCGATCGACCAGTCCCAGTTCGAACCCCAGTCCAAGACGCTGCGAGAACGGAATGTCCAACCCGAGCGAGACCACTGGACCAATGCCAAACCCCGACGTCAGTTCGCCACAATCAATCAGTGGAGCCGTTGTGCTCACACTTCCCGAGTGGGTATTCACCGATAGTCCTGCGTTCACACGCAGACCGAGTTGTTCGGTATATGTCTGCGCAGTGCACAGCGTTGCCGATGTCAGGAGCAGGAGGACGATTACTCTCATGGCTGCAAAGCTACGCAACCACGTTCGACGACGGACCAGAGCCTTCGCTTAGAAGGAGAGGCGCATGGACAGCCCCATGAGATGCGACTGTGTCGGTCCCAGGCCTAACGAGAGGTTCTCGGACACGTCGAAATCGTACAAATGAGCCCCCACGTAGGCGTCGACAGCCGCCAGACCGTAGGCCACGAGGAAGATGACGCCCGACATATCACGACGATCGCGGAAGGCTTCGCGCCGCGCGAATAACTGATTGGTAACACGGGATGTTTCGCCTGCAGCCACCGCCGCGTCGTACTGCAGCGATGTGGCTTGGAAGTCGGCGTTGTTACGGAAGAACTGCCATGCGGCGATCGCGCAGGTGCCCGTGAATAGGGGCACCTTCCAGTACGACCCGACATAGGCCTGCCCGAGACCTGGCAGCATAAGTGAATACACAACAGCGGTCGTCGGTGACTTCGTCAATGTCATCGTCGAGTCCGGCTGTGCCCACGTAGCGCACGAGAGCAGGACGAATGCACATACCGTTGTTACGGTAGACATGCAATGACCTCGATCTCAACACGAGCATCCTTCGGTAGACGTGCTACTTCGACGGCGCTTCGTGCCGGACGGTGATCACCCATCTCTGCAGCGTAGACGCTGTTCATCGACGTGAAGTCGTTCATGTCCTTGAGGAAGACCGTTGTCTTAACCACGTGGTTGAGCGTTGCTCCACGCGATGCGAGAATTGTCTTGATGTTGGTAAACACCTGCGCGGTCTGCTCTTCAATCGTACCCTCAAGCATTGTCCCGTCGGCACGCAGCGGAATCTGTCCGCTCAGGAAGATCATCTTGCCCCAGCATTGCACTCCGTGCGAATAGGGTCCGATTGGAGCTGCTGCGTCAGGTGCTGAAAACGGCGTAATCATTGCATTCCTTTGTGTTGTGCAGGAGATAAAGACGACCGCGACACTAACGATGCTCAACAACTTCATTGCGCAGTGTCGCGTTTGATGATGAACACTTCTTCGCCCTCGCGAACGTATCCGTACCGCTCACGTGCAAGACGTTCAATTTCGGTCGTGTCAGTTTCGAGATGTTTGATCGCAGCACGGAGTGAATCCTCAACACGACGCATGGCCTCAACATCCTGTTGAAGCGATGCTGCCTCGCGTGTGAGACTGAATCGTGTGACGATGCCGTAGGGAGAGAATAGAATGAACGCGATCACCGCAAGCGTCATGCCCCCTACAATGAGGAGTCGCTTGCGCGTCATCACGCGCTTCTGTGCTTGAACTGCAGGCTTCTGCGCCATGGGACTACTTACCGTACGATCATGGCACGTGCAACTGATCCAGCATCGGTTATTACCGTGATGCCAAACACGCCACGAGCTGGTTGTGGCATGCGAACAACCTCGATCGTGCGTGATCCGTCAAGACGTCCATCGATAATGGTGCGACCATGGAGATCGGTGATGACAACGCGAGCAGGCTGGGCGACCGAGCGCTGCAACAACAGCTCGCTGCCGTTGTCGACGACGCTGAGTCCGGTTGCCACGTTTGGATCACTGTCGTTAACGGATGTGAAGTCGTTGAGGTCGAACGCATACACACCGGCCGAGTCAACAAACCCCTCCGTGATCTGATGCGAGAGGACCATCCAACCGGCATCAAGAGCCATGATTGAGCGCGTCACCGTTGCGATGTTACCTGGCAGAGGATAGGCGACTTCCTTCCATAGACTGTCGCCTTCGAGTCGATACGCTTGGTATGATGTTCCGCCACGCGTAACGGTGAGGAGCGATCCCTGATAGGTGTCGATATCGAGCGATACGGGCGCAGGTGCATCGAGATTCCACGAACCTACATCAACCACGCGCTTACCTGCAAGATCGATGCGTCGCACGCCACGCACACTGGCTGCGTAGACATCATCGTTGCGCACATGGAGGACGCCAAGTCCGTCCTGCGCAATTGTTGTCCAGGTAATCGGACCAACTGTTGATGTGTAATGAATGCCTGTTGTGGTGCTCGCAACAAGCACATCGCCAACAGCAACCATGTCGATCACACGTGCATTGCCCGGTAGGCGGAGTGAATCAATAGTCTCGCTGCCTCTGTAAATCACGGGTCCATCGGTTGCGAGGTACCAGACATCGCCAACGACAGCCAGACGCACCGGGCGTGCCGAACCAACGATCGAGCGGAACTCGGTCCATGGTGCGCCTCCGGTCGTGAAAAACCCAGTCGCTGTCGATGTCGTCGAATCATAGCACACGGCAACGCTCACACCTTGGGTGAATTCGTCGATGGTGCAGACACGATCACGGAGTCCGACGGACTCGGTCCAGGTCGCCCCATGATCAAATGACTGCAGAGCTACGGTGTCGTAGTAATACAGCGTGTTGTAGGCAACAGACATCTTCCCAAGTGGTCCTGGGGATGTCGTCGACTGACGAATCCATGGACGTTGTGCAGACGCTACTGTGGCTGCTAGCAGAAAACAGAAAAGAAATTGACGCATGGTAACCCTCATCGAACAACAGTGGTGCAATCTACTCAGGCCAATCGTGTTTCGGGTATCGCCCCTTCATTTCACGTCGCACCTGCGCATACGATCCCTTCCAGAATCCTGCCAGATCCTGGGTGACCTGGATGGGACGGTTGGCGGGAGAGAGAAGCTCGATCGTCAGGGGGATGTTCCCTAGAGCAACGAGTGGGGTTTTCGTGACACCGAACAGGAACTGGAGTCGGACACTAACGCGTGGACGCTCGGGGTCGGCATAGGAGATCACGACTTCCCGGCCTTTAGGTGGTCGGTAGAACTCGGGCGCTGCACGATCCATGGACGAGCGCTGACTGAAGCTGAGCATACTTCCAAGGATCGCTGCGAGGTCGAGCTGCCGGAGCTCGCCTAGCGTGCGCATTCCCTGAAGATTCGGCGCGAGCCACTCCTCGGTTGTCGCACAGAGTCCGTCACGCGACAGGTCGGGGAGTTCACACAGTTCGTGGTGCCGGCAAAACGCTACGCGTTCGCAGAGCCGCACGGCAGCGTCGGACCACGGAAGATCATTGAGGTCGCGCGCGGCAAGCTCACGCGCAAAGGCGCGCGCAAGTTCGTCGTCGTCTACATCGGCATGATCGCGGATGTCGATCCGAATGGCACCAAGCATGCGCTCGGTGCGCGCAACAATCCGTCCATCACGATCGCTCCAGCCGACAAGCGCGCGGTCGACGAGGGCATCGCTGAAAATGTCGAGGATTTGTTCAGTGGTAAGGGGCTCGGCAATGACAATGCGTGGCTCCTGCTGCGAACCATCGAGTTCGCCAAGGGCAAGCCATTCCGAGGCGGCGAGCGCGTCGCTGGTGTTCACACGTGCGGTGCGTCCATTGCGCATTACAAAACGTCCATCGCTCTTGCGTCGCGCAACGCGATCAGGATAGGCGAGTGCGAGTAACACACCTATATCACCTTCGTGCGATGCGACTGGTGCGCTGCTCGAGGATGGTTGTGTCCGGAAATGCTTGCGTCGTGTGCGTGCGTGTGCAACGCGACTACGATCGGCACGATCATCGGCGAGTCCGTTGAGCACATCGATCCGTCGTGCAAGCCGCGCATCGTCATTAGCTCGGAGTAGGTCTCGTTCACCAATCAACGTTGCAACATCGAATGCGAGTTCACTGCTGATACCGCGCTGCGCGGCAGTCACGATCATGTGTGCAACACGCGGATGCACGCCGTAGCGAAGGAGGTCACGTCCGTGCGTTGTGATCGCCCCCTGACCATCGAGTGCGCCAAGTTGACGGAGGAGTTCTTCTGCGTGCGCAACATGCGCAGCAGGTGGTGGATCGATCCATGGAACGTCGCTCAGTGTAATGCCGTACGCTGCGATGTCGAGTAGGAGTGCCGTGCAGTCGGCAACCATGATTTCCGGCGTGCGCTGCTGCGGCAGATGTTGGTGCTCAAGCTCGGTCCACAGACGCACACATCTGCCGGGTCCGGTGCGCCCTGCTCGCCCCCTGCGCTGCTCGGCGGCATCGCGCGATACAGGCACGGTGGTTAGGTGCGACATGCCCGATCGTGCATCAAAGCGTGGCTCGCGCGACATGCCACCATCGATCACGGTCGTTACGCCATCGATCGTGAGCGACGTCTCGGCAATGGCTGTTGCGAGAATCACACGGCGTTGCGCGCTTGCAGGACGCAGAATTGCATCCTGATCGGCGAGCGCAAGGTCGCCATGTAGCAGATGCACGCTCGCGCGATCGCCTACAGCGCCGGTGCGCTCGAGTTGTTCGGCTGTGCGTCGCAGCTCTGCCTGACCTGGCAGGAAGCAGAGGATGTCGCCGTTGTCGGCACGCACGGCATCACCGATGGCCGACGCCATGCGCGTGGGAAGAGGCTCATCATTGTGTGACCGCTGCCATGTTACGTCGACAGGGTAGGTGCGCCCCATACTCTCGATCACCTGCGCATCGTCGAGTACACGCGCGACATCAGCAATGTTGAGTGTTGCAGACATTACGATGATGCGTAGGTCTGGGCGGAATAATTGCTGTGTAAGACGTGTCAATGCCAAACCAACGTCGGCGTTGAGCGAACGCTCATGAAACTCGTCGAAGATCACTGCGCCCACGTCGGTGAGCATTGGATCGTGTGTGAGTTGTCGTGTGAGAATGCCTTCGGTGATCACCTCGATCCGCGTGGTAGGTCCGACGCAGGATTCCATGCGCATACGATAGCCGATCGTTGATCCAACCTGTTCGTTACGTAACGCAGACATGCGTCGTGCAGCTGCAGTTGCGGCTACGCGGCGTGGCTCGAGGAGCAGGATCTTCTTTGTGCCAAGCCACGGCTCGTCGAGCAGCGCTGTTGGCACCATCGTTGTTTTGCCCGCACCCGGAGGCGCTACCAGAATACACGAACGTCCATGCAGCAGGGCTGCACGGACGTCGTTGAGGACTTCTTCGATTGGAAGAGTCATTCGATCACGCGTATTCTTCGATCGACGGACACGTGCAGATCAGCACACGGTCGCCGTGCGCATTATCAACACGACCAATCGATGGCCAGAACTTTCGGTCGCGAACCCATGGAAGTGGGAACGCAGCTTGCTGGCGTGAGTATGGGTGCTCCCATGTGTCGGCAGTTGCGACGAACATGGTGTGCGGTGCATTCTTCAGCGTGTTGTCCTTCGCATCGACTGCGCCGGTACACACTGCTTCAATTTCCTTGCGGATCTCAAGCAATGTATCAACGAAGCGATCGAGTTCTGCCTTGCTTTCGCTCTCGGTTGGTTCGATCATGATCGTACCAGCAACAGGGAAGCTCAGCGTTGGAGCGTGGAATCCATAATCCATCATGCGCTTGGCCACATCTTCTGCTTCGATACCGCCGCGTTGCTTGAACTCGCGCAGGTCGACAATCATTTCGTGAGCGGCGCGACCGTTTGTGCCGGAGTACAGCACCGAGTATGCGCCTTCGAGACGACTCTTGATGTAGTTCGCGTTGAGGATGGCGTACTTCGTTGCCATCGTCAGACCATCGCCACCCATCATGCGGATGTATGCCCATGAAATGAGCAGGATCGATGCTGAACCCCATGGCGCAGCGCTCACTGGACCGACGTTGGTGTTGTCCATCGGGTTGACCACAGGGTGCGATGGAAGGAATGGAGCAAGTTCTGATGTACAGCAGATCGGACCCATTCCAGGACCTCCACCGCCGTGTGGGATGCAGAAGGTCTTATGCAGATTCAAGTGACACACGTCGGCACCAATCGCACGTGGCGATGTAAGACCAACCTGTGCATTCATGTTCGCGCCGTCCATGTAGACACGTCCACCATGCTTGTGCACAATGGCGCAGATATCCTTGATGGCCTCTTCAAACACACCGTGTGTTGATGGGTAGGTGACCATCAACGCGGCAAGATTTGCAGAGTGCGCTTCAGCTTGTGCCGTAAGGTCTGCCACGTCGACGTGTCCGTGTGCATCGCTCTTGACAACCACGACCTTCATACCAGCCATCACAGCTGATGCAGGATTCGTGCCGTGTGCGGACGATGGGATGAGCACAACATTGCGATGCTGTTCGCCACGCGAATGGTGGAAGCCGCGGATCGCTAGGAGTCCAGCATACTCGCCCTGCGCGCCAGCGTTAGGCTGCAGTGAGCACGCATCAAAGCCTGTGATCTCGTTGAGCCACGTTGAGAGTTCGCTGAACACACGCTGATAGCCCTGCGTCTGCGACAGCGGAGCAAACGGGTGAATGCGATTGAACGATGGCCACGTGATCGGAATCATCTCAGCAGTTGCATTGAGCTTCATCGTGCACGAGCCGAGGGCGATCATCGAGTGTGCAAGCGAGAGGTCCTTGTTCTCGAGACGCTTGAGGTAGCGCAGCATCTCGTGTTCTGTGTGGTAGCTGTTGAACACAGCGTGCGTCATGAAGTCGGATGTACGTGCAAGCGAAGCAGGAATGCCGCTTGGTGCACTTGCAAGCAGTTGCTCTGCCGATGGGGCAGGCTTACCTGCTGCGTCGGCGAAGATCGAGAGCAATGCTTGGACGTCGGCAACGGTCGTTGTCTCGTCAAGCGAGATACCAACGCAAGCGCAGCTTTCGCTGTCTACGCAAGCGCAACGATCGTCGTATCGCAAGTTGATGAGCTGTGCTTCAGCACGCTGGCGAATTGCTGTGTGGTCTGCGTTGACGCACAGGGTATCGAACCATGTCTTCGAGCAAAGCTCAAAGCCAAGTCCGGTCAGACCTGTTGCGAGTGCGTTTGTGAGTGAGTGTACGCGATGGGCGATACCCTTGAGTCCGTGCGGACCGTGGTAGACACCGTACATCGCTGCTACGTTGGCAAGCAGTGCCTGCGCCGTGCAGATGTTCGATGTCGCCTTATCGCGACGAATGTGTTGCTCACGCGTCTGCAGCGCCATGCGAAGTGCAAGATTGCCTTGTGCATCGATGCTCACACCGATGATACGTCCTGGCATCATGCGCTTGTATGCTTCACGCGTCGCCATAAATGCAGCGTGCGGTCCACCATATCCAAGTGGCACACCAAAGCGCTGAGCACAACCGACTGCTACGTCTGCGCCGAACTCACCAGGAGGTGTCAGCATCGTCAGTGCAAGCAAGTCTGTACCAACCGTTACCAGAGCGCCAGCGGCATGTGCACGCTCACAGAATGCTGCATAGTCTGTTACCGTACCGTCGCCGGCCGGGTATTGTATGTATGCGCCGAAGATTGAGCCGTCGAACTCCATCGTCTTCCAATCGCCAACGACAATCTTGATGTCGAGTGGGAGCGCTCGCGTGCGGATCACTTCGAGCGTCTGTGGAAACACATTGGCATCGACGAACAGCGTATCGGCATTCTTCACCTGCGCGCCACGAGCGGCGTGCATCAGGTGCATCGCTTCAGCAGCTGCCGTGCCTTCATCAAGCAGCGACGCGCCAGCAATGTCCATCTTCGTAAGGTCGGTCACCATCGTCTGGAAGTTGAGCAAGCTCTCGAGGCGACCCTGAGCGATCTCAGCCTGGTATGGTGTGTACTGTGTGTACCAACCTGGATTCTCGATCAGATTGCGGAGAATTACCAGTGGTGTGTGCGTATCGTAGTAGCCCATGCCGATGTACGACTTTGCAATCGTATTCATCGAGCCGATCTGCGAGAGCTCGGCGAGCATCTCGGATTCCGTGAGCGCCGGAGGAAGATCGAGCGGACGGGGTAGTCGGATCTGTGACGGTACCGTCTCGTCGATCAACTGATCGATACTGGCGGCATTAACCGTTTCCAACATGGCTGAAATGTCGGCTGCAGACTTTCCGTGGTGGCGGTGCTCAAACACGTCGCGGTGCATAGGGGATGGAATTGAGGTGAACGAGAAGGAACATTCAGAACCGCAAAAATAGCAGGTCGCAACGAGTCAATTCGCTGCAAACGTGCCAGAACTCGAATGTGGAAAAGAAAAAGGAGTGCGGATGGTTCCCGAACTCCTTTGGAATGTCGTCGTGAGGCACAAATGCTTACTCGTGCGTGCGGTCGCGGTACTTACAGCAGCTTGGGAGCTTGTCGTAGGCTGTTTGCTCGGCTGTGGCGCCTTCGATGTCGTAACCGGCCTTGAGAATGGCCTTCTTGATGTCTTCTGGCTTGACCTTGGCATCGTCGTATGTCGCCGTGAATTCCTTCGTGTTCTTGTCCCACGAGGCATCTGACACGCCTTCGATCGATGTGGCAGCCTTAACAATGCGCTTCTTGCAGGAGCCGCAATTGCCTGAAACCTTAAGTGAAAGTGACTGCTCGGCGGCAAACAGCATTGTTGGGGCGAGCAGAATCACGAGGAGGAATTGAAGGATGTTCTTCTTCATCGTATCGTTCCTTGTATAAGAGTGCTTTCGTAACGCCTTCGTGGACGCAACACCAGCGAATTTAGCGTACTCAAGGCGTATGTGGTGGATGGCGTGTGATTCCCGAACTTTGTAGCCTATGACACGTCGCCTAGCACTCGGAGCCATGGTGCTCATTCTCGCCATCGGTGCGTTCTTCCTGTTACGGAAGCCATCCGATGCGCCTGTTCAACCTGGAGGCCCTGTCGGACGTCAAGCGGCGCCCCCTTCCGTGGAGGCAATGCGTGTTGTGGCTGAGTCCTTCCGTGAATCGGTAACGGTGCCGGGTACAGTGCAAGCTGAACAGTCGGTGGAGCTGCGCTCGGAAGTAGGCGGACGTGTAACGGAGATCCGATTTGTCGAGGGGGCGAGTGTCCGCGCCGGACAGTTGCTGGTGAAATTGGCTGACGATGATCTGCGTGCTCGCAAGAAGAAACTCGAACAACAACTCGCGCTAGAATCAAACCGTAAACAACGTCTCGAACGCCTGCGCGCTGTCGATGGCGCATCACTCGATGACTACGAAGCGGCAGCCGCACAAGTGGCGATGCGCTCGGCGGAAATCGATGAAGTCAATGCGGCACTCGCTAAGACAGAGATCCGCGCACCGTTCTCCGGTGTGGTCGGACTTCGTCAAGTGTCGGTTGGTGCGGTGATCGCCCCTTCAACGCTGATCGTTACGCTCACGAATGTGAACGAACTCAACATTGACTGCTCCGTGCCGGAGCGGTATACGGCGTCGCTTCGTGTTGGTTCAGTGTTGAGTTTCCGTGTTCGTGGTACCGACTCTGTGTTGCGTACGGCAAGCATTCGCGCGTTCGAGCCAATGGTTGACATGCGCACACGCACACAACGTCTGCGCGCACGTATCAATGACACGCGCACACTCAACGCAGGGGCATTTGCAGATGTGATCATCGCACTCAACGAACAACCAGAAGCAGTTCTTCTGCCAAGTCAGGCAGTAGTGCAAGATCAGTCGGGTGCAACGGTGTATCGCGTTGAGGGTGGTATCGCACGTATGGTACCGGTAACGCTTGGTGGTCGCACAGCAACACATGTACACGTGCTTACAGGCATCACGCCGGGCGACACGGTTGTCGTAAGCGGGATTCTGTTTGTGAAGAACGGACAGCCCGTGAAGGCAAGGGTGCGATGAATATCAGCATCCTCTCCATCCGTCGTCCTGTTACGGCGGTCGTGTTTAGTCTTATCATCGTGCTGATGGGCATCGTTGGTGCGTCATTCCTCGGCGTGCGACAATTCCCGGATGTTGATCCGCCGAATATCACGGTGACAACGACATATACGGGTGCGAATGCGGACGTTGTTGAATCACAGATCACCGAGCCCCTTGAAGAATCGATTAACGGTATCGACGGTATTCGCTCGCTGACATCAACAAGCGCCGACGGACGCTCGACGATTACGGTGGAGTTTGAGCTGGGTCGTGATCTGGAACAAGCTGCCAACGACGTGCGCGACCGTGTTGAGCGCGCGAAGCGCTCAATACCGGCCGATGTCGATCCGCCTGTTGTAGCCAAGGCCGATGCCAATAGCCAGGCCATTGTGGTGATGACGGTGCAAAGCTCGGGTCGATCACTTACGGAGCTCACAGATTACGCGACGAATGTTCTTAAGGAACGTCTGCAAACAATCGCCGGTGTGGGTTCGATTACGATCTGGGGTGAACGTCGCTACGCGATGCGCATCGCGATGGACCCGGGTAAGCTCGCTGCGTATGGTCTAACGACCAACGATGTGCGCGCAGCATTGCAACGCGAAAACGTTGAACTACCGGCGGGACGCCTGGAAGGAAGCGAGACCGAGCTCTCGCTGCGCACTGTCGGACGCTTGTCGACACCCGAGCAGTTCGCTGATGTGATTCTGCGTGCAGAGAACGATGCCATCGTCCGCATCCGTGATGTTGCCCGCGTGTATCAGGGCGCGGAAAATGAGCGTACTGTCCTTAAACGCGACGGTGTGCCGATGATCGGAATGGCGATCGCACCACAGCCGGGTGCAAATCAGATCGACATCGCCGATGAGTTCTACCGTCGATACGCCAATCTACAAGCACAGGCACCAAGAGATTTGCGTCTGGATATTGCGTTCGACAACACACGGTTTATCCGCAATGCAGTTTCGGAAGTTGTAGAAACGCTGGTGATTGCCTTCGGCTTGGTCGTACTTATCATCTTCATGTTCCTGCGCTCCTGGCGCGCGACGATCATCCCGGTCGTTGCGATTCCGGTATCGCTGGTTTCGGCGTTCTTCTTCCTGTGGCTCTTCGGGTTTTCGATCAACCTGCTGACGCTGCTCGGTGTGGTACTCGCAACTGGTCTTGTAGTTGACGATGCGATTGTGATGATGGAAAACATCTTCAAGCGTATCGAGCATGGTGAGCATCCACGCGAGGCGGGGGAGAAGGGATCGTCGGAGATCACCTTTGCGATCATATCAACAACCATCACGCTTGCCGTGGTGTTCTTGCCGGTGATCTTCTTGCAGGGAATTACAGGACGCTTGTTCCGCGAGTTCGGTCTGGTCGTGGCATCTTCGGTGCTTGTTTCGGCCTTTGTGTCGCTTACGCTTACTCCCATGATGAGCACGCGTTTGCTGCGCAAAGAGGAAGACAACCTTCTGGTGCGCATTACAGAGCCGTTCTTCCAATGGCTTACCTCGACCTATGCCGCCTCGGTGCGCGTAGTGATTGATCGTCCGGTTATTGCTATCGCTGGCATCCTTGTAGCGATTGCCGTGCTGTTCGGACTCGGTGCGACGCTCAAGAGCGAGCTTGCGCCACTCGAGGATCGAAGTGTGATCACAATGAACCTCACTGCTCCCGAGGGAACAACGTTTGATCGCATGAACGTAATCATGGACTCCACGCAGCAACGTGTCGCACGCCTTGTTCCGGAAAAGAAGTTGGTGCTCACCGTTACATCTCCGTCGTTCTTTTCAGGTGGAAGTAATTCTGGATTCTCACGCATCATCCTCCTTGATCCCGACCAGCGCGTGCGCTCTCAGATGGAGATTGCATCACTCCTGACTGCAACGATGCGTAAGGCAACCGACGCGCGGGCTGTAGTTATTCAAGAGCAGACCATCACCACTGGTGGTGGACGTGCTGGATTGCCCGTGCAGGTAGTGGTACAAGCTCCAACGCTTGATGATCTGCGTAGTGAATTGCCTACGGTGATGGAAGCCGCACAAAAAGATCCAACCTTCAGCGTTATTGATATCAATCTGAAGTTCACCAAGCCGGAAGTCGCACTCGAAGTTGATCGTTTGCGTTCGAGAGAACTCGGTATCTCGGTGTCGGACATCGCAACGGCGATTCAGGCAGGGTATGCCGGACAGCGCTTTGGATACTTCATTCGTGACGGAAAACAGTACCAGGTAATCGGCGAAATTGAACGTCGCGAGCGCAGCACGCCAAATGATCTTCGCATGATCTCCGTACGCACGTCGAGTGGCGAACTTGTGCCCCTTGCCGACCTGGTGATGCTCCGTGAGCAAAGCGTACCGCCGCAGCTCTACAGGTACAACCGTGCGGTGAGCGCGACGATCAGCGCAGGTCTTGCTCCAGGCAAAACGATTGCTGACGGTATCACGGCGATGGAGTCGATCACAAAGCAGCAGCTTGATGAGCGCTATTCAACAGCGCTCACCGGACCTTCACGCGACTTCCGCGAGAGTTCGTCGAGCTTGTTGTTTGCCTTCCTGTTGGCACTTGTCCTGGTGTATCTGATTCTCGCGGCACAGTTCGAGAGTTGGATCGATCCTCTCACGATTATGCTCACGGTACCACTCGCGCTTGCAGGTGCCGTGCTATCGCTGTGGGTCAGTGGTGACACGTTGAACATCTTCTCCCAGATCGGTAGCATTGTGCTCATCGGTCTTGTCACAAAGAACGGTATCCTCATTGTTGAGGTTGCCAACCAGCGTCGTGAAGAGGGAAGCACGTGGCATGATGCAGCGAGCGAGGCAGCTGCACTTCGCTTCCGTCCGATTCTCATGACATCACTTGCAACGATTCTCGGTTCGGTTCCAATTGCGTTCTCGCTCGGTGCGGCATCGGAGAGTCGCGTTGGCATGGGTGTGGTTGTTGTTGGCGGGATGTTTCTCGCAACGTTCCTCACGCTCTACATTATCCCGTCGCTCTACGTCGTGCTTTCGCGCTTCAAGCGCGAGAAGCATCATCACGAACCATCAGGTGTGCGTAACACTGTTGCTGGAATGATGATTGGCGCGGCGCTTCTGCTTGCACCAACAGCTGCAACGTCGCAAACATTGACACTTGACGAAGCACTGTCACTCGCCATCACACGCAACTACGACGTCCGCTTGGCACGACAGGATTCGTCGTCCGCGCGCATTACAGGTAGTCGAGCGATTACTGGCTTTCTGCCAACAGCATCAATCTCGGCTGCGTACGCAGATGGTGCGAATAACCTGACGCAGGTGCTTGCGAGTGGACAGGTCATTGAGCGGAATGGAGCGGGGTACACCAATCTCAATGCGGTAGGCATTCTTAGCTGGACGGTGTTTGATGGACTGCGGATGTTTGCTGCAGCAGATCGCTTGACGGCAGCTGAACGTCGAGGCCTCGCAATCGTTCAGAGTAAGCTGCAGTTCATCATCGCTGACGTGATCACGAAGTACAGCGCGCTTGTTGCAACAACCCAGTTCTTGAAACAGGCTGATTCGGCCAAGGTGCTCGCAACACAGCGGTACGAGATTGAGCGTAACCGTGTCGAAGCAGGCTCGGCGTCTGGTGTCGAGTTACGTCAAGCCGAGATTGATAAGTATGATGCAGAGCTTGTTGTGCTGCGTAACCGAATGGAGCTCGGCAATCAGATGTCGGAGCTCAACACCATGCTCGGACGTGATCCTGCCACGCAGTTTGTGGTCAGTGATTCATTGACGATGCCGGAGTTGCCTCTCCAGACTCAGGTGCAGTCAGACATCGACCGTACAAATCCGGATGTCCTCGCAGCGCAGCATGCGCT
>CAYXKK010000018.1:23645-32490 GCA_964465685.1 uncultured Melioribacter sp.
TGCAGTCAGACATCGACCGTACAAATCCGGATGTCCTCGCAGCGCAGCATGCGCTTGCAGAAGCATCAGCACACGTTGCCGAGGTAACGTCGACATTCTTGCCAAGGATTGCGGTGCAGGGGGCGTATCAGGTTACACGCAACACGTCTGATGCAGGTTTCCTCCTGCAGAACCGATCGAATGGCGCGTACGTCGGCGCAACGTTGCAGTGGAATCTCTTCAATGGCTTGAGTGATGCCTACGACCGACAGCTTGCCAAGCTTGATGAGGAGCGTTCGCGGATATCGATCGATGCCATCCGTAATGATCTGCGTGGACAGATTGATCGAGCATATCGTACGCACACAGCGCTTCAAGAGCAGCGTCGCATCCAAACGGCATCACTTATCGCTGCTGAGCGTAACGCACGCGTAGCCGTGGAGAAACTGCGTATCGGCAGTGTAACACCACTTGAAGTGCGACAGTCGTTAGTGTCGTATTTGCAAGAAGCAGAAGGCGAAGCACGGCTGGCGTACCAGGAGCGACTTGTGCATGTGGAGATTCTCCGCCTGCAGGGGGCTCTTGTACGCACGTCGAGTCCGTAGTTTTGCACCGAACAACCATTCACATTACCATCTCTACCTCATGAGCACTCGCATCGAGCGTGATACGATGGGCGAAATCAGCGTCCCATCTTCAGCCTATTACGGAGCACAAACAGCACGGTCACTCATTCACTTCGCCATCGGCGAAGAGCGCATGCCGCGCGAAGTCATCCAGGCAATGGCCATTCTCAAGAAGGCCGCTGCCATGGTCAATGCCGATCTCGGTGTGCTGGCTGCGGACAAGCGTGATCTCATAGTTGCAGCAGCCGATGAAGTAATCAACGGTGGACTCAGCGAGCACTTCCCATTGAGTGTGTGGCAGACAGGCTCGGGCACGCAGACCAACATGAACGTCAACGAAGTCATTGCCAACCGTGCAATCGAGATTGCAGGGGGCGAACTGGGCTCGAAGAAGCCTGTGCACCCGAACGATGACGTGAACAAGTCGCAGAGCTCGAACGATACCTTCCCAACAGCGATGCACATCGCCGTGGCACGCGCCGCAACATCACGTCTGCTCCCAGCTGTACGTGCACTGCGCGACACACTTGCTGCGAAGTCGACAGAGTTTGCTTCGCTCATCAAGAGCGGACGTACGCACCTGATGGATGCTACGCCAATCACACTCGGACAGGAGTTCTCGGGATACGTGCAGGCACTGACGAATGACATCAAGCGCATTGAGCAGTCGCTCGAAGGCGTCTATGAACTTGCACTCGGTGGTACTGCCGTCGGCACGGGTATCAACACGCATCCGGAATTCGCTGTACGGTCGGCTGCAACAATTGCGTCGCTCACGTCTCTACCGTTTGTGACTGCGCCGAACAAGTTCGAAGCACTTGCAGCGCACGATGCGCTGGTATACTTTCACGGCTCGCTCAAGACCCTTGCTGCAACGTGTATGAAGATCGCAAACGACATCCGCTGGATGGCGTCGGGTCCGCGCTGTGGTCTGGGAGAGCTCTCCATCCCTGAAAACGAACCCGGTTCGTCGATCATGCCGGGCAAGGTCAACCCAACGCAGAGCGAAGCGATGACGATGGTCGCCGCGCAGGTGTTTGGAAACGATGTTGCTGTGAACGTCGGCGGTGCATCGGGCAACTTCGAACTCAACGTCTTCAAGCCAGTGATCGTCTATAACGTCCTCCAGAGCATCCGTCTTCTGGGCGACACGTGCACGATGTTCAACGAACACTGCGCAGCAGGCATCGTTGCCAACGTTGACCGTCTCGAGTACTACAACAAGAACACGCTGATGCTTGTGACAGCATTGAACACCCACATCGGATATGACAATGCTGCCAAGATTGCTAAGACAGCACACAAGAATGGTACGACGTTGAAGCAGGAGGCACTTGCACTCGGGTTGCTCACCGAAGAGCAGTTCGATGCATGGGTGCGTCCTGAGGATATGCTCGGACCACACGCGTAAGCTTACCAAACTGATCGGAGGTTCTCATGCGGCATGCCCTCGTGTTGACTGTTGTCGTGGCGTTTGCTGTTGCATGCGTAACCGCGCAACACGTCCCGACGGTACCTCCCTTGCCACCTACATCCGTACAGCAGATCGTGCAGATGCAGCGACCAACCGTGTCGCTGCATCTGCCGCTACGTAACGGACACGTGGTTACATGCACACTTACGCAACGCAGTGGTGATAACGACGGTGTGGTAACAGCGATGACCTCCGATGGTGCCCGCACGTGGCGCGCATCGGAACGGTGGGTGACCTACCGAGGCACCACCGAGGATGGGGGAGTATCGATCGTCACGTTCCACACCTCTGGTGAACTGCGTGCGACGATTCTCTACACCGACTCTGTGCGTACGATAGCGTCGCTCGGTGACCGACCATTGAACCCCAGCTACGGGATGCAGATGATGTCGGTTGGCGCGTTTACCTGCGCAACGCCGGAAGCAGAGCCAACGAGCAGTGTCGTCCGTGCACTTGCGAACGTTCAGAAACTCCCCGAGATGCAACAGCAGCTCGACACGATCACGGTGCGCTGCGCCGTGGAAGTTGACCACGACATGGTCGTGTCGATACGCAGTGTAGCAGGCACAGAGACATACGTTGCCAACGTACTGGCGGTGATGTCCACCGTCTTTGAGCGCGAGGTTCGTGCAAAGCTTGTGCTGAGCAATCTGCGTGTGTGGGACAATGCGAGTGATCCATATCCCACGGAAGAGTCTGTGTTCTCACTACTCGACATCTTCGTTGACGAGTACGAAACGAACATGACGCAAGTCCCGCGGGATCTCGCTATGTTCCTCACCATGCGCGGCGGACAAGGCGGCATCGCTCGCACAATTGGCGGACTCTGCGAGTCGGGGAATAGCTACTGCGCCGGTGATGTCCTGCAAACGATTGCCAACTACCCAACGTGGTCATGGGACGTCGGTATGCTCACACACGAGATCGGTCACCTTGCAGGTGCGATTCACACGCAAAGTTGTTTCTGGCCAGGGGGGCCTCTCGATAGCTGCATTGCTTCGGAATCAGGTACCTGTGTTGAATACGACGATGTGCGACCAACGCGTGGCACAGTTATGTCGTACTGTCATCAGCTGCTTGATCAAGGGGCTACAATGGCACTCGAGTTCCATCCACTGCATCGTCGCGTGGTGCGATCGTTCCTCGAGCGTGCGACGTGCTTAGGAAACATGCCGTTACCTGCTACCTCAGTCCTGCGCGGACGTGTGATCAACGCAACATCGCGTGCGCCCCTTGTCAATCTCGAGCTTACGCTCCGTCCGGTTGAATCAAACATCTACAAGCGGATGCCGGCGATTGATGGCGACACGGTTGTACGCACAGATGCGAACGGAGAATATTCGTTTCGAGGTTTGGGCACGGGGCTGTACGAAGTAGTGATCAACGGTCCGTACATCGTTGCACCGTTTACACGACCACAAGCGCAGCGACGGAATGCCGTGATGGTTGCGGATAGCTCTGTTACGTACAATCTCGAACTCGTACGTGCACGTCCAGTGCGTGTCGGAATCGCTAACATCGATGAGCGTGATGTAAGTCTGAGCATGTACAGCACGAAGTTTGCAGATCTACTGGTGCAGGCGCTTATTGGGCAGTCCCAGGGAGGTAACGCGCAGCGTTCATACACCGCCATGTTGCCAGCTGGACGGTACATTCTTGTTCCAACGGCAATTGGATATCGGTTTGCTCCGCAGAAACTTGTACTCGACGTGACGACCAATCGAGCAGACACACTTGTTGTGCCAGTTACCGGCTCGATAAACGACGACACACTGACTACAGTATCACTTGGCTATGCGCGATTTACGGAGCCACGCGCTGGCGCTCCCATCGTAATGGCTGGTGGATCGCCCTACACACTCACACAGAATGAGTCGTCGGCACAGATCGCCGCTGGGAATGTCCCCGATGATGGAGTTGTCGTGATCGAAGATGTGAGCACTAATGGATCCTATTCGTTCCGAATGCTCACGAGCGAGAATGATGCAGCAGAAGTTGCACCGTACTCCCAACAGTATTGGATTTCTCCGGCGTACTCACTCAATAGTGGTCTCATCGTTGATGTGCCGCGACGTTGGCCAGTGCTTGCACGTGCATACACAATGTCGGTACGCAGTGGCTCATATGTCGAGCTTATTGATCCACGGATAGTCTTCGACTACCGCTCGACAAGCACACGCCCGGTGGTGATTGACTTGCCATTTGAGATTCGTGCGCTCGACCGTCAACTCAATTCACTGACGATATACAGGAATGGATTTGTCTCTCTCAACGGAGGTAGACTCCCAACGTGGGCCTCACTGCCACTTGCAGAGACTACGCTGAGTGACCTAATCATCGCTGCATTCGCAGCAGAGTTGTATCCGGATACGAATGCTCCAAATCCATGGCGCGTCGGATATGTTGTGCGCGGCGACGCACCGAACCGATCAGTGACCATCGAGTGGCGCAATCTTACCCTGCGCACGTGGGACAACGTCAACGGTAACACGATCGAGGTAGGACGGTATGCGTGTCAGCTGACGATTCATGAAGATGGCACTATCGACATGATCTACGACGCTCCCGTTGGAGTAACACAGAGCGTATATGCCCAGATTGGATTGCGTGGGAGTGATGTGCGTGACAATCGTGTGCTTTCGTCTCGTGCCGAGGATGATTTGCGAAATGTGACGGCAGATGTAACACGAGATGGCAGCATGAGAGTTGTGCTTCAGTCAAATGCTGCGCTCCCGACTGGAACCATCTATCATTGGGAGTTGCCGACGACCTCGGTAGAAGAAGTGGCGGCCGATGCTGTAGCGCTTCTGCCGAACCCCGCGCGCGATAACGTACAACTGCAACGCGTTCCATCTGGTGCCGTTGTTCGCGTTGTCGATGCGTTCGGACGATGTGTGCAGACGCATGTCGCGGATACAGAGATGTTCACACTTTCTCTCGACGATCTCGCTGCTGGACGGTATGTTGTGTCCGTTGCAACTGCAACACATGTCTCATCGCTTCCTTTGCTTCTGCTTCGATGATCATCGATCGAAACGTCGACCTCGCACAGTACACTACCTTCTGTATGCATGCATCTGCCGAGCATGTTGTCGTTGTGACATCGCTCGACGAGCTGCGTCAGGCACTTGCATGGGCACATGAACACGCATTGCCGTGGCGCATTCTCGGTGGAGGCAGCAATGTGCTTCTCACAGGCGACATTCCTGGCTTGGTGATCGTTATGCGCATCATGGGGCGTGAGGTTACGATCGACGGTGATGATGTGCTGATCACGTGCGGTGCTGGTGAAGTATGGCACGACATCGTCACATGGACGGTGGAACAGGGCTGGAGCGGACTCGAAAACATGGCACTGATTCCGGGGACGATCGGGGCTGCACCAATGCAGAACATCGGAGCCTACGGTGTCGAGCAAGCGTCGTGCTTCGTGTCGTGCGACGTATTGGATGTAGCGACGGACATCGTCACAACGTTTGATCGTGACGCATGTGCGTTCGGCTACCGCGAGAGCGTCTTCAAGCATGCACTTCGTGATACAGCAATCATCGTGTCGGTGACGTATCGTGTGCATCAGTCGGCACATCTTGTGACGTCCTATCGTGATGTTGCCGATGAGTTGGTGGCCAACGGAGTTGAAGCTCCGACGCCGCGCGATGTCTTCGCTGCTGTTGTGGCAATTCGACGTCGCAAACTTCCCGACCCAGCAGAGATCGGTAATGCTGGATCGTTCTTCAAGAATCCTGTGGTGCCGCGAGCGACGTATGACACGCTCGCGACGTCGTATCCGGATGCACCGCACTATGTGCAAGCGGACGGATCAATCAAGCTGCCTGCCGCGTGGCTTATCGATACGTGTGGATGGAAGGGCTATCGCAGCGGTGATGCAGGTGTGCATGCACGTCAGGCCCTCGTGCTAGTGAACTACGGCTCGGCGCGTGGTGCTGAGATTCTAGATATAGCACAGCGTATTCAGGTGGATGTGCGTGAGCGGTTCGGCGTAGAGCTGGAGCGTGAAGTTAACGTGTGGTAATGCGTTCAATGCGACCCTGAGCAAGATCAATCGTCATATCTGCGTCGGCAATTGTATCAAGGCGGTGGGCAATCACCAAGACGGTGACGTTGACGAACTCTTCACGAATAGTGCGCTGGATGATTGCGTCGGTTACCACATCGACGCTCGCGGTTGCTTCATCGAGCACGATGATTCGCGCACGCGTAAGGATAGCACGTGCCATGCAGAGCAGCTGACGCTGTCCCTGCGAGAAGTTCGCACCACCCTCAACGATCTCCGCTTCGAGTCCGCCCGGCAGCTGACGTACATGGTCGGCAAGTTGCACGCGTCGCAATGCCTCCCATACGTCGTTATCGGTGCACTCACGGAAGCGATCGAGGTTACTGCGCACAGTGCCAATGAACAGTGTGGGATCCTGTGGAATGATGGCGATTGAGCGACGGAGTCGTGCCAGAGGGATCGACGTAATGTCAATGCCGTCGATCATAATCATGCCCGACTCAGGCTCGACAAATCGGAAGAGCGTCTGGAACAACGTGCTTTTGCCAGAGCCCGTGCGTCCGACAATGCCGACCTTCATTGCCGGAGCAACATCGAAGCTTACATCGTGTAGCACGCGTGGAAGGTGTGGCGCATAACGCACGCAGAGGTTGCGAACCGTGATTGCACCGTGTGTCGGCCATACAGTCGCATCATCGATCGATGCTGCTGTTGTCGATGGCTCTGCATCGAGTGTTGCGAAATGACGTAAGCGTTCAACAGACGTCATCCGTGATTCCACTTCGCTGAACGAGCGTACTGTCCAGTTCAGACTCATCCAGAAGCCAAGTGCATAGGTCAGTACAAGACCTGCTGTGCCGGAGCTCATGCTGCCATTCCACGAGAGGATGACAATAGCGACACTCGTTGCAAGAGCTATGAATCCTGAGATTAGCGGCACACGTGTACTAAACCAGCGGTTGAGCAGAATACTGCACCAGAACTGACGTTGGAATGCGGTGAGCGTATCGCGGTAGGTGCGGTGCATGTACTGCTCACGACCAAACCCGTGGATGACATCGAGACCAGTGACGAGCTCCTTGAAGTGTGCATATCGTGGTGATCGTGCGATCGACTCCAAGCGCTTCGCCTCACGTGCGCTGCGACGGTAGTCGCGTTGCAAGCGATAGTAGAGCGCGAGCACGGGTACGATAACGGTGACAACCACGGGCGTAATCGTAATGATCAGCACCAGCGCGCTGATCGTCTGTGACAACGACCGGAACGACTGTTCGATGTTCCAGGAGAGGTGATCGTCAACACCCTCGACATCGCGTGCGAAGCGATTGAGAATTCGTCCCATCGGCGTGCTATCGAAAAAGCGCAGTGGCGCAGCTAGCACACCCGTAAGTGCATCGTTGTGAATCAATCGTCCAGCTGCAGCTGCACGGTAGAGCCAAAGCAGACGCTCGCTGTACCATCCTGCGAGTACGAGTACACCCATACCGCCATAGATCCACACGGCTGTGAGCGGATCGATCGGATGATCCGTTACCAGTACAAGGATCGTAGACCACACACTGGACGGCGCACCACCAGAGGCTGTATCGCTCCAGTATCCGAGCCACGACGTTTGAAGAATTGGCAAGAGGGAAATGCCGAGTGCAGAGAGGACGAGTGCTGTCGCCAGAAGCGGACCCTTTACACGTCCACATCCGACCATCGCACGCATATACTCGACGTACACGCCGCGACGAACAGCACCTGTGGCACGATCTTCATCGTCAGTGATTCGTCCTGCTTCGTGCGTGACTTCCTGCGCTGTAGTGTGTGGAAGACTCGGTACGGGTGTTGCTACAGGTGGTAGGGCGTGACTCGAGTCGGGCTCGTGCGCCTCGGCAGCATGGAGCAACTCACTGGCACGAGGGTGTGCAAGGATCTCGTCGTACGTACCCTGACACACAACACGTCCATTATCGAGCACAACGATGTGATCAAACCGTCGTAGGTGTGCCAGACGATGAGTGGCGACGATACGCGTACATGATGCCCATTCATCGAAGAGCAGGTGGTTGACGATGTGTGCTTCTGTTGTGACGTCGACGGCCGAGAGGGGGTCATCGAGGAATACGATACCAGGCTGATGATACGCCGCACGCGCTAGCGAGACTCGTTGACGTTGTCCGCCCGAGAGATTCACACCACGCTCGCCGATCTCCGTATCGAGTCCGGCAGGCATCATTGCGAGGTCTGGCAGCAGTCCTGACTGATGCAGCGATCGCTGCAAACGATCAGCAACGATATCATCACCAAAGCAGATGTTGTTCCGCACTGATGTGTTCATAATGAACGCTTCTTGCGGAACATAGGCCGCGCGTGGACGGAGTGACGCGTCAATACCGGTCGATGTGATTGAGCCTTCGCGCGGGATATGCAACCCTGCAAGTGTTCGCAGAAGTGTGCTCTTGCCCGCACCCACGCCACCAATCAGTGCGATGCTCGATCCAGCCGGTACGTCAAGCGTGATGTCGTGCAATGCCGGACGATCTCCATCGGGATACTGCATCGTGAGTGACGTGCATGTAAGACCTACCGCCACACCTGGTGCTGAGGTATCACGGTGATCTTCCTCGCGCGTTGGTGCGCTGAAGTATGCGTGCAGACGTGTAGTTGCAACACGAGCGTGCTGTAGGTTCGCGAGGAGATGGCTAAGGTAACCGAAGGGCTCTTCGAGTAATGCAAACAGCGCAAGGCACGAGAAGATCACAGGAG
>CAYXKK010000019.1:0-11136 GCA_964465685.1 uncultured Melioribacter sp.
ACATATGTCCTACCCTTTTCGTTTTACTGCTTGCTTCCTGTTGTCAAAGAACATCCACCCTGTTGCGCCCATCGTCGCGATGTGCGCGGGGGGAACTTCAAACATACGGCAAAAGGGGTATACGAACCAAATCCTAGGACGGATTTTGTGCTGGGTCACGTTCCGCGGACTCCGTGGTACGGAGGAAAAAGGCGCGGAAGAACACAATCTCGGGAATGAGCAGAAGCACAAGCGAGAGCGTGTCGGCAGTGAACAGCGGCGAGCTCATCGAAGCAGGCATTACTGCGTAGGCGATTGGTCCTGTTATCGCCCAAAGGATCGTAAAGACAAGTCCGCACGTCGCTATTGCTAATGCTCCGCCCTTGATCCCATCACGCTGCCACCGCATGGTGAACGCGTACAACGCGCCGACGATGTGGAGGTGGTAGATAATGAGGTCGATCATGATGCAGATTGCAATGGTGTGGACGATGTTCGGGGGTGCAAAAATGCAACAATTGTTGGGCAACACGATGGAAAAGATGGTGCTGGTTCTTACAACATGTGCCACTGTAGAGGATGCCGATACGGTGGTTCGGTATCTGCTGGAGCGACGTCTGATTGCATGTGGTTCGGTGATCCCGGGCGTGACGTCGACGTATGTGTGGAACAGTGGCGTGGAGCAATCGAGCGAGGTGCAGGTAGTCTTGAAGACAACCGCAACACTGCGCGAGGTAGTGATGCAAACGCTGTCTGAGATCCATCCGTATGAGATCCCGGAGATCGTCTGCCTTGCACCGGATGCGGTGCACGCCCCCTATCTCGCATGGGTTACAGATGCATGCCGACCGACCACGTGAGCGCTTGGTGCGCTACGGAGCGGGCGTACTGAGTACACAGGAATTGCTGACGCTTCTGATTGCATCGGGTACGCCGGGTGCCCCTGCGTCGTCGATCGCCGAGGCGCTGACGGAGCGCTTCCCTACGTTGCCGGATCTGGCCGGACGTGATGTTGCGGAGCTGCGGGCGATTCGCGGGATGGGTACAGCGAAGGCGTCGACCCTTTGCGCTGCGTTCGAGCTGGCACACCGCATCCAGTCAGCCCCGTTCGATGAGCGTCCGTCGATTACAACGCCGGCAAGCGTTGCACGTCTTCTCACGCCGCACATGCGTCATCTGCGTACGGAACAGTTTCGTGTGGTGTTGCTCAACAGCGCCAACCAAATCATTCGTATCGTTGATGTGAGTAGCGGCTCGCTGAATGCTGTGATGATCCACCCACGTGAGGTGTTTCGCATCGCAATCGCGGAAAATGCTGCAGCTGTAATCCTTGTTCACAATCATCCGTCAGGCAACATTGAACCGTCTCGTGAAGACTGTGCGATTACACGACAGCTTGTCGATGCAGGCCGTATCGTCGATATTCGCGTCCTTGATCACATCATCATCGGTGGAGATGCGTTTACGTCGTTTGCTGATCGTCACTTGCTGTAGCATCGCGTGCTGCGTCGCACCCGTTGTTGCGCTTGCACAACTTCCGTTGCCCGAGATCGCTCGGCACACAGAGCTGCATGACCGAGTGCAGTTTCATACCCCAATTACGATTACGTCCGCGCTCTCACTTCCACCAACTATTGATGTTGGACCCTACATCCGACCATTCACGTCAGCATTGTCAACGGAGCTGGTTGGATGGCCTGGTTTGTCGCCATCAACACAGGCAGTGCTCTCACAAGAGAGCTTGTTAGAGCGCGCGTTCGCCCCGCTACAGGGTCCGTCTCTTCAACTCTGGGGTCGCTTGCCAGACGGTGGCTTGGTGCGGTGGATCGGCACGCGCATGGAGTATGATGCTCCAATGTGGGAGATACGTTGATGCGTAACGTTACTCGCGCACTCATCTTCACAGTGACCGTGTTGGTGTCGTACTTGTGCACCGGTTTGTTGGAAGAGTATTTGCTGGGGGAGACCGAACGGTTTCGACCTGTGACGGCGACGCTACTTGGCATGGGCGTGATCGTGTTGATCTTCGTTCCGGTGTTCAGCTTCACCGAGCGCATCACTGAGTCGGTAGTTGCTTCGAGCTTGAAGCAGACGTCACGCGGAGCGGGACGGATCATTGGCATCGTGCTGTTCACGCTGTTGGTGTTTGCAACGCTATTTGCGATCTACTTGAATAAGTGGTTCGGGCTTTCCGTGGGAGATGTGCTGTAAGATGGCATTCACCGATTACTATAAGGAACTCGAGGTTCCACGCACTGCATCCGATGATGAAATCAAGAAGTCGTTCCGGCGATTGGCGCGACAGTATCATCCGGATACGAACCCAGATAATCCTGCAGCCGAAGAACGCTTCAAGAAGATCTCGGAAGCGTATGATGTGCTCTCCGATCCGACAAAGCGCGCGAAGTACGATCAACTGTCGCAGTACTCACAGTCGGGTCGGCGTCCAATGGGTGGACAGTCCATCCCGATGGATGATGTGGGCGATATGTTCCAAGGCACATCATTCGGCGATCTTCTCTCGGAACTCTTCGGTGCACAACGCGGCGCTCCACGCCAACGCGCACAACGTCGCGAAGCTCCGCAGCCACGACGTGTGTTCGGCGTGACGTTGTCGTTTATGGAGGCGTTCAATGGTGCGGCAAAGCGCTTCACGATTGATGGCAAGACGATCGACGTTACGTTCAAACCAGGCATCGCAAACGCCCAACGTCTGCGTGTCCCTGATGGCGAGCTGGAAGTAACGATAACTCCCGACCCTCGCTACCAACGCGATGGCAACGATCTTCGCGTGGTGGAATCCGTTCCCCCATCGTTGCTCCTCCTCGGCGGATCGCACAACGTTGTCACACCCCGCGGCACGCTCGCTATCACGGTTCCTGCATGTACGCAGTCGGGCAAGGTTCTTCGTGTTAAGGGGCAAGGAATGCCAATCTATGGCGGTGATTCGCGCGGAGACCTGTATGTTG
This sequence comes from uncultured Melioribacter sp., assembly GCA_964465685.1. Taxonomy (GTDB): domain Bacteria; phylum Bacteroidota; class Ignavibacteria; order Kapaibacteriales; family Kapaibacteriaceae; genus UBA10438. The sequence goes on from CAYXKK010000019.1 coordinate 2,949, forward strand.
AGCTCACGGTCGCAATGCCGTCAACGCTCACACCTGAGCAGCGCACACTGGTGGAACAACTTCGTGAGATCGGACTCTAACACGACACTATGACACGTATCACATTTGATCATGTAACGAAGTCGTACGATTCGGTACAGCCTCTTACGGATGTATCGTTTACGATTGAACCGGGTGAGTTCTTCGTCCTTGTTGGACCTTCAGGGTGCGGCAAGAGTACGTTGCTCCGCATGATCGCCGGACTTGAGTCGATTACCAAAGGCACACTGTCGTTCGACAATGTTCCGATGAACACTGTCGAACCTCGTCAGCGCGATGTTGGTATGGTGTTTCAGAACTATGCTCTGTATCCTCATCTGACGGTGTTCGAGAATCTTGCGTTCCCTCTCGCGATTCGCAAGGAGTCGCGCGAGTCAATTGCAGCACGCGTTCATGAGGTTGCTGAGATTCTGAATCTGTCATCACTCCTCGAGCGTCGACCAAAGCAACTCTCGGGCGGACAGCGTCAGCGGGTTGCTGTTGGACGTGCAATCATTCGCAAGCCCCGCGTGTTTTTGTTCGACGAACCGCTGTCGAATCTTGACGCACAGCTCCGTGCGCACATGCGCACGGAGATTCGTGCACTGCAACGCAACCTCGGCGTTACTACAGTCTATGTGACGCATGATCAGGTTGAAGCAATGACGATGAGCGATCGCATGGCGATCCTCAATGAAGGTGTTCTTCAACAGGTGGGTTCACCAGCAGAGATCTACGACAACCCCGCAACGCCATTTGTGGCGTCGTTTACGGGAAGCCCGGCAATGAACTTGATTCCGATGGACAATCGGATTCTTGGGATCAGACCAGAACGTCTTCGTCTGGAGAATGACGGAGCGTCGCATGCACTGGCCGTACGCACAACAGCACTGGAGTTCATCGGACACGAGTGGCTGGCTCACGGCATGGTTGACGCTACACCTGTTATCCTACGTAGCACGCAGAAGCCTGCGATGGAGATCGATCGCGATATCACGTGGTACGCACCAGAGTCGGCTATTCGCTGGTTTCCCGCTCAGCAGCGCTGAGCATACGATACATCCCGACGTAGAATATCAGCAGGTAAGTTACCTCGCTGAGACCAAGGATGACGTTCACATCGAACCCCGCGATCTGCATCATGAGATCGATTTGGAAGAACTTCGGCAACACGAACAGCACAATTGCAGCCACGAAGGTTCCCCAAGCGATGTACCAGTCGCGACGCATCGCATAGCGCGTGAAGAATGTTATCTGTGATGCGATGAGCGTCACGAATGAGATGCGTGCCAGAATCGCATGAATGCGCCACACACTCGGCACCGCATACGTCGCAATAGCGTTCAGGATGAAGAGAGCAGCAGCAATCAGCAGCAATGTCGCAGGTCGTGGTGCGTGCGTGCGAACTGCATGCGCTACATAGCCGATAACCGCAACGCCAACAAGCATTCCCACGAGCGATGTCATGTACCCCGCAGGGTTATCCATCGCTGATTGAATTGTCGACAAGTCAAACCGCGTGAGTGTAGCATCTGTTGCTGACATCCATGTTGCGGTGCCAAATGCATGCGTAAGCGCTACGATGATGCCACTGACAACTACCGCACGTCGGAGATTGCCCCATGAAAGAGACAATACACTCGATCTTGTCTCACCACGCAACACTGAGTCGCTTCGTCGAAGTTGTCGTTACACACTCCACTCCATACACTCCGTGTGCGAATGGCGAAACATCGACCGTGACGACACCTGGCTCGCACACGCGCTCGATGATTGTGCGTCCATCTACCGACACCACACGAAGACGTGTCTGCGGTTGATTAATGCGTACATGCAGTTGGTTGTTCGCAACCCATGCAATGTTGTCGACACGCACATCTTGGTGTTCAGATTCAACCGTCGTTACACCCGGCAGACGCAGATATCCTGCTCCACTCGATGTGCAGATCATGATATCACCGTTGTCTTCACGCCGGAAGCTATGCACGCTTGCGAGTCCGAGTTCGGGGATGTCGAGAACCGACCACGTACGACCTGATGTAGTGGAGATAAACGGGAAGCCAGAATGTAAACTGGCGAGCACTACACCATTGCCTACAACGCAGATGTCAGGCTCATGATCGCCGCGTATCATGCCTGTGCGGATGTCGCGTGTTGCTACTTGCCACGTAGCGCCATCATCAGTGCTGATGAGGATCGCCGACGCGTCGACCTCGATCTTATACGTCCCTACGTCACGAATGGACGCGGAATCGACAAGCATACGTCCACCAATAGCAAGAACAACCGAGTCGTTTACACGCTCGATACGCGAGATGAACCGCATGCTATCAGGAAGATTCGTCACCCATTGCCACGTGTCACCATTATCAATGCTACGTCCGATACCACCATAGCTAAGGATACCCCGACGTTCCGCAACGTCTTTGAAATCGATACCACGCACGGCCGACAGAAGCACTCCTGAAGATGTCCGTGTAGCATCAGAAAACTGTCCGCGCGGTTGTGACACAGGCGACGTCAGTGTAGCTGATACGAACACCCATTCGCGACCGTTATCGAAGGTCATCCACAGAGAATCAGCACCAGCGATCATCATCGATTGCGAGAGACGTCGCACGAAGGTGGTCTTGCGGGGTAGAACTGTTGATGTGGATGTGCCGAGCTTGTAATCGTATGTCGTAAGTGTGCGTCCAGGAAGAAGCACTCGATCGCCATCACGATAGAGTGTTGCAACGCGATCGTTAAGCATCCGCTGCTCTGCCCCGAGTAGGAAGCCGAAGAAGTCCGTGAGCTGGTATGTGCGTTCGATCGATCCACGATCGTCGGGTATCACACAATGATCGCGCGTCGTTTGGATGAGTAGCGTGCCGTCGGCTGCACGCACCGACGTGCGTGCGCCGAGATACGTTGGCTCGAGTTCCTCGCTCTCAACCTTGGCGGTGTGAATCCACGAAGCACCAAGATCTGTCGTTCGTACGATCTCCCGGAAGCTTCCGGTAGAGACCTTGAACATAAAGATTCCTCGCTCGCCGTAATAGTTGTACGGCATTTGACCATTCGACACAATCTGTGGCATGCGAGCTGGCACTGTATCGACGCGCAGAACCGCGCCATTCTTGAGTTCCGCAACACACCATCCGAATTGGTTGATGTTCGTGATCGCAACACAGTACTCATTGTAGACGCTTGCCCAGAGAAAGTCCGGACGGAGTCTGATGCCGCTCGCAGGTTTCGGAAATGCCGCGCCGAACGGTTGGATGCATCGAATGTGCATTGTGCGAGGACGCACTTCGAAGATCCAACCTCGCGCATCATACGCGTACACTGTGGAGTCGTCGTATCTCTGAACATCACCAATCGATAGCGCAATGGTATCGCCAGTAACGTTGTCCTTCCACGTTCGAAGGATCTGGGGCGTTGTGTCGGACCACGTCTGATAGATATACAGCGCATTGGACACAACTGTTACCACACTACCGCCAACCTCCTTTGTAAACCGTCCATTGCCAATCACGCGCGTTTGCGTCCACGTTGTATCCTTGCTCGCATCAAACCGATACATGTACGGTCTGCCGGTTTGGTATACCAAGTTCGGCGCTGCGATCATTTCGCGCGATTCGCTTGCCGGGGGGTTGTCAGCAGGTGGGTACTGGACTCGACGCCACGTCTTGCCGAGGTCAGAACTCATCACGTGTCCACCGGTGACAAGACTCTCATACGCACGAATGTTGTACGGAGGAATTATCGTGAGAAGTCCGCGATGCAATCCGTCCTTGGCAACCAACGTGTCCTGTGTATATGTGCGCCATGTTTCGCCACCATCTGACGACAAAAGCGCCACGAACTGATTCCATGGCGTCCGTCCATGCCAAATGTACCGTCCGTCGGGAGCAACGTAGATCGTTCCGAATTTTCCAACGACATCTGTACCGAGTGCGTACTGACCCTGCCACGATGCTCCGTTATCGTCACTGCGGAAGATGGTGCCTAAGCGCCAGCCAACAGTCATGAGGCGTTTACGCACGGAGTCTTCAAACACCTGCGCTTCACCAGGAGACTGCCAACCGGTTTGCAGTAATGGAATACGTTGGATCCAGTCGATCGACTGGGCATACGCTGTCGACCCAAGAACGAACAGCGCGATAGCAGCGACAACACGATTCATAATCCACCTCCTTCGCACGCTAACTTCGCGTGCGGTAGTGGACCTAAACTACGCCTACCTGAGTCCCTATAGCAAGCATTTCGTGTTCAGCGAGTAAACATCGGCACGATGTCGAGTTCGAGTCCGATGTGTGCGCACATGTATAGCGTGCGCGTGTACACCTCTGGCGACCCGCCCCACAGACCTGGTCCACCGGAGATGTGCTTCTTTGCTTGCACTGCGCCAATCTCTGGACGAGCGTGCAACCACGGCGTGATCTCAATCATACCACCGATCATTGCTTGCCAGTATTCGTCGCTACCACCGAAGATCTCAATAGTTCCTCCGCCCCCTACCAGCACATAGGGATGAAGGGGCACGTCAACAGGAACAAACACACGTGCATTGAGTCCGAACATGGGGCGTCTAGACTCACGCGTCCATGATGCAAAAAGACCGTGTGTAATGGCGAGTGAGCCATACCCGGCGATATGCATTCCTACCTCTGTGCGCATGCCGTTGGGTGTGCCGACTCCCGTGCTGACATACGGCGACCAGCGCCAAACGACAGAGTCCGCACCCATCGCGTGTGCGCCTGTGGTGCAGAACCAAAGCAGACATGCGACGAGTGCGGACTTCATCATTGCTGTGCGTGGATTAGTATGCGTAGAAGCCCTTGCCGCTCTTACGACCAAGATGTCCTGCCGCTACCATCTTGCGAAGGAGCGGACATGGACGGTACTTCGAATCGCCGAGACCATTGTGGAGCACTTCCATGATCGACAAGCACACATCGAGTCCGATGAAGTCGGCCAACGTAAGCGGTCCCATCGGATGTGCCATACCAAGCTTCATCACAGTATCGATGTCTTCGACGCTCGCAATGCCTTCCATCACGCAGTACACTGCTTCGTTGATCATCGGCATCAGAATGCGATTCGAGATGAAGCCTGGATAGTCTTGTACTTCAACTGGCACCTTGCCCATCGTTTCCGCAAGCGCCTTGATCGTTGCGTACGTATCATCGCTTGTAGCAAGACCGCGAATGATTTCGCACAACTTCATCACAGGAACTGGATTGAAGAAGTGCATACCGATAAACTTATCGGCGCGCTTTGTACCACCAGCAAGCTCTGTGATCGAGATTGACGACGTGTTTGATGCGAGGATTGCTGTTGGCTTGCACACTGCATCGAGTGTAGCGAAGATCTGCCTCTTAATTTCCATGCGCTCGCTCGCAGCTTCGATCACGAGGTCGGCATTGGAAGCCCCTTGCTCAAGCGACGTTGATGTGCTGATGCGATCAAGCGTTGCCTTCATGTCATCAGCGCTGATCGTTTCCTTCTTGACTTGACGTTCTAGATTGGATGTGATCGTTTTCATCGCACGTTCGAGCGATGCGTCGTTCACATCAACAAGCGTCACCGAAAATCCGCTTTGTGCAGCAACGTGCGCAATGCCATTGCCCATCGTTCCGCCACCAATCACAGTAATGTGTGTAATCGACATTGTAAACTCCAATGAGAGAGATGATCGTTATGCGTGTTGAGTGCGCGAAGAGCGCCAGACAAAGTAGATGCCTGCAATGATGAACGGGATGCTGAGAATCTGTCCCATGTCGATCGGCAAGCTGGCTTCAAAATCGACTTGATGTTCTTTGAGAAATTCAATGACGAAGCGACCCCAGAAGATGGCAATCAAGAATTTTCCGATGAGCTGACCTGGTCGTTGGAGTGCAACGCCCTTCTTGTACAGCGACCAAAGCCACACAAAAACAACGAGGCATAGCAGCGCCTCATAGATTTGCGTTGGATGACGCCACACGGGCTCAACGGTGTCCACACGTTGGAACCAGAATGCCCACGGCACATCTGTTGCTCGACCAATGATTTCGGAGTTCATCAGATTGCCTATGCGGATGCACATGCCCGAGAGTGCTGCCACAATTGCAAGACGATCAAGCAGCCAGATCATCGAGTAGCCTGCGTACTTCTTATGGAAGAGCCAGAGTCCGACAATGATGCCGAGTGCGCCACCATGACTGGCAAGACCACCCTTCCACACTGCAATCAGATCAAGTGGGTTCTGCAGAACGATCTCCGGCTCGTAGAAGATCACGTGTCCGAGACGCGCTCCAAGCACAGTACCGAGGATCATGTAGATCGTCAGCGAGTCAAGCTGTCGGAGATCCTTCTTCTCTGCGAGAAAGATCTTCTTCATCACGATAAACGACAGGTAAAAAGCGAGAGCGAACATCACGCCGTACCACCGCGGTGAGAGCGGTCCAACGGTGAACATTATCGGATCAACGTTCCATTCAATCATAGGTGCGAAACTAAACAGAAGTGCCCGACCATTGGTCGGGCACTGTTGGTGATTCTATATGTGTATGGCTTATTCGCCGAGTTCAGCGTCAATAAGTGGTGTCTCGATGATCACTTGAACCGTACGGTTGAAGAAGCGACCTTCTGGAAGATCGTTCGAGTAGAGTGGCTCTTCTTCGCCTGTACCGCGTGAGTTGAGTGATCCAAACGACGATGTGCGCTTCGTGATGAACTTCTCAGCCGTACGTGCACGGTCTTCCGAGAGCTTCTTGTTGCGCGTGTCCAAACCAACAACGTCAGTATGACCTTCGATGCGGATATCAGACGACTTCTTCACGCGTGGGAACACCCATGTGCTCATGATGCGCTCGTTGAGTTCGCCAGCTTCTGGAGAGTCGAACTTGAAGAGGATAAGGTTGTACTTCTCGAGTGTCTTTTCAGCACCACGCTCAGTACCCATCGTCTTCGATGACACGCGCTTGACTGGGACAGTCACAGTGTCAGACTTACATTCTTGTCCGTTCTTCGATGTCACAACGAGAACGGCCTTGAATGGGTTCAGACCCACTTCAGCGGCCCCGTCTGCACCCTTTTCCTTTGGATACTCGAGGTCTGTGTTCTGCCAATCCCACTTCGTAGTTGCTTCTGTTGTACCAATCGATGTGAGCGTGTTCCATGGCTGACTGTTGCGAAGGATCTCGATGCGACGTGATGCGACGATGTTCTCGTCGATACCGTTGGCCATCGTCCAAGTCATTTGATCAGGGTCTGGGCTCACTGTTGGGTCATTGTCCAGGATCGGACGTTGTACTTCCCACAGGTCATCCGCTGTTCCGCCAGAGAAGCGGAATTCAGTGCGGCGGTTTTCCACGATACCGAACGTGTCGTTCGGGTTCGAGCGAACTTCTGGCCATCCACGGTGCGTGAGCTTCAGACGGCTTTCACTGATACCCCAGACGTTCTTGAGGTAGTCATACACCACTTGTGCGCGACGCTTAGAGAGATCTGAGCCCTTGTCTTCGTTCTTTTCATCCAAGCAGCCAACGATTTCGACGTTGACATTTGGGTACTTGCGAAGACGGTAGCCGTAGATATTCATCACGTGGTAGTACTTGTCGAATGTACCACCAGGGATGCGTTCGTCGTTGAAGTCTGCTGTTTGTCCGCTTGTGATCTGCTTGTAGCGACCAGGAAGTGTTCCACTGCCGAGATCGAAGAAGACGTATGGGAGGAGCGGGTAGAGCTGAATTGTTGCTCGCTCTTCCATCACAAGGCCCTTGAAGCCGTTATTCTTACCCTTCGCCCACTTCGAAAACTCCATTTCAGCAGCAAGCTTTGGACGCTGACCGAGTGTGATCGTCTTGCGGATCTCCGTCTGAACCTTTGCGTCGTCTTGGTTCGTCGTCTTACCCGGATCCTTCACTTCAATCGTGATCGAGCGCTCGCCATATGTCGCCGACGATGCTGTCACTGTGAATGACGTCATACCGTCGCGAGCTGTAGCTGAGCCGTAATCGTCATCAGAAACGATGATGTTCGACTCAACGCGCTGGATGTCGACGCTGTCCTTAACTGAACGAGCTGTCTTGTTATTGCGGAACGTAAGTGTCGCAGGTACATTCTGTCCTGTACACTCGTCGATTACGTTCACGATCACGTTGACAGCGCGGAAGTACGTCGGGATGAATGCCATGAAGAC
>CAYXKK010000019.1:11236-32008 GCA_964465685.1 uncultured Melioribacter sp.
CAGTCACCAAGACCGTCAGCACGGTTACAACCGGTGAAGAACAGTGTTTGGCGATCAGCTGCGATCGACGCAACACCTTCGTTCATGATGGTGTTCACACCTGCATCGAGTGTATCGATATTGACGGGTTCGCTGAAGACTGTATCGAGATTGTTCGCCTTGCGCGCCGACCAGAAGTCGTGCGAGAAGTCGCCATCACGAGTCACGCGGCTGCCAGGTCGGTTAGAAACGTAGTACAACGTTTTACCGTCAGCACTGATCGTCGGACCGTAATCGAGCCCCTTGTGGTTGATCACCTTTCCAAGGTTCAGAATTCGAATCTTCTTCGGGTCCTCAAGAATGTCTCCCCGTGAATCCTCGTCCGCCGAAGGTGTGGCCTCAATGGTTAGCCCAATGAGGTACAACTCAGGTTCCGATGCTGCGGCATGCCCAAACGCAACAAGGAAAAGAGCGCTGAACAAGACCGTCACCAATCGCTGCATCATACACATCCCGTCCTAATGGTGATTGTGTCCCAACCACTTGGGTCCCAAAAGATGATCCGCTGCCCCCAGGCAACGGACGGAAAAAATAGGTAATTGTGGATAACCACCAAAGCCCTGAATTAGAGAATGTGGCGGAGCTCCAACAAAAACTGAAAGGAACGCACCGAAAAGCCCGCCCCTTGAGCACTAATCATCGTCAAGGGTTGAAAATACTGAACCATTGGGCTCATGGTGAGCTTCTTTGACAACGCGATATCAACACCAACCCCACCGAAGATTCCCAGTTGAAGGGGTTGGATGTCGGCTACGGGGCCATCTTGGAGCACTACGGAGGTGCCGTCGACCCCTATAAGCTCGGCTGTAGCGACTTCGCCGTTAGGAAAGACCACGTCGGTGGTGGTGAGCGTCTTGCGGTGTGTGAGGGATGACGAGATGACGAAACCAACAGAGGCTCCAGCACGGACAAAGACGGGTCCGAACGGCTTGAGCTTGAGGTACGGCATCACGGTGATGACGTCAAGGGCGAGATCCGCCTCGTTTAGGAAGCTCATCGGCACAGTGAATTCACGTCCGGACGGACTGCGCTGGGCAACCCCCTCGATTTCCGTGAACTGTCCGGTGAGTCCGCGGCGATCATATCCGAGGCCCACACCCCAAATGAGCTGCGACCGCGTGAGGCGTTCGAAAACGCCACCAACGACGAATTGCGTGCCCCCTCCGCCAGTGAAATCACACTGGCAGTCGGTGGTGATTGTCCCTCCCTGCATCACGCCACCAATGCCGGCAAAGCCGCCAAGCTGGCTAAAGACGAGGCGCTTGCGAGCCGCGATCGGGTCGCTATCGAGCACGTTCACCTGCGCCACAACTGTCACACCTGCGAAGAGTGACATAAGGATCGTAGCGATCACGAATATTGGGGTGCGCATGGCTTCCTGGATTACCAACCGAGAGTTGAACAAACTTGCTACCATTCGCTGTCAATCGCAACAGAACATTGTTTGACTATACTTGCGGTATGACAGATTACTCAGCACCTTCGACCGCCGAACGAGATGAACAGGCGGCACCGACGATCGAGGCTTCCTCGACGACGATTTTCCAAACTGCTCGCGGCACAGCTGTGAAACTGTTGAGTCGGTATGAAAATTCCGATTCATACATCGACAAGTTGCTCGATGCCGAGCTCCGACGTTCGGAGCTTGAAGCTGCAGACCGAGCATTGGTTACAGAGCTGGTCAATGGTACGGTTCGTTGGCAGTCGCGACTCGACTGGGTGCTGACGGGCTTTTACCACGGCGAGTTTGCGAAGTGTCTGCCCCATGTCAAGAATGCGCTCCGCATCGCACTGTACCAGATCATGTTCCTCTCGAAGATTCCTGCTCCGGCAGCAATCAACGAATCTGTCGAACTGGTTAAGCGCATCAAGGGTGATCGTCACGCGGGCATCGTCAATGGCGTGCTGCGCAACATCTTGCGCAACATTCAGACAATTCGCTATCCAGATCGCTCGGAGAGCGAAGCACTGTACCTGTCGGTACACTATGCGCACCCACAGTGGATCGTTAAGCGATACCTCGAGCGCTACGGCAGCGAGGGGGCGGAAGCACTGCTCTCGTCGAACACTCATCGTCCGATGCTGACGTTGCGTGTGAATACAATGAAGACAACAGTAGCCGAAGTTGAACGACAGCTCACTGAGGCAGAAATCAAATACGACATCTCCCCTATCCATCCATCAAGTGTGCTGATCACGTCGCTGCGCGATGTGCGTTCGTTGCCACTGTTTCAGCAAGGACACGTGTCGGTTCAGGACGCGAGCGCAAGTCTTGCAATTCAACTTGCCGACCCGAAGCCGGGAATGCGCGTGTTGGATCTTTGTGCCGCACCGGGCGGCAAAGCAGTGCATGCAGCCGAGCTGATGAAGAACAGCGGTAGCGTTGTTGCTCTTGAGAAGTACGAGTCGAAACTGCGCTTCATCGAAGAGAACGCCGAACGCGCAGGCTGTTCGATCGTGCAGCCTGAGCAGGGTGATGCACGTACGTACGAAACAAAGGACCTTGCCGACCTCGTCTTGGTCGATGCGCCATGTTCAGGCCTGGGAACGCTGTCGAAGAAGCCCGACATCAAGTGGCGACGCGACATCGACGACATTCGGAAGTTGGCGAAGACGCAACGCGAAATTCTCGACCACGCAGCGCAATTGGTGAAGGTTGGCGGCGCAATTGTCTATTCAACGTGTTCGATCGAACCCGAAGAAAATGCTGACATCGTAACGTGGTTCCTCGAGAAGCATCCCGAGTTCACGCTCGATCCAGCAGAGTCGCGACTTCCAGTCGACGTCTGCAAGGACGGAATGCTGCAAACGCTTCCACACCTTCACAAGTCGGATGGTGCGTTTGGTGCTCGCCTTGTACGCTCGCGCTAACGCGCGGTGATTACTGGCGCGGACGCCACGGCACATCAGCAACGCCAAGTGCGGCATTCGCTGCGCGTGCGGCGGTGAAGAGATAGTCGGACAAACGATTGAGGTATCGCACCACGTGCGCTCCTACGTCTTCGTAGGATGCGAGGGCAACGGCGTTGCGCTCGGCTCTGCGACACACTGTGCGCGCTATATGGAGGTGCGCAGCGATTGGTGATCCGCCCGGCAGGATAAACGTTTTGAGTGGCTCGAGTGCATCATCATGCGCATCAATCCACTGCTCTAGCTCGTCGATATGCTCTTGTCCGATGCGCGGCACATCATACGCCGGCGGCGGGTCGAGTGGTGTTGCCAAATCTGCGCCAAGCGTGAAGAGGACAGATGAGATACTTCGTAGCTGCACAGCGAGAGCGTCGGGGACGTTTGTCGTGAGTGCAACGCCGATAATGGAGTTGAGCTCATCAACCGTACCGTACGTTTCGATGCGAAGATGGTCCTTGCGAACGCGGGTGCCGCCGAAGAGGCCAGTTGTTCCGTCGTCGCCTGTCTTGGTGTAGATGCGTGTTGCCATATAGACACGAAGATACCCCCTTTGCACGGCTTTTGTAGGTTTGTGCACTATGCGAGCACTCAACATTCTGTTTATCGGCGATGTGGTTGGTCACGTTGGGTTGCGTGAGCTACTCAAAAACCTGCCATCACTTCGCGAAACCTACAAGCCCGATTGCGTTATCGTCAATGGTGAAAACATCGTTGATGGAAAGGGGCTCTCCGACAAAGAGGCAGACGAGTTGTTTGCTGCTGGTGTGCACTGTATCACCACGGGCAATCACATTTGGGAGAACTGGAAGGCACGTCCTCTTCTAGCCTCGAATGCCAACGTGTTGCGTCCGATCAACTACCCGAGCGAGAATCCAGGTCGTGGCTGGACAGTGATCACATTGCCTGACAGGCGATCGATCGGTGTGATACAAGCGCAAGGCCGTGTCTACATGCAGTCGATCGATTGTCCGTTCAAGGGTGTCGATGCGGCAATCAACAAAATTGCTCCACAGACGAAGGTGATCTTCCTCGACTTTCATGCTGATGCGACCGCCGAGAAGATTGCCATGGGATGGCATTGTGATGGACGGGTGAGTGCGGTGGTCGGCACGCACACGCATGTGCAAACTGCTGACGCTCGGATCCTGCCTAACGGCACTGCATACCTGACGGATGTCGGAATGACTGGTCCGTATGATAGTGTTCTCGGCATGAAGAAGGAAATCGCGATTCGACGTCTGCTTCTCCAAACGGCACACAAGTACGAGATCGCAGAGGGCGACGTCCGTATCTGCGGCGTGCATTGTGTAGTCGATGAGGATACCGGCAAGGCCGTGCATATCGAACCATTCATGCTTCCACGCCCAGCAACCAGTGCGAGCTAATCACCAACTATGAGCACACGAGCAATGGCTTCCACAAACGTGATGATGCATCAAAAAGTCAAGATTCTCTGCACCATGGGTCCGGCGATCGCGTCGGCAAAGCAGATTACTGCGCTTGTTAATGCGGGTGCGAATGCATTTCGTCTAAACATGTCGCATGGATCGCATGAGAGCCACATGGCATACATCAAGGCAATTCGCGACACAGAGCGGAAGCATGGTATCTATCTCCCGATCATCGCCGACCTGCAGGGTCCTAAGATTCGCGTCGGAAACTTCACCGATCGTGAATCAATTCCACTTGTGAATGGACACGAAGTGTACATCGGCGATGTTGCCGTTCTGAAATCTCTCAAGCTTCGCACAACCGACGAAATCATTCCTGTCACCTACCCCACCATCGCAAAGGATGTCAAAAAGGGCGACGTGTTGTTATTCGATGACGGCTTGCTCAAAGTGCAAGTGAGCGATACCAACGGAAAGGTGGTTCGCGGCGTTGTGATTCACGGTGGCGCACTCAAGCCGCGCAAAGGGTTGAACTTGCCGCACACGGCAGTATCGCAACCTGCGCTTACTCCCAAGGATCGTGAAGACGTCCGCTTTGCGATCGAACAGAACGTCGACTACATCGCACTTTCGTTCGTCCGCTCAGCAGACGATGTGCGCCAGCTTCGTACCTACATTGCTAAGCATGGGGGCGCACAGTGGGTAATCTCGAAGATTGAGAAGCCGGAAGCTCTCTCGAACATTGAGGCCATTGTCGACGCATCCGACGCCGTGATGGTAGCTCGTGGCGATCTCGGCGTTGAGATCGCTGCAGCAGCTGTGCCGATCGTACAGAAGCGTCTCATCGGCATGTGCAATGCAAAGGCGAAGCCCGTCATCACTGCAACACAGATGCTCGAGTCGATGATTCACGCACCACGTCCTACACGCGCAGAAGCAAGCGACATCGCAAACGCGGTACTTGATGGTACGGATGCGGTGATGTTAAGTGCTGAAACAAGTGTTGGATCGTTCCCTGTCGAAGCAGTACACTACATGCGTACGATTTGCCAGGAAGCCGAAACGGCATTCATGGAAGAAGGCGTGCACCATGTTGGATTCGAGCCTGCAGCCAACGTGAAGCGCACCAACACAGAGTCGGTTGCAATGGCTGTTGCGCACATCGCCGAAGAGAAGCGAGTTGCAGCAATTGCAAGCTTGAGCTACAGCGGCGAAACAGCACGTCTCATATCCAACCGACGTCCTCGCGCACCGATCTTCGCGATTACGTCAGAGATCACGGTCGCTCGACGCATGGGTTTGTTGTGGGGCGTCACAGGCATGACGTTCAAGAAGACATCATCAACAGACCAAGCCATAGAACAAATCAAGGCGCTCCTCGTGAAAGAGAAGCGCCTTGCGAGTGATTCAACAGTTGTGTTTACAATCGGACGTCCGTTGGTTGGACGCGCCCGAACGAACATGCTGTCGATCGAGACGCTGTAAGCTTCCGACCGATTACTTCTTTCCCTTCTTGCCTGCAGGAGCTGACGTCGGCGTTGGCGTATCAGCAGGATCTTTACCTTGGTCTGACTCAGGCTTCAGGACGAACTCAGCAAAGTTTGCTCCCGTAAGGTACGTTGCCGCCGCTTTGCGTATCTGCTCCGGTGTAAGCTTTGCGATGAGCTCATCACGGAGTGCGAGATTCGAATACGGCTCGCTGTCGCGATCAAAGCTCGACATCACGTTCAACCAGAATCGGTTTGTCTTCATACCTGTTTCGCGCTCCTTCGTCTGCATCTCGCGAACCTTCGCGACAAGAGAATCAGGAACTGTATTCGAACGAAGCGATGCCATCTCGTTCTTGACGACTGTGATGAGTTCGTTTGCACGGTCAGGTGCGCAACTGAACATCACCGACACAGAGTACTCTTGCGTTGGAATGCGCGTGAAGTTTGGAATCACGCTGACGAAGTACACGCCACCTTTTTCTTCACGCATTTGCTCACGAAGTTGTATCTCCATCACTTCGCAGAGTGCAAGCACATCATAGCGCTCGCGCGGACCGTACGTGAGTGGACCAGAGGCGGAGAGGACGACGAAGCTCTTTGGTTCGACACCCTTGTACACCGTCTTGCGGAACTGCCCCTTACGACTGCGAATACCCACATCCTTCCACTGCTCTTTTGTTGGTGACGATGGGAGCGATGCGATGTACGTTTCGCAATACGTTTTCAGCATCTCTTCATCGAAGTTGCCAACGAAGTAGAATGTGAAATCGCTTGCAGCAGCATATCGCTGACGGAAAAACTCAAACGCCTTATCAAGATCAATCTTATCGACGTCTGATTCCGACATTGAGCGAACGCGCGGGTGGTTATTCGTAGCCACAGCCATGATTGTATCGAAGAACACTGCTTCAGGACTCTTCTCCTTGTTTGCAAGGTTTGCCTTCATCGATGTCTTCCATGCTGCGAATGCTTCCGGATCCTTGCGCGGCTGTGTGAATCCCAAGTGAAGCAACTCGAAGAACGTGCGCAGATCCTTCGGTGTCGATGAGCCACTAATGAGATCCTGCTCCATCGTGACACTTGGCGAGATCGCGATAGTCTTGCCCGACAGCATCTTCGTGAGGTCGTTAGCCGAGAACCCGGCAAGGCCGCCATTATCGATGACTTCAGTTGCGACCATTGTGCTGATGTTGTCTGCCTCAGCAGACAATGAACGTCCACCCCAGCTCTGCGCTGAGAAGAGAATCTCATCGTTCTTGAAGTCTGTCTTCTTGTACACAATTCGTGCGCCGTTCGAAAGAGTCAGTTCAGTTGCATCGATTTCCTTGATCGTGCGCAGACCCGTGATCTTGCCCGCTGTAGGGGGCACATCCATAAGCGGCTTCGTAGGCACATTGTCAACGTAGGCGGCAATTTTCTTTGCTTCGACTGCCGCCATCAGGTCGCGGACTTGTTGCTCTGTTGGTTTAGTGTATCCGTTTCCTTCCGGTACAGAAATCGTGACGACGCGATTCTCGTTACCAAACATTGCTGCTGCCGCTTGCTTCACGTCATCAACAGTGATCTGCGGCAGAATCGTCTGGTAGATCTCCCATTCGTGCGCGATTCCGGGTACAGATTCACGCGTCAGGATATGGCGTGTAAGTTCTTGAGCGAATTGTTGAGACTCCGACTTGTCGCGCTCATTGTAGTACTTCTCCATGAATGACATCAGTGCGTCTTTGGCACGTGCAAGCTCTGTTTCCGTGTAGCCATGACGCTTCACGCGTTCAACTTCAGTCAGGAGTGCGTTTAAGCTCTTAAGTACGTTCTTATCGGAAGCACTCACAGTGCCGTACGTTGCGCGCGCCTCGCGTGCAAGCGAGAATGTACCCGTTGCTGCTGATGCAAATGGAGGTGGATTCTTGCGTGTGAGCTCCTGTAGGCGACCGTTCAGCATTTCGAACGCAAGCTGCGTAGTAATCTGCTGCTTGTAGTCTGCATAGGTACGCACTGTATCAGCTAGGCGCTTGATGTAGAGTTCGGCAGATGCTTGCGTCAGTTCGATATCTGATGCAATCGAGATCAACGTTTCCTTGTGGGATGGAAGAATGATCTGTGGGCGTTGCGATGGACGCTCACCACTGGAGGGGATGTTTGCGAAATACTTCTGGAGATACTGCTCTACTGTCACAGCATCGATGTCGCCGACAATAACAATTGACATATGCTCTGGACGATACCATGTGCGATAGAAGCGACGCAGATTCTCGCCCGGCGCACGAAGCAGAACATTGGTATCGCCAATCACATCGCGCTCGGCGTACTTGGACTTGTAGTAAATGAATGGGCGATGCTTGTCGTTGACGCGCGCTTCAGCCCCCTTACCCAAGCGCCACTCCTCCATTACTACACCGCGCTCTGCATCAATATCTGCATCGGCGTATGTGACATTGCCAGCCCAATCGCTCAGGACCTGAATCCCCTTGATGAAGTCGGTTGGTCGATCAAGAGGAACAGTGATCATGTACACTGTTTCATCGGCATTCGTATAGGCGTTGAGATCTGCACCAAACCGCACACCCAGTGACTCGAGGAAGTTGACGAGTTCGAGTTTCGGGAAGTTCTGTGTGCCGTTGAACGCCATGTGTTCACAGAAGTGCGCAAGACCGTTCTGATCGTTCTCCTCCAGAACGGCTCCTGCATTAACCACGAGCATCAGCTCGGCACGCTTCGCAGGACGGCTGTTCTTCATGATGTAGTATGGTATGCCGCTTGAGAGCTTGCCGACCTTGACATCTGGCGAGAACCGCACCTTGTCGGTGAGAGAAAAAGACGTCTGCGCAACAAGCGTGCTGATCGAAAGCACGACTGCTACGGCGAGAGAGAGAAGTCTAGTCATGAAACGCTCCAAGAGTACCATTCAGTATAGTTGAGAATTAGGTTGCGGAACTACATCTGCCGTTGTTGAACCACACCTAGTCGTTGGCAAACTTGGCCAGGAGTGGATACATCGAGACCTGTTGGTCTGCGATGTCGAAGTCAAGCAGCGTTGCGATCGAGTACATGACATCGGACGTGCGGCTCAGACGCATCAACTCAAACAGTGCGGACCGACCACCGACCCGGAGTATCTCGTTACAGAGAACTGCGCCCAACACATAGATGTCGGCCTGCTCGACGCGCGTATCTGTGAAAAGTTGCACAAAGCTCGGCGTGGTGCTGATTGACCGTTCTCGTGCGTGGGTCTGAACTGCTTCCTGGAGATCCACTGCGCCTGAACCTCCGAGTAATGTTGCGATACCCTCTCGCAGCACAGGATGCGCTTGTACAAACTCTGCAAACAGAACATGCATGAGTTCGTGGCTTAGCGACGCGTCATAGCTTTTGAGAATGAGCTTGCTCCGCGGAAACGACAACGCCGACGGTGGAAACGCATAGTATTCGATGCCAAGAAGCTGGCAGAGTTCGTCGCGCGAGCCAATGACAATGCAGGTTATCTCTTGTGGTACCGGTAGTGCAAATCGATCGCTTGCTGATACAAGGTGCGACAAGGAGATCCGCGTATCTGCGGTATCGACTATGAAGACGGGAGCGTGAATCAGCGTAATTGGAGCGATATGTGTCGTATCCCAGTGCCGTGTAGCACCATCAAGAGCATTTTCGATGATCAAACCACCTGATATGTCGTCGGAAACGAATCGACAGCGCAGAATGCCAAGGGGCATTTCCTCGACGCCAGAGCGTATCGGTAGCGTAAACAGCGTACGAACAACATACCCATGTCCGTCGAAGTCGATGCTCAGCACCGTCGGATGCGCCTGCTCGTGGAAGAACCAGTCACGCACAACCGATTGCGTGGTTGGCCGGTACAGGTGCTGCCCATACCATCGCTGGGGCGCGGACCACTGAGACAGACTATCGACCCAGTGCCGTAGCACCTGGCGTACGTATGGATGTGTTGTGTCGACCCGTTGCATGACGCGTACATCTGCACTCTGTGCAAACGCACCGAGCGTGGTGATTGCGCACGCAAGAATGGGAAGAAGCACCAGCCTCATGACGCAAATTCGAACTTTTTTCCGCCAGACGGATGTTCATGTCACTCCACGCCCCCTTCGTAGGTTTGTGGAATTGCGTCACTTCTCCATTCGCCACGGATACATCATGGATCAGTCAATGAACGGCATCTCATTCGAACTCAGCGAAGAGCAAGAATCACTTCGTGCTCACATCCGCTCGTTTGTCGAAGAAGAGGTGAAGCCCATTGCACTTCAGTACGATGAATCACAAGAGTTTCCGCACGATGTGTTTCGTAAGCTCGGGGATCTTGGATACCTCGGCATTGTGATTCCAACCGAGTACGGCGGTTCCGGTATGGGCTACATGGAGTACGCACTCGTCGTCGAAGAGGTCGGTCGTGGATGTCCATCGATCGCGCTCGGCGTAGCGGCACACAACGGTCTTTGTACAAGCCACATCTTCCGATTTGGCTCTGAAGAACTCCGTCAGAAGTACATTCCACGTCTCGCCAAGGGCGAAACGATGGGCGCATGGGGTCTCACGGAACCGAGCGCAGGCTCGGATGCAGGTGGCACGCGCACAACGGCTGTGCGTGACGGCGATCACTGGATCATCAATGGCGCAAAGAACTTCATCACACACGGAAACGTCGGTGACATTTGCGTTGTAATGGCTGTAACGGATCCAAACGGCGGCAAGCGCGGCATCTCTGCGTTTGCGATAGATAAGACAATGGCCGGGTTCTATGGCTCAAAGAAGGAAAACAAGCTCGGTATGCGTTGCTCCGACACAGCCGGATTAACGTTTGATAACGTCCGCGTACCTGCATCGCACCTGATTGGCAACGAGGGCGAAGGCTTCATCCAAGCGCTTCAGATCCTTGATGGCGGACGCATCTCAATTGCAGCTCTCAGTGTTGGTCTTGCGCAAGGGGCGTTCGAAGCAGCTCTGAAGTACAGCAATGAGCGCGAGCAGTTCGGCAAGCCGATCGGCAGCAATCAAGCAATCCAGTTCAAGCTTGCGAAGATGTCGATGGAGATCGACGCTGCTCGTATGCTTACCTACAAGGCTGCATGGATGCGCGATCAAGGCATGGACTTCACGGTTGCTGCATCGCAAGCAAAGCTGTATGCATCAGAAGTTGCCGTCCGCACAGCCGAAGAAGCAATTCAAATTCACGGTGGCTACGGCTACGTGAAGGAATATCCAGTCGAGAAGTTCTGGCGCGATTCAAAGCTTCTGACAATCGGCGAAGGCACGAGCGAGATCCAAAAGGTTGTCATCTCGCGCAAGCTGGTTGCTGAACTTTAAGCAGCCGCTCTACATC
Source organism: uncultured Melioribacter sp. (assembly GCA_964465685.1). GTDB lineage: Bacteria > Bacteroidota > Ignavibacteria > Kapaibacteriales > Kapaibacteriaceae > UBA10438. The sequence continues at coordinate 22,396 of CAYXKK010000019.1, forward strand.
AGACTATTTCCGCGTTATCGGAAGCTCAACTCCGTCGACGTTCGCCATGCGTATGCCCAGCATCTTCGCAAGTGTTGGTGCAATGTCCACAGGTGCGACCGCTGCATTGGTTGACTGCGTCGTAATGCGGTTGCCCATGAGCATCAGCGGCACCCACTGATCGTAATCATACGGCGTGCCGTGTGTTGCTGGGTTACTTCCGAAGATCCAATACCGCTTTGGATAGATTACCACATCGCCGCTTCGCTCGCGGTGCATGCTGCGACGTATTGCGGCTGCTGTGATGGGGTCGACACCCGGTGGGACAACACCATCGAGCAATGAGCTCGGCGTTGCAACGATCGCAAGATGCGGGTGTCGGCGAAGCGCTGACACAACGGTATCGATCACTTCTTGACGATTCACAGAAAGCAACGCAGAATCACGCAAATAGATGGAAGGGGGCATTATCTGCTCGACCCACGAGCCCCCTATCGGAGCACCAAAATGCTGCGTTAGTGTGGTGTTGATGAGAAGCTTGAGTTCGGATGAACGCAGACGTCCTGCATCAACAGCAGCACGTTGCTGTGCGCTTGCCTGTCGAATCACCTCAGGGATTGGACCAACGCCGTGATCGGATGTAATGACGAGGAGATAGTTCGCACGTCCAACTCGTTGATCGAGATCGTCGATGAGTCGTGCGATTTCGCGATCGGCATGCACGTAGAGCTCTTGCACTTCGCGGCTATCCGGACCGTAGAGATGTCCGACGTAGTCGGGTGTTGACACACCTAGACAAAGCACGTCGGGATGTTTGTCCTTGCCCAATCGCTCACGCGCAATCACGATGCGTGCTGCATCAAAGAGCATCCGCATACTAAACGGACTCAGTGCGACTTGTGTTGTGAAGGTATCACTCGTGATGGGTGCCGAGATCGCATATGGAAACACATGACGATCGCGGTTGCCCGGGATACTTCCCTCTCCAACGACGTCATCTTGTGCCGGAGCAAGGCTGTCAGGAATTTCCGCCCGCCATACAGCTCCCGCGTACGTGCGTGCATCTACCGTGCGACGGAGTTCGGGCAGCCACGATGGCGACGCATATGCACTGCTCGTTGTCCATCCGCCTGAGCGAGGATCATACCACACACACGCCGAAGCGCTCTTACCTGCCATCAGGATGCTAGCGCGATCTTTCAGCGACAGACCTATCACCTTTGAACGCAGTGACGCCTTGCGCAACACATCACCAAGCGTTGGGACCTCGAGATTGGCAGCGCTCTTACGACCCGTCGTATCATCTGCGCAGTATCCACAGACGCCCGTGCGCGCATCGCAGAAATCGTTCCCGACAATTCCAGTCTTCCACGGATAACAGCCGCTCATAATCGCGGCATGTCCGGGTCCGGTAATGTTGTTTGCATGGTTGTAGTAGCACCGATTGAACACCACTCCCTCGCGTGCAATGCGCGAGAAGCCTTGCGTTCCGATGAACCGTTGAAACGACGGATAGAAATCGCCGCGATGTTGATCAAACGACACCACCACGACGAGGCGTGGTGGTGGGAGTGATGCATCTGTGCGCGTCGTCACGGCAAGGATGCCGAGCACGAGCAGGAGTATGTATGTGATCTGCTTCATCGACAGCAATTATAACTGTCCGAGCATCCTCATTGTTGTTGCCACTTCATATGCTTGCGCCTGATTGTACTCAGACGTGATCTTACGGTGGTTGACCAAATCGATGATCGTGCCGATTCCGCAAACTCCACCCGTGAGCATGTACAGAACACCGATTGCGATGTTTCCGACCACAAAGCGATGGATGCCAGCAAAACCCAAAAAGCCCACCAGCGCCAGGATCAGAATCATCGATGACTCCTTCCGGCGGTGCCGGTACATCATCGCAAACTGCTGCGCCTGCTGCTCGGTCATAGGCGAAATCAACATGTTGAGATAGCCAATCTCTTCCGGATCAGCATCTGGGATGTAGTGAAGAACATTTGCCATGGAACCCTCAAATGGCGATCCGGGGTGTACGGATCAGGTAATAGAATGCGTGCAATGTACCACGGAAAACGCTCGTAAGTCCATAACAAACAAATGGTTAAGCTTGTCTGGTGCCGATAGAGCGTCGGGGACCTGCCACGTAAGAACGGACATGGGCGCACTGTACGCGGTCGGAATCGAAAGGTTGCAGGGTTCCTGTGGAAATCGTCGTAAGGTATTTGCTGGACATGGACCTTAGCCGTATATTGCGCGTCTCTTTTCATAACAACGCCAGCAAACTCTCATGTACGCAGTCGTAGAGATCTCCGGTCAACAGTACGCGGTCGCTCCAAAGCAGACCGTAAAGGTTCCTCTCATGGACAAGAATGTTGGCGACACTGTAGAGTTCACCAATATCCTTCTCGCAAGCGATAACGGCAAGGTTGCTGTTGGCGCGCCATACATCAAGGGTTCCGTAAAGGCAACTGTTGTTGAGCATGGTAAGGGCGACAAGGTTCTCGTGTTCCACAAGAAGCGTCGTAAGGGCTATCAAAAGCTCAACGGCCATCGCCAGAAGTTCACGAGCATCACCATCACTGACATCAATATCTAAGTAGGCAACAGTCATGGCACACAAAAAAGGTGGCGGCTCTACCAAGAACGGTCGCGATTCAAATGCACAGCGCCTTGGCGTGAAGAAGTTCGGCGGACAAAAGGTTATCGCCGGTAACATCATCATCCGCCAGAACGGCACAAACGTGCACCCAGGCAACAACGTTGGCCTTGGCAAGGATTACACAATCTTCTCGCTTGTCGATGGAGTTGTGAAGTTCGAGCGCAAGGACAAGACACGTCTCAAGGTTTCTGTTTACCCAGAAGCTAACTGAGTTTCGTGGTGTACCGATGAGAACAACTAACGCCTCCATGTGGGGCGTTTTTTATTGCAACCTTACTTACCCTACACCCCTATGAAACAACCAGTTCGCGTTGCCGTCACAGGCGCCGCAGGCCAGATCGGCTACAGCCTTCTTTTCCGCATCGCAAGTGGCGAGATGCTCGGCAGGGATCAACCGGTGATCCTTCAACTGCTCGAGCTCACACCAGCACTCCAAGCACTGCGCGGTGTCGCAATGGAGCTGCAGGATTGTGCGTTCCCACTTCTTCATGGCATCGTTCAGTCAGACGATCCAATGGTCGCCTTCAAGGATGCTGATTATGCACTGCTCGTTGGCGCACGTCCACGTTCTAAGGGCATGGAGCGCAAGGATCTTCTCGAAGCAAACGCACAAATCTTCACTGTGCAAGGCAAGGCGCTCAACGCAGTTGCAAGCCGCAATGTCAAGGTTGTGATCGTTGGCAATCCTGCGAACACCAACGCTCTCATCACACAGATGAGCGCTCCGGATCTTCCTGCTGCAAACATCACAGCGCTGATGCGCCTTGATCATAATCGTGCGCTTGGTCAGATCGCAGATAAGACCGGTGTTCACACATCGAAGCTGAACAAGATGATCGTATGGGGCAATCACTCAGTCACACAGTACCCAGACATTTCATGTCTCGAAGCTGACGGCGCAAAGGTGTGGCCAACAATCAATGATCAAGCGTGGTTGGTTGACAACTTCATCCCGACAGTAGCTAAGCGTGGCGCCGCGATTATCGAAGCTCGTGGATTTTCGTCAGCTGCGTCTGCAGCTAACGCAGCAATCGAGCACATGCGCGATTGGGCTCTGGGCACACCGGCAGGTGATTGGACAACGATGGGTATTCCATCCGACGGATCGTACGGCATTCCGGAAGGTGTTGTCTATGGCTTCCCCGTCACGTGCTCCAATGGCACATACAGCATCGTGCAAGGCTTGGAAGTTTCAGACTTCTCGCGCGAGCGCATGATGGCAACCTATAACGAGCTCCTTGAGGAGCGCGACGGCGTCAAGCACCTGTGGTAATGCTTCGCACACCGCAGCGTTAACACATACGCTTCGCAAGCACATTTCCATCCGAAGCCCTAACGATGATGTACACGACATCGCTGTTAGGGCTTCGTTCGTACTGCAGCTCGGTTGCGTTCTCGGTTCTCGCCACGATACCGCCCTGTGCATTCATGACTTCGATAATGACATCACGATTAGGAGATGTCCAATCGATGATCATGGTGCTACCGTGATCCTGAACGTTGATCACACTTCACCGTTGATGAGGGGTGTAACAGTTACCCAGGGGTAGACCTTTACGTCTAATGACCGGGCGACGAATATAGGTAGAATTCGCCCCATGAAAGAGGTCGCTAAGCTCGTCGGAACCAACGTCCGTAAGCTTCGAGTACAGCAGGGATTTACACAAGAACGATTAGCAGTTCGTGTTTCGTTAAGCTCCGACTACGTGTCCCGTCTTGAACTGGGCAAGGAAAACCCGACGGTTGATGTGCTGCATCGCATATCAACAGCACTCGGGGTGAGGATTTCCACCCTCTTCGATACAGAGTAGTCAGTCTATATGCGATGATGATTCGATAACACATCGCACGCGGCCTGTGCCAGCCGCAACCTCTTCCCACGACGCAGCATGATCCATGTCGACGATCACAGTCGTGCATGTCGACATCCCAGCATATGCACCTGAGGTGAGGTAGAACACGAGATCACTCACACTTGGGTTGTGTCCAACGATGGCGACAGTGTCCGCCGACTCCGGTAACTCAGTAATCAACGAGAGCAATGTTCGCAAGGGGGCATCGTACACGCGCGCTTCACGCAAGACTGCCTCTTCGGACATGCGCCACGCATCGATGAAGTAGGCAGCTGTCTCTGTCGTCCGACGTGCTGTACTCACCAGCACGAGGTCTGGCGCTGGATATTCGGCTACAAGACGAGCGGCAATACGAAGCGCATCGCTATGACCACGCGGTGCAAGTGCTCGCTCGAAATCAGTTGGCGCTGCATCGTGCGCAACAGCCTTCGCATGACGAATAACGATAAGTGTCTTCATTGCGACCGCACAGTAAACAGCAACACGATCGTCACAACGGCTGCGCCGATAAACACGACTGGTTGCGTGATGTCTTCCCACAGTGTGGTTGGACGTGGAGGAACCGTACCATGCGTCGACATATGCTGTCGCGAATCAAGCAACACAACGTCTTCACGCGCAACTAGTGCAGTATCGACAAGTCGCACTTCGACAACACGCGACGCATTCACTCGATCGATCGCATCAACACTCACAACAACGCGACGCTGTACAGTGTCCTGATGGTGTGCATTTGCATACGTTGTCTGTACATCTCGACACACAACAACGACATCGGCACTCGCAGACGAATCAACAACGCGCGAAAGACAAACTCGTTGTGATGCTGGATCACGCAGCATCGAAGCAATCCATGCTGCGTCGGGATGCGCACTGATCGAGTACGTAACCGCAGTCTCGCCAGCACGAGCACAGATGTCATCTCCTGCTTGCACGAGAAGGCGTTCAACAACGCGCTGTGTTGACTCTACATTCTGCGCCAGCGAACATACACTGCCCATCAGAACGACCACGACGATGAGCGCAACGATTCTCATCGGCTCGTCGTACCAGCAACTGTTGAACGGAGTTTCATCAGACGCTCGACAAGTTGCGCATCGTTCTCATAAAGACCCGGACGTACTCGAAGCGGTCTGCGTCGCCCCTTGATGTACACGCGTATTACCGCAAACACACCGCGCACACGCATCCGGCGTTCGCCGCCCATCATGATGCGCTCGATCTCGTGCACACGGAACGTGCGCTCGTGAAAGCGACTCACATAGGTGATACCATCATCACTGATGATGATTGATCGCTTTGCTGCCGTATTGATAATCACTGCGATAAGTGCAACGAGGACAAATGTTCCCAGAAGAGCAACAATCGGATCGGTCAAAACAACATTCACCAGTCCTTGCTGAAGCGTGCTGTTCCATAGGGCTTGTCCAATAACGTAGACAATGAGTGTGACTGCATAGATGGCAATCGACTGCCAGTATGCTTCAAGCCGGACGGTAAACCGTTCTGCGTTCATGGGAGCCCCTTCCATCCGCCAATCTCGAGAATGAGCTGTGCTGCATCATGCGCAGCATGTGGTTTTCCAAGGTTATGCATGGCCGCAGCCATTGATGCGCGCTGCGATACATCGCTCATCACGCGAATCACCGTTGGCAAAAGCGACGTCGGGAGATCTGCATCCGCAACCACGATCGCAGCGTTGTTTGCTTCGCACACGCGTGCATTATGCACTTGCTCATTAGTCGACGCCGATGGCAATGGAATAAAGATCGCAGGCTTTCCAACGATGCCGAGTTCAGCAATAGTGGTTGCACCACTTCGCGACACCACGAGGTCTGCAGCCGAGTATGCGCTGCCCATATCGTCAACGAACGGCATCACGCGAACGTTTGATGGAATCGACGCATGTGGTGTGTAGCCCTTCCCTGTTTGCCACAGCAACTGCCACGGCATTTCGGCAATTGTCGGAAGATTGCGTTCAATCACTGAGTTGATCGTGTGTGCGCCAAGGCTTCCACCAAACACGAACACTGTCGGACGGTGCGGATCGAGTCCGAGCGCGGTGCGAGCCCCCTCACTATCACGTCGCTCGTTGACTTGTGCCCGAACGGGATTACCGAATACGTGCAGCTTGGCACGCATCCCCGCAGAGTATTGCTCAACGCTTTCGGCGAAGGCAACTACAACTGCAGTTGCGTTCGGTGCGAGACGTGCGTTGGTTTTGCCCGGATGGAGATTACTCTCGAGCACGATGAGCGGCACGCCCTCGCGCATCGCGGCAATGCCAACAGGGTAGCTGATGTAAGCGCCTGTGCACACTACTGCGTGCGGACGGTGCTGTCTGATGGTTTGTCGTGCAATGCGAATCGACGTGAACACCTTCAATGGCAACGTGAGCGTCGAAAGATGCACACCCTTGAATCCTGCAATCGGCATCGCGACGTATGGGTATCCAAGCTTCGGAATGATCACATGCTCCATGCGATCGCGACTCCCCATAAACACCGGATCGCAATGTCCGTTGGTGAGAGCTTGCAATTGCTCCACCACCGCAACGGCCGGAAAGATGTGTCCACCCGTGCCGCCAGCGGCAACAAGGACACGAAAACGATCATCTTGTGAGGGGGCGAACTGCACGTGCACTGAATTATGGGTGTGAAACGCCGGCAAAATAGGCCCTCTTGCGTAATTTCACCCGTTGTAATCATTCTCTCGGTACCGACATGCTCCGCTCTGCACTTCTTCTCTTCGCCGCTGTCCTTGCAGTAACGGCATCTTCAGCGCAACCTGCGGCAGTGAAGCAGTACGTGCAACAGGTCGCTGCGGGTTGGACAACCGATGCCAAGAAGGCGCTGCCGGATCTGCTCATCGAATATCCTGACGATCCGGGCGTGTTGTTTCTCCACGCTGCATTGGTTGACGACAGCAAGAAAGCAACTCCGCTGTTGGAGCGCATCGTTGAAGCACATCCGAAGAGTGAATGGGCTGATGATGCAATGGCGCGCTTGGTGATCTTCGCTGCAACCAGGAACGAAGCAGATCGTGCAAAGAAGTTGTTTGCTACGATGCGCGATCAGTTTTCACAGAGCGATCTTCTTCCGCTTGTCTATGATGTGCTTCGCTCAACGGTTGGTGTACCATCACCAACGGAACGCATGACGCAACAGGTGGCAGCACCGAAGAAGGTTGAAACAGCTCCGCCAGCGATGGCGAAGCCATTCACTATTGTTACGAAGAAAACGGCATCGAAGGCAGACGCTGAAAAGCTAATGGCGCAACTCAAGGCAAAGCGTCTCCTCGCTCGGATGTCCACAGAGACACTCAAGGGCAAGACGATGTACATCGTAAGCGTTGGTCAGTACGAAACAGAGGCCGACGCGGCAACAGACGCAAAGGCAGTGCAAGCTGTGTGTAAGTGCACAACATCGGTGATCAAGCGCTAATGCGCCCCCTGCTTGCAGCAGTTACGCTTCTTGTGCTTGCGACATCACTGCGAGCACAGAATGCAGACGTCAACGCAGAGCGCGTGTCGATGGACATGCAGCTGTTGCAAGCTATTGATGGTCGCGCACCACTCGGATCGATGTCTGTGTGGCCGCAGTCGATCAACACACTTCAGAACCAGGCACGCACGACTGATGATGTGTTCGGTCGGTACATCGACACGTACTACGACATTCTGCTTCCAAACAACAGCGCAGACACCACGATTGCATTCGGCATGCATCGCGGACGGTTTCGCAGTGCTATGTACGCTGATAGCATCGCACGTGCAACGCTCGACGTAGGCATAATGCTCCGTCCGGGCTACGCCCAGGATGGCTCATCATCAAGCACGTTCCTTCTGGCACGTCCAAGTGTGCGCGTGATGGGCTCGTTCGGCGGCGGATTCGGATACGCTATCGATCTCTCGAACGGCGCTCGCATTCGCGGTGCATCATCGATGATTGCGCGTACCGATCCCGTGCTTGAGCGCACGCTCAAGTTCGGCATCGAGGATAGCGCGTTCTTTGATCGCTACATCGGCTACGTGCAATATCAATCCGACTGGTTGCGCATTCGATATGGTCGCGAAGCAATGCAGTTCGGCTTTAGCCCCATCGACAACTTCGTGCACTCCATTGATGCACCGCTACTCGACGGACTACTCATCGACATACCCTACAAGAGCTTCCGCTTTACCATGACGCACTCCGCTGCCAATGGTACCGATACGCTTGGTAAGGCAGTACCCGGCAAGTTCATCGCCACGCATCGCGTTGCATTCGACCCAGCGCCGTGGCTAAGTATGTCTCTCAGCGACATGATCGTGTATTGGGGCAGGGGGCTAGACTTTGCCTATCTCAATCCCCTCGCCTTCTTCGTGTCGGCCGGACTCGGCACACCGGAGCGCAATGCCAACGACAACTCGATCATCGCCTTCGACATCTCGGTACGTCCATTCAACGGCACCATGATCTACGGATCGTTTGTTGCTGATGATCTCAACTTCGGATCTATCGGCGACACATCGATTGCTGGCAACAACAACAAGTTCGCCTATCAGCTCGGAGCATCGCAACTCATCGGTGGCTCTGCAGGCACTGCTGGACGCACACTGTTGAGCCTTGAGTATGCGCGCATCGATCCATTCACGTTCTCCCATCGGAGCATGAACGCCTCGTACACAACGCTTGGTGCACCGATTGGCTACAACATGCAATCGAATTCCGATCGCATTGCACTCCAGTTACGACACTGGTTTACTGCGCGGACCTTTGTGCGTGTCGATCTCGACTACACACGTCATGGCGAGAACATCCTCGATAGCACCGGACGTATCGTCATGGGCGAGGATCCACGCTTCCCTGGTGAAGGCTACCAAGTTCCTGTCGGTAATGTAGGGGGCGACATTCTCCGCGGTGATGGCGACTTCCTCTTCGGCAACGCCTTCCTTCGTGGCAACGTCAGTCACCAGCGCCGCATTCGCGTGTGGTTCTCTGCCGAATGGATGTCCAACATCTTCACCGATCTCCGCGTTGGCTACACCAACCGCAACGGCGGCAACACGTCCGAGGACTTTTTCTTCGGCTCGCTGGAATTGCGCGTCGGGTATTGATCGCATTACGCGTGG
>CAYXKK010000020.1:0-28573 GCA_964465685.1 uncultured Melioribacter sp.
GTCAGCGTAGCGGGATTTGAACCCACGACCTCCACTACCCCAAAGTGGCGCGCTACCGGGCTGCGCTATACGCTGAAATAGGCGAGGCTACGCATCGCCTAATGGAAATACGAATTTACAATCGCCGCGTTACTCGATCACAACTCGACCGCGGCGCACAAGTGTGCCGTTCGATGTGATGATGGCGTACACGCCGCGTGGCAGCATTGCTAGTGAGCGTGGAAGCTGTCCGCGTTCAACGTTCATGTCTTCATCGACGACTACCGTGCCGGCTGTGCTCACAAGCTGCACGCGCATCATACCGCTGATATCGGCGCCGAGATACAACGATGCGTCACCGCGAAGTGGGTTCGGGAAAACAGCAAGCGGGAGCGTTGCTTCTTCGTCAACGCTGGTGGATGGTTCAACTGTGATTGCCTGCGGCTGCATGAAGGCCCAGTTGTCATTACCGTCATCACGTCCGTTCCCGTTGACTGCGTTGCCGATGGCTTGGATGTAATACGTGCCGGGAGTCGTAGGCGCAGTCCATGTGAATGTGAATCGTACCGATCCACTACTGAGCTGCCGTACAGATCTGTGCGTGACTTCACCGTTCACAACTTGAAGGCCCGTGCCAGTCACAACAGCAACCGTGCCAGCATTCGTTGCACCTGTTTCACTTGTCCGAACAGCAATGCCGACGCCGGCGCCAGGGTACGTTGCATGAGCTACGACCACCGTAAACGTACCTACCTCTCCGGGAGCAAGCTTCATCTTAGACGCTTCAAGTGTAACGGTCGTACGGGTGCTTGCCGAACCACCATGGCATCCCCCACACCCGAATGATGTTGTCGAGGTGCGGCCAGCGAAGCCCGTTGGATACGCGTGGAGAATACCCGCACCGAGAAACAGAACGAACAACGAAACAACTGCGCGCATACATTCAACCTTGATTATGTGTGACGATGTGATTGTGGTTGCGACCACGGTACTGTTCGACTCGACCAGACGACAGATGCCATGACGGCGGACGATGTTACAAAAATCCACTCCAATTCGATCGACGATGCAATCATGCTGCACGTCAACGGTCCAATAAGATTCCCAATCAATGCTGAGCTGCTTGCAAGCCCCATAATCCCACCTGTACTACCAGCAGGCGCATTCCTCGTGAGCTCGCTGTACATCATGGGTAACATGGCACCAGAGGCAAGGCCGATACATGCTCGCAATGGGATGAGCCATCCATACGATGGTATGATCGATTGGATAAGCATACCAGCACAGATGATACTGCCGGCAACAAGAATCGTCGGACCAAACCCGCGCTGGTCGCCACGTTTCCCCCACCATGGCGCACTAATGATGGTGGTTACGCCGACAATGCTCACCACTATTCCCGAGAGCGTGGATAGGAGTGCCTGCGGCGCACCAAGCTCCTCGAGGTAGTACGGAAAGATTGGCGATGGAAGCACGAGCGCAATCTGCGACAAGAGAATCATCACAAGCAGCACGCGCAACTGGGGCGACTGCAACACAATCGCGATGTTCCCACGCACGCGCGTCGCTACACGACGTTCGCCATGCTGTTGCTCGGTGAGATACTTCCAGATGATGTACAGACTCGACAGACACATGATGCCGACAAAGAAGAAGACGGCGCGGAATCCAATGATATCGCTGATGACACCACCAATGAGCGGACCTATGATGTTTCCTGCGCTGATCGATGTCTGAATCGTACCTAGCGCAACACCGGTCTTCTCGATAGGAGTCTGCGTGCTCACAAAGGCATTGCTCGCTGCAATGAATCCGCTGGCTGCCCCCTGAAAGATGCGCAAACCGAGTAACCACCAAATGTTCGGAGCAAACCCCATCAAGGTCATAGCAATGCCAAGTCCAAGAATTGCGCGCATGACCATTGCTTTCTGTCCGTATCGATCGCCGAGTGCGCCCCATACAGGCGTGAGGAGCGACGAAAACACAAAGGGTGCTGCGGTGATGATACCACTCCACATTGCCGCATCCTCAGCAGCAACGCCGAGGTCGCGCACAAAGAGCGGAAGGAATGGAATACATGCACTCATGCCAATCATGGCGATGAGTTGTGCAATCCAAAGGACGACGAGATTTCGCTCCCATGCCTCGCGCTCGCGACGTGAACGCAAGAGCGCAACGAGATCCTTCATGAGCCGCGCCACCCTCCGCTACGAACCATACGGCGGGCGACTACCGTGGCCACGGCACCACTTGCGAACATGGCCGCGATGTACGGCCAGTGATACGGTATAAGATCTGGGAAGAACGCAGCTGTGAGCGTGATCCCCGCAAACGTTCCACCAAGGTGTGCTTCGTGTCCGATATTGTCGCCACCCCATCGTGAACCCACAATCGAGAACACCACAAACGCACAACCAACGACCCATGCCGGCATTGGAATCGGCAGTGGGAACACCGCCATCATCGCGTCCGGTGCAAGCATGGTTGCAGCACCGACAATCGCTGTAACACCACCAGATGCACCGACAGCTCGATAGTCTGGGTTACGTCGATGAACGATGAGCGATGCGAAGGAACCGATGACGATACCAAACACATAGATAAGCGCAAACCGCCACGATGCCATGGCATGCTCAATCCACCGTCCGAAAAGGAACAGCGATAGCATGTTCATCATCAAGTGCGGGTAATCCGCATGGATGAGTCCACTTGTTAGTATACGCCACCACTCGCCCCTTGCACCCAACACTGCATCGACGTCCATCATCAATGAACCAAACACACGATGGTTGCGAAATGCAACGATCGTGACCGCCACGGTGGCGATCACGATCGTGAGTGTCATCGTCATGAGAGAGAGCTCGATCACGGCGTCATTGAAAGTACAGCCTGTGGTGAACGACCCAGCCGCTTCTGCAATGCACCAATCTTCTGCTCAAGTTCCATTGCAGCTTCCTGCGTGCGACGATCTGCGGCAGCCATGGAGTACTTCGCACGAAGTTGCTCTGCAGCTGCAAGCGCTCCGTTGAGATCCTTCGAACGCTCGAGCTTGATGATATCGAGTTCGTCGATCTTGTAGTTCAAGAGTGGATCCACACCACGCGAACGTGCTGCAATCTGCTGGTACGTTTGCTTTGCAACAGCGTAGTTGCCGGCAAGTGAGGCCGACTCTGCAAGCATGAGCTCGGCTTGTGCACCGTCTTCGTTGATGCGCTCACGAGCACGGATCTCCTTGCTCTTCATGATATCCTGCGAACTTGCCAAGGCGCGCACACCCATCTGCTGTGCTTCTTCCGGCATGCCACACATCTCGAAGAGACGTCCGATCTCGAGCTCGAAGTCTGCCGTCAACGGGAATAGGTCGAGCGAGATAAGATCATTCATCTGCTTGAGCACCTTACCTGCACGCGCTGGATCGTTCTTCGTTGTGAGCAGGTATCGCACGTACTTGTAAAACACGTTGCGGTAGTTCATAATGTAGCCACGATGCACATCATCGTAGTACACGCTGTTGTTGTTCAGGTTGCGGAACTTCAAGCCGAAGTGCTGCGAAGTGTACTGCTCTTCAAATGCAAGTGGCTTCATCAACATGTCGTACATGAAGGCATCGTCGACGTTGTTCGACGGTTGTGGTGCCGGACATACGCGGTATGCCATGCCCTCGAGACGGAGGTAGTTCGGTGCAGTTGGATTCGTGTTCGACGGACCAAGGCCTACGAATTCATCAGCGTAGGATGGATCACCAATCGATGTACAGAAGTACACAGGACGCTGGAACTTCGTCTGCTCAATGATGTCGCGCACAAGTTTGTGCTGCACACCGATGAAGAACTCTTGCGAGCCATCAGCGCCTTGACGTCCTGAACCACCGGTGAAGTACCACTTGAACTTACCACTTGCGATCACCGACGAATCGGATGTGTACTTGGCAAGCGTTGCACGGTCGACCGGGATTTCGATGATGCTGCCAGGACCGAACTCATAGGTGAGTGCGTTTGGATCTTCTTCCGAAACGAGTAGCTGCTTATCGGTGAAGCTGAGTGGAATTTTCTTCGCACCGTGTGGCTCGCGATTCTTTAGCTGCTCGATATACCACAGCGTCTGACCAAGCGAGAGGTTCACAACGCGCACGTCTTGACGCACACCTGCAACGTCCTGCAAGTACCATACAGGGAATGTATCGTTGTCACCGTTGGTGAACACGATCGCGTCCTTCTCGAGCGACTGCAGGATGTTGTATGCGTAGTCAAAGGCAAGGTAGTTGCCAGCTCGCGAGTGCGTGAACCAGTTCTGTGTTGCAAGATTGAGCGGCGAAGCAACGAGCAATGCAACAAGTCCGCCACCGATTGCGGCAGCGTTGTTCTTCACACGCTCAAGAATTGCAAATGCGCCCATACCAACCCAGATCGCATACACCATGAACGACGCAACGTAGAAGTAGTCACGCTCGCGTGGCTGTGGGTTCTGCTGGTTCTGTTGAATTGCTGCAAGCACGCCTGTCATCAGGAAGAGGATCAGGTATACGGTGGCCATCTTCTTGTCGCGCGAGAAGTGCAACACAAGTCCGACCAAGCCGAGAAGCAGTGGGATCGCCCAATAGTTGATTGGGAAGTGATCCGAGAAGCCATTCTTGTGGTTGAATACTTCGACTGTCTTCGCATCGGTGAATGGTGAGTACGCTGGTGCATCCTGCACGTCACTCACACGACCCATGAAGTTCCACAGGAAGTAGCGGATGTACATCTGGTTGATCTGGTAGTCCCACATGTACGCGAACTCCGCACTGTTATAGCGCGACTTCCCGTCGGTCTTCCAGCTGCCGAAGTCCGGCATCTGCATGCGTGCGCCATCCTTGCGCGTAACAACCTTCAGCGGCGGACGCTGCCACGCACCGTATTCGAGATAGTTGTTGACGAAGCGCTGCTCCGACTGATAGCGACGTGGCCACGATGGAGCTTCACCGTATTGTTCACGACCAAGGTAGCTGACAAGCTTCGAGAAATCTTCTGGCTTGTTCTCGTTCATCGGCGGGTTCGAGTTCGCACGCACAAGAATGTGTCCGTACGTCGAGTAACCCAGAATGATTAGCAAGAACGATGATGCAACAAGCGACAGCACACCGTGGTTGGTCTTCTTGCCATAGTACACGCCAAAGCCACCCAAGAGAATCAATCCGATGCCGAGAAGCGTGAAGAGTGAGTTACCCTCAACGAGGAACTCACGCGCGTCATTCTTGAACGGCAGATTACCAGCGAAGAGCGCTGGGAGCTTCATAATCACAAGCGTGTACACCACGTAGAACGTCACGAGTCCGATACCAATCGTCAGGAATAACGTGCTCGTCTTGAAAGGATACTTGCGGAGATAGATGAGCAATACGAGCGAGAAGATGGTCAGAATCGAGAGCAAGTGCACGCCGATCGACAGACCAATCATGTAGGCGATCAGGAGCAAGTACTTTTCGCTGCCTATTTCATCAGCCTTCTCGTTCCACACCATCATCAGGTGCACGATAATCGCCACAAACAGCGACGATGCAGCATACACTTCCGATTCTACAGCATTGAACCAGAACGTATCCGTAAATGTGTATGTCAATGCAGCAACGAACGCAGAACCATACACCAACAGTGCATTCTTCAGATCACCGAGGTCTTCCGTGAAGAAGTTGCGAATCACTCGTACCGTGATCAAGTACAGCAACAACACTGTGATCGCACTTGATACAACACTCACAAGATTTACACGCCATCCTGGATCGCCGAACGGCAACAGGTGGAATAGCTTGCCGAGCATCAGGAAGAGCGGTGCACCCGGTGGGTGAGGTACCTGTTGCTGTACGGCTGCTGCGGTAAACTCACCACAGTCCCAGAACGGAACCGTTGGCTGTACCGTGAGCAAGAACGTAATGAGCGCAACAAGGAATGCGATCGATGCGAACGCATAGTGCAGTGATCGATTGGTGTTCTGCATGGGCCTTAGCGTAACGTTGAATTGAAAGTGCAAAAGTACGACATCACGAACCTAGAACAGCCTTGCCAACGGCAGCCGCTCCAATGAGTCCGGCCTGTGATCCAAATCTCGCAGGAATTACCACTACCGATGCAGCAATGGTCGGAATGGCGCGATGTGTGAGCGTTGACCGAATCGTATCGATGATGAAGGGGGCTTGCGCTACCCCACCACCGATGATCACAACACGCATTCCCAGCACGGCTAGTGCAGAGCACATGCCAAGTCCGATAATTCTGCCCGCCTCGCGGAGTACTGCATCGTTGCGAATACGACTCACGTTTTCGACCTCCTCGCCCTCGCGCTGGGCCATGGCAACGATGCCGGAGATGCCAACGTACTCCTCGAGCACTCCTGTGCGAAAGGGGCGCGCATCCTCCGGTGCCCACGCGTTCATGATGATGTGGCCGATCTCACCCGCATCGCCATGCGCACCACGATAGAGTGCGTGGTTGACGATGACTCCCCCACCGATACCGGTACCGAGGGTTGCGTAGAGAAAATCCGGATGATCCACACCGGCGCCCATAAGCGCCTCACCAAGAGCAGCCGCATTGGCGTCGTTCTCAACATCAATCGGCAGTGACGTTACCTGCTGGAGCGCGCCACGTAAATCCACGCTGTCCCACCCCGGAAGGTTAGGCGGTGCCTGCACCACCTTGGTAACCGGATCAACAACGCCGGGCACGCCGACGCCGATGGCGATGATATCAGGCGAGCGCTCAAGGATCGCCCGAACGGCATCGCAACACCGCGCAATGACGGCATCACGACCTTCTACTGCTGCCGTGGGCATGCTGTGATGCCACAGTACCTGACCGTCCTCGGTCACGACGCCGTACTTAATCGATGTACCACCAATATCGAGTCCGCCGAAGCAACGCACGGCAGAAGGATCGTTCTTCATGCGGTGAATATATCACAAAGAAAAAACCCGATACACATTGCTGTATATCGGGTTTGTTGATTGCGTTCGTTGCGATGCTTATCGCGAGTAGTACTCGATAACGAGTGGAACTTCGCAGACAACCGGTACTTCTTCCCGCGGTGGCAGGTAGAGGAACTTCACGCTGTAGTCGGCCTTGTTCATATCGAGGTACGGCGGCGGCATCGTTGAGCGGATTGCTTCTTGGATTGCCTCGAGCTTGCGGCTCTTTTCCTTCACCGTGATCACGTCGTTCGGCTGCACAGCGTATGCTGGCATATCGACCTTCTTGCCATTGATGAGGATGTGGCCGTGACGTACATACTGACGTGCAGCATAGATCGAGCGAGCAAGACCTGCGCGGAACACGAGGGAGTCGAGACGCTGCTCAAGGAGTTGCACAAGGATGTCTACCTTGTTGCCTTGAATACGAGCTGCCTTCTTGATGTAGTTCGTCATCTGACGCTCGTGCAGATTGTACTGCAGACGCAGACGCTGCTTCTCGAGCAACTGCTTTGCGTAGTCAGAGAGTTTTGCACGCTTCTTGGCCGCACCGTGCTGCCCTGGAGGGGCTGGCTTGCGGTCCATGTACTTGCGTGCCTTCGGTGTAATGCTGAAACCAACCTTGCGGCTCAGCTTTACTTTTGGGCCATTGTACTTCATGTGATACCTCGCTCCCGACGAATCGGGGCAACATTGAGAGTGAAATATCCATCGCCGGGGTAACTCCGGTCGACGGCGTTGTTACAGAACCACAAACATAGGGAATTTTTCCACACCTACGTATAGGCCGGGCGCACCGCATATGGAATGGGATCTTCAACGCCGGCCTGGGCAAAGCCACGAAGTCGCAGCGCGCACGAGTCGCATACCCCACATGCCTCGCGCTCGCCCTGGTAGCAGGACCATGTGAGGTGCAGCGGAGCGTCGAGGCGAAGTCCCTCTTCAACAATGCGTTGCTTGGTGAGGTTGATAAGGGGCGTTACAATGCGCACCCGCGGACCCGGCTTTGTGCCAAGGGCAATCACTTCTTCGAATGCTGCAAAAAAGGCTGCGCGACAGTCGGGATACCCACTACCGTCTTCCTCGACCGCTCCGATGTAGATCGATGTGGCGCCGAGCACTTCGGCCCAGCTTGCAGCAATGGCGAGAATGTTCGCGTTGCGAAACGGGACGTACGATGTAGGAATGTCATCTGCGTCGAGCTTGGCTTCGGTGACATGCATCGACGTATCTGTGAGACTGCTTCCGCCGATCGCGGCGAGGTGTGAGATGTCGACAACGAGACGGTCGGTGATGGCGTAGTGATCACAGATGTCGTTGAATGCTTGGAGCTCGCGCTCTTGTGTGCGCTGACCATAGTTCACGTGGAGTGCGTGCACCGATGCGCCATCAGCGCGTGCATGTGCAAGCGTCACACAACTATCCATGCCCCCTGACAGGAGGACGACCGCGCGAGCACTCATTTCGATAGCTTGTAACGGGATGTGGCTGTGAGGATTCGATCTAGCAACTGCTTCGTCTCGTTCACATCCGCACCGGCTGCAGTACCGCGCTCAATAGCACGCTTGGCTTGCACTTCGGCCTCTGCAAACTGTCCGCTCTTGAACAGCAATGCCGCATACGTATCAATGTGTGCCCACTCTGCATCGTCGCGTGTGGCGATGGGCTTCATCGCTGATGCAGCGAGCGAGAGTGCGCGCTGATCATCGCATGATTCATACATCTGCCACGCAAACTCGTTCACCATCGATGATGCAGACGCACCGAGTTCGTTGCTCATCGATTGAAGCTGCGTGCCGAGTCCAGGCCAGTCCTTTGTCTGCGCATAGTACATTGCTTCGAACCGTTCCTTCATCCACACTGCCTCGTCCTTCGCAGGACGGAAGAAGTCGACGACCTTACCGAGGAGTGACGTGTCCTTTGTTTCAACTGCTTGCTTGAAGACGAGTTGTCCCTTATCCTGGAGTACTTCATCAACTTCTGTGTCATACAGTCGACGGTACTCTTGCTCGCGTTCTAGGATCCAATCGATTTGCTCTGGACGCAGGCGATGCTTCAGGATCACACCGAACGCGACTTCGTCGTATTTGTTCTCATACGCATCAAACCAAGCTTGGACGGTTGCCGCATCTGGTTGTTTGCGAGCCTTGCCCTTTTCGAAGGCGGCGCGGTGCCATGCCGGGAACGGAAGCTTCAGCCCAGGCGTCACACCGGCTTGTGTAAGTGCACGCGCAGGGTCGCGCATTGCATCGAGCATCGGCAGCCAATCTGCTGGAGCACGGAAGCCCGTAGTCTTGTAGCTCGGCACACCATCGGGTGTAAACACCATAAACGTCGGGAAACCACTGATGCGATACTTCATCGCAACATCTATGCCTTCGCCTGTTTCCATTTCCATCTTGACGTTGATGAACGACGCGTTCATCACTGCAGCAACGGACGAGTCGGAGAACGTCTCGCGATCCATCACCTTACACCAGCCGCACCAATCGGTGTAGGCATCAAGGAAGATGGGCTTACGTTCTGCCTTTGCACGATCGAGCGCTTGCTGCCACGTTGTGATCGTGGTAAAGCGCACACCCTCGTCAGCACGGGTGCACAGCGTTGTCGTGATAAGTGCGAGTGCGACGAGGATTGACTTCACAAGTACTCCGTGTGATTACTCTTCCATGACTTCGACTTCTTTCGCGGCAAGGATCTTGTCGATCTCCGCGACGTACTTGTCGGTATTCTTCTGCACGTCGTCTTCGCCGCGCTTGCGTTCATCTTCCGAGAAGTGCTCTGTCTTCTCTGCCTTCTTGAGTTCTTCGTTTGCGTCGCGACGGATATTGCGCACCGCGAGCTTGCCTTCTTCCGCCATCTTCTTGCACTGCTTGACGATGTCCTTGCGACGTTCTTCTGTAAGCGGTGGGACGCTGATGCGAATAACCTGTCCGTCGTTCTGTGGCGTAATGCCAAGGTTCGCTGCGAGGATGGCCTTCTCGATGCTCTGCAGCGCTGTGCGATCCCATGGTTGAATCATGATGCTGCGAGCATCAGGGACCGACACGCTACCGACTTGTGCCAGCGGCGTTGGCTCGCCGTAGTATTCGACCTTGACGGAATCAAGCATCGACGCAGAGGCACGGCCTGTGCGAACCTTTGCGAGTTGCTGTTGCACGTGTTCAACTGCTTTGCGCATATGCTGCGCTGCGTCATCGACAATTGTTTGTACTGGCATTGCTTACTCCTTCACAATCGTTGCTACAGGTTCTCCGAGAAGCAGACGGCGAAGATTGCCGCGCACGTTCATATCGAAGACCAGAATCGGTTTATGGTTTTCTTGTGCCATCGTGATAGCCGTCATGTCCATCACGCGCAGGTTACGATCGAGCGTTTCCTTGTACGAAATCGAATCGAAGCGCTTCGCATCGGCATGCTTTTCCGGATCCTTATCGTACACACCATCGACGCGTGTACCCTTGATCACAACATCAGCTTCAATCTCGACGGCGCGAAGCACCGCTGCCGTATCAGTTGTGAAGTATGGGTTGCCGGTGCCTGCGCCGAAAACAACAATGCGCCCCTTCTCCAGGTGGCGCATTGCACGACGTCGAATAAATGCTTCTGCGATCTGCTCCATACGAATAGCAGTCTGGAGTCGCGTCGGAACACCGAGCGACTCCAGAGCATTCTGAAATGCGAGACAGTTAATTACCGTTGCAAGCATACCCATGTGGTCGCCCGACACTTTGTCGATGCCCATGGATTCGGCCTGCATACCACGGTAGATGTTTCCACCACCGAACACGATCCCCATCTCGACGCCGAGGTCATGTGCCTCTTTGACGTCTTCGGCGAACGCACGGAGCGCTTGCGGATCAATGCCATACTGTTGATCTCCCATCAGCGATTCACCGCTGAGTTTGAGCAGGATGCGCTTGTACAGAGGAGCAGGCATGGCACGCTCTCGATGTGTTGGAACGAAACTTAGATCTTATCGCCGAGGTTGAAGCGAACGAAGTTCACGACCTTGACGTCAGCACCGTTGATCTTACCGATCTCAGCAACAACGTCAGAAATCTTCTTGCTTGGGTCCTTCACGAAGGTCTGCTCGATGAGCACTTGCTCTTCGTAAAATTTACCAAGCTTGCCTTGCGCGATGCGCTCGGCAATGTCTTCCTTCTTGCCTTCTTCGATCGCAGCTTGCTTGTAGATTTCAAGCTCCTTTGCAAGCGTTGACTCATCAACCTTTGAACGGTCGACGAACATCGGCTGCATCGCAGCTACCTGCATTGCAACGTCACGCGTCATCGGCTTTGCAGCTTCTGCTGTTACCGGTGCATCGAACTCAACAAGAACACCAAGGCGGTTACCCGCGTGTGTGTACTCTGTGATGTGTCCGTTCGTTGTGATGCGCTCCCAGCGGCGAAGACCAATCTTCTCGCTGAACTTTGCAAGGATTTCGTCGCGAAGATTCGCGAGCGACTTTCCACCTACTTCTGTTGCCCAGATTTCGTCTTCCGACGCGATAGGCTTTGCAACAACTGCATCGCTGATCGCATTTGCGAATGCGACAAACTCTTCGTTGCGAGCAACGAAGTCTGTTTCGCAATTCACTTCAACGATTGCCGCTGTCTTGCCATCAGCTGATGTCTTGACGATCACTGTACCTTCGTTTGCGTCGCGGTCGGCGCGCTTTGCGACCGATGCAGCACCACGCTTACGGAGCCACTCGATGGCGGCTTCCATTTCTCCACCCGCTTCTTCAAGAGCCTTCTTGCAGTCGGCCATGCCGGCGCCGGTCTTTTCGCGGAGTTCTTTTACGGTTTGTGCGCTAATCATGATTCGTAGTCCACGTGAGTTGTTGAGTGAAAGGAATTACTCTGCGCCTTCGCCCTTACCTGGGCCCTTGCGTGTGCGAAGTTGGCGGCGGACCTTTGAGTCCTCCGATTCGCCTTCCTTACCTGCTGCTTCACCTGCCGCTGCAAACTCTGCTGTCTTGACGCGTGCGATCTCACGACCTTCTGCGATAGCATCAGCAAGAATCTTTGTGATGAGGTCGACCGACTTGATCGAGTCATCGTTTGCAGGAATTGGGAAGTCAACTTCACCCGGATCGCTGTTGGTATCAACAACGCCGATCACTGGAATACCAAGGATCTTCGCTTCCTTGATCGCGAGATGCTCCTTCTTGATGTCGACAACGACGAGGAGACCTGGGATGCGTGTCATGTCCTCAATACCACCGAATACCTTGCGCAGACGGTCGCGCTCGCGGCCGAGCATGAGGCGCTCTTTCTTGGTGATCTTTTCGAACGTTCCGTCGATCTCCATCTTGTCAATCGTTGCGAGACGCTTGATCGACTTGCGGATCGTTGTGAAGTTCGTGAGCATGCCACCAAGCCAGCGCTCTGAAACGTAGTTCGAGTGCGAGCGCTTGGCTTCTGTCTCAATTGCATTCTTAGCTTGGTTCTTCGTTCCAACGAAGAGTACGCCACGACCTTGCGATGCAACTTCAAGAGCTGCTTCACGAGCAACGTCAATCAGGAGCTGCGTCTTGCGCAAGTCAATGATGTGGATTCCGTTGCGCTCCATAAAGATGAATGGGCGCATCTTTGGATTCCAACGACGCGTAAGGTGTCCGAAGTGTGCTCCGGACTCGAGCAGTGCCTCAACGGTTACTGCTGGCATAGAAACCTCAAATTGTAAAGTGGATGAATCCTCTGCATGGTTCGAACCACCGGACCCAGCAATGCCAGGCTCCACCGGTGGAATTCCCACACATGTGTGAATGTGCTTCGTTTATCGCTTCGAGAACTGGAAGCGCTTACGGGCCTTCTTCTGACCGTACTTCTTACGCTCGACCATACGTGGGTCGCGTGTAAGAACACCAGCCGGACGGAGTGCGCCGCGAAGTTCTTCATTGTACTCGACGAGGGCGCGCGCAACACCGAGGCGAACTGCCCCAGCTTGCCCGCTCTTACCACCACCGCGAACTGTCACAAACACGTCAAATTGATTGTCCGTCTTTGTGAGCTCAAGCGGCAGGAGTGCATCACGACGGTATGTTTCCACCGTGAAGTACTCTTCGATTGCTTGGCGATTTACAAGGACGTTGCCCGTACCGCTTGTGAGGCGGACTTGTGCAACACTTGTCTTGCGGCGACCTGTTCCTGCGTACGTCTTCATGTTTGCTCCGTTATCCCTTGATTCCGAGGTGCTTGTATGGCAACTCGTAGGCCTTTGGCTGCTGCGCTGCATGTGGATGCTCGCCGCCCGCGTAAACCTTGAGCTTCTTGACCATCAGTCGGCCAAGGGTATTCTTTGGAAGCATGCCCTTAACAGCAAGCTCCACGACTTCTTCTGGCTTTGTTTGCATGAGCTTCGTGAACGAGCGCATACGACCACCACCCGGATATCCCGTGTTGTGGAAGTATTCCTTCTGCTCGGCACGCTTGCCTTCCATCACCACCTTGTCGGCGTTGATCACGACGACGAAGTCGCCACAGTCAACGTGCGGAGTGAAGAGTGGCTTATGCTTGCCACGCAGGAGTGTTGCGAGTTGCGTCGCAAGGCGGCCAACTGTGAGGCCGTCTGCGTCAACAACCCACCATTCGCGCTGCACATCTTGCTCGCGAATCGACTTGGTGATGTTTCCGTGCTGATTCATGGTCATTACCCCGGGAAGGGGCTCCTTCGTCACATTGGATTTATTAGAGCTTGCAAACATACGGGAGTGAGGTGACTTCACCAAACGGAGGCTGTGATTCCCGTCGAAAAGGTTAGTCGTGGAAGACTACAGAGGCGAAACTGACGGCGCTGGCGGTTTCGGTTTCGTGCCAGACGTCGTAGGCGGCAATGGTTCCCCGCGTGGGCGTAAGTGCGTGTAATGCAACGACCGTAGGTGCATAGCCACAGATGCGGAACTGGTGGTCTGTCGCGCTGACTTCGGCATCGTACCCGTGAACATCGGCTTGTTCGAGGTGGCGAAGCACTGCAGCATCTGCTGCACGCACACTATCGATGAGCAGTGCTGCCGGCTCGGCGTCGCCGAACTTCCGTCCGACATGCGCGAGATCGCCAGAGATGCACCACACGGTAGACACTCCGCTGGACGCTACGGCCGCGCGAAGTGCGTCGACGGCACGCTGGAGAGTCTCGGATGTCTCACACGCAGCCATGGTCACCAAGATGGGAACCACACGGAAGGACTTATCGCCCCAGAGATGCTTGAGTGCTGTAAGATGGAGCTCAAGCGAATGCTCTGGACGGTGCGCAACGTCAGTCGGTGCCACGCCGGGTAGCGTTTGCCGAAGCATGTCCACGAGATTCGTGTCGGTCTGCACGGTTCCGAACGGGGTCTGGTAATGCTTTTCGGTGAGAATGAAGGCATCGTCAGACCAGTAGTGAGATGTTCCGATTGCAATCACCAGCTCTGCAGGATGGTTCGCAAGTGGCAAGAAGCCTGGAGCATACACATGCGGCGCGACGCGATAGTCGATATGCGGCACAAGGACTGCGCGTGGGTAGTCGTTCTCCTGGTCACCAACGTTGTGTGAAGAGCCAGACGGGAGGCCGAGCACCGTAGAGAAGAAGTCTGCTGCTTCGGCTGGGTCGGCGGGATACGTCGTGCCTGCGCACACTGTAGGGCGCTCGGTACGGGAAGCCCATTCGGCTTCGAAAGCGATCTGTCGGGCAAGAAATCCGTCGCCCTCGAGGTAGCCGAGCGACGAGAGCTCCTGGATAAAGGCTCGTACGCGCATCATCTCGGCACCGTCGGGGTCGACATCAGATGCCTGCGCTAGTTCGAGATAGGTAGTCTCACCGTCGCACGCCTGAAGCAAATCCAACATGTCGACATTGACCATGATGGGTCCGTCGGCGATGCTAAATGGGTCGGACAACACGAGGAATTGCTCGCCATCCTCGGTATGAACCGACAACTGAATGTCAACGCGGAGTGCTGGGAGGATGTCGTGCATAGACATCAGACTTACTTGGAGATGGTCGCGCGGAGGCGCCGCACAACCCAGATCCCTGCCCCACCGCTGATTGCAAACAGTGCTGCTGCAACCAGGTACAGCATCTCACCGGTCCAGATCGCAGCAACAACAACGAGAATCACACAGATCGATGTTGAGACAAGGATCGTAACAAGTGCACTCGTCAGCGTCGATGATGAGCGTGATGATGGTGTCATTTCTGAAGTCTCACATTAGTATTCGTTCGATAGGACGCCGCGTAGTCGATGTAGTTCTGTGCACTCTGCTCGAGAAACGCTACTTCTTCATCGGTAAGTTCACGCACAACCTTAGCTGGTACGCCTGCAACGAGCGTGCGGCTTGGCACGCGGAATCCTGGTCGCACAACAGATCCTGCGGCAACCATTGCGTGATGCTCAACATGCGCTCCATCAAGGATTGTGGCATTCATACCGATCAACACGTAGTCATCGACCGTACACCCATGCAGCATTGCGTGATGTCCGATGGTTACGCCGTTACCGATGTGGAGCGGGTGCTTGTTGATCGTCACATGAAGCATCGCAAGATCCTGCACGTTGGTGCGCTCACCGATACGGATCTCATGCACGTCACCGCGCATCACAACGTTAAACCACACCGTTGAGTCCTTACCGATGTGCACATCGCCCACGATGACTGCGCCACGTGCGACGAACACGCTCTCGTGAACCGTAGGCACAACGCCTGCATACGGCAAGATGTTGTCGCGCGATTCTACCATATAACCCTCGTTATCCTCTTCGAGAAAACTGTGCCGTTTCGCCATCAATCTTCCACTGCTCAAGATGCTCCATCAGATACGCACGAGCTTGCTCAGCATCGTTCGCAATCAGTCCATCAAGGATAGCTTCTTCGAGCATCCACTTCATGTATCCTACGGCACGGCAGGGTGCCATCCCCGTGATCTGCATGATTTCTTCACCACGCACCGGACTCTGGAATGCACGCAGTTGGTCGCGCTCGCGCACATCTTCAACCTTTGCTTCCACAATTGCATAGTTACGCAAGTACTTTGTCGCACGCTGTTCGTTGCGTGTCGTTATGTCGGCACGACACAACGTGAAGAGGTCGTTGATCGCATCCCCAGCTTGCACTGCCAGACGTCGAATCGCCGAATCCGTAACGCCTTCGTCGACTAACATCATCGGACGTTGATGCAGGCGCACAAGCGTCTGCACGTAGGAGAGATGCTGCATTGGGAGTTTCAAGCGACGGAAAATTTTCTCCTGCCAGCGCGCGCCAACTTCTTCGTGTCCGTGGAACGTCCATCCTTGTCCGTCGATGAATCGCTTTGTTCGTGGCTTTGCGATGTCATGCATCAGCGTGGCAAATCGCAGCCACAGGTTATCGCTCATCTGCGCTACGTTGTCAACAACCTGCACCGTGTGGTAGAACACATCTTTGTGTCGGAATTCCCTGGAGCCAGCTTGCACCAGATCAACACCTGCGAGGTTGTGCACCTCCGGGAAGATGTGCTCCATGAGCCCCGTTTCATACAGAAAGACGAGTCCGACACTTGGCTTTGGGGCAGCAAGAATTTTCAGAAACTCATCGGTAATGCGCTCTTGCGAGATGATGCGGATGCGTTCGGCCATGCTCTGTACAGCAACGCGCACGGCGTCATCAACACGGAAACCAAGTTGCGCAGCAAATCGCGCAGCACGCATCATGCGCAATGGGTCATCGCTCATCGTGACTACTGGGTCAAGGGGCGTGCGTAGCAACTGAAGCTGCAAATCATTAACGCCACCGAAGAGATCGATCACCGTGCCGAGATCATCTGCGCGGAGCGATGCGGCCATTGCATTGACCGTGAAATCACGGCGACGAAGATCATCTTCAAGCGTGCCTTCAACAACGACCGGATTGCGCGATTCCGGTGTGTAGCGCTCCATGCGCGTTCCGACGAACTCGAGTTGGTAGTCGCCCACGGGCACCATCGCAGTACGAAAGCGTTCGTACTCTACGGTCTTCGATCGAAACACGTCGGCGACCGCTCGAGCAAACTCGAGCGGATCGCCTACGACGGTGATGTCAATGTCGGTGCGTGCTCGCCCCATGACAGCATCACGCACATATCCGCCAACAACGTAGGCATCAACGGAACGTTCGTGTGCAAGCGCTGCCACGCGGAGGAGGATCGGATCGAGGATCTCGATCTGCATCGGATCACGCTTGGCAGACATCATGGTGTGGTGAGCTCGAAGTAGATCAGGCAGAATAGACCGGGACGTCCTTGACGGCGCGGAATCCGCTGCTGCCCTTATCGCGACGTTCCATAGCGACGAGCGCAGAGGCGTAGATTTCCTTCCACGTCAAACCGAACTTCACCATGAGTTCTTCTGGGTCGCCGGATCCACCGAAGGAATCCTTCACACCAACGAACTCAATCGGTACAGGTGCATTCTTTGCTGTGACTTCCGCCACTGCGCCGCCAAGTCCGGCATGCACCTGGTGTTCTTCTGCTGTGACGATGCAACCGCACTCGCGTGCAGCTGTTGTCACTGTCTCGACGTCGAATGGCTTGACTGTATGAACGTTGATTACGCGCGCCGAGATACCCTTCTTTGCGAGTTCCTTCGCAGCAAGAATGCTCTCCCATACGAGTGCGCCGTTGGCGATCAGTGCAACGTCTGTACCGTCCATCACAACGTTTGCCTTGCCCAGCTGGAACGGCGTGTCTGGTGTTGTGAAGAGTGGCACAGGCGAGCGACCGAAGCGAATGTATGCTGGACCTACCATTTCGCCCATGGCGACTGTTGCCTTGCGAGCTTCTTCGTAGTCAGCAGGAACAATCATCGTCATGTGTGGAAGCGTGCGCAAGAATGCCACCTCTTCCAGGATCTGGTGCGTTGCACCGTCTGGTCCGACGCTGATGCCGGCATGACCGCCACCGATCTTAACGTTTGCTTCATTGTATGCAACCGAGATACGGAGCTGGTCGGCATTACGCAGTGCGCAAAACGCACCGTATGACGCGAAGAACGGAATCTTGCCGCTCAAGGCAAGACCGGCAGCAATTGTAGTCGCATTCTGCTCGGCGATACCGATCGAGAAGAAGCGATCTGGGAATTTTTCCTTGAACAGCGACGTCATTACCGATCCGGTGATGTCGCCACCGAGGACGATCACATTACTGTGGCGCTCGCCGAGGTCAACGAGACCGTCGCCGAAGCCAAATCGCGTGGGTTTTGATCCGAGAAGTTCCATTGAGGTTCAGTCTGTAGTGTCAGGTTTTGGATGGGTTAAGGGTGCTGGGCAAGTTCTTCAAGTGCTGCCACGGCCTGGTCCTTTGACGGTGGCTTGCCGTGCCATTCGAACTTGTCGTTCATGAAGGACACGCCGTGCCCCATGAATGTCTGACAGATGATCGCCGTTGGCTTGCCCGATCCAGAGCGCTGATTCTCGAGAAAACGATCAAATCCACGCTGGAGATCTGCGTAGTCGTGACCGTTGACGACCACCGTGTCGAAGCCGAACGACTCACACTTCTTATCGATCGGGTAGACATTCATCACGTCTGGGACGCGACCATCGATCTGACAGTCGTTGTTGTCGATCAGCCAACAGAAGTTATCGAGCTTGAAATGCGAAGCTGCCATTGCAGCTTCCCACACCGAACCCTCTTGGAGTTCCCCATCGCCCGTGAGCGAATACACACGGCGGTCGCTCTTGTCGACCAGCTTGTCGCTCATCGCCATACCAACAGCGATCGAAATCCCCTGTCCGAGGGAGCCCGAAGACGTCTCAACACCCGGCAGATGCATGTCGCGACCCGGGTGCCCCTGGAGACGTGTATTGTACTTACGAAGGGTCTCTTGCTCCTTCTTTGGGTAGCAACCTGCATTGGCAAGGGCCGCGTACATCACCGGCGCCATATGGCCAGCCGAGAGCACGAATCGGTCGCGCGGGGCCTGCATATCAGCCGGATTGTACCGCATGTAGCCGCCGAAGTACAGCACCGTGAAGATGTCAGCAGAGCCAAGCGGACCGCCACTGTGGCCCGAGCCGGCGCGCACCAGCATGCGGACGATATCGCGACGGATTTCATTGGCAATAGGCGCAAACCCCTCTGGAGCGCGGCGTTCATTCGTGAACGTCGTGTCGTTAAACTCCAAGGATCGTTTCATGTCATCTGTCATGGCATGGCTAGAAAGTGATGAGAAAACAGTCTGCAAACTTACGAAAAGGGGCTTCCAAGGAACCTCTTCAGGTTCGGGCGGGGTTTCTGTAACAAATACATCCGTTTGTGCTTCTCTGTCGACGGCTCGCGGTATGAAGCAATCTTTCCACACACTCCGGAAATCGTGCGGTTTTCCGTAACTCTGGAACAGAATATTTGTTTATCATAGCGTGAATCTGAGGGGGTGTGCTCCGGGCGTACTCTCTGTCCTGTACAATGTGTCAGTCTAACCACTACAATGAGTGTTGCAATCCCATGCTCAAAGTGGTGAAATCCTGATGTTTGGAGGTTTCCATGACCAAGCGATACGTATCGCGTTTTCTTGTGCTCTTGCTCGTGTCTGTCGCAGCATTAACGTCTGCGCACGCACAGCGGAAGGTCCCGACGGCCGAGCAGATTCTTAACATCAACGGCGCCCAAGGCACCGAGTTCTGGATCGCAATCCCTCCGAACGAAATCAACCCGTTCCCTGTGGACGAGCTTGAGATCTATGTTGCATCGGCATTCGAAACGGAAATCGAAGTGTTCGACGCGGCCGGTGCCAAGACGTACAGGCGCAAGCTGCAACCATACGAAATCCGCACTCTGTCGGACTCACGTGGTGAAACGAACTGGACGTGGGAAGTCCGCGAGCCAGAACAAGTGGTGAAGAAGGCTGTCCGCATCACGTCCAAGAAGCCTATCTCGGTCTACGTCCTGAACTCAAAGGTTACGACGTCTGATGGTTACATGGCCATCCCAGTCAACGGTTGGGGCACCGAATACCTCGCAACGACATACTTCGACTTCCGCGAATTCAAGCCATGGGCCTGTGGTTTCATCGTAATCGGCCGTGAGAACGGGACTGAGGTAACGATTCAGCTCCGCGGAACAGGTGAGCTTGATGGAAAGACAGAAGGCGGACGCCGTCTGAACTCTGCACCATTTACGGTCCTGCTTGATGAGGGCGATGTGTACATGGTCAAGGGCGACGGTGATACGCGCGGAGTTTTTGACCTTACGGGCTCAAAAATCACGGCGTCGAAGCCTGTCGGCATGATCTCGTTCCACGAGCGCACAACGATGCCGAACCTGCTCATCAACGGTAACGGCCGCAATCACATGGCTGAAATGACTCCGCCGTCTACGACATGGGGCAAGCGCTATGTGTCTGTCGAGCTTCAACGTGAAAACCGTAACGGTCAGGGTAAGGGCGATGTCTTCCGGGTCGTCGCTCGTGAACCGAATACGAAGTGGACGCTGAAGTACTACGACAAGGGAAACAAGCGCCTACTTGGCCAAGGGGGCGGAGTGTTGAACAAGGCGGGAGAGTTCGCCGACATCACACAAGCAGGTGCGCCAACAACAATCACCCACGGATTCTCGGTGTGGGAGGCTGACAAGCCAATCTTCGTCATGCAGTATTCTTGTTCCGCATCATGGGACGGCGACCAGATCCTCGACCCATTCATGATCAATGTGACGCCAGAAGAGCAGTTCATTACGAGCACAATCTTCCAGTTCCCGACGTCAGCAAAGTTCTCTAAGCATCGCTTGAACTTGATTGTAAAAACAGACAACAACGTACCACCCGACGAATTGCAAAAGAACCTCGAGTCACTCGAGATTGATGGCATCCCGGTATGGCGCCACCCAGCAGCACAAAGCCCTACGCTGAAGTTCAACAAGATGCCGAACGGTCTGTACTGGACGACGCTTGACTTTGGTATCGAAAGCCGTGCGCACCGTATTTCCAGCAATGGTACTGTTAGCTTCGGTGGATACATCTATGGTTACGGTGCGGTTGACGCGTACGGATGGCCCGCTGCCGCTGGCTTCCGTCCTACGACCTCGGTTGACACACTTCCGCCGCTGATTGTGGGTAAGGATGTATGCGGAGATTATGAATTCGAAGCGACTGAACTTCGCAACATTCCGGATCCTCCGCGGCCAGTTCCAGTTGACACAGACCAAGTGGAATCCGGTATTGCTCTGATTGACACAGTAGAGGGCGCGGGAAGCTTCAACTATCGTCTCGTGCTCGTAACAGACCAGATCTTCCCTCAGACGCCTTCGTACAAGAAGTTCAGGTACGAGTGGAAGGTTATCGACAAGTCGAAGGATGCACGGTGCATCTACTTCGTTCAGGACTGGTGGGGTAACGTTACGCTCGACACCTGCGTTTTCTTTGCAGACAAAATTGCGTTCGCCCCTACGCCACTGAACTTTGGGCAGATTCGGTTGAATACGTCTGCGACTGCAGACATTACAATCACGAATAATTCCGATGCTGAGGTCACGCTGACGAACTCCAAGATGCAGCTCGGCACGTACTTCTCTATCGTAGCCGGTGCAATTCCACCCGTCGTGAAGATACCTGCCAAGGGTAAGCACGTCATCACGATCAGGTACAACGGAACTCGAGAGACCCAAGACGTCCGCACAGACTTTGACAAGGACTCGCTGGTCATCAACACAACATGCGGTGAATTCAAGCACCCTATTCAAGGTGTTGCTGCACTGCCATGCATCAATGTAGAAGACTTCGATGCTGGTACGTTGAGCCTCAATCAGGAATTCTGTAAGACCGGTGGCCTGCGCATTTCAAACAATGGATCTGATACACTCGAGATCACATCGATCACGGGCTTCCTCGGAACAGACTTCACCGTTACTCCAGCGCCAGCTCTACCGATTCGTATTCTGCCGAAGGGCTTCTTTGAGCTGAAGGAACTATGCTACAAGAGTGCAACGATCAAGGTTGACGATATCAACGTGACATTTGCAAGCAACGCTGGTTGTGGCGACTCTGTATCGAACTGGAAGGGCAGCACGCAGTCACCAGGTCCGATCATCATTGGTAAGGACTGGCGTGAGCGCCGTGTTGGTACGCTCCATCAAGGCTTCGGCAGCGTTTCTAATACGGGCAACCAAGTTCTGAAGCTGCGCGATGTGACCTTCATGGATGGTTCGAAGTTCTTCCCTGCAGGCTCGACAGAAGCGAACTACGTGTTCAAGATTGTGGGCCTCTATGACGCTGGCAATCCTGTTACGACTGTTGACCTGAGCAATGGTAAGTCAGTTGACGTGCTGGTGCTCTTCCGTCCAGCCGGCGAAGCGACATATTCAGCTGACATGAAGCCAGTTTGGGAAGGCACTGTTGAAGAGCGCACAGCGAAGCTGCAGGGCATCGGTATCATTCCAAAGATTGATACCGACCCAATCGACCTGACATGCGCTGAGACGCAAGAAGGCGTGCTCGCGGAACGTGATTTCACGATTACGAATGCAGGCACAATGGAGCTGACGATCACTGGCGCAACGCTCAGTGCGCCAGTTCCTCCTGGCTTTACGATTGTGTCGACAACGCCAGCACTTCCGATGATCGTCGCCCGCAATGGTGGCAAGGCTACGGTCCGCGTATCGTACACACGCCCAGTCGCACAACTGCTTGCCGCAAGCACAACACTCGAACTTGTGCACGATGCCACGCCAGGCAACGGTACAGACTCCTCGACACTGGTTCCTGTGCCATCGCATAAGGAAACATTCAGTGTGGGCGGTTGCTCCGGTCCAGACATCGAGACAGCCGACCGCGACTTTGGTCGTCAACGCGCGAACTGCGACTCACCGACCCTCTCGTTCACAGTCACAAACACTGGTGGTGGATTCAAGCCACTTGAGGTGAAGGCTCTCGTTCCAAGCGGAGCAGATCCAACTGCGTTCACCATCACTGGCTACTTGGACGATGCCGGCAAGCAGACGACACTTCCGCTGATTATCCCTGCTGGTCGCTCATTCCAAGTGCTGGTGCAATTCACACCAACACAGCCGAATGCAGCCCCATGGGCCGACCGCGCATACTCTGCGCAGTTCGACATCACAGGCTACCCACTCGGTGAGACAACACCAATCAAGACCGTAACAGCGCGTGTCACGGGTGTTGGCTTCGTAACTCCGGTCGCAATGGACCTGTCAAATGACATTCCTGCTGGCGGTTCGAAGGAGCCCGGTGAAGTTGTGAACTACACAGTGTCTGGTCGCAGTGGAAACTGGACAAGTGCAGACGTGACATCGTTCGTTGCCGACGTCATCGTCGATAGGAACAACCTGTCGTTCAACAACGGATCGATCCAGCTCGCTGGTGGCCTCACCGGTGGATGGACGATTAACGACCCTGTCGTTAGTGATGTAAACGCAAACCAAGTTAAGTGGACCTTCACAGCAACAGGCGGAAATCGCATCGCTGCTGATGGACCGCTCTTCACGTTCAAAGCGACTCTTCTTCTCGATGCTACAACATCGAGCAAGCAGGACCTTGTCCTCACACTGCCACGTCCATGCGTCATTCCGAGCACAACAGGTGATTCGACATCGATCTTCAATTGCGCACTCACACGTCGCGTAACGAAGATTGGTGCAACGCTTCCGAAGCTCAATCCTGTTGCTCCGAACCCGGTGACAAACGGCTCAGCTACGGTGTCATTCTCGGTGGGCATCCCATCGATGACAACAGTTGAGCTTGTGAATGCACAAGGCGTAACGGTGCGGACGTTCGTCAGCGGACGTTTGAAGGACGGCGAGTATGATATGTCCTTCAGCACAGAAGGCCTGTCATCGGGCGTATACTTCCTCCGCATGGCTACAGGAGCGTATTCGAGCAGTGAGAAGCTGATTATTGCTGAATAACCGTCCGTCATTGGAATTTCAACAGGGCGACCCTCGGGTCGCCCTTTCTGTTTCTGGCACGGCAGTTGGTGCGCGGAACAAAAGATTGTACATTTGCGTTGGATACATCACAGAATTCGTGTCTGCACCGTCACCATATCGCTGCATCACCACTACCATGTTCTGCGTGGCGCTGTTCCTAGCGTCGACAGGGACAATGTTCGCTGATAATGCTCGCAAGGCAGCGCCGAAGAAGACGACGCCGGTAGCGGCATCTCCTATCGGCAACGCTGTCACAACGACTATTCGTGCGCTCGGTTCGGTGCGTACTGCACAACGTCCGCAGCAGCGCGTAATGGTGGGCAACGACACGCTTCGCAAAGAAAACCGATTCCTCTTCGTTCGTGCAGCCTCAGAAATACTCACGGTGCGTGTTGAACTCGCTCGCGATGAAGCTCAAGTAGAGATCGGCGTCTACAACATGCTCGGCAAAAAGATTATGGATGTGCATCGCGGCACAACTGGTCGTGGCATTCATGAATACACGACAGCCATCCAGGATCTCCCTGAGGGCGTCTATGTTTGCGTGATGCAAGGGGCGGACTTCCGCAAGGCGGAAAAGTTCTACCTCAGTCGATGACGCGAGGCCATTACAATTGAAAACTCTCTCCCGAGCCGCCTACAAGCGGCTCGAAACTTATCTGACAAGGGTATTCGCATGAAGTTCGCAACCAAGGCCATTCATATCGGACAAGAGCCGGATGAGCTCACCGGTGCCGTTACGGTTCCATTGTATCAGACATCGACCTACGCCCAAGAAGAGATCGGCAAGCACAAGGGCTTTGAATACGCGCGCACACACAACCCTACCCGGTTCGCGTGGGAGGCAAACCTGGCAGCAATGGAGAGCGGTACGCACGCCTATGCATTCGGCAGCGGCTCGGCAGCAGTTGATACGCTGATGCGGTTGCTGAGCGCGGGCGATCACGTGATCATGGCCGAAGACATGTATGGCGGCACGTTCCGTCTCACAGACAAAGTGCTGCGCCGATTTGGCATCACGTTCTCGTATGTCGATATGCGCAACGTCGCAAACGTGGAATCTGCATTGCAGCCGAACACGAAGATGATCTACACGGAGACGCCGACCAATCCGATGATGACAATCACGGATCTGCGTGCTGTAGCGGAAATCGCCCGCGCGAAGAACTGCATGATGGTCGTCGACAATACCTTCGCGTCGCCCTACTTCCAACGTCCGCTCGAACTTGGCGCACACATCGTTGTGCACTCGGCAACGAAGTACCTAGGCGGACACAGTGATCTTGTCAGCGGCATCGTTGCAACCAACGATGCGGCAATCGCCGAGCAACTCAAGTTCCTCCAAAACGCCGTAGGCGCAGTGCCGGGTCCGTTCGAGTGCTGGCTGCTCCTTCGCTCTGCGAAGACACTCGCCGTGCGCATGGAACAACACGCTGCCAACGCAATGAAGATTGCAGCGTTCTGCGAAGCGCACCCGGCAATCGTACAGACCCACTACCCTGGACTTGCCTCGCACCCACAGCACGCCATAGCCGCACGCCAGATGTCAGGCTTCGGTGGTATGATTTCGATCGAACTTGGATCGCTCGAGAAGGCCGTTGAAGTAACGAAGCGCCTGAAGCTGTTCACGCTGGCCGAATCTCTGGGCGGCGTTGAATCACTTGTGTGTCATCCAGTGAGCATGACGCACGGCTCGATCCCGAAGGAGCAACGCGACCGACTCGGCGTAACCGAGGGATTGGTGCGCCTCTCCTGCGGAATCGAGGACGTCAATGATCTGCTTGAGGATCTGGAATCAGCGTTGCGCTGAGAAGCCCCCTGCCAACACTCGTCGTGCTTAGGCTTGCTTACGCACGCCAACAACGTTGTACCGGTTTGTCACGAATGACCAATCGGCGAATGTTGCGTTGCCGGCTGGATTGCAGCCCGCTCCGTGGAAGTCACTGAATGCGGCTGACTGATTCACCCAAACGAAGCTATTGAAGTTGAACGATACCGGCGCACCCGCATTGACAATCGCATCTTCGGCTTGTTGTGCACGTGTTGCATCTGTGCAGTACACGAGTGCGCTAAGCGCTCCGTGCGCACGGATGCTGTCGGTGACTTCACTGAGTGACTGATCGAACGATTCGGTGGCGATGACAAACGAGATTGGACCAAACCATTCCTTCGTGTAGATGTCTGCCTTCGATGTATCCGTGCGAAGAACGATTGGCGACATCGATCGCGCAGCTTCAAAGCCTGGTTGTGCAACGAGCGCACTTTCACGCACGACGCCGAGACCGAGTTCATGTGCTTCTGCAACGCGCGCTGCCGTTGCTGGATTCTGCACGGCACCAAGCGTTGTCGGACCCGCCTTTTCATTGAACACGAGACCGTCGATTTTCTCGCGAAGCTTTTCAACAACTGCGTCGACGCTCACAACCTCGTCGCCTACCTTCATGCCATCGCGCGCGATGAAGATGTTCTGCGGCGCTGTACACATCTGACCCGAGTACAGTGTGAGGGAGAACGCGAGGTTGTCCATCGCACGATCAAGATCGTCAGTGGAATCAAGCACCACGCAGTTCACGCCAGCCTTTTCGGTGAATACAATCTTACCGTGTTGCGCTGCCTCGCGCTCAACAACAGCACCGAAGTGCGGTCCACCTGTATAGTCGATCACACGCACGGCCGGATGACGCACGAGATCGAGCGTCATCGGCGCATCGACCGTATCAACGGCCAGTTGCACAACGTTCGGGTCGAGACCAAGCTCTGTGAGCACTTCGCGCACGCGTGCAACCACCAACGCAATCGGATAGATCGCACCTGGGTGCGGCTTCACGATCACGGCATTGCCCGTGACGAGTCCGGCGAACATGCCTGGTGTGGTATTCCAGATCGGAAACGTTGAGCAGCCGATCACGAGGTTCAATCCCTTTGGCACAACGCGGAAGCTCTTGTCGATCGAGACGCTGATCTTCCCCATCGGCTTCGTCCACATCACATTCATCGCGAAGTGCGATTGTGCTGCAAGCCCCATAGCCGTTGCTTCGAGTGCACGATCAAACGCGTGCGGACCAGATGCCTGGAAGGCCATAACGAAGCCTTGTCCGGTGGTATGCTGTGTTGCGTAGCCAATCTCGAAGAAGTCCTTCGCGCCACGCTCAAGAGCTTCCACAAGAATCGACGCACGATCTTCCGGCGTCAACGCCTGCCACGCAGTTTGCGCCGCAGACCCACGAGCGATGAGATCGTCTGTTGAGATCTTCGGATACGTGATCCCCAGTGAGAAACCGTACGGAGATGCCTCATCACCAATCCATGCACCTTCTGCAGGCAAGCGATCGAACGGATTGTTGAGCTGTTGCTGAAAGCGCGCGAGTCCGTCATCGTTTGCAGTCTCACCGTAGATCTTCCCGCTTGGCGCTTCTGGCCAATGAGCATAGAATGTACGGTCAGCATTGGCCTTCATGGCCTCTGCGAGAGTTTCGTGGTGTGCCGAGCGAATATCTGCCAGCGTCATAGTGTCTCCGTTGAGTGAGCCACAAAACTACGGCTTGCAGTGCTTACATCTCTGTGTGCTTCGATCCCGAACCGCCAAAACGGTACGAAATTCCCAGGCTGATGAGGTAGTCGGCAAATGCCGCATCACCAATCACTTCGCGACCGCGCTGTTCGGTGCGGATCTTGTCGATGTAGCTCTGCGTGCGGTTGCGGTACACTGCGATAGGCACGCTCAGGACAACAGAGAAGTCACTGTTGAAATAGCTCAGTCCAGGCTCAACCGACAAGGCATATCCCGGACGACGGAATCCTGCGCTGCCACCAATGAGGTCCGACGAAGGAATACCTTCGGCTCGACCACCAGCGTAGACGCTGAAATGATCCATCAGTGTGTAGAATGCACCAACACGCACACCGAATTGGTCAGGCGCGGAGAATTGGGATGTGTCTGGACTCATGCTTGCATTCGACGTGCGAAGGAGCACGCCGTTGGTGTTCGTCACATTCGCAAGGTAGAACAGACTTGTCACCAAGGTAATCTTGTCGGAAAGGGGCTGAATACCCTGCACATCAATTGTTGCACCTATACCACCGTCGCCTGGCTGGATCGACTGGTCAACCACACCCTCGAGCGTTTGATCCTTGTTCGGACCCTGGTTGTAAAACGTACCGGTGTAGTCGTACGAGCCAGTGCGCGTCTTCATGCCGAGCGACACCGAATAATTATACTCGCTCGTCATCGGGTCGAACAACCAATACCCAACGCTGAAACGAATGTCTGCCAGACCTGAAGAGTAGGTGTGACGGCGGTCGCCCTTCCATGTGCCGATGAGATTCCCCGATGAGTCGAAGCGTGGGTTACCACCATGCTCATACAGCGACGAACGATCATTGTAGACAAACGGCAAGATCACTGTTGCGAACAGACGATCTGTAATGCCGTAGTTGATCGATAAGTCCAAGAAGCTCGACTTGTTTATGACCTCTGTGCCCTGTGCCACACGGAACGCCTCTTCGTGATCTCCTCGGAAATGCCGGAACGACGTGAAGTTCCGTGCTCCAAGGACGAGGTTGAATTCCCCTTGCTGCAGGTTGATCGTCGTACCCGAGTTCGTGCCGCACATCGCGCCACCTCGCACGACTACGCAACCCTGACCCCATGATTGTACTGACAGAATCGCCATGGCTGCAACAACAGCGCCAATCTTCAAACCGAATCGAACTCGTGACATGCGTTTACCCCTCAATCAGTACGTAATGAATGGTGACGCAGCAAACATATTCGAG
>CAYXKK010000021.1:0-28394 GCA_964465685.1 uncultured Melioribacter sp.
ACATATGTCCTACCCTTTTCGTTTTACTGCTTGCTTCCTGTTGTCAAAGAACATCAAAACCCGCCTCGTCGGCGGCCCGTTCGGCGTTGGCCGCGCGAAGGGGACACAAACATAGGGGGTTTATTTGATATCACCAAATGGTGTGGTGAAAAAAGTTCCAGGACTACAGTCCGAACTCCATTTTCACAGTGATAGAGGCTGTTTTTCGCTTCGAAGAAGTGTTGAATGTTCCACCCCAACTGTACTCTTCGTCGCTGTTCTGCCCCGTTATCTGGAAGATCCCCATATCAGCACGCAAGAGATTGCCAAGCGAGCCGTTAGCATTTTCCGCAATCTTCTCAGCCCGCTCTGTGCCGTCCTTGGAGGCGCGCGAGAGTAAGTCGAGCTTGAGCTCGGCTAATCTGGTGTAGTAGTATTGCGGCGGCTGGGAGTTAAGAATAATCCCGGCGTCGATCAATTGACTGATCTCACGCGAGAGTTGCTCGACTTTGTCGACACGCTTGCTCTCAACACTGACGTTCTGCGTGAGCTTGTATCCGGCAAAGACTGTTTCTACCCTATCGCCGTTCTGGACCTCGTTATACTCCGGCGCAATGGCAACGGCGCTGATAACGATCTCGGCCTGGGGTATGCCTCGCTCAACCAAGAAGCTCTGCACACGCTGCGCATCTGTCCTCAATTGCGCATACGCTTCAGCAACAGTGGCCCCCTGCCGACTATACGACGCACGCCAAACAATGAGGTCGCTAACAAAGTCCTGCTGCGCAAGTCCTGTCACAGCAATGACTTCCGACTTTGCACGCCCAGCCGACCAGGCGGATCCGAAGATGGCGGCAGCAATAACTATGGCGGCTGAAAGAGCCAGGGCAGACCAGAGGCGGTAATGCATGTGATTTTCTAAGGCTTTGTGGCGAGGATGTGAAATTACATGACGGAAGACTACCGACGAGCGCACGAAAGCCGTATTTTTGCCACTTGCTGACAATTCTGTCAATTAGCGTCCGCACCGTATGGCCAAACCACTCAGCATCCTGTTTGTTACGAGCGAGATCTATCCGTTCATCAAGACATCGGAACTGGCTGACCTGTGCTATGCACACTCACTCGGTGTCCGTGAGATCGGCCACGATATTCGCGCGATGATGCCGAAGTATGGCTTCATCTCGGAACGGAAGAATCGTATCCACGAGATCAATCGTCTACGCGATATCCCTATTCCGATCGGATCAGAAGCACACCCTGCTACGGTGAAGTCGAGCTCGATCAATAATCCGCGTGTCAAGGTTCAGTCGTACATCACGACAAACTCAAACTACCTTGATGTGAATAAGGGTATTGAAGCCGATATCAATACGGGCACCACGTTCGCGAATAACGATGAGCGCTTCATCTTCTATAACCGCACAGTGCTGGAAACATGTTTGCTGTTGGGCTGGTTCCCAGACATCATTCATTGTGTCGGTTGGCAAGCTGCGTTGATTCCTGCATACATACGTACACGCTACCCACAAGAGTTCCGCAAGACGAAGATCGTAATGACGATCACCGACTTCGAACAACAGGGCGTATTCCCGCTGAAGTCGTTGCAGAAGACAGGCCTTACTGATGAGGCACTTGAGAAGGCGAAGTATAAGAACAAGATGAACTTCCTGCGCGCAGGTATTGCATATGCCGACCGCGTGTCGACGTTCTCGCCGACGTATGCGAAAGAGCTGTCTGCAATGAAGGAGTTCAAGGATAATTGGGCTCCCCTGCTGAACAAGAAGCCACTGGTTGGCATCACACACGGCATCGACCTTCTGCACTGGAATCCAAAAACGGATGCGAACGTGCGAGCGAAGTTCGACGCAAAGGACATTTCGAATAAGCAAGCAGCACGTGAAGCGCTGCAAAAGCAGAGCGGACTCGCCGTGAATGGCGATACCCCAGTTGCTACGTTCGTGGGTCCACTCACAGAAGAACGTGGCGCCGATGCAGTGATCGCAGCTGCACCCGAACTCGTAAAGCTCGGCATGCAGGTGATTATCGCAACCGATATGACGTCGCCACTGAAGAAGACAGCCGAAGCTCTCGCGAAGAAATTCCCACAGCAGGTGTGCGTGAAGGTCGGCATCGATGAAGAGTACCTGCATCAACTGATGTCAGGTTCGACAGTGCTGTTGAAGCCGTCACGCCACGAGGTGTATGGTCAGTTCCAACGCATCGCGCTGATCTACGGCACAATTCCTGTTGTGCGTGTCGTAGGGGGCATCGCAGAGGGGCTCACAGAGGTCGATGAAAAGAAGAACACTGGGAATGCATTCCTGATGAAGAAGGGCGATAGCGCAGACATCGTGAAAACGATGAAACACGTGCTCGCACTCCACGCCTCACACGAAGCATGGAATGCAATCGTCGCCAGAGCCATGACGTCGCCAGTTGGTTGGACCGCTTCGGCCCAATCATACGACGAGTTCTATCGCACTCTGGTAAAGGAATCGAAGTAATCGTGCATACTGTTCTGCGTGGTC
This sequence comes from uncultured Melioribacter sp., assembly GCA_964465685.1. Lineage (GTDB taxonomy): Bacteria > Bacteroidota > Ignavibacteria > Kapaibacteriales > Kapaibacteriaceae > UBA10438. The sequence goes on from CAYXKK010000021.1 coordinate 2,511, forward strand.
GTCACGCATTTTCTTTGCTGGTTGCCGTTTGTTGCATTGCTCTGGCTGGCTGCAACGATCTACCAACTGTTGTCGGTACAGACGCTGTACCGGGAACCGATACACTCTACGCATCCTCCTCCTTGGAACGTCCGTTTCTCGTGTCGGACAGCAGCGATGTACGCCGCACGCCGACTGTTAATGGTGCGTTTTTTCTGTTTGGGAATACATCGACGGATCAGGCTCGCGTGTTTGTCGAGTTCATCAACTATCCCGACCTCGGTGATGGCTCGAACTACGATCTCATGAGCGCCGACTTGATGATGATTCCTCAAGAGTATCGTTTTGGCGATACCACCGATAAAACACTTGCACTCACAGCATATGAGCTGAAAAAGTCGTGGTCGGCAAACGTAACATGGGACTCCATCTGGAATGAGTCGGGTGCCACGGACTATTATGCGACGTCAGATCGACCACTAGCTCAGTTCTCGACTACGATCACAACGGGAACAGATACGGCTGTGTATGTCCCTCTTGATACCGCTCGTATTAAGCAGTGGCTTGTGAAGGGGCGCGACTCAGCGCTGTCTAAAGAGATCTACGGCATGGTGCTGCTGTCGACATCAACATCGTCGATTCGACAGTATCGCAATCTTGAAGGCGTGCGTCAGCGTATGCAAATGCGCGTTGTACGACGTTTGCGCGACACGGCCTCAACCCGCGACACAACGTTTATCGAGTGTGTTATCGCGAACTTCATCTCAACTGCTACAACAGCCCCAGGTGAAGTAGTCGTCCAAGGTGGACACATACGTCAGGCACGCATCACATGCTCGCTTGATTCGATCCCCGCAAACGCAATCATCCTCGGTGGCACGTTACGCGTCACCGTGAATATGGAGCGCTCACGCGTCGGTTCCTTCGGACGTGATGAACTGCTGAACTTGAATTACGTGCCACCTAGCGGCCCCATCATCAACCTCGCATCACGCGGAGGTGCGAACGGTGAGTTCGTGTTCGAAAACTTGGGCCCGTTTCTGCAGCTCCTGCGCAGGAATGGTGGACGCGGCGAGTTGTTTATCCAGCCGACCGGTGTGTATGAGTCGTGGCGTATGAATCGCCTCTACCTCTACACACTCGCTGATGATGCATTCAAGCGTCCACGTCTTACCGTTGCCTACACGATACCGGGTGTGTTTGCCAAATGAACACAACCCTGATCTCAGCATGCATCCTCGTATGCACAGCAGTGACGGCACTCGCGCAAGGGGGCTCGAACTATTCCGCTATTGGTCTCGGCGATATGCGCCGTTCAGTCGGAGCACTGTATGATGGTATGGCCGGTACGGCCATCGCAATGCCGAATGACCACGGAATCAACATCGTTAATCCAGCCCTGCTTGGCATGTCGCAATACACGCGTCTACAAGCTGGATATCGATTCAACCAACATCTGGCATCACAAGGCGACGTTTCGACGCGACAGAATAACGGTGAGATTGATGGTCTGATGGTGTTGTTCGCCGTCGACACATTGCGTGGTTTCGGCGTGTCGTTCGGCGTGATCCCCTACTCGTCGGTGAACTACCTCACAGAGCGACCACTTTCCACACTTGTTGATGGGACGCCCCTTACAGGAAGAGCACTGCAACAGGGAACAGGCGGCACATCTGCCATTCAAATTGGCGCATCGGGGCGTGTTGGCAATCTCTACGCTGGCATCTCGATGCAAGCGCTCTTCGGTCTGATCTCACTCTCTGAGTTCCTCTACGTTGATGCAATCAACGAACGCGTGCAATCATCAACATCGTATGATGTTCGTGGCATGCTGTTGCGTGCTGGCCTCTTCTACCGCTCATCATCTGTGTCGCTAGGCGGCTATATCTCGGGCGGACCACGTGGGTCGATGAACACAGTCTATCGTGCTGCTGGTCTACTCGGCAGCAGTGTCTATATCGACTCGACACTCTCGACGACCGGCACAACGGATTTCCCTGTGTCCGTAGGTCTTGGTGCATCAACATCACTCGGGCGTGCAATCATCGGAGCAGATCTTGAGTGGTCGGACCATACAGGTGTCGACGTGAATCCGCGTGCAGATGCTGCCTACGATCGTTCACTCCGCGCATCGCTCGGATACAGTTTGCAGGCTGCACACTATGCTCCGACGTTTTGGGATAAGTTGGGCTTTCGCGCTGGTGTGTCGTACCAACGCATGTACTACACGTTCAAGGGCTCAGAGGTGCACGAGTACGCTGCTGCAGCAGGATTCGACTTCCCACTTGGTCAGAGCGCAACGGTTGATGCTGCTCTGCAAGGGGGCTACCGTGGTCCTGTAACCGGAACGTTGTCGGAGTTCTTCGCGCGGCTGACCATGACGGTGTCAATTGGCGAACAGTGGTTTAGGCCGTTCGCGCGCGATTAATGATTGCGGTCGTTGACCGACCTTCCACAAGCGGAATGGTGCACACTGTTCCACCATGCGCTTCGACTTCATCTGCACCCACGATTGTGTCGCGCGTGTAATCGCCGCCCTTGACAAGGACGTCTGGCATGAGCGCAACAATTACTTCGAGCGGCGTGTCGGCGTCGAACAGCACAACATGATCGACAGCTCGCAATGCTGCAATAACGCACGCACGGTCGTCTTCCGCATTGATGGGACGCTCCGGACCTTTGAGTCTACGTACAGACGCATCAGTGTTGAGTCCGACGACAAGTGTGTCGCCCAATGCACGCGCATGCTCGAGATACGTCACATGTCCGGCGTGCAGAATATCAAACACTCCGTTCGTAAACACGATGCGCTTCCCCTCAGCGCGAAGCGTTGCACCGAGCTCACTCACACGTACATGATCTGCGTGCACAATCACGATTCACTCACTGCATCAAGTAGCATTTCTGGCGCGATTGCTACAATGCCTGGCTCAGCTACGACACATCCTGCCGCCACATTGGCAAGTGCAGCTGCTTCACGCACCGTTGCACCAGCCGACATCATTGCCGCGAGTGTAGCAACAACGGTGTCACCTGCTCCGGATACGTCCGCAACATTCTTCGCACGTGTCGGCACGGTGCTTACCGTTCCGCCACGTTCGATGAGCATCATTCCTTCTGCACCAAGCGTAAGCAACACCGCCTTGCAACGAAGACGCTGCAGGAGTTGCTCACCGGCAACACGTGCATCATCCAACGTAGCGATCTTCATCTGCAGCGCATCAGCTGCCTCTTTGCGGTTCGGCTTGAACACCGTGCACTCGGTGAAGTCGAAGAAGTGTCGATACTTAGGATCCACAAACACCGGGATCCCTCTGTCGTGTGCCACCGAGATCATCGATGTGATCAATCGTGGCGATAAAAAACCTTTGTCATAGTCTTCAAGCACGATGGCGGATAGCGACGGACGCGACCGTAGAAATGATGCGAGATCAGCCACAACGTCCGGTGACACATGCTCGCGCGTCTCGCGATCGAGTCGCACGATGTGCTGATTGTTCCCAATCACGCGCGTCTTCACCGTTGTCGGACGTCCAGGTATGGTCACGAGACCATCGCGAAGCAGACCCAGATCGTCGCAGATCTCACCGATCATACGTCCCGAGAAATCATCGCCGATCGCACCGCAGAGCAGTGGCGTTACCCCAAGAGCGCGCAAGTTACTCGCGACGTTTGCCGCACCACCAAGGTGAAAGCTCTCGTGATCGATATCAACCACAGGGACGGGCGCTTCCGGTGAAACACGATGGACACTTCCCCAGAAATACCGGTCGAGCATCACATCGCCCACTACCGCAATCTCCGTTGTTCGGCATGCGGCAAGCAGTTCGCTCGTGCGTTCGCGACTTGTCTCAATCATCAGGCGAGTACCCTTAGGCTTGTGTATCAGCAGTCGGTGCCGGACGTTCTGCCATTTGTCGATCCATCAGATAAATCGATGGTCCATCGGATCCAACAAGACGCAAGCGCTCGATAATCTCCATCACTTGCGCTTCTTCTTCAACCTGCTCGTTAATGAACCACTGGAGCACGATTTGCGACGGCAGATCCTTTTCCTTAAGTGCAAGCTCGTAGAGATCATTGATGCTCTTGGTAATCATCTGCTCGTGCTTGCGCACCTGTTCAAACACATTGACCGCACTTGTGTACTTCTTCGATGGTGCAGCAATCGGCTTGAGCAGCACGGCTTCTCCACGACTGTGCAGGAAGTCGTACAACTTCATCGCATGAAGAGTTTCTTCCTCCCATTGAACACGCATCCATTGCGCGAACCCAGGCAGATTGTTTTCGGTAAACCACGCTGACATTCCGAGGTACGTATATGCACTTTGGAATTCAGACTGAATCTGAGCATGGAAGGCTTCGACGAGCTTTGGCTTCATTGGCATACCGAAATCCTAGCAAGAGTTGGTGATTGGGTCAAGTACGCGAAATGCGTGACACAAAATTACCTATTTCGGCGGTAGTTTCGGGATCATCACTAGACCCCTTTTCAGCAACTACAAGCAGTACCACGATGAAACGCCAGACAACCCTTACCCGACTCTCGATTGTAAACGCTGAGTTTTACGCATTTCACGGTGTCCGTGAAGAAGAACGGAGTCTCGGCGGACGGTATCAGGTTGACGTCGATGTGTGGTACGACACTGTGAAGGTGGTCGTCAGTGACGATGTGAGCGACTCAGTGAACTACGAGGAAGTGCTCTTCATCGTTAATGAGCACATGAATGGGGAGCCGTGTGAGCTGATCGAAACACTTGCATTCGATATGGCTTCATCGATCATCGATCGCTTCTCAGCAATTCGTCAAGCTACCGTGCGCGTGCGCAAAGTGAGTGTGCCGATTCAGCAAGTGATGGACTACGTTGAGACGGAGATCACTGTTAGCCACGAGGCCTGATCGTGCAGCGACGCGTATTGATCGGCCTCGGCTCGAATATCGGCGACTCAGTCGCAATTGTTCAACGTGCAATGATTGCACTCGAACGTTCATTTCTCGCACGACCACAGAGATCGCGGTTGTGGAGCACCGAGCCTGTCGGGTTTCGTGATCAACCACCGTTCGTCAATGCCGCGATGATAGGGTTGACCGACCTCTCTGCGCGCGAAATTCATGATCGTTGTAAAGCCATCGAACAGCAGCTTGGTCGAACACAGCGCGAGCGCTGGCGTGAACGCGAGATCGACATCGACGTGATCGTGATCGAAAATGAAGTGTATGACGAGGACGATATCCACATCCCGCACATGCGCATGGCAGAGCGACGATTCGTACTGGTCCCGAGCTATGAGATTGCGTCATTGCTCGTCTGTCCACGCACGGGCAAATCGATCGAGCAATTACTAGCCGACTGTCCTGATACATCAATTGTCGACGCCTTGATGTAGTCATCGTGCGCATCCCCCAACATATCATCGATCAGGTTCGATCACAGTCCGACATTGTCGATGTGATTGGCGAGCACGTGCAGCTCAAACGGTCGACGAAGAACTACCTCGGACTGTGTCCGTTCCACAAGGAAAAGACTCCGTCGTTCAACGTCAATCCGGAGCGAGGCATCTATAAGTGCTTTGGCTGTGGCAAGGCGGGCAATGTGATCACCTTCGTCGAAGAGCACCTGCACATGGGCTTCGTCGACGCGATCAAACACCTTGCGCAACGCGCAGGCATTGATATCCCAGAAGAAGAACGGGACGATCCAACGGGTGAGCTTGCACGACGTGATGCCGCGATGCGCGCACTGCGTGAAGCGGGCATGTTGTATCAAGAAACGCTTGCCTCGTCGGATGGCGCAACAGCACGGGCTTACTTCGAGCGACGTGGATTTGGTGCCGACATCATTTCATCGTTTGCGCTTGGTGCTGCTCCGGCTGCATGGGATACAACGATGAACACGTTGCTCACGCGGGGTTTCACGATTGAACATCTGGTAGATGCAGGCTTGGTGATCACCCGTGAGGACGGGAAGACGTACGATCGCTTCCGCGGACGTGCAATGTTCGCAATCAGCGATGAGTCAGGTCGTATCGTTGGCTTTAGTGCACGCACGATCGTCGACGATCCAGGATCGCCGAAGTATATCAACTCGCCGCAGAGCCTCGTCTTCGACAAGAGTCGCGTGCTCTATGGTCTGGCGCAAGCAAAGCGATCGATCAGCGAGCATCGCACAGCGATCCTCGTCGAGGGACAAGCTGACGTCATCACGCTGCATCAGGCAGGGTTTACCAATACCGTTGCAAGCTCTGGTACTGCGCTAACACCCGATCAATTGCGCAAGCTGCAACGGTACGCAGATACCATTGTGTTGGTGTTCGACAGCGACGAGGCCGGACAGAAGGCAATCACTCGTGGTATCGAGCTGGGTCTTGCCGTAGGATTCGATGTGAAGTGCGTTGTGCTTCCACCAGGGACCGATCCTGACTCACTTGTGCGTGAACAAGGTGCTGAAGCCCTGCGCGCAATGGTGGCTTCTGCACCGTCATGGCTGGTGCATCAAACTGAACGCTTTAAACGACAGGGACTTCTCAACGATCCGGTCCAACAGGCGAAGGCAGTTCGCACAATGCTCGAATGGATTGGCTCGGTGCCCGATACGCTGCGTCATCAGTTTTTGATTCGTGACCTGTCGGAGATGTTCCGACTCGATGAAGCGTACTTGGCAGCAGAACTTCGCTCTGTCGTGCAGCGACGACCGTCAACGTCGACTATGCCTGCATCGCAGCAGCGCATGCAAGCCCCTTCCCAGCACGGGTCCGACGCCCCTATCCTTGAAGCGACACCCCGACTGGTTGCAGTACTCTTGCCACCAGAGCGAGAGCTGCTCCGCGTTGCGCTGACGCTCGACGACGGACTCGCGATGTTGCTCAACACGTATCACGTTACGGAAGAAGTCTTCTGGAGCGATGGTGGTCGACGCATCTTCCGTCGCATGCTTATCGCCGAAGAAGAACACGGCGAGCTCACGCAGCCCCTTCTCAATGACGAGGAGCTTTCGACGGATGAGCGTCGTGAGATTGCCGATATACTCTTTGCATCATCGTCTCCAAGCGACTCATGGGGTCGGTTTAATGTCGACATGCCAGAGTACGACATGAAGAAACCGATTCGTGATGCGTTGCTCAGCATCGAGATTCATCGCTTGCATCAGCGCATCGATGAGATGACACAACGTATCGAAACCACAATCGACATTGATGAGCGGAAACGCTATATCTTTCAGATCACATCGATGATCTCACGACGCGAGAATCTCCGTCGTCGCTTCGACGATCCACCAACTGATCTCACATGGCTCAACGACGATTCAGCATCAGCACACTCCTGATCGCAGTTACTGCTGCCGTCAGTTTGTGGACGTATGTGTCGTTGACGCGGACATACGAGGATGATCTCGACATTCCCCTCGTGGTTGTGTCGCCACCGAACCAGGCCATGCTCTCAACGGTCCCGCCAACTGTGCGCATACGCGTACGCGCGACTGGACTGCAAATCATCAATGCACGGTACTTCACGAAATCAATCGCATGCACACTTGATCTCGCATCGATGAGTCCCGATCAATCAACAACCTATGTTGCCGAGAGCGCAGATCTCCTCCGTGGCGTCACCACCTCTCTGCCCCTACGAACGATCGCCGTAGAGCCCGATCGTCTCACCCTTACCACTGGCGATCTTGCCATCAAGCGTGTTCCACTGCGGATTCTGTATTCACTGGCATGTCGCCCTGGATTTGTGCGGACATCAGAGCCTACGGCCGACGTAATCAACGTGGAGGTACGGGGCTCGCGTGATGTTGTGGAAGGTCTCACCGAATGGAGCACGAAGCGCATCTACCTCGAGGATGTGTACGAATCGAAGGTGGTTGACATAGCGCTCTCGGACTCACTTCAGTCACTCATCAACGTCCAGCCGTCACGTGTGCGCGTACAATTTTCTGTACAGCAAGCAGCCGATCGTACGATCAACGATGTGCCGGTCGAATTTGTTGGTGCGATTGATTCACTCCTTACGATCTCACCGCGACAGATATCCGTAGTGATTCGAGGGGGCATTGACGACATCGCATCCATGACGGCACGTGATCTTCGTGCAGAGATCGTCGAACTCCCACCATCAGGCATCGTTCGACCTCGCGTAGTCGCTCCACCGTCGGTTTCGGTGACTTCAACCCAGCCAGCATTTGTGCGCGTGCAGAGATCTTCCCGTCAGACGCGCTAAGCGTTTCGGCAGAATAGTAGCGACGAATCACCGTAACTCAGGAAGCGGTAGTCCTTCTCGAGCGCTTCGGCGTAGATCGTACGCCACGCATTTTCACCCACCACGCCTGCAACCAGCAGCAGGAGCGTATTCCCGGGCTGATGGAAGTTCGTGATCAATGCGTCCGTGCAACCAAGATGTGCACCTGGCGCGATCATCAATTGTGTCTCGCCCCAGATGCTAGAAACGTTTCGGTGCTCCATCAGACGAAGGAGTCCGCTCAGCGCATCTGCACGAGCAATGGTCCGAAGTGTTGGATCAAATGCTTCCCATTGATCAACATCCGTCGAATGTTCAGGGGTATCATCGCGCACTATGCGCGCACCAACGGCAAACAGTGATTCAAGTGTTCGGATCGATGTTGTGCCAACGGCTGTAATCCATGGAGTATCAGACTCCGCGTTGCGCAGCAGCATCTCTACTGTCTCGCGGCTCACGCCGTAGCGTTCCTGATGCATCACGTGATTGCGCACATCACGTGCCTCGACAGGACGAAACGTGCCCATGCCCACGTGGAGCGTCACGGTTGCACGCTCGATACCACGCTCGTCACATGCTGCAAACACTCTATCCGTAAAGTGCAGTCCGGCTGTAGGCGCAGCAACGGAGCCGGATTCCGCAGCATATACCGTTTGATAGCGTTCGCGATCAGATGCATCTGCTTCGCGATGGAGATACGGGGGCAAAGGCAACCGACCAATCTCATCGAGCAGGTCGCCCAACATCTGATTACCATCCCATGTGAGTGCAACTGATCCCTCCGCACCATCGCGGCGTACCACTGTTGCATGCAGGCCCGACGAAGGCTCTACCAGAATCATCCCTTCATGGACGTTCTTGCCCCCTATCAGACAGCGCCATTGCGACGGTTCGCGCGATGCCAGCACCACTGCGGGATCTCGCGAAGGGAGCTCCGGATCAGTCAGAAGAACCTCGACCATCCCACCCGTTGGCTTCTGCATGCCAATACGTGCGCAGATCACACGCGTGTGATTCACCACGAGCATCGAATGCTCGGGCAGCAACGCTGCGACGTCCCGGAACACATGGTGTTCTATCTCATCCTGACCGCGCCACACAAGCAGTTTGCTAGCATCACGCTCGGCCAGAGGGTGAATCGCGATCCGTTCAGCAGGCAGGTCGTAGATGTATCGATCGAGGGGAAACTCGGTTGAAGGGGCATGGCTCGCCATGAAATGCACTGTAGTTTTGTGGAACTGCAACCTTCGGACGCCGGCTGCGTAGTGCGGCCATCGTTTGAACACACCCGAGAGGCATACCATGCAAGATAACCCTACTCCTAACTCGAATCCGATCCCGCCACCACCCGGCATCGGCGCTCCTGCGCAACGGCGCCGATCGCGTGGATGGATCATTGCCGGTGTGATCATTGGTCTCGTCGTCGTAGTCATCGGCGTCTTTGGACTCATGATCGGCATGTTCGTGTCGAGCTTTGAAACCGAGACAAAGGTCGACGTAACAGACAAGACCGTGCTCGTGGTTGATCTCTCCGACGGAGTTCCTGAATACGAACCACCAGTCGCCTTCAAGTTTAGCTCTGAAGAGTCCGGACCGTCACTTCGCGACATCGTAACGTCGATCGAGCGTGCGAAGACCGACGACAACATCCATGGCATATACATACGCTCGGGTATCGCTGTGGCTGGCATGGCCAAGCTCACCGAAGTGCGGGATGCGCTGATGGATTTCAAGAAGTCGGGCAAGTTCATCTATGCGTACATGGAAATGGGCACAAAGGGTGGATACTACATCGCGACGGTTGCAGACTCCATCATCATGCCGCAAGAAGGTATGATGGAGTTCAATGCCTTTGGTGCATCAGCCCCCTTTATGAGAGGCATGTTTGAGAAGCTTGGTGTGTCCTTCCACGTCGAGCAATTCGAAGAGTATAAGTCTGCAGCAGAAACGATGAATCGCGATAACTGGTCCGAGCCAGCCAAAGAAGAGATCCGCGCGCTTCTGCAGCAACGCTCCGATGTGTTTGTCGATGCTGTATCATCAACACGCAAGCTTGATCGTGAGCGCGTTATCGGTCTGATGAATAAGGGGCTCTACATCCCTGATTCATTGCTTGCCAATGGTCTCATCGATGCGATGATGCGCGAAGCCGAACTCAAGGTTCGTATCCATCGTCGAATCAACCCAGACGATACGTCAGCACATCCGAAGCTCAAGACGATGTCGCTTGCGAAGTACATTCAGTCGTTCGATACAAATGACGATAGTCCGCGTGGCGACAAGAGCATTGCAATCGTCTATGCATCAGGCGCTATCAGCGCCGGGAAAAACGATGATCCATTTAATACGTCAGGCATCTATGCACGCACACTCATTCGCGATCTGCGCGCTGCGCGTGACAACGATGATGTAGAGGCAATCATCCTACGCATCGATAGTCCAGGTGGCTCAGCATTCGCTTCGGATGAGATCTGGGCGGAGATCCGCGAAGTACGCAAGACAAAGCCAGTCTACGCGTCAATGAGCGATGTTGCTGCATCGGGTGGATACTATATCGCAATGGCTTGCGACACGATCATCGCGCATCCTTCGACGATCACTGGTTCCATCGGTGTGATCATGTCGATTCCGAACTTTACTGGTTCCGTTGCAAAGGTGGGCATAACGATTGATACGGTTTCGCTTGGACCATCTGCATCGTTTATGAACGCCGGTCTTCCATTACGCGACGGCGACAAGCAGACACTGCGTGCGTTTGGACAAGGGATCTACACACGCTTTGTGCAGAAGGTGGCCGAATCACGCAACATGGATACCGCTGCAGCACGCAAGCTCGCTCGCGGTCGCGTGTGGACGGGTACGGCAGCAAAGGATGCTGGTCTGGTTGACATCCTTGGCGGACTCGACGTAGCAATTGCGACGGCGAAGAAGCGCATCGGCGTCGGTGCAACGGACGATGTGAAGATCGTGCTCTATCCGAAGAAGGTCGACAACCTCTCGGCTCTCCTGAAGATGATCGGCATCGATAAGGGTGATGACGACGAAGATGCGCAGGTACGCGTGAAGCTTCGTTCAGCCCTTCTGGCGAAGATCACCGGCGATGTGCCAGCTGCTGAGCAGATTTACCGCTCTCTTCCCGCCGGCACACGCGGTCAGGTCCAGCATACGCTGCAACTCACACAGCTCGGACTCAATGAACGAGCGCTCCTGATGCTGCCAATGACTGTCCCGATGGACTAATCCACACAACAGCGAAAAAGCCAACGTTAGAGCGCACAACGACAGCGGGTCGTTGTGCGCTCTCTGCGTAATTTTGCGGCATGCAACTTGAAACATTCCCGAATCCACGTCCAGGACGTCGGTTCACGATCACTCACGTCAACCCTGAATTCACTTCGGTATGTCCAAAGACCGGTCTCCCCGACTTTGGTACCATCACCGTCGAATACATCCCCAACGATGTATGCATCGAGCTCAAGGCGTTGAAATACTACTACCTCGACTTCCGCAATCGTGGAATCTTCTACGAAGCTGTGACCAACCAGATCTTGGATGATCTCGTGGCATGCTGCGACCCGATCTACATGAAGGTCACCGCCGATTGGAAAGCACGCGGCGGCATCAACAGTGTGATCGTCGTCGAACACAGCAAGGTCTGAGCAATGCGTACTACAATCTCAAAGCAGTTTCGATGGGAGATGGGGCATCGCCTACCCTTCCATGAGGGGCTTTGCAAGAACATCCATGGTCATTCGTATGAAGCACATGTGATTCTGAGTGGCGAACCAGACGCCAACGGCATGGTGATGGATTACTACGACATGAAGCTTCTGATTCAAGACAAGCTTGACGAACTCGATCACTGCTTCCTCTGCAGTTCAAGTGATACCGTCGTGCGTGCATTCCTCGAGCAGAACGCCATGAAGACCGTCCTTGTGGACTTTCCGACGACTGCCGAAAACATCGCACGCATGCTTGCGACACACGTTGTTGCGAGTCTACCTGCAGGACATCGCGTTGACGCTGTGCGTCTGCGCGTATTCGAAACCGAAAAGACATTTGCCGAAGTGGAGATCTCCCTATGAGCGTACGCGTCCGTTTTGCCCCCTCTCCGACGGGCTTCCTGCACATCGGAAGCTTGCGCACGGCGTTGTACAACTACCTGTATGCCAAGCATCACGGTGGCACGTGTATTCTCCGCATCGAGGACACAGATCGCACACGCCTTGTTGAAGGGGCGATCGAGGAGCAGATTTCGTCGCTCGCATGGGCCGGCGTCGTCTTCGATGAAGGTCCGCATGTTGGTGGCAATCACGGACCCTACACGCAGAGTGAGCGCTTCGATCTGTACCGCACATATGGCATGCAGCTCGTTGAAAATGGCACGGCGTACTATGCCTTCGATACATCAGATGAACTCGACGCTATGCGTCAACGTCAACAAGCAGCTGGCATTGCTCCGAAGTACGACCGCTCGAGCATGCGCAACCAATACACACTCGGTGAACAGGAAACTGCGCGCTTGCTTTCCGAAGGGGCCATGCACGTCATTCGTTTGAAGGTGCCTCTCACAGCAGATGTGCGCTTTCACGATGAGATCCGCGGCGACGTGGTCGTGAACGGACGTGAGATTGACGATCAGATTCTTCTCAAGAGCGACGGATTTCCGACATACCACCTTGCTAACGTTGTTGATGATCACTTGATGGAGATCACGCATGTGATCCGAGCTGAAGAGTGGCTGCCATCAACTCCGAAGCACGTGCTGTTGTACGAAGCATTTGGGTGGACACCACCAACGTTCGCACACGTGCCGTTGCTCCTCAATCCCGATCGCTCGAAGATGAGTAAGCGTCACGGCGACGTAATGGTGCGCGACTTCGCAGCAAAGGGATACTTCCCTGACGCACTCGTCAACTTCGTCGCGCTCTGCGGCTGGCATCCGGGTGGCGACAATGAGAAGTTCTCGATGAAGGATCTCATTGATGCATTCTCTCTGGAGCGCGTAAACAAGGCTGGCGCTGTCTTCGATTACAAGAAACTCGAATGGATGAACGGCGAGTACCTCAAGTCGCGCGACCCGCACGAACTTGCGACAGAGCTCATGCCAACGCTGGTCGAGCGTGAATTTCCACGCATCGAACGCGAGTTTGTTGCCGACGTGATCACACTGTTGCGCGAGCGTGTAACGTTCCTCAAGGATATCGCAGAGTTTGGCGACTACCTGTTCGGTGATACGCTGTGTGAGCTGTCAGATGATGCCCGTGCAGCTATAACCGGCAATCAAGGTGTAATGGATGCACTTCGTGCCTTCCATGCTGGGTTCACTCCAGCGATGCTCACGGATGAAGCGACGTTCAAAGCTCATGCCCAGGCATCAGCAGAGAGTGCCGGCATCAAGATGGGTGCGATGATGAAGCCCCTTCGCATAGCACTCACCCATCGTGATGTAGGCGCAGAACTTTTCCGCACACTTCAGCTGATTGGAGCAGAGAGATGTTCGCATCGACTCGCATCGTTCTTGTCGTAAGCACACTCGCAAGCATCGTCATCGGCTGTGGCACGCCACGTCCTACAGCACCGTATGCATGCGTCGCAGCGAATCAAGCTGACTTGCTGATTCGATGGGGCACGCAGGATGACTCAACGAATGTGCTCGAGCAATTTGCAATGAATACCAAGGGTGAGATTTTCCGGTATAACGGACCGATCAGTGACCGCGCTGAGGGCACGTACTCGCACTTCGTCGACGAACCTACGTACTGCGCAACCTCAAAGGCAACGATGAGCGCCTTCCTCAAGGTTCAGGCTCTGAATACCCCAGCGCGCAAGCAACGGTTCATTGACTACCGCAACACCCGCACCAACGTATATTTGCGGGCCGTGTGGAATCCGGATCTCAAGACATTCCAGAGTCGCGACATGCGCGAACTCTACGATGAACTCATGATTCTGGCGACCCAGGACTAATACCGACTATGAAAATCCTCATCGTTGACGACAATCGAGACTTCTCCGCGACCATTGCCGATGTGGTGCGTGGCGAGGGTATGAATGCTGAGGTTCGGAACAGTCCCGAACAAGCACTCGCGTTCCTCGAGGATCATAGTCGCGATGTTGGTCTGATGCTACTCGACATTGAGTTTGGTAGCGAATCATCGATGACAGGCATCGATGTCCTTAGTCGGTCGATCCGCGAATACCCGTCGATTCCCGTGATCATGATATCGGGCAAGGGCACAATCGAAACAGCTGTCAAGGCAACCAAGCTCGGCGCTCTCAACTTCATTGACAAGTCATCGCTCACCAACGACCGGCTCATCGGTGTCCTGCACAGCGCGATGGAGCGCGTCAAGACCGATTCGTCAAACGACGAGCTGCGTCGTGTGATGGAAACGCAGGGAATCATCGGCAAGAGTTCTGCGATGATGGATGTGGCCGATAAGATCATGCGATACGGTCGCACAGATCTCAACGTGCTTATCACGGGTGAAACTGGAACAGGCAAGAAGCTTGTCGCGCATGCGCTGCACAACGTCAGCCGTCGAACGAAGCATCCGTTTATCACTGTCGACATTCCGAATATTCCGCGCGACTTGTTCCAGAGCGAACTGTTCGGTCATATGAAGGGTGCCTTCTCTGGTGCGATGGAGACGCGCAAGGGGCTCTTCCATCAAGCGAACAAGGGATCGCTCTTCATGGACGAAATCGGCGACATGCCGCTCGACCTTCAGGCGAATCTTCTTCTGCCAATGGAACAGAAGGCCGTTCGACGTGTTGGTTCTGTGGAGACTGATGACGTTGATATTCGCTTTATCAGTGCTACCGACCGTGACCTGATTGCGTCGATGGCTGAAGGACGCTTCCGCGAACAGCTCTATCATCGTCTTCGCGAATGCGAGATTTACATCCCTGCACTTCGTGAGCGCATCGAAGACATACCTAGCATTGTCGAGCACTACATCGCCAAACACAACAAAGAAATGGGCGATCGCAAGACGGTTTCATCTGCGGCGATCGAATACCTCCAACAGTATGCATGGCCGGGCAACGTCCGCGAACTCTCCAGCGTGCTCCGCGTTGCACTTCAAACGATGTCGTCCGATGAGTTGGAAGTAGCTGATGTGCATCGCAATCTCCATCGCTCAGCATCGCAATCGAGCTCACGAATTGTTGTAGCGCAGCCGGCATATGGAGCGCAAGTAGCGACTGCCGAGCAACCAACGAAACAGAC
This sequence comes from uncultured Melioribacter sp., assembly GCA_964465685.1. Lineage (GTDB taxonomy): Bacteria > Bacteroidota > Ignavibacteria > Kapaibacteriales > Kapaibacteriaceae > UBA10438. The sequence goes on from CAYXKK010000021.1 coordinate 17,960, forward strand.
AGCAGACATCGATCTCGGGGACGACCGTTCGCTGAAGGACGACCTCGCGATGGTCGATAAGTTGAAGATTGAGAAGACGCTAGAGCGTACCAAGGGCAATGTCTCAAAGGCGGCGGCAATTCTAGATGTAAGCCGCGAGACACTTCACAATAAGATCCGCAAGTACGAGATCGACGTCGCGACATTCCGCGCGAAGTAACGCCCTATTCGTATGCGAACAGCATCCGTGTAACTGGTCCCGAAACACCGCGTTTGTTGACCGCCCGCGCACGAAGTTCTGTTTGACCTGCGCTGAATTCTAATTTGAACGAGGCGCCCTTGACCTTTTGCCACGGCTTCCCACTCACGGAATACTCATAGTGCGAAAACCACGGCATGTTGTTGTCAAGCTGCACATCGAATTTGGGGCCAAGAGCAAACAGGGGCATATACCGGACGTAGTCGTTTGGATCGACGATGTTATACTTCTTCATGATTGAATCGAAGTTCACAATACTCTTCGAATAGAAAGTAAGTGACACTTCATTCACTGGCATGTAGAGATGGTTCGGGTTGTTTGTAAACAGGGTGCCGTCGGCAGGCATGCCTTGGAATGACAGATACTGCGTGACAGTCGAATCAATAGGCATAGACACGAAGCGCATTGTTCCGCCGATTTTCATGAGCGACGTAACATATCCATCAAACTGGCTAACAAAGGTTTTGTATACCTCATTCGTACCAGCCATTACTACAAACTCACAAGTGTCGCGATGCGCAATTCCCTGGGCCATCTCCATGAAGGATAGTGGCGCACCATTCTTCGTCAGATATCCAGCGAACTGTGGATCAAGGTAGATCCATTTCCGGTACTCGCTTGACCACGCCGACACAGCTACGTGTGCTGCACCGAGGCCCGCGTACTCTGAGGCACGTTTCCGAAGCCACGTCATCCGAGCAACATATCCGTGTGCAATCAGTGCATCGAACAACACGCGAGCGTATCCCTCGCAGTTGTACCGCATACCCTTTTTTACCAACGCAAGCATATCGATAACCGACAACGACATTGGCGGCACGTAGCGTCCATCATGTTGCCACTGCTTACTGGACCATAGCGTTAGCGCCTTTAGTGCCTCGAATTCAGACAGCGAGGCAACGTCGATATCCCGCTTGATAAGGTCGCGCACCAGTTTGAAATAGCTCGCGTTACAGTCTGGCGGAAGCATGAGCGTCTTGTAACGCTCGCCCAGAAGGTGATTGGTCGATTCGAGAATTGTCAGTTTCCGCAGTGGCGGAATTGAATCTGTGCCATTGCTGTACGTCTGTGTGCTGACCATGCACACGCACATTGCGAACGCGATAAGTGCCTTCATTCCCCTCTTGTGTCTCGTATACTGAACCGCCGTGCCGTCACCGTAGGACTGTCATGCTTCCTACATTTCCGTGACAAATTTACGACTGTTTCATGACACAGTTTTCGTAGCGAGCGATCTCAACTGCGAATGGAGGGCTACATTATGTACACGTATCAACACAACATTAGAACGCCACAACAATGCGTGGACTAATGCCGTGCTGACATCGCGTTCTTCCGGAGATTGCACACCAGCGATCTCGCCTATGAATCGCTTACGCGAAACTCCAAGCAGGATGCCATCAGCAAGAGAAGCAAATACATCGAGGTTGCGCAACAATTCAAGATTGTGCTCAAGTGTTTTTCCGAACCCGATGCCGGGATCGACATACACCGTGCGAATTCCCGCACCTCGGGCCGCGGCAACACGCTCGCTCAACATGTCGTGCACTTCACGCACCACGTCAGTATACGTTGGGCACTCCTGCATCGTACGCGGTTCGCCTTGCATGTGCATGAGGACAATTGGTGCGGAGTGAGCTGCAACAACGCTAAACATGCGCGGATCGTGTCGGCCGGCAGTGACGTCGTTGATCATGCGTGCACCGGCGTGTAGTGCACGTTCAGCGACGATTGCTTTCGACGTATCGACAGAGATGTGTACGTCAGGATGCGCTGCTACGAGGTCCTGCACAACAGGCAGCACGCGTGCGCACTCAAGATCGGCTGGCACAGGTGTCGCACCAGGACGTGTGCTCTCGCCACCGATGTCGATCCAGTCGGCCCCCTGACGAAGCATCTCGAGTCCATGCTGTACTGCGTGCTCACGTGCATCAAAGCGTCCACCATCGGAGAACGAATCGGGCGTGACGTTGAGGATACCCATGATCTGCGGCTGACGCATCAGCTCACCCATCGCGCATCATCGATCGTGGCAATAAGCTCATCGAGCGAGGATGCTGACTGCTGCGTCACGGGCACAAGCGGCAGTCGGAGAACATTCTCACAGTACCCAAGCTTGTGCATGATGTACTTTACTGGCAACGGATTGGTCTCGATGAAGTTCGCTGCGAAGTACGGAAGTAACGCCTCCTGCAGATCACGGGCCGTTGGCAAGTCGTTTTGCATTGCAGCGCGGATAAGTGCACCATACGTCCGTGGGAGATAGTTCGATACCACGGCAATAACTCCACGTCCGCCACACGCAATGGTTGGAAGCGCCAAGACATCATCCCCAGCTACCAATGCGAAGTGCTCTGGTGCATGCGCAATGATCTCGCTCATCTGCTCGAGATTGGCACTGGCCTCCTTCGTAGCGATGATGTTCGGACATGCCTCCGCGATGGCGAGCTGCGTCTGCGCAGTGAGGTTCTGTCCGGTACGACCAGGCACGTTGTAGAGGATCTGTGGCACGTCAACGGCATCGTGGATCGCACGGAAATGCGCGATAAGGCCTGCCTGCGTGGGTTTGTTGTAGTATGGCGATACGATCAAGAGTGTATTGACACCGGCTTGCTGCGCGGCACGTGCGTTTTCAATCGTTGAGCGCGTGTCGTTTGTACCTACGCCAGCGGTTACGGTGATGCGATCTGCGCAGTGTTCAACAGCTGTTCGCCACAAGAGCTCGCGTTCAGCAAGCGATAGCGTGGCGGCCTCGCCTGTCGATCCTGTAACAACCACGCCATCGACACCCGCGGCGATCTGCATATCGAGAATGCGAATCATCGCATCGATATCAACATCACCATTGGAATGAAACGGCGTAATGACCGCCGTGTGAAGTCCTGAAATCTGCATAGTGCGCCGTTAGCCTCGAATTGAATGGCGTTTCACAAGATACTCGCGCAAGGCTGCGTCGAATGGTTGGTCCGTTGTCATGCGCACGTAATCGATGTTCTGTGCATGACATCCATGTTTGATGCGGTGACAGAACTCATCCACCGCTGCTTGGTAACTGTGCTGGAGCTGCTGCGGATAGGTCGTAATCTCCTGGCCCGACTCCATGTCGCGAAACACGGCAGCACCGCCCATGTTGAAGTCAACTTCACGTGGGTCGAGCACATGCATGAGCAATACTTCGTGCTGGTTATGACGGAAGTGTCGCAGTGCGTGCAGAATCTGATCTGGTTGATCTAGGCAGTCGCTGATGACGATCACTAAACCACGTCTTCCGAGCTTCTCGGCAACATGATGCAGTGCTACCGATGTACCTGTACCATTCGACGGTACGGCTTGTTCGAGCGAGCGAATCAACTCGCGCACGTAGGATTGCTTTGAGCGCGGAGGAAGAAAGGTCTGGACATCGGTGTTGTATAGCGCCAACCCTGCAGCATCACGCTGCTGCAACACGAGATATGCCAGCGATGCAGCGAGATATGTCGCGTACTGAAACTTCGTGATATTGCCTTCCGAGGCATATTTCATCGACGCACTCATATCGACGCACACCGTTGCCCGCAGGTTCGTCTCGTCTTCGTATTGTTTGACGTAGTAACGATCAGATCGACCGTAGATCTTCCAGTCGATGTGCTTGAGTTCGTCGCCATGACGATACTGACGGTGCTCCGAGAACTCAGCGCTGAATCCATGAAACGGCGAACGGTGAAGTCCGGTGATAAACCCCTCGACGACCAATCGGGCACGAAGCTCCATGCTTCCGAGCTTGGCAACTGTTTCCGGTGTGAGGTATGTCGTTGTAGGCTTCATGATGATGTCCGCGGCAACGGACGATCATCGCTTGTCGTTCGTGCCTGTGGCAAAATACGTCGCATACATGAGAGCGTAACGAACAAGTCCAGCCGTATTACTTGCACCAATCTTCGTCATGATGCGTGCACGATGCGTTTCAACCGTTCGGGGCGAGATGTGCAACTGGTTGCCGATGTCGACACTGGTGAGCCCCTTTGCCACGAGAAAGATGATCTCCTCTTCACGCTTTGTCAGCGGGACCTTCGGCTTCTTCGTAGCAGAATCTTCAGCCGATTGTGTAATAAGCTGATTAATCGACTGACTGAACACACGACTTTTCCGCATCACCTCGTTGACGGCTGCAACAAGCTCTGCCGAGCTCACATCCTTCGACAAATACCCATCGGCACCTGCATACAGGGCTTGCTCAATCATCATTTGCTCTTCGGCCGCACTGAGCATGATCACGCGAATCTCAGGCATCTCGGATTTCACACGCTGCGCAACCTCGATGCCCGTAAGCTTCGGCATGCGAACGTCGAGTAGCATCACATGCGGCTGCTTCCGCCTCGCCAGCTCGAGTGCTTCAAAGCCATCACTGGCCTCCCCAACGACGCTAATCGATGGCGCCTTTGCGAGCAGACGCCGGATGCCGATGCGAGACATTTCATGGTCGTCGGCGATGACGACGGTGAGAGACTGTTTCACGATGGAGAACTCCTTCGCGATCTGCCGCCCTCAGATGCGTTGCTTGCGTTTACGTGCGGTTACGCGCGTACAGGTACAAATGGTCAGAGAAGTTACGAAGGAATCTGAACGCCCGCTAAATCAGCAATATGTCGCACACCGTCGCGCCACGGCTGATCTACGGCATCGCTCGGCATGCGCCAGTCTGCTCGCGGTGACAAACTCAGCGAACCGATCTTGGGTCCGTCGGGCATCGCCGAGCGCTTGAACTGCGAGGCAACGAATCGACGGTAGAAGGTATCAACCCAATGCAGGATCTGCGCATCACGATACATCGCTCCGAATGCGAGCAACGCAAGCACCGATACCTGCTCGGCACTGCAACGGCGTCGCACGGCATGGTACAGGACAAAGTCGTGCACCTCGTATGGTCCAAGAACATCTTCGGTGCGCTGATCCTGTTTGCCGTCGGCATTCGTTGGCAAGAGCTCTGGCGAAATCGGTGTGTCGATGACGTCGTCCAACACGGTCGCTAATGCTGGCAAGCGTTGTGCTTCGTGACGTATAAGTTCACGCACAAGCGTCTTGGGAACACCTGCATTTGGGTTATACATGGACATGTGATCGGCGTTGAACGTGCTCCATCCGAGAGCGATCTCGGAGAGATCGCCGGTGCCAACCAACAGCCCCGATGTCTGATTTGCAGTATCCATCAGAATGGTCGTGCGCATGCGTGCTTGCGCGTTTTCGTACACCACATCATGCGTGTGGGGGTCGTGTCCGATATCTGAAAAATGCTGCATCACACTTGGCGTGATGTCGATCTCTCGGAACTGCGCACCTACTGTGCGTGCTAGATCCCCCGCGTTCGAGCGCGTACGCTCGGTGGTTCCAAAGCCCGGCAGCGAGAGTGCGTGAATGGTGGTAAGGGGCATGTTGAGCAACTCACATGCACGACGGCACACAAGCAGCGCAAGCGTACTGTCGAGTCCGCCCGACACACCGAGGACAAGTGCACGAGCATGCGTACGCTGTGCCCGAACGGCTAGCCCTGTTGCTTGAAGCTCCAAGATCTCTTCACATCGAGATGCACGCTCCACAGCTGAATGCGGAACAAATGGGTGTGGATCAATGCGACGTTGCACATCATGCCTCACCGCATGACGAAGTGAGAGATGCACAACACGCATCGTGCCATCATGGTGATCCATCGCCCACGATGCTGCACCCATACGTTCACGAGCGCAGCGCTGGAGATCAACGTCAACGGTCACAGAGCTGCCCTGCAATTGCAGACGTGGTGATTCCGCAATCACCTCACCACATTCCGCAATAACACAATGTCCACTGAATACAGTATCTGTTGTAGACTCGCCAGGTCCGCTTGATGCGTACACATACGTCGTGTACGTGCGCGCCGACTGCATGCGAATCAGATCGCGACGGTATGCGGGCTTGCCTACAAGATCATTGCTTGCAGAAAGATTGAAGATCAGCGTGGCCCCTTCACGTGCGAGTGGACCCGATGGTGGCTCTACTGACCAGAGGTCTTGACAGATTTCGATCCCGAACATCACCGTTGGATCTGCGTCATCAACGCACAGGATGTCAACACCAAACGGCACATCATCATCACCGATGCGCACTGTATCGTCGTACACATCTGTGCCGCGGGTAAACCAACGCGTTTCGTAGAACTCCTGTGTAGCAGCCAAGTGCGTCTTTGGTATGCAGGCATGCACACGTCCGCCCTGAACCACTGCGGCAACGTTGTAGAGGCGTCCGGCAACGGCAAGGGGCACACCAACGATCACAGCAATCCCCAGTGCGGCAGTCTCGCGACACACTGTCATGAGACCATCCATTGCCGCATTCAGTAAGGACGACTGCGTAAAGAGATCACCGCACGTGTACCCTGTGATCGCCAATTCCGGGAACACAATCACATCTGCGTTGGCATGTTCTGCCTCGGCGACATGACGGAGGATTTCGGCAACATTATTGGACACATCAGCCGGACGCACACGGGGTGCGGCAGCTACGACGCGGACGTATCCAAGTTCAGCAATCAGTGCAGCATTCATGTCGTTGGTTCCTCTACACACGTCGTTAGGGCATGTCGCAACGCCGTGCGACGATCTTCATTGGGGAATACCACTGCATCCAGTGCCTCAAGTCCAGCGCGAATCGTTGACAACAGCTGGGTGCCCGCTGGTGTCAGCTCAACAAAGAGCCGTCGAGCCTCGTTCGGTCGGCTATGACGCACTACGAGATCTCGGTCCAACAATGCACGCACGTTGATCGACACCGTCATTACGTCGATGCCCGTGTACCGCGACAGATCCGCTTGGTGCGGCGCTGTTCCACGTGTGCAGAGCGCATCGATCGCCTCGAGCAGCTGCACGTGCAGTAGCGACACAGTGTGTTCCTGCAGCACAGGTTCCACGGCTCGATGCCAGCGCGATGCTGTCATCGCCAGAAGCAGTCCAGTAGGCTCCATAGACTCACAAACCTATGGCATTTTTTCGCCCCAGGAGTAAACCTTTTCGGAGATTTGTACGTTATAGGCACCTCTATGATCCGACTCCTTACGCTCTGCACAGGCCTTTTGGTCGCAACTGCGCTCTATGCGCAAGATCCCATCACCCTCCGAGGCACTATTCTAGATGCTACCGACGATGCTCCGCTCGTCGGAGCAACGGTCCGATTGACGTCGGCCAAGGACTCAACTGTTGTGAAGGGGGCATTCACCGAGCGCGACGGAAGCTTCCGCGTGAAGGACGTCACACCGGGTCCGTACCGTATGACCGTGAGCTATGTCGGCTACAAAAAGTTCGAGCAGACATTATTCGCGCGTGAGTCCAAGACGAACCTTGGCACATTCAAGCTCCAGCGCGACACGATCAAGAACCGCGAAGTCAACGTCGAGGCAATGGCTGTCCGCGTTGAGATAAAAGGCGATACCACGGAATACAATGCCGCTGCGTACAAGACGAACCCCAATGCCAGTGCAGAAGACCTCGTGAAGAAGATGCCGGGCATCACGGTTGAAAACGGCACCATCAAAGCACAAGGAGAGGAGCTTCGTCGCGTTACTGTTGACGGGCGTGAGTTCTTTGGTGATGATGCGTCGGCGACGTTGAAGAACATTCCCGCCGACATGGTTGATCGCGTGCAAGTGTTCGATCGTGGCAGCGACCTGTCGATGTTTAGCGGTTTCGATGATGGCAACACGCAGAAGTCGATGAATATCACGACAAAGAAGGACCGACGCAGCGGATCATTTGGTCGCGCCTATGGTGGCTATGGTCTCGACAGCCGGTACAATACCGGTGTCACGCTCAATGATTTCCGTGATGCACAGCGCATCTCAGTGCTTGGTCTCTCCAACAACGTCAACCAGCAGAACTTCTCCTTCCAGGACATTCTCGGTGCCACTGGTGGTGGCGGTATGATGGGGCGCATGATGTCGCGCTTTGCCGGTTCCGCTGGGAGCGTTGCGATGTCGCGCATGGGCGGGGGCGGCTTTGGAGGCGGTGGTGGAGGCAGCTTCTCGAACTTCTTTTCGGGTCAACAAGGGGGCATCAGCACAACCAACGCGCTCGGCCTGAATTACTCGGACGTCGTTGGACGCACAAACATCTCGTCGAGCTACTTTTTCAATTACGCCGACAACGCGCGCGAGACGCAGCTTGATAGACAATACATCACGCCATCGATTGCGAGTCAGCGCTACAGCGAGCTCAACACATCGACGTCGATCAACCGCAACCACCGCTTCAACGCGCGCATCGAATCGTTCATTGATTCAGCCAATGCGTTGATCGTTACGCCACGCGTTGTGTATCAAGCATCGAATGCAAACAGTTTTGTCGACGGTATCACATCGACAACGCTCGACACCCTCAACACAACCACCACCGACAATCGCAGCACCAACGGTGGATACACTGCATCGGTTGGCACAACGTATCGACGTCTGTTCGAAACACGTGGTCGCACATTTGCTGCGACGCTTAACGTCGACGGCTCCAATCGTTGGAACGGCAACAACCTGCTTGCCACCAATGCCTTCTATACTGGCATCGACAGCACCTTCCGGCTCGATCAACGAGCAGATGGTGGTTCGACGAGTCTTGGTCTCGGCGGACAGATTGCGTGGACGGAGCCCATCGGCGAGAGCGACATGATTCAGTTCTCCTACGAGCCCAACCTCACGCGCAGCACATCACGTCGCGTCACCAACGACTTCGATACAACGGCAAATAGGTACAGCACGATTGATTCGCTGTTGAGCAACACCTTCGAGAACACCTATCAAACGCATCGTGCGGGTGCACTCTACCGCTGGCGCATGGAGAACACGATCGTCACCTTCGGTGGCAACTACCAGTATGCGTTGCTCACGGGCGATCAGCTCTTCCCACGCACCGACAACATCACGCGGACCTTCCAGAACGTGTTGCCGACGTTGATGATTCAGCACAAGTTCTCGCAGCAGAGCAACATTCGGATGTTCTATCGCACCAGCACCAATGCACCATCGATCTCGCAGTTGCAGAACGTTGTCGACAACTCGAATCCTGTGCAGTTGCGCATAGGTAATCCGAATCTTGTGCAGGAGTACTCGCACTCGTTGAATGCACGACTCATGAACTCCAACTGGATGGTAGGTCGCACCATGTTTGGTGTGATCAATGTGAACTACACAGCAAACTACATCGGCTCTTCAAACATCATCACACGTCGCGACACCGTCATTGGCGACAACGTAGTTGTCGGCCCGGGCACGCAGATCACGACGAATGAGAACTTCGAAGGCATGTGGAATGCACGAGCATTCTTCACACGCGGCTTCCCTCTCTTGGGCACCAACTTCAACCTTAACGGTGCGCTTGTGTATTCACGCACGCCGGGTCGTATCAACTCCGACATTAACTACGCGAACTCAACCACTGGTTCGCTGGGCTTCTTCGTTGGTTCATCCAACTCCGAAGATCTCGACGTATCGCTCTCGTACAACGGCATGTACACATGGGTTGCCAACACGCTGCAGCGCAGCGCTGACGACAACTTCTTCACGCACATTGCAACAGCCCGTGTGATCTGGAACATCGGTCCACTCGCTTGTAGCACCGACGTCGCCAACTCTCTGTACCAAGGACTTGGCACCGACTTCAATCGCATGTTCACCGTATGGAACGCCGGCATCGGCTATCGCTTCCCTGAAGACACACGCGCATTCGAAGTACGTCTGTCGATCTACGACATCCTCAATCAGAACGACGCCATCAACCGCAGCATCAACGACATCTCCATCGAAGACACACGCACCAACGCGCTCCGTCAGTATGCGCTCCTCACGATCAGCTACGATCTCAAAGCCTTCGGCACAGGCGGACCAAAGCAATAGTGTAAGGGCGAGACCCTGTCTCGCCCGTGTGGATCGAACGAGAATCAACACCAAGGAACCCCAATGTTTACCATCATCGCCTACGCAGAAGTAATCTCCTACGTGTTGCTCCTCGCAGTCGCGGTACCATTGAAGTATCTCGGTGATGAGCCTCGTGGCGTCAAGATCCTTGGTCCAATTCACGGCGCGTTAGTGATAGCCTACTTCTTCATGGTGATCCATCGTGCAAACGCTGAGTCGTGGCCATGGAAGCGCACAGCATGGGCCCTATTCGCCGCCTTCCTGCCGCTCGGCCCAATTGGCATCACGAA
>CAYXKK010000022.1:0-24216 GCA_964465685.1 uncultured Melioribacter sp.
AGCTTCATCTGAAGCGGCTGGCTTCCGTCAAACTTGTTCGTCTGTCCGTCCATCTCGTACTTAAGCGTGAACTGGTTCGCTGGGATTTCACCCTCGCTGCTTGGCTGGAAGGAGATAATAGGCTCCTTGCCAATGCGCAGACGCTTGTCCATGAGATCCACGATTTGATCGCGGTTCTTCTGCATCAGACCAGCTGGGTACACCGTGATGTATGCCTCAGGTGCTGAACCATCGCTCATTGGGATGTTTGTACCTGCGAATGACAACTTGTATTCCTTCTTCGCATTTCCGTCCGATGACAGTCCAGAGATGCGGAGTTCAAAAGCTTGGCTCTTTGTTCCACCAGGTTGCGTTGATGCAGCCTGACCCGGCATCTGCACGACTTCTACGTTGACGCCGCCTTCACGTGGCTCAACTGTGATTTGCGATGGCAGGGGTGCCGTCTTGAAGCTATTGATCGTGAATGGAATCACGACATACTTAACTCCTGAAATCACCTTGTGCTTCTTCACAAGGTCAGCAATAGTCGGCTTCGACATCGGAATGTCAGGCTGAACAACCTTCACCGTGAAGCCCATGCTTGCTTGGTTCTGCTCGAGGTCCGAGCTCTGATTCGGACGCAAGATCATGTTAATGTAGCCGTAGAGCCGCGCCTCACGTGCTTGATCCGGGTTGCTTGTCTGCAGCGTCAGGACACGCGCATTGAGCTTCTCGTTGTACGTCTTGCCCGACAGCTTACTATCTGGCTTGGTAAACTCCGTCGTTAACGTAAGGATCTCTGGGTCGTTCATTGTGCGGTTGAGTTCCTTGAGCACGCTGCGCAAGTCCTTCACCGACAATTGAACAGTACCAATGTTCACCTTTTCTTCATCCGATGCCTCAACATTCACCGAGTTTGGATCGCGACGGATACCGAGGATCTTGTTTGTCTTCGAGTAGAAGTGGAGCTTGTAGACACCTGTGCGCCCCTTTGGCTGGAAGCGCGCCATGAAGGAACGAACCTTCAGCGATGCCGGGAATCGGTTTGTGCCTTGGCTCAGTGTTGTGTCGTGATCATACTCAAACTGCACCTTGCCCTCAAGTCCTCCCCAGAACGCGCGGTAATCGCCGCGAGGCTCGTCGAAGTTGTAGACAGGTGTCGTTGTCTTGAACCAGTTTTGTGCTTCTGAAAGTCCGAGTGGGATATTTTGCTTTTCGAGCCACGACTGATCGAACGTGGCGCGCTGATATCCGAGAAGCGTCCAGCCGTGCGACACTTGGTTCAAACCGCCATTGTTTGCGAGAACTTCCGCGATTTCACCGTCATTCGGGAAATCAGATACGTCCTTGTTCGCGTCGGAGCTGTGCCAGATCTGGTAATAGATCTCACGCACATTCGATGCAAGCACGAAGTCCTTCAGACGTGACTCTTTTAGGCGTTGATCAATACGCTCGTCTTTCAGCACCTTCGGAAGATCACCCATGACGTCGGTAACGCCTACCTCAACGAGGTACTCACGCTCTTCCTTGATGAGATCCATGCCAGGCATGTTGGCCCACTCAGGACTCTTCAACACGATCTGGTCCTGTGGTCGCGTACTCAGTCCCTCTACGCCAGTACCCGTCTGGAGCTGCGACAAGATCGATTGAACGATCTTCATCGACTCCTTTTGCTTGGCCATGAGATGCTCTTCTGCTTCATCGCGCTCCACGATAATGATCAGGAGCTCGAGAATCACGGCCAGATACAATACGAAATAGACTTTTCCTGCTCCGCCCTTTGACATGGCGTTTCTCCCATTTATGCACTACTGGTGTTGAGCACGGTTGTAATAACCATGCAGACGTCGACCCGTTTCCGACCCCATTGAAGTTTTTACTTCTGTGGTTCCGCTGGAGTTGCTGCAGCTGCTTCCGTAGCTGGAACAACCGATGTCGACTTCACATCCTTCGCCTTCATTGAGCAGCATGAGCCAGCCGATGTCATGCTTGCCTTCTTCATCTTGCCCGTCTTTGTCGTCGAGCATGATGCGCCTTCGTCAACACTGCACTCCTTCGCGTCCTTCTTCGCCGTTGTCGAGCATGAAGCACCTTCGTCTGATGACTTCTTCGCTGTTGACTTCGATGTTGTTGAACAACATGAACCCGAAGCGGACTTCTTCGCTGCGGTTCCTGTACCACTGTTTCCACCAGCCGTTGCAACCGTCAATGTGACGATCGAAGCAAATGCCATAGCGGCGAACATCCGAACGTTCATGTGTATCTCCTTGAAAGAATTGGTCTTATGTCAATGGTGAACCGTGGACATACCACGGGACGACCGGAAAAATAGGCCCTATCTGCCTGTTCTCCAAAGAATTTCCGTGCCAGATTCTACGGCCGTTGGAAGGACTCATGGCGAAACGGAACGATCCCACCCCGGCCAGCCGGGGTGGGATCGAGATCGTACCAAGGTGATAGGGTGTTAGCTGCAGCCTGTCGTTGTGCCGCAATTGAGACACATCGTGCAGGCCCCATTCCTAACAACCTGTGTCGACTGACACTTGGAGCAGGACTCACCGGTGTAGCCAAGCTTGCGTGGGTCGAGCTTCTTGAGTGTTTCAGCATCCGAAGAGCTGCCCGATTCCGACGAGCTGGCAAAGACTTCCATGACGTCGTCGAACGTTGCCGGAGCGGCCACATCCTGATCAGCCTGTGCCGCTGGCGCTGCCGGAGCGGCTGCGTCGAGGGCTGGTGCCGATGCCGAGGCATCCACTGCATTGACGTGGACGAAGTCGGTGCGCTTGAGGTAATCGTACCCAAGGGTCCGGAAAATGTAGTCCAGAATCGAGGTTGCATTCTTGATGGCCTCGTGTCCTTCTACAAAACCAGCTGGCTCGAAGCGTGTGAATGTGAACGTGTCCACGAGCTCGTCGAGTGGCACACCATACTGGAGGGCCTTCGATGTGAGCACGGCGAAGCAGTTCAGGAGCCCCTTGAACGATGCACCTTCCTTGTACATGTCGATGAAGATTTCGCCAAGCGAACCATCATCAAACTCGCCTGTACGGATGTACACCTTGTGTCCACCCACCGACGCTTCACGGACATAGCCGTGACGACGCTTTGGAAGACGGCGGCGCTCGGCGCGCTGGTAGACGCGCTCGACAATGACCTTCTGGAGTGCCTTGTTGTCGACCGTTTCGTCCCAATCGTCAGCGTCGCCAAGCAGCACGAGCTCATCAAAGTCATCGTTGCTTGCATTCAATGGCTGCGACAGCTTCGAACCATCGCGGTAGAGCGCGATAGCCTTGAGCATCAAACGCCACGATGCCGTGTGCACATCACCAACGTTGTCGATCGATGCCTCTGCAGGCATGTTGATCGTCTTTGAAATCGCACCGCTGATGAATGGCTGAGCTGCAGCCATCATGCGAACGTGTGCCATGTAGTCGATGTAGCGCTCACCGCGCTTGCCGCACTTGTTTGCACAGTCGAAGATTGGAAGGTGCTCGTCCTTGATGTGCGGTGCACCTTCGATCATCATCGTACCACAAATGTGGTCGTTGGCTTCTTCGATCTGCTTTGCAGTAAATCCAAGCGCTGTGAGGATATCGAACCCTTGATCGTCGAGCTGTGCTTCCGAGAATCCGAGTGCCTTGCACACATCATCACCAAGCGTGTAGCGATTGACGTTGAAGCGGATGTCGAATGTGCTCTCGAGTTGTGCTTCGATTGCGTCGATAGCTTCGTTCGGAAGATTGAGCGCCTTGAGTGAAGCACGGTTGATATGCGGACAGCCAACGAGTGAGCCGTGTCCCTTACAGTACTTCTCGATGTCGTCGATCTGCTCTGCTGTGTAGCCGAGCTTTGTCAATGCCTTGTGCACCGACTGGTTCACGATCTTGAAGTAGCCGCCACCAGCGAGCTTCTTGTACTTCACAATTGCGAAGTCAGGCTCGATTCCAGTTGTGTCGCAATCCATTACCAGACCAATCGTACCTGTCGGTGCGATAACTGTTGATTGAGCATTGCGATATCCGTGCTTCTCGCCGAGCTCGATGGCCTTGTCCCACGCAGTGCGTGCGGCTTCCATCAGTTCGGTTGGACAGAACGTTGGATCAATGCCTTGTGGCCTGATCGTGAGTCCTTCGTATTCCGCTTCCCCTGCGTTGTATGCTGCACGCCTGTGGTTGCGCATGACGCGAAGCATCGCGTCGCGGTTGTTCTTGAACTTCGGGAAAGGCTTTACGTCGCGTGCCATTTCCGCGCTTGTAGCGTATGATTCCCCCGTCATGATCGATGAGATTGCACCGCAGATTGCCAACGCCTTTGGCGAATCATATGGGATGCCCATCATCATCAACACTGTTCCAAGATTCGCATAGCCGAGTCCGAGCGTACGGAAGTCGTAACTACGCTGCGCTACTTCTTGCGACGGGAACTGTGCCATGAGTACCGATACCTCGAGCACAACTGTCCACAGACGCACGGCATGACGATAGTCGTCAATCTTCATGGTCTGCGTTTCTTCGTCGTAGAAGTGCGCAAGGTTGAGCGAAGCAAGGTTACATGCTGTGTCGTCGAGGAACATGTATTCCGAACATGGGTTTGACCCATTAATACGGCCGTCGTTCGGACATGTGTGCCACTCGTTGATTGTCGTGTCGAACTGCAGACCTGGATCCGCGCTCTTCCACGAACTCATGTTGATCTTGTCCCACAAGTCGCGTGCACGAACTGTTGTGCGCTTCGTGCTATCAGTGCGCCATACAAGATCCCACGTTCCATCAGTCATCACTGCTTCCATGAACTCGTTCGTGACACGAACAGAGTTGTTGGAGTTCTGACCTGACACGGTGTTGTATGCTTCGCCTTCGTAGTGCGTGTCGAACTGTGAGAAGTCAAGCGTTGTCACGCCTTGCTGTACGAGCGACAGCGAGCGCTTGATGATGTTGTACGGAACGCCGCGGTTCAACGCACGCTGAATCAACACGCGGAGACGCTCGTTTGTTGACTCATCTGCGCCACCTGTGACAGCAGCATCAACGATTGCCTGAAGAAACGTTGAAGCAACCTTCGAACCTGCAACAAGCGCTGCAACCTTTTCTTCTTCCTTGGCCTTCCACTCGATGAACTTCTCAATATCCGGGTGGTCAACATTCACGATGACCATCTTCGCTGCACGACGTGTGGTACCACCACTCTTGATTGCACCTGCTGCACGGTCGAAAATCTTGAGGAAGGACATCAATCCTGATGATACTCCACCACCAGAGAGACGCTCAGTTTCACCACGCAAGTTCGAGAAGTTCGAACCTGTACCCGAACCGTACTTAAAGATCCGTGCTTCACGTGTTGCAAGGTCGAAAATGCCGCCTTCGTTCACCAGATCGTCGTTGACCGACTGGATGAAACATGCATGTGGTTGTGGATGCGTGTACGCATCGGTCGATCGTGTCAACTTCTTCGTGTCAGGATCGACGTAGTAGTGTCCTTGCGCCGAGCCCGTGATGCCGTACGCAAAGTTGAGTCCTGTGTTGAACCACTGCGGTGAGTTCGGCGCGGCCATCTGCTTCAACAGCATGTACGACACTTCGTCGTAGAACGCAGCAGCGTCATCAGCGGTGTCGAAGTATCCATACTTCTCACCCCAATAGCGCCAGCAGCCGGCAAGACGGTGCACAACCTGACGCACCGATGTCTCAGGGCCAAGCTTCGGTGAACCATCGTCGTTGAGAATCGGTGCTCCCGATGCATCAACTTGCGGCACACCAGCCTTGCGGAAATACTTCTGCGCAAGAATATCTGTTGCTACCTGAGACCATGCCTCAGGTACTTCGATATTCTGCATACGGAAAATCTCCAGGCCGCTTTGATTACGCAGCACGGAGTCCCGCTCCTTGTACCGAAACATGTCATACGAGCTCGTGCCCGCAGTTGTAAACCGGCGCTCAATCTTCATGTAGTCCCTCCAACAGGATCAGTATGGTTTTCGCCCCCCGAAAGGCAATTACCTAACGATCACTCAGCCTGACACCTCGTGACGGAGACACGTCCGTCCCGCACATCGCATGATGTACGCATCAATGTCGTGGAGATACCGGGTTGTGGGATCGTAAGGCGGGGTGTTGTCTCATCGACGCGAATCGAGCAGCGTACCGAACAGGACCTGTTGGAAAGCGAAACTATTTCCCTGCGAGATCATCTGTGCCGTCGCCGTTGTTCTTCCTCTTCGTGCTGCTGCGTAGTGGAGACAACGGCGGCAAATTAGTGTCACAGGGTTGTGTCTTCCATGCACAAAAGTTTGTGTGGAAAACTATTAGGGTTGCACATGTTCGAAACGCACGAAACACACAGGTAACACACGAGTTGAATGAATGTGATTATGGCTAGTTTGCACGATGGTTGAATTCCTCCAATCCATTGATACAAGCCTCTTCCGGGCGATCAACAGCAACGAAACACATGCGTGGCTCGATGCGTTCTTCATCGGGATCAGTACCACGAAGTTCGCACTGCCGTTCTACGTCGTCGGACTTCTCGCATTGATCATTGCGGGAGTGCGAAATCGGTCGACGCTCCAGGGCAAAACCTACCTCTGGTGCGCAGGGCTTCTTGTGGTGACAATCACGGTGATCGACAAGGCAAGTCACTACCTATTGAAGGAGGTTATTCAACGTCCGCGACCATACCTGACACTCGATAATGTCCACCAACTTGTTGGGTCAGGGGGCGGCTCGTTTCCCAGTAATCATGCGATGAACACGGCTGCGATGGCAGTGATCTTGGGGTGGGCAATGCCCTGGATTCGCCCCTATGCGTGGGCATATGCTGCACTTGCCGCCTATTCGCGGGTGTATTGCGGCGTCCATTACCCAAGCGATGTCCTCGGTGGAATGGCCATAGGAGTGCTCGTGGGTTATGGCGTCACGAAGCTAGCAGAGAGCTGGCTGCAAAAACGCCACTAAAGGCGGCACCCTCCAGCGTGGCCGGCAACCCAGTCTGAACCCAATCCCCAGCAATCCGCAGGTTGTCGATACCGAATGCGTCGCTGGATAGCCGATCGGCATGCGCGTGGGGTGTGAAGACAGGTGTGGCTGCTTTTTCCTTAATGACCTGACTGTGCAGGAGCTCAACGCCATTGAGCTGCTCGGTAAAGAGCATGCGCAGCTCTGCATCACACGCAGCCGTAATTGTCTCGCGCTCTTCCCCCGCCAGCGCACTTGCGGCACTGATGGTCAGCGCAACCAAGCCAGGCGCAACTCGCTGCTTATTGAACACCCACTGCGTTGTCGTGCCGAGCGTAGCCATGAGGTCAGCCGTCATCCACTGCGCGCTGTACCATAAGTAGACACTGACGATTGGACTTTGTGCGGGTTCGTCGTGTTCAAGGGGCTCTTGCTGTGAAGCCGACCACAGACGCATGAGCGCACGCTGCGGAATGCAACTCACTACTGCATCCACGTCTGTGAGCTCCTCACCAGTGCTCAGCACAACGGATCTCACCCGCTCATCTGCAATCACAAGGCGCTCCGCAGCGACACTGGTGCGGACGCTTCCGCCGTTTCGTTCGACCCATTCGGGAAAGGGGGCAAGCAAATCACTCAATCCACCCCGCGGGATGAGAAGCTGGGAATCCTCCGTACTGCCGAGGAACGCCAGCCGCATCACGGTACAGAACACGTCAGCCGAGGCACGATCGATGGGCGCGTTCATCGTGGCCAGCACGATGGGCTCCCAGAGACGCTCAACGAGCAACGCCGGTTGCTTGTACGCAACAAAGAGCTCTGCGCAGGTCCGACCATCCGCGTCGATACGGTTGAGCGTGAGTCGAATGGCAAACCGCATCGCTGCCAGTCGCGCACCAAAAGGTAGTTGTCGAAGTCGCATGATGCCAAGCGCAACTCCCAGCTTGCCGGGCAATGCAGATGCATCAAGCAGGTCCTGCGAGCCCCCTGCATCGATAAAACCTACACGCAGCGCAGTCTGTCGCTCGAGTTGATCGGCGGTGCCAAGCGTGTCCAACACGTGCAGCACCTCGCGGTAGCAGCCCATCATGATGTGCTGTCCGTTGTCGATGATGGTGTTCATTGTACGGTCGGGGAACGACCGGGCACGTCCACCGATGTAGGGACGTTCCTCGATGACGGTGACGCGCGCCCCTTGCTCAATGGCATGGACCGCAGCTGCCACCCCCGCCCAGCCGGCGCCGATGATTACAACGTGCATGTGTGCAAATTGCGCACAATGGCTCAAGCAACCTTCGAGGACTTCGACCGACTCGATATCCGCGTCGGCACAATCGTCCGCGCCGAACCCTTCCCCGAGGCCCGTAAGCCCGCCTACAAACTATGGGTGGATCTGGGCGAGCTTGGTGTGTTGCAATCGAGCGCTCAAATCACGGAACTCTATACGCCTGAACACCTTACGGGAACACAGGTGGTCTGCGTCTGTGGGTTAGGGGGCAAGCAAATCGGCCCCTGGATGTCGGATGTACTGGTCACCGGCTTCCATCAACCCGATGGCACTGTCACGCTCTGCGTGCCGGATTCCCCTGTACCGAATGGTACTAGGTTGCGGTAATTCCGTAGCTTTGCGGTTCTGCGGAAGTGGCGAAATGGCAGACGCACCAGACTTAGGATCTGGCGGGGCGACCCGTGAGAGTTCGAGTCTCTCCTTCCGCACAACTAGTTTATTCCCGTTACGGCGATTGAAGGAGCCCATTGGTGGAACGCACCCTAACGACGATCGAGGCGTGCATCCGCGAGGTGCGTATTGACCTCACGGAAAGCGAACTGAAGCCACATTACGAACGTGCGTACGAGCGCGCACAGGAGGGCATCACGCTCCCTGGGTTCCGCAAGGGCAAGGTTCCAATTCCGATTATCAAGCAGCGTTTCGCTCGCGATATCGAGAATGAGGCACTGGAGACGATCGCCGACGCGGAGTTCCGTTCGTTTGCTACATCGGAGAAGCTCCGTGTAGTTGGCAACCCAGCCCTGACCGATATCCAGAAGTCACCAACAGGCGTGTCGTTCACGATCCGCTTTGATGTGATGCCGGACTTCGAACTGGGCAGCTATCGCGGCTTGGTTATCGAGCGTCCAATCAAGAACGTCAACGACAGTGATGTCCAGCAGGAGGTCGATCGCATATGCCTTCGCGCAGCATCGTTCGAGCCTGCAGAGCAGATCGATGGCACGCTGTTCCTTGCAACGATTTCGATGCACGAGCTCGACCGCGAAACGTCAATGCCGATCATCGGTGCTGAAGCTCGCGAAGAGCGCGTCTTCCTCGAAGACGATAACGTCGACATGAACCTGCGCTCGTCACTGGCGAACACGAAGATGGGCGACACGTTCACCTATGTGGCTGAGACTCAGGACGAGAAGCAGCAGCCGGCGAACTATCGCGTAACGGTTACCGACATTCAGCGCGTGATCCCTGCCGAATTCACGAATGAATTCGTTGCGATGATCACGGGCGGACGGTTTAACACGACAGAAGAGCTTCGCGCCGACATTGAACGTCAACTGCAAGAGTACTTCGAGCAGTCAACAAAAGAACGCGTCGAAGCACAGATCATCGATCACCTCGTGAAGGCACACGAATTCGACGTGCCGGAGCCACTTGTGCACGCAGTGATTCATCAGCTCTTCGACGATTTCAAGAAGCGCAACGAAGGCGCACCAGGAATCGATCAACTCTCTGCGCATGACCTTGAGCACGAGTTCCGTCCGTCGGCCGAGCGCATCGTTCGCTGGGAGCTTATTCGCGACCGTGTTGTTGAAGCCGAAGGCTTGGCAATCACGGACGAGGATATTGCCGGAGCAGCCGGACGCTTTGGCTTGCAGGAAGATCAGCTGCGCATGATCATGCGTCAGAACCACTCTGTAGAAGATCAACTTCTTGCAGAAAAGGCTGTTCGCACGCTCGTAGACTATGCAATTGTGAACGACGTCATCGTCGACTCGGAATAAGCTACGATCTCATTTCTCTGCGAATCAGTACGAAGGAGCACATCATGCACAACCAACTCGTCCCTATGGTGGTCGAACAGACCAGTCGCGGAGAGCGTGCATACGATATCTATTCGCGATTGCTCAAGGAACGCATCATCTTCATCGGCACGCCGATCGACGATTATGTAGCAAGCTTGACGATTGCGCAATTGCTGTTCCTCCAGAGCGAAGATCCAAACAAGGACATCTCGCTCTATATCAATTCACCGGGCGGCAGCGTGTCGGCAGGTCTTGCGATCTACGATACAATGCAGTTCGTCAAGCCTGACGTGTCAACGATCTGCGTCGGCATGGCCGCGTCGATGGCACAAGTGCTGTTATGTGCAGGTGCAAAGGGCAAGCGCTATGCGCTGCCGAACTCGCGCATCATGATGCACCAGCCTCTCGGAGGAACACAAGGTCAGGCAACCGACATCGAGATCTACACGAAGGAAATGCTCCGTATTCGCGACACGCTGTACGGTATCATCTCGACGCACACAGGCAAGGATTACGAGACCATCAAGAAGGACGCCGATCGTGACAACTACATGTCGCCACAGGAAGCTCTTTCGTACGGTTTGATCGATAAGGTCATGGAACGCACTGCCTAATGAGCACTTCTGAACCTCCACAGTCTGGCACACCAGAAGAACTCCATTGTTCGTTCTGCAGTCGGAGCTCGCGCGAAGTCGTGAGCCTGATCGCAGGTAAGGGTGTGTACATCTGTGATATCTGTGTTCAGAACTCAGTTGAGATTCTTCGGAAGAATCAACCAACGACTACGTTGCGCTCCGACATTGCCGCACTTCCACGTCCATCCGAAATCAAGCGTCAGCTGGACACGCATGTGATCGGACAAGACGCTGCAAAGCAAGTGCTCTCTGTTGCAGTCTACAATCACTACAAGCGTCTGCAAGCTGAGAACCTTGTAAGTGCATTCGACGACGTCAACATCGAAAAGAGCAACATCCTCCTGCTTGGTCCTACAGGAACAGGGAAGACGTTGCTTGCACAAACGCTTGCACGGATTCTTGATGTGCCGTTTGCGATTGCCGATGCAACAACGCTCACAGAGGCCGGTTACGTTGGCGACGATGTGGAATCGATCATCGTGAACTTGCTGCAGAATGCCGACTATAACGTTGAGCGTGCAGAGCGTGGCATTATTTATGTAGACGAAATCGATAAGATCACACGCAAGAGCGACTCAGCATCAATCACACGTGACGTATCCGGTGAAGGTGTTCAGCAGGGTCTGTTGAAGATGCTTGAAGGCACCATCGCAGGTATTCCTCCGAAGGGTGGACGTAAGCATCCTGAGCAGCCGTTGATCTACGTCAACACAAAGAACATTCTGTTCGTGTGTGGCGGCGCATTCGAAGGTCTCGAAAAGATCATCGCACGTCGCAAGCGTCCATCAACGATGGGCTTCACCGCTCCAACTGCAGCAACCGTAGAAGAGTCAACGCAGTTGCTGCGCGAAGTTGAGCCGGAAGATTTGATGAGCTTCGGTTTTATTCCAGAGTTCATTGGTCGCTTGCCGGTGATCACAGCATTGGATCCACTCAGCGATGAGGCGATGCTGGATATTCTGACGAACCCAAAGAATGCCATCGTAAAGCAATACCAGAAGCTTCTGCTTCTTGAAGGTGTCGAGCTTCAGTTCGAGCACGATGCATTGGTACTCATCGTGGCAAAGGCGAAGGCACGTCGCACGGGTGCACGCGCACTGCGTGGCGTGATGGAAGAGGTCATGAATCCAATCATGTACCGTCTGCCAGATGTGCAAGGTGTGCGCAAGTGCGTCATCACAGCAGATGTTGTCGAGCGCGGCTCTGCGCCCCTTCTCGAAGTCAGCGATACTCCGACAGCACGCGCATCGTCTTAACGACGCGGGTTTACGACGAGCCCGGCGCACACGCCGCAGGCCCACACGCCATGAATGATGGCAAAGATGATTGGCGCGGTTACCGTTGCAACGATGAGTGACGTAGCAGTGGGATAGCGCTTCGCTTCAGCGAGTGCAGTCATGATCGCAATGCCACAGTACACCGATGCGCACCAGACTAACGCCGTGAAGGAAACTGCACCGAGTGCAACCGCAACGGTGAGTGCTACTGCTCCGAGCAGTGCAATCACAGGAATAACCTGACGCATGTGGAGCGACGATGGCATCTTGTGTAGCACGGCACCCTTCCACCATCCATAGCGCCAACGTTGCTGCGCAAGCGCACCAAGCGTTGCACGAGCTACGAGCTTGAAGACAGGCGACGGCAGTGCGAGTATACGTGCACCTGCCCGATGCGCACGAATGTCGAAATCGAAATCCTCATTCGAGAGGAGCGTTTCATCGTATCCACCATTGCGCTCCCATACTTCACGTCGGTAGCACGACATAACGGCGTGCGATACATCAACGGGCGCTGTCAATACCCGACGTGAAGCTGTGCCACCTGTGCCAAGTGCACTTCCCGAACACACTGCGATTGCTTGTGCAAGGGGAGAGGACGAACCTGGGATCAATGCTATCTGTGGACCAACGACATCCGCCATGCCGCTGCGAAGGGGATGAACAATTTCGGTGAGAAAGGTAGGTCCAATGCGCGAATGTCCGTCAACGCGCACGATGTACGTGCCGCGCGATGCTTCAACAGCGCGATTGAGTGCACTTGGGATGATCTGCGCAGGGTTGTCGACGACGCGCAGCTCGAAGTCCCACTTCGCCTGCTGCAGCTCTGCCAATAGCTCTCGTGTTCCATCGGTCGACATTCCATCGGCAATCACAACCTCGAACGCATCGGAGAACGTCTGCGCATCGAGATCGCGTAACACCTGAGCGATGGTACGAACCTCGTTACGACATGGGACGATGACTGATACAGTTGGCGCTGACGACGACATGTGCGAATATACCGCCGAGTATCCGGCGAGCGCAGAAAGTTATCGTGCAACCACAACCACGCGGTGAAGAACCTCACCGCGTGCACGCACCTGGACATGGTACGAACCACTCGGCAACTGCGTCGCATCGAACGTCAGCGCATGCTCGCCGGCAGCAAGCACAGCGTTAGTCAGCGTGACTACGTGGAACCCACGTGCATCGAAGACATCCATGCGAACATGCTGTTCCTGCGACACAGCCATGCGAAGTGTTGCTACGTCTCTCACGGGATTCGGGTATGGCGCATCATATCGTACACTGCCATCCGAGATAGCGTGTTCCGATACGGACGTTGTACCACCCTTGATCACCTTCACCGTAGAGAACTGATCGAAGAGTACTGATCGTATCACCTCGGGCTCAGCACCAAACCACTGCTGGAGCACACTTGCGTAAATCTGACGGAAGTCGTGCTGCATGCGCAGATTTCCGTTTTCGAGATTCTCGAGGTCTGGATTCGATCCAACAATGCCATGCTCAACAGGTACGCCGAAGAAGAAGAGAGGTGCAGCTGTTCCGTGATCAGTACCCAAGCTCTGATTCGACGCCGCACGACGTCCAAATTCAGAGAAGGTCATCGACACAACACGATCACCAGCACCCAACTGCTCAATATCACTCTGGAACGCAGCTACGGCATCTGATACAAGCTGAAGCAACAATGCATGTGCACCAATAGTGGAGTTTTCTTCATCAACTTGCGCGGCGTGTGTGTCGAAGCCATTCAACTGCACAACGTAGACACGTGTCTTGAGTCCACCAGCAATCAAACGTGCAACGATCTTGAGCTGATCAGCAAGACGATTGTTCGTCGGATACTCGGCGATGTTCTTCGCTTTATCCGCCGCTGCTTTGATGACTGTCGAAAACTGCATCGACTTCGACTGTACTTCGCGCACATAGCGCACGTTGCTCGCTGCGTAGGCCGAGGTAGGAACGTCCGTTCCTGGCTCATCAGAACCACTCACAAGTCGGTAGAATGCCTCTGGGTCCTGAAGTGCAATACCCATTGACTGACGTTGCAATCCGGTGAGTGCAAGTCCGACAACTGCGCTCATTTGAATCGCAATAGGGTCTGGCATCGCGGCATTCGGATAGCCTTCTGGATACGTTGGGTACTGCGTGTTGAGGTAGCGACCTACCCAACCGGTGGGTTCAATGACGTTTGACGAGCTGCCACTCATCCAGATGTCGTTAGAACGGAAGTGCGACTGGTTCGGATTCGGATAGGTAACGCCTTGCACGACACCGATCTTCTGTTCCGACCACAGGCGATGCACTCCCTTCATGGCTGGGTGGAGTCCAGACTCTTCTCGAAGCTTCAGCACCTTGTCCGTTGGTATCGCGATGTTGCTCCGAAGCTTCTGATACGTGTCATATGAGTCAAGCGGGATTACGGTATTCAAACCGTCATTACCACCATTGAGCTGAATGAGGACGAGGACACGATCCGTTTCAACATTCGCATTGAACAGGTCATTCACTAATGGACCATCGAAGGCTTGCAGTGGCAATCCGTTGAGAACCAATGGAAGCGTGATCGCACCCGTAGCGCGGGTAATGAACGAGCGGCGACTCAGATCAGGGTTTGTTGTTCGCATTGTGGTACCTCCTTATCCGAGTTGGTATTCCGCCATGCGGAACATGTACTTGAACAATCGATCGAGCGGCGTCTTCACGGCGGTGCGCGCCGGTCCGTTCGTAGGATTCTGCATGTGCGCGTTCCACAGAGCTGTCCACTCGTAGTACCGTCCGCCGTTCATCAACACCTCTTCAGCGAGCATCATCGTCGTAGCCTCGCTGAATGGCACAGCAAAGAACACTTCGTTGATCTGCTCTATCACACCGAGCGGATCACCAACATCGGTGAGCCCCTTCACAAACTCCACTGTGTCGAGGATCGGCTTGCGTCCGAGTGCAGCGTTGTTTGTGAGTAACCCATCGGTATATCCGTTACGCAATGGAAGCGTTGCCGTTGTGAGCCACATACGATCGTAGTCGGGCGCTTGGTAGTATGCCTCCCAACCGGCGACGCTGTTTGGATCGACAAAATCCATTTGCTGACCGATCAAGGACGACATGAATGCACCATACAGGCGATTTGCAAGAGCCTTGTCTGTTGGTGCGATCCATGTTGGTGTAGAACGTAGTGTTCCAACAACAACATCGGCTGGACTGCGAAGCTGACAGCCTAAGAGCGCGGAGTCGAAGAAGTGTTCCGATGCGAGGAGGCGCTGCAGAACAGGTCCAACCACGTAGCCATTCGAACGGAGATCCGCTGCAAGTGGGTCGATGATGTCACGACGTACATCGTCCGTGATCGCCGTGTTGACGAAGAATCGATAAAGTCGCGTGACGATGTAGCGCGCCGTAGCTGGCTGTTCGAAGAGCATGTCGAGAAGCTCATTGAGCTCTTCAATGCCCGCCTGCTGTCCGCTGCGCCCTTTGATTACGCGATTATTGAAGCGCGCAGAAAACACTTTGTCTGTTGTGTCGTGATTCGCAGCTATAAAGACGACGTTTGGATTGTCTGCAAACAACGGCGCAAATCGTGGTTCGTTATCACGGTAGTCGCGATCACCAGCAGTCACAGTAAGGTCGCGCGGACCAAAGTCGCGCCATCCTGTTAACACACGTGCAGCCGCACGAACATCCTGTTCCGTGAATGTGGTATAGTCGTCTGGTCCGGCAAGTGGTCCCTTACCTGTCGTGAACAGCTCCATCAACTCACGTGCATAGTTCTCATTAGGCGAGCCCTTAGTGTTCACGTTGCCGTTGAGGTATCGCAGCATCGCCGCATCGAGCGTAACACGACGTGCCATGTCCTTCACGTTGCCGAAGGCATTGACGCGCATGTATGCGAGGAGTTCGAACGAGAAGACCGCGTTCTGAACGATCTGCATTTCCGTTGCGAAATGATTCGACCAGAATAGCGTGAGCTTCTCATGAATCGAAATCGGTCCGTGAATCATCGACTTCAACCACCACTGCTTCGTGATGTTGTTATAAAATGCCGGCCCTTTGCCGAGATCGTACCCGGTGGAGAGATCTGGCTTCGTTTGATCGGTCACGATTGCCGTCTTTGTCCAAACCTTTCCAGCGGCTGGAACCCACTGCGAATCATCATTGGGATGGGTCGGCGGTGTAGACGGCGCAACCGGCGCGAACACCGATGTGAGCGTTGCATCCAATCCGTTCTTTGCCGCAGCGGCAAGTTCCGACGGCGAAGCGCCGAACGAACATCGACGCAGTAGGTGCGCCGCCTCGCGCTTGCCCCAGGGTCCGGTGTATTTCGTTAGTGTCGACATTACATCCTCAGGAAATGCCATTCAACATACATCAGGAATCATGCTCGATTGGAAACGTTACATGCGACGTGTGCCATGTTACCGTCGTTTAATGACTTACTCGAGGTCCTTGATCAGCTCCAGTGCGTCCTGCTTTCGTTGAGGATCGCCAGGCTCCTGATTGCGCATACCGGCAATCGTGCGTGCATGTGCGATCGCGCCGTTATCGTCATCCATTTCGGCTAGACAGTTCGCATACTCGAGCTCGAACATGATGAAGCCCGGACGTAGCTCGCGAGCGCGCTTCAGGTTTCGGAATGCTTCGTCAATCGAGCCCCATCCCAATCCTAGTGGCGAACGAAACAGCTTGGGCTTCTTTGCAAGATTCAAATGGGCACGACCAAGAATGTAGTGCGCTGCAGCAAGCATCTTCGGTGTGTCGTTGTTCAACCGAATAGCTTGCGATGCATCGTCACGTACGCGCGCTACGACATCAGCAACACTGAAGATTCCCTTGAATAGAGCAATCTTCCCATTCGCAGCAGCACGGTAAACGTACCCACCCATGCCCTTGGCATTGGCGGCAACGGCACGGTTGCCGTAGTCGAGCGCTTTCTCGTACAAAGCAAGCTGTTGCTGCTCGTTGCGCTCGTCATTGCCAAGCAATACATGCAATCGCGCCATGCGATACAACACATCGTATGCATTCGACGCTGGAGGCTGCAATGCTGTGAGCGTTGCCTTCGCTGTGCGAAGGTCCATGCGTTCAACAGCTTGATCAAACGCGGCACATGCCTGCTCCACCGGTGACTGAGCGACAAGTGCATACGGCGCAAGAAGCAACGTGACAAGAAGGAGTCGACGAACCAGATTCATAGTCCACCATAGAATGTCTTGTCTGCTAATATCACGAGCAAAGCCGAGAGAACACAGAGTATTTTCGTACTGCTTCTCTCTGGAGTCCAACGTATGTCAATCCGCCGCACGCAAGTCCTGATCGTCGTCGTATCTGCCCTCCTGTTCCTCCCATTTTTAGGGGGCGTACGACTGTTCGACTGGGACGAGGTGAACTTCGCTGAGTGCGCACGCGAGATGATCGTGTCGGGCGACTACATGCACATGCAGATCGATTTCCGTCCGTTCTACGAGAAGCCCCCTATCTTCATCTGGCTCCAAGTGCTCTGCATGAAGGCCTTCGGCATCAACGAGTTTGCCGCACGCCTCCCGAATGCACTCCTCGGTATCGTCACTATGCTGGTATTGCACAGCATCGGCACTCGCTTGTATTCCAATCGCATGGGCATTCTCTGGTGCGTTGTCTATGCTGGATCGCTGTTGCCAACGTTCTACTTCCACTCGGGAATCATCGATCCGCTCTTCAACCTGTTCATCTTCCTGAGCGTATGGTGGATGATGAAGTCAACGCAACAGCAAACGCTTCGCAATGCGTTGATCGCAGGTGTGTTTGCTGGTGCGGCTGTGATGACAAAGGGGCCCGTGGGGTTTGGGTTGGTGATGCTCACGACAGGCATCGCATGGATCGTACTGCGCCGATCAATGCCGCTACCATGGAAGCAAGTGCTCGTTGCAAGTGCAACAACGATTGCAACAGCATCGATCTGGTTCATCGTGGACTACATCCAGAACGGACCAACATTCATCATGGAGAATCTCGCGTATCAGGTGCGGTTACTCACCACGGGAGACGCAGGTCACGAGCAACCATGGTACTACCATCCCGTGGTTGTTGCCATCGGTTGCTACCCTGCTTCAATGCTGATTGGAGGGGGCATCCGTAGCACTACTGATGAAACGCCATTGCAACGCATGATGCGCGTCTGGATGATCGTGCTCGGTGCAGTCGTGCTGGTTGTATTCTCTCTCGTGAAAACCAAGATCGTCCACTACAGCTCAATGACATATCTGCCACTGACATTCCTTGCTGCGCTTGCACTCGAGCGCATGCTGACATCACGTGGTCACTGGAAGCTTCCAACAACGATCGGACTGAGCATCGTGGGCGTTGTGCTCACAAGTGCAACCGTACTGGTACCCTGGGCATTTCAACATCGCGACGCGCTCCTCGCGCTTCCGTCATTCCGCGACAAGTACCTGCGCGCAGCAATCATGCGTGATGTTGACTGGATCGGCATTGAACCATGGATCGGACTCGTGCTCTTGATCGGATTGCTTGCAGCATGGCTTCTGCAACGTCGTGGAAACCTACCTGCGAGTATCGGCGTGCTCTTCGGAAGCGTGATGCTCTTCGTCGCGTTGTTCCTTCCGCTCGTCGCTCCACGCATTGAACCATACACGCAAGGGGCTGCTCTGGACTTCTACGAGTCGCTCAAGGGCAAGGATGTCTACGTCAAGCCGCTCACGATGAAGAGCTACGCGCATCTGTTCTACACCGACAAGCCATATCACCTCAGTGGTGCAGCAAACGGTGTAGCTGTAGATGCGTGGGAGCCCTACCTCCTTGAAGGGGCTATCGACAAACCCGCATACTTCGTTGCGCGTATCACGGATGCTGATCCGTGGCGCACACACCCGAACCTGCGTGTACTTCGCGAGGAGGGTGGCTTTGTGATCTTCGAGCGTGTTACTTCCGCTGACTCGTCGCTACGCCGTAGCCGCTAACATCGATCGTTTCGTAGCCGCTCAGCGATGTGTTGATCGCTGCGATCACATTGAACGGACCAGGCGCCGTTGGTGTGTACTCGAAGACGATTTTCACACGCTCGCCGCGTGACGCCTTCAATGGCATAGGTGTGAGCACGCGCACACCGGGTGTTGGTGTTGATGCTGAAATCGTCACAACGCTATCGACGTGCACAGCGAGTTCAACTTCCGCAAGTGATGGCGCACCTACATCGCCACGATTGAAGGCGAGAAAACCACTCTCGAGCTGAATCGGTCGCACTACGTCTGCCTTGAGTCGCAGCACGTGCGCGCCACTTGGGTCATTGGAGAACACAGTGACATACTTCGAGAAGGTTCCACTGCCTGCAGGAAGCGAGACACTGATGTGCATTGAGGTCTGCTCACCTGGTGCAAGACGCTTCTTGTCGAGCGGCGCTGATGTACATCCGCACTGCACGCGCACCTCGCCGATCTCGAGTGTACTATCACCGGCGTTGGTAATCGCCACCGTGCGATGAATCTGCTGATCTTCCTTCTTCGGCGTTGGAGGAATCACCGTGCCCCACGCAACTTCATTTTCCATTACCAAGCGTGGTTGTGCAAGCAGATAATGCGGCAACGCACTCATCGTAAAGATGATTGCCATCACGATGATGAGCATGTTGTGCGTTCGCAGTAGTTTCGTTGTATGCATCGACTCGTTGTTTGTAGTTACGTTCTTCTTGCTGTTGCGCTGACGTCCATTGCATGCCAAGCACAGCATAGCGGTGGAGACGATCTCCTGCCCGCGCCCAGTGTTGGACAAACACATCTCTCGCGCGCGATACAGCGTGCGCGTTCTCTCGGCGTAGACTCTGCGTTTCTTGCCGGCGTTGTGCTTGCACCTGGAACGGCATTCGACGAGAAGTACGTCCGCGTGAACGTCACAAACTACGCGTCCAAGCCCGATTATAGCTTCAACCTCACACCGCAATCCGTCGCAAAGGTTCGTTCGTTTCTAACGAAGCACGATTCACTCCTACGTCGCGCTGATTCCATCTATGGCGTGCCAAAGGAAGTCATCGCGTCACTCCTCTGGGTGGAATCCAAGCACGGCGTTGTTCTCGGCAAGAATCACGTTGCGAGTGTGTATCTGAGTACGCTACTTGCAAGCGACAGTGAGTTTGTCGACAAGAATACTACAGCTGTGATGACGGCGCAGAAGATCGATTCAACAAAGATCGACAGCGTACGCGCTGCAATTCAGAAGCGTGCCGCGCGCAAGGTAAAGTGGTCGGCCGAGCAACTGAAAGCTCTCCAAGAAATTCACCGTCGACGCACAATGGACGTGCATACACTTCACGGATCCTGGGCTGGTGCATTCGGTATGCCGCAGTTCATTCCGTCGTCGTATCTCTCCTGGGCAGCCGATGGAGACAACGACGGCACCATCGATCTCAATGATCTCGATGATGCCGTGGTAAGTGTCGCAAACTACTTGCGGAAGAATGGCTGGGGCGCTGCTGAGTCGCAACAGCGAGCCGCCGTGCATCACTACAACAACAGCAATGCGTATGTCGACTGCGTGCTAACGCTCGCGGCTAAGGTTAGTGGCCAGCCAGCTTCTCAGCCTCGCCAATAAAGCGCTCAACAACTGCCAGACCTTGGTTCCAGAACGTAGGGTCTGTGATATCGACGCCAAGTGGTGTCAACAAATCTTCTGGTCGCTTTGATCCGCCTGCAGCGAGAAGGTTCATGTACTCCGGTACGAACCCTGCTGGATCCTTTTGATAGAGCTCGTACAGCGCCAACACAAGCAACTCGCCAAACGAGTACGCATACACGTAGCCCGGTGTTGAGATGAAGTGCGAAATGTACGACCACCATGTTTCGTATCCAGGACGCAGCACAACTGCTTCGCCGAACTGCTCGCTTTGTGTACGAAGCCAAATGTCATTGATCTGCGCTACGGTGAGTTCACCCTCTGCACGACGTGTGACGTGCATAGCATGTTCGAAACGATTGAGTGCGATCTGACGGAAGATGGTGTTCACCATGCCGTCGATCTTCGACATCATAAGCGCAAGCTTTTCTTCCTGCGTCGTTGTTGACTCCATCAACTTCTTGAATGTCAGCATCTCACCGAACACGCTTGCTGTTTCAGCAACTGTTAGCGGCGTGTACATCAGCAACGAGCCAGCAGAGCGCGAGAGGTACTGATGGATGCCGTGACCCATCTCGTGTGCAAGCGTCTCGACGTCGCGTGATGTGCCCGTGAAGTTCGTGAAGATGTACGGGTGAGCAGATGCACACGTTGGTGCTGCATAGGCTCCCGAGCGCTTGCCCTTCTTGACCGGCGCATGGATCCAGTTGCGATCGAAGAACATCGCTGCAATCTCACCAGCCTTAGGATCAAAGTCGGTGTACGTTTGGATCACGATATCCTTGGCTTCCTGCCAAGACCAGTGGCGCGACTCCGAGCCAACGGCAGCATTGCGATCGTAATCATAGAACGTGTCGAGTCCGAGCAGTTTCTTCTTGAGTCCGTACGCACGATGCACAAGATCGTAGCGCTTCACGACGCTCTGAATCAACGTCTCAACGGCTGCATCAGAAACTTCGTTGCTCTTGTTGCGACTCGAAATCCACGTTGGATACTTGCGCAGTTGGTCGGTTGCTTCGCAATCGGCAATGATGGTGTTGAACACGTATGCATGTTGTTCTGCATCCTTAGCAAGGCCTGCAGAAAGAGCATCCGCAGCGTCCTTACGCAGGTCACGGTCGGCATCGAACATCAACCGTGATACCGAAGCCAGCGGCATTTCTTCACCGCGCACGGTAAACGATGCACCATTCATGAGTACGTCGTGCAGACGCACCCACGAGCTCCGCGATGTGTTTGCCTTCGCCGACATTACACGCTCACCATCCTCGGTAAGCATGTGTGCCTTCTCTTGAATGATGTTCTCAAGCCAGTGACGGCGTGACGTCATCTCAGGAGTATCCAGCAGCTGCTTCAAACGTTCATCTGGCAGTTGTGTGATCTGCACGTTGAAGAAAACGGTGTGACTTGATGCACGCGCGGATACCTCACGGACCCGCTGAAGCATGCGACCATAATCGGCATTGTTCGAGTCGGTTGAGTACATCAGATTCACAAACGAACCCATGCGGATATAGGTCTCCGACAATTGCTCGTACTCCTGAACCATCGTCATGAAGTCAGCGATGGAGAGCGTACCGATCTTCCCATACCAGCGATCGCTGAACGCCTTCGAGCGTTCTTCAATCGTAGAAAGATCCTTGCCTAGCCCATCATCACCAACACTCGTGTAGAGATCGGAAAGATCCCACACAACATTCTCAGCACCTGTCTCGGTTTGCATAACAACTCTAGTAGTACGATGCTCGCACGTGGCGAACAGCTTATGGATGAATACGGTAGATCATTCGTGGGAATGGGATCACTTCGCGAATATGCTCTGCGCCAGTAATCCACTTCACGGTGCGTTCAACACCGAGGCCGAACCCTGAGTGCGGGACCGAGCCAAATTTCCGGAGATCGAGATACCATTGGAATGCTTCTTGAGGAAGGTTCTCGTGCAGGATGCGCTCGAGAAGAAGATCATGATCGTCTTCACGCTGCGAACCACCGATGATTTCGCCAGCCCCTTCCGGAGCGAGCATGTCCATCGCAAGCACAACCTTTTCGTTTTCCGGATCGCGCTTCATGTAGAACGCCTTCACCTCTGTTGGGTAGCGGTGAATGATGCACGGACGATCGAACTGCTGCATGATGGCTTCTTCCTGTGGCGCACCAAAGTCTTCGCCCCATGGGAAGTCAACTTGAACTTCTGATCCATCAGGTTGCTTGCGATTCAACTTCACATCGTTCTTGTTGAGCCACTCAACAGCTTCGGTGTACGACATGCGATAGAAGGGGCGACGCACCGCTTCGAGTTTCGATACGTCACGTCCGAGTGTTGCGAGTTCGCGCTGACATGTCTTGAGGACTGTTTGCACGATGTACTCAACGAGATCTTCGGCAAGATCCATGTCGTCGTTGAGATCGAAGTAGGCCATCTCTGGCTCCACCATCCAGAATTCTGTGAGGTGGCGACGTGTCTTCGACTTTTCCGCGCGGAAGGTTGGACCAAACGTGTACACCTTACCAAGCGCCATGGCACTTGCTTCGGCATAGAGCTGTCCGGACTGCGTGAGATACGCCTTGCCAAGATCGAAGTACTCTGTCTCGAACAACGTCGACGTACCTTCACACGCGTTTGGCGTGAAGATCGGCGAGTCCATCAAGCGGAATCCATTGCCATCGAAGAAATCGCGGATCGCCTTGATCACGGTTGCGCGCACACGCATGATCGCATGCTGACGTGCAGACCGCAGCCACAAGTGGCGATGTGCCATCAGGAATTCCACACCGTGTTCCTTTGGCGAAATCGGATAGTCCTTCGCGGTTTGCCACACACGGATGTTGGTTACGTCGAGCTCGACGCCCGTTGGCGAGCGCTCTTCCTTGCGTACTGTGCCTGTGATCGACACCGATGATTCTTGCGTGAGTCCTTGCGCAGCCGTGGCGATATCCTCGGCTACATTTGGCTTGAACAGGACGCATTGCACCGTGCCGCTTCCGTCGCGGAGCTTGATGAAGACGAGTTTGCCTTTTTCCGTTTTGTCGTACACCCAACCATTGAGTGTTACCTCTTCTCCGACGTGATCGGCGAGGTGTTCAACAGAAACGAAGCTTTTGTAGCGGGACTCCATATCGGGTGCCTATGCATTGCCAGTGAAAATCAGAATGGCAAATCTACGACACCAGACAGTGGAAGTTCCTCGTTCGTCGCACACTGGGTAGAGCGTGCCCAAAAAATCTGGAAGTTTGCGACATGCATCATCCGATTTCCCTCAAGCGCGTCAACGACGTCGTCCTCGCATCACAATGGAGCGACGGATTCACATCGTCCATCCTGCTGTCTGACCTCCGCGAGGCATGTCCATGCGCGTATTGCACTGGTGAAGAGATCATGGGGCAAACAGTGTTTCCCGGCATGAAGACCTTTCAACCCGGAATGAACGAGCTCGCATCACTCACGCCTGTTGGCAACTACGGCGTGCAAGCAGCATGGAAGGATGCACACGACAGCGGCATCTATTCGTGGGAGATGCTCCGCACCGTCTTCGAACAGAAGAAACTCAGCGAGCAAACACTCGCTGAAATCGCCCGCCAGATGGGTGGGTAAGGGGGCGTTGAAACGTTCATCCCGCAGGGGCGACGCATATCCCGTAGGGGCGACCACATAGGGTCGCCCCTACGGGATTAACGTTCGACACGCGTTTATCGATTCGCGTCGATCATCACGCAAAAGGTGTTGTAGGGGCGAGACCC
>CAYXKK010000023.1:0-16826 GCA_964465685.1 uncultured Melioribacter sp.
GCCCCCTACAAAAACCGTGATCGTTCCTCGGGGGTGGGCACCCGGCAGGTGCTACGCTTGCCGAACCAGCGATAGCGGTTTCGGGAGGTCCATTGGTAGATGGTGTTACGCAGCCCGCGAGGGACAATACGTATGATCTGTGCGGCCACGCGCCAGGGTCCGCCGATGATGGTGCCGAGGTGGATCATGGCATCGCTCTCGACGATGAGCGTGTTGGTGCGTGTAATCACGTAGACCGTGGTGGGCGGACCCATCACGCCGTGCGATGCAAGGAGCTCTTCGCCGATGGGCGACTGAAACGACGCAAAGCGAAACTCGCCGGATGGGTCGTGACGCATCAGAAAGTCAACGGTGTGGTTGCACAACGTGCACACGCCGTCAAAGATCACGATGGTGTAGTCGCGTGTCATGCGGTCGCTACGCGTTAGCGCGTTCGTGTAAGACGTGCCACATAGAACCCATCTCCACCGTTATCCCCGGGAAGCGTGCTCCACTCCGAAGCGAGCGTAAATGCCGCACCTTCGTCCGATGCGCAGAACTGTTCGATCTGCTGCTTGCCCTCGGAGGGAAGGATGCTGCACGTTGCATAGACAACACTGCCGCCGACGCGGACAATCCTGGCGTTGCGACGAAGGATCTCTGCTTGAACGGTGATGAGCTCGTTGAGCATCTGCTCGTTGAGGTTCATGAGAATGTCTGGGTTCCGACGAATCACACCAGTGCCGCTACATGGCACGTCGATGAATACGCCATCTGCAGAGTCGGCCAGACGCTTGACGGTTTTTGTGGATGTTATGGGGCGTGCATCGACGATATCTACGCCTGCGCGAATGCATCGCTGCTTGAGCGCGGTAAGCTTCTCGCTGCTCGTATCGAGCGCGATGATGCGTCCGCGATTCTTCATCGCAGCTGCAAACAACAACGTCTTTCCACCAGCACCTGCACATGCGTCAACAATGCGCTGACCCGGCTCGACGTGCAGTTCATGTCCTGCTCGCTGCGATGTAATGTCTTGCTGTTCAAACCAGCCGCTACGAAACGCCTGTGATGTAAACAATCCGAACGGCGATGCAATGCGTACGGCATCGTCTTCAACAATCGTTGGTTGATACTCAGTCAGGGCTGCCACACATTCTTTCACCGTCGTCTTGAGCGTGTTCACGCGAATGAACGTTGGTGCATCCGCGAGTAACGCCGCGATCACGTTGTGTGCAGCATCGCCGTATGCCTGTGTGATGCCATCGCGCAGGAGCTGCGGAAGTGCAGCACGATCGGGATCCACCAGACCATCGAGTTCGCCGCGGAGCGCTGTATCGATGTCGGCATAGCGCACAGCTTGCATCAGCGTTACGCGAAGAGTGCGCGCATCGTCGGCTGACGGACGCAATTCACGGAATAGCTGTTCGAATGCTGTGGAGAGATGTCGACCTCGATGCACGACATCATCGTATGATGTGCGCACCGCATCGTGCAGAGATGCGGGGAGTTGGTTCACGCCGTGATGGTGAGAATGTTCGTTGACGAGTTAAACGCCGATGGGAATCGGTTAAGGTCTGTTGCACGACCAGACGACGGTTGACGCTTCACAGCGCCGTCGGAGGAGGCAAACTGTGCACCGTGGCAGCTGCAGATGATGTCGGCTCCGGCAGCAGCAGGAGGGTTTACTTCACAGCCGGCGTGCGTACAGATCGAGCTGAACACAACAAACGTATTCGACGCGATGCGTGAGATGAATACCGGTGCGCCACCGTTAAGTCCGGCAACCAGACGCAGTGTGATGCCACCCACGGTTGCGAGCTCAGGAATGGTCGTGATATCAACGGTAAAGGTAGTACCCGAAGGTGTCGGATTTGACTCATCCCGCTCACAACCAGCGACAAGTGTCGCTACGGTTGCAGCCGACATGGCGAGTCCGATCGATGCAGCGGCGCTGCGGAGGAAATGACGTCGTGATGATGGTGATGACATGCTAAATCCCTTACGATTGTTTCGAACGAAGCTTCCACCATCCCAACCCGATCAGCACGAGCGAGGTTCCCGCAACGAAGGCCAGGCTTGCCGGAATTGCCTGCGGCGTTGCATCCAGAGGTAGCAAGCCGAAGCGGAAACGTGGTTCATAGGTGACCTGCTTTGTTTCGGTACCAAAGAGAGGATCCTTGACGATCGTCACAATCTCTTCACGATCCTTCGAGAAGATCTGCCGTCCGTCTTTGAACCATAGGCCGCCCCCTACGAGGATGCCAACGATGCCGATGATGATGAGCAAGCGCCAAATCATGTGCGTGCCTTAGTAGAAGAGGTGAAGTTGGAGATTCCAGCGATTGGCCGTGCCTTCCTTCCAGGTGTCCCAGATGCGGTACTCGGGACGAAGCTCGACGTAGGGAAGCACAAAGATCTGTGCGCCGAACACGGCTGCGTTCGCAGCAATCGTACCCGGTGCGAGTTCCTGGTCGGTGCTGTAGCGCTCATAGCGCGCATAGACGAGCAACGGCGAATACACCTGGTAGCCGAGCTCTGCCATGAAGTTGCTTGTACGAATGGCGTCGTCGAGTTCTGTGGTGGTGTAGTCGAGCATCAGCGAGAGGTGGTCGCTAAGTCCAATGCCAGCGAACGCACTCGTCATTCGGAAGTCGCCATTGATCAATACAGATCCGCCGAACCACATGTTAAGCATGTCGTTAAACGCGCGAGGCCACACGACTGCGCGCGCAGTAAGTGTCGGACTGTTTCCTTGAATCACGGATTGCGATGCAAGTCCGTTGCTGACGCGCAGACGTGACAAAGCTTCGGAGCCGAACACGCCAGCTTGCACCGAGAGCCATTTGAGTGATTCGTAATTCAACTCAGCACCAAACTCCGACCAATCAGGCGCGAGATATGTCTGACGCAAGGATGTGTTGGCCCAGCTGAACGGCGCCATAGTGTGATCGTCATACCGCATGCCAATCGACGGACGGAACAAGCCGGCGCGAATCAGTGGGAGTGACGCATCGGGCTGAAACAACACCGATGCCGACCCCATGCGCTGTCCGGGATAGGTGCTACGTGTAACATCACTGATGCGTAGCGCAGCAAGGTTGAATGTGCCCTCGACGGTAACGGCTTTTACGGGCGTTACTGCAGCGTATAAGCTTGCTTGCATGGGGAATGTTGCGCGCGACGATCCTTCGAGGAACTGGCGTGTGCTCTGCACACGCATGTCCATGCCAACGGTGAGCAGTCCATCAAAGAACTGGTTCGATTCGTCTTCAGGATATGCCCACGAAATCAGAGACGACTTACGTGGCACCATGCTGACATCGTACCAACTGTACCATCCGAGTTCGTTGCGGAGTCCGCCACCGGTAGGACTTACGTGACAGTTGATGCAGCGGTTGCCGGTGAGTGCAGAGAACTGCGGGATCGCGAACACGGCAGTAGTACTCGTTAGCAGTACTGCGATAAACAGCGATGTGATGCGACTAGAGCGAGAGAGCAACAAGTGATGACTCGAGAATTGAAGTGGCACGTTCAAGGGTTGATACCGTGGTAACGACACGCGTTTGTCGCTGACGGACTATGCCGAACCCTGGTGCAAGCCAAAGCTCGTCGGTGACTTGCGTGCGTTGTGATTCGGTATCAACAGTTGTCTGCATGCGAATCTGAACACACGACGTAAACACGCGCACAGGAGTCACAACCGTGTCGACGCACGTCACGATTGTATACATGTTGCTGGGCTCGGTTCCCTCACGTGTGCGACGAGGAAATGTTGTTCCCGGGGCAAGGGGCGCAGCGAGACGACGTCGACCAACGGTGTCGATGAGACGCTCGAATGTTATGAGTTCGGTCGCATCCGCCCAATGAAAGGTGGTGTCGACGATTGTTACGCCACCCTGCGTAGTCTCGCGCCGCACAGCGATGGCCTTCTTTTGGGGTGCAATGGATACGGCAGTATCGATGACGGTGAATCGATACGTTGCATACGGAGTGATCAATGTGTCATCCGATGGTGTGATGTCTGTAGTGGTGTACACCAGCGTTGTCGATGTACCGATACGCGCCGCGAGTAGGTAATCTGGAATGCGATACGTTGTAACGGACGGACCCGTTGGGTCTGGCAATACCGGAGTAGCCGCGCATGCTCCAAGCAGGAGTGCTGTTGCTGTGGCGATGAGAGCGATGCGAATCATAGGACGTAAAATAGTGAACGCGCATCAGCCAGCGGCCAATGCGCGTTCGAATGATGTGCGTTGGTTGCGTTACTTCAGATTCATCGACGCTACGCACTGCTCAAAGAGAGGCAGGTAGACTGCTTGCTCGTCCTTGAACCAGTTCAGCGTAATGCGGAACATCTTGTCGCCCTTCACCGTGAAGTAGGCGCGTGAGCCCACGTTTGCACCGCCGGCATAGTTGAAGTAGTACGCCTTCTGTCCGTTGACCGTTGTTGGTGTAGCCTTTGCGCCGTTGTAGCGAGCCTTGTTCTGCTCGATGATCTTGTCGAGATTTTTCTGATCCTTCGCATCGAACACATCAACTTGAATTGTGCAGTCGAGTCGTGAACCAGCAAAGCTCATCGACGACAGACCCTTTGAGCTGCCCTTGGTGCCCTGGAAGTTGTCTGGAATCTTGATCGTGAAGTCAGCAGCTGCGTACGCACGAAGTGTCGTCGATGGTGGTTCTGGGCCAGCCGGTGCGGCCGTGTCGACCTTCGGTGCAACAACAACCTTTTGTGCGAGCTTTACCGACTTGATGATTTCCGCGAACTCAGCTTCATAATCTTCGAACGTATTGCCAAACGCTGCTAGCGTGAGCGTTGTCACGAGCGAGTCATTCTCGGCGAAGTACATCTCCATTCGACACTTGCCGTCGATCTGGTCGAACTCAACGGAGAGCTTCTTTCCAACCTTGCCACCAAACGTGACAGCTTCATCGAGGTACATCGGAACCGGTGAATCGGAGATATCCTTCGGCTTTGTGGTGTCGCGCTCAAACTCAAGCTTCGACTTCTCGATAATCGCCGCCATATTCGGATTCGTGCTGTCGATTGGAATTACACGAAGCTCAATCTTGGCTCCGCCTTCACCCTTGCTGAAGGTGTTGAAGCGGCTGGCAGCAGACTTCGATGATGTTGCAAGAATCATGTTGCCCTTGCGCGTTTGAATGTTCCAGTTTGCCGGAACCTTGATTTCAAACTTGCGAGCATCATCGGTCACGACCTTCAGCGACTCGATAGGAACCGGACGAACCTTTGGCTCACAACCAATCACAACGAATGCTGCGAGAAGGCCAAAAAGAAAACTGCGTACAACCATGGTAGAGAACTCCAGAGAAAAAACGCGACGAATGCTAGTTGTTGAGAGCCCCTTCGGTAACCCATTGACGCATACCACGAATATGATTCGCGGTGATGCCCTGCTGGATATTTCCGAACGGGTGAGGAAGAATACCATCAAGAATCTGAATGATCACACTCTCGTTGGGACGTGAGGGGACAATCAGGTTTGGTCGATCGAACATGATCGATGAATACGATGTCAGTCGAATGCCACCAGCAGCCGTGATGTCGGAGTGACATCCGCCGTTGGCACACGTGACCGTGAGAAACGGTTGTACGTGACCGCGGAATCGTACGTTCGAATCGGGGAACACCACATCCTGCGGCTGCGTAATCATGTTGCTCGAGCACGCGCAGAGCACAAATAGTGCGGCGAGTGCAAGAACGAACCCATACGGTGCGAGAGCCATTTAGTAGCTCTCCTCTGGACCTGGGAACTCGTGTTTGCGCACGTCGGCAACATAACGCTGTACGGCCGACGTCATGACGTCATGGAGTTCAGCGTAGCGTCGAACAAAACGAGGACGAAACTCTGTGGACATGCCCATCATGTCTGTCCACACCAAAATCTGTCCATCACAATCAGGTCCGGCACC
Source organism: uncultured Melioribacter sp. (assembly GCA_964465685.1). Classification (GTDB taxonomy): domain Bacteria; phylum Bacteroidota; class Ignavibacteria; order Kapaibacteriales; family Kapaibacteriaceae; genus UBA10438. The sequence continues at coordinate 5,914 of CAYXKK010000023.1, forward strand.
AATGCCAATCGTTGGGATCGAGATACTAGCGGTGACTTCTTTCGCGAGATGCGACGGAACCTTTTCGAGAACAACAGCAAACGCACCGGCTTGTTCAAGCGCAATCGCATCGCGCTTGATTTGCGCTGCTTCTTCGTCGGTAGCGCCACGCTCTTTGTACGAGCCAAACTGGTGGATGCTCTGCGGCGTGAGGCCAAGGTGCGCCATCACAGGGATGCCACTCTCTGTCATCAATCGCACAGCCTCCAACACTCGCTGTCCACCCTCGAGCTTTACCGCGCCACAACCGGCCTCCTTCATCAGACGGCCTGCGTTGCGGAAGGCCTCCTGCGGAGACACCTGGTAGCTCATAAAGGGCATATCGGTAACGATCAGTGCATGATTCACCGCTCCCACAACGGTTTGCGTGTGGTAGATCATATGCTCAAGCGTCACGGGAATCGTTGTGTCGTGACCCTGCACTACGTTGCCTACAGAGTCGCCAACAAGCAGCACGTCGACACCGGCCGAATCAAGAATGCCGGCCGTGATTGCATCGTATGCCGTAAGGCATGCAATGGGCGTACCCTTTGCCTTCATCTCGATGAGACGTCGGGTGGTTACGCGCTTACGTGTTGTGTTGGTAACAGACATAGGATTCCTGATCTGGACCCGCAAAGATAGCCTTCGCCGACCTTCCCGGCGTTATCTTACCGTTATGCTCAACCCCGTGGTCTCGGTTCGATCGCTCTCGTTGGACGTTCCGGATGGCAAGGTTGTGACGTTTCTCTCGGACGTCCATCTTGGCCTGGGGGATCGTGCCACCGATCGTCGCCGGGAGCAACACCTGGTACAGCTGCTCCGTTCCGCGACCTCCCGCTCGGCGCATATCTTCATCGTGGGCGATCTCTTCGACCTCTGGTTCGATTACGCATCAGTGATCCCACGCTGGCATGTTCGCACACTTGCTGCCCTGGCCGAATGCCGGGATGCAGGTGTGCCGGTGACGTACCTGATTGGGAACCACGACTTCGGACATTACACGTACTTCCGTGACGAGCTCGGCATCAACATCGACATGGGCGATATCGATCTGACGATCGGTCCGAAGCGCCTGTACGTGAGCCATGGTGACGGTAAGGCCCATAACGACACTGGATATCTGATGCTTCGCAGCGTGCTGCGCAATCGCGTTGCACAATGGCTGTATCGGTGGATTCATCCCGACCTCGGCATTGGTCTGGCTGCAGCGACCTCGCGCACAAGCCGCGACCATACGAGCGTCAAAGACTACGGTCCGCATGATGGTCTGCGTGACTTCGCAGCACAGCAAACGGCGCGCGGATACGATTACGTGGTGATGGGGCATAGGCATCGCGCTACCGTCGAAACGGTCGGCAGCGGCACCTATATCAATCTCGGACATTGGCTTGGCGAGCAAGCAACGTATGGCGAGTACGACCCACGCTCGGGCTTTGCGTTGAAGCACTGGCCCCCTGACACAGCAGCAACACTCTAACAGCACTCTGGAATACAATCGATGGTAGTGGTTCTTGACGGTGAGACGTTGACAATTGACACGCTTGTTCAGGCTGCATACGATGCGTCGGTGCGTATCGAGCTGAGCGCCGAAGCTCGCGCACGCGTTGATCGCGCACGTGGCGTGGTGGATCGCTGGATCGCCGAGGGTCGCGTCGTGTACGGACTTACAACTGGCTTCGGTGAGTTCGCCAACGTTGTGATTCCTCCGGCAGATGTGCACGCACTGCAAGAGAACCTCATCATCTCGCACGCTGCTGGGATGGGTCCGCTGCTACCACCAGAAATCGTCCGTGCAATGATGATTCTGCGCGTGAATGCTCTTGCAAAGGGGCATTCAGGCGTCCGCAGCTCGACGCTTGATGCGTTGATTGCCATGATCAATGCAAACATCATTCCCGTTGTTCCATCGCAGGGTAGCGTTGGTTCAAGTGGCGACCTCGCACCGCTGTCGCATCTGGCCCTTGCTCTCATCGGACGTGGCGAGTGTGTTGTGGAGGGGGCTCGCATGCCAAGTGCCGACGTATTGCGTGCGCATGGCATTACGCCTGTGGTGCTTGAAGCAAAGGAAGGCTTGGCGTTGATCAACGGCACACAAATGATGTGTGCATTCGGTGCGCTGGCGCTGCACCGCGCGATGAATCTCGCGGCGCATGCGGATATCATCGGCGCGTTGTCGTGCGATGCGTTGCGCGGTACCGACAATGCATTCGATCCACGACTGCACGCCACACGTCCACATCCGGGTCAGATTCAGTCCGCAGCAAACCTCCGTGCGTTGATGCATGGAAGTGCCATCCGAGAGTCGCACCGCACGCACGACACAAAGGTGCAGGATGCGTATAGCTTGCGATGCATGCCGCAGGTGCATGGTGCAACGCGTGATACGCTTGCGTTTGCCAAGGGTGTGATCGAGCGCGAGATGAATGCTGTAACAGACAATCCGCTCATCTTCCCTGATGATGACATTCATGTTGAGGGTGGCAACTTCCATGGTCAGCCCCTTGCCTTAGTGCTCGACTATTTGGCGATTGCTGTCGCAGAGCTTGCGAATATCTCCGAGCGACGCACCGAGCGCATGGTGAACCATGCGCTGGGCGGTTTGCCACGGTTCCTCACACCGAAGGGTGGACTGCACTCTGGGATGATGATTGCGCAGTACACTGCTGCAGCACTCGTGAGTGAGAATAAGATTCATGCACATCCAGCAAGTGTTGATAGCATCCCTACGTCTGCGAATCAGGAAGATCACAACTCAATGGGGAGCATCGCTGCGCGTAAGCTCTGGACCGTTGTGACGAATGTTGAGAACGTGCTGGGCATCGAGCTTCTCTGTGCCGCACAAGGCATCGACTTGCTGCGTCCACTCACCTCGAGCGCACCGTTGGAGCGCGTCGTTGCCCATGTGCGCGAAGCCATTCCGTTTGCCACGGAGGATCGTGTGCTCTATCACGACATGGAAGCAGCGCGTGCAATTGTTGCGAGTGGACATCTTCGAACGCTGGTTGATCTTGTGCACGGATGAGCGATCATGGACATCGCGACTGGCATACGCTTGACTGCGCAACAGTCGAGCAGCTAACGCGATCATCCACCGTTGATGGTCTTACGTCGGAAGACGCCAGTTCACGACAAACCACGCTGGGTCGCAACGAACTTCCATCGGGCACCATTGAATCGTGGTGGAAGCGTCTCGGACGTCAGTTCATTGCCCCGCTCGTGCTTCTGCTACTTGGAAGTGGTGTGCTCGCTCTTCTGTTGGGCGAACTTGTCGATGCCTCCGTCGTCTTTGGCATTGTCTTCATCAACGCACTCATTGGATTCGTTCAAGAGGGTCGTGCGCAATCTGCCATGCGTGCGCTGCAGCGGAGTGTGCACGGAACTGCCACGGTGATTCGTGCGGGTGTGCAGCAGACGCTTGATCGTCGCGACATTGTGGTGGGTGACCTTGTGGTGCTGCATGAAGGCGATACCGTGCCTGCCGATCTGCGACTCGTCTGGACGCGCGAATGTTCTGTTGCTGAAGCCACGCTGACGGGTGAATCGGTTGCTGTTGTGAAGCATACGGAAGTGCTCGATGCCGATCGTATCCTCGCCGATCGCGCCAACATGGCGTACGCATCCACAACCGTTGTGCGTGGCAGTGCGCGAGGCATCGTAATCGGGATCGGTGCCGATACCGAAGTTGGACGTGTGTCGCAACATCTTGCGGAGCCCGTCGACATCGAGACGCCGATCACGCGACGTATGCAACGATTTAGCGTGTTGTTGTTGCGCGTGACTATCATCGCAGCTATGGCTACGATTGGTGTTGCGCTGCTTCGTGGATACACGTTTACCGATGCAGTGATGGCTGCCGTTGCGCTCAGTGTTGGCGCGATACCCGAGGGTCTGCCCGCTGCTGTTACGATCATCCTCGCCATCGGCGTGCACCGTATGGCACAGCGGAGAGCGATCATTCGACGTCTGCCAGCAGTTGAGACACTTGGTTCGACTACGGTGATTTGTACCGACAAGACAGGTACACTCACTGAAAATCAAATGACTGTTGTCGCTGTGGCGACACCAACGCATGCGTATACGGTGGAAGGGCGCGGCTATGCACCACACGGCACGATCGATGTTGCGCAGGATGCAGCCTACCGCGCAACCGTTGCCTGTGGTGTGTTGTGCTCAACCGCGTCGATCGTTGAGGAGCAAGGACAGTGGAGCGCAGTTGGTGATCCAACCGAAGCAGCACTGGTTGTCCTTGGAGCCAAGGCCGGTATGCAGCGAGACGAACTCCATCGCACGCTGCCCCAGGTGGATGTGATTCCGTTTTCGAGCGACCGACAGAACATGGCGATGTCGTTTGCTGATGGCGCAACATCACTCGTGTACATGAAGGGTTCGGTTGAACGTGTGCTTATGCACTGCACCGATCAACTCCGCAACGATGGAACGACTGAACCACTGAATGTTGATGCGATCCGTGCGCACGAATACGCATATGCCGAGCAGGGATATCGCGTGCTTGCATGCGCACAGGTACGACACGAGCCACTGCGATCATCACTGCACGAGAACGATCTTCAGTCGATGACGTTTCTCGGACTTGTTGCTATGACAGATCCACCGCGTGCCGATGTGCGGCACTCGATTGCCATATGCCACCGTGCAGGGGTTGCGGTGAAGATGATCACTGGGGATCATCGTGCAACGGCCGAAGCGATTGCACGATCACTTGGCATTGGCGGTGCTGAAGTTGTGTCCTATACAGGCCGAGAGCTCGAGGCGATGTCAGACGAAGCGCACCAACACGCAGCAGCGCGCGGATCTGTATTTGCACGCGTGTCGCCAGAGCAGAAGTACCGTCTTGTGCTGGCGCTGCAGCGGGAAGGACATGTTGTTGCGATGACCGGTGATGGTGTGAATGATGCACCAGCACTACAGGCAGCTGACATTGGTGTAGCGATGGGGCGCTCGGGTACGGATGTTGCCAAGGATGCATCAGCAATGGTGCTCACCGATGACAACTTTGCAACGATTGTTGCAGCGATTGAAGAAGGTCGCACGGTGTACGACAACATTCGTTCGTATCTGACCTTCACGATCTCGACTGATGTAGGCGAGGGCCTTGTTGTGCTATCTGCCGTTGCACTCGGTATAGCCTTGCCAATTCTGCCTGTGCAGATTCTGTGGATCAATCTTACCACTGGCGTTATCCTGGGCTTGCCGCTCGCAGTGGAGCCCCCTGCGCCACATATCATGCGTCGATCACCTGCAGAGTCGCACGAAGAGCTGCTTGGTGGCTTCCTGATCTGGCGCACAATCTCCGTTGGTGGGTTCCTGTTGGCATCGGCGTTCGGACTCTACATGTACGAGATGTCGCAAGGATCGACGATTGAACATGCGCGTACTGTGGCTGCAACGGCATTTGTCGTTGTGCAGATGATGTATCTCGTCTCGTGTCGGTCGCACACGCGTCCAGGACATCACGGACTGTTCGAGCAACGCGTGCTGTGGGCCAGTATCGCAGGGATGCTAGCGCTGCAGGCTGTGTTCGTCTATGCGCCGTTTGCGCAGCAGTTCTTTGGCACGACGGCAATCGATCTTCAATCGTGGCTCGTGGTTGTGCTGCTAGGTGCTGTTCTCTATGCTGGAGTTGAGCTCGAGAAGATGCTTCGCGTTAGGCGAGCGCTACGGGCACATCGATAATCAGCACACGAGCCGCAGTCTGTGCATGGACGGTCACCGTCGACGCATCATAGAGTCCGATAGCATCCCGTCGTGCAAGCTGCGTGTTGTTCACCAGCAATGAGCCCTCGATCGGCATCACAAACGTTCCGACTCCGGGAGCGCGCTGTTCGCGCTGGAGCGAGGCGCCTTCCGTAAGATCCGTCAGACTCAGCCATGCATCTTGATGGATCCACATCGCGCCGCCGTGGCCGTGTGGCGCGATGATGGTGTGTTCAACGTTTGGCGTCAACGCACCAACATGGACTTCGTCGTAGCGCGGTTCCACATTTCGTGTGTGAGGGATAATCCAGATCTGCAGAAACTTCAATGCGTCTGTTGCAGATCCATTGTACTCCGAGTGCGTTAAGCCGCTACCGGCCGACATCACCTGGACGTTGCCAACATGGAGTGCCTGCTCCGAACCCATACTGTCGCGATGCATCATTGTCCCTTCAAGAGGGATCGAAATGATTTCCATGTTGTGATGCGGATGCGTGCCGAAGCCTTCGCCCGGTGCTACCGTATCATCATTCAGCACACGAAGCGCACCAAAGTTCATGCGATCCGGGTTCATGTAATTGCCGAAGCTGAACGTATGGTACGAGTCCAGCCAGCCAAAGAATGCGTGACCCCGCTCGTGTGCACGAATGATCATCGGATCCATCGTGTTACTCCGCTGATTGCGATTGATGTGTGCGAATGAACGTGCCGAACTTCTCGAGCAGTGCTGTGAGCATTGCGTGCGTTGCTTCGTCGGTCAAGCGTCGGTCATCATCAAACTTCAGCTTCGCTTGTGGAATCGCAATCTCAGGCTTTGGCAGAACATGTGCGCCAATGCTGTGCATCAAGCGACGCAGATCGGTCTGCGCACGAATGCCTCCGAAGTTTCCGGGACTCACCGAGAGTGTAGCGACCGGCTTTTCGGCAAAGGGGCGCACAGGACCCCGCGATGCCCAATCGATGGCATTCTTCAGAACACCTGAGTACGAGAAGTTGTACTCCGGTGTCGAGATGATTACGCCATCGGCTTCAGCGATCTGCTGCTTCAAGGTTGCTACTGCAGGGGGCAAACCAGCCGTTTCAAGATCCTCATTGAACAAGGGTATGTCGGCAATCGATGCCTGGCTCACCACGATGCCCTCGGGCGCGATCTGCGCGAGCGTGCGGAGCAAGCCCGTATTGAATGAAGTAGCCTTGAGTGAACCCGAGATTGTGAGGATGTTCATGTGTGCAATGATCGTAGGTAAAGAATGCGTCAACGGACGACAAAACTACGATCCAGATCTTAGCGACGGTCTGGGCGGTCGCCGTCATCATCGTTGATTGCCTGCTCGAGTGTGCCATCCCAGAGGATGAAGCGAAGTGCAGCCTTGCGTCCGTCGCCACCGAGGAGTGGTAGGCCTCCCATCTTCTTGCGTGGACGATCACCTTCGTCGTCGTGACGTGCATGCCATGCATCGACGATCTTTCGTGAATCAGTACGCCATGTTTCGAGTTGTGTCTCGTTCTTGTCGAAGAGATCACGTAGGAACGTGCGAGATGATTTTGCAATGGGTGCGACACGATCAATGATGGACTTCATCGTTGTGCGATAGTCGTCGCGAATGTCTTCGGCAAGGTCTCGACGTTCGCCACGTGGAGCTGTGAGCAGCTTTGTGAGACCGTCTTCGAGGCGTTCACGTGCTTGACGTGATTCCGTGCGAAGCTGCTGAAGTGTTGCGCGATCGGATGCAGAAAGCTGTGCATCATATGCGTCGTGCCATTGCTTCATCGTTGGGTAGACGGACTTCGTAAACCATGTGCGAAGTTCGGTGCGAAGTTCCGCGCGCGCCTTGCGCGCTTCCTTGCCACGTCCGCGCTCACGCTGTGCCGAGGCAGTGGTGGTGAGTGCTCCGAGAGCGAGCATTGAAATGATCAAAACGCGAAGGATGGGTACTGCTGTCATAGGGTGCTCACAAGAGTTCGTGGTCAAATGTGCGCATTCGACAGCAACCAGTGTCGATTGGTTTAATGCGCTATTCGGCTGCCACTGCACGCTGGCGTGCGAGGCGTGCTTGTCGACGAGCACGGAGCGAGCCATCGCGGAGCTTGGCTTGCAGGATCATCATCACATCAGTGAGCGTGCGATACGGATGATGGGGGATACCTCGCTCGGTGCACGATGCAGCCAGAATTCCCTTTGCAAACACGACGTCGCAAAACTCAACAGCGCAGGCATCGCTGCGTCCGTCGCCCACATAGATCAGTACATCGTCCATCGCGCTGCGCACAAGGAGTGTGTTACGCTTGCATGATGCGCAAAAGCATGCGCATGATTCCGTTGCACCAGGGAACACGGGAAGAAGTCCTGTCTCCGTCTCCTGCAGAGTATTACACGCAAGGTCGACGTGTGTACGTATGCCTTCGCGCGCAAGCAGTGGCTCAATGTAGTGGTCGAACCCGTCGCTGATAACTACGGTTGGAATGCTCTCGCGCCGAGCCCAGGCGATCAGGTCACGCGCTCCGGAGTCGAGCTCCTGCGCTGCAAGAAATGCAGCAACGGCTTCGTCGCTCATGTCGCGGAGCGATGCAGCAGAGCGACGGTAGTACTCAGCAACCGAGTAGTCGCCCCGCAAAAGTTCGGCGTGCAGACGCTCGAAGTCGCCAAAGGTGCGGAAGAATTCGTCGCCAACGTCATTTACGGCGATCGTTCCGTCGAAGTCGAGAAATAGGCGAATCATTTAGTGATCAGGCGTAAACAAAGAACCCACGTCCAGCCGCTTTGCCCGTCCAGCCAGCACGCATCATTTGTTTGAGCAGCACGCACGGACGGTATCGCTCTTGCTCGTACTCGCGACGCAGGCCATCGAGAATAAGTGTAACGACGCCGATGCCGATCTCGTCGGCCCACGCGAGAAGCCCCTTAGGGTAATTCACGCCAAGACGCATCGCGTTGTCGATATCTTCCGGTGTTGCCAGGCCCTCCATCACAGAGAACGCCGCTTCGTTAATCAACATCGCAAGTACACGAACTTGTACGAGTCCGACGCGGTCTTCGACATGCTCAAGCGTGTAGCCAAGATGTGTGAGCAGTGCGCGCGCATGGTCGATGTGTAGGGCTTCTGTATTGAGTCCAGCACACATGTCGATTGTAGTAGCTGTTGACATCACGCTTGGAACGAGCGTTACTCCGATGATGCGCTGTGCAACGTTGGCAACCATGCCGAGTTCGGTAGCAGTATTGGTCAGCACAGATGCAATCACCGTTGCACGCGGATTCACCGAGCTTGCAATCTCTAACGTAATCTTACGATCGAAGTGTGCTGCAACAGAAAGCTCAACAATGTGAGAGTAACTGCCTGCAGTTGCACGAATGTCCGACAGGACGCGATCGGCATACGGACCGTATGCTGCTCCATCAGCGAGGTCGCCGTGTGGAGAACGTTCGAGCAGTTCAAGCTCCACATCAAGCTCGTCGATTTCGTCGAGCGAAGGAAGGATGCTGAACGGCACATCGTGTCGATCAAGAATGCCGGCAAACTCCAGAACAAAATCTGGGTCGCCAGTGAGGAGTACGTTGAACGACTCCTTGTCGGGAAGATTATACACCATCATAGGTTGCGAAAGTACGTAGCTTCGCGTCATGACGAATCTCGGAAAACGTGTTCTTGTTGGTGCGGTTGGTATTCCGCTGGCCGTGAGCCTGGTGTATGCAGGTAGTTGGTACTTCATTCTCGCCATCGTGGCGATAGCGCTGCAAGCCCTGCGCGAGTTCTATCACCTTGCCGATAGCAAGCATGCCAGCCCAAATCAGGCGGTGGGACTTTTCGTGACCTCGGCGATGCTCCTGGGCGTCGGGTACATGGTTGTGGGCGACGGGGCAAGGGGCCTCATGGCATCGGCATCAGTGATAGGTCTCGTGATGATGGTCGGCACAATCCTGACGCTCTCAATCGAGCTCTTCCGCGCCAAGGAAAACGCCGTCTTCAATACCTCGACAACCATGTTCGGTGTGACGTACATCGGCATTTCGATGGCATCGCTGATCGGACTCCGCTTTACGAAGCAACCCGAACTTCTTGGGACATGGGGCGCAGAAGGCTGTTCGCTCGTAGTGACGCTCTTCGCATCCGTCTGGATGGCAGACATTGCCGCCTACTTTGTTGGTCTTACGGTTGGGCGACACAAGCTCTTCCCACGAGTAAGTCCGAAGAAATCCTGGGAGGGGGCCATCGGTGGCCTCGTAGGATCAACGGCTGGATTTGTGGTGCTTTCGATGTATCTCATGCCATCGCTCGATCTTGCGACAGCGCTGATGTGTGGCGCCGTTGTTGGTATCGTCGGACCACTCGGTGATTTATCGGAGTCGCTGCTCAAGCGCGACGCCACGGTAAAGGACTCCGGTGAGTTGCTTCCCGGACATGGCGGTGTGTTCGACCGGTTCGATTCGATGCTCTTCGCCGCACCCGTGGTGTTTCTGATCCTTCATGCTGACCACATCGTCAAGCTCTTCACACGCTAATGTTCATGCACGTTCACATGGGTGGACATGACCATCATCATGGTCATGATCACCACCATCACGAGCACCGCGATATTCGCCCCTTGCGCATCGCGATTGCCCTCACATCAACCGTATTCATTGCGCAGGTTGTTGGCGGATTCTATTCTGGGAGTCTCGCGCTTCTGTCTGACGCCGGCCATGTACTCGTCGACCTCGCGTCGCTCCTTATTGCATTCTTCGGGTTGCGACTTGCAGCGCGGGCGCGCGCGAAGCACGACGTTCGCTATACGTTTGGGTTGCGTCGCATCGAGATCCTCGCTGCCCTCACGAACGGATTTCTCCTCATCGGCATTTGTATCTACATCGTCATCGAGGCGATACGACGTCTCGCTGGCGATGATATTCATGTGCATGCGGAGTCGATGCTTGCCATTGCGATTATCGGCTTCATTGCAAATGCGATCAGCGCGTTGTACCTCCATCGTTCCGAACACGTAACAACACGCAGCGCCTATCTGCACGTGATGACTGACTTGCTCTCGAGCGGCGGTGTGATCATTGGTGCCGTGATTCTCTCGGTGACGCACTGGGAGTGGATTGATCCCGTGATCTCGATGCTCATCGCGGTACTCATCACGCGTGGTGCAGTTTCAGTCATCCGTCAATCCAGTGTCATTCTCATGGAGTCCGCACC
>CAYXKK010000023.1:16926-23837 GCA_964465685.1 uncultured Melioribacter sp.
GCTACCGCAAAATGATCTTCACTATGTCGCTCGTCGTATCTGACGGGTACCATGGGTCGTACCAGCGTGCAATGATGGTCATTGTATCGCCGAGCATTGGCAACACCGGACCGATCATTGTATTCACTTCGCCATCGAGGCGCGCATACGATGCAGGGTTCACTGTAGGAACTGTCATGTCGACCGGTGCCTGAATAATAGACGTGTCAACGTTTACCCAGAATCCCTGATCGTTCACATTCCGACGAATGATCTTCATGATCGTATCGCCCTGCGCAAACGTCCACGTATGCGAAGACTCCCACCAGATCTTTTGTTCTTGGGTAAGAGGCTTGCCATCGTTTCGCGTTACAGCCCCTTGAATCCGCTGCACTGTCTGGAACCTATCTCGCATCAGAGTGAGATAATAGAACCCATTGCTGTCGCGATCAAGCTGCGGTTGCAACCGCACGGTATGCGTAACTGCAACGTATGGCTCTGTGCCACTGCATCCATTCAGAAACACGTAGCCGAGTGTTGTTGCGACGATGATGACGATCCGGTTCATACCACTCGGTAGATGTCGCGCTTTTTAAGTTCGTCTGTTGAGTGCACCTGAAGCTTGCGATAGATGTTGCGCACGTGTGTACGGACAGTCTCGACGCTGATGAAGAGCATCGACGCAATCTCTTTGTAGCTGCGGCCAGTTACGAGGATGTGCAGGATCTGCTGCTCGCGATCCGAGAGCTTTCCAAGGGGCATCTGTGGCTTCACGATATTGTGAAATGCCTGGATAACTTTTCGAGCGATCTGACTGCTCATGGGGGAGCCCCCTGCACGCACGTCACGAATTGATTCAGCGAGTGCGCCGTTCATGTAGGCCTTGCCGAGGTAGCCGACGGCACCGGCCAGTATCGCGCTATAGATGCGATCGTAATCCTCGTATGCAGACAGTACGAGAAAGTCTGTTGAAGGAATCTCGGAACGAAGCGCAGCAATCAGTGCGCTCCCTGGTGAATCAGGCAGTACCAAGTCGACGATTGCGATATCCGTTTGTACGGAGAGTAGAAGATGTCTGCCTTCAGCGGCCGTCCCAGCTGTTCCAACAACCTCGATATCTGGCTCTCGCTCAAGTTCAAGACGGATGCTCTCGCGCATCGCTGGATGATCTTCAATCACTACGACTCGAATCATGTTACCCCCTCGAATGGCATAATGAGTTCAACTGTGGTCCCAACTTCCGTTGCAGAGCGAAGTGTTAGAGCTATGCCTGAGCGCTCGGCTCGCCGCCGCATTCCTGGGAGTCCCATCCCGTGCTGCATTTCCAGCTCTTGAAAGCCGATTCCGTTGTCAATGATCACAATATGCAGGACTGTTGCTGAATATCGAACGTACGCACGAATTGCGGTAGCCTGCGCATGTTTGATGATGTTCGTAGTAGCCTCAGTAACAATCAGAACAAGATCACGAATGCGTTCAGGTGACATACCGTGACGAGGGATGTCTTCAGGTAGCTCCAGGATGAGCTCGAGACCTGCTTCCTGTGCGATTGTTCGAATACGTTCAATGACGGAAGCTACAACGGCATCGGCTGTATGCGACTCTGTACTTGTCCAAATGATATCACGCAACGTACGGTTGGCTTCACGCGCTATGCGTGCAAGTTCCTCGCGTGGTACATCGTGATCATTGCGATTTAGAATCATGTTGATGCGTACAAGATCAGCTCCAACAGCATCGTGAAGATCCTGACTAATCTTTGCACGTTCGAGCATTGCGGTCCGCTCAAGTTCCGCCGCGCGATACCGCGCCGTCTGACGGAGGTAGAGCAGTCCGAACACCACAATGCCAATGAGCAGGAGTCCGATGCCGGTCCAGAACCACCACGTCTCTGTTACTGTGCGCTCGATGTCGAACGTAAGAACGACATCATGCGGAATGTCGATGGCGGAAATGCGTACTTCATTGACGCCAGGTGATAGCCCGGTAAGCATGAGCGGTACACCCAGCTGCACATCGAGTTGCCGATTGATAGAAGGCACATGCATCGTTGCGGGCAAGTCGATGTTCCCATAGGCACGTGGACGCGCGACAATGACTTCGATATTCCGCTGATTGGCAGGTAGATGAAGTGCACCCCCATCGGATAGGATCGTGTACTCGCTTGTATCGCTTGCTTTAACTGCAACGAGCATCATGCCAGCGCGGTGCTGTGGTCGAGAAAACGTGCCGAGAAGCAGTGATGATGACTGACATAGGGCGATCGACGTGTCGTTCACACGAAACAGACGTGGTACGGGGGCTGCTTCATGTGCTGTGTCGGATGGCAATGCATGGAGTGCGATTGATTGTGTGACCTTGTCTGCTATGCCGATTACGCCAGGGAAAGAAAAGCATGCTGTGTTGGGTGTGATGAGCGTAATGGAGCGTGATGGCTTCCACGCTCGTGAGCCGGCTATTGCACTCTGAAGACGTAGAGGAATTTGCTCGATATCGGTAAGCGCACGTATCGTTCTCATGTGATCGAGAGCACGCAGAATCGTGCGCTGACTCCCAAGCGATGTTGCAACCTGAAGCATTGCGGTCGACTCTTCGCCAGACCACACGATGGTGCGCAGATCGCTCCTCTTAAGGATCACAGTGTAGACCGTGGCAGACGAAACAGCGAGATTGCCATCGGGCAGAACATAGACGTTCTCAATCGAACGAAACTGTCCGCGATCTGATGTCGGCATGATACGTTCAAGATCCTGCGACAATCTTCGAGCGAGCCACAGGCCACGCGTTGTCCCGAGTACAATACTGTCGTTGCTCAATATTGCAGCACACGTGACGGTATCGTTCCACGGTCGATTATTCAGTAACAGCGGTACAATGCGATGGGGCTCGTCGAGTGATTTCGCAACAGCGATTCCTGTCGGATACACTACCAGGAGCGAATCCGAATCGGGTACGCCAGTGATTGCCATCGGAATAGGATTGCCGTTGCGCACGCGACGCCACGCAAGTGACCGCAACGTTGCCGGCTGACTTTGACTACTCTGCGGTGCGAGGTCGTTCAGGTGGAGTGTGTCGTCTGTGTTGTTGTATCGTGTGATAATTAGCGTTGAATCGATCGAACAGATGCGACGAATTGGAGAACGCGTATCGTCGGTCGATGATGCCACTGGGATCATCGACTCACCAGCGGCAACATATAGTCCGTCGAGTGATGCAAGCCATAGCCAGCCTCGTGCATCGGTAACTGCATCCGTGGTGCGAAGGAACATTGTTAAAGGATGTACGCTGCGCTTGAAGGATGAAGCGCAGAACGGAGCAACGCTACTAAAGATCTCCGTCGAGTCCGACAAACGGGCCAGGCCGTCCTGTTCCAAGCGCTGATGATCCTGGGAAAGAACTCGCGTCATGCGCTGTAGCAGCTTGTGCCATCTACCGTCAGCAGTAGTGTGAAAGCGGATGTCGCCAGCAACCGCGGAGAGAAGCCCACGACGTACGCTGGTCTCCGAGCGAGAGAAGGATGTGCGGTAGTGTTCTAGAAGCGTAACGGCACTATCGATCTCTCGATATGCCTGAGCATCCTTACTAGACCCGAGATGTAGTCGACCGCGGATGCAGTGCCACCAGGCAATGCCATTGATGTCGGATACTTCGCGAGGTTCGCGCATCGCAATGGAGCGATTGTAGCGTGCCCACGCTGAATCGTACTGCCGCTGTGCAGCAAATAGCCATGCAAGATTGCGATTGATGTCTGCTACGATCTCACTTGAGATCTGGAGTTCGGCACGTCGATACCACTCTATCGCTAGCGCAGTATCACCGAGCTTCTTCAGTGTATGCGCTGTTGCTAGCGCAACTCCGGGCGTTGGCGTATTATCTGAAGCCGTCGGCGAGTCGATTATTCCTGAGAGTACGAAGAGTGCATGATCATAATCGTGCGCATCAAACGCAAAGCCAGCAAGAAGATAGTCGAAACTAAACTGAAGTTCCCGATTGAGTTGGTCAACTGGGATGCGTCGAATCTCTTGGAGTAGCTCTACTGAGCGCTCAACATGACCCCGCAGGTGTTCGTTCCGCGCCGAGTCTATGAGCACGTGAACCTCATTTGCTCTCGACGGTGGCACGGGCTGCGTCGAGCATGACGTCATCACGGCAAACGCAACCAGGCAAGTCGGAAGTACTATCTTTCGAACCACCTTGCTAAAAGCTGACACGCTGATACGTAGTTGTGAACGAGGATGCTTGCGCCAAAACACTCCGTAAAATTACTGACGATGAAAGTGGCAACTGGATACATAAAGGGTGAGAAATGTGTGAGTTTGCCCGTGGTAGAGTGCTGCGGTAACTTGTGGCCCGTCTTCGTAACAGTTCGATAACGCAAGGACCTACAAGATTTATGGCCTCCTACTATAACCCCGCCGACCTCGGCAAGTTTGGTGCAATTGCAGACTTCCAGCCACAGCTGGCAGAGAAGTTCTTCGCTTGGTATGGCGAGGTCTTTGCCGAGGGTGCACTCACCCAGCGAGAGAAGTCGCTGATCGCCCTCGCGGTGGCACACGCGGTGCAGTGTCCGTACTGCATTGATGCCTACACAACCGATAGCCTGCAGAAGGGTGCGACGGAGCAGATGATGATGGAGGCTGTGCACGTTGCTGCAGCCATTCGCGGCGGCGCATCGCTGGTGCACGGCGTGATGATGATGAACAAGGTTAACGACGTGTCGATGTAACGATGGCACTGGCTACAACCTCACTTCTTCGCCGCGGATCGGAGCTCTCCGATACATCGTATCAACTTCGTGTGCTTCGCTCGCACGAGGGCACGGCGCATCTGCCAACGTTTGCACAGTCGCTGCGGGCGCATGGGCTAGCCCCCTTGCAACCCGTAGAGCCTCGTGTGTTCCAGGTGAACATGGGCAAGATGTGCAACCAGGCCTGCAAGCATTGTCACGTCGATGCCGGACCTGATCGCACCGAGATTATGTCGCGCGAGACGCTCGAGCAGTGTCTTGCATTCCTTGCGGCGACGTCGATCCCTGTGGTCGATCTTACAGGGGGCGCCCCAGAGATGAACCCGCATTTCCGATGGTTCGTCGACGAAGTCGTAAAGCTGGGTCGCACCGTGATGGTGCGCTGTAATCTGACCATCATCGTGGCGAATCCGAAGTACAACGACTTGCCGCAGTTCTACGCAGAGCGTGGCGTCCACGTTGTATCGTCGCTCCCATTCTACGATGCAGCGCACACGGATCGTCAGCGCGGCGGTGGCGTGTTTGATGATTCGATTGCAGCAATGCGCATGCTGAACGATGCGGGCTATGCGCAGCCTGATAGCGGGCTGCTGCTCGACCTGGTGTACAATCCTGTTGGTGCAATCCTGCCCGGACCCCAAGCACTGCTCGAGAACGACTTCAAGCGTGCGTTGTCGACAAAGCATAGCGTGCAGTTCAATTCGCTGATTTGCATCACGAACATGCCTATCTCGCGCTTCCTCGAGTTTCTGATTTCGCGAGGACTCTACGAGCAGTATATGCAAACGCTCGTGCAAGCATTCAACCCCGCCGCCGCGCAGGGTGTGATGTGTCGTGATACCATCTCGATCGGATGGGACGGCATGGTGTATGATTGCGACTTCAATCAAATGCTCGATCTGACTGTAGCGTGTTCGAGCACGCATATCTCATCGCTTACACCAGAGCAGCTACGTGCGCGCACGATCGTTGTCGACCAGCATTGCTACGGCTGCACAGCAGGCGCAGGATCGAGCTGTGGAGGACAACTCGCATGAGCGTGTATCGGTGTGGATGGTGCGAGAAGGACGATCTGTATCGGCAGTACCACGATCGTGAATGGGGCGTCCCTGTGCACGATGAACGTACGTTGTTCGAGTTCCTCATTCTCGAAACCATGCAGGCCGGACTCAGCTGGCATACCGTGCTCAAGAAGCGTGAAGCGTTTCGTTCGGCATATCACAACTTCGACGTCAACACCGTCGCGCGCTTCACGTCCAACGATGTTGAACGCCTGATGCTCGACGCTGGCATCATTCGTAATCGTGCGAAAATCACTGCATCCATCACCAATGCCCAAGCCTTTCTGCGCGTCGCAGAAGAATGGGGCAGCTTCAACGCCTATATCTGGAACTTCGTCGATGGTCGACCAGTTATCAATGCCTGGTCAGCGCTTTCCCAACTTCCTGCTACAACCCCATTGAGTGATCGCATTTCGAAGGATCTCCGCGCACGCGGCTTCGCCTTTGTCGGCAGCACCGTGGTGTATGCGCACATGCAAGCAACAGGGATGGTGAACGACCATCTTACATCGTGCTTTCGCTACGTAGAGGTGCAGCAATGATGGACGTCCTTGTAAACCTCGGCATCCTGTGCGCCGGCATCATCGGCATGGAGTTCTTCGTGATTGCATTCCACCGCTACGTGATGCACGGTGTATTGTGGCGCATTCACCACTCGCATCATGTCCCAACGAAGCATCCACTCGAACTCAACGATGTGTTTGTGGCATTCTTCATGAGCATTGCTCTTACGCTTATCCTGATAGGGGGCTTCACCGCTTGGACGTTTTGGGTTGGCGCTGGTGTAGCGGTGTATGGTATGGCCTACTTCGTAATGCACGACATGATCATTCATAAGCGGTTCCTACGTCAGCCCCTTCCATCGAACAGATATCTCCAAGCCGTGCATCGCATGCACATGGCACATCACCGTCATGTGAGCAACGACACTGGCGAGGCATACGGGATGTTCCTTGTCTGGCCGCGCTATTGGAACCGTTCTACGGCACAGTGATGTACGCATCCGTCTGCATCGTTATGTGCAAAGCACCCGAGCTCGGGAAGGTCAAAACTCGACTTGCTGCAGAGATCGGTAATGCGCAAGCACTGCGTGTGTATGAAGCACTGCTAGGCATCACGCTGCA
>CAYXKK010000024.1:0-21540 GCA_964465685.1 uncultured Melioribacter sp.
CGAATGCGCGACAACATGTTGCTCCATGAGCGTGTGCTATTCCCATATGGTGCAAACGTCCAAACACCGGGAGTATCGCTTGATAGATCGGCAACCGTAGCTGTATAGTCGGCCCAACGGCCATACTCGTACAACGACTGAAAGTCCACCGGACCGTCTCCGCTGCGAACGACAACATCAGACGTTACGCGAAGCGCTGAATCGAGCAGTACCGCACGCACACCTGGAGCATCACCCGCACCTGCATACGTGTGCGTGAGCACCGTCGACGGTGTCGATGAAGGTGACGAAGTCGAAGGAAGGACGGCAATCGAGGGATAGGCCAGATAGCGATCTGGCTGAGAAATGCGAGTGGACCCAACCAAGCGCCAAACTCCCGTAGCGTTGCTTAGCACCACATACATGATTTCCGAACGTCCTGCCGCCCCATTGACAGTGAAGACGTAGTGAAGGTTATCTCTGACGAACACTGCGCCAGCACCACGTTGATCAAAGCACGAGAGAAGCACATTCGACGAAGGCTGCGGCGAGAATCCGGGTGCGCGAAACGTTGGTACGGTAACCTGTGATCGGACAACGGTTGTTGCGGACGTTGACGATGTCGTGAATTCGTAGAGATCAAGGATCGATTGATCTGAGCTGCCAAACCCATTCGATATCAGCACAGCGCGGTCTGATCGATTGCTCGATACGCCAACTGGATAGGGGGCATAGGGATCTCCGGCAAGACGCATGAAACGGGTTCGATCAGCATCAGTGGGTTGTACGCCATCGAGCAATGGTTGCTTGCGGATATCGAGCACGAAGGACTGCGCATAGTTGCGACTCTCGTCAAACAGGTTTGCGCTCAGGACCAGACGATGCTCCGTGACTGTCAGATTCGGAAAGTCGAACCAGAAGCTCGAACCGTTCGATGCCAGTTGCGCGGGCCGAACATCATACGCCCAGAATCCGTCTTGGGGATTCTCTGTTTTCGACACAGCGATCAGGATCTGTGATGTCGATGATCTGCCCTCGCATGTCATTGCCGTTAGGATGAATCGGCGCGAGAGGACGTCAAAAATGACGCGTGGATCGCAGAGAAATCTCGCAAGTGGCGGCGGTGTGAGTGAGCCTCTGAAGAATGCGTCGAGACTTCGATCAACAAGACGAATCCCGTTTGTGTCGACAACCACGATACGACTATTGATCGCGCACATGATCTGTCCACGGGTATTGATCGCCATCGCATTGTCGGGAGGATTGATCGTACTTACGGCAACGTCAAACGAACGCGTGCTCAATGGTGCTCCGTCATCAACACGCAGTAGGTGCTCTGCTTCTGACCGTGAGCTCCGAGTGGCCTCCATGCGCAAACGCGGCATGGTAAGGGGCTCGTGGAGCACCGGGGCCATGGTGATATCAGCATGATCCGTTGAATCAATCCCAACCAACTCCAGCGTTCCTCGTGCCCGAACTTCATATCCGGCGGCACACGACGTGGTATCTTCCTGACCGAAGAGCACGGTGTGAATCAACAGAGTTGTGAAAATCAACGCGAATGAAACACGCTTGATGAAAATCATGGGTACAACTTACGCGCACACAACGCAAGTGTTGCAGTACCTTTGTAAATGAAGTTCCTCCTCGTACTCCTCCTCTCGGCTGCATGCACGGTGCATGCACAGCAACCAGACCTCAGCTCCCTTAACTGGGACGGTAGAATCGTCTATGAGTGCAACTCGATAAAGAGCGAGGGCCTCAAAGAAGTCTCGCGCTTCATTTCCGATGGAGCACGAACAGTCTACATCGGAACGCCGATTGCGCTCTACACGTACGGCGTCCTCGCATCAGCGATCGATGAACCGTCAGCTGCAAATCGCTATGCCGCGCAGACAGGTCTTCAGGCGGCGACAGCACTTGTGTTGTCGTATGGGATTGCTGTCGGAGCCAAGAACATCGTTAATCGTGAGCGTCCCTATGTAGCTCATCCCGACCTCATTGTTAACGGTGAGGGGAGAGTTGATACACACATGAACTCCTTCCCATCCGGACACACCACGGGAACGGCAGCAATGACAACGACGCTGATCTTACGATATCCGAAATGGTATGTGATAGCCCCTTCCGTTGGTTATGCCCTCTGGATGGGATTCTCGCGCATGAACCTCGGCGTTCACTACTTCACGGATGTTATGAGCGGGTATGCCATCGGAGCAGGTGTTGCCTGTGGCGTTCATCTGTTGAGCAACGAACTCTTCAAGCTCGCAGAGCCAATTCTCCCGTCTGATGGTTCTATTGCTGTTGGTCTCGGCGGTACGCCAACAAATCCGGTCTTCACCCTCTCGATGACCTTCTAAGCCGCTATCCAGTTACGTCCAATAACAAAAAACCCCATCACGCTGGTCGTGATGGGGTTGTATCGTCTGTGCTCCCTCGGGGACTCGAACCCCGGGCCCTCTGATTAAGAGTCAGATGCTCTAACCAGCTGAGCTAAGGAAGCCCACAAAGATACGGAGCTCTCGGAAATGTGCAAGGGTCAGGGGGCGAAAACGAAACGAGCCGCTCATCCTTGGAAGAATGAGCGGCTCGCATGATTGTGCGATGTCGTGTCGCTTACTTGAACATCTTCAGCAAGATGCCGCCATTAAGCGCGAACGCACCAGCGAACACGAGCGAAATGATGGCCATGAGCTTAATGAGGATGTTCAGGGCCGGACCCGATGTGTCCTTGAACGGATCACCGACCGTGTCGCCAACAACTGCAGCCTTGTGTGTGTCGCTGCCCTTGCCGCCGTGAACACCTGTTTCGATGTACTTCTTGGCGTTGTCCCATGCACCACCGGAGTTAGCCATGCTGATAGCAAGCATCACGCCAACTACGAGTGAGCCGATGAGGACACCCGCGAGCATCTGCACGCCAAAGAGGAAGCCAACGAGGAGTGGTGTGAGAATCACGAGCAGACCCGGTGCGATCATCTCGCGGATCGATGCTGCCGTCGAGATGTCAACACACTTTGCATAGTCAGCCTTAGCCTTGCCTTCCATCAGACCTGGAATTGTGCGGAACTGACGGCGAACTTCTTCGATCATGGCGAAGGCAGCCTTGCCAACACTCTTCATCGTCATCGCGCTGAATGCGAATGGCAATGCGCCACCAACGAGAAGTCCGGCCAGAACATTTGCATCAGTGATGGCAAGATCTGCACCCTTGACTTGTGCACGCGTGAGGAACGCGCTCGTAAGCGCGAGCGACGTGAGCGCTGCCGAACCGATGGCAAAGCCCTTACCGATGGCAGCTGTTGTGTTGCCAGCAGCGTCGAGCGCATCAGTACGCTTGCGAATGTCCTTGCCCATCTCCGCCATTTCGGCAATACCACCAGCGTTGTCCGATGTCGGACCATATGCGTCGATCGTGAGACCAACAGCAATGGTACCAAGCATACCGATCGCCGTAAGCGCGATACCGTACATACCTGCGAATGTGTAGCCGATCACCACACTGATCGCGATGAGTAACATTGGGATTACGGCAGAATTGTAACCGAGTGCAAGACCGTAGATGATGTTCGTTGCGGCACCCGTCTTCGACGCGTCAGCAACTTCGCGCACTGGCTTGTAGCGGTGCGATGTGTAGAACTCTGTGACCAAACCGATCGCGAGTCCGGCGACAAGGCCAACTGCGAGAGCGACAAATACACCCATTGCGCCAACGGAAACGTCACCCACCATGAAGGTGTTGCTGCCGAATGCCCACATCGTGATAGGGTAGAGCGCAACGAGCATGATCAGCGTCGAGATGATCAGTGCGTTCTTCAGCGCACCCTCAACCTTGTCTTCTTGCGTTGCACGCACGAATGGAAGCGCGAGAATCGAAGCAACAATACCAACGCCGTTGACGAGCATCGGGAAGAGCAGGATGTTGAGATCCGTGCCACCTGTTGCTTGGTAGCCTACGGCACCAATAACGAGTGCTGCACATGTCGACTCAGCAACCGAACCGAAGAGGTCAGCGCCCATGCCGGCAATGTCACCTACGTTGTCACCTACGTTGTCAGCAATAACGGCAGG
Organism: uncultured Melioribacter sp.; assembly: GCA_964465685.1. Classification (GTDB taxonomy): domain Bacteria; phylum Bacteroidota; class Ignavibacteria; order Kapaibacteriales; family Kapaibacteriaceae; genus UBA10438. Next base: position 4,051 of record CAYXKK010000024.1, read on the forward strand.
GTTGCGAGGATCGTCCTCAGGAATACCCGCTTCGACCTTACCTACAAGGTCGGCACCGACGTCAGCTGCCTTGGTGTAGATGCCACCACCGACACGACCGAAGAGTGCAACAGCAGAGCCGCCGAGACCGAAGCCGGAGAGGATCTCCATCTGTTGTTCAGCTGTCAGACCAGGAATGAAGGCGTCGATACCCAGCCATACAAGGATCAGACCAACAACGGCCAGACCTGTAAGACCAAAGCCCATCACTGCGCCCGATTCGAACGCTACGCTGAATGACTTTTGAAGCGAAACACGCGCAGCCGATGCCGTGCGGACGTTGCCGACGGTGGCAATGCGCATGCCGATGTATCCTGCCGCGACAGATGTACCTGCACCAATAAGGAAGGCAACGGCTGTTTCAAGTCCGTGCTGCACGGTTGCGAAAATCACAACAGCGAACAACGCCATGAAGATTGCAAGCACGCGATACTCGCGACTCAAGAATGCCATTGCACCCTCTGCAATCGCAGAGGAAATTTCCTTCAAGCGGGCAAGCTCTTCGGGGTTTGCAGCGCCATCTTCAATCTTTACAGCCAAGACGCGCTGACGGAAGAACAACGCCAAGATCAGAGCAAGCAGTCCCAGCCCTCCGATCAATCCAACGACGAGATTCATGCAGATCCTTTCACGTGATACATCAGAAAATGTTCAACTTTTTCGTACGTTTGTGGTCTCGCAAGGACGCTTAGCTCAGTTGGTTAGAGCGTTACGTTGACATCGTAAAGGTCACTGGTTCGAATCCAGTAGCGTCCACGCCAGCCCCCTTGCTTGGGGTCAAAGATACAAAGCCCGTCACTGTGTGATGGGCTTTTTACATTCACACCAACCTCCGCCCTTCAATGAAAATGCCCCGTATCAATCGTGATGCGGGGCATTGCTGTTTGCCAGTGTGAATGCGCGGCTTACGCCTTTGCGCTGAGCTCTTCGAGTGTGAGCGACTTCGGACGAACGATTGGCGATGCCATCATGCGGTTGACGACCATCTGCGAGCAGAGACCGATTGCGCGTGACACACCGAACATCACTGTGTAGAAGTCGAACTCTGTCATGCCGTATGCATAGAGCAACGAGCCCGATGCAGCATCAACGTTCGGCCATGGGTTCTTCGCCTTGCCATGCTCCTTGAGGATCCCTGGTACGAGACGGAAGATCTTGTGCACGATCTGTACGTTTTCGTCGGTCAAGCCGTTGTTGACACCGAAATCGTGGAACGCTGTGAAGCGTGGATCAGTTACGCGGAGAACAGCGTGACCATAGCCCGGAATGACTTGTCCGTTGTTGAGGCGGTTCCATGTGTACTCTGTGAGCTGCTCATCTGTTGGTACGCCACCGAATTGCTCGCGGACGTCCATGATGAAGCGCAGGCACTCTTGGTTTGCAAGGCCGTGCAACGGGCCGGCTAGACCACACATGGCGGCTGATACGCTGTAGAATGGATCGCTCAGTGCCGAGCTCACGACGTACGACGTCATCGCGCTCACGTTGCCACCTTCGTGGTCGGAGTGAAGCACGAGGTACAGGCGAACGAGTTCCTTCCATGCTGGGTCGTTGCTGACGCCGAGCATGTGCGCGAAGTTGTTCGACAGGTCGTTGTCGTCTGCAAGCGGTGCGATCACCTCGCCCTTGTTGAAGCGAATGCGGTAGATCGCAGCTGCGATGCCTGGCATCGATGCGATCAGGCGAATTGAATCGTTGACCATCGACTGCCACAGTGCGTCCTTGCCTGCGCCCTTATCGTACGCAGCACGAAACTCACTCTCGCGCTCCATCGCTAGCAGACCCACGCTCAGCATGGCCATTGGATGCGAATCCTTTGGCATTGCCTTGAGTGTGTCGACCACATATTGAGGAACGGCATAGTGCTTTGCAAAAGCTGCGCGGAGCTCTGCAAGCTCTTCAGCAGTTGCACGCTCGCCAGTGACGAGCAACCAGAATGTTTCTTCCGGCGTGATGTTCGTCAGGTCGAGGATCGGCGTGTTGCGAATGCGCAATCCTTCGTCAGCTGACACGCTTGATGTGTCGCATACCAACGCAGGAACGCCACGCATGCCGCCGAGCACTTGCTCGATGGTGACGCTGCCGAGCACGGTTTCGCCGTGTTCCTTCAGAAGGCTTGTGCGCTTTGCACGAAGCACTTCAGCTTGTGCGATGAGTTTAGTATGTAGGATGCTCATAGGGTCAACTCCATTGGTATAGCATGCAAAACTACAAAAGCAGAGGATCCGAAAGAACGTAACTTTACGATGAAACGTTCGTTACGTGCCCCCTATGAATAAAATCGGCGTCATTATCTCGCATGAGTACCGGACTCGCGTCCGGGCGAAGTGGTTTATCATCTCCACATTGCTGGCCCCTTTCGGACTGGCGTTGCTTATCGTCGTTCCTGCCCTGGCGGCAATCCTCGCGGGGGATGGCACGGAGGGCAAGGTCGCACTTCTCGACCGCACGGGGATCATTGCCCCGGCTGTTGTCGCATCCGATACAGCGAGATTTGAACTCGCAGGTGCTCGCACAGAGCAGACCCTTGCTGCAGCCGTGCAGGACGAGTCGATTCAGGCCTATGTGGTGATCCCAGAGAATATTCTGGACTCGGGTACGGCAACGATGTACTCGCGCGGTGGATCGGGTATCGCCTTTTCGTCCTCGATCGAAAGCGCGCTCGAACCCGTTGTTACCCGCGCACGTCTCGCGCAGCGCGGCACCGATACCTCGGTGATCGCACTTGTCGAACAAGGTGTTCGTGTTGTCGGACTCAAGCAAACAGACGAAGGCGTGAAGGCCGACGCCAGCGAGGCATCTGCGGTGTTGGGGTATGTGAGCGGTTTTGTGATCTACATGCTCATCTTCCTCTACGGGTCGATGGTGATGCGCGGCGTGGTCGAGGAAAAGGCAAACCGCATCATTGAAGTGATTGCAAGCTCTGCACGCCCCTTCGAAATCATGATGGGCAAGGTTGTCGGGATCGGACTTGTCGGGTTGACGCAACTGGCTGCATGGTTCGCACTCGGAAGTATCGTCACCACGGTCGCCGGCGTTGCGTTGTCATCATCGATGCCTGCACCGGATCCATCAAATCCGATGATGCAAGGGGGCGGACTCTCCGCGATGCTCGCGCAAGAGGGGATTGCCCTTCCCGAGATTCAGATCGTGTCGATTCTGATGTTCATCTTCAACTTCTTTGCTGGCTACTTCCTGTACGCATCGCTCTTCGCAGCTGTGGGATCGGCCGTTGATCAAGAAGCTGATGCGAACTCACTGACCTTCCCGATTACGCTGCCAATCGGCATCACGATGCTGTTCATCGGTAATGTGATCGCCGCACCAAACGGTACGCTTGCCACTGTTCTGTCCATGATTCCGTTGTTCTCACCAATTCTGATGACGGTGCGCGTTGCCGCAACGGATGTTCCATGGTGGCAGCTGCTGGGCTCGATCGTGCTTAGTATAGGGGGCTTCTTCGGCGCAATCTGGATTGCATCACGCATCTATCGGATCGGTATTCTCTCCTACGGAAAGAAGCCGTCCTTCAAAGAGATAATTCGCTGGGTCACTCAGCGGGTGTGATGACAAGGGGTAGGGTGTATGTAGCACCTGGCTCTTCAATCACAATCGAGTATCCACCATTGGCGAGTTCCGTGGTCGATATGGTACGTTCCGTTGTGCCGGTTGGCATGCGGTCAGTAAATACAACACGACCTTGGACGCTAACAACGCTGATACGCGCCTCGCGCTGTGACGACGTCCGCATGATGCGCACGCGATCAGCCGCTGGATTCGGCGCAACGCTGTAGCGCTCCTGTGCGGAGCTGTGATGCTCATCCGCAGAAGTGACAGTCGACTTCACGATCGAAGCAAGTACACGTGATCGTGTGCCCGTGTTGATTCCAATGAGTGAATCACACGTCACGGTCCACGATCCATCCGCTGCACAATACATGATCGTGTCGATGATCGTACTACGCTCACCATCGCGGCGCGCATAGGTAATGTTCAGGGGCAGCGTTGTGAATGTTGGCCAACCTTGTGTGGCTGGTTGTACTTGACGAATGCGCACGCGCCTGTCGGTGATGTTATGTTCGACGTCGAGCAATGCCCAGCCTTTGCCGGTAACCCATTCGGTAAAAAACGCATCAGTGCGTTCGCCGAGCGCTCCGCGCATCGCCTCGCGGAAGGTCGCTGTTGTTGCATTGCCGTATGCGTTGCGTTGAACGTAGGTACGGAGAGCGGTGAAGAATGCTGAATCACCGACGATTGCACGCGCCATTGCAAGCACAACAGCGCCCTTTTGATAGATCGTCGCAGGGTAGTTCGATGATGGTGATGCACGCGGGAAATCTTCGAGTGCAAACCATCCTTCGAGCGGAGCGATCTGTGTGATGTAGAGTCGAGCCTTTGATTGCACCGATGAGAGGTATGCTGATTGTCCACGCAATTGTTCCAACCAGACGCTCTCGCTGAAGGTCGCGAAGCTCTCGCTCAGCCACGCATAGCGGAAGTCCAGCGGCGTAACACAATCGCCAAACCACTGGTGCGCAAGTTCATGCGCCGCAACGATGTTAGCGGAGTCTTTGCGCTGTACTTCCCTGAGTGCAATGGCAATCATCCCTTGATGTTCCATAGATCCAAGCTGCGAGGCAAAGTATCCGACCTTTGCAAATGGGTACGGACCGTACAACTGGGCATAGGTCTCCGTCATTTGGGGTACGCGTGAAAACGCGATCGCAGCAGAGGCGCTGTCACGACGGCGCATGTAGTAGATGTGTGGTACAACGCCCGATGCTGTTTGTGTGATATAGCGTCCTACCGCAAACGTCAACAGGTACGTCGCCGACGGATGCGTTTCCGTCCATTCATACGTGGCACGTCCATCGGATTCAATTGCCACTTGTTCCCCTACACCGTTTGATGCTACAAGCCATTGTGCGTCTGGCACATGAAAGCGTGCATGGAACGTGGCTTTGTCGGATGGATGATCGTAACACGGAAGCCAGTGTTGCGTTGCCGAGACGTTTGGGTTGGCGAAGCCAACACCCAACGCATACAGGATGCTATCCTGGTAGTGCACTCCACCCCATGCAGTTGGGCCGCCTTCGTTCGTCATTGTGCCGCTGTAGAACACATCGATGGTGTCGCGTTGATTTCGCTCGACGCGTGCGTTGATCGCAATGGCATAGTGCATCGTATCGATATCATCCGTGCCGATGCGTGTAGCAGTCGTGCGTGTGCGCTGCGTCGACATACGTGCAACAGAATCAATGGTGAGTCCGCGCAAGTTTATAGGGAACGTCGACACCAACGTGTCTGCCGTCCATCGCACGGCGATGCGGCAGCGTCCAATGATTGTCTTCGCGGCAGGATTTGGGAACGTGATGTCGGCATCATAATGCTCAACATCAAACACCTGCTGACGGAAGAACGTCGGTGAAGACACTTGTGAGAGCATTGGTGTTGTACTCACAAGAAGCAAGGCAAGGAAGAAACGTACCATGGCGTACAACATACCAAAAAGGGCCACCGCCGTGAAGCAGTGGCCCTTGGAGAGATCCAGAGAGGCGGCTTAGCGAACGATCTGCAGCGGCAGTGCAAAGTTGGTTGTGCCGTTTGTGACGTGCACCATAACCATGCCTGACGGCAGCGATGCTGTTGCAAGCTGCATTGTTGTTTCGCCAGCAACTACGTCGACCGTCTGTGTTGCGAGCGTAACACCCGTCATCGAAACAACGCGGATCGTTGCCGTGCCGGCTGATGCGATGAAGCGCAGCGATGCCGATGCAGCAGCAGGATTCGGGAAGAGGTTTACGCGTGTGCCGACGGCATCGACAGGTACGTCGACGCTTGTTGTGCTCATAACGAGTCCGATGCTGACTTCTTGATCGAGACGTTGATCGTCGACAGTGATCGTTTGGACACTCGGAGTATACTCAAGGCGGTCAGCTTCGAGCGTCACTGTTCCGTATGCGAGCTCTGTGAGTTCATATGCACCTTCGTTGCCCGACAATGCGAAGTCGATCACATCGCCTTGCTCGTCACGTGCGAGAATCAGTGTGCCAACAACTGCAGCGTTGCCTTGCGGTGTTTCTTCACCGACCTTGTGGATGATGCCACCACGCTTGTCGTACACCCATCCGCGTACGCGACCCTTGCCGCGCTCACCCTTTGCTGTATCGAGCAAAATGTCGTGTTGGAGCGCAACCATCATATCGCCTACCTCAACACGTGTTGCGTTGAGCCATGAGCCAACTGCCTTCTCACCCATGCGCATCCAACCAGGGATGTATGGACGTGCTGTTGGCATACCGAAGACGATGTAGACGCCTGGCGTGAGGTTTGCAAATGCGTAGTTGCCATCTGCATCCGTTTCGACGCTGAAGGCCTTGTTCTTGACGATGACAGAGTCGCCGTTGGAGATACGACCAACAAGCTGATGCGCAACAACCTTTCCGGCGACGCCAGCGCTGGTGTAGAAGTTCTTCATCGTTCCCGAGAAGCCATTCTGATACACCGGACGCTTGTCCATTGGGAAGTCGATACCGTCTTCATTTGCGCTGATGTTGATCGTCGTTGCTTGCGTTGCGTCATTGGTGTTATTCCAGAACTCAACGAGATACTCGAGCTGCTTATCACGGCCGAGAACTGTTGCTGTACCGATGTACGGGATGCCAGCTTGGATCTTCACTTCGTAGTATCCGTCAGCATTCGACTCAGCGACAATGCGACGCATTTGTGCGTTCGCGGCTTGCGGATCACGTGAGCGAACTTCGAAGACAACCAGTGCCTTGAGTCCGCCGTTTGTTTCTGCATCAAAGACGCGTCCAGCGATCACAACCTTGACTGCTTCAGCACGCTTTGCAACGGTGAAGTTAGCCGTCTTGAACTGATCGCATTCGATCGTCACACTCTGTGCATCAACGAGCTCTGCAGCATCTTCAAACCATTCAGCAACAAAGGCTTCACCTTCAACACGAAGCTTGTATGTGCCAGCAGGAACCTTGAGTTCGTAGCGACCCTGAGCAATCTTCGCTGAATATACTGGACGGTAGCTCTCTGTTGTGTCACCATTTGGCGAGCGAACAATCCGCTCCATGCGCCATGCAGTAACAACACCATTGGCTGTTGAACTGGATCCCTCTACAGTGATCGTACCCTTGAACGTTGCGCATGTCTCCGTCTTCGGCTTATCACCGCCAATTTCGAGCACGTAGTACTGGTACGTCGTGATGATCTGACCATTGACTTCGACCCATGCCTTGATCTTGATCTCGTAGCGACCTGCACGCGGGTTTTCCCAGACGATCAGGCCTGTCACTTGATCAATTGTCATGCCTTCGGGACCATTCACGATGCCGTATTGAATCTTCGTGCCGGCGTTTGTCTCTGCGCGAACAGGATAGGTATACCGCTTTCCTGCAGAGCCGTTCTTCAATGGAACTGATACGATGATGACCTTCTTCTCACTCTTGTCCTTGATCGTAACAACCTTGATCATCGTGCGAGCACTCTCTTCGTTGCCCCATACGGCGCGCACGAAGAACGTGTATGTGCCAGCTGCGAGATTCTCCACGTTGTACGTGTAGAAGTTATCGCGAGGGGGCTTGGCAGGGTCGACAACCACTGAGCCGATCTTGGTGAACTTGGTGAGGTCCTCGGTTTCTTTCGATGCCTGATAGACGCTGTAGGAGTCAGGGACATCATTGCCCTTGATTCCGTACCAGCCAAGCATGACATACTGTGAGCCAGCATTATTATCGAGAACCTTCGCCTGAAATCCGTCGGGACCAGGACGCTGTTGCGCGAATGAGGCAACGAACCCCATGGCGAACACGACCATTGCGAGTGCAAGGCGTGAGAGAGATGCAAACTTCATGATAGCTCCAATGATGTGCAGTGAAACACGTGGTGACAATCGTTCTTCACCATATACAAACCACGACCTGCGGTTGGGTTACAGCGTTAAGGTTATCGTGCCAAGGGTTTGCTCCTGGCCAGCACCCACAAAATAGCGATCCTTGTTCAGGACCAGATATAGCGTGAGCGTCACGCTTCGTGGCTGGCCCGTCTGGCGTGGCTGCTCGGCCACGATAATGGCGGCGGTATTTGTGTTGGCCTCGGATGGGTACACCTGCACGCCATTGCCGAAGTCAGCACTGAAATTCACTTCGCCCTTGGTGAGGTTGTATGAGAGACCATTGCCCGGGAACGAGTCGACGCGAACCCGGAACTCCTTCAGCATGGGGCTCTTTTGTGGATCTGGCGTGGCTTCCATGCTGCAATCGATCCAGAATCGCATTGGCGTAACGGTAGTGTCGATGCGGAATGTGGGGAGCCCCTTAATCCGGTACGAGCCCGAAGCAGCGGTGAAATCCACATTGATTGTCCGCGGCGTGATCTTTATCGCAGGAGTCACCGGGGTCTCCGTTCGCGGAGCATCGGAATCAAGTGGGGAAATACACGATGGGATCAACGCAACCACTAGCAATGCCAGAAGCGCGGAGATGATCGTGGAACGAGATGTCTGTGTAGTGCGCATAGAGTTTTCGATTACAGGCGAACGGCAACGCCGTAGGTAAGTCCGAGTTTAGAAGAAGTGAACCACGCGCTGTTGAATTGGTAGGCCATGGCCGTGCCCTCAACGCCGAGCATGAACGAGATTGGTCCGACAGGTGAATACTGGAATCCCGCCGTGAGGCGTCCGAGTGGACCAAACGATGTGCCACCAAGCAGAACTTGTCCGAATGGGGCAAATCCCGATGTGCCAAGTTGCGACAGCGTGTAGCGATACGCAGCGCCGGCCCACATCGACTGTGGCTGTTGTTGATACTGAATGACTTGTCCGTTCACATTGCCCTGGAACGACATCGGGAAGACTTCGCTCCCCATCTCAAGTCCAACTGCATGATTGTCAGACAGTTGATACAGCAAGCCAAGTCCAACGTTTTCATACCATGTCGACTGCGCAGGCGCGTTGACATCAACAAGTGACGACGTCGACATGCCACGCATCTGTACTAAGAACGAAGGAAACATCATCGAGCGCATTGCAATCGGCTGCAGTGGTGTTTGCTGAATCATGCGCTGATCCGATGCTTGCGACAACGTCATCGCATTCGTGAGAGTCACGCGTTGCGCTGGTTGCATGGCAAGAGCTGGCATCTCTGTACGCTCAGTGTTCTGCTCTGCAACTGGTTGCTCAACTGGTTGCTGTGTGGCTGTGCGATTGAGCTCTGCGCGAAGTGCCGCGTTATCGCGACGTAGTGCGATAAGCTGCGCCTCGTGGGTGCATGGCTTCTCGACGATGATGGTCTCGCCGGCCTTCACTGCTGGTAGTTGTGGTGCGGCTGGCGTGACGACTGGCGCCTGCGTCTGCGGTTGCATCGCTTGTTGCTGCGGCGCATCGCTGCGCATGATGCCCCAGGTGATGCCCGTCGCTGCTGCTGCAGCGAGGAGGGGAATACCAATCTTTGGGAGCCACGTCGAGAGCAGACTGCCGCCCACGGCTCCGGCTGCCGCTCCTGCCAGGGGGCCAGCAAATCCAAGTCCGCTAAAGACCGATGATGTGAGTGCAACTGGTGGCACGAGCGCAACACGATCGTTCTGCACGGCCGAGCGAATCGCGAGCTGCTGTTTGAATTCCGACCGAAGGTCAGCATTCACTGCAAGCTCACCGAAGAGCGTCGACTCGTGCACGGCTTCGAGTTCGCCATCCAAGAGTTCGTTGATATGATCGCGGTGGTCCATATCAGTACCGATCTATTCTTTTGAAAATTCGTTGAGATACGGTTCAAGGATTTCCTTGATCCGTTGTCGAGCACGAAACACGCGAACCTTCGCAGTTTCGAGCTTGATGTTGAGCATTGCACTGATCTCGTTGTACGACAGACCGTCGTACTCACGAAGAACAAACACTTCCTTCTGGTCATGGGGCAACAGCTCCATGGCCATAGTTATGAGCTTCATCATTTCCGAGCGATCTGCTTCGCGTGAGATGCCTGGGTTGTAGAGCGCTTCGTCAAACTCTACTACCTGTGTCTGTGCACGCTTCTTTTCGTTGAGACACAGATTCCGACAGATCGTCAGTGCATAGGCGCGAACGTTCTCGAGATACTCGATCCGCTCAGCGCTCTGGTAGAACCGCATAAATGTGTCCTGAAACACATCATACGCGCGGTCCCGATTGCCGAGTACGCGCATGCAATACGCGAACACGTTGGGCGACAGTCGTGTGTACAGCTCACCAAACGCAATCTCGCGACGTTCTGTGCGAAGCAACGCGAAGAGTTCAGTGTCGCTATATTCCGAGAGCTGACGCTCCATAGATCACATTAACTTGAAATGACGCAGAACGTTACGGGAATTGAGAGGCTTTCGTACACAATCGTACGCAGCACACGCCGCACGATGTCGGTTGAGATTCAACCGCAAGGCGCAGTGGTTGTGCGAGCTCCGAATCGGATGCCATTGTACGAAATCGAGCGGTTTGTTGCCATGAAATCTGCTTGGATCTTGCGTCGCGTGCGCGATGCGCAGGCCCGTAAGGCACTTGTGCCCCAGCTGACGGGTCCACGTTCGTTCTACCACCGGGGTGAAGTACGTACGTGGGGCTTTGCCGGTGATGGCGCGGATCTCACTGTCCCAAACCGTGTCAAAACAGAAAACGCCGCCATCAGCTACGTAGAGCGATGGCAGCGTTCAGAAGCAGAGCAGGTGTTTTCGACCATGATTGCTGACGCATTGCCGACTATCGGCGTGCCGGGTCTGCGCTATCAGGGTCTGCGGATTCGTGCGATGCGTAGGCGCTGGGGCTCGTGTTCGTCAACTGGACATGTCACGTTGAACGGACATCTGATTCGCGTCCCTGATGGATGCATCCGCGGTGTTGTGGTGCACGAGGTGTGCCACCTCGCACATCTGCATCACGGACCCGCCTTCCATCAACTTGTTGCTGATGTCTACCCCGACCATGCGCTTGCCGATGCAATTCTCGACGCATGGACGCACGTGTTGTACGACAGCGTTGTTACGCCTTAACGCAGATCTCGTCGAATGCGCTCGTGAGCGACGCAGCGATCATCTCCGGTGTGCGACCCTCGATGTGGTGACGTGGCATGAAGCCAACGAGCTCGCCGTCGCGCATGAGTGCGATCGATGGTGAGGATGGTGGTACGCCCGTGAAGTACGAACGCGCACGCTCAACAGCCTCGAGATCCTGTCCAGCAAACACCGTTGTGATGTTGTCTGGCAATGTGTGATGCTTGAGTGCAAGCGCTACGCCTGGGCGTGCACCGCCAGCAGCGCAACCGCAGACGGAGTTGAGCACAACCATCGTTGTGCCAGGCTGCTTCATCGCCGCATCAACATCCTCGGCTGTGCGAAGCTCCTTAACGCCGAGCGACGTGAGTTCTTCGCGCATTGGTTGGACGAGCATTGGATCGTATGGCATTGCTTACTGTTCCCCTATGTTGTGTTGTGTAAAGACCGTGGTGAGGTACTCCATAGCGAGCGGTCCGGCAATCACCGGAAACTCCGCGTCGAAGTCTGCTCGCTTGGAGGGATCAAGTTGAAATGCTTTGTGAAGGAACGGAATCGCCGAGTGCGGCTGTCCGGCAGCACACAAGGTCTTTGCCGTTGCATAGTAGCCTTCAGCCCATGTTGGCAGGAGGCGAACACACTCGTTGAAACCACGGAGTGCTTCGAGCATATCGCCCGTTTCGAGCACGCTTGATGCGTAGTCGAACCAGCACTCAACATCATCCGGTTGAAGCTCAAGAGCTTTGCGATAGGCCGTGAGTGATTCAGGGACGCGACGCAGGTTGAAGAGGGCATCGGCCTTTGCATACCAGAGATCGGCATACGTTGGGTCGAGCGCAAGCGCTGCTTCGTAATCGCGAAGCGCTTGATCAAACTGCTCCATCGCGTCGTGACATGTACCACGTCCGTAAAGCGCTTGCGCATGCGCGGGATCAGCGGTGATGACCTTGGTGAACATCTGCGCGGCATCGTCGAAACTTCCACGCTCTTCCAACGATGATGCGAGATTATGCATCACCGGTACGTCGGTTGGATCGGATGCGTGTGCTTCTGTGTAGCACGCAATCGCTTCTTCGACACGACCAAGGGCAGAGTAGGTGTTACCCATATTAAACCACGCGTTCACGAAGTCGGGCTTGATCACCGTTGCCATGTCGTAACAGCGCACGGCTTCGCGAAGAGCCCCCTTCTTACCCATGATCACGCCTTTGTTGAACCACGCATTGGGTTCGTACGGCTCTGCATCAATGAGTGTGTCGTAAATGGCAGCGGCTTCGGTGTACTGTTCGAGTGCTTCGTGACAGATGGCCATTTCGAAGAGGGCGTCGCGTTGGAACTGCTCGTGACGTGCAATCACGGCGAACATGCGCAGTGCTTCATCGTAGCGCTCACGCTTTTGCAGGATGAGTGCCTTGGTGAAGAGTGCGTCGAAGTTCTCGGGGTCTTGCGCCAACGCTGCATCGATGAGCGTCTGTGCGTCGTCGAGACGTCCGAGTTGCTCAAGTGCAATGCCGCGGTTGATGATGAGCTCGGTGTCGATTGGGTCGAGTGACGACGCGCGATCGTATGCGTCGAGCGCATCCGTCCAGCGACCAAGACTGCTGAGTGCGATCCCAAACTTATGCCATGCATCGGGAGAATATGGCGCACGCTCGGTCCACATCTTGGCAAACACAAAGGCGTCCTCAAATGCGGAGGTTTCGAGGCAGTAATGGACGACTGTTTCGAGCGATTCGATCGACGGAGCGCCGTTCTGCCAGTTGCCACTGCGCACAGAATCCCGGAACCGACGGAGCGTCTCATCGAGCTCCTGCCGATTCAGTTCATCGTTGTCGTCGTCGTAGTCGAACTCCATCATGATGCACGCAACATAATCGATGTTGGGAAAGGTCGGACGTGGACGTTTTCCACCGCACAGTAGTGCATTGTGAGGGGGGCTTACATCACCTCGAATACGAGGAATTTGAGGTACTGGGTTTCGGGCATGGCCAGCAGCACGGGATGGTCGGGCGCCTGCGATCCGCGGTGAATGAGGCGGAGCCGACGTCGGACGCGGGCCGATTCGCGGTAGATGATGTCGAGCAGGTCGTGCTCGGGCACCAACTGGGTGCACGACGCACTCACGAGGATGCCGCCGCTGTCGAGCAGCTTGAGGGCGGTGCGGTTGAGCTCGGCATACCCTGCCAGTGCCCCACGGAGTGCGCCTCGGTGCTTGGCAAACGATGGTGGGTCGAGAATAACCATGTCCCACTTACGCCCCTCGGCAACCTGTTCGCGCAGGTAATCGAAGACGTTGGCCTTGACAAACGAGCAGGCACTGAGGTTGTTGATCGTTGCGTGGTGCTGGGCCGACTCGATGGCTGGTGCCGAACTGTCGATACCTACCGACTCTGTAGCGCCACCCTTGGCTGCGTTGAGGGCAAACCCGCCGACATTGCAGAAGCAGTCGAGCACGGTGCGTCCAGCCGAGAGGTCGGCCACGACTTTGCGATTGAGCTTCTGGTCGAGGAAGTATCCCGTCTTCTGTCCGGCCGTGATATCGACTTCCAGGAGAATGTCGTTTTCGCGGAATTGCACTGTGCTTGGTACCTCGCCCCATATCACGCCCTCAACAAGGTCGAGTCCTTCCTTGGTGCGCATTTGCGAGAGGTTCTTCTCGATGATGCCGGTGGCGGTAGGGAACACGCGGCGCAGTGCCGACACGATGAGATCCTTCCGACTGTCCATGCCGGCCGAGAGCGTCTGGATAACGAGCGTCGAGCCATAGAGGTCGACGATCAGACCCGACAACAGGTCGGCTTCTCCGAAGACCACGCGATAGGCTTCCGCGTTTGGCAGCAGCAGCTCGCGCAACCGTGCAGAGCGCGTGATACGCTCGACGAAGAAATCTTCATCGACCACGTCGATTTCGCCGCCGAGCAGTCGAATGGCAATCTTTGAGAGGGGATTGTAGAACCCCGTGCCAAGCGACGCGCCATCGGATGTGCTGAGTCGGATGAGACTGCCGGGCTCCATTTGTGGGATTGCCGAGAGGTCAGTCGTGAACACCCAGAGGTGTCCTTCTTTGATACGACGCTCTTCGCGTGGACGGAGCGTGAGGATTGGAAGCATGAAGCAAGCTACGGAGAAGATATATTGGAGCCACTCATGCGCAGTTGTTGCCTTATCATGATCCTCGCTCTGAGTTGCTGCGCGCTTTCTGCGCAGCGACAATCAGAGAACTGGTACTTCGGCGAACTCGCCGGCATGAATGTGCGCTCGTCACCGCCGGTGATTCTTACCGACGGCGTGATGAATACGCGCGAGGGATGTATCACGGTATCGGATACGGCAGGAAGGTTGTTGTTCTACTCCGATGGCTCGGATGTATGGACGAAGAATCATGTGAAGATGCCGGGTGGCGTTGGACTCTGGGGGTTTTCGTCGTCGACACAGTCGTGTATCGTGATCCCATGGCCTGGGCGTCCATCGCGCTACTTCTTGGTTACCGTCGATGCGGTTGAACGCAGTTATGGCCGCGGTATCAGCTACTCTGTGGTCGACATGACGTTGAACGGCGGTAATGGTGATGTGCTGCTGTTGAATGTTCCGCTGCAACCGGGCGCGTCGGAGAAGATTACGGCGGTGCGCCATGCCAACGGCGTTGATGCATGGCTTGTCGGACATGAAGTTGGGACGAATACGTTCCTTGTCTATAGCGTCACACGCAATGGCATCAACGCTACACCAGCGACGTATCGACTGGGTCCGGCGGTGCAGTTTGGCGATATCGGCTATCTGCGCTCGAATCCCCAAGGCACACGTCTTGCGATGGCAACATCAACGCCTGGTCGACTCTCGCTGTTTCGCTTCGATCGTGCAACAGGAGCAGTGTCTGCAGCGGTAACGCTTGCGCCAGAGCTCACCTATGGTGTGGAGTTCTCGCCGAACGGTTCGTTGCTCTACGCATCATCGTACTCAAGCACATCGATCGACCAATATGATTGTTCCGTTGCAGATGCATCAATACCCGGCACTCGCATGTCGATCGGACGCTCGGGTGCGGTGGCGAACGGTGCTCTGCAGCTTGCACCGAATGGTTGCATCTATCTCGCGCACGAGAATTCACCTACGATCAGCGAGATCGCACGTCCGAACGTGCGTGGCACGGGATGTCAATACCGCGATCGTGTTGTCGATCTCGGCGGACGCATGAGCCGACTCGGGTTGCCAAACATGTTTCCGGCTGTCTTCTCCAACGAAACAGTGTACGACATCGTTGTTGCCGACGGGTGCGTTGGCGATACGCTGGCGATGGTCGTGTCGCCAAAGGACTCTGCAACATCGGTGCAGTGGGACTTCGGCGATCCTTCGTCGGGCTCGGCGAATCGCTCACGACAAAACCCAACGTCGCATGTGTATCGCACACCAGGGACGTACATCATCAAAGCGACATTCCGTTCGGCATCGGGCAGCACGATGGAGCGCGAAGCAACGATCAAGATCGGCGCGCGTCCTGCGATCTCTGCTGGACCCGACATCACGATTTGTAAGGGGCAGGTTGCAGCTCTTACCGTGCTTGGTAATGCAACATTCTCGTGGTCGCCGGGATCGGTTCTCAACGACTCCACTGTGGCCAAGCCGCGTGCATCGCTTACCAAGACCACAACGTTCATCGTCACTGGGCGAAGTCCGGAAGGCTGTGCATCCTACGATACGGTCACGGTGTTCGTCAATGAAGGCACGCTCACAACATCACCCGACACCACGATCTGTGCTGGGTCGAGTGCACGCCTTCGTGCATCGGGTGCATCCACCTATGAATGGTCACCCGCGACCGGTTTAGACGACCCGCGCAGTGCAACGCCGCGTGCGCAACCTGCGCAGACAACGCAGTACCGCGTGATTGGTCGAAGCGGAACATGTATCGACACTGCATTCATCACCGTCACCATCGCGCCGCAACCAACTGCGCGGATCACTCCTGCCGACCCACAATCGTGTCCGGGCGTGCCGGTTGTGCTCGAAGCATCAGGGGGCGCTCGCTACCAATGGCTCCCATCGTCTGACATTGCCGATACCACTGCTGCACGTGTAACCGTTGCGCCGCAAACCACAACCACGTACACCGTGGTGGTGTTCTCTGCTGAAGGATGTGTCGACACAGCCAGCGTGACCGTGCGTGTTGGCGGAAGCATTAGCGTTGATGTGCCTCGCGACACGGCAGTATGTGCAGGTACCGATCTCACGCTCACGTGCACCACACCGGGCAATGTGCAATGGATCGATCGCTCAAGCGGACTCGTGCTGCCGGGAGCAACGGTGACGATTACCGCCACAGTCAGTACATGGATTGATGTCATCGTCGAAAACAACGGATGCAGCGGACGTGATAGCATGCGTGTGGATGTGATTCCACCGCCGCCACTGCAAGCTCGCGCCGACACAACGATTTGTATTGGCGACACCATCACCTTGTGGGCACGTGGTGCCGAGCGCTACGCGTGGACGCCCACCACGAGTCTGGCAGCAGCCAATCAAGCAAGCACCAGCGCATGGCCCGTGCGAACAACAACGTATGTGGTGCAAGGATGGGACGCACGTGGATGCACCGCGGTCGACTCGGTAACGGTCGCTGTTGTGCCGCCACAGGCAGTGCAAGTGCGGTCCGAAACGATAGTGAGTGCAACCGGCGGACAGATCCGTGTGCCGATTCGAAGTGACGGTCAGAACCCACTCATAGGTCCACTCGTCCTCACACTACGCATCCGCGAGGATGTTGCCGAGGTCAGCGTCGTCCCGCACCCGAACGTCACGCGTGTTACGCGCACCAGCGTTGGCGGCGTTGCGATCATTACCATCGAACTTTCGCAGAGCGTCGCGCCGCCGGTGTTTGTCGAGCTCGATGTGCGTATGCTCCTCACGGGTGTCAACGATCGTGCGATCCTTGTGAACGCGCAGGTAGGGGGCTCGTGTAGCACACCAGGTGATGCGACGATTGGAATCACCGCGCAGCAGTGCGCCAGTTCGTCCCGCGTTGTCAGCATTGGCGCAAGCGGACCCCGCATGCTTGATGTAGCGCAAACCAGTGATCACACATTGACCGTCGTGTGGTCAAGCAGCGCCATCGGACGTCACGACCTCACCATCATCAACGTGCAAGGGGCGACCATGTGCGCCACATCGTGGTCGCGCGTTGTGCGCGACGCGCAGACATCAACCGTCAGCTTCGCGACCGAGCATCTCGCATCAGGCATGTACCTCGCATGCCTTGTCACTACCGAGGGGGCTCTCTACGTCCCGGTGATGGTCCAGAAATGAAAAACGCCACCCAAAGGGCGGCGTTTTGATGGAGCCAACTATCGGACTTGAACCGATGACCTGCTGATTACAAATCAGCTGCTCTACCAGCTGAGCTAAGTTGGCGACCCAAATCGGGAGTAC
>CAYXKK010000025.1:0-19178 GCA_964465685.1 uncultured Melioribacter sp.
GCATCAACGTCGTTCATTATCCAACGATAAGGCCGCACTCAATCCCAGACATAGCGCTCGTCGTACTCGATTCCCTCCTGCCTCAGAGTCGTTAGATGCTCGCGCTCAAACGAGCGCTTGCGGTGATGCTTTTCTTGGTTGTCGATGTAGCGAACGAGTGTGTTGAGTCCCGAAGCTCTCACAGAGAATACAGAGTAACCATCTTGCCACCTGAACCGTGACAGTCGTGGTGATTGTGTCTTCAGCCATCTCGATGACGATGACTTCAACTCCTGAACAAGACTCGCTATCGTAATCATGCGTGAAAGACGCACGGCAAGGTGGACGTGATTTGCTACACCACCTGCGCGATAGCACTCGCAACCGTGATTACGTGCAATAGTTGCGAGGTATGCAAAGAGCGCAGGCCGCACCTCGGGATAGAGCAGCGGAGCACGATACTTCGTGCTGAAGACGATATGCAACAGGACGTTGGCAAGTGATTGCGGCATAGATATCTCACATGAATGTTGCGATGATCCCCATGTGAACGTCGTGGTTTGAACACGATGGAATGTGACATCATGGAAAACATCGTCGAATACGTTATTCACGAATACCCGGGGCGTTGCCCCGGGCAGGTATGTTTCGCGCCGTTGGCGCTCTACATCAATCTACAAGGCGTACTATCTCTTGCAGGGCCGAAGGCCCGACCTATATCGGGCCGGGGCAACGCCCCGGCTACGCATTACAAGCCCCCTTATCAAACGATAAGGCCGCGTTGAGCTCGCATGGTTTGTTCTTGTTGCTCGATGAGATCGGGAGCAGCTCCGAGATATTCAAGCACGTGCGTGAATACGCTGATGCTTGATTCAAATTCTTCGACGATGATCAGATCGGCGCCCTTGTCGCGTACTGCGGCGCAATCTTGCAGGTAGCGGGATCGGACGATGATTTGTACGTCCGGGCGCATGCGACGAATTGTTTCGACGCCCCGCACGAGGGCCATCGCGTTGTTGATGGCTACGATCACCACCGCAGCATCGCGCACGCCGGCACGGGTGAGCGTCTCAATGTCGGTGATGTCGCCTGCGATGACGGGCTCACCACGTTCACGCATACGTGCTACGGTATCGCGATTGAGCTCGACCATGCGATAGGTGATTCCCGTCTCTTTAAATACATGTGCCACGTGTGTTCCAAGCACACCGCCGCCAACGATCACTACCATTGGCTTATCGCGATCGTCGGCCGGAGTATCGAGCTTAATAATTCCTCGCTCGTCATCCATGCTCCAGCGACGTAGAGCGGGTATCGCATTAGCAAGGGGCACAACACGTTCTGCGACATGTGGTGCGAAGGTGACAAGTGTGGGCGTGATGATCATCGTAACGATGATCGCAACGAGCATGTTCTGAAAGTCAGTCGAGGAGATGACTTGATAATCAACTCCGAGAGAGATGAGGAGGAAGGAAAACTCCCCTACTTGCGCTAAGATCATCGCTGCCATCACAGCTGTACGAACAGGCAAACGCAATGCAATGAGAATCACCGTTACGACAAGAGCATTGGCCAATAGAATGAGAATTGCTGACCCAATGTTCGTCGGTAACGACGCCATATTGACGTTGACGAGGAGTCCGACCGAGAGGAAGAAGACGCTCGTGAAGGCGTCACGCATTGGCTGAAGAGCCTTTTCCAGAACGTGGCTCTCTTCACTCCCTGCAATAGCCATCCCTGCGATGAACGCACCAAGCGCCATTGATATACCGGCGAGTGATGTAATCCACGCCGCGCCGAAACAGAGTCCTAGCGCACCGAGTATCAATACTTCCTGATGATTTGTACGCGTAACGTAGGCCATAACGCGAGGCATCAGCTTGCGCATCCCAAACAACAGTCCGCCCGTGACAACAACCAAGACAGCAATGCGCGCGAGCGCGTCGACTGCCTCAATGCTCCCACCGATCGTTGAGACGATCCACTGTGTGATAACCGTCGGATGTGTGGCTGCATGTGCCGACAACATCGTTACGACGATCATCATCGGTACAACGGCGATGTCTTGAAAGATCAGGATGCCCAACACCGCACGTCCATGCGGCGCATGGAGCTCTTTTCGATCACCAAGAAGCTTTGTGCAGATCGCTGTGGAGCTGATAGCCATGGACATGCCGATGAGCACAGCACCATTGACGTCGAGGTTCGATCCAGCCCATTGACTGGTGAAATACGCACCTACACCGATTACGGCGCCACTGATCAACACCTGCAGCGGACCACCGATAAACACAATGGTCTTCAACTTGCGCATGTCGTCGATCGAGAACTCAAGTCCGATCGTAAACAGCAGCATCACAATACCGAGTTCTGAAATCGCTGATATGATAGCATCCTGCTCAACAAGTCCGAACCCCGTTGGACCAATGATGAGCCCGGTTGCAATGAGTCCGATGATAGGGGGCAACTTTACGCGCTGAAACAGCGTGATCACCGCAATCGCTGCGACACAGAGGAGTACAAGTTCATCGAGAAACTCAAGCGTGTGCATGGCGCTCTCCAAATGCTGCGGTACCTACACGTACGATGGTCGATCCTTCGGCAATCGCCCACGCAAGATCACTGGACATACCCATCGACAGCTCCGTGCGCGTTCCGTACTTGGCATCATACGAGTCGCGGATTTGACGAAGTGTTACAAAACACGCGCGTACCGTTGCTTCATCATCACTCAGTGCACCGATCGTCATGAAGCCGGTAATCCGCAGCGCCGTGCACGTTTGCACATGTTCGATAAGTGACCATACATCTGCTGGTGCAACACCATGCTTGGATGCTTCACCAGACGTATTGACTTCGATCATCACGTCAACTGTTGTTCCACGCTTTACGCATACGCTCTGCACTTCGTCAGCGAGACTCACACGATCGATCGATTGAATGCACTTCACACGCCCAACGACGTCACGGACTTTGTTGGTTTGAAGGTGGCCGATGAAGTGCCATGTGATCGGCAGATCAACGAGTGCATCCACTTTAGGGACAAGCTCTTGAACGCGATTCTCACCGAAGAAGTGCTCTCCGGCACCAAACGCCTCACGTAACGTTTCTGGCGTTTGTGTTTTCGTGGCAAGCATTAACCGCACCTCACGAGGATCACGTCCTGCTGCTTCCGCGGCGGCACGTATCTGTTCATGAATGCGAGCTAGGTTGGTGCGAATGTCCTTCATGCGACAAAGTTACCGTATTGGGCAAGAGCCCATTATGATTACTTCACGACGCTAAACGATCCTGTGCGAGTATCCGAACCATGTGTTGCCGTGAAGACGTACGTGCCCACAACAACATTGGCAAGAGGTATGTCAACACACGACGTTGCGCACGCTTGCTGCACAACATCACGACCATCGATCGTTGTAATGCGCAGATTCCATGGTAAACCCGATGCAAATGGCGAGCACAGTGTCACGTGGTCACGTGCTGGATTTGGTTCAACACGCAGACCCGATTTTGTGCGTTCATCAGCATCGATAGAGGTAAGGATTCCCGTGACGAACGAGCGTCGGTCAGAGAACGGTCCAGTTGCATCAATGTCTTGAGCTCGCACACGCCAGAAGTAGCGCTTGTTGTTCTCGAGTCCGCGTACACGCACAGTGGTGTCAGCAAGCCCGTCCACCTTCGCAACGATTGGGTTGAAGGCTGCGTTCGAGCCTACTTCGACCCCATATCCGACTGCCATTGGAACGCGATTCCATACGAGATCTACGGCAGTTACTGCCGTTGCACCTGCGGTTGGACTTACCAGTGAAGGCGGACGGATTTGCGTCAGGAAAGACCACGATTCCGATGCACCTCCACCACCACCTCCGCCATAGGCTTCAACATTCCAGAAGTACTGGACGGGTCCTGCCTCGAGTGTCACATCCAGGAACGCAGCTGTGATACCTGAGAACACGGCAACTGAATCCGGACGATCTACACGCCAGAGTCGCACGGTATAGCTCGTTGCCCCTTCTGCTGGCGACCACGTGAGCGTTGTATCGAGCCCTATGCCACGGTCCATATTTACCGGAGTCCGAAGTTGAACGCGCGCTGGGCGATCTGGAAGCGATGTGATGCGACCTGAAAACGTACCGCGACCGTGCGTTGCTACAGCGATCTGTCCATCTGACTGACGTGCGATTACCATGTCACACGGCACATTGCCAATCTCCTCTGGTGCTGCTTGCGTCCAGACCGTCGACATGCTGTTTGTTTGTGGTGTGAAGTACATGCCGGTTGATGTAGCAACAACCAGTACTGTTGTAGCATCCGACATAGTAGCAACCGCAAGCCAATTCACTGCCGGACCATTCCCTGCACCCGATGGCTGGTCCTCGAGATTGCCAGATATCGGCGTCCACTTCGCACCAGCATTGGTCGATTCCCAGATGCTTACAACACCATAGTTCGAGAAGCATGCGAATACATGGTCTGGATTTGACGGATGCACCGTGAGTGAGTTCACAAATGCGCGTGGCATCGTTGCACCGGTGATGTCAATCGGTTGCGGCATTCCCTCTTGCGCACGCTCAATGCGGAAGATCTTGCCATTCGATGTCGCGTAATACACGCGATGATCCATCGACCCTTCAGGCGACGTAGCACAAACCGCCGAGATCTGCGCTGCACCAACATTCGTGCTTGAAAGCGAATCCCAATTCACTGACGACGAATCGTTTACATCACGAGGCAGCTCGCGCAGATCGCTGTTACGCCAGAGAATTGCACCTCCTGCGAGATACATCACATGTTCGTCCACAGGATGAAGCACATAGGGATTGATAAACAGAAAGTTGCCACTCCCCGGCGGATCAACTCGCGCACGCGATAGTTCACTACCATCACTGTCACGATCGATTACATACATGCGCCCTTGCTGCGACGAGTAGTATTCCTTGCGGCCGCTGTCGGCATAGAAGCAGTATGCCCCATCGCCGCCACCGAGTCTGTACCAATGAATGCTTCCATCGGCAACGCGTGTGCCCCATGTTGCATTGTCTTGCATGCCACCCATGAGTCGGGTACTACCGGCACGCTCTTCCTGCGCAATCGTGTAGAACTGCGTTGTGAGATAGCTGTTGTTGAGTTCGTCCCATGTGACCGTCTCCTCACGAATACGTGATGTGCGCTGAATGCCACCATCATTTACACTTACGACAATGTCCTTGTTCTTCGGATGAAACACTGCATCATGCTGATCAGGGTGATGTCGATCGTACGATGAATAGCGATCCCACTTTGGAATGTCCTTCCAGTAGCCCCCTATCCATGCGGTAGTTGATGGAGTGCGGAAGGCATCTTCTGAGCGGTACAGGTTCGTTCCACCAATGAGCACGAGGTTCGAGTCGTACGGCGACACACGAATGAACAAGTCATATCCACCCTGCGAGTAGAAGTCGCCTCGCTGTGCTTCACTAAGCGGTACGCTCGCCGAGCGATCCTCCCACCGTCCGAGTGTATCGCCCGTCGGACGATGGTATTTCCAGATGCTATGCCATTCGTATTGCAGCTGACCACGGTACACCGTTGAACCCTGCGTGCCGCGATCCGGTGTTTCAGCAAGCACCATGATGTCATCAGACGTTTGTGGCACGGTGCTCAACGTAATACGTTCAGTCTTCGAATCCATACCCGGGGGTGTGACGTTTGTCCACGTCACGCCATCCGTTGAACGGTAGATGCCCCATCGCGAAGCAATGGCAGCGATGCTTCCCGTTGATGCACTGAGTGCAGCATACATCGCACCGGATGGTGTAACCACGATGTCGCTGAACAACGCATTGCTTGTGAGTGTTGGTGCCCAGGTTTGCCCACCGTTTGTTGAGCGATAGATACCCGACCTTGCTGTAGCAACATATACTTCGTTGCTATCGCGTGTTGGATGCGTTACAATGCGCCATGTGTACGCGAACTGATTGTTCGATGGTGTTGTTGGTGATGCGGTCGACGCAAGTTGGAACCACGACTCGCCATTATCAGTCGACTTCCAGATGCCGTTACCCGAGATCTGCGCAGAGTTACCATAAATCTCGCCGGTGCCGTAATACCAGATATTCTGCTTGCCCTGTCGCACATCCTGTGCCATACACGTCACGGTATGCAGTTGAAATGGACGTGTCGTCAGCTTCCATGTGGTGCCAGAATCCGTGGTTTTCCATACGCCCCCTGACACTGCACCAGCAAGCATTGTAGCGTCGTTCGCAACATCGAAGGCAAGAGTACGCGTACGTCCACCAATGTTAGCCGGACCTCTGTGCGACCACGCTCCGTACTGCTGTACATCCTCGCCCTGCTTCATGCTTGCGAGAATCGCTGCAGGCGAACCGGGGAGCTTGTTCGCGAACGCGAGCTCACGATCTCGAATCCCCTCGGGGATCTGTCCTGTAGCCGGGTCTCGATACTTCATCACTGCAAAGTCGCGTCGACCCTGGATTGACTGTCCGTCGCCGGAGCGATCCGTTGCACAACCACCTGCAAGTGCGACGATCACACTTACACAAATGAGGAGTCGAAGTGAGTTCATCTGCGGACGAGAGAAATGAGTGTTTGGATCATTGATTTACCAACAACACCAGTTGCTGCAAGTGTTCCCAGATACACAGGTAACGCAAGCAGCTCGGCAGGAACGCGCATTGCATGGTCGACCGGAATGATCAGGACACCAATGTATATCAGTGCCGTAGCAATCACGGTTGCGGCAACTCTCTTGAGATCGTAGCAAATCGGATAGATGCGCTTCTGTACAACATACAGTATGCCTGCACTTGCCAGATACGATGCGACCTTAGCCCAAGCAGCCCCCTCCATGCCGAAGTATGGCACGAGCAGGAACGTCGCTCCAACACTGATTGCGGCCGCAACACCGGTCGCAAGCGGAAACCACGAGGTACGCTTCGTGATGTGAAATCCGGCAGCCATGTTGATGAAGACGCCGTTGAAGTAGTATGCGAACAACACAATCGGAACAATGCTGAGTCCGGACCAGTAGGCCTCGTTCACAAAGCGTCCACCTATGAATGGCAGTGCAACGATATGAGGCATTGCAAGACTCGTCACAAGAAAGATTGCACCGCATACAGCAGTAAACAACGTCATCACACGTGCGAACAATGCAGGTGCATCGGCATCATCACGATGATTGAGATAAAACGGCTTCCATGCATACTCGAACACCGTCACAAACATCATCATCGGAATCGCTAATCGGAAGTTTGTCTGGTACACGCCAACAGCAGCGCTCCCCATCAGGAGCATCATGATCGGACGGTCGGCTACCTGTACCATGATCGATGAAAAGTTCGATGGTACGGTTGGCAGTCCGAACCGAAGCATGTCGCGGAGAAGCGTTGTGCATGAGTTCCACTCTCGTCGAAGCGTGCTAAGCACGCCTCCATAGTGTGGCACGAAAAACAGAAGCGTCGTTGCACTTCCCAGAATGCCTGCCAGAATAACACCTTCAATGCGCCATCCTAACATCACAACGAACACCATATTGAGTGCAACTGTCATCACGATGGAAACCAGACGGAGAATCGCAAACGTGCGTGGACGTTGTTGCATGCGAAGGCGAGCGAACGGAATCAGCACCAGCGCGTCAAGCAGCGGTATCAGCGATGACAGCACCACTAGCCATGCACCGTTTGAACCGAGTTGCAGCAGTGGTGATGCTGCAATTGGAGCAGCGGCCAGCATCGTAGCGCCTGTCACAATGAGTCCGATAGCGAAGACCGTTGCGAGTGCCACGCTATAGACGCGACGATTTTGGTCCTCATCGGTGCGTTCCCAAAACCTCATGAACGCAGGCTCCATGCCGAGCGAGTACACAATGTTGACAAAGGCAATCATCGCGTAGAGTGCCGTTACATCGCCGATTTCCTCCTTCGACAGGTAATTCGTGTACAGCGGTGTGAGCAGAAAGGTGAGAAACCTTCCCAACACCGTGGACACGCCATAGACGAGCGTATCGGAGGCAAGTGCGCGAATCTTAGACTGCATAGCAGACAGCGTTGGTGTGCGGCAGCAATGGAACGTAGATTTGTGGGTCTGCAAACATAGGTCAGGTCAACATGCGTACACGGCGTTTTCTGCTTTCTGCAGCTCTCATCCTCACGGGAGTATGCTCCAACCTCTTCGCACAGGTTCCTGCAACACTAGAAGGAATGCGACTCTACAAACACGTGGAGTATCTCGCCTCAGACAGTTGCACTGGACGTGCACCAGGAACACGCGGGATCGAGAACGCTGCTGCATACCTCATCGATCAGCTGAAGACCTTTCAGGTGCAGCCAGCTGGACGTGATGGGTATCGCGATACGTTCCGACTCACGTCGGGTGTAACGCTGGGTGCGGACAACTCCGTCACCTACGAGGTGCGTATCGAACGCCCAGGTATTCCAGCAGATCAGATCAAGCCCACAAGGCTTGGGTGGAAGCTCGGCGTGGATTATCAGCCATGGGGCTTCTCGGAATCAGGCACAGCCACAGGCGACGTCGTCTTCGCTGGATACGGCATAACGGCCGGCACGTACGACGACTACGCATCAGTCGATGTCAAGGGCAAGGTTGTGGTGATCCTCCGTGGCGTTCCGAAGTGGGCAGCAAAAGACCAAGCGTTTTCACAGCAATCATCTGTGCGAGCGAAGGCAACACGTGCACGCGATAAGGGTGCAGCAGCAGTGATCTTCGTGAACGAGCGCGGTGATTCCGCCGATGTGCTTGCACGGTTTGGCCTCGACCGACTTGGAAAGAACTCGGGCATTCTCGCGCTTCAAGCACGTCGTTCATCATGCGCAAAGATCTTCCCGCCAAAGGGTACATCGCTGTTCGTCGCCGAAACGGAAATCGAAAAGACAAAGAAGCCGATGTCATTCGTGCTCGAGAATACGCGGGCAACAGTGACCACATCACTCGTGTTTACCGAAAGCATCACAAGTAACATCATTGGCATGATTCCCGGCTCCGACCCATCGGTATCAGGCGAGTACGTTGTGATTGGTGCACACTACGATCACCTCGGCATGGGTGACGAAAATTCGCTCTCTGCTTCGCCAACTCCAGCAATCCACTACGGCGCTGATGATAACGCATCGGGCACAGCTGGCATGCTCGAGCTCGCGTCGCGCTTTTCCGAGAAGCCTGCACGTCGCACGATTCTCGTGATGGGTTTTAGTGGCGAGGAAAAGGGGCTTCTTGGCTCGAAGCACTGGGTGTCAAACCCAACAGTTCCGCTGAAGAACGTCGCAGCGATGATAAACCTCGACATGATTGGACGTCTAACGAAACAGAAGCTGAATATCCAGGGCGTTGGCACATCACCTGTGTGGCCTGCGATCATCGACTCCGCAAAGGCTGGAACACAGTTCACGATCTCAACAACAGCAGATGGCTTTGGTCCGAGCGATCACTCGTCGTTTACCGCGAAGAGCATCCCTGTGCTGTTCTTCTTCACCGGGTTGCACGGCGACTATCACCGTCCGTCTGACACCTACGACAAGATCAATGCTGATGGTCAAGCCGCAATCGTGACCATGGTGGAGAACGTTGTGCGTCGTGTTGCTGATGCGCCTACACGTCCGGAGTTTGCGCAAGGTGCCGATAAGCAAGCATCAACCCAATCGTCAAGCATCGCACTCAAGGTATCGTTTGGTGTCGTACCCGACTATAGCGACGACCCACAGGGATTGCGCATCACTGGTGTCAAGGCAAACTCAGCTGCAGAAAGTGCCGGGCTCAAGGGAGACGATATCATCACGAAGATGGGCGCGACAACGATCAAGAACATTTATGATTTAATGACTGCCCTGGGCTCATTTAAGCCAGGCGACACAACGAATGTGACTGTCATTCGCAACGACAAGCCAGTGACATTGAAGGTCACCTTCGGCGGCAAGTAAGCCACGATGCGCATTGCCATCAACGCGCGGTTTCTGCTCTCGAATAAACTCGAGGGTCTTGGATGGTATTCCTACGAGATCACAAAGCGTCTCGTTGAGCAGCATCCCGACGTTGAGTTCGTGCTGTTCTTCGACCGAGCCTTCGACAATCGGTTTGTCTTCGGACCCAACGTAACGCCAGTTGTGCTGCGTCCACCAGCACGGCATCCGTTTCTTTGGATTGCGTGGTTTGAGTGGAGCATGCGTCGTGCCCTCGCGAAGATCAAGCCCGACGTGTTCTTCTCGCCAGATGGATTCCTCTGTCTTGGAACAGATGTCCCATCTGTTCCCGTGATTCACGATCTCAACTTTGAGCGCGACGATTGGTTCATGCCACGTCTTGTGCGATGGTACTATCGAACCTTCATGCCCGAGTTTGCATCAACAGCTGCGCATGTGATCACGATCTCTGACTTCTGTCGCGACGATATCCACGATCGGTATCATGTTCCGCTTGATCGCATCACGCGGATCTACAACGGTGCAAGCGAAGAGTATCGCGTGCTCACATCAAACGAATGCGCTACCGTTCGACACCGTCTGACCAACGGCGAGCCCTACTTCGTAATTGTCGGTGCACAACATGCGCGCAAGAACATTGCTCGCATGCTTACAGCGTTTGATAGGTTCTGCGATATTCACGGTGCGTCGCACCGCCTTGTGCTTGCAGGATCGAATGCAGGGTGGGACGCAGACATCAGGGCAGCGTATGCGGCGATGACGCATCAGTCGCGCGTTGTGCTTGCAGGACATCTTCCGCAGCAGGAGCTTGTCAGCGTTGTGGGCGCAGCAGATGCACTGCTCTTTGTGAGTTTGTTCGAGGGATTTGGTCTGCCAGCAGCAGAGGCAATGCGTGCCGGTGTCCCGGTTATCACATCGACAACGAGTTGCCTACCTGAAATCGTTGCTGACGCTGCACTGTTGTGCAACCCACTGTCGATCGAAGAGATGTGCGACGCGATGCATCGCGTAACAGCAGATCCCGACCTGCGTCAAGAGTTGATTACCGCAGGCCACAGCCGTACTGCTGCATTCTCATGGGATCGCGCCGCACACGACGTATGGGATGTGCTCACGTCGGTAGCAAACGCTACTTATTCGCGCCAGCCCACGCGATAACCGCCATCGCATACACGCAGTCGTTTACTTCGTGTTCTGTGAGCTTATCGATCGTGTCGCCCTCTGTGTGGTGGTACCAGAAGTAGCGATCTCCCTGCACTTCGAGTCCCATTAGCACTGCACCATACTTTTTAAGCGGACCAATGTCAGCTCCGCCGCCCCCTGTCTCAATGCGATTAGCATGGATTGGGTTAAGCAGCTCTGCCGCCTTCTCCATGTACTGTCGATACTCACCCGTATCGCTGCAGTTGAAGCCCGTTGGCGCAAATGTGCCGGCATCACTTTCGATGGCAAGCACGTGTCGTTCATTCTTGGTTTGCTCTGCATAGGCATTACCTCCACGCAGACCATTCTCTTCATTCGTCCAGAAGCATACACGGATCGTCCGCTTTGGACGCAGACCCAGTTGGCGCATCATGGTGAGTGCACGCCACGCCACAAAACAACCCCCAGCATCGTCCATGGCACCCGTACCAAGATCCCACGAATCGATGTGACCACCCATAACGACAACCTCATTCGGGAGCTCCGAGCCCTTGATTTCGATGATCACGTTGCGTGACTTCGCATCGGGCAGCCAACGAGCCGACATCGAAAGCTCGAGTTCGACCGTCTCGCCACGATCCTGAAACCGCTGCAAAAGAAGTGCATCCTCAATCGTGATAGCACCCGCTGGAATCTTCGCTACTGAATCCTGATACCCCATGCCCCCGGTATGCGGCGTCTGGATACCGTAGGGTCCGACCGAGCGAACAAGCGACGCAACAGCGCCATAGCGCGAAGCCTCGGACGCACCCGCTGAACGATAACGAACTGTCTCGCCGTAGGTCGTAAATGGCACATTGTACACGACGATGCGACCCTTGGCATCGGCAGCACGTTGGGCAAGTTCTGCAAATGAGCTCACGACCAGCACCTTTGCGCGTAATGGCTTGCCACCCGTGCCAATGCTGCCTCCAAGCGCACAGAACGGCATCGAGCGCTTGTACGGACCATGGAGTGTAAGCGACTCGGCGCCCCGCTCCCAATGCGGGACCATAACGTCCTGCGTTTTCACGTCCCAGCCCTCAGACTTCATCTTGGCGATAATCCAATCGAGTCCGCGCTCTAGGAAGTCCGACCCCGACAACCGCTTTGGATAATGGTCCGTGAAGTCCGCTAGCATCGGGTAGAGCCCCTTATCAGCCGTCGTCCATGCATGCATGCGCTCAGCTGTTGCACGGAACTGATCAATCTGTGGATCACCAGCAGTGCTCACCGAAACGAATAATGGCAGAAGAAGGAGTGCGAGGAGACGTGTCATAAGAACCCCAAGTTGCGTGGTCATTGGAATCGTGGAAGATACGACACCAGAACCTTGGTATCTTTGCACATGAGTTGTACCGTGCGCGCCCTCGAAAAGAACGAGACGAACTCGTTCATCAAGGCACAGTGGTTGTTCTACAAGAACGATCCGTATTGGGCGCCGCCCCTGCTGATGGATCGCAAGAAGTTGCTCAACACGGAGAAGAATCCGTTTTACAAGCACTCACGCATTCAACTCTTCCTCGCAGAACGCAACGGTGAAATCGTCGGACGTATTGCGGCGATTACAAACGACAACCACAACATCGAGCACGAAGACAACGTTGGATTCTTCGGCTTCTTCGAGTGCATCAACGATCAATCAGTCGCAAACGAACTCCTTCATGCAGCCGAAGCATGGCTTCGCGAGCGTGGTAAGGACGTGTGTCGCGGTCCGGTAAATCCATCGATGAATGACGAGTGCGGATTGCTTGTTGATGGGTTCGATGGTACGCCGGTTATTCTGATGACGTACAATCCGCCGTACTACGGCGCATTGATCGAAGGCGCAGGGTATGCGAAGTCGCAAGACCTCTACGCGTATCTGCTGCGCAACGAGAACTACGCTTCCGAGAAGATGAAGCGTCTATTCAACGTAGTTGTTCAACGCAACGAGTTGGTGTTCCGCTCACTCGACTTCAAGAACAAGGCGCAATTCACGCGCGATGTCGAAACACTCAAGCACATCTACAACGAAGGTTGGGAGAAGAACTGGGGCTTCGTCAAATTCACTGATGAAGAGTTCGACTTCCTTGCTGCAGATCTAAAGCAAATCGCCGATCCGAACCTGGTGTTCATTGTTGAATGCCGTGGAAAGATCGCGGGCTTCTGTCTAGCACTGCCTGACGTAAACCAATGCTTCGTGCACAACAAGAGCGGTGGACTTCTCACTGGACTCTATCACTTGCTCACCAAGCGGTCGAAGATTGATCTCTGCCGCATCATCGTGCTCGGCGTGCTGCCGGAGTTTCGCAACCTTGGCATTGATGCTGCGATGTACATGGAGATTGGTGAACGTGCCAAGCAACGTGGCATCCTGAAGGGTGAAGCAAGCTGGATTCTCGAAAGCAACGAAATGATGAACAAGGGGCTCACAACGACGATGCATGGCGAACGCTATCGCACGTATCGCCTCTACGATAAGGGTATCTAAATGGGAAGAGCGTTTGAGTTTCGCCGCGCGCGCAAAGAAAAGCGTTGGGCGAACATGTCGAAAACCTTCACAAAGCTTGGGAAGGAAATCTCGGTTGCCGTCAAAACTGGCGGAGCTGATCCTGAGCTGAATCCACGTCTGCGCGTGATTATCCAAAACGCGAAGGCGGCAAACATGCCGAAGGACAACGTTGAGAACGCCATCAAGAAGGCCTCAGCGAAAGATGCGGCAAGTTTGGAAGAGTCGAACTACGAGGGATACGGTCCGCACGGTGTTGCAATATGGATTGAAACAGCTACAGACAACCCTACGCGCACTGTTGCGAACATCCGTTCATACTTCAACAAGTATGGTGGACAGCTCGGAACGTCGGGTTCACTGGAGTTCATCTTCGATCGCAAGGGCGTGTTCACCATTCCAGCAGCAGATGTGAACCGCGACGAACTCGAATTGACGTTGATCGAGCATGGCGCAGAGGATATCGTTGAGCAGGATGACGACATCATCGCCTATACCTCGTTTCACGACTTCATCAACATGCAGCGCGCACTTGAAAGCGCAGGCATTGCGGTGACAACGGCCGAGCTTCGTCGCATCCCGAATAACTTGGTGACGCTGTCAGACGATCAGGCAGAAGACATCATCAAGATCATTGAGCGTCTTGAGGATGATGACGACGTCCAGAATGTGTTTCACAACATGAACGAAAGCGAATAAATGTGCGGTATCGTCGGTGTGATTAATCACCCACAAGCAGCAGTTCTCTCCTACTATGCGCTTCACGCGCTACAGCATCGCGGACAAGAGGCTGCGGGGATCGTGACGATGTATACCGACGGCGACAATGGCAAGAAGCGCTTCGGCGTCCATAAGGGCGAAGGGTTAGTGCTTGATGTCTTTTCCGATCATACGCTGTTCCCGCAGACACTGAAGGGTTCGGCCGCGATCGGACATAATCGCTACTCCACCACGGGGAGCAATTCGCTTGCAAACATCCAACCGTTTCACTTCAACTACACGGGTGGCAACTTCGCACTTGCCCACAACGGCAATCTGACGAATACACGTCAGCTCCGTGAGCAACTCAAGAGTGACGGCGCGATCTTCCAGACAACAACCGATAGTGAGTTGTTTCTGCATTTGATTGCACGAAGCAAGAAGAAGACCCAGATCGAACAGGTACGTGAAGCTGTGCAAACAGCGAAGGGTGCCTATTCACTCGTGATGATGTCGGAGAATGCGCTCTATGCTTCGCGCGACCCACACGGGTTCCGTCCGTTGTGCATTGGACGTATCAAGCACGAACATGGCTACGGCTATGTGGTAGCGTCAGAGACATGTGCGCTCGACATTATCAGCGCAGAGTATATCCGCGATGTCGAGCACAACGAGATCCTCGTGATCGACGAGAAGACGTTCGCTACAGGCGAGTTTACATCGTACTACATCAACGAGTCGATGACGGAGTCGCATCACTGCGTCTTTGAATACATCTACTTCTCGCGTCCAGACTCGCAGATCTTTGGTCATGCCGTTGACAAGGTGCGTCGCAAGCTCGGAAAGACACTCGCAGAAGAAAGTCCGGTATGCGGTGACAACGAAGACGATAAGGTTGTGGTGATTGCAGTACCCGACTCTGGGAATACTGCTACGCTCGGCTATGCACGTGTGAACGATCGGTTCCATCCATCACGGTATGAGATTGGTCTGATTCGATCGCACTATGTTGGACGGACGTTCATTGCACCCGGACAGGACAAGCGCGAGTTCAAGGTCAAGACAAAGTTCAACGTTGTCCGTGGTGTCCTTGAAGGACGTAAGGTTGTGGTTGTTGACGATTCGATTGTACGCGGTACAACATCAAAGTCGCTGGTCAACCTCATTCGTGAAGCCAAGCCACAAGAAGTGCACCTGCGCATTACATCGCCCCCTGTCAAGTATCCATGCATGTATGGCATGGACTTCCCGAGCAGCAACGAGTTGATTGCGAACCACTTTGCGAGCGAAGATGACATTGCAAAGGAACTTGGAGCAGACTCTCTCCGTTACCTGAGCGTCGAGGGTCTGATGAACGCCGTTCATCAAGGCCCAGGCACTGGATACTGTCGCGCCTGCTTCACAGGCGAGTATCCGGTAGCCGTCGAGCTCGACGCACACAAACTCTCTACGGAAGACTAATCACATGTCTGACGAGCGTTTTGTTCCTCCAGCACGGAAGAACGGTTGGCTTATCGTATACATCTTCTTCGCGGTGCTTGCCGCGGCTGGCGTTACGCTGTCGCTCCTCTATCGCGACAGTACAAAGCCTGGCGAAGCGATCAATAAAGAGCGTCGTAAAGCAGCGAAGTACGTGTCGTACGTGATCGTCTTCAGCAAGATCGACGAAGCGCGTGCTGACTCCATCATTGCGGATGTAGTGCGTGACGTAGGAGCGGATACTACAGTTACCGACTATGTGATTGGCTCTGCAATTACAGATCCATGGTGTGCCACGATCGGCGAGTACCAGCGCAATCTCAAGAAGGCCATGACACAGTCGAAGGACATGCCGATCGGCAAACAGTCTGTCATTGTCTCGATGGTAGCTGGGTTATTGATTAAGAATCAGCTCCCTGCGCGGATCTATTTCGTGGGCTCGATCAAGGGCGACGACATCACGTCGATTGCTCCACGGACAGAGAACACAGCCGCTGCCTTTGAACTACGAGCTAACGTCCAGGGTCCAATCACCGTGATCTCATATCTCGAGCCGGCGCAAGCGCCTGCGAATGCAGCCTAT
Organism: uncultured Melioribacter sp.; assembly: GCA_964465685.1. GTDB lineage: Bacteria > Bacteroidota > Ignavibacteria > Kapaibacteriales > Kapaibacteriaceae > UBA10438. The sequence goes on from CAYXKK010000025.1 coordinate 16,349, forward strand.
TGGAAGATCTACACGGGTAAGGCATACGCTACCGAGCAGCGCAGCAAGTAACGCGCTACTTCGCGGTTATCACGATCTCTGTTCGTCGATTAAGCGATCGACCGAAGTCTGTCGTGTTTGGGGCAATGGGGCGAGCAGGCCCGTATCCGATCACCTTGATACGCTTACCATCAATTCCATGATTGATGAGATATGTTCGGGCTGCTTCTGCTCGTGCAAGCGATAGCGTCTTGTTGAGTTTCACAGCGCCAACGTTGTCTGTGTGACCCTCAATGAGCACCTCAACGGCCGGACGTTCCTTCATGAAGTCAACAAGCACATCGAGCTCCTCTACTGTGTCCGGCAAGACAGCTGCTCCGGTTGGAAACAGGAGATTCTCAATGATGAACTTACGTCCGATTTCAACGATCGGAATGATCTGCTTCACAAGTTCCCGCTTCGTGTCGTCGAGAATTGAAACGTTGATCGAATCATTACGAAGCTTCGAATCACCGCGATAGTAGATCGTGTAGAGATTCGTGAGTTGATCGGAGTATTGATCCAGGATTTTCGAAAACGGAAGTTCAAGGTTGTAGATCGCACCACGTGTGCCCTGAACGATTCGGTCGTACAGGCGCAGGTGCGGGGGGATGATGCAGAATACACGTATACCCGCAGCTGTGAGGTGTTGCGTAAGCGTCTCTTTCGTGTATCGTGTACGTCCATTGCCGCGTTCACCGAGTTGGTGATAGCCAGCATCTGTCAGCAACACAAGCACCTTGTTTGCATTCGGACGAAACTTTACGATCGACGCATCATACATGCCTTGCAGAGCGTTCTCCTTTTCGTCGAACCCACCAAAGGCCGTAACCTTACTCATCCACTTCATGAACAACTCGACAGAATCTGTCGGCTCGTAGACATCCTCTACAACATCGCTAAACAGTGCAAGTCCGATCCTGTAATCAATGCCACGTTTACGAAGTGCTGCGACGAATGAACCGATGTTATTCCGGATACCGTTGATATGCGCCTGCATCGTGCCTGTCACATCGACGACGAACATAAAGTCGACAGGAACGCGCTCTGTGACGTCGATCTTCTTGATACGCGTTACCGGACGCATCACACCATTCTCCATCACGCGAAGTGATGTAGGGTTGATTGTATCAAGAACCTTGCAGTTGCTCCCGCATTCAACAATGAGACCAATCTCGGGGAAGTTGGCCATCGTCACGTTCTGGATACTTATCTGCAAGCTATCCAGTGCAGACATAACACGTGCTTGCTCTGCGAGACGACGTCGCATCTCGAGAGAATCACCCTGCGCTGAAACCAATGCGGGCGCAGCAACAACAAGCGCTATGAAAAGGAGGTATACCGCTACGACGGCGCGCATGCGGTTAGAAGTTCAGTCGCAGAACAGGGCTGATCATGAACACATGCTCGCGCTCGAACGGACGAAGTCCACGAAGAGGTGTAGCGTACTTGCCTTCGATGTACAGCCACTGACCGAGCAGCGGGATGTATGCATGGGCAAGGAGGATCTGATTGGCGTACTGCAGACTTGCACCAAATGGGAATGTGCTCTGATTGCGGTACTCAAGCTTTGCGTAGATCCAATCGCCAAGTTCGTTTGGCTTCCATGTGTTGAGGCCACGTACACCGTCGATTGCGAGGTAGCTGAACGAATCCGATGAATCGCGGAACAGTCCTGCCTCGCGAATCTCGAAGTAGTTCAAACCAACGTCGAGACGGAAGAAATTCTCTGGTTGATCCTTATCGACCCACCAGTTGTAGAACATCGTTACTTGGCCTGTCGAACGGAGGAGGTTAACTGTCGTTACAGGATCCGAATCGTACGTAGGCGCTGTGATACGACGGCTACCGATTTCATTTTCGACATAGGTATCGCGATCGATTGTCTGCGACGCCTGAATACCACGCAACGGAAGTTCCATGTTCACGCCGAGACCAAACTCTGGGTGGAACGGCATGTGGAAGTCAAGCGCACCAACAAACTTGCCACCATAACCGGCGTCGAGACGACGGCTCGGAATGAAGTCGAGCAGTCCATCATTAGGATTCGACGACAAGCGATAGCCAAAGCCAAGCTTTGCGTTCATCAGGTATGGGATCGCACGACGTGTCGACGCGTCTTCGTTCACGTAGAGTGGACGTTGCAGCGTAACCTTCGCCTCGCCTGCGTTCCAGAAGTGGTACCCGACCTGGTCTGTACCCATTGTGTTCGAGAGCCAGAATCCCGAGTTGCCAACCTTGAGCGTCTGCTCAAATGCAGACAGCGTAAACGAGTGGTTCACGTTCGTTGGGTGCATGAAGTTGATGATCGCTTCAGCTTGCGGACGTGTAGCAGGTGTGGACGAAGGAATCTCCGAATAGCAATACGGACGATTCTTGTCGGCCAGCTTCGAATAGATGCGTGGGATGTTCGCTTCAAGATCCTGTGATGTCATGCGCTCTGAGCCGCACTCCACAATCAGGATATCATAGGTGGTTGCTTCAGCATCCGACACGGGTTGTGCAGTTACACGGATTTGCTGCTGATCAAGACCCGCCTTGCGATATCCAAGTACGCGGAACGCGTTGTAGATCTTCGCCTGAAGGTCTGGCTCGCAGACATACCAGCGTGGGAAGTACTGAAGGAGCTCAGGATCGATCGATGTGAGACGTGAGAACACAACCGAGTCGGGCTCTTGTGCTCGAGCAGGCAGTACGAGTGCACCTCCGAGAACGGTCAGGAGTGCAGCGATGCTGAGTGTTCGGCGAATGATGTTCGTCATGTTCGGTGTCATCAGAAGTTGAGAATTGCGCGAAGCGATGGCATGAAGAC
>CAYXKK010000026.1:0-18313 GCA_964465685.1 uncultured Melioribacter sp.
AAGCATCTCTTCAATGCGTCGATAGTAGTACATGCTCAGAACGTGGTACGTGGGAACAATTACGTGCGTCAGGTTTGCTACGGCAGTGGAAGAGAGGAGACTGTCGTGAGCCATGCTAAAGGTCTCACTACGAACGATCAGCATTGATTCGTTAGAACACTCCTGGGGCTGCATCGCATATAGCCTTTGTACTAGTGCCGCTGCTTGTACGTTGGTTGCCGAGCTGTTTGTCCCGACGATCCACAGCGTCTTACATGATGTTGATGCCGATGCTACTGTGTGTAAATGAGCGATGTTGCTGTGAGTTGAGGCAATCAGCTCTGGATCAATCGTACACACATCCTTGCCAACGCTCGCGAGCATAAGCCGCTCAAAGTGCGCCCATTCGTTCTCGACATCTGGGCTTACGATCGCAATCGTTTCGAGCTCGCGCGACATTGCTCCGTCATTGCGTGTAAGCATTTCAAGGAGAATGTTCTGTCCGAAGCGACCGAAGCCGAGCATAACGACACGAGTTGGCTGGAATGAGCTCACAGCAAGAAGCTTTTTCCAGTTAGCATCAAGTGCGGGGCTATCATCACGCTTATCCCGAAGCCATGTGTTAGTCTCAACGGTTTGTTGCATCGTAAATAGCGACCGGACTACTTCAATGTGGGGGTTGAAGAACCGCACACCACCGAGCGAGTTATATGTTCTCAAGGCTCGAGTTAGATCCATACTCCGTACGCGCACGAAGACAAGTGGTGCCGATGCTGACTTCTTCTCTTCAAGCTCACGGCGCAGTCTGAAGTACAGGTCAATGTTAGCCTGATCATCATCTGTTAATATGAACACTGCCTTTGCGCGATCAAGCGCTAGCAAGCTTACGACTCCGCTGTCGGAAGCGTCAGTCTTGACCTTCAATGTGTCGCCACTATGGCGCAGAAGCGCTTCCTCCGATCGATCTGCAACGACGACGTGCATCTGCTTTCGACGCCACGCCCCTTTTTCTCGGGGTTCATAGACATGTCGTATCAGTGCTGGCAATTCAATCGAACCTCGACCAGACCCAATCACTACTGCATGCCCACCACGATATAGAACCCACCGCAGACGGACGCGAGCTACGCGAAATACGGCCTCGAAGATCGCACTTGCCGATACAGCGGGTGCGGCGAAGTACATCAGAAACAATAGGTATCGGGCCCACATCGGACCGTCAACGGGCTCGCCCAAGTCAATTCCACTGACTTTGAAGAGACTGATCGCATGTAGTAAATGCATAAGCAATCCTTCAGTTCGGACTCGCGGATCGTAGGCAACAGAAACACCCAACTCGAAACACGTCGTTGCTACGAGTACGATCACGATCGGGATTGCAATGCGCCAGGCAAGAGCGCGAAAACTTGATGACATTTGACTTACACTCTACTCCAAGTCAGCATTACACACGCGGAGGCGGAGCAATCGCAACAACCGACATGACCTCAGGAAACGAAGATGCTGGCATCCAGGTTGGATTGCCAGCTGCCCACAGGAGTGTAGAAGCAGTGATTTCACTGTCTCGCACCATCCGGATGATATCGTGACCACTAAGTGGACCAACCTGCTCAGCATTGATGAGTGCGAAGTAAACGCGCCCAACTGATGCTTGTGGCACGAATACATTCTGTGGCTGCGTTGTTTGCACCATTGCTTGCTGAAAGCCGGAAATCATTTGCTGTGCCACAGCCATGCTGATCCCAAAGTCTACCAGTCGCTCGATCGAGTAGTATGTCTCACGTTCATTTGCGTTCATCGTTGTAACCTTGATAGGATTGTGCTGAGATCAGACATTGCTTGGCGCAGAGGGTGGTGCAGGCTTGGGGAAATATGCCGCGAGCAATGCAGCGTTCGCCGCCAACATCCATTCTGTTGCACCAAGTGCAATAACATGCGAATCAGCCCGAAGTGTGCCTGTCTGGATCATTCCCACGAGCTGTGGCACTGTAAACGGTCCTTGAACTGCGTTATCAAGCGAGACATAGAATCTATGTTCGTTTCCAGGAGGTGGTGGAGGCACTTGAGGCGGCTGCATTGAATTACCCATTGAGTTCATCATACCAGCGATCTGACCACCCACCGCATTACCAACTGCCATACCAGCCATCATCGTACCTGGATTAAATCCTCCGCCTCCGAGGTTCACGTTACCTGACGCACCCATATTGCTTGCCGCAGTTCGAAGGACATCTGCTTGAAGGTTGGCTGTGTGCGCGGCAAGATTTGAAGATTCGGTCTTGAGACGCTGTCCGCGCTGACTCTCCTGCCGACCGACCTTCAGCGACTCCTCTGCATTTGCAGCGCCAATCCGCTGAGCGTCTTGCATATTCTTGATCGTCAACTCGTTCTGCGCAATCGTTGTATTCTTAACCAGATCTGCTGTGATCGATCGAAGTTCTTTATAGCCTGGGCTCTCCTTTTGTATTTCGATAGCAGAGATATCGAAATCTTTCACATTGACTCCAAAGTCTCTCGATAGACGATCTCGAAGAAATGCAGCAACAATTTCGCTTACCTCGAGAAGACTCCGCTCAATCTGCAGGACCGGAATGCCATAGTTCTGTGGTGCATTGGTAATGATGCCCTTCACATACTTGATGACCGCATCCTTAACTTGATTCTTCAGTGTTTCAAGCTCGAAGTTGATCAAGCGATTGAGTTTGATAAACTCGCGCGGGTCTCGAATGTTAAACGTCAATGTCCCACGCGCTGCTATTGGTACAGCGAAATCAAGAAATCGCGGATCAAACACATCGAAATACGGTACACCGAACTTGATTTGGATGTTACCCGCCAAATTGATGAAGTAGACTTCGGCCTGAAAAGGCGACTTCCCTCCAAACGCCATCCCAACAATGCTGCTAAGCACCGGGAAGTTTGCTGTTTGGATGGTTCGGTCATGCGGACCGTAAATGAAGTCTTGGTTGTCAGCAGAACCGTTTTGGTAAACAAAAACGGCCATCTCGCCATCCTTCACTCGTAGCGAGCTTCCGTATCGAATCGCATTCTCGCGCGTCGTACTGTTTGCTGCACCACTTGGCCTCCACTTCCACACCAAATACTCTGGTTCATCACAGCGTATCACATCAGAGAATCCTGTGTTCGATTCTCCCCATCCAAAGAGTCCCATACGATTATACTCGCGTAAGTGCGTTGGTATGATTTTGTGCGCCAACCGTCATGTTGCGTAGTCGCGCTGATAGCATTGACAACTTCTCGAAGCTCATGCCCCGAGGTTGTCAGGCAGGTGCCCGATCTTTGGAATGATGTGGATCAGGATACGCTGGTTTTGACTCTCATCGTATTCTCGACCAATACCGCCCGGACCTGACCCTGCGACCTGGAGATCAACACTATCAATGGATTGGAAGACTCGATATTGCTCCCAGAGTTGCTTCACTGCAAGTGCGCGCTTGTACGAGAGCACATTGTTCTCGGGATAGCCATCATTCGAAGAGCGTCCCTCGATGACGACAGTGAACGTGAAATTCAATCCATACGTCTCATGGGTCTTCAGATCGTGCACGGCTTGCTGAATCGCCTGACCCGCTCCGAGAAGCCATTGCTGATCTTCGGGAAGCAGTGTTGAGGATCCCTTTGGGAACGTAATCGTTTTGGTCATTGCGTTCCGATGCCAGCGGTAGTCATACGTGAAGTATCGCGCATCAAGATGCTCACCTATATCCTCGACAACCTCAATCTCGTGTAACACTTCGTGTTGGCGCTTTTCGATCTCCTTCTCATGAGCCAGCGCCGTTTCATCACGGATAATCCAGAACACTAGCAGTGAAAACGCGATAACAATCGCTATCAAGAAGCCCTTTCCTGCCATCATCGACGATGAGCCATCCTCATCCGGTTCACGAAGTCTTTCAGCTGCTGCCATAGTTGTGCCCCCTGCACGATCCGTGGTACATCCCATTAGGTAGACGTTCTAAACTAGTCGGCGTTTGGTTTGCATCCGTGCAGGCACCACGCAATTACCACTTATATACCATTCAGCGTATCCCGTTTTTGATCGTCTTTTGTGGCATTAGAATTGTGCCATTGTTCAACAAGCAATCTCATGAATAAGTGCTCGCACTGCGGTGAGCCTTTGAAGACACTTTCGATGGCTTGCCCGATGTGCGGCATGCTCTCTGCTGCTAGCCACGAGTCGTTAGGGTTCACGAATGCTTTCGATGCAGTAGCGTCTATTGAAGCTGAGTTGTCTGCGATTTCCTCAACTAAGAATCCGACGCTTTTCGTGTTGATCAACAGACCTTCCAAGTACATTCTGCTCATTGATCGATGTGTAGAAGTGGAGCGTCGTGCAAAGATTGCATTCAGCATGTATGCTTCTGATGACGCTGTGGGTTCGCTATTGCAAGATTGTTACGATCGTAGCGTACTATATCGTCGCGCTATCGAGCGGAAGTTCGCTGAGGTTGATACGCTCTTCAAAGGTTCAGTTGTGCTGTTGGTGGCACTATTCGTATTGCTCTCGTCAATGCTCGAACGCTTGCTAATCGTATTTGATTATCGAGAACTCTCTACGCGCGTCCACGATATCGCCGATGCACTCAACCACACAGCGATTTCATTCATTTTCGTTGGCGTTCTCATCTATGTCGCAGCTACGGCATACAACGCAAAGCGTCGCTTTCTTTCATAACTCGCACTCTGCATAACAAACGCTGTTATGAGCATTTACTGGCATACTTGGAGACGCGGTTTCGACTTCGCAGGTCGTTCTTCACGTAGAGAATACTGGACGTTTACTGTTATCACCGGCTGCGTGCTGTATGGATTACTCGCGCTTGCATTTACCGGCAACGATTACACACAGATGTTTCTCGTGCTTGTTGTTGCTGCTCTTGCACTTTTTGGCATTATTCCAGCGCTCTCCGTTACCGTTCGACGCTTGCGCGATGCTGGTTTTGGTACAGCACCATTGTGGGTAACGCTATGCGTCACTCTGTTGCATCGCATAAGTCCCGAAGACTCCTCGTTGTACTTCGTCCTAGGCATTGCAGATATGATCATGTCCATCATTATGGTCATTCTCTTAGTACAAAAAAGCGTTGAGCCTGGCTACGCCTCGTCGTAACCCCGCACCACCACCGGCGTATTCAACGAGTTCGCGATAAAGCAGTGTGCGTGCGCCTTTGCATGCAGCGCATCGAGGACCCATCGTTAGTACCTGCGGGCGAGACAGGCCGACCCAGAGCAGCGTCATCCCTTCGCTATGCTCAGGGCAGGCACCCGAGCGTGCGAAGGGTGAGCGAAGGGGGATCACCTTTGCGTCAGCCCACGTCCACCACGCAGCATGCGGAGTACGGACTGAAGTTGATAGTAGCGTGCAATGCTTCCATACACAGCTTCAGCGAGTGGTCCATCTTCGACGCGACGGTAGACGTCGGGAAGACGATTGCGGAGTCGCTCGATGTGCTCGCCGTTGATCTCTGTTGCATGCCAGAGTGATGTGCGCTGGTGTGTTACATCGCGATAGTGCGCTGCTGCTGCACGCACGGCATCGAGATCTACGACGAGTGATTGCATCGTATGATCCGGCACAACTTTGCGTGCGGGATCCTCCACAGCAAGCGCTTGGGTGAATACATACGGTACACGCTCGCCAAGGCCAAGATCTACACGTCGCGCCATATCCCCTGCTGTGGATGTTCCAACGATCGTTGCATCACCACTCTGCTGAAGCATGTACGCAACGTACTCCGCTGCGCCGCGTGTGTGGCTATCAACAACCACGACCGGTGTGATACCACGGAAGGCACCACCGCGCGTAAACAGATTCACAAGTTCAGTTGCCGCTGCAACGTTGCCCACATCCACACCACGCATGTCGAGGATGAGCGATGCAAGCCCCGTTTCATCCATCTGCTCGATGGTATCACGTGCATCACGCACACTTTGCATCGTGAGCACGCTGAATCCGATATAGCCGGTCGCATTATCGTGTACGACTGTGATCGTTGGTGCTGTCGCTGTGGCAACCTGGACCTTGAGCGTAAACTGACGCACACCACGGCGCACTTCAATCTGCGTGATGCCGCTACCACCCGACGCAAGCATGCGCTGTGCGTCTGCACGATGCGACACACCACTTCCTCGCACCGTCACAATGCGATCACCCACACACATGCCTGCAGTGTAGGCTGGTGATGCCGGCACAACGTAATCAACCACAACAGCATCGCGGTGCTGACGCAAACGAATGCCATAGCGATGCAGCACAGATGCAACCACAGCATACGTTGCCTGGTGCTCCAACTCCTTCACGCTATGCGGCGTGATGCTCATGTGTGTCAAGAGTGCTTCGAGTGGCTCAATACGCTGCACACTATCTGGCAGGGGGCGTGCAAGCCCCTTAACAAGCGCTTTGCGGATTGCTTGCTCATCATCGTGTGTGAACATTGTTGCGATTGTGTCGTGATTGGCGACACATTGCCATGCAGGAGTTGGAAGCTTGTGTCGGATGGTGTTGAGATCCTGCACTGCCATGTATGGAGCAACACGACTGCTCCATATGTGACGCACGAGGTCGGGTCCGCCGATACGTGCGATACTATCGATCACGTGTTGTGACGGATATGCATGCTCCATGCGAAGCGCAACGACATCGATACCGTGAAGTGGTGGTACGACGTCACCGTGCGTTGTAAACGGCACATCGGCTGCTACGCCACGCTCGTCAACCTCGAGAATCCCTCCTGCGCGATACAGCGCAAACGTCATGATCACACCGCCAATCGACGTATCCGTTACCCCGATGTATCGACGTGGAACCCTGCGCTGCATGCGCCCCTTGCCATAGCTGCGCTCACCCACGATGATTGCGTTTGCGCGTGTTTTGAGTGTGCCAGCCATGATCTCACTCGCAGAGGCAGAGCCGTTATTCTGCAACACAATAATCGTGCGATCTTCATCGCGCCAGCGACCCCACAGTTCAGCGGTCGTGTACTCTACATGATCACGATAGTGAACAGAGAGCAAGGTGTCATCATATGGGACGAACTCCGAGAGCATCTTCATTGTTTCGTCGACAAGACCGCCACCATTGTCGCGCAGGTCGATGATCACGGTATCAATCGTCGTAGGATCGATGTGCGCTGTCTGCTCGCAGAACTCATGATGCAGTCCCTCGTTGAAGGCATTGATCTGCATTGCAAGGGTGCGACCGATCACCATCGTGGTGACAGCGCTCTCATGGAAGTTGGCACGTTGTGTGAAGATGTTGATGCAGCGATTGCCACGCTGCACCTCGAGCATCACGGGTATCCCACCCTTACCACGAATCTCCGGATACTCACCGTGTGCATTCTTGCGGAGCAGCGGCTCACCGTTGACGCTTTGGATTACATCGCCAACCATCAGTCCACTATAGTAGCCTGGTGCGCCGGGATTCACATACGTCACGCGCTTGCCAAGCGGGTGATCTTCAATCGTGATTCCTACACGTCCTTTTTGCTCGCCACGAATCGACTCGTTTATTCGCTCCCAACGGTCGCGTGGCACGATCCACGTCCACTTATCGAGCAGCTTATCGAACTCTGCATACGGAAGTGTATCTGCCCCTTTGGGAAGGGGCTTATAGTAGTTCTGCTGGATATATCTGCGGGCGGCACTTGTATCAGCTGATGTCTGGATGGCGTAGCATCCCATCATGCCTACTGCGATCATCTTGATGATGTGCGTGTTCATGGTTGCCTCCGAGTGTTAGGGGTGAATGGTGCCCTCTCGTACAGGGACGATTGAATCGTCCCTGCGTGTTGGAGGGCACATGGATCTCACATAAATCCGATGAATCCTTTCGTGGATGCATCAAAGCCTGAGCGTTGCTCAGCATAGCATGCGTCAAGGAGGTCTTCGGTACGAAGAACCTTCTCACGCATATCATCAGCGGCAATGATGCCGCATACTGCATACACAATGCGTGAAATGACTGCACCCGTGAAGTCTCCAGCACGGAGGAGTGCATCTACATCAACAGAGGATGCGCCAGGGATTGTTGGCTTCAAATAGAGCGTCCACAATGCACGTTGAGCGTCCTTATCTGGACGGCCAACATGGATCTTGTAATCGAATCGGCGTGAGAATGCATGGTCGAGATTCTCGACGAGATTTGTCGTTGCAACAAGGATGCCCGGAAGTGTCTCCATTTCCTTGAGCACAATGCCGATCAGGTTATTGTGTCCGGCATCGCTGCTGCTGCCAGCATCGACACGACGGCCGAAGAGGAATTCGCATTCATCAATGAGGAGAATGGGCGCAACTTCCTCGCGAGCTACAGCTTTACGATACTCAGCGAACATGCGGGCAAGGTTCTTCTCGCCCTCACCCACCCACTTTGATTGGATGCGATCAGTGCTTGTCTCAAAGAGCGTAGCGCCGAGTTCACGTGCGAGCATACGCGCACCCGATGTCTTTCCTGTGCCAGCAGGTCCGTGGAGCAGGATGCTTGTGCCATTGCTGCGACGTGTCTGTGTGAGACCCCACTCTGCGAGGATGTCTTGGCGATTGCCCCGCACATGCGTGACAACATTGTCAATCTGGCGCTGAGTATCAGCATTGAGCACGTATCCGCTTGCATCGCGCTCAACATCGACGACAGTCAACAGGTCATTGTCCATTCCGCGACCAATCGTCTTGCGAGCACGATGCGGAATCGCCGTGATCTCGGATACACGCACGATGCGCCCTTGCGAATTGTATGCAAGGTAGCGGACGCATTCCTTAACAGATTGCGTCTCGGCAGAGACGTCTGCAATGGAATAGCCATCGCGGATGGCCTCCATCATCATGTGGAATGCTGTTGTGACAGCGTATTGCACATACAGCTGGATATGTGCCTTCGTTGGATTCCGCCGATCTTCAAGTGAGCACTGCTTATAGACAGACTCTGTGGTTGCAATGATGCCGAGGCTTTCGAGACGGCGCATCAGAGGGATGTGCTCGAAGACGGCATCCGGACCGAAGACGTCGCCAAGGATTTCCTTTGATGTGAACTCGCGCTCAGAGATATAGGTGTTCTCCCGGGCCATATCCTTGGTCCACGCCGCAGCAATCACCGCAGCTTCAGCACGTGTGATAGACAAAGGAGCGAACACTGCACGGATCGTGTCGAGATCTTCAACGCGTACGGCGTTGAATTCCATCATATCGGATACAACAACATCCCTCCCCACACGAACAAGCAGGGAAGAAAACGAAGAAGCATTGAATGCATGTGTATTCATGATACAACCTCCATCATAATGAGTGGTACATCCTTGAAATGCAATGTAGAGCACCACTATGACAGCGATTGTCATGCTTACTGAGCGCGTCGCGGACGCACGGGGACTTACATGCCCCTTGTAGCGCGATAGATCTGCTCTGCTTGTGCGCGCTTGTGGACATTGAGCTTTGTGTAGATGCCGCGTACGTGGGTTCGTACCGTGTCGATACTCATAAAGAGCATGTCGGCAATCTCTTTGTACTGCTTTCGATCGGCAAGTAGCGCAAGGACGTCACGCTCGCGATCAGTAAGGCTATCAAGCGCCGTCGGACGTGGCATACTATTCATGTAGTCCATGATGATGCGGGCTACGATGCTATTCAGCGGCGCTCCACCTGTATGGATTTCCTCGATCGCATCGTTGAGTCGCTTCGATGGAGTTGTCTTCAACAAGTATCCACGTGCGCCTGCAAGGACTGCTGCGCGAACATGTTCATCGTCATCGAAGTTGGTGAGCATGAGAACTTGACCAGGCAGATTCATTCCGCGGAGACGTTCAATGGCATCGATGCCAGACATGCCAGGCAGCCCAATATCGACGAGGAACACGTCGATAGTGTCGAGGTGTCCGCATGCTAACAGATCCTCAGCATTTGAATAGATGTCGGTGCAGACATAGCGCTCATCAGAGCCGATACGCTTCGCCAGCCCGGCTCTGAGGACATCTTCGTCTTCAATGATTGCGACTCGAATCTTCTGTTCCATGGTGAGCTCTCTGCGTGGTGGTTCGATTAGACTGCTGATTGAAGCGATTGCAGTGGTATCGTCAACACGATACGTGTTCCTGCGCTCGATGCTGACTCTATCGTGACGATTCCGCCCGACTCAGCCATTCGTTCCGAGATATTGTGAAGTCCGTTGCCGGTGCGACGCGCCCCAGCGTCAAACCCCTTACCATCGTCTCGAATATCAATCGTCAAAACGTGCTGCGTATCACGCACATACATAGCAACACTCCGCGCTCCACTATGCCGAACAACATTCGTGGCAATCTCCTTGACCGCGAGAACGATGTTGCGCATCGTAATTGGGTCGATCGACCTTTCGCGTGTGAGCATTTCATCATAGGTAAAGTCAATTCCTTTGTCCTTCATTAGATCAGATACCTTTTCCTGCACATAGCCGATGGTGGTGGCAAGACGATCATCGTTGGACTTCATGACCCATACAATTGAGCGCACACTGTCGATGACTTCTTGTGCAGTTTCAGCTATAGCGCGAATGGATTCATGATCCTGCTCAAGTGTTGAGTTCTCCGCCATGATCACAATCTTGGCGAGCCCCGTGCCGACGTCATCGTGCAGATCACGAGCGATACGCACCCGCTCTTGATTCAGCATGCGCTCCTGCTCTATTCTACGTTCGTCGCGGCGCCGTGTAACTGTTGTTGCTACTGACCACGCACCTGCAGTAAGCATGATCATTGCACCAGCTATCGCCCACCATGATTGCCAAGCCGGGGTTGGAACAACGAACGATGCTTCGGAAACAGGTCCGTACTCACCTGACACGTATCGAGCCTGAACCTGCAGTTGATAGGTGCCTGATGACAGCGATGACAGAAGCAGATCGACATTCGGAGTAGATGTCCATGACGTGTCAGCTGCATGGAGCTTGAATCTATACGATATCGGTTCGACACTGGAGAGTGCAATCGGGCGAACGGAGACGTGCACATCGCCCTGTACGAGCGTATCAGTAACAATCACCACACGTGGGGCTGGTGGCTTCATGAGATCGTTGACCGCGACAATATTGAGTCCGCGTATGCCACCAAAAGCGTAGGCACCCTCACCTAATGCGATATGGGACCAGCTGTTATACTCGTACTCTTGCGCTCCATGAGCAGGCGTCAGAATACGTTCAACGCGTTTGGCGTTGTCATCCCATATAACAATGCCCGCGTTTGTGGATGCAAGTATTCGGTTTCGCGACAACGGATAGGCTGCATACACTGTGTTGTTCGGGAATCCGATGCGCGAGTCTATCACGCGCTCTCTCCCTGTTTGCATATCGATCCGACGGATTCCCGCACCCCATGTCGCCACATAGGCTACTCCATCGACGATTTGAATCGTGCGTATAACGTCGATGTTGGGACGAATGACGAGAGGATCAGGACATTCAATCTTCGTTGTTGTTGCACCGAGCCGTCCTCTGAACAGACCATGCTCTGTGCCCACCAGATACGCATCGCGGTCACGATGCACCAACGCGCTCACCGCCATGCGCGGATTTGTCGGATCAGGACTCTTCGGAACGTCGAACCATTGCTGTTGCATCGTCGCTACTGAGATCATTGCAATGCCGTCATCCGTCCCAACAAGCATATGCGCGCTGTCAGCAACGCCAACGAACGACACAGTCTGCCGCATGATGCGCTTCGGATCGACTGACGGAAGCCACTGAATACTGCGTGAACCTCGGCGCAGCACTCCTACACCGCGACGTTCCGTGCCGATCCACAATGCACCATCCGGTGCATAGGCAAGTGCACGAGCAGCACCAATGCGATCCACGTCGTTATCCCATTGCGCTACCATCGTTGCGCTGGAGACTGACGCATCAGTCTGCATGATACCTGTGCGTAGACCAACCACGAGCGTTCGTCCATCGAGCGACGCGATTGCTCGAACGAAATCATCGGTGCGACCAATGTTGCGTAGGGTTGGACGCAATAATGGCAATGCGTGTGCATAAGGATCGTACTGACAGAGGCCGCCACCGTGTGTTCCAATCCACATCGTGCCGATCGCATCTTCGTAGAGCACCCGTACAACATCGCTGCTGAGCGATGCTGGTTCGGACGGGGTATGACGATATCGCGCAACGATCTGCATCGTATCCACGATCACAAGTCCACCACCGTTAAGGCCCACCCACATGCGGCCGCGGGAATCTTCACACAGAGCCCATACGTCGTTGACAGGCAGTCGCTGCTGAGGTTGAGCTGACGTTGTGAAGCGGTATGTCGTAGAGCTCGCGGGGTCTGTAACGTAGAGTCCATCGCGCACTGTTGCCACCCAGATTCTACCGCGGCGATCAGTATAGGTGATGTTCACCGACCCGTCGTGCACCTGCACCCTACCGGGTGCTCGCTTCGCTGGTGGTGGAGTCGATGTGTGCCGATGCCACACATTTCTTGCAGGGTCAAACCAGCACCGGCCGTTTCCTGTATGTGCGTACAGTCTGCCGTCTTGCGCAAGCATCAGATCAAACACATTATTCCCTGCTACCGATGTGCTATCGCCTGGGACACGTCGAAACACGTCCATTCGCCGTCCGTCGTAGCGGGCAGCACCATCCTGCGTTCCAATCCAGAGAAAGCCCTGCGCATCCTCGGCCAATTGATTCACGTACGATTGCGGCAAGCCCTGTTCGAGTCCGACACGACGAAAACGTACCTCTTGTGCAAGAAGCGGAGAGCAGACGAGGAGTGTGATGAAGATGTAGCGAAGCATATGGTGACATGTCTGAATACGTATCGAAGATAGCGCACCCTGACTACCCACAACATGCAATCGCATGTATCTACGTAGTAGGTCCCCCACGATATCACCCATTTCTCACATCAAACAGGATTGCCACTGTGCTGTAATGCATGTAGGTTTGATACATGTCACGAACACATCGCACAGAAGCCATTCGCACCATACTTGAGACTGCACACACGTATACAGAGATCCTTGATCAACTAGTACAAGATGGCTATAAAGCGAGCTTTCGCACTATCCAGCGCGATGTAGAGACATTAAAAGAGCGTTATCCGGAGCGGTGGGTTGAAGGCACGTCCGAGGACGGTCGCAAGAAGTGGTTCCGAATAAAACCTGCGACCGCATCTGCTAAGCATGCGATGAAGGACCTGACCGTGCTGCGCGTCGTGAGGCAACTTCGCGATCTCGATGATGATCGAATCGAGACTGCGATCACACTTCTCGCGAATTCCTATCCTGGTGCCACACCGGGCGTTGCGATGACGGAACAAGAAATGCCGTTCATCGAGATAGGTGAACACGAAGCTGACGATATCAACTTGGACGTGCTTCAAGACGTTGTCACTGCCATTCAACAGGGATATCTCATTCATCTGACCTATGACAACAATGTGAGGAAGGATAAACTCCCCCTTCGCTTACTTGAGTACAAAGGGCGTCTGTACCTCATCGCATGGTCGAGTACGCGCAAGCGCTACGAGCCATATCGTCTCGACAGATTGACGGCCGTGGTCCGGAGCGATTCTCCCGCTGTCAACAAGAGGTTCCACTTCAACGATTTCATGGAAACACGGTTTGGGCTTTGGGAAGGCGACCCACCCGTCGCGCACAACGTCGTCGTTGAGATTACCGAAGAGGCAACCGCACAGAATTTCCGCGATCGCAAATGGCACCCATCACAAACAATCACCAACCTTGACAACGGCGGCATCCGCATTTGCATGCGCTGTGGACTGAGTCCGGAGCTTACCTCGTGGATTCTTCACTGGACTCCGAAGATCAAGGTCATCGAGCCACAAGAGCTCAACGACAAGATCCGTGCGCTGCATATGGAGGGGTTGGGGTGAGGGGGCAATACCTTTCCGATCAACTTGCAGACATTCTTAATCTTTACAGGAATCGCTTTACATGAAAGCCAACAAGAAGAACAATGAAGACGATATCGGACTTCATCAATTCACGACGAATTGCAATCGCGGTATCGCTGTGTTCACCGACGGTAGAGACCTCGATCTACAGAACATTGCGACAGGCCATCTGACATCAGCCATGTGGCATGCTAATCCTAAACGAATCGCCGTTGGTGACTGCTTAGTTGTGTTCCACTGGACCAAGCGATACCCAGGTTATACAGCCACAGTGCACGTTGGGTCTATAACAGCTATCGATCCAGTAGAAGGTAAGCTGCACAAGTACAGCGCCGACAATGTGCAGTCATTTCCAATCAATGGAGTCAACTGGGTCAAGTTCTCAGGTTCAAGCAGCCCAATTCGATACTTCTAGTGCCATGAATATACAAGTCAACCGATTGTCAAACTTCTATCCGTTTCGAAGGACGCTGTTATGTCAACATCCTATCCCAAACTATCACGCATTCTCGATGCCTATCGAATACTTTCTGATTTAGGTGATTACGATACTAGCATTGTTGGAGCAATTGCTGAGATCTATGCTGAAGAAGTCTGTGACATGGTGAAGGCTGAGAGAGGGCAGACAGGTAATGATGGTGTCATCGGTACGCGTCGGGTTTCGGTAAAGGGCAAGGAAAGCGACAAGCCTGGAAGGTATGTCGCACTGACTGAACCTCAACGGGCTAATGCCGATGATATTCTGATCGTCATTCTGCGTGATGACGGACGCATTGTGCACTATGGTCCGTTTCCAATTGATCAGTTCCAAGATGTATTTGACGCAACAGACCGATTGCCCATCAAGAAGATTGAGGAACGAGGTGTTATGCCAATTGATAGCGGGGTGCGGTGGAAGTAAGCGTCAGCATCTTACCTACGCGAATATCACATGATCTCATTGCTGCAGACATCCGTAGCTATGCAATGATTTTACTAGCAACAGTATTCAGCGGAGCATACGTGAGTTCGGTTACAACGCTGTGCACGTGTGCTCCGCATACGTTTTTGTATTTCAATAAAGCTCAGATGCGCCTCAAAACACCTTCGCACATTACGCACCTGCCGAATTCCACGCTGGCGCAAGCGTGCGAATTAGCGCTGCTTCAATGCCGCCAACATTGATCCACATGTCTGCATCAGTCTCTGCTGCCGGGATCTGACGTCGCAGCTCGTCTTCGGTTTGCGCGTATACATGGACTGAGCTACCAGCACGGCGCGATGCTGCAATCGCATTGCGCTTGTGGTGATAGATCTTGCTAAGCTTCGTGTAGAGCCAGCGCTTTTCAAATGTCCCTGTGAACTTACCGACGTACACGATGGAATCATTCTCGGTAACGACATAGACGCCCTTGATCAGGCCAGCTACATCTGGATGCAAGACATCGTATCGAACGACTGCCCCGTTGTCATCATGCTCGTTCTCGACATCTGTTGCCGTAAGAACGTGATTGAATGTGAGGCCTTGTACTTTGATTGATGGTTGTGGTGTTGGCATAGTGGTGCTTGGTTAAGTGAATTACACAACATATCAGTGGCACAGCTCATCGCAAATGCGACATTGATGTGAGAGGGAGGGCAAACCGTGACTATCATATCCCCATCCAGTGCTGGTAAATAATCACCATCGCTGCAGTGTCGAGCTTACAGTACTCGAGCAGTGCATGACGCAGGTTGTCCCGCACTTCGGGTGATCGACGTCCGCTGCCATGAAGCATGTCTTGATACCCGATCATTGCCTGTGCACCGTCGCGAATTGTTGCAAGACGGGATGATTCGTAGTTCACGGGGAGTGTCAGGTACGGTGAGCTGATAAAGCCTTCATGACGCTCATAGTATTCGGGGAACTGTGGCATGAATCGCCGGTGATGTTGATTCCAGATTGCGTCGAGGACTTTTTTAATCGAATTACTGCCCCTTGCCCCAGGGTGGACGTAATACTTCTTCGCAAGCTCCAGCATATCAACGACGTTGGGGTTGTCGCTATCAGCGAAGGCCGTAGCCCAAGCGAGAACATCTGCGTCAATGTCTTGATACATCGCTGAAGCAGCTTCCAACGCATGCGCAACAGCGGTCCGCTCATAGCCAGACCATATGTAGACTGTGGCGGCAGACTTCAAGACCTCGTGCATTGACGTGAGGAATGCCACAGCTGGATGCTCTGGGCCTTCATGGAGCCAGGCATAGTGCTGCATCGTTCCGTCACTGTCAATGATGTGGCAACTCCACTGAAAAGCGGTTACCTCATACGGACGTCCACCCTCCCAAAGCGACAATGGCCCGCTGTAGGCTTCGACATCAATGAATGCATGAGGTGCTACATACCGTGCAAGGATATCGCGCAGCTCAGGCTCCTGCTGCTCTTCGTCTGTTGCAAAAGCACGTACGACACGCTCCTGCATATTGTTGTAGCCTGGCTTCAATGCATCAGCCGGGAGATCAACGGGCGTTGCCTTGCCTTGTCGCGCGAGAACACTCACTGCATCCTCTCCGTTGATCTTCACATTGTGCACATTAGGCACGTCCAATGCATGCGGGTAGTTGAACGCCATATCGTGCCAGCAGCCAAGGAATCCATTCGGTTCTTCACCATAAATCGTTGTGCGGAACTCACATGACTTGCACTTCGACGACAGTACAGGGGGCTCCTGCTGCTCGAGCTTGCGCTGCATTTCACGGCGCTCGGCATCGATACTAGGCATCATCATACGGACGGCATCTGTTACGTCAACACGCGCAAACATCTTCAGAAGCTGGCTTGGCTTCCAGTCGCCCGCATGGCGCACAACGCCTTTGTCGACGTCAAATGTCTGTCGCAATAGCTGGGCTGGCGTTTGAATTCGTGGATGCACTAGCACCAGCTCATAGTTCACCTGATATGGAGTTGGACGCTGTAGCTTCATTGTTACGAGCATGTCTTCGAGAATCAACGCCTGATATGCGACGTCTGCAACAAGCTCGGAGAACGCAGAACTCACATCCCCTCGTGATGTAAACAGCGGAATCATCCTGCCGTCCTTGTCCGTCGGATAGGCTTCTGACTTCACTTCGACGAGGGTGATTGCTCTCCCCGTCACGTTGATCATATCTGCGCGCGCCTCGAATCCGTGAGCAGAGAGCTCAACTTCATGTGACTTCTGCGGAGCTTCAGCAATGAGCTGCTCGAGCGATGCGCCAATGAGCGCACTACGTCGATGTTGTCGATACAGATAGTGAATGATCTGGCCGTGATCGGCAAGCTCTCTCATCATCTTATTGTCATCATTTCTCGATGGTACGCCGTCTCGCTGATACACAACGCGCTGATGACAGGTACGTCCTTGCATGAATTCCGATTTTGTCAATCGCATAACTCCTCCAATGAATGACATGAGTAAATGGTGGTGATCGCTGGCTTGCGTGATGACGGCATGTCTTACACAAAGCCAAACGGAGCAGAGGAATCGCGGTGGTTATCGCGATGTGCGTAGCGTTCGCACGTACGAACAAGTGCGTCATGGGTAAGCCGTGGCTGCTGCTGGTCAATGATCACTGCTTGCTGAACAGCACGTCGTACAAGGAGCGTGATTTCAGCAGCGCTAAAGTTGAAGCGGCGAACAAGCTCGTCAACATCGACTTCGTCTGCTCCTTCGATTGCTGGCAGACGCAGATTCCACATAGCCCGCTGTGTGTCGGCGCTATTGCCTGTGAGGTGAAGTGTGTAATCGATGCGGCGTCGGAACGCGTCATCGAATACATCAGGCGTATTTGTTGTGAGGATCAGGATTCCCTCGAACTTTTCCATCTCTTGCAGAAGAATGTCGATCATCGTGTTATGAGCACGGTCGCTGTACTGTCCTGCCTCGCGTCGCTTGGAGAATAATGACTCACATTCATCGATCAGAAGAATCGGTGCAGACTTCTTTGTGACACTCAGAGCACGGAACTCCGTCAGCATGCGACGTGTATTGCGCTCCGACATCGCGATGTACGGCGAGCCGAGGACGTCAGCACTTGTGATGTATAGCTCGCGGTTAAGTTCCTGGGCTAACGCATACGCTGCAGCAGTTTTGCCCGTGCCCGGAGCGCCGCTCAGCAGAATTGTAACGCGGTCGTGTCGCTCAGGTGTGTAGTGCGAGGCTACTCCACTGACTCCTAACTCACGCATGATTGCACTGACATCCGTCGAGCAGACGCGTAGGATCTCTTCGTACTCATCACGAATGGTCTCATCCGGGATGTATGTGAAGTGGGCCTTCAGATCTGCTGACTGAAACAATGGCTTCTTGCCCATCATCTCGTTTATCGCACGTCCCGATGGGCTATCATCGAAGTCATCATCGTCATCAGAGTCGTCGTACGAGCACTCAGGGGGCGTATCATCTGACGAAGTGAGCTCAACGATATCATCTTCC
>CAYXKK010000027.1:0-15864 GCA_964465685.1 uncultured Melioribacter sp.
CGTATCTGCTGCCGATAAAGGCCCACGTGCGGAAACAGCAAGGTCTTGAAATTGGTCAGTGTGTTCACGTCATGTTCTGGATCTAGAGCTATGTATCAATCTGCACTTGATAAACTCATCGACAACCGTAAGGTGCATGGCGCAGCAGTGGCTGTGTGCAGGCTGACGTCGTCAGAGCGTGCGGTTGAAGATGAATGGATCGGCGCGTCGGGCAATCTCCAGCTGGGGTCTCAGTTCTTCATTGCCAGTACGACGAAGCTCATGATCACAGCCGTGTTGCGTCAGCTCCGACACGAGGGACGCCTTGGGTTTGATGATCCGATCGGTCAGTATCTCGCTGCCGAACTGCTGGGTGATCTGCTGATCATTGACGGGGTGCAGCAAGCCCCCTTCCTAACGATTCGGCAGCTGATGTCGCACACGAGCGGACTGCCGGATTACTTCCAGCGCAAGGTAAATGGTAGCAGCCTGCAGGATGAGCTGTTTGCCGGTAATGACAGATCGTGGACGCTGGAGGATGTTCTCGAGCGTGCGCGTGGCATGCGCCCGGCATTCGCACCAGGGCAGGCGGGGCGGGCGGAATACTCTGACACCAACTATCAGCTGTTGGGACGCGTCATCGAGATAGTAGAGGGGGCTTCAATCGCCGACGTTCTGCAGCGCCGATTGTTCGTGCCACTCGGTATGACGTCGACCTACATGTACACCGACCCAACTGATACTCGACCCATGACGCTGTACTACAAGCAGTCGCCTCTTCAGATTCCTAACGCTATGTCGTCGTTCGGTTCGGACGGTGGCGTCGTGTCGACATCCTCGGACATGATGATCCTTCTGCGTGCATTCTTCAGCGACACAATCGCCCCCTCAACAGATCTCGACGAGCTTACGCGCACATGGAACAGGATCTGGTTTCCGTTCACCTACGGCACCGGCATCATGCGCTTCCGACTTCCACGGATCTTCTCGCCCTTCAAAGCACAGCCCGAACTCATAGGCCACTCAGGCTTGTCCGGTGCGTTCGCGTTCTACGCCCCTTCAATGAAGACTCTCGTCACCGGAACAGTGAACCAGCTCGCCTATCCCGATACGTCGTTTCGATTGATGCTGAAGATGGTTGCAGGAATACGAAGGTAGAGGTGTAGATTCGCTCGCGCACTATCTTCTCGTACATACTTCCTACGGAGCATAGCTCATGAAGAAATCTGCACTCGTAATTGTTGCCTGCGTTGTCGTCAACATGCTGCTTGGTATGGCTTGGTATGGGGTATTCTCGCAGCCATGGATGGACGCGAATCTTCTCACGATGGAGAAGATCGAATCCGCCGGAAATGCCACACCCGGTTACATCCTGAGTATGATCGTCGCCGCAATCAGTGCTGTGATCCTTTCTGCAATCCTTCGACGTATGAAGGTGCATGGCTGGGTGGACGGGTTGTTCACAGGAGCCGGAATCGGACTCATCGCACTACTTGGTACGATCGTCGGCAATTGGTATGCTATGCGACCATTGGTCGTTTCGCTCGTCGACGGTGGATTTGCGTTTGCTCAGTACGCAGCATTCTGCGCTATTATCGGTAAGGTCTATGCACCGGCAGACAATCTGTGAGGATTGTTCTTGCCTCTTGTTAGGTTCGTGCGCCGCGTAATGTTGTTCTTGCTGTCTCACCATCACCACAGCCACTATGCTATCCGAGGCTCAACGTGCCCATGACTATGCGCTGATTCGTTCTGTGTACGAGCGGTTCATGCCAATCGACGACGAGATCTTTAATGTGATCGTTGCTCACATGACCTACACGGAAGTTGCAAAGGGGCAGGCATGGATCAATCAGGGCGGTGCCAACGATGAACTTGGTATGCTCGCAGAGGGTCTAGTTGCGGGGATCGAAGACATCGATGGAGATGAACACACCACGGTTTTCTTTGATGCGCCAAGCTTCGTGACTGAGTATGTGGGCTTTCTGCGTCGATCGAAGGCGCAGAATAGTCTGATTGCGCTTGAAGACTGCAGGATCTACTCGTGGACGTATGAAGCGTTGCAGAAGATGTATGAAACTGCGCCACGTGGAGAACGACTCGGTCGACTCATTGCCGAACACGTTATCGCGGATGTGATGAACGAAGTGCGATCATTTCGGTTTGATACGGCCACTGAGCGCTATGAAAATCTGACAACACGATACCCGCGTCTCGTGCAGCGCATGCCTCAGTACATGATAGCGTCGTATCTCGGCGTTACCCCGGAGTCGCTCTCGCGCATTCGCGCGAAGCTCGCCAAGAGCTGAGTGGTTGATTGATCTATGGTAAGAAGCTTCATCAGTTGATGTACATCAATGGATGTGTCAACCGACATGTGTGATGTTGCAGCCGCAATTCACTTGTCGTACAAGCTGCCGCACAACATCAATGATCAATCGCCTAGCCACGGGCCATATGCATGTGATTCTACTCTCAGTAGTGTTACTTCTCCTGGCCCATGTATCAAGAACGTCCGCAAAGACGGACTCAATCGTTCAGACGCTTCGCGGTACCATCGTCGATGCGGTAACGTCAGCCCCCTTAGCAGGTATCACAGTACGCATCGTGGGTACTGACTCTGTGCCACGCGGCGGATATACCGATACACGCGGACGCTTTCGGGTCGCTCGTTTACCGATCGGAAGATATACGCTCACAGCGCAAGGGGTTGGACGTGAGCCGCTCGTTATCGACAACGTTCTCGTGACATCGGGAAAAGAAGTTGTGCTTTCGCTCACGATGAACGAGTCGTACATCTCCTCCAAGGAAGTCACCGTCGTTTCGAGTCGTGATGAGGATGTGATGATCACAAACTCCGAGATGGCAGTTGTATCTGCGCGCGCGTTCAATGTGGAGGACACGAAACGGTATGCTGGCGCTCTTGGTGATCCATCACGCATGGCACAGAACTTTGCGGGTGTTGTGGGCGCGAATGACTCCCGCAACGACATCGTTGTGCGGGGAAACTCACCGGCAGGTATGCTCTGGCAGATGGAGGGGATGAATATCCCGAATCCTAATCACTTCGCTGCTACGGGTACAACGGGTGGACCAGTAAGCATGCTCAATAACAACCTACTTGCGAAGAGCGACTTCTTCACGAGTGCATTTCCCGCCAACTATGGCAATGCGATCTCGGGCGCGTTCGACTTGCGCATGCGCGATGGCAACAATGAAACGTGGGAGTACACTGCGATGATGGGCTTCAATGGTCTCGAAGCCGGTGTGGAGGGTCCGCTCGGCAACGGTGGTTCTGTCGTTGCCAACTACCGTTACTCCACACTTGCATTGTTCAGTCTGATCGGTCTCGATGCAGGCACTGGTGGCGCAGTTCCCCAGTACGAGGACCTCAATGCCCGAGTTGTCTATCCAGTAGGGGATGCTGCCAAGCTCACGTTGTTTGCTACCGCTGGTAGGAGTAACATCAACTTCCTCGCGCAGGACATCGATACGACGAAAAAGAATTTCTACGGCGATCCGAATCAGGACCTGCGTGTCAAGTATGGGTCGTTCTGGAGCGGGCTCCGCTACGACCAGCTATTCGGTGAGTCAACGTCAATGTCACTTACCCTCGGTGCTTCTGGTGCAAGGGAGGGGGCAACCGTCGACACACTCGACTGGATATCGCGTATCGCGTCGCGTAACACGAATGTTGCAGCAGACGTGGTCACAGCATCAGCGGTGGGACAGGTGCGACATAAGTTTTCCAGCGCAACAACATTGATTGGCGGATTCCTTGTTGACCATCAGACGCATTCCATTGCCGTCCGAGATAGGATCGGCACTGCCAATGAGGCTGATCGTCGTCGCTTCGACACAACAGCGTTGTTGACGCAGGTGTACGCATCGCTTCGCCACCGCATAACAGAGCGATTCCTCGCGACTGCTGGCGTACACCTCCAGCAGTATACTCTTGGCGATGCCACTGCGGTCGGACCTCGACTTGGGTTGCAATACAATCTCACGGATGAGCTCACATTGAGCGCCGGGTACGGACTTCATGCACAATCACAACCGATCACAACATACAGTCTGCTTACCGTCGAGAATGGTGTCACGCGTGCAACAAATGCAAATCTCGGATTCACGAAGGCACATCATATCGTCGCTGGAGCAGACTGGGTGCCGCTTAGTAACGTGAGGTTCAAGATCGAAGGTTATCAGCAGAACATCTTCGATGTACCGGTCACGATCCAGCCCTCGTCGTACAGCGCTCTCAACGGCGGAACGAACTTCGCGCCAGATAACCAGGACAGTCTCGTCAATAATGGGTCAGGTCGCAACATAGGTCTTGAGTTCACAGGCGAACGCTTCTTCGCCGATAACTGGTATGCGCTTGCGACCGTCTCGATCTTTGATTCGAAGTACAAAGGCAGCGACGGCGTCGAACGTAACACGGCTTTCAACACTGGATACGCAGCCAACGTCCTGCTCGGTAAGGAGTGGCCAATCGGTGGAGGCATTACACTGATCTCGAGCGTACGCGCAGGGTTCGTGGGTGGACGTTACCTTACGCCACTTGATCAACAGGCATCTCAAGTCGCTGGTCAGGCCGTGTACGATGAATCGCGAGCCTACTCTGAACAGCAGGACCCATACTTCCGCGCCGACGTACGCGTGGGCTACCGCTGGGAACTCGGCTGGTCTACGATGGAATTGACAGTCGATGTGCAGAACATCACAGACAACCAGAACATCTTTCTCCAGCGCTACAACCCTCGAACAAATACGATCGCCACGGAGTACCAACAAGGGTTCTTCGTGGTACCAACGTTCCGCTGGACGCTGTAACAGCGGACGAAAAAGCCGTACGGGCAATCACATAGGCTTGCCCAGAGCAAAGCGAAGGGGTCGTCCGTGCGGGGTGCAACGTTGGTAGGGGCACCCCTATGTGGGTGCCCCTACCTGCGGAATATGTGTGCCCCGCACGGGCTTACGATTCACGGCTGCGACGTTTCACACCGCGACCGTACGTAGAGGTTGCATCATTAGGGGTAACGTCGATAATGATATCGACGCCGGTTTGATCTTGCGAGAGTTCGAGGTCGATCATGCGTTTCTTGATGTCTGCACGGACAATGCGTACGCGCATGCGAGCCCCATACCGGAAGACGCGCTGCGAGCTACGTCCGACCAACCGCATGCGACGCTCATCAAAGACGTAATAGTCGTCGCTGAGGTCGCGGATGTGGAGCAAGCCTTCGATGCTGAGATCTTCGATAGTGACGAAGACGCCGAACTGCGTTACGCCGGTAATGTAGCCAACGTAATCGGTGCCGATGTGTTCGCGTGCAAGAATCGTCTGAGCGCACTTAACCGATGCACGTTCGGCTTCGACCGACCGACGCTCTGTTGCCGAGCATTGGTCTCCGAGCGCACCTGCGACTCGCTGTAATGTTTTCCAACGATCGGTCGATGGCTTGCCGAGAGCGTACTCTTTGAGCACACGGTGTACGAAGAGATCGGGATAGCGTCGGATAGGCGACGTGAAGTGCGCGTAATCGGTAAACCCAAGTCCGTAGTGTCCGATGTTGAAGTCGCCGTAGATGGCCTTCGACATCGATCGCAGCAGCAAGGTGTTGATGACGGGCTTTTCGATACGGTCGGCTGCTTGTTGCAAGATGGCATTGATATGTGCGGGGGTGATGGTACCCGATGGCACCGATACGCCAAGGGCACGCACAACGCTGAGTGCTATGCCAAGCTTTTCGCGATCGGGCTTATCGTGCACTCGGTAGATGTACGGCGGCAGCTGTTTGCTTCGCCATTCCTTCTTGAGTCCGTGCAGATGCTCTGCAACGCAGCGGTTGGCAGCAAGCATGCATTCTTCAACGAGTGATGTTGCATCGGTGCGCGTTTTCACAACTGCTGCGATCGGCATCATGGCATCGTCGAGAATGAAGGATGTTTCCTGCGTCTCGAAATCAATACCGCCGGTCTTCATACGATTCGTGTAGAGCTTGCGTGACAGTTGATGCAGGGCATGAATGAGATCAACATGATCGCCTTCGCCGGTATCAATGATGGCCTGCGCTTCTTCATACGTGAATCGTCGCTTCGATTCTATGAGTGTTTCTTCAATGCGATACGAGGTGCGCGTGCCGTTCGGTGAAAACGTCATGAACACGGAAAACGCAAAGCGCGGTTTGTTCGGTACAAGCGAACACACGTTGTTCGAGAGATGCTCAGGTAGCATGGGCACAACGCCATCTACGAGGTACGTCGAGTTGCCGCGCATCTGCGCTTCTGCATCGAGCGCTGTTCCCTCGCGCACGTAGTGCGACACATCGGCGATGTGCACGCCGAGTTCAACCGATCCATCATCGTGCTGCACAAGTGAGAGCGCATCATCGAAGTCGCGAGCGTTTACGGGATCGATCGTAATGATAAGATCCTTTGTGCAATCACGACGTCCCTCAGGAGCAATGTTGGTTGGCTCTTCAGCGATGCTGGCTTCCTCCTCGACGATGTCGGGGAAGTGCTCGGGCAGACGAAACTCTTTGCGCACGGCAGCGAACTCTACTGCAGCCTTGCCTGACCGTCCAACTATTTCTGTAACGGCTGCTTCTGGCGCTGCGTTGGCATGCTCCCACTTCACAAGGGATGCGAGAATCTTATCACCGGGCTTTGCGCCGTTGAGGTTCTTCTCGGCAACTAGAAAGTCGACGTGATACTTTGGCTCGTCAGGTAGGAGGTAGTAGAATGTTCCGTCGTAGTCGAGCGTGCCAGAGATCACGTGTTCGGCGCGCTCGAGCACGTCGATAACCTCGCCGCGTACCTTGCGATCCTTCGGAATCGCATGCGGCTTCACAAGGACGGTATCACCATCGAGCGCGGTGTACATGTGCTGACGTCGCACGTGAATGATGGGGAGTTCTGCGTCTTGCGTGCGCACGGTAGCGTTCTCGTGATAGATCGTGAGCACACCGCGTATACCGGAACTCTGCATAGTTGTCATCGAAAAACGTCGACGGCTATGAGCGAGGATCGTCCCTTCCTCAGTCATTGCGCGGAGCAGATCACGCATGTGTTCGTATTCATCCGAGCCCGAGCGCACGCGGAGTCGTTTCGAGAGATCAAGCAGGGGAAGAGGCGTGGTAGTCGCCGAGAGGATCTCGATGATCTCTGCCCGCAGGTCGCGGAAGTTGGTGAGGCGTTTCATAGATGCAATATCATGACTATTCGATGAAGATGTTCTCAGTGATCTCACGTGGAAGCGTTACACGTCGATGAGTGCCGTTGAAGCGAACGGTGCAGGATTGTGCATTAGATGCTACTACATCAACACATGTGCCGATACCAATCATCCGAGCTGAAAGAAACGTGAGAAGTTCACGACGCGAACTGTTAACTCTGCGAATCGTAACTGTTGTGGCCTTGGGCACGTCGGCCAGCGTCCGAGATGGCGATGGAGGTATGAAGCCATCGCGTGTGGGAATCGGATCACCATGTGGATCGTAGAGAGGATCCCCTAGGACAGCAGTGATTCGATCTTCAAACTCCTCACTGATGTAGTGTTCAAGGCGTTCTGCTTCCTCGTGGACATCAGCCCAATCGTAACCGAGCGCCGTTGCGAGGTACGTTTCAAGTAGTCGGTGGTGACGTATCATCTCCAGCGCAATTGTACGTCCGCTTGGTGTTAGTGCTACGCCATGGTACGATTGATGCTCGATCAAGTCGAGTTCCGCGAGCTTCTTCATCATCGAAGTAACAGATGCGGGTTGCACATGTAGCGCCTGAGCAATGCTCGTGGTGGGAACGCGCGAACGATCAGACGTCAGGAGGAAGACGGTCTTTAGGTAGTCCTGCATCGACTGTGTGAGATTCATTGCCAGGTTACTCCAATCGTACAGGATAGTGTGCGCGGTCGCATAGGTCCGTAGATGTACGCGGCATCGCGCTGCGAACCACGCTCTAAATCGCGCTGATAGGCGTTGAAGATATTCACCACTCCGAGCCCGATAGAGACATTGACATCGCCGAGATGAACGTCATATACACCTTGAACACTTACTTCGGCGAACCATGGCGTGCGTATGCGCTCGAGTAGACGTTCGTTGACAATCCACATCGGACCCGTAAGCACACACGACGCGTTCAGACGAAGTGCGACATCAGGAGTCCATGAAAAGATCGATGATGCATAGATGTTAGGCGTGCGAAGGATGTCAGCTGTGGTCACGGTAGTACCGTCGTCGCGCTGGGCAACAACCTGCGCAGTGACATAGCGTGCGTATTGCATCGTAAGCGATGTGGTTAGTTCGAAGCGACGTGCTTGTGCATAACGAAACTCAATGTTAGCACCGGACACATACGAAGCATCACCATTGGTTTTCTCCGCAACCGACGCACCGCTTCCCGGTAGAGTATCTGCGGTGAGTGCGACTACAAATGGCGACGTTAAAACTGTTGCAAAGATGTCAGCGGTAACACCAAGAGCTATGTCAGGCGTGGATGACATACCATCGAGAGACAGCGTAACACTGTGGGAGCGTTCCGGACGCAAACCGGGAGCGAGTCGAATGAACCGTGCTGCACCCTGCAACGTCGAGATATGCAAGTCTTCATCGAATGCTTGTGGTCCGCGAAACCCAGTTGCATACGTTGATCGAAGCTGCCACACGTCGCTGAGGCGTCCAACGACGGAAAGACGTGGGTTGACGACGAGGAATGTCTCACGAATCTCTTCTTGTGACACCACGTCAAAGGCATACGTGCCGTCAATCCGGAGCGCGTCGGCACGGACACCAAGTGCAACCGAGAGTGGTGACGACGGAGCAATTTGGATCTGTACGTACGATCCAACATTCGCTGTACGTTGATCGATCCTGCGGAAGTAACCAGGCATTGCATCACGCACGCTGTTGAATTGCGTCTCAATACCTGCTGTTGCTAACAGCGGAAGAGAGAAAACTGACCATGCGCGGGTACTTCCTTGGACGCCTGCAACGCCGGTGCGATCGGTTGTAGTGCCAAAAAACAGTGCTGCCTCGGATGCCATCGTCGGATCACCACCTGTTCCACCATAGTAGCTGGAACGCTGCACTGATCGACCGGAACCGTACACGCTCAGGCGCGATGCATTCTCGTCGAAAGCATGCTCATACGACACCGTACCGCCGGCGATTGCATGGTCAAGTTGCTCTGCGATATCGGCTTCGAATGGCGGGAGATCAAACTGGTTGCCTCCTCGACGAAACTCACGGATCCAGTGAGCATCAATCGTGAGGCGGTCACGGTCCGATAGCTCATGCACTGCACGCAGACCGCCAGAGGTGGTCCGCATACGTGGAAGTTCACTGTAGGTATCACCGTTGTGATCATACGCGGATCGATCACGCGTGACGCCAAAGATCGTGACGCCACTACGCAGGTCGGACGACGCCCAGCTCCCACGTAACGATAGCATTGCATCTGGATTGCGCGCATTCATCCATGAACCACTCGACGTTGCCGATAATGATGTTGTCGATGGGTCGCGTGGTATGATGTTGATCGTGCCAGCAATTGCTCCTGCACCATAGAGCGCGCTACCTGCCCCTCGAACAACTTCTATGCGATCGATCATCTCTGTAGGAATATGCTCTAACCCGTACACACCAGCCAATGACGAAAACACTGGTCGTGAATCAATGAGCAGTTGCGTGTATGGTCCTTGCAAGCCGTTCAGACGGACCTGGGTGAAACCGCAGTTCTGACAGTTGTTCTCAAGACGCAGGCCGGGTTGAAAAGAGAGTCCTTCTGCAAGTGAAAGCGCTTGTACGGCACGTAGAGCATCACGATCAGTGATTGTAACGAGCATTGGCGCTTCATCGCGAGTTTGCTCTGTGCGGGCAGCAGTAACGGTGACACCACGAGCATCAAACACGCGCGGCTGAAGATGTACAAGAAGCGTATCACGTCCTTCACGAACAACATGCGTGTCACGTCGGCTGGTGTATCCCAGCATTGATGTTTGTACAATAACGGTGTCCCGGTACGTTCGCACCAGCGCATACCCGTTCCGATCTGTGATTGCCCCCTCGCGGTCAATCGTAACAGTCGCCGCTCGGACTGCGCGAAGCGTCGTGGCATCCTTGACGAGGATGGTCACGTCGGGAGCATTAACGACGAGAGCAAGACATAGAAATAACGCAGCCATGGACAAATTTAGACATATCTAAATTCATGGCAGCTGCACCCCCCGTGTCATCCTCCCTTACAGCATAGACGGCACAAGTAAAAGCCTTGTGATGTCGCGGTGATGTCTGATATTCGAGCATGTTGCGTATCGGACTTCTCCTTCTTTTGCTCTCTACGGTTGCACTTGCTCAAGACGATCTGCAAGACGTTCTGCAGGAGTTGTTTGGTAAGGGGCTTAATGCCTTCAACAAGGGACAGTATCCCGAGGCGGTAGAGCTCTACTCACGCGCTATTGCGCTCGACAGTATCTCTACCAACGTTCGATTCAATCGCGCTGCCGCCTACATGCGTATGGGACGCTACGGCGAGGCAAAAGATGACCTCGATCGCATCCTTGCTGTGCGTCCTGAACTGCTCAACGCTCGGATGCAGCGCGCCGTTGTGCAGGCAGAGATGGGTTTGCTTGTGCATGCAATGGACGACGTAACGACGGTGATCAAACAAGACAGTACCTTCCCCAAGGCATACCTCTTCCGCGCCCGCGTCCATCGCATGCTGGGCACCGATCCACGCGTTGTGTGTTCAGACCTACGCGAGGCATTCAAACTTGGCGATAGCACAGCGCTTCGATTCATGCAGGGGTGTCCGTAAATGGTGCGTGTATGTGCTGTTCTCTGTGCGATGTGCGTGAACATTGTGCTTGCATCTGCCTCACCAATGATGGGTGACGGACTCCACGCACCGATGATTGATGTAGATCAGGCACGTGCAGAGTTCATCAGCGATAATGCACGTCCCGCGTTCACCATTCGGCATGTGTTTGTAACAGGTGCTATCGATACACTGAAGGCCGTGATCAAGACGTCATCGATGCGCTCGTTGAAGGGCGAGTATCAACGCTACAAGCCCGTGCTCGATAGTGTGTGGGCTGTTGCGATTGATTCGGCGCGATCGGAGATCCGTGTTGCAATGCACCTTGAGGGCAAGGGACTGCCCCTTCCCAAAGATTCACTCATGGGTTCGGTACGAATGACGGTGAGCGCCGCCGTCTGGGATGGCGAAGAGTGGCTTGCCACAACATCACAGCCATTTAGTGTGCGCGTGATCAACTGGCCAATTCCACGTGCACGGATTGATTCCGATGATATGACGGTGACGCGATCGACAAAGGCGAATGAACCTGCGCATGCGGCTATCAATGGGATTCGCATCCGTATTCCACGGAGCGATTCGGTGCGCGGACTCCCAGAGCTGCGAACATTTATACGTCACGATGTTGAGGTGGGGTATGAAGCAGGCTCGCTGGTAACAACAGATACAGCACTTGATACACGACGCAGTGTGCAGATGCAAACGAAGATGCTTGATGACGGAACGCTCTCGATTACGGCCGCGATAACGGGACGCCCCTTGCCAATCGCAAAGCGTAATGATGAGTTCCGATTTACAATGCTCGTGCGTGCGCGCCTGCGCCACGGTCCAGCAATCGGACGTCCGATTACGGAAAGTATCGATATCGTTGTTCCGCGAAAGGTGATCCAAAGCCTGCCAGCAGGCTCGTCTGGTCAGGGGGCTGTACAGACCGACGAATGATGCCGTAACTTTCGGCATGTCATTAGGGATGCAGTGCATTGTCGGGCTCGTCGTTGGGGGTGTGCTCGGCGCCATTGGTGGATCGTGGGTTTCGTGGCTTGCGCCCGTTGGGGACGCATTCATCCGTGCCGCGCAGATCGTCACCATGCCATACATGATCTTGGAACTGATCGTGTCGCTTGGGAGTCTCTCCGAGCGATCACGGCGTGTGCTTGTGCGCACAGGGGGCATTGCATTCGCGAGTGTAACGTGTTGCGCAGTTGTGATGGCAGCACTTGTACCGTCATGGCTGCCAGCACTTGAAACATCGGCGTTCTTTCGTCCTGACATGCTCATTGACACTGCACGGACGGATCTTGTGAGCACATATCTGCCGTTCAACGTGTTTGGCGCGATGGCAGCCGACAATTTCCCAGCAGTCGTATTGTTCTGCGCAGTGCTTGGATTCGTGGTGCAATCGCTCGAGAACAAGGACGTAGTTCTGCGTCCGGCCGACGTGCTGCGTCGCGTGTTTCAACGCATGAATAAACTCGTTGCCAAGCTCACACCGCTCGGTGTGTTTGCATTCACGGCGGTTTCAATTGCTGCGTTGGATCTTCAACAGCTCATCCGCTTGCACGCGTTGCCGGTGCTCGGTATCGGCGGATACGTCGTGTTGGTTGTTGCGATCGTGGCGCTCATTGTGAGCTTCACACCAGTGTCGATCCGACAGCTGTGGCGTATGATGAGCGCTCCGTTTGTGGTGACGCTGAGTACGACGAATTTGATCATCGCGCTGCCGATGCTCGTCGAGTCGATCACCCGTGAGCTCGGCGGAGACGAGGCAACTGATGAACAGATTGCTGCGGTGATTCCGGTTGGGTTCATTCTCCCAACGGTCGGACAAGTGTTCATGCTCTTCATGGTGCCGTTCTGCGCATGGTATGCCGACCGCACCTTTACGGCGATGTCGTATGTGCAGCTGTTTGCAACAGGTATTCCGTCGGTCGTTGGTGGAATACGTTCCACGGTGCGATTGGAGCTTGCCAATGCAGGACTGCCAGAAGATCTCATCAGTGTGTTCTTTCTAAATGGTGAATGGATCTATCGTATCGAGAAGACGCTTGCAATGCTGGGAATGGTCGCGATGGTGCTTGCTGTTGTAGCGCATTCGCGTGGCGCACTCATGCTTCGCATACGTCCTGCCATTATCGGTTCAGTCATCACTGTTGCACTCACGCTTGGACTCGGTGTTGGCACGCGTGCGATGCTTGAGCAGACACTTGCTGGCACATACAATGGTGCTGCAACGATGATGACGCTTGCGCCGATGATCACGACAGCGCGTGCAACTGTATCCGACACCACTCCGTCGATCGACACCGTTACGCTCAGCGCGATACGTGCGCGTGGCGTGTTACGTGTAGGTGTGCGTGGTGAGAGTCTACCCTGGGCGTACCGTCGCGCCGATGGACAGCTTGTTGGGTATGATGTTGATGTTGCAA
Source organism: uncultured Melioribacter sp. (assembly GCA_964465685.1). Lineage (GTDB taxonomy): Bacteria > Bacteroidota > Ignavibacteria > Kapaibacteriales > Kapaibacteriaceae > UBA10438. The sequence continues at coordinate 13,221 of CAYXKK010000027.1, forward strand.
CCGCTCTTGCGAGGCGACTCGGTGTGCGTGTTGTGTTCTATGAAGCACCGATCGCAATACTCGAGCAATGGATAGCATCGAAACGTGTTGACGTTGCTGTTGGTGGGATCCTCGACTCGCCTACACGGTCAGCGATGTACAACTCCACGGACGAGTATCAGAAGGCGCATCGCGCACTAGTGGTGCACGACAATCACGTGAGCGTGGTGCAAGATCGCACATCACGTAAGCCCCTTCGCATCGCAACGGCAGATACCGAACCGGTCTCCGAAGATCTGCAACGTGCACTCGCTCGTGAACTTGGAACGGACGAGCAACCAGCTGTGCTCACGATCGTGCGAATCCGTCAACACGCTGACTTCCTGCGTGACACCACGCATCGCATCGCGGATGCGCTCTTGACGACTGCAGAAGGAGGTGCAACGTGGTCTGTGGTGTATCCTCGCACGAGCATGATGGCAGTGTTTGGTAACACCATGCCAGCCTCTTGTGTGATGCTTGTTGCAGGAAGTGATTCAGACCTACGCGACTATGTGCATCAGTGGATCGTTGAAGAGCGATTGCAATCCATGTTTGATCGTCTCTTTGCGCATTGGATCGCGCGATAACTACGACTGCACTACGTATATTCACGACACTTTTTCTCACGCATCAGGTTTCACGTCATGACCCGTTTGTTCTCCCGTCGAATGCTCATCGGTGGTTTACTTGCAGTCAGCTTGATAGGGGGCTGCCGACACGCCGACGTCGTCGATCCACATGACAACAAAACGAAGACACACGAGATTGGTGGTCTGCTCTCGATCACGGGGAACTGGAATACACTCGGCACCACTGGCGATGAAGCTGCGCGCATTGCCGTGCAGGACGTCAACACATGGGCTGCGCAGCGTGGTAGGGAAGATCGCGTATCGTGGCGCTTGTATGATACAAAGCTCGATCCTGCGACTGCCAAGGCGAATCTCATTGATGCTGCATCGCGCGGACTCCATGTTGTGGTCGGACCGCAATCAAGTGCGGAAGTATCAGCACTACGTCAAACCGCCGACAGTCTTAACATCCTCGTGATCAGTCCATCAAGTACTGCAGGCAGCCTCGCCATTGCCGGCGACAACGTCCTGCGACTCTGTCCGAGCGACAAACAAGAAGGTCCGGCCATTGTAGCCATGATGCGTGCCGAAGGCAAAACTGTTGTGCACGCAGTATGGCGTGATGATATCGGAAACCGAGGTCTAGCACAATCAGTGCGTGCGAACATGACTGCGAATGGCGGCGCGGTGGTAGGGGGCTTTGAGTACAGTACAACAACAACAGACTTTGCACCGATTGTTGCGCAGATGCGCACCGAACTTGATATCGCTATCAAGATCTACGGTAAGGAGAGAGTTGCTGTCTATGTGCCGGCCTTCGACGAAGTGGTGAACCTCGCTGCAGCAATTCCGGCCGACGACACCTTGCTTCGCGGACTGCGTTGGTACGGTGGCGACGGCACAGTGAACAGCACAGCACTTGCTCCGCAAGTGGCGTTCTTCGAGCAGGTTGGCTATGCATGTCCTGATGTCGGCATTGGTGATGCAGTTGAGCGTGCACAGCCAATCATCAATCGCATCACAACAGCAACAGGCATTGTCCCTGATGCATTCGCGCTCTGCGTATACGACGCCGTATGGCTCGCCGGCATGTCGATGCTCTCTGGCTCGCACAGTGACGGGGGAGTCGTATTGCGTGATCGCGTGATCGATGCAGCTTCCGTGTACTACGGAGCATCAGGTTGGACAAAGCTCAACGACGCTGGCGATCGCGCCTATGGTGTCTACGACATGAAGGTCCTGCGTCGCGTGAATGGAACGCCAACGTGGGTCACGGTTGGAACGTGGGATGCGATTAAGGGGTATAAGGCCACACCGTAAGCTTCGATGCGTGCGTCTCCGAATGGGCGTGGGTTGTTACTCCAGGCGTTCAGACCTCTCCCCGGCCCTCTCCGCAAGCGGAGAGGGTGCCGAGGTGTTGAAGTAGGAGTTGGCATGTTGCATCGGTGTGCAGTAAGACTTGAGGGTTGGTGAAGCGAATCACGTTGTACCCATTGGCACGAAGGATGGCCTCTCGTCGCGCGTCGCGCTTTGCGACATCTTCATTGAGATGCACATCACCGTCAACTTCGATGACGAGCTTGCACTCTGGACAATAGAAGTCTGGGAAGTAGCCCGACACAATCGCTTGTCGGCGAATCTTATACCCGCCGAGTCTTCGGTTGCGAACACGCGACCAAAGTACCTTTTCCGCTGGAGTCATTCTCCTGCGCAGGTGTCTCGCAAACTCCACGTTGCTCTTACGCATCTGGAACACTCCTCAGTTCTAAACCATGAGTCGTGTCTCCAAAACACTACTACGTGACCTCGGCACCCTCTCCGCTTGCGGAGAGGGCCGGGGAGAGGTCAGAACGTCTGGAGTAATAACCCACGCCTATTCGGAGATCTACTTCACCGCCTCGGTACCCTCTCCGCTTGCGGAGAGGGCCGGGGAGAGGTCTGAACGTCCTGAGAATCCACCCACGCCTATTCGGAGATCCACGCAACACCCTCTCCGCAAGCGGAGAGGGCCGGGGAGAGGACGGAACCACCACCTACACGCATCTTGTTCTCCC
>CAYXKK010000027.1:15964-17775 GCA_964465685.1 uncultured Melioribacter sp.
GCGGAGAGGGCCGGGGAGAGGACGGAACCACCACCTACACGCATCTTGTTCTCCCACACATGAACACTGTACATCCTCGTCCGTGGCTCGGAACAACGCTGCGCATAGCGGCTCTCTACAACATCCTGTGGGGTGCATGGCAAGTGCTTGCCCCCTTATCGTACTTCGACCTTATGGGGATGGAGCGCATTAACCATCCGATGATTTGGCAGGGCTTGGGCATGATCATCGCGGTGTATGGCGTAGCGTACTTCTGGGCATCGTATAACTACATCCGTCACTGGCCGATCGTCGCGGTTGGCATGATGGGTAAGGTGTTTGGTCCGCTCGGGTTTGCCTACAACATTGCCATGGGCACGGCGCCCTGGAGTTTCGGATATACACTCATCCCGAATGATCTTGTGTGGTGGATCCCATTCACGCTTATGCTACTTGATGCACGCAGGGCAGGGTTCCCGTTGCGATGATTTCGCTGCAGACCACAAGAACTGTATCGCGTCCTGTGTGGACGCTGCTGCTCGTCGTTGCAGGGCTTGCGCACGTGATTGTGCCCGAAGCATTCATCGCGTATTACCCGACGTATCTCCCGTGGCCAACACTCGCAATCTTTGCTTCTGCTATTGTAGAATGGTTGCTCGCAGCATTGCTTTGGAATCGTCGATTCGAGCGCATAGCATGGTATGGCATCACCGCACTCATGGTGGTGTATGTGCCCGTTCACGTCTATGTTGTAACCGATCACAGTGCAATCATCAACCCACCTGTTGCGATTCCCTTTTGGCTTGCGTTGGTGCGACTGCCGTGGCAGTTCGTGCTCATTGGATGGGCATGGTGGATGGGTAAGCGGCTTACTTAACCACAATCACGCGGAAGACCTGATTGTTGAGTGCCGCGAGCGCGTTAGCGCCGAAGTTATTCACGCGGATCGTTACTTGGTCGTTTGCCGAAACCCATGCATGATAGCTCACGAGGTTGAGGTTCGCAGCTGCATCTGGTACACCGAGTGCAACCACATCGCCGGGAGCTGCACCAACAACGGCATTTGGCACCACGATGTCTGCTGAAGCGTTAGCATTGACCACAGGCAGATTTAGCGGATCGGTGACAACTGTTGATGTGAGCTGTCGGAAGCTCAGGACACCAGTGCTCGCAACTGCGAATGCAGCACGCCCCGTTTCGACACCCGCAGCCGCGGCTGCAGGTGCAGCACCTGGCCATGTGTAGTTTACGCCGGCAATGCTCGGGAACGCGCCGCTTGTTTGAATCTCAAAGGTCGTCGCTTCGAGGTCGTTCTGAATGATCACTGGCGATACTGTAGGTGCAGCGGCCATACGAACTGCAACACCACGATCGGTGGATGCATTTGAGTTCACCTGCAACGCGGCGTTGAGTGTTGGTAGGGGGCCACCAATCGGGAGCGTTGCGTTAACCATCAAACGTCCGGCACCGAACTGACCAAACAGGAGGGCAGTGCCATCGGTGTTTGCGATGAAGAGTGCATTCTTGGTGGTAGCAGGTGCACGCTCGCCTGCACGGTTGCCCAGTGCTACGTTGCCGGAGTCGAGCTCGCCGCCTGTGGTGAGTCCAAGCAAGGCGGAAGCGCCAACGGCAGTATTGCCATACCCAGCTGTGTGTGATTGCAGTGCTCGTGATCCAACCGCGACGTTGGAGAACATTGGCCCAGTGCCAACGCCAGCCATCGTCAAGCGTCCGATTGCAACGTTGTCACGTCCAATCGAGTTGGATGCAAGCGCAGAATCACCAACGGCTGTATTGTCGTACGTAAGCGTCGACGATACGAGCGATGCACC
>CAYXKK010000028.1:0-17458 GCA_964465685.1 uncultured Melioribacter sp.
GCGTCGGATTCAACTACGACATCTCGGGTGATAAGACGTGGCAACTTCGCGGTGGTACTGGCGTGTTCACAGGGCGCGTCGCAGCGGTGTGGCTGTCGAATCAATATTCGAACACGGGCATCGATTTGTTCCGCGCAGAACTCGGCGGCAACAACCTTCCGAATGCCATCACCTCAGGTGGTATTCCTGTTACGTGGGACCTTCGTGTGCCTGCGCCACGCCCTGGTGATCCAGGATATCCAGGTTTACCGATTAACACATCGGCAATCAACATCACCGACAATGGCATGCGCATGCCGCAGGTATGGCGGTCCACGCTTGCAACAGATCTGAAGTTGACGCAAGGCGTGACCTTCACTGTTGAAGGCATGTACGGATCGTTCTTGAATCAAGTTGACTATGCCAACCTCAATCTTCGTCGCTCGAACCTACGATTCATCAGTGATGGCGACACCCTCATTGGCGTCTCCCCTCTTGATGGACGTCCACTCTATGCAGGGGGCTCTGCAGACTCCCTTGTCGATCGACGTTTTACGCAGGTGATTCTGTTGCGCAGTCGATCGGCCGGCTACCAATACAGCGTGTCGAGTCAGTTGCGAGTCGACGAAGTCAATCGCATCATCCCCGGCCTCGGCGTCCTGCTGTCGTACACCTACGGTCGCACACAAGATCTCAACTCATCGACGGCAGCCACCGCAACGTCGCAGTGGATTAGCACCGATGCCATCGACCCGAACAACGTCACTCTGGGCAATTCAAGCTTCGACATGCTCCATCGCATCTCAGTGTCGGGCTCGTATCGCATCACGTGGGACAAGGACATCTGGACTTCGATCGGCATATTTTACTCAGGCAACAGCGGACGTCCCTACTCGCTATCATACGCGCAGGATTACAACGGCGACAATGCTGCTGGTGGTAACGACCTTGTCTACGTGCCGAAGCCCGAAGACTATGGCACCAAGATCGTCATCCCACAACCAACGGATGCGACCGATCTGCGTTCACCTGATCAGATCTGGCAACAGATCATGGCGTTCATCGATGCAAATCCAATAATGAAACAATACCAAGGTCAAATCCTCCCCCGCAACGTCCTTCGTGAGCCGTGGGTCAACCTTCTGGACTTGCGCATCCTTCAGCAGATCCCAGCCTTCTCCGACCATACGCTTCAGTTCTCACTCGACGTTCAAAATGTTCTAAATCTGCTCAATCCTGAATGGGGCTTGCAGCGCTTTGTTGATTTCCAGAGCGCGAACGTCTTCGGTCTGGTATTGGATAACAACGGTAAGCCATTCGATGCACAAGGGCGCTTGCGCATGACGTACACGGAACCGGTAACGAACAATAAGCCTGGCGTGTATATCACCGATAACTTCTTTTCACGGTGGCGAATGCAGCTTGGTGTTCGCTATACGTTCTAATGGTATCAATCATGAAACGGTTTGCCCACCTTGTCGTCTTGATGTCACTGATCACGCTCACAGCGTGTAATGATGGTGTCATTTCGTTCCCAACTCCTGAGCCTGCGCGTATTCGCGTTGTGAATACTACCGTAAACGTGCCGACGTTACGAGTGACTATCGACAGCTCGACGATTGTAGACGTGACACGCGGTGAGGCATCGTCGTTTACTGATGTCCCTGCTGGACGTGCCGTTAAGTTCTTCTTCGGTTCTCCGTTACGCAACTATCGCACCGACCTCCGCTTTACCCTAGGCGGTAGTGCTCGTGTGCTGTTGTTTGTGTGGGGCGACTCAACGAGCGTCATCGAGTACCGCCGTGAGATCCAAGACACAGTGTTGCCTGTAGGCACAGCAAACGCATTCGTGCGATTCACACACATGGGTGGCTCAACGGGCCTGGGCTTCTACGAAGTCGACGTCTATGTCAACGGACAAACGAAGCTAACGCAGGAGTACTTCGATCCCGGAAAGAGCTCAGCGCAATACACACAGCTCACTCCGGGCACGTACACATTCGAGATTCGTGAGTCGGGCACGACCACAGTTCTCGCAACTCTACCAAACGTCGAGCTTCGCGCAGGCACATCGTACATGCTGTACAGCTACGATGCTGCAACGCCGGGCGATCTTCAACTTGGCATTTTTTAATTCTCTCTTAGGATCACTGATATGATGCAACGGTTCACACACTATGCGGCGCTGCTGTGCATGTTCAGCATTACCGCAGTTGCGCAAGACCCAGTTTCTATCGCAGATGCGAAGAAACTGGATTTCGGCGCAACTGTCTCGAAGATCGCAGGACGTGTTACGTCGTCGATCGAACTCTCCAATGTTGTGTACATGCAGGACCGCACAGGTGGTATTGCGGTATTCAACGAAAACATGCGTCTCGGCGTGAAGATTGGCGACTCTGTTATCGTTGAAAATGCTTCGCTCGCAGAGTTCGGCAATACAACAGGTGCACCGGGAACAGGTCTTACACAGCTAACAGGAAACTCTCTACGATTCACAGTCATTCCAGGTGGTCGTGTTGAACCATCTCCTCGCTCAATTTCGATCCCCCTTATCGGCGAGGGCGTCGAGGGTCAGCTCGTACGCGTCCGTCGCCTACGGATGATCGAGAGTGGACGCTTCGAGGGCAATCGCAGCTACAATGCGATGGACAACTCAGGAAACGACATCGTGATCCGCATCGACCGCGCGTGTGAAATCGGCGTCAACAATTTGGAGATCCCAACTGGTGAGATCGACATCATCGGCGTTGTGAGCCAATTCCGTGGAACGTATCAGTTACTCCCACGTCTTGCACAAGACGTCGGACTTCCACCGATTGTCGCAGATACCGTCAACAAGAATCGTACGATCGACATCACAACCTGGAACCTTGAATGGTTTGGCTGGGCCGACTCGACGCGTGGTCCGTTCAACAAGGCACTTCAGCGTCAGCGTATCCGTACCATCATGGACACGATTAAGGCAGACATCTACGCGCTGCAAGAAGTACTCACTGACGAAGCACTTGCTTCCCTCAGCGACTCAATCGTTGGCGGCTATCGTCGCATCTTCAACTCAGACATTCCATCTGACCAGAAGATGGCCTACATCTACAACCCAGCTACCATTACACCTGTATCAACTGGTTTGGCAGTAAATGGTGGCTCACAAGCATGGGCGAATGGTCGCTTCCCACTTCGCATGACGTTCGATATCGCAGGCGGCAAGCGCATGGTGGTCTTCAACATCCACGGGAAAGCAACCGACAGTGCGACAGCGCAAACTGACTACCAGCGTCGCAAGACCGATGCAGAGACATTCCACGCGTACCTGCGCGACTTCTACGCCGACTCAAATGTTGTGCTTCTTGGAGACTTCAACGATCGCTTGATCGGTACGAACATCGACTCAACACTTCCATCGTGCTACAGCGTGTTCACAAACGACACCCAAGGCTGGAAGACGACCACCCTTCCACTCGAACAAGAAGGCCTGTCGTCGTACCTCGGCTTCAACCGTTCGTTTATTGATCACATCATCATCAACCGCAACCTCGTTCCTGTCTACTATCGTGCATACCTTGAGTCACCGGAACGCTACCTCACATCGTATTCATCTACAGTCTCTGATCACCGTCCAGTTACACTGCGCCTGTGGTCTGATGGAACAGTTGGTGTGAATGATCAGAATATTCTCCCAGCTACGGCTGTCCGTGTTTCACCGAACCCGATGTCAACATCAGGCATGGTGGAAGTAGTAGCAGAACAAGGCGGCGCGCTGACTGTCGACCTCTATACAACGTCTGGCGAGCAAATCAATGTTGTGTCTGAAACACTTGCACCGTCGATCCGCCTCGTATCACTCCCAGTAGATCAACTGGCAACAGGATCATACACACTTGTAGTGCGCCTCAACGGCGCTGTAAGCACGACGCGTGTTGTTGTAACGCGATAAGCTATCGCAGAAGACATCATTAAGCGGGATGTAGACAATCATGTCTGCATCCCGCTCTTCATTTATCGCAGGGCTACCACGGTGCTAACGAGGGCTATCGCAGCGGTCTCCGCACGCAGCCGCGTTGAGCCAATCGCCCATCGATGAGTCTGTGCGAGTGCCGCGAGATAGTCCTTCTCGCGATCAGAGAAATCTCCTTCAGGGCCAACCACCACGGTCACATCTGATGCAACCACAGCATTGGACGCACGCGAGCCACGGTCGTCGCCAACGATGACTGTACTGCCCCATTCTACAGCTTCCAGCGTGCATGGCTCGAGTATCTCCGGAAGCCATGCTACACCACACTGTGTAATCGCAGCAATAGCCTTTGCCCGCAAGCGATCCATACTCACACGCTGATGCTGACTGCGATCGGCCAGGAGAGGCACGAAGCGCGTGACTCCGAGCTCTGTAGCCTTTTCGAGGGCAAACTCGAATCGATCACGATTGTCAAGGTTGGACATCACAAGCGTGAGAGATGCAGGCCGCGGGCGTAGATCGCGCTCAACGACGTGGAGCTGGACATCAACCCCGTTGCGAGCAACGCGGCAGAGTCCAACCAGCCCCTTTCCATTGAGTATGCGAATCTGTTCGCCATCGCGAAGTCGAAGCGCTGCTACATGACGGCGAGCTGGCTCGTCCAACGCAACGACAGACTGTTCAGAGGTAAATCCGGGAATGAAGAGATGATCCATAGGGCTTCGAACATGCGTATTTTCGAGCTCTTAGCAATCACTGGTCTGGTATGACACACACATTTACCTGCATTGAAACCTACGTGCCGCAACGCGGCGTAGGGGCCATCAAACTCAATCGTCCTGCCGTACTCAACGCCTTGAGTCTGCAGACAATGATTGAACTCGTCCAAGCATTTGAAACCTTCGACGCTGATCCCGCGATCGGCTGTATTGTGATTCACGGAAGCGACAAAGCCTTTGCCGCTGGCGCTGACATCACGGAGATGTCTGATGCAACCCTGACGACGATGCTCGAGCGCGATCAGTTCGCGCGTTGGGAACGCATTCGTCAGGTGAAGACGCCGATTGTTGCTGCAGTAAGCGGCTTTGCGCTCGGTGGCGGATGTGAGCTTGCAATGCATGCGGACATGATTGTTGCCAGCGACACAGCGCAATTCGGTCAACCCGAGATCAACATCGGCGTGATGCCCGGCGCAGGGGGCACACAGCGACTCACTCGCGCAGTCGGCAAGGCACTTGCCATGGAAATCGTTCTCACTGGACGCATGATCTCAGCCACACAAGCACAAGCGGCTGGACTGGTCAACCGTGTTGCACCTGTAGAGTTTTATCTGCAGGAAGCATTTGCGCTCGCCGGAGATGTTGCGTCAAAGGCACCAATTGCATCCCGTCTCGCAAAAGAAGCAGTGCTCAAGGCATTTTCAACCACGCTCGAGGGCGGACTTGAGTTTGAGCGAAAGAACTTCTACATGCTCTTTGCTACAGATGATCAAAAGGAAGGCATGGCAGCCTTTGTTGAAAAGCGTAAACCAGAATGGAAGGGTCGGTAAGCATGCACGCGTTTGAAACAATTCTCTACACGGTTGCCGATGGTGTTGGCACCATCACGCTCAATCGCCCTGATTCCTATAACGCGGCGAACGAGCAGCTCACTACCGAACTCCAGCTTGCGCTTGCTGATGCGCGCGACAATGACACCGTGCGTTGTGTTGTGCTGACAGGCGCAGGCAAGGCCTTCTGCTCTGGTCAAGACCTGAAGGATGCTCCAAAGTCGGGCGACAAGCGAGATCTCAAGGATTCCCTCGAGCGACGCTATAACCCGATCATTCGCGCGATGCGGTCGATGCCGAAGCCGATCATCTGCGGCATCAACGGTGTCGCAGCCGGAGCTGGTCTCTCGCTTGCACTCGCTGCCGATGTTCGCATCATGAGCTCTGCAGCGCGCCTTGTCGAGGCATTCATTGGCATTGCACTCATCCCCGACTCTGGTGCAACGTGGTTCTATCCGCGCATGCTTGGATATGCTAAGGCCTTTGAGTTCGCTACACTGAATAAACCGATGACGGCCGAGCAGGCACTCCAACTCGGCATGGTCAACAGCGTCGTGCATCCCAAGGCATTTGCACATGCACTTGCAACCGTCGCAGCGCAGTACGCATCCGGTCCGACACAGACCTATGGTTTTGTGAAGGATCTCTTGCAACGGGGCTTGCAGTCATCACTCGATGAAATGCTTGATGCGGAAGCAGACTATCAGCAGCGTGCCGGTGATTCTGCTGATTACTCCGAGGGTGTTCGTGCCTTCATCGAAAAGCGTCCGCCTTCATTTACCGGTCGATAAGACTCCTACGGAGGCACCATGGCAGCATCAAAGCAGACGTTGTTCGAACAGATTCGCGAAGAAGATCGTGCCGTTCAACAGCAGAGTGGCCTTGTTGCTTCACAGCCCTTGCGAATTGTAATCATTGTGATTACTACGCTAGCGTTGGCTGCATTTCTCCCGGGTGCCTTTGGTGATTCGCAAGGAACGGAGTTCGATCGCTCTCGTATTGGAAGTACATGGTCGGATGAGACCGTCGTGGCTGCATATCCGTTTCCCGTAACGAAGAACGCGGACTCGCTTGCCATTGAACGCGCTCGTGCGCAATCCAGCGAGCCAGCGCGTGTCCGACGCACGCAGAGCGCTCAGGATGTTGCCCTTGCACGGCTCTCGAGTTTGACCTCACGTCTCAATGCGTCTGCCGCAGGAATTGCCAACACGCGTGGACGCTCAATTCTACTCGACATCTATCAGCGCGAGATTCTTGATGGGGACGACGCACGCATTCCCACCGACATCGTACTTGAAGTAAGTGGTGATGGCGCAGAGACCGTTGTATCTCGCAGCGCCATTCGCGATTCGCTCGACGCAGCGATGACGATTGATGCAAGGCTTACCGATGTGCCTACGAATGATCGTCGCGCGATTGTAGAGATTCTGCACAGCTGTATCGTTCCTACGCTGCGAGTCGACGTACCTGCGTGGCAAGAGGCGCAGACAATCGCAGTGCAGAATATTCCAACTACGTTGGAAATCGTGCAAAAGGGTGATGTGCTTGTGCGAAAGGGGCAACGCGTTGATGAACCAACACTGCGACGTTTGTCTGCCTATCGCTACGGCGAGTACCTTCGATCAACGTCGAAGTTCTCAATTCTCGTTGCACTCGGTGCACTTGGCCATGCCACTGTGCTCATCAGCATCATTGTGCTGTACCTGTATTTCATCCGCAAGACATCGTTCCTACGCAATGGCCAGCTAGCGACATTGGTTGCAATGCCTGTTGTGTCGGCGGCGCTTGGATGGCTTACGATTGTGCTTCCGACGGATCTTCCTGTTGAGTACAGCATCATCGTGCCGGGCTTCGCGATGCTTGTCTCAATCCTCTACGATGCGCGTACGTCCATTGTGGTAACGCTCGTCTGTTCACTTGCAGTTGCTGCTGCCCGTGGCAATGATCATGTGATTGCTGTTGTGCTTGTTGTTGGTGGAGCAATGGCTGCCTACTCAGCAACAAACCTCCGTTCACGAACACAAGTATTCACCTCCATAGCTGCGATTTTTTTAGGCCTGGCAGTAGTAACCGTTTCGATATCGCTCGAGCGCGCCACTCCGTTGCTCATTGTATTGCTTGAACTTGGCGGTGTGGCGGTCAATGCTGTGGTGAGCCCCCTACTCGCCATAGCTGTGATCCTTGTGATGGAGCGGAGCATGAACATTGCAACGGATCTCCGCCTTGAAGACTTCGACAACATCAACCATCCTCTCTTACAGCAGCTCAACGAGCGTGCACCGGGCACGTATCAACATACGATGGCGGTTGCTCGTCTGAGTGAGTCAGCAGCCGGCGCGATTGGTGCAAATGCACTCTTGGCACGTGTTGGCGCACTCTATCACGACATCGGCAAGATGGAGAAGTCGGAGTACTTCATCGAAAACCAGATCGACATCGACAACAAGCACGATCGACTGCCACCGAAACGTAGTGCTGCGATCATCCGACAACACGTGCAGGATGGCATAGAACTCGCGCGCGAGTATCGTCTACCCGAGCGTATTTGGAAGTTCGTACCCATGCACCATGGTACGATTGTGATTAAGCACTTCTATGCCAAGGCTGTTGCTGATGCACAGGAGTCTGGTGCAATTGTAGACATCGATGACTTCCGTTATCCTGGTCCAAAGCCTGACGGTAAGGAAACAGCCATCGTGATGCTGGCAGATGCGTGCGAAGCGATCTCGCGTTTGGTTGACACATCGCACCGTGACGACATTGAACGTGCTGTACAACAAGTCATACTTGACCGTATCACCGACGGACAACTCAGCGAGGCTCCATTAACACTCGCTGATCTGGACCATGTTCGCGAATCGTTTGTCAAGAGTTTGCTCGCATCATCACATCAGCGTGTACGCTATCGTGATGTTCCGGATCAACACGACTCCTCGTCGCCCGCGTAATGGATCTTCCTCCGCACTACACACGGGATATACGGCAGTTCCTGCAGTATCTCAACCTTGAGCGCGGTCTTGCCGAGACTACACGCAGCGCATATACACACGACATCACGCAGCTTGCTCAGTACCTCCATTCGCAACATGGCTGTGTAGCCTTTTCTGATGCAACGCTTGTTGCGATGCGCGGCTTCTTTGCAATGCTTGCAGAGGCTGGTCTTGGCACAACAAGCCGCGCACGGTATCTGTCATCAATCAAGCACCTCTATCGCTATCTGCTGACAAATGGTCGTGTTACAGCCGACGTGACGGAGTCGATGGAGCTGCCGCGATCACGACGCATTCTTCCCGATTGCTTGTCGGTGGATGAGATGCTACGAATCCTTGGGTCGTTCACTGATAACACGCACTACGAGCTGCGTAATCGTGCAATGCTCGAGACGATGTATGCGTGTGGACTGCGCGTGAGCGAGCTGATCACAGTGCGTCAGCGAGATGTGTTACACGATATGGAGATCATTCGTGTGTTTGGCAAGGGTTCGAAGGAACGCATCGTTCCGATTGGTACAGAGGCTCTCTCGTGGATTGCACGATACCAACAGCTAGGGAGAGGAGCTCTCATCAAGCACGCTCAAACTGATGACGTACTCTTCCTGTCGTCGCGCGGCACAAAGCTCTCGCGCATGTCGGTCTGGAAGATCATTCAGGAAGCATGTGTTCGCGCTGGAATCACGCAGCATGTGCACCCACACATGTTTCGCCATTCGTTTGCGACGCACCTTCTCGAGGGCGGTGCCGACCTGCGCGCAGTGCAAGAGATGCTGGGGCATGCCGACATCGCAACAACACAGATCTATACGCATATCGATCGAGACTACGTCAAGGAAGTACATACGCTGTTTCATCCACGATCACATCAACACAGCGCATGATGCACATCCGCTCAATCCTTCTGATGCTTCTTTTCGCTTACTCTGGCGAGGCAGCAGCACAGGTAAAGTTTGGCATCGACAATCTTATCGATACTGAGTTTGCCTTACTACGTGGCAAGCGGGTTGTGCTCGTAACACATGCCGCCGCACGGACATATCGTGGGACGAGCACTGCAGAAGAGTTTCTCCAGCGACGTGACGTCACCACACTCCGGTTGCTTTCCCCAGAGCACGGATACTTTGGCGTTGTTCCTGCTGGCTTGAGTGTTGCCGACGACACCGTGATGCAAACTCCGGTTGTATCTCTCTATGGTCGACTTCGTCGTCCAGAACAGTCAATGATCTCCGATGCAGATGTTGTGGTGATTGATCTGCAAGACATCGGTGTCCGCTCGTACACCTACATTTCAACCATGGTTGAGGTTCTGGAAGCGTGCGCCGAGGGTGGCATTCGCTGTATGATTCTTGATCGCCCCAATCCACTTGGGGGTACAATCGTTCAGGGGAACCTGCCCGACGACGAGCTCCGATCATTCATCGGTCGTATCCCGGTGCCATACATCCACGGCATGACGATGGGTGAACTGGCAACGATGGTGAACGGAAAGGGATGGCTGCGGCCAGGGGCGAGTGGCATTGCGCGAGAGTGCAACCTTACCGTTGTCAAGTGCAAACGATGGAGACGATCAATGACGTGGGAGGATCTCCAACGTCCGTGGTATCCAACCTCGCCAAATATTCCGAGCGTACATGCAATTCGAGGATACGTATTGACCGGTATGGTTGGAGAACTCGGCGCATGCTCTATTGGCATGGGTACGTCCACACCATTCACGCTCTTGGGAGCAGCGGACTTCCCGGATGACTCCGTCTTGGTGATTCATCTGCGTCGCTATGGCGTAACTGCAGCTCGCGCACGATTCAAGCCCACAACCGGCAAGTATTCTTCCTCCGTCTGTGACGGATACCATCTTTTGCCTAACCGAACATGGCAGCCATACAACGCTGCGCTCGCTATCCTGTGGCGAGTTCGGACAATCTACCCAGATGCATTTCCAGACTCGCTGGCATCGCAGAAGCACGGTGTAATGTTTGCCAAGGCGTGTGGTAGCGCAGACCTTGTGCAGGCGCTGATTCGTGGCAGCTCACTCGCGGAGCTTGAGCGTATCGGTCGTCGCGGTGTCGACATCTTCATCGAGCAGCGTCGCCAGTTCTTGCTCTACGATTAACGGGGCGTGCGGAGAATCTTCGACAGTTGTACGACGCCTATGCCGAGTCCGACGCGACGTGTAAGTGGATCGACGCCGTCGAAAAACACGTGATCGTTTTCGACTACCATCCCTGTTGACCCACCGCCGTCTAGGTTCATCGCCTGATAACAACCCAGCAGCGCCATAACTTTAGCCGTCTGTTGCAGTGTAGCGCCTGATGTACCACGTCCAGGATCGTCCGCTTGAATAGCTACGAGCATGATGCGGTTGCCGCTTCGGTCAGTACCTAGCGCAGTTCGTGCGAGGTTATGACTGATGAATCTCTTTCCTGTTGACCCCTCATCCTGAGCTTCATGTTTCGCAATTCCATCTCGAACAAGCCGCGGCGTTCCACACACAGCATTCATAAAGCGCGTTTTCGTATGCACATTTGTTGTGTACGACAACATGAGCGTATCACCAATACGAGGGGCTTGTCCGGACGCATACAAACTACGTGGCATCGAGATCACTGCACCACGTAGCGGCATCGCTACCGTGCCCGAATCAATCCCCAGCACAGTACACGGAATCTGTGTGTTGATCGACGGAAGACGCAGGTATCGTACGCGAATCTTGATCATTGGGAACTCAGTTGATGCCTCGCGCTGCGCACGAGCGACCTCACCGCGGAGTACTTCCTTCGTCAGCTCAAGCTCCGTTGAGTCACGCTCGGCAAACACGGAGTCTTTTACGGCTTCGAAGAATGCCTTCTCGATCTCCTTCGCATTGACGTGCGGGATGCGCTCACCACCGAAGCTATTGTAGACAACAACTCCATCATCCTCACGGCGATTGACCGAGGAAACAGCGTACGTGCGTCGTGCAAAGGACACCGCACCGGAAATGGAGAAGGTGTCGATCGTGAGCTGACTGCGAACATCGAGGAATCCACTGCTCCAGTTCTTGTAGCGATTCATCTCAACCACTTCGCCATCAACAACACACGGACCAATCATTGTGTTGCGCACGGCCCGCCAGAAGTTACCATTGACCAGGGCGAAGAGCTTGTTGTCTGTCGAAGACTCATAGCGACGATACAGCTCTCCGAGACGTTCTAGGCCAGCCCCATGATCCTCACCCTTCACCAAGCGAACAGCAGTCCCTGGTAACGTGCGGTCGAGGGAGACAACGTGCGCAACCACTGGACGTGAGCCGTTTGAACGATACATCGTATACCGAACACCCGGGGCAAGATCACGTTCTCGTATACTCGACAGACTTGATATCGGCACCTCACGGGCCCGACCGCGTGCTCGCCCCTTTGCCGTACTCCGGCGCCTTGTCTGAGTCGACGCCGAGCCAGCTCGAGCCGCTGCTGACTTCTTCTTCGGCTGTACGGTTTTCTTCGTCGACTTCTTTGAAGCCGCCTTTGCAGACGCAGCCTTGGGCCTTCTCTGGGGGATGCTATGCGACTCTGTGATTCCGAGAGCAATCAGCAGCGCGCATAGCAAAGATGCGATGACGGGACGAATCGATATGGAGGAGAACCGCGGCACGAACCAACAAATATTGGGAACCCAGGGCGAGGAGCCAACCTGAGTTATTCACACAAACGCATCGTAATTTCGCATCCATGAACGAAACCGTACTCCTATCGCATCAAGATGGCGCTGCCATTCTCACAATCAACCGTCCAGATAAGCTCAATGCACTCAACAGCGACGTGCTCGATGCGCTCGAAGCGCATATCGCTGCGGCAGTAGCAGATCGATCTGTGCGCTGCATCGTCGTTACGGGTTCAGGTCCGAAGGCGTTTGCTGCCGGAGCTGATATCGCGCAACTGCACACAAACGACGCATACAGCGGACGTCTGTTCGCCGAGCGCGGACAGCGTGTGTTTGCAGCACTTGAACGCAGCGCAAAGCCTGTGATCGCAGCGGTTAATGGCTTCGCCCTCGGTGGTGGCTGCGAACTCGCAATGGCTTGCCACATGCGCTTCGCATCAGAGACGGCTAAGTTTGGCCAGCCGGAAATCAATCTCGGCATCATTCCCGGATACGGTGGTACACAGCGACTGCCACGTCTCGTCGGCATCGCAAAGGCCTACGAGCTCGTGCTAGGGGGCGACATGATCACCGCGCAGGAAGCGCATCGCATCGGACTCGTCAATCGCGTCTATCCGGCTGATGAGTTACTATCATCGACGCTGGCATTTGCAACAACACTCGCATCAAAAGCACCGCTCGCACTTACGGCATGCCTTGAAGCTGTTCAGATCTCAGGCGACACGTCCCTCTTGGAGGGACTCCATGCGGAAGCGAACCTGTTTGGCCGCATCTGTGGCACAGATGACTTCAAGGAAGGAACGGATGCGTTCTTGAACAAGCGAAGCGCAACGTTCACTGGGAAGTAAGTAGCATGGCGCTGCCACGCTCGTACACGATACTCGCACCAGTGCTTTCGCGCATGGTGCGCACCGTGGCGCGTCCATTCTTGCCAAAGCTTGCTACACGAGTTGCACAACAAAACGAACTCCTCCGATGCGTGCCACCTCGTACCGGCAATCATGGGCGAGTACTCATACACGCAGCTTCTATGGGAGAACTTGAGCAGTGTGTACCGGTCATCGAGGTACTACGTGATGTCAATCCATCGCTTGACATCATCATCTCATGTTCGTCACCCTCTGGCCTGCGTCACGCGAAGACATTGTCAGGCATAACGGCAGTCGTCTACCATCCTTTTGAAGAACGTCACGATGTTGCATCCTTCGTTGCTCATGTGCAACCTGACGTTGTGGTGATCGATAGATACGATGTCTGGCCATTGTTTGTCGATGAACTTCACAGTCGAGTCATCCCCGTTGTGTTGATCAATGCAACGTTCCCGTCTTCCGCGACGAATCGACTGCTCCGTTCTGCCATGTCGACAACGTATCGTCGCCTCTCACACATCACAGCCGTCACGCCAGATGATGCGCGAGCGCTCCAAGATCTGGTTGGCCACGACGTCCCGTCACTTCCCGACTCGCGTGTAGATCGCGTTTGTGAGCGCGTTACTCATGCACGTGAGGCCTTTGCGCACCTTCGACGCGATACGATCACGTTGGTTATCGGTAGTTCGTGGGACGACGATCTAGCAATCCTGATTCCATCAATCAAGCAGATCTCTGCAGATGATCTGCGCGTTATCATCGTGCCTCACGAGCCCACCGAATCAACACTAACATCGATCGAGACACAACTCCCTTGCACTCGGCTCTCGCATGCTACTGCGGAGACGCTTGGACATATCGTCGTGGACACAGTCGGCGCATTGCTGTCTCTATACGCACTCGCAGATGCTGCATACGTTGGCGGCGGTTTTGGTGCAGGCGTACACAGTGTTCTTGAACCTGCAGGGTATGGCATACCGCTCGCGTGTGGACCCCGCATTGATCGTTCGCGCGATGCTGTTGCATTGCGTCAGCAGGGGGCGTGCACCGTGCTCAGATCTCAACACGAAGCAGATCGTTGGATCCATGAGGTTGTGCGACGTGCCGATGCACGACAGCGAAGCGGCGCAGTAGCTCATACCTACGTCGCATCTCAAACGGGCTCGAGCAACGTGTACGCCGTAGCGATCCAGCAATTCATCACCGAGCGATCATAAGGGGCAGCCTTCTCACAACGACATTCCCGCGCACGATATGCACTGCATACAAGCCAGCTGCGAGTGCATCAACGCTCAACAGGGGTTGATCTGTTTCAGCACGCACACGGTACGCAACACGCCCCTGAACGTCCACAAGCAAAACAAGATCATCGCGCGTTGCAGCAAGTACACGTACATACGTTGATGCTGGATTTGGTGATACACTTGCAAGCTCATCCATCTGGTCTGCACCTACACTTGTTATGCGAGGGGGCGTAAGCTTGATAATCATGTTTTTGATGTCATCAGAGGAAATGTACACGCTTCCGTCTGCTGCGAGTGCAAGTCCGACCGGTCGTGCCCATCGTGTCGATGCATCATTCGTATCCGAGATGAAGCCTGTGCAGAAATCATGCACCGCGTTTGCAATGGTATCACCATCGCCATCAAATTCCAGTCGAACGATCTTCGCGCCGCTTGGGGGTGTTCGATTCCATGATCCACGCAGGGCCATAAATGCCGAATGACGGAACTCGGAGATCGGCGTATTCTCGACAAAGACCAACGCCATTGGCGCGCTGTGTGCATCAACGAGTGCTGCAGGTGGATACATGCGTTGAAGGAGCACTGTATCGTCACGAGTTATTGGCAATAGATCGCTGTATTCACCAACGAGGTTGAAGATCCGACGATAGTGATACGCAAATGGATACCCGTAGAAGCCATCCTCCCGCACGATGTCAACCCATTCCGGTGGAATGTTGTTACCTTGATTATCACTGCCGTTATTGTTCGCCCATAGTTGGCCGGTGCGCGGATGAAGTGTCATCCCAACTGCATTACGAACACCGCTAGCATAGATACGACGGTTGGTTCCGTTGTAGTCGTACTCTTCAATGAGCGCACGATTCGTCTCTCTATCAGCGTTACCTCGCGAACCAACACTGACGTACAGCTTCATTGTGTTCGTGTCGATTACAAGAGTCCTCGTTCGATGCCCGCCCCCAATTTGGTTCGGCTGCGTCGATTTGTCAACGACGGTAACACGCTTGTCGTAGACATAGGATGAGGGATCAGACCTCCACAGCTTTACTATGCTTGCTTCTTGTGCGACGAACATCGTATCCCGCCAGAACCGCACGTCATGTCCGGTAGTGAAACCTCGTGCTGCTACGATTACAGTATCGGCAACCCCATCACGATCCGCATCTGGCATAGCGAGAATGTTATTGCGATTCATGTTTGCTACGAATAAGACCGAATCAGGTCCCCACGCCATGAATCGTGGCTTAAGCAAGTCACTACCAGCAGCGAACACATTAGCAGTCCAGCCAGGGAGTATGTTCAGCCGTTGACGTTGCGGATCAATGTTGATAGACCTGAACTTCTCAGGAATAGCAATTGACTGAGGCACGAGACCAGACGTTACCTTAGGAGTCCATGGAATGGTACCTGGATCTTGTGAATACACAGCCGTTACGCAAATGAGCGACGCGAGCATGATCATTGCTTGCTTCATCGGTATTCCTTGCTTCGTGTGATGACATGAGTACAACGAAACAGCCTCCTTCCGGAGTTCCGGAAGGAGGCTGTGTTGAACGTGCGTGTGCGAATCTTACTTCACAACTGTCACTGTTTGTGGCTCGCTCGAGAACGGACCAGAGATGACGCGGTAGAAGTATGTGCCAGTTGGCAGGTTTGTGAAGTCAACCGTCATCTCGTAGCTACCAGCTTGGAGCTTTTCATCTACGAGCGTTTGAACTTCTTCGCCCATGCTGTTGAAGAGCACGATACGTGTGTTTGCTGTGAGACCAACCGAGTAGCTGATAACACCTGAGCTCGAGACTGGGTTCGGGCGAAGTGGCTTGACAGCGTACTCGAAGTTGCCAAGAGCAACAAGGCGTGTCGTTGATGCACATGGCATCGTGATTGTGACCTTACCAGGAATATCACGGAAGAGTGTGTAATCCTTACGGTCACCTGACCTGTCGTGGTCAACAGTGTATGTGTAGATGTTCAACGGTGATGTGAATGTTCCGGCAACACCCTTGTCGAGGAATGCATCAAACTTCACGCTGAACACTGCTGTGCCGTTGTTCTTGATCGCAACTGGATTTGGGCGAGCATCGTAGAGATCGATCTCAATCGAATTCGATGCGTCTGATGGCTTGCCATTGATCGGAGTTGGACGGATTGTCCAGCCTTCAGCCTGAAGACCAGCTGTGATGAAGTCAGCAACGTCTGTGCGTGGCTTGATGAGCTTTGGATCCCAGCTAAGACGAACGCGAAGCTCTGTCATGCCAACCGCATCGACTGATTCAGGTGTGGCATCAAGTTCCACAGGGATGTTAACAGAAGCACCAGGTGCAACTGTATATGTGTCCTTGATCAGGTTTGTAGTCTCGAGGAAGAGACCGTTACCTGTCAGTGTTGCTGTCTTCGTCTTTGCAGCATTACGGTCGTCAGAGATGACAACTTCAGCCGCAAAGCTGTTGCCACGCCACATGATACCCTGTGTCTTTGCCTTCTTCGTCCACTCGTTATTCGCATCCTTGAGGTCTGACTGACCAGCACGGAGCTTCGTAACGAAGTCTGGAGTGAAGATGACTGGGATAGCTACTTCTTGGCCCGGAGCTACGTCGACGTACTGATCAACGATAACAAAGCGCGAAGCATCAGGACCTGTTGGCTGTGCGATGTTGTAGCGGATTGTTTGGTTCTCTGTGTGCTTGATACGGATAGCCATATCCTTCGAATTGAAGACATACTGCTCTGCATCTGCATCTGTCACTGTGAACTCACCACCCTGAACACGTGCTGTGATCTTGTATGATGGCTCGTATGGTGCCTGACCCTTTGTGCCAACATTTGTGCTGATCACATATGGCGACTCGAATGTGCCAGATACCGATGGATCGAAGCGCACTTGAAGTTCCATTGGAGCTTCGCCTGGCTTGATGATCCATGGGTTTGCCGGTGTTGGAGCATTCAGGAGTTCGAACTTCGTAGCTGCATCTGTGATCTTGATGTCTGTGATCACCACGTTGTACGTACCAGCAGGAGTACCAGAAGTTGGGTTTGACTGATTGTTGAAGTGCTCATTAGAGATTGGGATCGTGAGCACCGAAGCTGCATCACCAACATTCATTGTGCCTGGGAAGTCGAGGTTATCACCCTTCACCTGTGGCTGCCATGCAGTTCCTTCGAGTGATGCAGTTACTTCCTTCTTTGCACCATCCGCGCCTGTTGTGTTAAACACAATCTCTGCATTGTAC
>CAYXKK010000029.1:0-6297 GCA_964465685.1 uncultured Melioribacter sp.
ACACTCACGATGTCGTCGGTGCGCATGCGAGCGTAGCCGTCAGACGTAGCAAGGTGTGCATAGCCGTCAGATGTGAACACGATGTCATTGATCTCTGGATTGCCAATGTTGAGCGGATCACCTACCGCCCAACGCTTTCCATCGTCGGTGCTGATCGCAACTCCGAAGTCTGGATGCAACGCCATGACTCGTCCATCAGGCATTTCGATAAAGCGTATTTCTGTGTCACCCAGGGCCTGACGGTCGGGAAAGATGAAAACTCTCGTCCACGTGCGACCGTTGTCCGTTGATCGATAGATGTACGATTGATCGAGTAGATAGCCTTTATTGTCCCAGTTGATCTCCAGGCTTAGACGTCGTCGGTACTCACCACTAAAACTGATGTACCACGGATCGATGTTGACTTCAGCAGCAATGCATAGCAACGTGCCAGTTGGTGTCTTGTACAACGAAGAGATGTACAGCGATGTGTCGATGGTGCTTGGGATTCGCTCCCACGTGTTGCCATCATTCGTACTGATGATGAGTCCACCGGGCGTGGTGTCGCGAGGTACGCGCTGTCCGTCACTGTCGAGATCGTAGATGCGCATACCACGCAGACCTGCAATGATTGCCCCGTCATTAGCTACAATCATGTCTCCGATCGCAGCACGTGTTGTATCGTTCCCCTGCACGAGTACTGGCATGGTTTTGCTCACGTATACCCATTCTCGTCCTTGATTGAACGAGAAGTACACGGAGTCCATGGCCGACACAATGATGCTCGGTGAGAGCTGTTTGATATAGCGTGACTTCCGCGGGAGTACCGTGTCGATAAACTGCCCATTGGATGCATAGCGCGTTACAACATCTCCCGACACCCACATCGTGTCTGGATGTGCAAAGTGAAGCACCGATGGTCCGTACCGATGTCGATACTGACGATAGGCATCGGGTCCGAACAAGAGTGACCCTCGTGTGATCTGTTGCGTTGAATTTGGCGAGAGCTTGATCTTATGCAGGAACGGACCCGACACAACAATGTCCCACGAGTTCACGCCTGGCTCATTCAGCATCACACGTCCGTGCTCACTCAACAATGCCATCGAACCATCACCCCGCGGATAAAGGCGCGACACACTGATATAGCGCTCACCCCAGCGCGGATCGGGATTAATATTCGATACGAGCTTCCATGTACTGCCAGCATTGGTCGTCATCAGTAGCTCGCCCGATTGAAACCCGCCGTACCACACACTATCACTAACAGGTACAATCTGGTACCGATCAAGTGAAGCAATAAATGCGAAGTACTCAACACTGGCGGGACGCGTATGAATCGTCGTGGCCCCGGTTGCTGTATTGATCAGCGTATAGACAGTTCCACCTGCAGCATTACCCTCTGGGATGTAGGTCTTTACGAGTAGTCGATCACCGAGTGAACCAACAGCGGTAACCTGCTGATATGCTGTGTACCGCTTCGGAAGGTAATGCGGCTTGAGTACAGCGTCGTGTCCGACAGTCCATACTTCACCGTATCGGCCTACAACAAGTGCGAGTGAGTCGTTGATCAAACCGACGTATTGACAGTTGATCTTACGCGCGATCGTGTCGCCGGTAGCTTGGTATGTGGTATCGGTTCGAAACGCAAGAGTACTGCGAGGTCCGATCGATATTCCGCCACGCCAAGGAATCTGAATAACTGTTCCATTGCGCAGTTGCATCCATCGCGACCTGCTATCGATCTGCGTCGGTGTCTGTTCACCTGTACACGCATCAACCTCGATGGTCATTCCCTTACTATCTACCATGCCGAAGTATCCCGGACGAATTGGCGCAAGCATCATCGTGTTATAGACAATCGATGGCCACTTTACATTCGTCCATGAGTTACCGGCGTCGCACGAGATGTTTGCTCCGTCAAATGGGTGACGAGAGTCTTGGATATCGAAGATGACCGTGCTCGGCTGGATATACTTGGCTCGAAGTTCATAGCGACCGTTGAACCCCAAATCGCTCGTGTCCTTGACGAGGTACCGAATTGTATTGCCACCATCCTCCGACACAAGATTGATTGGAAACTTCATGTAGACATTACCAACGAAGTACCACTTGCCAGACCAGTCAATGGTCCACTGCGTCGCCACATCGATGAAGAACATCTTGATATCGAAGATTGTCCGCCACGTTTCCCCACCATCCGACGTAGCATACGTATCGTACGCGCCACCGTCAAAGAGGATGGTCGATCGCGTTCGATCGACACTCAAATACCCGGTGCCCCCTTTTAGGCGACCATACTTCGGAATCTGAAAGAGCCATTCAGGCTGTTGTGCAATGACGTGTGGTGCTGCGAGTACAACACAGCACAGAAGTCCCAGAATACGACTGCGCATGGTACACCCCTCGTTGATGGTGAAGGGGCAAGTTAGACAGAATGCATAGGTTTGATACCACTACGACATTTCATCCCCTAAGGACCTCCCGTGCGCCTTTTCGTTTCAGCTGTACTCATCGCCATCGCGTCGATCGCATCCGCTCAAAAGCCCGATATGAAGTCGATTGAGCTTCCATCAGGTGTGAGTTATCAGTTTCTCGGCACCTACTCGGTTGATCGACTCAACGCGATTCTGACAACGGAGCTGCAAGAGTTTGCGCCCGACAACACGGTTGCGTTTCCACCTGCGAAGAACAGCGTCAATCTGTATCGCGTTGCATACACGTCGGTTGTTCCAGAACAAATGAATCGTCGAACACGTGCTTCTGGTCTGATCGCTGTGCCGAACGTGCCACGAAAGAACCTCCCTGTCGTGATGTATCAACACGGAACGGTGTTCTCGAAAACCGCCGTACCGTCGTATCCAGAAGAGTCGTACGAGACGCGCCTCATGATCGCACAGTTCGCCGGCGACGGCTACATCGTGGTTGCAGCTGATTACTTCGGGAAGGGGCTCTCCGACGAACCGGATAGTTATCTAGTGAAGGCAAGCACGCAGCAGGCATGCGTCGACATGTATTACACGTCGAAGGTGATTCTCAACGAAGTTGGATATAAGCCAACATCATTCTTCTTGAGTGGTTGGTCGCAAGGTGGCTGGGCAACACTCGTGTTCCTCAACCATCTCGAGAACCTGAAGATCCCAGTCACTGCCGCTGCTGCAGCAAGCGCACCTGCTGACATCTACACGATCATGAATCGTTGGATCAACAACTGGCAGCCAGTGGATGCTGTCTACCTCACAGGATGTGCAGCGTTGCAGATCAACGCACACGAATTTTACTACAACAGTCCTGGTCTGAGCGCCGGTGCGTTCAAGCCCGAATACCTCCAAGCTGCGCGGGACCTCCATGCGAGCCGCATCAACTGGACGCAATACAGTGCTATCGTGCCAGCCAAGATTGTCGACATGCTACAACCAGACTTCGTTGCATCAAGCATCGGCGGCGAAACACCATACTGGCAGACGCTGCAACGCACACACGGGTATCGCTGGCGCTCGGTAACTCCACTTCGCTGCTATAACGGTGGCAAGGACGAGGTAACACCGACCTATATCGCAGAGCTGCCTGTGGGCTTCCAAACGCTTATCGGTGGCGGACCAACAACAGCGCACTCGGCCGGACCCAACGCGGATCATCGCGGGGTGTTCATCTATGGTGTAAAAGATCAAAAGACCTGGTTCGCGTCCTTCAACGCTGAATGATCAGCGGCTGTGTGCGCTGCACGCCCCGTGCATCACGCACAACTATCACGTACTGACCCGTTGCAAGGGGGCGCACATCAAGTGTGATGCGCTGCTGCTGCATCGGCCATGTGCTCGATGATACACGCGTACCACGCAGGTCAAGAATCTCGACGCTTCGCTCAGGTGTATCAACCGCTGCATCTGTCAGCACAACAACATCATCCGATGGTTGCGGTGCAAGTGCGAGGTCGGCATGCTGATGATCATCCTCAACATCACTCGTTGGATCCGTATTGCAGTCATCAGTAGACGGTGCGAGCATCGGCTGTACTCCACAGCCACGGAACGTAAACGAGCGGCAGCGCTCTGTGAAGAACTTCCCAACGCGTTGTTCGCTCGCTGTGATGGTATCGCGCTCAAGCCATTCTTCTGCTGGTAGAGCCTGTACAATTGGGTGCATGGATTCGCCCCATTCGCTCACATGTCCGAACTGGTGTGCGTGACCGATTTCGTGGTACAGCACGTAGCGAAGCTTTGCCATGCCGAACTCAGGGTTCTTGCCGTTGCCATAGTACCAATTGAACTTGCGTGATAGACGACAGTCGGTGTCGCGCACCCAGTAGAACGTCTCCGTTCCGAGGATACACGAGTACCATATCCAGTCGCAATAGGCCACTGCGCCTGCACCAAGCTCGTAGCCGGGTGCATCGAAGACGATTGCGTTGATACCGTCATTCAGTGCATACCCCGCCGTAGCAGGTGTCTGCGCAACATCGAAGTTCACACCTGTTTTGCAACGGAACTGTCGCATGACGCTCTCTACACACGCACGTGCATCAGCATTGTCGAACAGCACTGGGTCCATTGCCCATGTGTAGCCGCCGTTCGTGTTTGTAGTAATCAGATTGTTGTATGTCAACGGCACAAGTGTGCGTGCGCCGAGGTTCGATGTCACCCGAATGTTGTCAGCAGATTCATGTACCGTTGCACCAACAACTACACGCACCTTACCTGAGTACGACGGCGGAACTTCAACGACAATCTCTGTATCGGACCAGGAGCGATACGCAAATCCCTGCGCAGCCTCTGTACTGTGGTAGGTTGTGCCATCAGCGATGAACGTCACATAGCTCGATCCACGCTGTGCACCAAAGCCTGCACCACGAATCGTAAGTGGATCGCCCATGCCCCCTATCACGCGTTCCGGAGAGAACGTTATCGTGCCCTGCAGAACCTCTGATAGTTTCACATTGCGCTGTGGAGGCTGGGCACGTTGGAACGCTGCGCGTGAAGCATGTGGGAAGCCCGAGAGAAAGCGCTGCTCAACACGGGCGGTGGTATTCGCAATCACACCCCAGCAGTCGCGCACGGCACCATCTTCTGTCTGTGCGAAGAGCGCTTGTACCTCGGCATACGGACGGAAGAATGATGTCACGCCGCTACGGGTGAAACGCGTGTCGTTTGCACGCGTTGCTTCGAGAAGAAGGAAGCCCTCATCACCAGCATCAAGCTTGAGGGTACCAATCACGGTGCGTCCCATCGTTCCCATGTCACCACCCTCAGTGATCACGGTGATCGTATCGTCCACAAGGTTGGTCTGCTTCCACACGTCGGAAACGAGTACGCGATTGATCGTGTAGATCGATCGTTGCGCATCGTCCCAGACAGCTTTCTGCGAGACGACCTTGCCGTAGACAATCGCGCTTGACGAAGCGATGCGATCGGAGAGCGGAATCTTTACAGCGAGACATGGCTCACTGATTCCGGCACGAAGTGAGTGTGTCGATGCAATGAGTAGTAGTGTCCACAGAAGACGCTTCATCAGAACCCCCTTAATGATGAGATGCGACAAACGTAAGGAACTTGACGCCCTTGTGCATGCCGCCTTTTGCATGCCGGGTAAGTATAGTCCCCGGCATACACTGTCACGAAACGCTTCGTCGATGCCACTATCCGTCAGACGCTGAGGTTTCTTGTCAACTGCAACCATTAGGAGCTGTTATGCCGTATCGTAGGATCGAGTTTCACGAAGGTCAGTACTACCATATCTATAACCGTGGGGCATTCAGAGAGACGATCTTTGTCGAGCTGCGCATGTATGACATGTTCCTGAACTATCTACACCAATCTGCAGCTGAGTGTGGTATCTCAGTCATCGCTGTTTGCTTAATGCCGAATCACTTTCACTTGCTTGTTCAAGTTGGAAGGGGCGGTAACATCCCAGCATTTATGCATCGGTTATGCTGGTCGTACTCGAGACGCATTAACTCTATTCTGCGTAGGTCTGGTACAATCTTCCAGGGCAGATATCGGGTTAAGCACGTTCCGGATGAGGCCTATTTCAGACAGCTCTGTAAGTACATCCATCGGAACCCGGTTGCCAGCGCACTAGTGGAGTCACCGCTGGATTGGCCGTACTCGAACTACATGGAATGCCTAGGTCTACGTCGCCGAATCAATTGTGATCATGAGCAGATCACAAGGCTTTTCTCAGGTGAGGATGGATATCGAAGGTATATCGAGGATCTTAGCACTGGAAATCGAATCAGAGATCGACAATTGGAAGCTGATCTTGTTGAGATGAGAGCGCTTTAATGGACTATACATGTACATCATGCCGGGGACTATACTT
>CAYXKK010000029.1:6397-15837 GCA_964465685.1 uncultured Melioribacter sp.
ATGCCGGGGACTATACTTACCCGGCATGCATGTTGAGTTATTGTGTCGCTATGGGTAGCGCATCTTCACAACAATCGTTGCCGACGGCACATCCATAACGTGTCGTCCTGACTCTAGGTATCCGCTATACGCTGTGCCAAGGAATGCACCGCGTACGTCATAACACGTGATCTCGACGTGTTGAGGACGATTGTTCATTACCACTGCACGATCGTTCACAACGTCGAGCTCGTAGGTGATACCCGCCCTCTCGTCCGCAACGCTCACCGATAGCGGACCTTCTTCAAGGCGTCCGCGAGGGGTCAGCGTGCGTCCGGCGATTGCAGGATGATCGAGACCGTAGCGATAGGTCTTGAAAACCATGTTGTTGCGTGGAGTTTGCCCCTGGGACGCAACGCCGTTCATACCAACTGGATTCACATAGCGCCACACCTCATCACCATCGGGTGTTGATTCCACAAGCACACCGGATGGACCAAGACACGACAACGTGTTACCGTTCGGCAATCGCGTAGCACCGCTGATATTCTGTGCATAGAAGCGCGTTGATATCGTCTGCGGATACACAACGATCGGTACAGCAGGTGCAAACGGCGAAGCCGGTTCACGACGATATGTGCCGTCTTCGTTGAGCGGCAGATCGATCTCATCTACCGACGATCCATTGCCACCGAAGCGTCCGTTGCCGTTGTTGAAGATCATCACACGCGTATCGGTTAGCCACCGCGCATCGTGCTGTCCGAAGAGCACTTGATTCTGTTGCGTGCCGCGCTTGTAGTTCATCGGGTTGCCATATCGATAGACGATATCGCCACTCTTCCGCGAGATGATCCAGATCTCATTCAGGTTGTGAATGCTGATCATTACTTCATCACGCTTTGCATTGTAGCGAACCGAGTTCGCATGTAGCCAGTCAGACCGCGTGCCACCTGCGTTGATGTTGATGCGCTCGGGGTTGTCTGCAACGACACCATAGTTGGGCTTCGATGGATCGACATCCTGAATCATATGATCCCACGATGACCACGACCAGACAACTTCGCCTGTGGCTGGACCTGTGCGTTTTACTTCAATCACACGTTCCGACCATAGTGCATTTTCGGTGAGTCGAGTTGATGGACGTCCCTGCGCAATAGCTTCATCGCGCGAGTGACTCTCCCATACGAGCATCAAGATGTTGCCGTTCGGCAGCACCTCTACGTCGTGATGCGCGCGAGCAGTTGTGCTAAGGTGTGTGTATTGCCACAGACGTTCACCCGACCAACTGTAGAGCTCTACCATGCCCCCTGCCCCACCGCCCTGCATCCATTGGGATTGCGGCGCAGCAGTGCGGAGCAACGAACCGTCGTCGAGCAACATCGCAACCTGACCTGCGAAGTTGTTCGCTTTCCATACGTTCACGACTTGTCCATCGTTGTCGATGAGATACGTCATCGTCGAAGGTATCGGAGCAAGCAACGTGTACCCTTTGAACGCGCGAGTAGAGTCGTGTGTGAGCACGCCAACTGTTCGCTGCGCCATGAGTGGAATGCTCACGAGTGCAGCGATGAGAACGAGGAACGTTGACTTCATGGAATCACCTATCGGCCGTTGAGTCCCTTGCCTGCAAGGATTGTAGGAATACACGCGTCCACGCGAGCGCATCGCGTGGTGTGTTGTTTCGCACCGCCAATATGCATCAAGTACCCGCGCTGTCTGCCCGGTGTGAGCGCAGTAAATGCAGCGCGGACATCAGGTCGGGTATCAAGCACATGCTGCAGTTCGGCTGGTACAGCATGTTCCTCAATCTTCTTGAAATCCACGCGCCGTCCATCACGCTCGTTCTGTATCGCTTGTGTAATCAGCGCGAGGAGGTTGGCCTTATGCTTCTTGATCTGCGCTACACTGGTGAACGCTGCATACATCGCCGACTGTGTGTTTGGACCAGGAGTCGTGAGGATACCAACGGGATCATTGAGCAGCACACCCTTGAAAAACCCAATCACAGCGGCGTCTTTGCGTGTGCTGATAATGATCGTATTGCAACCATCAACCGTATATGTTGGCTGCTTCCACTTGATCACCTCTTCAACATCACACGAGAGAACGATCCTGCGTAATGCGGTTACTTCGTCTCCCCAAGCAGATAGCGAGGCGACGTAGGTATCAACATCCGTCGACGTGGATGTCATCTGCTCGTCTCCGTCTTTTCAAGTGCCAGGATCGACTCACGCACTTCATCAACGCGCTTATCCAGCATGGCAACAGCGTCGAACAGACCTTGGTTGTAGTAGAGCGGTCCGATTTCCTTCGTGAAGAAATCGACGAGGAACTCAACATCGAATCGTCCGAGCTCGAGCGAAAGCTCGCCCTCGCAGTAGTTCCGTACGCGCTGGATGAGCTCGTTGCGCTGCTCTGGTGTGAATGTGATCATGCCAACATCCCCTTGTCGTTCATCATCGAATCGCCATAAATTACCTCACAGATCTTGTATCAACGATGCTAGGGGGCTCATGATGGGATTGACATCGATACAGCGAACCGTTTCAATGATTGTCATAGCGGTGCTTGCTCTAGCAGGCAGCGCACAGCTCGTTGTTTCATCAGGCATCGTCCCTGGGACGCTGCAGACGTTGGTGTTGATTGTAGCTGCTGGACTACTTGGTAGTCGTAACGCATTGATTGCCACCGCACTCTATGTGGTCGGTGGTGCGCTCGGTATTCCCTGGTTCTCGGGTCTCGATGCCGACATGTCGATTACTGGTGGATACATCATTGGATTCGTACCGGCAGCGGGTTTGATTGGCTGGTATGCGGATAAGGGGGCGTGTACCTCGTATTCGTCGTGCGTGGGCGTGTTCTTGCAGGGACTCGTTGTTGTGTATCTCTGCGGCGTGCTTTGGATGATGCAGGCTTCTACCGCTTCTCTCCCAGATCTCATCGCGGTGGGAGTACACCCAACCGTCGTACAAGATGTGTGTGAGATATTGCTGGCAAGTGCAATCGTTTCGCGACTCCAAGGGAAGACTACTTCGACAAAGGCAACTGCATGAATGCTGTGAACTGGTTCGAAGTCCCTACGACCGATCTCGATCGAGCCGTAGCGTTTTATGAGACAATTCTCGGGTGCTCGATGCGACGCATGGAGGTGCCAGGAGCACACGAGCCAATCCGCATGGCAATGTTTCCAAGCGAAGGTGATGGCGTCGGTGGAGCGCTCGTCTCTATTCCTGAGCACAAGCCTGCTACCGCTGGACCGTTGTTGTACCTGAATGCGAATCCTGATCTGAACGCCGTGCTATCACGTGTCGAGCAAGCTGGTGGCACGATCATCATGACAAAGACGGAACTCCCAAACAACTTCGGCGTTATGGCAATCTTCATCGATTCCGAAGGAAACCATATGGCCCTTCATTCGATGGCATAACTCGATCATTCTACGGAGACAACGTGAATCCTAAGATTAATCGCTTCCTCTACGCCGGCTTTGTCGTCTTGTCGATCCTCATGATCAGTCTTGGTAACACGATGACTGCTGTGTCGAACTTCGGCATCGCATTAGTGTTTGACCCCTTCGATGACAAGCAGCCTTGGGCAGAGCGTCCACTATGGCAGCGCACATGGTTGATTAGCCATGTCGTTGTGCTATTTGGAATGATCGGGTACGGACTCATCACCGACACCCTCTAAGTGTTAGGGGGCTTGCAAGAGCTCAAGGTAACCAGAGCACTGTGTTACGGTACGACGTCGTAATCGTAGTTAAGCACCGAATGTTCGAGGACGGAATTTGGAGTGTTCTTACCATCGGTACGCATGCCCCATGGCTTCATCACATCATTGAGGTTCGAGCCCTTCGGACCGCCTGTTACGGGTTCGTAGACGCGACCATGGCGATTCATCCACGCCGTCCAGATGCGATCGATGTTTGCATGATGGAGCCAGAATGCTGGATCGTTCGGTGATGTGTCTGTTGTCATGTTGCCACCGATGATCTTCCCATTTGTCTTGATCACACCACCTGTCCACAAGTGAACAACATTGTGCATCTGGCTTCTCTTCGTTGGCGTCCACTTAACATCCATAAAACCTTCGTTACACGTATCGCCGGCAGTATGACGCCAGCCCTCGAGCGAGTTACGGAAACTCACAGCAGTATCAACAGATGAGTCCCACGGCGCGGAGTCGTACTTGCTAATGTTCAGTGTGCTGTTCAGCTCCGCGATACTTGGCAACGTTACTGTGCTATCCTTGAACTTGCCAAAGCCACGCACGAGGTACGGAACGTTGTTTGGGTCGCCATCTTCTTCGATGAAGATGATGTTGACGTCACGCGTATCATCGACGCGGATGTTCCAAGCCCCCTTGCGGAAGGGGCCTGTTGTAACGGCGTAGTCTTGTGACGGATCGCCATCACCACCGAGCAGGTCATCAGAGAACACCGCTGCCGTTGAGCTTGGGTCTGTCCAGTCCCAGTACGGCACAGCAATGTCTTTGCCCGAAACTTGCTTCAATGCCTTCTCGAACATGTCGAGATACACGCGGTGCCATGGCAAGAACGACGGACGTTGGTGCGCTGGGTACATCTCGTGTGTGTTATCGTTCGGCACGCAATAGAAGGCAAGCAAGTGCCATTCGACAAACTGGTCGTAGTAGTTCAGCTCGGCATTGTACGGCGACGGTGTTTGCTTCAACTTCAGGACAGCATTCACGAAGTCAGCCTTCTCTTGCGCGGTAAGGTTCTTCGCGTTCTTACGTATGCGGGTTGATGTCTCAACCGGATCAGTCGTTGAACATGCAACGAATGTGACTACGAGAAGACTTAGCGTGAGTAGGCGATAGAAACTGCGCACTGAAACCCCCTGTCGTGTACGGATTGTTCGCTTCGAAAATACGACATCATGTGAGCTAGAAGCCGCGAACTCGGCGCTCTACGACGCTCCTACGATGCGGATAGAGGAAGTGCGTGAGATGCACCATTACACCGAACCTCTCATCAACATGCAGTCCGCTGATCACAAAGTCTGCTTTCAGTTTCGGTATCAGAATCGCATTATTCGTTGCGGAATGCGTTGACGTAATACGCTGGTAACCATGTTCACGGGCGAAAGCGACAACGAATGCCAACAAGGCGGTATAGACCCCTCCACGACGATGCGCAGGGTCGACAGCGGTATTGCGCATGAGTAGTGTGATCGGATCATCCTGCTGCGCAAGCGTCCATCCAATGATGTCACCCTTGTGCTGAATGAACCACTGAAACCGCTCGCCGCCTGTAAATGCTTTGTGTCGTATAGTGAATTGCTCACGGTCGTGATCCGACACATCACCGATGAGGTCTGTTTGCTCGAATCCGGCGAAATACAGCGACTCTCGCTCTTTATAGAGCGTCATGAACTCTTCTTCGGTTGCCGGATGAAGTGTATATCCGGGAAGTATCTCGTTCTCCATGCTGAAAACTACGCGAATGTCGGAAAAGCATAACGACCTGCATTCATAGAGCACTGGGGTATCTTTGTGCGCCTATGGACTTCCAGCTTCTCATATCGAATATCACCAACCCCACGCTCCTCTTCTTCCTGCTGGGGATTCTCGCTGTCCGCGTCAAGAGCGATCTCGAAATCCCTGCCAGCTCGGCAAAGTTTATCAGTCTCTACCTTCTGTTTTCGATTGGCTTCAAGGGCGGACAAGAGCTGATTCATAGTCCGCTCACAGAAGAGATCATCTGGTCGTGTGTGGCAGGCCTTGTGGTAGCATCGGTTATTCCACTCTACACATTCTTCATCCTCAAGCGTCGACTATCGGTTGCCGACGCTGGAGCGGTTGCCGCGGCGTATGGTTCGGTGAGTGCAGTGACCTTCGTTACGGCGTCAACCGTTCTCGAATCTCAGGGAATGGTTTTTGGTGGACACATGGTTGCGGTGATGGCGCTCATGGAAGCGCCGGCGATCATCGTCGGCGTGATGTTGATGTCGATCTACGACAAAGAGAACGACGCACCTCTATCGATGCGTGATGTTCTGCATCACTCGTTCACAAACGGTAGCGTGCTCATGATCATGGGCAGTCTCATCGTCGGCATGATTTCCGACGAAAAGGCTGCGATGGGCATCAAGCCATTCACGACCGACATCTTCAAGGGCTTCCTTGCGATCTTCCTGCTCGAGATGGGTATGATCACCGGCAACAAGATCGGTGCGTTCCGTCGCTATGGATGGCTCGCTGTGCTAGGGGGCATCCTGATGCCACTTGTCAACGGCACTGCCGTTGCATTCCTAAGTCACGGCTTCATTGCTGATCCTGCGAACCGCTTCATGTTTGCCGTGCTTGCGGCAAGCGCTTCGTACATCGCCGTTCCAGCTGCAATGCGTCTCGCTGCGCCGAAGGCAGACCCCGGATTGTACATTCCGATGGCGCTTGGTGTGACGTTCCCGTTCAACATCACCATCGGCATGCCGATCTATCTGTGGATAGCTAAGCTGTAAGCTTGTTCGCGTTTACCGCTTTGCGCTCGATGCTACCTGCATCACATCACCAAAGCTCATTAACGGCGTAATCGAGTAGTGTTCAAACAGCACACGTCGTCGGTGGAGGATCATGACGAGATGGAGGTCGGTGATGGTACCATCCTTTTCGGAAATCACACAGCCAAGTACATTCGCACATGCATCGTCTGCATCTGAACACAGACGCAGAGCTGTGGTGTCGATAGCGAGCTTGCGCGTCATCGTATCACACGTCGGCACATCGTCGGACGAGATCGCATAGACCATGCAGGGCAAGGGGCCAGACACGGTGTGGTAGCGAAGAAGCGCGCGTACTTGTTCGACGCAATGCGAGCACGTCGCACCGAGATGTCGCACCACGATAATCGGTGCTACATCTGAAGCTGCGAGCAGATCGACTGTATCGCCCCCTGCAGAGACCACAAAAGGCAATCGTTCAAATGTTCGTTGCTGTGCATGCGCCTCCGTGCAGAATGCAATGAGTGCACACACAAGGACGATGATCTTCATCGTACAAGCACCACCATCTCGCTCACCTTGTAGCGACGTCCATCGTTGATGCGGACGAAGTACGAGCCAGCTGTATAATCATCGACATTGAATCGTACCGTAGGTGTTGCTGTGGCAGTAGTCGTGATTGACTGCAGCTCTTCGCCACGAACATCATGAAGAGTAACGGTTACAGGCTGTTCGTCAAGGAACTCTGGAAGGCGCACGCTAAGATGCTGGAGACGTCCGGCAACTGGATTTGGAAACGCCATAGGATTCTTCCACGGCTCTTCATCGACAGATGATGTCCGTGGTAGAATGTCGATGATGTTCATCATGCCCCAGTCTTCGTGTGGAAGGAAGTGGCAGTGCATCACCGTCTTGCCATCAAAGTCATCAAAGCGTTGACGGATCGTATATGTGGTTTGTGGTTGCAGCAGCAATACATCGTGCCATACTGGTTGTTCCATGTACTGACCGTTGATCGCTACAACTTGAAACTCATTAATGTGAATGTGGAACGGATGCCAACCTGCACTCTCGTTGCGTATCGTCCATTCCTCAACATCTCCAGCCTTGACAGTCATGTTCACAACGTCATGGTTGAACGGTGAGTTGTTGATGGTGAACACGCGAGTCACTGCTGTTGAGTCCGTAGCGATCGGACCGAAGTCGCCAATACGGAAGACAACTTCGCGTGTACCCGTGATTTCTTCCTTGCGGATTGATCCTTGTTGAATCGCTGCTGGGAGTTTTGCTGGCATGGACATCGCAGGAACGATCGGTTCCCCTGCGCGAACGATCGTCGCCATTACGCGACTCTCGATTTCCTTCATGTTGCGGTCGAGTGTCTTCATGATGACGATGTACGTTGCGTCGTCAGTCGGTGCTGAAACCAGCATGTCTGCGCGCGAGCCCGAAGTGAACGGCACCCATGAAGAAGATGCAGCTTGAGCATAGTATAGTCCATCACGCGCAATATTCAGGTGCTCAACATCGACTGTGTCGTTGCCGACAATCTTCTTCCAATGCAAGCGCATCGTGAGTTCGTACGTCGCGTTGATTAGGCGCCACCGCTGGATTTCACCTGGACGCATGGTAAGTGTACCGCCGATAACGCCGTTAACGAATACCGGGCTGTCATAACCAACCAACGGTAGGAACGCAGTAGCAGAGGTCAAACGCTGAGGATATGGAATAGTGTTGGTTACCGTATCGATCCTGAACGTCGAGAACAGAAACACACGATCCTCCATTGCGAGTAGCGCAGGATCGGTGATACTTGGATCTGTCGGGTCTTCAACGACAATCGACCCAGCTAGTCCATTGACTACCTGCGACAATGTGGAAGTGTGATGATGCGGATGATACCAATACGTACCAGCAGCATGATTGTCAGGCAGTGCAAATACGAAATCGAACTTCTCACCAGGTAGAATCGACAGAAGAACATTGTCGCCGTTGTCCTTTGGAGAAACGTTGAGTCCGTGCACGTGCAAGTTCGTTGTGTTCGCGCGCTGTGGATAGTTGCCCTGATCTGGCAAGTCTTGATCTGGGTTAGGGGGCAACTGATTATTGAGATGGATCTTCATCGTCTCGCCAGGCTTCACCCGCCACACATCACCCGGAGTCTTGCCGTTGTAGGTGCGTGCTTCAACCTTGCGACCCTGAATGTCCAAGGTTGTCATCACAAGATTCAACGTATCAATCAACACACCATTCGTCGCACGAACGGTACGCGGCTGTGGAATCTCTTGTCCAATGGCATCGAAACATGCAGTAAGTGCTGTGAAGCATGCTGCGATGGCGATGGCGCGTGTATGTATGCGCATCGAAGTCTCCGTATTGAGCCGGCGCAAGTTACGACCGTCGCAAGACTACGTACGTATGGGTATATTTCGGTCGTTCACTTATCAGATCCAACAACCGGGGGATTACACATGAAGCGTCTACTTCTACTCATTGTTTCGCTACTCGCCGTCACCGCAGCCCGTGCCGACGATTTTACCATCGGACTCCAAGCTGGATTCCCTGGGCTCCTTGGTCCGCGTGTCGCGTACCTCGCTGGCACACCAGCCGATCGCACCTTTGTCGTTGACGCAACCGCACAGCTCACATTTGGCATGATCTACTCGCTCGGCGCGGGATATTCCATAGCTGGTGGCCCTTTTCACGTTGGTCTCCGCTATCATTACGTTACGATAGCAGGGTTTTCCATCTTCGACGACGGAGAGCCATGGACAATAGGCGGTGGTGTCATCGGTCCGGAAGTTGGAGTGAACACGCCGCTCTTTGGTTCGCAGACCTTCTACTTCAATGCCGTAGCAGGCCTCGCATTCCGCTTCAACGACGACGAGATCGGTATGATGCCGAATCTGCAGGTAGGTCTGAACATCGCACTGTAAATGTGTCGTGTGTGTCGATCAATGCGCGCACAATGGCATTGCGTGATTCATTACGTGCGACCAC
>CAYXKK010000030.1:0-15759 GCA_964465685.1 uncultured Melioribacter sp.
GGCTTCCAGTTCTAACTCAAATCCCCACGTGTGAACCAACCTCCAGCGTGCGCTTGACCGGAATGCCGAAGTAGCTTGACGGTGTGCGTGAGTTACGATGGAGGAACACAAACAATTCCTTGCGCCAGCGTGCCATGCCCTTGCTGTCCTGCACCGTGAGCGTCTCATGTCCGAGAACGAAGATTGCATCCGTGACATCGATAGGAATGTTGTACGGATCGTCGGGAAGAAGGTTGAGATCTTCCATCAAGTTCAAGCGGTCCATGAATCCATAGTGGAGAACTACCTGATACACGTTGTTCTCCATCTCTTTAGTCTCGATCCGTGCTGA
This sequence comes from uncultured Melioribacter sp., assembly GCA_964465685.1. Taxonomy (GTDB): domain Bacteria; phylum Bacteroidota; class Ignavibacteria; order Kapaibacteriales; family Kapaibacteriaceae; genus UBA10438. The sequence goes on from CAYXKK010000030.1 coordinate 332, forward strand.
GAGTGGAACACGCGCAGCTGGTTCGATCACAACCGTCAGCAGAATCACCGTCTCGTGTCGTGAACGATTGTACTTCAGATTACTCACGAGTGCTGGTGGCGCGATGCCCTTGTAACCCGTCATGTACAGCGCAGAACCCGGAACCGTTGCGCATCGCTCGATCTCTTCGTGGATCACATCAATCAGCGGACGGCTACGTTTCTCGATCACGCTGCCAAGAATGGTGCGCCCCTTGTGCCACGTGATCATAACGAGGAACGTTGCTGCAGCCATAGCTACTGGTACGTAGCCCCCTTGAAAGAACTTCAAACAGTTTGCTGCGAAGAACGAACCGTCGATCAGCATGAAGAGAGCCGTCAGACTTAGCGACACGGCGATGTTCCATTTGAATAATCTGCGCATCGCGAACCAAGCAAGGATGGTAGTGATTACCATCGTTGATGTCACAGCAATACCGTAGGCTGCAGCGAGATTCCCTGACGTGCGGAACTGCAGAACCAGAAACACACAGCTCACAAACAGCACCCAGTTTACTGTTGGCATGTAGATCTGTCCGCGCTCTTCACTTGATGTGTGTTGCACCTTAAGTCGCGGAAGGAAGCCCAGCTGAAGTGCTTGCCATGTAAGCGAGAATGCGCCCGAAATCACTGCCTGAGATGCAATGCTGGTTGCTAACGTTGCGCATATCACCAGAGGAACTACGCCCCATGATGGAACCATATGGAAGAACGGATTCTCGACCGTTGTTGCGATATGACCTTCGCGGAGAAGGAGTGCCCCCTGACCGAAGTACTGCAGGATCAACCCAGGGTAGGCCACATAGAACCACCCGCGCATTATCGGTGTACGACCGAAGTGTCCCATGTCTGCATAGAGAGCTTCGCCACCAGTGACCACGAGGAAGACACTACCTAGAACTGCGAATCCCATTAAGCCGTGATTCATGAAGAACGAGATGGCATACATTGGATTGACCGCAGCGAACACCTCGGGAGTCTGCACGGCATTGTACACACCCAGTGCACCGAGGATTGCGAACCATGCAACCATGAACGGACCGAATACACGTCCGACACCGGAGGTGCCGTATCGTTGAATACTGAAGAGTCCGATGAGAATCGCGATTGTGATCGGCACGATGAACGCGTCGAGTTTTCCAGGAACAGCAACCTCCAAACCCTCAACGGCTGAAAGCACTGAAATCGCTGGAGTGATGATGCCATCGCCATACAGCAGAGCTGAGCCGAACAGTCCCATTGCAACGATTGCGCCGATCTTCTTGTACGAGCCTTTGCGTTGACTCACCAGCTCCATCAGTGCCAGAATGCCACCTTCGCCTTGGTTGGCAAAGCGAGTGATGATCAGAAGGTACTTAACGCTGATAATCAGCGTAAGCGACCAGAAGATGAGGGACAAAATGCCGAGTACTTCGGGTGCGCCTGGTGTGAGACCGTAGTGTGGTGAGAAGCACTCCTTGAGGGAGTAAAGGGGGCTTGTGCCGATATCGCCATATACAACGCCGACGGCGCCGATCGTGAGAGCGAGAAGTCGTCCGGAGTTCGGTGCCGAGTGCCCCGACGTAGTACTGTGGTCCATTACGGACCTTTCGGTCGTGAAACAGAAATGCCTCAACAGTTTTGAGGCTGCACAAAACTATGTAGCCGCGGCGTTCATGCTACGCCATAACGTTCACGCAGCACGCCGCAGTGGTGGTCGACATGTCCTGCAAGAATCCATGCGATGGCGCGGGGCGTGAAGGTACCACCATTTGCCGTGCCACGTTGGAGAAGGTCCGTTTCCGAAAAGGACGTGAACAGCGCCAGGGTTGCGGCACGCACGGCGGCAAACTCGTCGAGCAACGATTCGAGTGATCTCTGATCAAAACCCGCGCAATCAACGTATGCGTTCTCGTCAAAGCCAGGCATCGGTTGCTGCTCGCCCCTTGCAATGCACAGCGCACGCGTCGCGAAAATTCGCTCGCAGTCGATCACATGTCCGACCACCTCAGCGATGCTCCATTTGCCCTCGGCGTAGCGAACCAGCGCTTGCTCTGCGTTCAGATGTCCGAGCATGGCGCGCAATTCGTCGGCTTGGGCGTGTAGAGCGATGTCAAGGGGGCGTGCAGCCACCTTCTCGATGTACACCCCATAATACGCGGGGAATTCTGCGGCATCAGGTAGCGTTAGTACGATTCGGTTCATGGAAGCGAAGCTACACCAGAGATGCGTGTGGTAGCGCAATTACCGTAACTTTGCGATGCATTTTTGGGGCAAAGCTCCGTTCATCAACACCAAACCTGACCATGTTTCAGCACCCTGACTATTACCAGCTCGACGAACTCCTGTCGGATGAAGAGAAGCTTGTGCGTCAAACCGTACGCGACTTCGTTGATAACGAGATTCTGCCAATCATCGAACACAACGCCCGTGAAGGCACGTTCCCGCTCCATCTCGTCAAGAAGATGGCGGAGATCGGTCTGTTCGGCATCACACTGCCGCAGGAATATGGGTGTGCTGGACTCAATTACACCTGCTACGGACTTGCCATGCAGGAACTTGAGCGGGGCGACTCGGGCATCCGCTCGTTCGCATCGGTACAGAGCTCGTTGGTAATGTATCCGATCTACACATACGGATCGGAAGAGCAAAAGCGGAAGTGGTTGCCGAAGCTCGCTGCCGGCGATGCCATTGGCTGCTTTGGTCTCACAGAGCCAGATGCGGGATCAAACCCAGCATCCATGACAACCAATGCCAAGAAGGTCGACGGTGGCTTTATCCTCAATGGTGCCAAGATGTGGATCACCAACGGAACGTTGGCCGACGTCGCTGTTGTCTGGGCAAAGCTCGACGGTGTAGTCCGCGGTTTCCTCGTTGAAAAGGGAATGAAGGGCTTTACAGCACCCGAAATGAAGGGCAAGCACTCGCTGCGTGCGTCGGTAACATCGGAACTCGTATTCCAGGACGTGTTTATCCCTGACGAGAACATCCTGCCAGGCGTTGAAGGCCTGCGTGGCCCCCTGTCATGTCTCACCCAAGCTCGTTACGGCATTGCCTGGGGCGTCGTTGGTGCCGCGATGGCATGCTACGATTCCTCGCTGAACTACGCAAAGAGCCGTATCGCCTTCGGAAAGCCGATCGCTGGCTTCCAGCTGATTCAGGACAAGCTCGTGTGGATGCTGAACGAGATTACCAAGGCTCAACTCCTCTGCTGGCGTCTCGGTAAGATCAAGGAGCAGAACACTTTACGGCCGCAGCACGTGTCGCTGGCCAAGCGGAATAACTGCGAAATGGCACTCACGATTGCTCGTATGAGCCGCGAAATTCACGGTGCAAACGGCATTTTGGACGAATATCCTGTGATGCGCCATGCAGCGAACCTCGAATCGGTGAAAACCTACGAGGGTACGCACGAAATGCACACGCTGATTATCGGGCAGGATATCACGGGGATTGGAGCATTCGCTCCATGATTTCAGTGTCCGCAGGAAACGTCCCTGTGGAAAAGTTGCTTATATTTGGATTCGGTCGAAAGGGTGGGCTCGCGAGCCCACTTTTCGTTTCTGGTGATTGACGACGAATCTGCGGAGTTGTATGAAGGAGACCCTTCCGGATCGGATCCGGACGATGATCGAGGACATTTGTGCCGAGGTCGGGGTCGTTCTCATCGACGTCGTAGTGCGTGGTCAAGCACGACAGCTTGTGTTGGATATCATGTTGGACGCTCCAGCTGGTATCACGCACGATCACTGTCGAGCGGTCAGCCGCGCACTTGATGAGCGGTTGGAGAATGACGAATTCGCCGGCCGCCTTCGGGCGGTCGATGTGTCTTCGCCAGGAGCTGAAGCTCCAGTGAAGTTTCTATGGCAATTGACGAAACATGTTGGCAGAACGGTGCGCGTGGTGCACACCGATGGAACGGTGATTCAGGGCACGCTTGTGCGTGCGGATGATCAAGGTCTCGACGTTCAGCCAACGCAACAAAAAAAAGAATCCAAGCCACCGGTGTCGCTTCACGCGGTTGATATCGCAGAGGCTCGGGTGGTGATAACGTTCTAGGACGACATCATGGCACGCCGTAAGGTAAAGCAACAAGTAGACAACAAGAAGCTCATCATCGAGGCCTTCAATGAGATGGCCCGCGAGAAGAGCATTGACCGTGACCTCCTCCAGGGCATTGTTGAAGAAACACTGTCGGCAATGGTGAAGAAGAAGTATGGCCTCGAAGCCAACTTCGACATCATCGTGAACATGGAGAAGGGAGACATTGAAATCTATCTCATGCGTGAGATCGTCGAAGAGGTTGAAAACCCTGAGACACAGATTTCCGCAGAAGAAGTGCGCGAGCAAACTGGGGAAGAGCCAGAGATTGGCGAAGAGCACATCGAAGAAATCACGCTCGAGAACATTGCAGACTCATTCGGACGTCGTTTGATTGCGCAAGCAATCCAGAATCTCAATCAGCGCATTCGCGACGTTGAGAAGGACAACATCTACGAAGAGTATGCAAAGCGTGTTGGCGAAGTGATCATCGGCGAAATCTATCAGGTGCGCCCGAACAACATTCTTGTGATGCACAACAAGGTTGAAATGCGTCTTCCTCGCGAAGAGCAGATCCCTACTGAGCGCCTCAAGAAGAACCAGCAAGTCAAGGCGATTCTCAAGGAAGTTCGTCGCTCTGGTGGTGCAACTGGACTTCCAGACCTCATTCTTTCACGTTCTGACGACTCGTTCATGGCGCGGTTGTTTGAGCAAGAAATTCCAGAGATCTACGACGGCATTATCGAGATCCGCGCTATTGCGCGTGAACCCGGCGAGCGTGCGAAGGTTGCAGTAACATCCTTCGATGAGCGCGTGGACCCAGTGGGTGCATGCGTGGGTATGAAGGGCATTCGTATTCACTCGATCGTACGTGAGCTTGGAAACGAAAACATCGACATCATCGAATTCACAGATGATGCACGCTTGTTTATCGCTCGTGCGTTGTCACCTGCAAAGGTGCGCGACGTGCAGATCTCCGACGATGGACGTCAAGCAACAGTTGTTGTGCCGGACGATCAAGTCTCGCTTGCCATCGGCAAGCAGGGTCAGAACGTGCGCCTCGCATCGAAGCTCACAGGCTACTCGTTGTCGCTTGTGAAGGAAGGTGCTGAGGACATCGAGCTTGTTGAGTTCCGCGACGAAATCGGTCGCGACATCTTCGAACAACTTGTCCGTGCGGGTGTTGAAACCGCACGTGAGTTTCTCGAAGCGGAACCAGCTGTGCTCTTGGGCATCATTCCGAAGGAAAAGATCGTTCGTATCCGTACGATCATGATGGAAGAATTCGAAGAACGCGAAGACCAATCGTATCTCGTTGCACTTGAAGAGGCAGCTGTTGCACTCGAGCGTGGTGAGTCGACGGATGGTCAGAGCGATGACATTGCAGAATCGTACGCTGAGGATACACCAGAGGTGTACGAACAAGAACTCGCCGAAGAAGGTGAAGCAGAAGAAGCTTCAGCCGGTGGCGATGAACAGGTAGAGGATTAAGCGAAGGACGTATGGCAGGTTCCGCCGGAAATAAGCTCTTCAAGGTCGCAAGTCAGATCAACATCGGTCGTGACGCGATCGTGGAATACCTTGCATCGAAGGGTCATAAACTCGAAAACAAGGCTACCACGGTATTGACCGATGAGCAGACTGATCTCGTCATCGAGAAGTTTGCCAAGGAGCTCAAGACAGCGCAAAAGCAGCGCGAGAAGGTTCAGCGTCAACAACAAGTACGCAAGACACATCTCGAGCAGGGCAGCGCTGTATCGATCGATACCATCGCCGAAGCGCACGAGCGTGAACGCGAAATCGAAGAGCGACTCGAGCGTCCAGCAGAGGCGCCGGCCGAGGCACCACGTGCCGAGGTAGAAACACCGCGTGCAGAACCAGTTGCTGCGTCGGCCCCAGAGTCAGCTTCTGAGCCAGTCGCAGTGCCTGAGGCAGCTCCCGAGCCTGCTCCAACAGAGGTCGAGCCACCAGTGGCTGGTCCGTCGGTTGGACAAGTGATCGACCTCGCGTCGATTAAGGCGAAGGAAGAGGCTGCTGCAAAGGCACTCGAGCAAACAAAGAAGGCACTCAAGAGTGGCAAGCTCACATCGGCTGCGCCAGTAGCCCCTGCCGCCCCCGCCGCTCCTGCCGAGCCGGAAGCACCAGCTGCACCGGTCGCTGAAGCGCCTGTAGCAGAAGCGCCAGCAGCGCCTGTTGTAGTTGCAGCGGAAGCACCTACAGCACCCGCTCAAGCAGAGGCTTCGGATGCTCCGGCGACTCCTGCATCGACAGACAGCGCAGCGGCTCCGGCAGCTGAAGAAGCTGGTGCCGAAGGTGACGAAAAGAAGGGTAAGCGCCGTCGAAAGGGTGTGATTGAAGTTGAGTACAACCCATCAGGCTCAACGCAACTGCGTGGTCTGACGGTGCTTGGAAAGATCGATCTTGCGCCGAAGGCGCCACCACGTCCGAAGCGTCAAGAGCGCCCAGCGGGCGGAGGCGGTGGACGTGATGGTGGAAACCGCGGTGCCATCGGCGATGCATTGGCAGCACGCGGACGTGGTCCGGGCGGAGGACAAGGCACTGGCGGCGGTTATGCCGGTGGTGGTCCTGCACGTCGCAATGATGGACCATCCTTCGGACCGAACGCTCCTGCAGGTGGTGTAAAGAAGGACGACAAGAAGAAAAAGAAAACTGGTGCAAAGGGATTGCGTACGCAGGTGTCGGACTCCGACGTGACACGCGCAATTCGTCAGACGTTGAGCGGCATGGAAGTCAACCCAACGGGTGGTCGTGCCAAGCTCCGTCAGCGCAAGCGTATGGAACGCGAGGAGAAGGAAGCCATTCGTCAAGAAGAGCTCGCACGTGAGGGGACAATCCTTCGCCTGTCGGAGTTTGTGACAACGGCTGACCTTGCGAACCTGATGCGCGTAACGGCATCGGACATTATCATGAAGTGTATGAGTCTTGGTTTGATGGTATCCATCAACCAGCGACTCGATAAGGACACGATCACGCTGATCGCGTCTGACTACGGATTCGAGGTTGAGTTCCTTGATGATCAGGCGGAGCAGGAGGTAGAAGAAGATGATGATGCGCCAGAAACGCTCCAGCCCCGCTCACCAATCGTCACAATCATGGGTCACGTTGACCATGGTAAGACGTCGTTGCTCGACTACATCCGTAACGCAAATGTGGTTGCTGGCGAAGCAGGTGGTATCACGCAGCACATCGGTGCATATCGCGTAGAGACGCCATCTGGTCGCAAGATCACCTTCCTCGATACGCCTGGTCACGAAGCCTTTACAGCTATGCGTGCACGCGGTGCGCAGGTTACCGACATTGTGGTACTTGTGGTCGCTGCCGACGATAGCGTGATGCCTCAAACGATCGAAGCTATCTCGCACGCACAAGCGGCGAACGTGCCAATCGTTGTCGCAATTAACAAGTGCGATCGTCCTGAAGCAAACCCAGATCGTATTCGTCAACAGCTCGCCGATCACGGCGTGTTGGTCGAAGACTGGGGTGGCAAGTTCCAGGTTGCAGAAATCTCCGCGAAGCAAGGAACGAACGTTCCGCAACTCCTCGAGAAGATTCTCCTCGAAGCAGACCTTCTTGAGTTGAAGGCAAATGCCGACCGCACAGCACGTGCAGCCGTTATCGAAGCCCACGTTGACAAGGGGCGCGGTAACGTTGTAACGGTGATCGTGCAGAAGGGTACGCTTGACGTCGGTGATATCTTCGTCTGTGGTCAGTTCGCTGGTCGCGTGCGTGCAATGTTCGACGAGCGCGGACACCGCATGGAATCGGCTGGTCCGTCCATGCCAGCTCAGGTTACTGGTTTCGACGGATTGCCAAACGCTGGCGATATCCTCATGGAAATGGAAACCGATGCCGAAGCACGCGAAGTCGCAACACGACGTCAGCAGCTTCGCCGCGAGCAACAGTTCCGCGGTATGCGTCATATGACACTCGACGATATCTCGGCGCAGATTCAGCAGGGTGGCGTGAAGGAACTTCGCCTCATCGTTCGCGCAGATGTGAGCGGTTCGGTGGAAGCACTCTCCGACTCGCTGCAGAAGCTCTCAACAGCCGAAGTCAAGGTTCGCATCATCTTCAAGGCTGTTGGTGCAATCACCGAAAGCGACATCATGCTTGCGTCGGCATCCGACGCCGTGATTGTTGGCTTCCAGGTAAATACATCACCTGCAGCACGCAAGGTCGCTGAAGCCGAAAACGTCGATGTACGTCTCTACTCGATCATCTACGACTGTATCAACGAAGTGCAGCTTGCACTCGAAGGTATGCTCACTCCTGATATCAAGGAAGAAATCACATCGTCGGTGGAAGTTCGCGCAATCTTCAAGATCAGCAAGCTTGGAACAATCGCGGGTTGCTACGTGCAGACAGGGAAGATCACTCGCAACGACAAGGTGCGTGTGCTCCGCGATGGATTCGAAATCTACAAGGGCACCCTTGCGTCGCTTAAGCGTATCAAGGATGACGTGCGTGAAGTTGATGCCGGCTACGAGTGCGGTATCGGTCTTCAGAGCTACAACGACCTTGAGGTTGGCGATATCATCGAGGGATACAAGACCATCGAAGTCAAACGGAAGTTGTCCTAAGTCGTGTCGATTCGTACAGAACGCGTTGCCGGTGAAATCCAGAAGGCTCTGGCTACACCGCTGAGATCAATCTCGGAAGAGATTGGTGCCGGCTTCATTACGGTAACAGAGATCCGACTTTCTGCTGACCTTCAGCTTGCACGTGTGTATTTGAGCGTGTTCGGTGGCAAACGCACACCGGCAGATGTTCTCGCGCACATCGAAGAGCACGAAGCAGGACGGCTCCGCCACTTCATCTCCAAGGCAGTACGACTACGATTTGTTCCGCAACTGCGGTTCTATATCGACGATTCACTCGACCGAGCAAATCGCATTGAAGCGATTCTCGATAGCGTGAAGCCAAAGGATGGTAGCTGGGAAGACGGTGAACATGATGGTGAATGATCGACCGCGGTTGACACGTTCATCGCTTGGATCAATCGACCAGTGGCTGGAAGCAGCCCGAACGGACGGTGCGATCGCGCTCATTGACAAAGAAGAAGACTGGACCTCGTTCGATTGCGTAGCGAAGCTTCGCAATCGAACTCGCGTAAAACGCGTCGGACATGCCGGAACACTTGATCCACTTGCAACAGGGTTGCTGGTGATCTGCTTCGGTAAGGCAACAAAGGATATCGCCTTCCTGCAGGACGACGATAAATCCTACGATGTCGAGTTTCGCTTCGGTGCACGATCAACTACAGATGATCGTGCCGGTGAAATCACCGAAGCACCCGACGTTGTTCCATGCACACATGAACAGGTAGTTGCTGCGTTGCATTCATTCGAAGGAATGATTCAGCAGACGCCCCCTGACTATAGTGCGATTCGTCATCAGGGTCGTCGGCAATACGATCTTGCCCGCGAAGGCAAAGAGTTCACGCCGAAGACACGCACGGTGCGTATCGATCCTATCACGAACATTGAGTTCGAATGGCCCCTTGTCCGATGCACGATCTCGTGCTCGAAAGGAACATACATCCGCTCGATTGCACGTGATTGCGGAGAGATCCTCGGATGTGGCGCATATGTCACGAAGCTCCGCCGCACACGCAGTGGGGGATTTGCCATTGATGATGCGTGCACGGTTGGTGAAGTGATCGATGTACTTCCTCAGGGAGTCGCAGTATGATCGTTGCTCGCTACGGAGTAGACGCAATTCTGTTTGATCACAAGACTGCGCTCACCGTAGGCACGTTTGACGGTGTGCACTGCGGACATCGCGGAATTGTTGAGCGGATGCTTGCAACTGCACGCATGCATGATGAGCGAACTGTTGTGGTTACGTTTGATCCGCACCCACAGATTGTGCTCGCAAAGCCCGACCGTGAACCTGTCCGATTGCTGACGACGATTGAAGAGCGTAGTGAGCTCTTCGCTAACCTTGGCATTGACATGCTCGTTGTTGTGCCATTCACGCACGCGTTTGCAGCGATTCCAGCAGATGAATTTGTACGGACAGTGATTGTCAATGAAATCGGCGTACAACATTTCTTCATTGGTCACGATCACTCCTTTGGGAAGAACCGTGGCGGTAATGAAGAGCTGTTGCAACAGCTCGGACACGAACTCGACTTTGATGTTGTTCCCATTCCACCGCTTGAATGCGCTGGCGTGGTCGTAAGTAGCACGAAAGTGCGGAACGCATTAAAGACAGGTGGCGTGGATGAAGCACATCGCTTACTCGGCAGACCCTATGCTGTGCGCGGTGTGGTTGGTCACGGTGATAAACGAGGACGAACACTCGGTATCCCGACGGCTAACATCCAAGTGCCGGAGCACAAACTGCTCCCGGCGAATGGCATCTACGTTGTGTCGTCTGTGATCGATGGTAACGACGTCGTTGGCATGGCCAGCGTCGGCGTTCGCCCGATGTTCACGAACGATGTTGTGCCGACGCTCGAGGTGAATTACCTCGACTTCGACGCAGACCTGTATGGTCGCACGCTGAATGTGGTGTTTCATGCACGACTTCGCGATGAGATCAACTACGAGACCGTGGACGATCTGCTTGCGCAGATTGAGATCGACAGAAACGACACACGTTTGTATCAACAACAATTTTTGAATCGGAGGACATCATGATCACGAAAGAACAAAAGGCCGAAATCATCGCCAAGCATGGCGGAACGGCCGCAAACACGGGCAAGCCAGAAGTGCAAATCGCACTTCTGACAGCGCACATCGCAGCATTGTCGCAACATTGCGCGACGCATAAGAAGGATCACCACTCACGTCGTGGTCTTATCATGCTCGTAGCAAAGCGGAAGAATCTTCTGTCGTACCTGCAGAAGAACGAAATCCACCGCTACCGCGAGATTCTCGCAGCACTCGGACTTCGCAAGTAAGAACTTCAACGGTCGACGGCGCCTTCGGGCGCCGTCGTTCGTTTCCTAGCTTCGGTTGGCACCTATGCATCATGCCAACATCGTGGCACTCTTTGTCAGAGTACACATCAGTGTACTGCGCCAAGGAGTGATAGTAGATCACGGTGTTCGCTGCTGACCGAAGTGAATTGGGCATGATGCCCTTGTTTCACTTATTGCAGGGTTTCCCATGCATACGGTCAAGAAGACCATCAACGGCAAAGAACTGTCGATCGAGACAGGTCGCTTTGCCAAGCTCTCAGCCGGTTCGGTAATGGTCCGCTTCGGCGACACAATGGTGCTGGTTGCAGCAAATGCTTCGGCTGAGCCAAAGCCAGACATCGACTTCCTTCCACTCACGTGTGAGTATCGCGAAAAGCAAGCATCGTCGGGCAAGATCCCTGGTGGCTTCTTCCGTCGCGAAGCACGTCCGTCAACCAAGGAAATCCTCTCATCGCGATTGATGGATCGCCCCCTGCGACCGCTCTTCCCGAAGGAATGGCGCAACGATACACAGGTGATTGCAACGGTGTATTCGTACGACATGGAGAACGAGCCGGACATGCTGGCAGTGATTGGTGCATCCGCTGCACTGATGATCAGCGACATTCCGTTCAAGGGGCCGATCTCAGAAGTTCGTGTTGGTCGTATTGATGGTGAATTCATCATCAACCCAACGCACCAACAGATCGAAGCATCTGATCTCGAAATCGTCGTCGCTGGATCGGACTCATCGATCGTAATGGTCGAAGGATCGAGCAAAGAAATCAGCGAAGCTGACTTCGTGGCAGCGATGGAATTCGCACACAACTGGGTGCGCGAAATCAATGCGCTTCAGCGTGAGCTGATGTCGATGCTTACGATCACCAAGCGTGAGACGGTATCGAGTGAGCCCCCTGCAGAGCTCGTACAAGCAGTTGAGAATGCTATCGTTGATCCAATCCGCAAGCAGATTCGTGTTGAGTCGAGCAAGGAACAACGCAATGCATTCCGTAGCGAAGTCAAGGCGCTCGCGACGGCAGCTGTGCAAGCAGTTGTTGCAGCAAACCCTGAAGCCTATGCAGATGTAAAGGTCGACAAGGTGCTGTCGGGCATCGTGAAGAAGATTGAAGCGCGTGAAATGCGTGAAATGATCCTCACGGATGGTCGCCGTCTTGACGGTCGTTCAACAACACAGATTCGTCCGATCACCGTCGAAACAGGCGTACTCCCACGTCCGCACGGTTCGGCGCTCTTCACGCGTGGTGAGACACAGTCGCTCACGACAGTCACACTTGGTACCAAGAGAGATCAACAGCTCATCGACGGCTTGTTGCCAACGTATGAACTGCGCTACATGCTGCACTACAACTTCCCGCCATTCTCAACAGGTGAGACGGGTCGTTTCGGCATGACAAGTCGTCGCGAAACAGGACACGGTGATCTTGCTGAGCGTTCACTCGCTCCGTTCATCCCGAGTGCTGAAGCATTCCCGTATACCATTCGCGTCGTGTCGGACATTCTTGAGTCGAACGGTTCATCTTCGATGGCCACTGTGTGTGCAGGTTCACTTGCGTTGTTCCACGCTGGCGTGCCGATGAAGGCCGCTGTTGCTGGCATCGCGATGGGTCTGATCATGGAAGGCGATCGCGTAGCAGTGCTGAGCGATATCCTTGGTGATGAAGACTTCCTTGGCGACATGGACTTCAAGGTGACGGGTACCGATAAGGGTATCACGGCATGTCAGATGGACATCAAGATCGAAGGTCTGTCGGTTGACATCATGCGCACGGCGCTTGCACAAGCACGCGACGGACGTTTGCATATCCTCGGCATCATGAATGAGCACATGTCGTTACCAAATACCGACCTGTCTCCATTTGCGCCAAAGCTTACAACGATCACCATCCCGGTAGAGATGATCGGTGCAGTTATCGGACCTGGCGGCGAAATGATTCGCTCGATCGTCAAGGAGACAGGTGCAGAGATCAACATCGAAGACGATGGTACGATCACAATCGCAGCTGTCAATCAAGAAAGTGCCGATGCCGCGATCGCGAAGATTCGCGACATCACGCGTCCGATCGAAATTGATACGATCTTCAAGGGTAAGGTCAAGGAAATCCGTGAAGGTCTTGGTGCCTTCATCGAGCTGCGTCCGAAGAAGGAAGGCCTCCTTCACATTTCGCAAATCGATCACCGCCGTGTTGAGAATGTCTCCGACGTGCTGAAGGTTGGCGAGATCGTCGAAGTCAAGGTCATCGAAGTACAGCCCGATGGCAAGGTTCGCTTGTCCCGCAAGGCACTTCTTCCACTGCCAGAAGGTATGGAACCATACGAAGATCGTCCACGTCCACCACGCGATGGTGATCGCGGCGGCGACCGTGGAGGTCGTGGTGGTGGCGGTGGTTATGGTCGTGGTGGCGGAGATCGCGGCGGACGAGGCGGTGACCGAGGCGGTGACCGTTATGGTCGCGGTGGCGGTGGTGATCGCGGACCACGCGGTGGCGGAGATCGCGGACCACGTCCTGAGCACCGACGTGATGATGATCGTCCACGCAATGATGCACCACGTGAAGAGCGTCCACCACGCGACGAACCACAAGGTGGCGGTGGTGGCGATTTCTTCGTCGATTAATCAGCAGCTGAATATCACAAGGGTGGGGATGACAACATCTCCACCCTTTCTTGTTTGACATATGATCCACACACATCGTAGCTTCGCCCATGACCCTCCTCCTACTCCTCCTCGCCCTGTTCGGAAACGATGGCCCCAAGTATCCTGAAACGCGTCGCGTCAACCACATCGATACGATACACGGTAAAGCGATTGCTGACCCGTATCGTTGGCTCGAGAATGATCGCGACCCCGAAGTGGAAGCATGGGTTGCTAAGCAAGCCGCTGTAGCAGATGCGTACCTTGCGCGTGTGCCGTATCGCGCAGCGTTGCTCGACAGACTCGATCGCGTGAACAACTATGAGCGTGTGTCGAAGCCGTGGCGTCGCGGAGATCTCACGTTCTTTTATCGCAACGATGGACGACAGAATCACTCTGTGCTGTATGTGCAACGAGATGGTGATGCGCAGCCGCGCGTGCTGATCGATCCGAATGCATTCAGCAAGGACGGCACCGTTGCACTCGCATTCGCTGAGGAAAGCCCAGACGGCAAATACATGGCCTTCGGCAAGTCCGAAGGTGGCTCAGACTGGCGCGACATCTACGTGATGGAAATCGCAACGAAGCGCATTCTTCCAGACGTCATCAAGAAGGTGAAGAACTCCGGTGTGAACTGGCATCGTGATGGATTCTTCTATTCGATGTACCGCGACGCGACGACTGCAGAGAAGTCACTCGTCAAGAAGAACTCGCACCAAGCGGTGATGTATCACAAGCTTGGCGCTCAGCAATCAGCAGACAGCGTGATCTTTGAGGACCCATCGGCAACGGAGCAGTTCGTTGGCTGCTATGTGCTTGAGAACTCTTCGTATCTCATCCGCACGATTCGTCGCGGTAGCTCGAATGGCAACAACATTGCGATTCGTCCTGTTGACGATGCGAGTGTGCCATGGAAGGTGATCTACGATCGCGACGATGCGAGCTTCTATCCGAGCTATGATCACAAGGGTGTGTTGATAGGAACAGCCACGCACGAATCACCTAATGGTCGTGTAGTGCGTATTGTCGATCCGCTCGGTGTGGCGCGCATGGAGACAATTATACCCGAGCGCGATGTTGTGCTCGATGACGTTGCATTCGGTGGTGGACGTATGTTCTTGACGTGGATGAAGGATGTGCAACATCAGGTGCTCGTGTCAACGCTTGAAGGACGTCTTATTGACTCACTGCGATTGCCCGGAGCGGGAACAGTAGGGGGTTTTTCAGGTCAGCCCACCGACACAACCGTATTCTACACGTTCACATCCCACTTGTATCCAACAACGATCTACACCTACAGCATTCCACAACGTCGGAGTTCGCTCTGGAAGCAAATCACGGTGGAGTTCGACCCTTCAGCATTCGAATCACGTCAGGTGTTTGTGCAAAGCACAGATGGTGCGCGCATCCCGATGACGATTCTCACCAAGCGGGGAATTGCAGGCCCCATGCCAACAATGCTCTACGGGTATGGCGGCTTCAACATCTCGATCAACCCATCGTTCAATCCATCGTATATCCCTTGGCTCGAGCAAGGTTGCGCAATTGCGATTGCCAATCTGCGAGGAGGGGGCGAGTATGGCGAGCAATGGCATCGCGCAGGTACGCGCACGCAGAAACAGCACGTGTTTGATGATGCGATTGCGTGTGCGCAATGGTTGGTGGATAACGGTGTGACAACGTCGAAGTTACTCGCACTCAACGGACGCTCGAATGGAGGTCTGCTCGTTGGTGCTGTGATCAATCAACGTCCCGATCTGTTCCGTGTGGCGATACCGGAAGTTGGGGTGATGGACATGCTGCGCTTCCA
>CAYXKK010000031.1:0-1306 GCA_964465685.1 uncultured Melioribacter sp.
CATGGGATAAAGGGGCCCCCATCGACGCACTGATGGAATCCTTCACCGTTGGACGTGATCGCGACGTTGATGTGCGTCTTGCACGATGGGATGTTGTTGGATCGATTGCGCATGCTGAAATGCTCGGCGCAGTCGGCCTCATCTCCGATAATGAGCGGCAGCAGCTTACTGCAGCGCTCTCCGATATGCTCGAGGAGATTGATCGCGATGGGATTGTGATCGATCCAGCATGCGAGGACATTCATTCGCATGTCGAAGCAGTGCTTACACGCAAGCTCGGTGATGTAGGTAAGAAGATCCATACCGGACGCAGTCGCAATGACCAAGTATTGGTCGACCTCAAGCTCTTCCTCCGTCATGAGCTTCGCAGCACGCGCATGCGCGTCAAGGAACTCGCCGAGTTGTTCATCACGCTCGCCAAGAAGCACCTCAACGTCGAGCTCCCAGGATACACTCACTTTCAGATCGCCATGCCATCGAGCTTTGGATTGTGGTTTGGCGGGTACGCCGAGGCGCTGATTGAAGACCTGCGTGTGATCGACATGGGCATCGACGCAGCGAATGCCAATCCGCTTGGCAGTGCTGCAGGCTTTGGAACATCGCTGCCACTGGATAGGGGGCTGACGACGCGCTCGTTGAACTTCGATCGCGTGCACATCACCAGCACCTTTGCGCAAATGTCGCGCGGTCGTACCGAGAAGCTCGCTGCGATTGCGCTTGCTCAGCCCCTTTCCACGCTTGCACGCTTCGCTGCTGATGTGGTGCAGTATGCGAGTCAGAACTACGGTTTCATCACATTACCGGAAGCCTTTACGACGGGTTCGAGTATCATGCCACATAAGCGAAACCCCGATGTGTTCGAGGTGTTGCGTGCGCGCTGCAATCGCATGCAGTCGGTGCCGCACGAGATCACTACGATGCTGAGCAATCTCCCGTCGGGCTATCATCGCGACATGCAGTTCATTAAGGATGTCATTGTTGATGCGATCGACGAAACGCAGCTCCTGCTGGACGTCGCGCTGCACGTTGTACCGCACATTACACCTGTCGAGAACTTGCTGCAAGATCCATCGTACGACCCAGTGTTCAGCGTTGCGCGTGTCGAAGAGCTTGTGCGCACTGGCGTACCATTCCGCGATGCGTATCGCATGGTTGCCGACGAACTTAAAAACGGCACCTTCACACGTCCGACGACAATCGTTGAAGGCAGCGCGTTGGGGAGCGTAGGGAATCCGGGGATAGAATTGTTGCGACCGTGAACGTGTAGGGGCGAGACCCTGTCTCGCCCGCATGGAATTGGGCGATG
>CAYXKK010000031.1:1406-15459 GCA_964465685.1 uncultured Melioribacter sp.
GGGCGATGTGGTGGTTGTTCCGCGGGCGAGACAGGGTCTCGCCCCTACGGTCTGATATGGCGTAAGCGTAGAGCAACAACCGCCCCCAACACCGACCCTGCGATCACATCGCTGAGGTAGTGCGCATCGACGATCATGCGGGCTACGGCAATCGCGATACCAAGGGGCCAGAAGAACCAGCGCAGGTGGGGCCATGCGGCGGTGCCACTGATGGCTATGGCTAATCCTGTTGTTGCATGTCCCGACGGAAAGCTATTCCAGAGGTATTCCATGCGGAAGGCGAGTGGATCCCACTGCGTGATGCCTTCTGTGAGCATGAGCATGGGCCGCGGACGACACGCGATGACCTTGATGATGTTGGCTGCGATGCCACTGATGGCAACGCTAAGGAAGAACTCGATGTGTCGATGCGCAACGTCGCGCATTGATCGCCATGCTATGGCAATCGTAAGGATACAGTACGCGAGGACCCAGTGCGACTTACCAAGCTCTTCAAGCATCATGCCCGCTGAGCGCAACCATGGCGTTTCCAAGCTGTGAATCAATCGTGCCAATGGGATGTCGATGAAGAACATCGATCCTACGATTGCAACAACAGCAATCAACGCAAGAAGGATGATGCGTTGCGTGCTCATTTGTCCTTCTTCGGACCCGCGATTGCCGGAAGCTTTAATGCGGCAATGCGCTCATTGACGTCGACAAGGTTCTTGGCGATGATTACATCGACGCGATCACATTGTCCATCTGCTTGACGCTTGAGCGTAGCAAAGAGATCATACACCTGCTGTGTTGGACGTCGGTCGGCACTCGCAGCAACGCTCGCAAGCGATGCGATCTTGTTGTTGAGCTTTACGGGGTAGTTCAGGAGATCCTGGAAGGCAACAGCCTTTGTTTGCACGAGCACGTTTTCGATCGCCGTCAGTGAGTCGCTGATCGACTTCATATCGGATCGAACATCGCGTGTTGTTGCTGTATCGAGATCGCTGATTCGCTGTTGGATTGTTGAAATCGATGAACGCACAGCACGAATTGATGCGATTGTTTTGTGCACGCGCGAGAGCGTTGCGTTGATTTGCTGATGCAGATCAAACTGTGCCTGCAGTGCTTCACGCGGCGTGGTTAGACGTGGATCCATGCGGATTTCAAACTGCACACGTTGCGTGTCGCTGCCGAGTGCGAATTCGGCGATGTACGTACCAGGCATTGCGCGCGGACCTTCCGTGCCGCCACCCCAGAGGAGTGCGCCATCAAGTGGCTCTGCGCCAGGATACTGCATGTCCCACACGAAGCGATTGCCACCGCGATGGCGCGTGAGCGCATCGTCAGAAACGCGATGCAGCGAGTCGCGATAGAACGTGTTGTCGATATCGAACGCTTTGCCCTTTGGTGATCGTGCGCTCGAGAATCCGACAATGCTGTCGCCATCGGTAGTGCGAATCGTAAGAGTTAGCTCTTTCGATGTCGTGTCGCTGAGTTGATAATGGAACTGCACACCTGATGGAGCATTCTCGCCAACATTCATTGACGGGCTATGCCACGAGCCCCCTTGCACACGGTATGTGTGTCGAGGTGGATATGCCGTGAAGAGCGATGTGTTGCGCGGATTGTATGTGTGCAGCGGCGTGAGATCGTCGAGAATCCAGAAGGAGCGTCCGTGCGTGCAAATCACAAGATCCTTCTCTGTGGGATGCACAACGAGATCGTGAATAGGTGAAAGCGGGAGGTTGCGACGGAAGCGACTCCATGTAGCGCCTGCATCGAAGCTGATGTAGAGTCCGCGCTCAGTACCAGCATAGAGCAGCCCCTTTCGGAACGGATCTTCGCGTACAACACGCACAAAGGCACCCTTCGGAATGCCCTTTGTCGTAAGCGACCACGTTGCACCGTAGTCAGTCGTGGTGTAGATGTACGGCGCGTCGTCGCCGTGCTTGTAGCGATTGATTGCTGCGTAGGCTGTGCCTGCTGCGTGTGGTGAAGGCTCAATGATCGAGACAAGTGCTTCAGGCAGACCCTTTGGTGTAACGTTCGTCCAGGTTATGCCGTTGTCGCGACTGACGTGGATCAGACCACAATCACTGCCCGACCATAGAACGCCTTTTGCCACGCGTGATTCCGCAAACGTGAAGATGGTGTTGTACACTTCAACACCCGTGTTGTCCTTTGTGATCGGACCACCCGATGGAAGCTGCTTCGTTGTGTCGTTGCGAGTAAGGTCGTTGCTGATGCGCGTCCAGCTCATGCCTTCGTTCGTACTGCGCCATACGTGTTGTGATGTTGTGTACATCACCGTTGGATCGTGCGGTGAGAACACAATCGGGAAGGTCCATTGAAACCGCTCGCCGCGATCCTTCGCCCCTTCGCCGATTGGATTGTTCGGATACACCGATATGTCGTGCTCTTGTTGCAGAGAGTGTGACTTCCGTCCGAGGTAGCCAGAGTAGTTGCCCCCGAAGGTAATGTCGGGATCTGTTGGGTGCGGCACAACGTAGCCGCTTTCGAAGCCTGCAACGGAGTACCAATCATTGCGTTCGATTGACCAGCCGCCAATTGAACGGTGTGGGATCGAGACCGTTGTATTGTCTTGCTGTGCGCCGTAAAGTCGATACGGGAAATGCGAGTCGACGCTTACGTGGTAGAACTGTGCCGTTGCTACATCGTCGGCGGTCCAGTGACGTCCACCATCTTCGCTGACAACTGCGCCACCATCATTTGCGATGATCATGCGACGTGGGTTGCGAGGATCAATCCACAGATCGTGGTAGTCGCCATGGTTAGCGCCCATCCCGCTAAAGCTACGTCCGCCATCGATGGACTTATGCATGCCAACGTTGAGCACGTACACAACGTCTGCATTCATCGGATCGGCAAACACGTGGTTGAAATACCACGGACGTTGGCGGAGTTCTGCGTTGGTGTTGACGCGCTGCCACGTAGCACCAGCATCGACGCTCTTGAAGAGTCCACCGTGCTCGTTCTCGACCATTGCCCATACGAGATTGCGCTGCGCACGCGATACATCCACGTTGATCTTTCCAAGCATACCCTTTGGCATGCCGGGATTGCGTGTGATTTCTTTCCACGTCTCGCCGCCGTCGGTACTCTTGAACAGACCCGACCCTGCGCCCCCGCTGCTCATGCTGTACGCGTTGCGATATGCTTGCCAGAGCGATGCATAGATGATGCGCGGATTCAGTGGATCCATGCGCAGCGTCATGCCGCCGGTGCTGTCGTTGCGATACAGAACCTTGCGCCAGGACTTGCCACCGTCGATTGACTTGAAGATTCCGCGATCGGCATTCGCTGTGAACACGTTTCCCATTGACGACACCAGCACAACGTCGGGATTGTCTGGATGCACTACGATATCGGCAATCATCTGCGCCTGAGGCAGTCCGCAGTACGACCACGTAGTACCGCCGTCGGTTGTGCGATACACGCCATCGCCTGGTGAGATGTTGCCGCGGATATCGGTTTCGCCCATCCCAACGTATACCACGTTCGGATCGGATGGCGCAATTGTGATAGCGCCCACACTCGACGTAGAGAACGTTGTGTCGCTCACATCGCGCCACGTATCGCCGGCGTCATCAGTCTTAAAAACGCCCCCTCCTGTCGCTCCGAAGTAATACGTCTGCGGCAGATCCGGATGTCCGGCTACTGCGAGTGATCGTCCTGCGCGGAACGGACCGACGTTGCGGAAACGCATCGATCGAAATGCAAGATCGAGCTGGTCAGACGAAGGAGTTGGTTGTGCTGATGCAACAACCGCACAGAGCAGCAGGAGGGGGAGAAACTTCATCGCATAAGTGTCACGGACGACGTGCCATCGGTGATCACGTACACGCCCCGCGAGAGAGTGGAAACATCGATTGTACAATGTTCCGAATCTACGGCGCGAATCGTCGAAGTACGACCATCCAATGTGCGCATTGTTAGGGGGCGCGCAGCCGCAAACGGCAGACGCACCGTGGTGCCGGTGGCGATGATGGCGCGAGGGGCTACGGGAGTGCGGAGGTCAGCTTGCACCGACGTAGCATCAATCACGCGAAACACCACAACGTCCTTTGCTGGGGCGTATTCAGCGGTATAGGCTCGCGTGACCCACAGATCCTCTCCGGCAATGCAGAGTCCTTCCGGCTTTGCACCGATCGGGATGATGCGCATGATGTTGCGCGTAGCAAGATCGATCACACGGACATCGCCCGCGTACGTGCTCACGAGAAGCTTCCCGTTTGCAACCACCGACTCGCGCGGACCATCAAAGCCCTCGGTTCCAATGAGGAGCGTATCAACGGTCTTTCGTTGCTTGAGATCGATCACCGCAACCCAATGTGAGCCGTTGGCGGTGACGTACGCGCTATCGCCATGGACCGTGATGTGGTTCGGTGTATCGCCTACATTGAGCGTAACGCGCTCATCGACGTTGTTGATGTTTTCCCACAGGTCGATTGAACCAGACTCCTGACCAAAGACGCCTTCGGAGAGGATGATCACGCCGGCTGTGCCGTCGCTGGTACGAAAGCGCACAGCTTGCTGTGGATTTGGTCCGGCTGCGAATGATGTTGAATCGCCTGTTCCCAGCACCTTGCGCACAACAAAGCCTGGATCGGTAAACGACGGACGGTGTGCGATGTAGAGCGAGTTGCCCGCGGGGGTTGTCGACACCGAGTATGCACCCGGCGCCTGATAGATCACGCCAATCGGTGATTGATCGTCGAGCGTAAACTCCTCGACCTTCCCATCCACCATAATGTAGGCGCGGTTTGTCTCAGCGGCAATTCCCAAGCGGAACACTTGCACATCAGCCCATGGGAAGGTGAACGTGCGCAGAACCTGCAGTGAAGAACGATCGACTTGCAGCCAAGCGGCAGGCAGTTCGCCTGGATCCAGGGTGCCGTCGTAGTCGACATCTGACTGCGCGCAGAAGACGTGAACGATATCGCCCACGGCATGGACAGACGCCGGAATGGGCGGTGTCTCGATCGTTCGTTGGGCAGTGAGAGATAGTGTGCCGAGCAGGCACATAGCCATGAGGAGAGCTCCACGCATTGCGTGCTCCTTGTTCAATCCCGTCATGATGCGTGACGGTGGGGTGCAGAGGCCCCGAGTTGAAGATCGATGTGGCAGGTCTTCCGGCTTCGGAGTCGTCCTCACCATCCGCCTTCCCGCGTTGTGTCATCAACACAACATCAGTGACTGCTCTTTGCGAGCTAGGATGGGTTGTCGTCCGATACGGCGGCGCAACCGCGCATGATTCACACATGCTTCCCTCACAGCATCACCGCTACAGGTGATGACCACATCGGGAGTGCGAATATAGCACCGCACTATCTTTGCTGCATGAGTCAACGCGCCATCCTGTACATCATCGTTGTGCTCAGCGTGGTAAGCGCTGGCATCTCTGGGTCGCTGTTTAGCACCTATCTCCCCATTATCGCCGCAGAAATGTCGGGCGGTGCAGCAACTAAGCAGGATGTCGCTACAATGGGGTCGTATGCAGGGGCATCGTTTCTGATCGGCTGGGCTGTCGGCGCGTTTGTTCTTGGTGCGGTATCAGACAGAATTGGACGCAAGTTGGCGCTCTTTGCGGCGATTTGCACGTGTTCGATCGGTGTTCTCGCAACGGCCTTCGTACCAACGCTGCCATTCTTGATTGCCATCCGATTCCTTACCGGTGCCGGTGCGGGTGGGATACTTCTCATCGGCTCCGTGTTGATCTCCGAAGCATGGGCGCAGGGCAATCGTGCTCGCATGGTGTCGATCATGATGAACTGCTTCCCAGCTGGATTCCTCGTTGCAGGTGTGATTGGTAGTAACGTGCGCGACTGGCACGCTGCCTATGTGATGGGAAGCTCGACGATCCTTCTTGCAGTTGCAGTTCTGTTCTATGTGCGCGAGTCAGATGTCTGGAAGGGCAGCGATCAACGTCATGAGGCTGCGCATCTCGAGCGTGAGCACGTCTTTGATGCTCGGTACCGCAAGGACCTTGTGCTTGGCGTCACGCTTTTTGGTTCAATGCTCATCGGACTCTGGGCGGCATTCACATGGATGCCGACATGGGTGCATAGCATGAGCAGTCCTGAAGACGCGCAGCACAACCGTGGAATGGTGAGCATCGTGCTTGGTATCGGAAGCATGGCGGGTGCGCTCGTCGGTGCGCCATTGGCCAATCGCATTGGACGCAGGAGGACGGTGTTCGTGGGATATGCTGCATGCGCAGCACTCTCTCTGGGGACATTTCAGACCGGACTTGTGCCGAGTCCAGCACTGTTTGCCATGATCTTCCTCCTTACTGCGGCAATCGGTGTCAATCAAGGTGTGCTCAGCACGTACATCCCTGAGCTGTTCCCGACGTTGATCCGCGGAGCAGCGACAGGCATTTCGATGAACGCTGGACGTCTGCTTACAGCAATCGGTGTGTTCTTTGTTGGTGTGCTCGTACACACACTCGACGGCTATCACAATGCGATTGCGACGTTTGCGGCCGCATACGTGATAGGTGCTATCGCGTTAGCTTTTGCGCGCGAGACCAACGGTCAAGCGTTACCGGAGTGATTGTCGTGATTCGTGCACAGTCCATTTGACATTGCGTACTTGACGAGACCGACCACCGACGCCACATCCAGTTTTTGGAAGAGATGTGCGCGATGCGTCTCTATTGTTTGAACAGATCGATACAGTCGCTCGGCGATCTGTTTGGTCGTGAGCTCCTCACATGCGATGAGGTGCAAGATCTCGATCTCTCGAGCACTGAGCTCCTGCGATGTATCGACTGTTGAGCTCTCAGCTGCATGCTGACCGTTGTGTTGAAGGAGTCGTGCATTATCACTCCGCATCACTACATCGAGTTGCTCAACGATTTGCTCGATCGGAATCGTCTTCTCTAGGTAATGATCAACGCCTGCGCGTTCGGCGCGGAAGCGTAAGGCATTGCTGTGGTGCATTGTGAGTAGCACGACGCGTTGCTCCTGGCGAAGGCGCTTCGCCTCCTTGCAGAGTTCGATGCCATCGTGCTCCGAGCCTATGGAGTAATCTGTCAGGATGATATCTGCTTTGAATGAGGGCTCGGAAAGCTTTGTGATCGCCTCGCTGAACGAGCGCGCAGTGCCCGCAACTTCGATGTGAGGAAACAAACTGAGAGCGGCATGGAGCCCGTCGAGAAAAGCCGAATGGTCGTCTACGAGAAGGAGCCGAGCACGAATCATAGTAACGGTGTATTGTGGTGGTGCAGAGATGTAACGGCTACCGATACGATCTGCAATAATAATGATTGAATGGTCGGTCAACAACGTATTAACTACGTATACTAATCTCGGTTACATGGTCAGATGACGGAGACGTGATGTGGTCTTGATCAAAAAACAGCGATGCGTGACAAGAGAATCATGGTTTTCCCCAATTGTCTGCAGTGGGCAGAACTGGCATACTTGCACGTGTACGTGAGAGAAGGGATAACGGAGTAGATGTATTCGCGTTGTGTAAACCCGTAGAGTATGAATGCGTAGAGTGGACTCGGGTATGACACCTTGTCCACTTTGCGCATTTATCGTTGGGCCTGCGTCACGATGGATGATACCCAAACGTCGCAACAGCTGTCGTTCCCGCTCCCGGAGCCGACGTCACAGAAAATGTACCACCCCGCAGAGCGACACGCGCATGGATGCTTCGCCACCCCATACCCTCAGTAGACCGTGACATGTCGGTACCTACACCATCATCCGAAACCAGTACGGTGATTTCATCGAGCTTGGCCTGCACGTTGATCGTGAGCGTCGAGGCATATGCATGCTGTAGCACGTTGCTTGTAAGCGTTTGCACGGTGCGGTAAATCGATCGCGCGAGATCGACGGGGATCGTGGCAAGGTGCTCATCGACATCGCATACCACAGTTATGCGAGACGTCGAGCGAATATCGCTAGCCATGTTGTAGAGCGCTGACGGTAAGCCGTCACGTTCGAGTGAATGTGTGCCAAGCGCGTGAGACAGTGTGCGCAGTTGTCGCGCAGTAAGCGAGGCGCGATCGCGAGCCTGCGCAACATACTGGCGTGACGGATGTTCTGTTGGGAGCTCGTGAAGCGCCATGTCGAGTTGCATGCCAAGGACTGCTAGCTCTTGTCCAGCACCATCATGAATAGATGTCGCAATGTCGCGACGGGCTTCTTCGCCTGCCTCGAGTAGGGTCGTATGGAGTTGTTCTTCGCGCTCGCGCTGATACTGTGCAAGGCGAGCGGCGTAGCGGGCGTGCGCATCCAAGATATCAGACGATGTCTGATCAATGTTGCTCATACGGTGTTTGAGTTGTGTGATGTACGCAGCTGCGAAATCATTGCGCGGTAGACCGTCCTCATTCCGTGTCACCTGGACAATCTCATCTATGACGCGTAACCTGAGCTCGTCGCTAACGCCGTCGAGGGTGCAATACTCGATGGCATCTGTGAATGCCTTAACTGCAGCAGCTTCGTTTCCATCCTCAATCGCGATCAGCCCATGAGTAAATGCCCAGCGAGCTCTGTAGTGTCCTATCTCTACTACTGTTGCATCAGGAATAACGGCTAGAATCTGTCGCGCTTCGTCGAAACGCTTAAGACGCACTGCGAAAAGAGCATGATCAATCTCGAGACAGATAAGTAGTTGGTCCTGCTGATATTGCCGAGCGAGATCAATGTGCTTGGCATTCCATTCGAGCGCCTCTTCGTAGTGTCCAAGCAACTCGGAACAGTACTCCAGGCGTCCGTATGCCAAGGACCGTTCCGGGGCTTCTGATTCATCTGTGAGCAGAGCGTACAGGTTCTTAGCGATGCGGTAGGCGTCTTCGTGACGTCCAATAACTGCATATGCAAACACGAGATTGAACGAAGCGCGCGTAATCTGTCGATCGGTGCCATATGCAGACAGCTCCTCGTAGCTGGCAGCAAAATACTTCACGCTTGCTCGCATGTCCCCGAGATTACTCAGGGCCCCACCGACGATGCCATATGTTAGGCCGAGGGCAATATGTTCGTCGAGCTCACGAAACGTGTATTCAGCGACTGCGAGTAGATCCAGTGCTTCCTCGTGACGACGTGCACTGACCAAAGCAATGGCCGCTTGGTATTGAGCGTATGCCCCGAGCGGCGAGGAGGGGTCGATGATGTCGCGCTTGCGCTCAAAGAGGTCGAGTGCGGCAGCGGTCTCTGCCTTCTGGTTGAGCATCCATAGCTCGCAGATGAGACGAGCCAATGCTATGTCAAGTGGTAGATCTTCGGGCATTTCAGCAAGTGCTGTTGCTGCATGTTGATCTTCACGTTGATAGATGCACTGCGCGGCGTGATGTACCAAGCGGCCCAGCGTCGCATCAGACCATGCGGTGGGATCGAACTCGCTGGGCATTAAAAGCGACGATAGTACTGTCATGCTACTGCTATATCGTTGTGAGAATGCTTGGATTCGTAACGTGGATTACCTGCATACCAAGTGCCGAGGCGCTCAAGCAATTTGCGCGGGAATCATCAATGAGCAATGTGTCGGATGGATTGGCCCCTTCAGCAGCACATATGTGAAGGAATGCAGCTGGGTCTGGCTTTCGCACGCGTTCAACGTATGAGAGGTAGACGTGATCGACTGCGCTGAATACAGGTTCGCAACGATCGCACGCATCAAGGTAATGGAGCTCGGAGATATTTGAGAAGATGACGAGGCGATCACTTCTTCCGGATGCACGTGTCGCGCGAATATGCGCAACGGCTCCTTGAGCGTGAGGGAAAAGTCCGTTGTCGAGGATCGCACACCACGCACGATCTAGCTCTTGATCGGAACACGTGAATCCGTAGAGGTCGCGAAGACGCTCCCGAAACGCAGGCGTAGAGAGATCACCGCGATCGTAGGCAACGAAGATTGGATCCTGATCTTCTATACCGAACATGATGTCACGTCCGTTGTATCCGTCAAGCGACATCATTGCACGACGTGTTCGATGGAAGTCGATGTTGAAGAGTACGCCACCGAGATCAAGTATCGTAAGCGCCATGTTGTCTGCGAGCGATTAGTAGCGGAAATACATCCAGCGATTGTCTGTGATCGTGGCTGCAGAGCGAAGCGAGGTCTGAAGTTCATCCCACGCAGCCGCACGCTGCTCTTGCTCGAGGTCTTCTTTGCGGAGTTCGAGCCACATTGGGAACTCTTCAGGGTTGGCTTTGACAACGCCGGTGATGTTGACGACGTACCAGCCCGATTCACCGAGGAACGGACCGTAGATATCCGGAACAGGCTTGGCGAGAATTTCGCGCGCGGCTGTTGGATCATACAGCACTTCGCCAATCATTCCGTCAGCAAACACAGAAAGGCCTCGTGCGATTTGCGCTTCCTTAACGTTCTCAGCCAGCATCAGACGTCCATCGTCGAGGCGGGATGCGAGCCCCTTAACAGTCTTTGCAACTGGAAGGCGTTCTGCGCAGCCGCGTTGACGATTGATAGCATCTGCGATCTGTGGCAGCGCTGCCTCAAAGGGTAAGGGGCCTGCAGGCACCGAGTCGGTAACGATGCCAAGCACGATGCCGCGCTCTGGCGTATCGATGGGATCGCATGCCGCAGCTACCTGCGTGCGGAAGGCAACATCGGCAAGGCGATGCGAGCCGAAGAGCTTTTCATCGTCGGTGAACCACCGGGACATTTCGATGGTGCGACCGAAGCGACCTGCGATCGCGCCGAATTCAAGACCCTGATCGTAGAGATCGGCAGCATCGTCAACTTGCGAGAGAATACTATCAATTGTCTGACGCGATGGTTCGACTTCGCTGACGATAACGCGCACGCTGATGCTGCGAGCGTGTGGTTTCTTGGTGTGTACTGTGTCGATCAGTAACACATGCGCTCCTGCGGAGTGCATGATTGGTCCAATGGCGGTGCCAACCTTCTTGCCTTTCGCAGCTGCATAGAACTGTGTGTGAGCTGCCGAATCAGGCGAGAGTCGCAGCGCACCACTCGACGTGGTTGTTGCGACGCTCATCCAGACAGAGTCGCGCTGACGTGCGGAACGTGCAGTATTGAGTAGCCTGACGAAGTTCTTGACGTTGTTCAGGAAGAGGGTAGAGTCTACCGGGGCTGCCTGCATCGGCCACGACAGAAACGCTATGCGACGCATTGGTTTTGGTGTGGTGAAGTCGGCCGCGTGCGTAGAGTGATACGCTTGCAGTTCCGTTACTGTTGGTTGTGGTAGATCCTTGCGACACGGCACGAGAATTACATCCGCAGTCGCTGATGTTGCTGCGTCAACGAATCGCTGACGAAGTCCGGTGGTGTCGAAGGGAACAGATGCAGAAATGTTTGCACGTAGGCGACGCTCGAGTTCCATCAATCCAATGCGCTCACGGAGCTGTGCGATCGATGCAACGAGTTGTGCACGCTCATCTGCACGCTGTTGC
The DNA here is from genome assembly GCA_964465685.1 of uncultured Melioribacter sp. GTDB lineage: Bacteria > Bacteroidota > Ignavibacteria > Kapaibacteriales > Kapaibacteriaceae > UBA10438. The sequence continues at coordinate 12,806 of CAYXKK010000031.1, forward strand.
GCAGATAGCCCTTCGGTGTTTGCCGTAATGAGCGAATCAGGATTGCGCAGCATCGCAGCGAGCAGCGGACGATTGAACTTGCCCTTCTCATCTACCAATCCGCGCTTGACGAACTCTGGCGGTGCATCCAGTAGAATGCTGTCGATCTCACGCATTTGCAGATCGACCTTGCGACGTGTTGCTTCCTGCAGCATGAGTCGGCGATTCACCAGATCCGTCCATGCCTGCTGCATGATGTCCGACGGGTCCACATCGCCTCGCTGCGATGCATACTCCGTAAGACGACCAACCTCGCGTGAATACTCGTCCAGCCAGATCGTATCACCGTTAACTGCGCCTGCGGCCAGACGCTTCTGTGGCTGCTGTGGGAGAAGCTGAGCTGTGGCATGCACTGATGCCAGAACGAGAATAAGCGTAATGATCCATTGCATCTGGCAAAGATACCTCCCGTAGATTCGCAGTGATGAATTCCTTTCAGATCAAACAGGCCAAGGCCGACCTCCTGCGGATCGTCCAGGAGCAGCCCGGGCAATCACTGGCTGTCTCCGATGCGCTCGAGGCATTGCGAGGGGGCGGGCATCGCGTCACCGAAGACGCACTTCGCGTGCTCGTCGAAGGCAGCGCGCAGCCTGTGCTTGCCTTTACTGTCGACCGACTGTATATCATCACCGTCGAAACACCATGAAGCTCTCCATCCTCGATCAATCGCCCGTTATCGCCGGACAGCGTGGCGCGGAGGCCATCGCGCAGACGATGGATCTTGTGCAGCATGCCGACGCGCTCGGATACCATCGCTATTGGTTTGCCGAGCATCACGCATCGGCATCCTTTGCTGGCGCTTCGCCCGAGATCATGATGGCCAATGCTGCAGGCCGCACATCGCGGATTCGCGTCGGGAGTGGGGGCATCCTCTTAGGGCATGCAGAGCCGTTCCGTGTTGCGGAATCGCTTCGCACCCTCGAAGCCCTCGCACCTGGTCGTATCGATGCTGGGTTTGGTCGCGCGCCAGGGGGCGACCAACGCGTGATGAAGGCTCTCGGGGAGCGACCTCTCGATTCCTGGGAACGACTTGATACTGTGTTGAGCTACCTACGCGATGCACGCGAGCCATCGAATGAAGGTGCTCCCATTGCGGTTCCGGATGGAGCATCGATGCCTGAGCCTTGGGTGCTGGGCACGAGTGCCGAGAGTGCGATGCAGGCAGCCAAGCGTGGACTGCGGTATGCGTTCGGTTCGTTTATCGACCCAACCAACCTTGTTGATGCGCTCACGGCATATCACGCCAATTTCACGCCTAGCGTGTGGTGCGACAGGCCATACACCATGATCGCAACCGTTGCGTTTGCTGCCGAGACAGAGGCTGACGCGCAGCGGGCAGCTGTATCAAGCGAACGCTGGTTCGTTGAGTCGTTCTTGCGCGGCAAGAACGTTCGCTTCCCGCATGTAAACGGCGAATCGTTCGACGTCAGTGCGATGGAGCGGGTTATCACGAGTATGCGGAGATCTACCGTGCATATCGGCGCTGCTTCACAGGTTGCTGGCGGACTCCACGAGCTGCAACAGCGGTATGCTGTGGATGAGATTGCGCTTGTCACCATCACCGACGACCATGCTGTTCGGCGAGCATCATACGAGCTCCTTGCCGAAGAGTTTTCGCTTGCATCGAGCATCGCATAATCGCAAGTTCGGGTGATGCAAACGCAACGCCCCATCTCAGCCTACGAATTCGCGCTTGTGCTTGTGCTACATGCGCTTGCAATTGTGGGACTGATCCTCGGTGGTGTGTGGACCGGTGCAGCGTCGATCATGGCATTCATCGGCTTGCCGTTCCTGGATCAGATTATTGGCAAGGACAACTCTTCTCCTGCGGCTGACGACATCGCAGCGCTCGAAGCATCGCGTGGATATCGCTACGTCACATACGCTGTTGGGATCACACAAACGTTGTATCTCGCAGCATGCGTCGTGTTGTGGTCGACGCGTGATTGGAGCACGTGGGAATATGCATTGCACGTATTGAGCACAGGCGTTGTTACTGGTGGCATCGGCATTACTGTCGCACACGAGCTCATTCATCGCACATCACGATTTGAGCGATTCCTTGGATCCTTCATGCTCCACCAGGTAGCGTACGCACACTTTGGTGTTGAGCATGTGGAGGGGCATCACCGCAACGTTGGACTGCGCATCGATCCCGCAACAGCGCGCAAAGGCGAGAGTGTGTACGCCTTCATCGTGCGATGCGTGATCTTCTCGTGGTGGCAGGTATGGTCGATCGAAGCCGAGCGCAATCGACGCGCTGGCAAAGCCCCCTATGGAGTTCACAATCGCATGTGGCGTTGGACCCTGAGTTTTCCTGCATTCATTGTCGCAATTGGAGTTGCGTTTGGTTGGCTTCCTGCCGTGTTGTTTGTTGTGCAGGCGATCATCGCCATCGTATTGCTCGAGATGGTGAACTACGTCGAGCACTATGGCTTGGAGCGTCGTGAGACCAAGCCAGGAGTACTCGAGCGCGTTGCGGCAACGCATGCATGGGAGGCGCGTCATCGCGCATCAAACGTTAGTCTCTTCAAGTTGCAGCGGCATGCCGACCATCACATCGCGCCACAGCGTCGGTATCAATCCCTTCGTGTGCACGATGAAAGTCCGCAGCT
>CAYXKK010000032.1:0-14736 GCA_964465685.1 uncultured Melioribacter sp.
GATAATCATGCGAAAGCAAACCCGTGGAGAGCTTGAGCAGAGCATGCTTCATCAGAGACCTCCTACAGAAGTGGGGTTGGTCACACCGCTACGCGACCAATATAGGCACTGTCGGGTGGAAGGCTACCCCCGCACCACTACCAACGTATTCAGCGAGTTCGCGATAAAGCAGTGTGCATGCGCCTTTGCATGGAGCGCATTAAGTTCATCGGCGCGTGATGGATCAGCAAGAGTAACCGATGGATGCAGAACGATCTCGGTGAAGCGTCCGATGCCTTGTGCATCAGACTCCAGCGTACCCTCGGGACGATCGGTGTAGGCTGTCACCACCACACCTGCATCAGCGCAACAGTGCAGGAACCACAGCATATGACACGCACCTACGGAGTACAGGAGCATGTCCTCAGGATTATACAGCGATCCATCACCACGAAACGCCGGCGCCGACGAGCACGCAAGGGGCGTCTTACCATCAGCAGACAGCACATGACTCCGCTGATACTCTGTGTACGACGACGTCCCAGTACCCGTGTTCCCTGTCCATTCAATGTGCGCAACAAAGTGATGCATAAAGGGGCTCGCAGTGACGTAATGCCACAATCTAACTCAGGTTTGATTTAGGGCGAGCGTCTCATGGTATTCACGAGCCTCTGCAAGAAGAGTGAACTCTACATCGGCCATCCCATCGATTCGACGGACTTCATCAACGATCTCTGTAAGTGAGACGCGGAAGAACTCACGCTTTTCATTCACACGATTCATGCGGCGCTGATGAAACTTGCGATGCAGAGTCATCTCCATGTTCGGCGCATCATCGGAGTAGATGACTGCATGCACATCGAACATAAATGGAACTGATGCGTCACCCAGCTCTTTGATACGGTCAAGGGGCTCCAGTCGACGCGTCATTCCAATCTTGAACACATCATCTCCGAACGAGCCGATATTGCTGATCACGTATACGTGTCCACGTCGGGTTTGCTGCGCTTGAGACAACGCGCGCTCTTTCCGCGTGTTAGCCTCCTCTACTTGTCGCTGAAGTTCCGCTATCTGTTGCTGCATCGCCTCAAGCTCAGCACCTTGCTTGCCTTCCATTTCCTTACGTGCTCGATCGAGGGCATCCTGTGCGCGTCGCTCCTCCTTCTCTGCCTCTTGCTGAGCGCGCTCTGCTTCGCGTCGTACACGCTCCTCTTCTTTCATCTCCTCCCGGATACGACGCTGTTCTTCTCGCTCTTCTGCTAGCTTTTCCTGGTACTCATACACGAGATACAATTCCTCGAGAATCAACTCAACGAACCCATCGGTAATCGACAGACCCCATGTATCACCGAGCTTATTGATTGCATCCTTGGCGCGACGAATCTTCTCTGCGTATGTCTGGACATTCCCGTATTTGACGCGTGATATGACGGTATCGCTCTCTCCTTGAAACGCTCGTAGCATAAGCTTCGATATGCGCTTAGTGAGCTGTTCACCTTTCTTTTCGCTTCCACCAATCGTCCACGTCTGGCTCGAAATGAGTGCAGCTCCAGACTCCAACATCTGCTTCTGCTTTTGTCGCACTTCTTCGAGACGTGCTTGATAACGCTCGGATGTGTCAAATGCATAACGGGGCTCGTAGAATCCCGCATCGTGCAGGATCTCGATCGCTTCCAACTCGCGTACATGTGCTTCAAGCTGCTCGCGTTCCGCGCGCACAGCGTCAAGCTTTGCATGCTCTACCCGCACCTCCTCAATCTTGGACTCGAGCGCAGCCATTTCCGCCTTGCGCTTGGACATCTCTTCCGCAAGAGGCAACAGGACCTCATAGCCTGCATAGCGCTTCTTGATCTTGCGCCAACGTACAAACAGAATAATGCAGGCTGTGAACAGTATGAGTACGGCTAGTTCCACGTTCGATTCCTACGGGCTTATCTGGGAGTTGATTCCGACGAAGATCGTGTCGTATGCGACGTATTATGGCGGATGAGAGGTTGATTGAATCACGCCACTCAGCCTTCCCAGATACTGATAGTTCGCTTCTACTCTATTGAGCATCGCACATCTCGTCTCTGAAGTGATGTAGCTGTGCCGAGTGATTGTTGAGGTGGCATAGTGCAGCGGTACAACAGCCATCTCACGTACATATAAACCACATCCTTCGCAGGGAGAGGTCTAGATCAGCGATGGGATCCTCAACTGTAATGCCGCTCAGCGCGGTGCAAATCGACAGGATTAGCACTCTAGTTATCAATTCACAGACAATCAGTCATTCCGTGTCGTCGCGGTCCAGACACCTCAATACATCGGTGCATAATCTGGGTCTCAATGTAGAAGAAGCGAAGCGAATCATTCTATCACCTGTAGATAGATATCTCCATCCTTTCCAAGATCAGCCTGAGGTGGGGTCGTACCCCGGTATATCTTTGGTGCGGCTGCGATATAAGCCTCGATTTTCTCGATGGATTCCCCGTGCTCGAGGAGTTTCTTAGTCAGCTCCTCACGTTGGTCTTCCAATCTGCTCACCTTATCGTTTGCCAGTTTCAGACGTTCATCTTTGGCCTCAAGCTTTTCACTGAAGTGGATTCGCGAGACGGCAAACGTAGATGGGACTAGAATCAGGGTAAGAAGGATCCATGTGAGTGGGCTCGCAGACAACACCGCCCAATGATCACTGATGAACTCTACCATCGTTTAACCTTTATTGTTTAAGAACAACGCGAACACGCATCGGGTTGGACTTCCGTGCGACTCGCTACATCCCTGTGATTGTCAAGCAATGAAAAACGCCACCCAAAGGGCGGCGTATTGATTGAGCCAGCTTTTGGACTTGAACCGATGATCAAATGAGTGCAAGTCAGCAAGAGAAACGCTACAGTGGAGCCGCGCGCATGGGTTGTGGTACCATAATGGTACAATAGTGCTAGGCTTACTTTTTTTCGTCTTTCGGGGGGCGATTCGGGTCTGGCAAGGGCGGCTTCGGCACGATACCTTTTTTCTTCTGTGGAAGTGGTTTTTTGGGCACCACCCCCTCGTTTATGCGCTTGTCTTTTTTATCGCTCATTGGCCGCTCATTGTGATTGTGTGAGGATCGTAATAATAGATGCGTAGAGTTAGGTACCATGTTAAGGCAATACAGCCTATGATAAAGATGGGAATGACCAGCCAGTTGCAAACTCTCAACCAGCACTCTACGATCGCGCTGCCCCCAATTTCTGATACACTATCATCTCGACCTATAAAGCCTTGAGTTGCGGAATGTAGAATTTTGTCCATCCTAGCCTCGTGCGCCTTTACACTCAGACGGAACGATAACAGGTCGAAAATGATGGCTAGGAGCCAAGAAGCCAAGGCGACTACAAAGAGGTTTTTCTCCATTAACGTGTCGAACCTTAGCCTTTCGAAGAAAGCGGCTGCAACTCCTATCGCGCCCATCGAAAGCTTCAGTATCCATTCGTCTAGTTTGCTCTGTTCCTGGACACGTTTGTCATCCAAGTCATCATACACTTTTATCGCATTATGGCTCACGCGAACTTCCTTGAATTACCGATCAAGAAGGGATGGTGGTCACGTTTGGGTAACTGTTAAGCATCACATCAGGCGTGCTACGCCACATCCGATACAACTGCGCCTCAAACGTGACCGACTCTCAATAGCCCGCCTCTAGAACATGGGGTGTTTTGACATGCTAAGAATATAGCGTAGCGCTATCATAGTGCACTGTCACGTTTTGTCACTGCCTTGTCAAAAAATACTATGTCACGCATGAGTAATCCTGACGATCGATGCATCACTCCAAAGACTGCGCAACACGCACTATGTTTGCCCTCTCACCTTCAAACATGATCATGAGCACACTATCACCTGAGCTACAAGCAGCGTACGAGGCGACGCAATTCGTTGTCGATGGATCACATGTGATACGCATGCGCGAACCACTCCCCGCGGCACTCGCCACATGGCTTCGCTCGCACAACACAACTGTTGGCGCAATTCTTGGCGCAGAGTTTCCGTTCTCGCAGCCGACATCAGCTGAAGAAAATGATCGACGTCATGCACTGCTGGTTGATGAGTGCACGCAACGATCTATTCCATGGCTCGCGGCAATGGGCGTCGGCGATGGTTGGCAGGAACGACACATCATGGTCGCTGGTATCGACCGTGCATCAGCTGAAGACTTTCGTGCACGCTACGAGCAACACGCAGTGGTGTTCCTCGAGGTTGACGAGCTACCGATGTTGGTGGTGGGGGGGGGGTGAGGACTAGCTCTTCGGTCGTGCGATGATCAGATCCTTGAGGCTCGTAGGAGCTTTGCGCGTAGATGAGCGGATTGGTCGGATTCCGGCTATCGGCTGCTTCGAGGTACGTCGAAATGCACGAAGTCGATCCAGAGCCGGCGAGCCACAATTGGTATGATCTCCAAGACGCACCTCATAACCGACCAGTTCGTTTGTAGGTCCGAGCAACGGCGTCATTACGAGTTGCTCGTCTGTATTGCGTATACGCACTTCTGGTAATCGATACGGATTATACCAGTTCACCATTTTACAGGACTTATCCATTTCGATGTACGGCTGACATGACTCGCGTAATGCGACGCGAAACAACTTCCCACCTGGCACAACGGTGTCAAGCTCCGTTACCACTAGTGCATAACTACTGAGATCAACTGCATCTGGTACATCGAGCACGAATGGTGCGTTTTCAACAACATCAAATGATTCACCTGGATTACGGAGCGAATACTTCGGTCCGGTGTCTTCGGCAGTTTCGAGCACGCCGCTCTGATTTACTCGAGCACCGACCGTGCCGCGAACATACAGGGATGTGCCAGGATTGCATGTTGAGCATGACTGAAGAACTACAGAAATGGCAATGCAGAGGAGAGGAAGGAAGTAGTTTATACGCATATCGTTTACAGTTGTTTAAGGATGAGTTCAAATCCAAGCGAATCAACAGGGCGGAGCGCGTAGAACACCAGGCTATCTTCATCTCGTGTTGGCGTGTAGAGATACTGTTTGAGCGTGTTTTGCCCAATCTTCCTGAATGTTGGTTCGACGCCATGCAGTTCTTCGAGGATAATCAGAGTATCTTTTTTATCAATCACAGAATGTCGCATCGCTGAGGACATAGTTGGCATATTCCCAAACATGTGCACAGTCGAGTGTTTCGTAATACTGCTAGTGTCCTTGATCGCCGCAACTACTGCATCAAACAACTTATCGAGGTCCAAGATTGAGGGAAGTGGTTTTACACGTGTAAGCAGAGGGGTCAGATTCTTTGCTACAGATGAGGAATCAAGTCGCGTCACGATCTCCACGTTACTCTTTGCGTATTGTACGATTGTGACACGAAACACTGACTGAGCATCACCAACTATCGTGGAGATGTCTTTGCAAAACTTCGCCACCTTGTCTTCCGGCAAGGGTGCGTTCATCATGAAAACAGCAGCTTTTGTGGCAACCGGCTCGGCATTCATCATCCGAAGCAGAAGCACCACAGCGAGTGCGAGAACCGCTGCACCGCCTGCGGCGAATGCGAACTTGGGTAGCTGCCGTGTTGGTGCTAGTTGTGATGGTATAACTGGCTGATCTGTCTGCCGTTGTTCCTCGCCTTGTGCCTGCTCTGCTGCTTGGGCACTCTTGAGAATGCTCACAATCGAGTCGACATACCCCTGTATAGAACTGACTGTGGCTTGAGTGAACACATCTGGCTGCGACTTGCAACACGTGAGCAGTTCGCCGCGGAACACGTCCAGAATCTTGCCGAGCTCGCCGATGGTGGCGGCAATGTCGCCTCGATCGAGATGATGATGGACGACGTCATTGCGATACTTCCGGAGCGTGTGGAACTTGCTCGACGCATCACTGCGTAGATGGATACTCTTGCGGAAGGTCACACGAATGTGCTGTGGAATACCCTTGTCAGAATTGCCGGGATAGTGATCTCGTGTCAGATTTTCGCAGAGGTTTGTCAAAAACGTGAGATCAAACTGCTCGAGCGATGTCTTCCGGCGACCTCGCTCGTCAAGCATCTTATCGCGTTGGTCGTTCGACGACATACTTTGGTCGTTTGAGTACCGCGCAAACGACGCAACGATGTTTTCGAAATACTGTTCGTCGATGTGTCGTAGTGCATCGTGTAAGAACATCGCAAGGGGTTTCTCCCCCGCACGTAGGTTCTCTAGCGTAACCCGCACTTCCATATCAAGCCCCTCTCTTACTATCTTGGTACCAGCAGTAGCAAATATGCAGAGTTTGATGGAGCTAGCATGACACTCGTATCGTTCGTTGGTGTAACGGATATTCGGCTTGCACAAGAAGAGCGCGGCCCGATCTTAACAGCAGTTCGGGAGCTGCGTCCGGACCGTGTGGTGATGTTCGCAACGGAGGGCGACCTTCAGCACGACTTCGCCCGTGGCGCTGCTGCAGTTAAGGTCGCAATCAAGTCGGTGGCCCCCTCCACAAAGGTGCAGACTCTCACATTTGAGATCGATGATCCGACAGATCATAATGAGCTGTACCCAAAGCTGAAAGAGGCTCTGGCAAGCGTTATGACGCGCAACGATGAAGTGGTCGCGGCGATCTCCTCAGGTACGCCGTCGATGCAGGTGTGCTGGATCCTACTCGCTGAGTCAGGCGACGCCAACATCCGTCTGGTGCGCACCGTAGAGCCGGAACTCACATCGACCGTTGTGCGTGATGTGCGCCTTGATACTGGTCTGCCTCGCATTACACGGCTCGAACAAGAGAATCGCGATCTGCGAGATATTGCGATCGAACCGGTATTGCTTGAACGTAAGAGTGGCAGAGTGCTGATTGGTTCGACGGAGGTCAAGTTTTCGCCACTGCAGTTTGCTTACTACCGCTTTTTCCTTGAGCGTGTGAAGAAGGCAAAGAAGGATCAACCTATTGATTTCCGTGTCTCGGCGCTTTCGCTCGGCAAGACATACACACAGGAAATCAATCAACATCAGTACGACGCTTTCCCTGATTTCGAGAATAGCGACCCAGTGCGACTCGCTAAGAAGCGATCTGATATTTCTGCCGACGATTTCCGCTCGGCAATCTCAAAGCTGAATAGGCGCATCACCGATACACTAGGCAACAAGACACTCGCAGCCTTCTACCATGTGAAGGGCGAGGGATCTAAGAAGGCACGGCGTTATGCAGTGGGGTTGGAGCCAGCGAAAATCATCTTGAAGTAAGCTAGGATTTCCACATCGTTTCCGAAGTCGTACGCTCTCGTACGAATGTGAAGTTGCACACAATTCGATGCAGCAATTCACATTCAGTATGGAGGTCGTATGACTCGCGTTTATTCCCCGCTGTTGCTCCTAGCAACGCTGATTCTAGCCTGTGCAACGGCACTGGCGCAGTTCCCCGTTACGCTCACGCTCGACGCACGCAACCCTGGTGTTGTTGCATCGCCCCCTACCCGACCAGGCTTTACGTACCGGATTACGGTATCGGGCACATACTCACAGTGGCCGCAATTTACCGATTGCCATGGTGTCGATGCAGTATGGGTGTACGATGTGCCTCAACAAGAAATCGATGCGTTCCGCTGGCCCCCAAAGGAGATTCTTGGACGTCCGTTCGTGTCGATCCCTCACTGGGTTGGTGATACAACGAAGTATGGCTTCCCGCCGATACAGTCAGGTCTGCCGCCGCTGTTTCAACTCAGCTTCCGCGACAACTTGGGCTTTCGGGTTGATAACGAACCTCTGCCAGCATATCCTCTCGATGCTACACTGCATCGCTATCAGCTCACGAAGTCAGGGTCGGGTAAGCCGTTTAGCTTTTGGATCAATGACTCTACACTGGTGCTTCGCACAAACGAAGTCGTACCTCGCTACGAAGACAATTGCGGTCAGCTGACAGTTGTCGTGGAAGAGATCCCACAAACGGATCTCAACATCTGCGATATCACGCCGATCTCAGCAAATGGCGAAGTGGTGGGCATTCGCATGGATGCGGGAATCTTCGTTGTCGACACAACAGCAGTTGATGGGAAGCGCAACATCCTTACAACGGCGAATCAGATCGGTATCGTCGTCGATGGCAAGTTCGTGTGCCCGGATTCGCTGGTATGCGATCCAGAGCGTAAGGACCCGCTGCATATCGGTTTGGTGGTCGACATCAGCGGTAGCATGAACGAGACAACCATGTTCGCTGGTCGTGCTGTTACGCGACTCGAAGCACTGCAGCAATCAGTGTTGAGCCTAACCAACAAGCTGCGCCCGGGCGATAGCCTCTTCATCATCACATTCAACGAGCGCGTCACGCTTGCACTCGACTGGACGGCAGACAAGGCAGCGATTGCAGCCACAGTGAACAAGCTGCAGGCTATGACGAATACATCGCTGCACGGCGGCATCCTTACTGGTCTCGCGAAAATCACTCCGCACCCCGCTGTGCTCAAGATGCTCATCGTGATGACGGATGGTATCAACACGATGCCACCTGATGATCCAATTGCCGTCGAACAAGCACTCGCGTCAGCAAACATCCCACTCTACTTGATAGCACTCGGCTTGGGCACATCACCACTCGAGCTTGAGGGTCTCGCTGCAATGCAACGCTTTGTGCGCGCCGCACCGACAGGTAAGTTCTACAACATCTCGAGCGGAGATGAGCTCGCCACGGTCTACGAGCAAATCGTTGACAACGCAGGCACAGAAGACTGCTGCCGTCTGTACTTCCGCATCCCGCCATGCGATCGCGGTCAGTCGAAGCGCACCCTGCGCATCGTGTACCTCGATGGTGGCAACATGATCACAACGTACGTCGACGTGGCGTGCGACTTGCGCACGACAGGCGTGATTGAACAACCAACCGGCACATCCCCTCGCGAAGCAGAGCAACTCATCGAGCCAATGCCTGCCGATGATGTTGCACGCATCTGGTTCGATCTCGACGAACCAACTACCGTCACGATTCAACTCTTCACGATGCAGGGCGATCTGGCACACACGATCGACGCAGGCATCGTAGGTGTAGGACACACATCCGTCGCGCTCAACGTGCACACGCTCACGCAAGGGCATTACATGGCGCGCATTCGCGTAGGCGATGCTGTACGCATCTCACCAATCATCATTCAACGATAACCTCACAATCGAAAGCAACTCCATATGAAACGACTTCACCTTCGACTCGCACTGCTGACAGCGCTCTTGGTGGGCGCATCAGCAACAACATTGTTCGGACAGTGCGATACAACGATTCGACGTATTCCTGTGACCGTAGCACCATCATCGGTGCGCGCAGGCACGGTCATCCAACTGCTCGGTGACGACATCCCACAGGTTGCACCGATTCGCATTCAGGCATTCTTCGATGGTGCACCTGCTCCAATCATCAACACGACGCGAGGCGCTGTGAGCATTCGCGTGCCGAATGATGCGGCCGGCGAGCATACCGTATGGTTCTGCATCGACGACGGTCCGACTGCTGTTGGTACAATCACGGTCCGTGCAACGCAACGTGAGCTCGATACAGCGATTGATCGCACCGATCCCGATCCGCGCACAAACACGGGTCCACGCCAGGATCTCTCCGATGTCAATCGACGTCCGATGCGCGATGATTTGCGCACGTATCCAGGGGGCGGGCATGGCGGCACACTTCCATGCACGGAGCGACACATCCTTGACGGAGCATTTTCGACGCTCTCGGATGGTACACGCGAATGGTCGGGCATTCCACCAATGATCGGACGCTTCTCGCACATGTACCTCGATTATTGTCACACCGATAGTGCGATGTACCTCGCGAACGATTGGCTCATCGGAACAGGTGTTTATCGCAACAACTGCTACAACCTGTTTGATTTCACCACGGGCAATGGCAAAGAGCATTGGCGGATCAAGGTTACGCACGACACGCTGCGTCCAGTCATCGTTGTCCTGAACGGTGTAGATGTCACTGACGACTCAACACGCGTGATTGGCGGACGCTTCGGCATCGGTACATCACCGAGCGACACTACGCCGCACACGATCTATGAGTTTGGCGTGCGTGTCACGGCTGGACTCTTCATGCTCCCGAACGGCAGCGACCCCGTCGAGTACCGTCCAGCAACTGGCGTTGGACTCGACTGCGATCAAAGCATTGTTGAAGGCTACGGCAACGTGCAAGAGCCATGGGTCCGAAGTGCAACGTTTGGTAGCGATGGTGTCTCGGTACGTCAAGATGAGCGCTACATCCCTACCGGTGGCGTGGTCGGACTCGAAACAGAGCCACGCATCGCATCTGGTGAAGTACGGGGCGACACAATCGTGTATCGCTCTGGTGATGGACCGCGCGTGACAAACATCTGCAACGGACGTGGCGTTGTCGACGGCATCTTCACACCTGAAGAATGGATCGGTCACCGACCAATCAACGGCGTCTACTCTGATCTCTACGCACAGTATTGTGGTGGTCGCCTTCAAGTGCTCAACGATTGGGTCCTCGCCGATGCCATGCCAGACAATGCATCGTGCTACAACCTCTTCGATCTCTTTACTGGCAGCGGCGCCGAGCACTGGGGCATTTGGGTGTTCCAAGATCGCTCGCGCAAACCACGCGTGTTCCGCAACGGCGTCGAAGTAACAGACGACACAACCATCGTCAAAGCAGGCAAGGCTGGCTGGGGCACATCACCACGTCTTGCACGTGAGCACGCCATGTACGAATTCGAGATCGTCGCGATGGAAGGCGGCTTCTCCCTCCAATACGCCGATCCGGGTCCGGCCAGCTTCTGCTCACTCACCAGCGGCGCCAACAGCGACACCACGCATGATGCCATCGGCATCGTACAACCACAACCATGGAACCCAAGCATGGGTCCGGTTACCATCACCGGCATCACAGGTGCGTGCAACATCGACCTCGTGGATCTCCGCGGTAGCAGCATCTACGCAACAACGTTGGACGCACATGGCGCACTTGTACTTGACGTACCAACCACGATTGCATCCGGACACTATACACTTCGCATCCGCATCGATGGCAAGCGTGTACACCAATATCCGCTCATCATTCATCCATAAGACGGGGGCCAACCATGTTACCACACATCTTATCGTTTAAGGGGCGAATAAAGCGTGGGGAGTTTGCGGTGTCTTCAATTGGGCTCTTCATCGTCCTCAACGTGCTCGTCCTACCTGGTTTCGGGGAGCAGCCAGTTCTCGCCATTCCAGCCTATTTGTTTGGCATTTGGACAATCATAGCCCAGGGCTGTAAGCGATGTCATGATCTCAACAGGCCCGGTTGGTTTCAGCTCATTCCATTCTATCCACTACTCATGTTCTTCGATCGTGGCATCGACGCACCGAATCGCTACGGACCGTCGCCCTATTCCGAGCTTCCTGAGGTGGCTGACGAGCAGGAATGAGCACTGCGACTACTGGTTGAATTTCCACATGATTTCCAATCAGTAGTCGCATCGTTACCGCCGTCATACCCCTTCCCGCAACCGAGATGTTGCATGTGTTACCAACACACATCATCAACATCCTTGCGGGAGACGGTTATGACAACAGCATGCAACTTCAAGCGCCTAGAGCAAAGCTACAACTGCTTTCATCGGTCTCAGGGGGCGTTCAATTCCGGGTGGGCATTGAGCAATCACACAGATGTTCTGAACGGGACGAACACTTGCCAACGGTCCGAGATTGGGAGCCTTGTATATGCAATGAAGTATGAGCACTCGCTCGTTGCATTGCATCAGCTTGCAGAGACGATGGCATACTTCATTACACGTCGCCTCAAGCAGATCGGGGCTGGACCGGAGTATTTCGCAGCGATCATACCTGTGCCACCAACGGTTGACCGCTTGTATCAGCCGGTCGTTGAACTTGCACGCACTGTCTCAGCGATGGTCGGCATACCATGTGATACAGGCTTGCTCGTTAAACATACGAGACATGAGCAGATGAAGAAGATTAAAGGCTACAGCATCAAGCGTGCGATTCTCAAGGATGCGATGTCCGTCACCGATCAGCGTTATGCAGGAAAACGTGTTCTGGTACTTGACGACATCATCGATTCCGGAGCTACGCTCGACACATCATCAGACATACTCAAACGACACGGCGGCGTTGCGTCAGTCAACGTGCTTTGTGCCACTTACACTCTCACACAACAATGATTACAACATCATCAACAGGACGTCAGTTTTTGTACCTCGTGCTTCTGCTCTCGAACGGGATCGGACCCGTCGCAGTGGATCGGATCATTCGCAACGTGCATGCAACCGACCTCAGCGAGGACGAGCTGGGCGAACTGTTCATCCAGGGCATTATTCCCACGCGCATCGGACTCTCGCCGCTGCATCTACGGTCTGTAGCTGATGCACTCGACAACGGCGCGTTGCGGACCTTTCACAACCTCCTCATGTCGGGTCAGCGCATCATCTGTCCGTACGATGCGGTATTGCCCGACCACTACTGGGAGCGTGCGCATCTCAACCGACTGCCGAAGATCTTCATCGGCTGTGGCGAAGCGCCGCCCACCGGTGCGCATTGGCAAGCAATCATCGGCTCACGCAGTGCGAGTCAGCAAAGCCTTGAACGTGCCGCAGAGCGTGCACGCGATCATGCACAGGCAGGAGGTGTCATCGTAAGTGGTGGTGCCGCCGGTGTTGACACCACTGCGCTACGTGCCGCTCATCAAGCAGGTGGATGGACTGTGTGTGTTCCATCTGCCTCGCTGGTGAGCGATCTCAAGCCACAACCACGAGAGCTCCACATATCGCCCTATCCACCAATGACCACCTTTGCACCAGGACTTGCAATGGCGCGCAACGGCATCATCGCATCGCTAGCCACCGACATCGTCGTCGCCCACGTCGCACCAGGCCGCGACGGACGTCCGAGCGGCACACAGGACGCTATCCAGCGTGCCACCAAGATCGGCGTACCGATGACGGTGTGGGAGTGAGTGGGTTACTACTTTATTCACCATGTCCGAGCGCGAAACTCGGGGGATTTTGCGAGCCGTTTCAGAGTCGTATTTCGATACAGGGACTTTACAACAATCAGCGGACCATCTAACTACTATGTCGACTACATGCACACGTTCAGCACTCCACAGTGCTTTCATAGCACTACTCTGTGCCAGCTTTTGTCTCATCTCGATCAATGCACACTCGCAAGAAGTCGAGCGTGTGTGCTTACCGGGTGTCGTACATATACAGACTCCAGATGCACATGGCTCTGGATTCATCGTCTCAGATCGAGGCGTTATTGTTACGAACGACCATGTTGTTCGGGCGTGGCCCAGTTACAAGGTAACCGTAACCACAAAGGACAACCGTAGATTACTTGTGTCAAGCATCAAGCGATTCGATTATGAGTATGGCCTCGACATTGCAATTCTCTACTGCGAACCGCAGCCAGGACTGACCGTCTTACCAATAGCTCCGAGCTCTCCCGATCCTGGTACGCCCGTCATTGCGATAGGTCATCCAGTTCGGAGCAAATGGGTCGTTTCAAAGGGCATCGTATCGGGAATTCGAAATCAAGACGTTCTACAACATGATGCAGCGACCAACAAAGGAAATTCGGGCGGACCGCTCATCGATGAAACTGGTCGCGTGGTAGGGGTAATCTACTCTGTGGATCTTGATACGCAAACCGGCGAAAATCTTGAAGGTCTGAATAATGCCATCAGACCCGAGCGTTTGCGAGAGTTGCTCGAGTCACAGGGTGTTAGGGTCAGTACGGAACGCCTTGTAAAGTCTAACAAGTCCATGGTCGATCTGATGAATGAGGACGTGCGCGAAGCGCAGCAGAGGCTCTCAGAGGATCGAGCACGCCTCGATTCATCATGGACCAAACTGCGAAGTGCAAAGCTTGAGTTCGATTCTATTTCGTCCGAAGCCCGTGTGTATAACGAGAGTGGAATGCGAATCCGCGAGTCAATCGAAAGCGAACGCCGTGATCTTGCCGACAAGCGAGCCATGTTTGATAGGGACCGCGCTCAGTTCAACCGTGAGAAGTCAGAATGGGACAATACTCTAGAAGATCGGCGCAAGCAACTAAAACAGATTGAGGAGGATATTCGCCGTCGCCAAGTCCCACGATTGCAAGCTGGCATCAGTGGTTCAGTCGGATATCTTGACATGAAGTCCGACCAATATGGCAGCGAGCACTTACTCTATCGCACTGAAGCATATCTCGCAATTCGCGGTGGCACAAATTCCGATGGTCACGGAGCAGACTTATATGGTGTATCGGCCGCATTAACGAGCACATCGAGTATTGAGGGAGTATCATATGAGGCTCCAATTGCCACTGACCTTAGCTTATTCGTCGACTTCGCGGAACGCTTCCGCGTTGAAGCAGGTATTGGCCTGAGCAATGGTCACCCGCTCTTCAATCACAAGAACTACCTCTTTAGCAGAATTCGTTGGAACTGGTCGAGCTCGAACTCCGTGTGCTATGGCATGTATGGAAGCGCAATGAAGAGCAATGGGTCTGACATCATCGGTTTGAGTGCCGGCCTCTATGTCGGTCTGCATGTAAAGTTCTTGCGGTTCTAATCCCCCACCCCTCCCCGAACCTTGGCTTCAATTTTGCTTCACTGTTTTCTGTCGCACGCTATCGTAGTTGTGCGTTCAGCGTACCCTTATACCCCGCCGTTATGCCCCGCCAGATAGTAGTGTTTGCCCTTGCGGTCATCCTTGTCGCGTGTGCGAAGGAGGCCGAGAAACCTGTAGAATCCCCAGCGACGCAGCAGCCCGTACAGACGGTTGTGACTGATACGT
>CAYXKK010000033.1:0-14592 GCA_964465685.1 uncultured Melioribacter sp.
CCGAAGGGCTCTTCGAGTAATGCAAACAGCGCAAGGCACGAGAAGATCACAGGAGCAGTGAGCGTGCCTCCAAACGCGACGTAGGTAGAAAACGCTGAGAATGCGACAAGCGTAGTTGTAGAGATAAACAGCACCGTACTCAAGGCATCAGTGCGTACAATGGCAACACGTGTGGCGATTTCCTCTGACCGCACATGCTGAACTTCATCCTTGACACTGGTTTCCCACGCATGAAACTTTACAACGCGAATACCCTGCAGAATCTGCGACATCAAGGTCACACGCTGATCGCGATGTTCCATCAGTACACTGTCGAGTTTGCGATAGCGGCGCGCCACCAGAAACAGCATCGGAGAGATCACAAGGAGTGTAGCGATACCAGCAAGGGTTGCCGGACCCAGCATCGTCCATAACACCACCACGACGGCGATCGACTGAATAGCGGTATTAGCGAACTCCGGCAGCACAAAGACTGACTCACACAATGCGTCGGTATCGCTCGACAGGTGATTCACCATGTCACCGGTCTGCATTGTTGCACGCGCAGAACGTCGTAGCCGTAGCGCTTGCTGCACCACACGCTCGTTGATGCCATTCATGATGATGCTAAACCCCTGTAGCGCATTGTAGAACCAATGTTGCTGCAGCAACGCACCAATCATTCCCATGCATCCCAGCATCAGTGCAGTAAGAACAGCTGCCAATGGCAGTGCTGCTGCGCCCGACAGATCAGGGAGCTGCTCGAGTAGCGACCTCAGTACGATAGGAGTAGAGATAGCAACGCTAAGTTTCAACACGCCAAGAATGATGAGCATGCGAGCTGGCGTGCCGGTTGCCCAGAAACATCCAATAAAGAAGCGCCAGAAGCGCGAGGTATCGAGTGTGGCGTATGCCGTGGGTGCGTGCGCTGGATCTACGCTTGGGTCAAGGGGCGGTGCATCCTCCTCGGTGAGCGGACGTTGTTTGCCGATCTTGATGATCGATCCCACACGTCGGAACAGTGGATCACGGAGTATCATCGACATAGCTCGTGCCTTCCTCAGGCCCGATCGAGCTGCGTTGGCAACGGCACGCCGTTGACCTGATGCTCGTCACGGAGTGCATCGAAGAGCGTCTCTATACTGTCATGAATGGTGAGCATCGACGCAACATGATCACTGAGAAACGAGCGACGATGGAACTCGTCGCGGAGCGCAACAAGGCTGTCGTAATAGCCATCAACATTCAGCAGTCCGATAGGACAGGTGTGCAGCCCAAGCTGACGCCACGTGAGGGCTTCGAAGAGTTCGTCGAGTGTGCCGAATCCACCGGGAAGTGCAACGATCACGTCGGCCATCGCAATCATGCGTTGCTTGCGCTCGTGCATTGATTCCACTTCGATCAGTTGCGTACAACCTTCATACGCAACTTCAGCAGTGTTGAGGAACGTAGGGATAATGCCTGTGACGTGCCCGCCCCCATGGATGACAGTGCGTGCAAGGATTCCCATCAGGCCAACCCCGCCACCGCCGTACACCAGGTTCCAACCGCGATCTACTATGGCTTGTCCGACTCGTTCAACTGTTGTGTGAAGCAGCGGATCGTTGCCGAGACGTGCACCGCAGTAAATCAGAATGTTCATTGCTTTGGAATAAAGAGCTGTTGCTTGAGTCCGAAGCGCTTCACTACGCGCGAGCGGAGATACGATTCCATTTCGTCGATGCTATCGGTCAGAAAGAACAGATCAAGATCAGAGGCAGATATCGTGCCTTGCTCAAGCATCTTGTCTGTGAGTTGCTTGACCATGTCACCATAGTACTCCGTGCCCATCAACACGATCGGGAAGTTGTTGATCTTCTTCGTTTGCATCAGCGTGATTGCTTCGAACAGTTCGTCCATGGTGCCGAAGCCCCCTGGCATCACAACGAAGCCGAGTGAGTACTTGACGAGCATCACCTTCCGAACAAAGAAGTGTTCGAACTCGATCATGACGTCGAGCCACGGATTAGCATGCTGCTCAAATGGCAGCTCGATGTTGAGTCCAATACTCGTTCCGCCGGCTTCCTTTGCGCCGCGGTTTGCAGCCTCCATGATGCCGGGTCCACCGCCTGTAAGCACTGTAAAGCCCATATCAGCCAAGCGTGCACCAACGTCGACACCCATGCGATAGTACGGGTGGTCGTCGGCGAAGCGTGCCGAACCAAACACGGTAATACACGGTCCAACAAAGTGTAGGATTCGGAATCCGCGAATGAACTCACGCATGACGCGAAGCACGAAGCTGAATTCGCGTAGCCGCGAGTGTGGACCTTCAAGGAACTCGCGTTCAGAGGTCGATCCAACATGTGGTGGATGTTTGATGATCGTCTTCTTGCTCATTGCTCTTTACTCAGAATAAAAATCCACGGCATGATAGCGAGTAGAAACATGCACAGAATCACGCGGTTAACGTGTCGCATTTGGAGTGCACGTCGCTCGTCATCGCTGAGATCGGCGTGTGTTGTGCGAATCAACCCGATCTCTTTGAAGTTGATCCAGGCAAACCAGACAATGCCGATCACGATGACGGCAAGAATGACGTGAATCATGCAGATAACGTTTATGGAACCAGCACAAACGTACGGCGAATTGGGGCCACTCCCGCTATGGATGCCGTCACGACATACGTTCCCGCAGGCAGTGCCCCGGCGGCAATACGAACGGTTGTCGGCTGCCCAGCCCTATGCTCGCGGACGGGGAAGGTCATCACGATCGCACCAGTGATATCGCGCACATCTGCGCGGACAATGCCATCGTGCTCCGCATGGATGTCGATGGTGGTCGTACCACGTGAGGGCATTGGTGCCACGACGATGGTTGCTTGGTCGTTTGGTGCGTCGTCGACGTTCAATGACGGGTTGCCAGCTTCATCGCCGGCGATCTTCCAGACAACACCATCGATGTCGGTAATCCAAAAGCTTCCATCACGGAGGTCGCGTTCGAGACCGCGTGCATTGATCGGACCCATCGGCATCATTGCCGGCATGGTTGATGTTTGCATTGGAGCGGACGCGTCGGAAAGCTGTTCAACGTCAGCGCGCACAAGCGAACTACGATCAGTTGCGAAGGTGGTGGTAACTATATACACACGTCCTGCACTATCGATCGTCATGCCGCGTGGACCAAGCGGAGTTGCATAGGGAAGACGACGTTCACCGAGGACAACGCCGGTGGATGGATTCATGCGCACGATGCGCTGATCACCATCGCGCTCGCATGCCACCAATTCTGTTCCGTCAAGTGCGAGTCCGATGCCATAGCGCTGCGCACCAGATGGAAATGTTCTGCGCACCACACCGTTGGTGTCGACCACGATGATGCTCGTGCTCGATCCTTGTACATCGTTGAGTCGATGCACGTAGATGAGGTGATCTACAGTATCGTAAGCAAGATCGAGGAACAAACTATCTCCCGCGCCATCAAGCACGAGACGCTTTGTTACGGCATAGGTGGAGCGATCAACGCGTGTGAGTATACTACGGCGAAGGTCTGTCGTCCACAATCCTTCGCGTCCATCCCACGCTACGCCATACGCAGTCCATGAGAGCGCATGACGATGGAGGATGGTACCACGACGTGGTGGTTCGATCGCAAAGGTCTTGCTCGTGATACTCGAGCCATCGGTAGACGTAACGCGCAGTCGTGCGACAGTTGTATAGCGTGTTGGCACATTCCAGCGAAATGTGAACGGATCAACATCGCTCGCAAGTGACTGCCATGATGTACCATCGTTAAACGACATATCGATTGCAACACGACCCGACACGCCGCGCCACTGGATGGTCTGCTGTTGACCGGGATAGTAAACTTCACCACCGGCAGGTGTGACGATCTGCGGAGCAATGGCAACGTCACCATCAAGCGCGAGTTCCCAAATGCCACGGCCGTGTGTAGCGGCACGAAGTATCCCGAGCGTTGCGTCGAGTTTGAGATCGACAACGGGGGAGCGGGGGAGCCCCTTACCACGTACCGACCACGTGCGACCACCATCACGTGACGTATACACACCGATGTCAGTTGCGGCGTAGACGACATCGTGGTCATCAGGATGGACACAGAGTGTGTTTACTGGTGCGTCTGGCATCGCCTCCCAGACCGAGAGCCATGTCGCACCCATATCGGTACTCTTCCATACATGTGATGTACCGTAGGAAGCGTAACTCACAAACACCGTCGATCGATCACTCGGTGAACATGCAATGCTGCTGACAAATTGTTGTGGGAGCGGTTCGGAAAATGCGCTTCGCCATGTTGAACCCGCATCCGTCGATACGATGAGATCACCATACGATCCACCGGCCCAGATGATCGATGCATCTGTAGGCGAGATCGCGAGTGCGGAGACGGTGTTCGACAGTGGAGGTGAGATTGCACGCCATGCATCGCCACCATTATCAGTGCGATACACGCGCTGTCGACCTGTGAACATCGTGCGCGGTACATCGGGATCGAGGACGAGTGGGGCGACCCACTCGCATGGCTCAGACTGCACCAAGCCAGTCTGTAGTCGACGTACAATCCCTGTTGTCAGTTCGATGCGTGAGAAAACCCCGCGTGGACCTGCAGAGATAATCACATCGGGTTCGTTGGGAACGTGTAGCGTCGTCATCGCATCGCCATTCATCACCGTGTCCCACACGACGGCATCACTCGTTACGAGTGTTCCATTATCCTGCGTACCGCCGATAACACGTGTGCGAAGCGACGGATCGATATCGACAGCATAGAACTGCGTCACTGCCAGACCGTTGTTGCGCGGGAGCCATGACGCACCGGCGTCACGACTTTCCATAATGCCACCATCGTTACCTACCCATACGTGTGATGCATCGTGTGGATCAAAGCAGATCGCATGTTGATCGACGTGGGGATGGTTGTTGCCGTTGCCGTCTGCATAGCCTTGGGTAACGTTCGTCCAGCTCGCACCACCGTCGGTTGTGCGCAATAGATCAATGCCTCCCACAAGCACAGTATCCGGTGAGGTAGGGCACACGGCAATCACATTATCGTAAAAGCCCTGTCCATCCGTCAGCTGACACGTGCCAGCGAAGAAGCACCCTGTTGAATCGCGATACACGACGCGCCACGACAAACCTGCGTCTGACGAAACGGCGATATGCGCGCGATCATCAAGCTCACAGAGCGCGTAGACGATCGAGCCATTACTGGGCGCATGCTGCACACTAAACCGACCGATACGTCCGCTCAGTCCCGTCATCGCCGGACTCCACGATGCACCACCGTCTGTGCTTCGAATCAATCCAATGTCGCGCACAGCCATGATGATCGTGTTCTCATCGCTTGGATGCATTGATGCATCGTACACATCCATCACCGTCAGTCGATTCCACGTCGAGCCACCATCGACACTCTTCCATAGTCCACCGTGCTCGTTCATTGCAGCAACATAGATCGTTGATGGCTGCGATGCAGGAAGCATGATGCGCGAGCATGAACCCACCGACGTCAATCCGATCACGTCCCAGGATGCACCCGCTGTTGTTGACCGGAGCACCCCTGCGCCGAGGAAGATGTTGGCACCTGTCACTTGTTCACCAGTTCCTGCATAGATCGTTGATGAAGATGTCGGAGCAACGGCAAGAGTCCCCATGGCGATGCCATTGGCATCGTCCATGATGGGCATCCATTGATCACCGCCATTTGTGGACTTCCACACGCCGCCGGCTGCGGCTGCGGCATAGATCACATTTGGTGTAGTTGGATCGACAACGATCGACTTGATACGTCCGGCCGTCGCAAGGGGTCCGACAATAGACCATTGACGTTGCTCTTGCGTTTGCTCCGGTGATCGTTGTTCGTGTCGACGTGCTGCATCAAGTGCACGGGAACGTGCGTCAGGTGCAACATCACCAACGCGCGGAACTCGGCGAGAACGCATATCTTCAAAGCGTTGGCGTACATGCTCGCGCTCGTCGTGCTCTGCCTGTAGCAGAACGATGGACACGCACAGACTGATCGCCAGGATGAGAATTCGCATGCGAAAAAATACGGTGGAACTTGATGCAACACGCAGCTGTTAGCGCAACGTGAATCACACAACTGATATTCTCGTGCTTGGAGCCGGCTATGCCGGTATGACGGCAGCTGCACTGCTTGCGCACGAGGGCAAGGACGTGACGGTCCTGGAAGCCCACGAAACCCTTGGTGGCTGCGCGTCCTTTTTCCGCACTGGAAAATATTCGTTCGATGTCGGTGCAACCACGATCAGTGGCATGCAGCCGCACCAACCTGCGGGACGCGTGTTTGGTCACCTCGGTCTGACGCCGAACCTCATCAAGCAAGATCCTGGCATGATCATCCGTCGTCAGGGCGATGATGTTGTGCGCTGGGCCGACAAACAGACATGGATCGCCGAAGCGCAACGTCACTTCACGGGCGATCAAGCAGGATTCTGGAACGCACAGTACGATCTTGAGCAACGTGTGTATGGTCTGGTTGGTCATACGCATGCGATTCCACCCACGAGCATCGGTGAACTGCTTGCGCTCGCGGCACCATCGATGCTATCAAACGTCGGACTTCTCCCGGGCCTGGTTCGACCAGTTGAAGTGTTGTTGAAGCGATACGGTGTTGATACACCAGCGTTTCGTGAGTTCATCGATGAGCAGCTGCTCATTAGCACGCAGAACTCTGCGATGCGAGCCCCATATCTCACCGGTGCAATGGGCTTGACGTATCCATCGGAGACATACTATCCAATTGGCGGCATGGTGAAGCCTGTGCTCCAGTTGATGCGACATGCAACAGCTCATGGTGCAACGGTCAAGTTCCGTCGTGCAGTGACGTCGATCAGACAACGCGACGGTCTGTGGGACGTGGCGTGCGCAAATGGCGAGCGCTATGAGGCACGAACAGTGATCTCGTCGATCCCAATCTGGAACATGCAATCGCTCACGCAGGAGCGTGTGCAGCGCTACTTCACAAGCAAGGCAACGACGTTTAATAGATCATGGGTTGGACTCACGTTGTACTTCGCACTTGATGGTGTGCCGAAGACTCCATCGACCTATGTGCAGTTGTATCTCGACGAACCGATTCCGTTTGTGCATTCGGGGTCGCTCTTTCTCACAATCTCGCATCCGACCGACAACGAAAAAGCGCCTGAGGGTCATACTACCGTAACGGCAAGTACGCACGCGCTTGCTGATGATTGGGATGATTGTTCGCCTGAGGTTGCTCGAGAGCGCAAGCAGCAGATCATCGACGGCATGCTTGCGTTGATTAAGCGTCGCATGCATGAGTTCGATGGAATGCAGATGCTGCACATCGAAGGTGGCACGCCACAGACGTGGGAGCGTTACACCGGACGGTATCGCGGGTATGTGGGTGGCATTCCGCACGACATTCGACGTCCGTTGTTGACGTTGCCGCCGAACAAGACGCCGTTCACAGGACTCTACATGATTGGTGATAGTGTGTTCCCAGGTCAGGGTACGCCCGCAGTAATGATGGGGGCGTGGAACACTGTTCAACGTATTTTTGACGCATGAGTCAAGCAGTCCATGCGATGTTCTCCGACATCGCCGCATCGTACGACCGAGCTAATTCGATTCTCTCGTTCGGAATTCATCACCTCTGGCGCAAAGCAACTGTAGCCGCTAGTGGGGTGCGGAAGGGCAGTACTGTGCTCGATTGTGCAACGGGAACTGGTGACCTAGCGTTGGCATTCAAACGCGCTGTTGGCGCAACCGGACGTGTTGTGGGTACAGACTTCAATGCCGACATGCTGTCGTATGCACCGGGCAAGGCACAACACAACGGTCTTGATGTTGAGTTTGAGGTTGCTGATGCAATGCATCTGCCGTATGCCGATGCCACCTTCGATGCTGCCAGCATCTCGTTTGGTATTCGCAATGTCGACGAACCGCGCGTCGCTCTTGCAGACATGGCACGCGTCGTAAAGCCAGGGGGCAAGATTGTGGTGCTGGAGTTTGGTCAGCCCCGCGGCATCATGGGCATGCTCTATGGTGCATACAGTCGGTATGTGATTCCGTTCATTGGTGGACTTGTCACGGGGAACCGCCAAGCGTACGAATACCTGCCAACAACCGCAGCGGCTTTTCCTTGCCGCGAAGCGTTTACCGATCTCATGACGTCAACCGGACGTCTCAAGGATTGCACCTACCGTGAACTCACCGGTGGCATTGCATTTCTGTATGTCGGTACAGTGATCGCGCCGAAGGTCTAAATCCTAAAGCCAGCCGCACTCACTCGCTCTTTACGAGAGTCGGATTCTCGTGCGTTGCCCTCACTATGAGCGACTGTAGCGCGCGGAACAACTCCGGTGTTGTGAGGTTCCAGAGCACTGCCGTTGACCTACCGCGCATGGCGATCGTGATCTTCGTCATCGGTGCATCGGGCACCTCCTCGATATAGGATGTGTCGACAATCATCAGCTTGCGCGTTTCTATCTCGGTCACAATTGCGCAGAGGTCCTCGGAGGAGATCTTGCCAGTGTACGCCCCTTCTCGTTCGACGAAGCGCTCACCATAGTACTCTACAGTTCCGTCACCAAGCACAACACCAGTGTAGATGGGACATTGTCCGAAGCACGCACCCTTCGAGATCGTCACACGCAGCGACGAACGATCAAAGCCCTCGACGCAGCGCTTTGCATAGGGGGCGGCACACGACGTGAGTAGGAGCATGAGGAGAATTGGGAGGAGGAACCGATGATACTTCATGGTAACAGACGTAATGGTTTGTTGATGCAGAGGTAACACATGCCTCACACCCGAAGCGGAGTTTTGCATCGGTGCAAAACATCCTTTTTTACTGTTGAGGTCGACAATGATACGTCGTTGGGACAACATCTTATCACTATTGATTCTTGTGTGCGCAGTGACGCTGCTTCCGGCACAGCAACCAGCACAGGTGCTGCAGCTTATTGGACGACACACACAACGTCCTGCGACGTTTGATAAAGGATCTGCTGAGGTCGTAACGTATGACGCAGCGTCACGCACGGCGATTCTCTCAGACGCGTTCAACAACAAGCTCACATTTGTGAACATCACGAATCCGACCGCACCAGTGGTGTCACGTGAGATACTGCTCAACGCATACAGTGGTGTGGTGAATGGTGTAGCCGTGAAGAACGGTATCGTTGCTGTCGCGCTTGAAGATGCTGCATCCAAGGCTAATCCCGGCAAGGTGCTGTTGTTCAACATGTCAGGTGTATTACTGAGCCAGACAGCGGTCGGTGCGCTGCCGGATCAATTGACGTTTACACCGAACGGACAGAAGATCATCGTGTGTAACGAGGGCGAGCCGCTTAACGATTACGCACAGGATCCAGAAGGATCAGTGAGCATTCTCACGATCACAAACCCTGCAGCGCCAACAGTGCAGACGGTCGACTTCCGTTCACTCAACGGACGTCAGGATTCGCTGCGTGCTATGGGCGTTCGCATCTACGGTGCCAACGCGACGGTGGCGCAGGATCTCGAGCCTGAGTATGCTGCTGTAACACCCGATGGATCAACAGCATACGTGACGCTGCAAGAGAACAACGCACTCGCAGTGATCGATATCGCTACGGCATCGTTGGTACGTGTTGTCGCGCTTGGTTTCAAGGATTACAGCAAGGGGCTTGCACGCACGCAGTCCTACACCTGGACGAATCGTCCATCGATTGGCATCACGCCAGGCGGACAGGATATCAAGCTCGGTGGGTTTTCCGGACTGTGGTTCACAGGCTACGGCGGTGGCGGCACGGATACAACCAAGCTGCGTTTCCTCACACATCCAGATCGCGGTCCTAATGCCGAGCCAACGGTGATTCGTGGTCAAGTGCGACGTCCGTTTGCGTTGCCGAACTACCAAGCAGAAGTTGTTGCACTTGAGTTAGATCGAGTTTCGGGTCAGATTACGGTGCTCTCGCGTACTTCGCTGTTCCGCGCTGATGGCACAACACCAATTACTGGTCGTCCGAACCTTCAAGCAGCCGGACAAGGCATTGCGTACACAGACGAATTCGGTGTTGATCTTTTTGGCAATGACATTGCCAACGACCCATTTGGTGGAGACCTCGAAGGCATCGTTACAGACGCAGCAGGTACATGGTGGATGGTAGACGAGTATCGTCCGGCCATATACAACTTCAACAGCAATGGTGTACTTATTGACCGATACATCCCGGCGGGAACAGCCGCATCGGTTGGTGCTCCAGCGGGTACGTATGGAAATGAGCTCTTGCCTGCTGCGTATGCATCGCGCCGTGCGAATCGTGGATTCGAGGCTGTCGCGATCGAAGGCGACATTCTCTATGCCTTCATTCAGAGTCCTCTCGATAATCCAGACACACCGAATGATGCAACATCCAAAGCATCACCATGGTGTCGCATCATCGCATTCAACACGGTATCGAAGACGATTGTTGGTGAGTACCTCTATCCAATGTTTGAAAAGGCATTCGGCTGTGATAAGATCGGTGATGCCGTATCGCTTGGCAGCGGCAAGTTCATGGTCATTGAACGCGATGACGCTACTGGTCTGCGTGCTCGCAAGTATCTCATGGAGATCGATCTCAAGGGCGCAACAAATCTGATCACAAATCCTCCTTCCCTCGCGCAAGGACGTACGATCGAGTCGCTCACGTTTGCGGAGGCAACAGCACTTGGCATTCGTCCGGTGCAGAAGAAGAAGAGTGTGTACCTGCCAGGAGCGGGTTATGGCAACACCGACAAGCCAGAAGGTCTTGCACTCGTTAACGCACAGACACTCCTGATTGTAAACGACAATGACTTCGGTGTTGGCGGCTCAGCGCTAGCTACACCGCCAAACGGCAGCATAACACTCAATACAGAATCACATCCTGTCTTTGGCGTTATCACATTTGATCGTCCAAATGGTCTCGATGCATCTGATCGTGACGGCGGGAATCTGATCCGCTTGTGGCCAGTGTACGGTATGTACCAACCTGATGCGATCTCGACATTCACGGTGGGTGGGCAGACATACATCGCCAGTGCAAATGAAGGTGATGCTCGTGAATGGGGTTCATTCGTCGAAGAGCGTCGTATCAAGGATATGACGATTGATCCATCTCTCACGACAGCCTATCCGACGCTGCGCAGCGACGCCGGTGCTGGACGTCTCACTGTTGTGACGAATCTCGGTGATCTCGACGGTGACGGTGATTACGATGAGCTCTACACACTCGGTGCTCGCTCATTCTCTATTTGGAACGCTGACGGCAACCTCATCTTCGATTCCGGTAGTGAGTTCGAAACACGCACAGCTGCCTGGTTCCCTGCAAACTTCAATGCGGGACATACCACGAATTCACGCGACGACCGATCGGACAACAAAGGTCCGGAGCCAGAAGCAATGGCCATGGGTGTGATAAACGACAGCACATATGCGTTCATTGGTTGCGAACGCATTGGACACACATTTATGTATAACGTCTCCGATCCTGTGAATGCACGCTACACCGACTATATCAACCCACGCAACTTCGCAGTTACGCCGAATGTGACGAATGTGGATAATGGTACAGTTGGTGATCTGGGTTGTGAGGTAATCGCATTCGTACCTGCTGCGGAAAGTCCGAACGGTGCGGATCTGCTTCTTTCGGGCAACGAGATTAGCGGTACGATGTCGATCCAACAGGTTCGTATCGCACGTATTACGTCGTCTCCGGCAACGCTGATTCGTCAGTGTCTCAACGAGCGACTCACTCTCTCAGTTGTCGCTGCAGGTCCGTCGCTTACGTATCAGTGGACAAAGGACGGCGTTGACATTGCAGGAGCTACAGCAGCGACGTACACGGTTGATTCAGCACGTACGACAACGGCAGGCGTATACACGTGTAAGGTACGGTCAGCGATGGGCATGGTCATCACATCGCGTCCAACGACGGTGACGGTGTCAACTCGGACACGCATCACAAGTGAGCCAAAGGTTCTCACGCAGGTCGAAGCAGGCTTCCCGGTATCACTCAGCGTTGAAGCAACTGCAACCGCTGGTGAAACATACCAATGGTTCAAGCGCGGCACTGCCCTTACGAATACAACGAACATCACCGGTGTAACAACACCTAATCTGCGTATCCGTGCACTGACGTTTGCAGATACATCAGGTGCGTACTACTGCGTTGTCACAGGTGGTTGTGCAACGGTTCGTTCGCGTGACGCACGCGTGTATATACCACAGGCGTTTGTGACGCTGCAACCACGCGATACAACGGTATGTCCTGGCGACACGGTGGTCTTGCGTGCTGTCGGTGCTCCAGGTGGTGGCGATGCTGCAATCAGCTACCAGTGGCGCTACTACAATGGCGACAACATCAAGGAAGGTGGACGTTTCGCAGGCACGCAAAGCCCAACGCTTCGAATCAACGGTGTGCGTCCGGAAGATGCACGACAAATCGTGTGCGTAGTGCAAGGCTTCCCGTCGCGACAGGTGCGCTTTTCAAACACAGTGAATGTATTCGTACGTCAAGGGCCACGCATTACGTTGCAGCCAACCGCACCAAATGGCACACGTGAACAGCAGATCTGTGAAGGTCTCGTATTCCAGCTGCGCGCATTGGCCGAAGGAGAGCAACTCTCGTATCAGTGGTTCCGTAACGGTGTTGCGATCCCGCGTGCGACGCAAGCTGACTACAGCTCAACGATTCCAGGTGCCTATGCACTGCGTGTCACCGGCAACTGTGGTCAGTCGCTGTTCTCTGATACGATTCGCATCGTCTCGACAGTGCGACCATCGCTTGGAACGATTCGCGAGACACTCCTTCGTGTGAAGGAAGGCGATGCGTTTACACTGTCAGTGACGCTTGGCGAAGGTAGCCAGCCGGTGCGCTATCAATGGTCGTTGGGTGGCCGTGCAATCGCTGGTGCAACGTCGAACACGTACACTGTAAACCGCACAACTTCATCCGACGCTGGTCTCTATGTCTGTACTGCTACGAATGATTGTGGCAGCGACATCTCGGCAGTGGTCGAAGTACGCACGTATCGTGATGATCCGACATCGGTCAACGAGCAGGTAGCTCGAGTATCATCGGTGCGTGTCGAACCACATCCAGTGCGTTCTATCTCGTACCTCCGCATTACTGCCGATCAGGCCGGCACAGTCCGTATTGTAATCCGTGACATGCAGGGTCGTGAGGTGATGAGCACAACAGCAACAGTTGCCGAGGCAGGAGATACGTCGATCATGCTCGATGCAGCGACGCTCGGTAGCGCTGGACTCTACAACGCCACCATCATTGCTGGTGAGTCGACAATGCATGTACCGGTTGTGGTAGCCCCGTAACACATACGCATAGACTTTTCCACAACGCGGCGCATCGCTCTGACGGTGCGCCGCGTTCGTCGTAATTTTACGACATGACACGACACGACCTTTGCACAGCTATCTACGACGTTGCACACATCACGGGCGAGTTCAAGCTTCGCAGTGGCATTACGAGCAACGAGTACTTCGATAAGTATCAATTCGAGAGCGATCCTGCGATTCTCGCTTCCATCGCCGAGCACATGGTGTCGCTGATCCCTGAAGGGACAGAAGTCCTGGCCGGACTCGAGATGGGCGGACTCGCCATTGCGACGGCGCTTTCACTGCGCACCGGTATTCCTGCCGTGTTCGTGCGCAAGAAAGCCAAGGACTACGGCACATGTAAACTTGCCGAAGGACCCGACATTTCAGGCAAGCGCGTGCTGATCGTCGAAGATGTGATTACGAGCGGCGGTCAGGTGATCATGAGTGGGGATGATCTGAAGAACCTTGGTGCGCTCACGAATCATGTTGTATGCGTGATCGACCGCGAGCAGGGTGGACGTGAGAAACTGCGCGAAGCAGGATTCGAACTCAGCGCACTCTTTACGATGACCGAACTCAAAGCAGGACGATGAAGATCATCAGTTGGAATGTCAACGGCATCCGTGCTGTGCAGAAGAAAGGCTTCATGGAGTGGTTCAACTCCACCAAGGCCGATGTCATCTGCGTGCAGGAAACCAAGGCCGACGTTGACAAGATTCCAGATGAGCTGAAGAACATTCCCGGCTACCACAGCTACTTCCACTCCTGCTCCATCAAAAGTGGCTACAGTGGCGTAGGCGTCTTTACGCGTATCAAGCCTGAGAATGTCACAGAGAAGATCGGCATCGAAGAGTTCGACGGTGAAGGTCGCATCCTCGAGGTCGACTTCGGAGAGTTCATTCTCTACAACGTATACTTCCCGAACGGCTCAAGCGAGAACAAGCGCGTACCATTCAAGCTGCGCTTCTACGATGCACTGCTCGCGCGCTGCAACGAGCAGCGGGCAGGGGGCCGGCGTATCGTGGTATGTGGTGATTACAACATCGCACATCATCCCATTGATCTCGCACGGCCGAAAGAGAACGTGACCAACACCGGGTTCTTGCCCGAAGAACGTGCAGTGCTCGACCAGATGGTTGCATCGGGTTGGGTTGACACATTTCGCGAGTATCATCCAGAAGAGCCGGATAACTACACCTACTGGGATTACTTCACGCGTGCACGCGAGCGCAATGTTGGATGGCGCATCGACTATCACTTCATCACCGACGATCTGCGTCCTGC
>CAYXKK010000034.1:0-14156 GCA_964465685.1 uncultured Melioribacter sp.
GGTGGTTACCGCCTACGGCTTCAGCTTCTGCTTGACGACTTGCAGGACTTCGCGTGTTTGATCATCCTTACGGCGAATAACGAAGGCTACGAGCTCGCACTTATCGAGACGCCATGCGGCGGTTTCAGGAAGGGTGTAGCGAATCGTCTTCTTGATGCTACTGCCAACTGGCTGTATGTCTGACGTGAGTGAATCGCCATACGTGCCGTTCATTGATGCTCGCAGCATGTGCTCGAATACGTAGTCCTTTACGTGCGATGGGTTGCGACGGTTGTCGGCTTGATCACCAACAATGCTGTCTTCTGTGATCCAGACGCACACAGAGTAATC
The DNA here is from genome assembly GCA_964465685.1 of uncultured Melioribacter sp. Taxonomy (GTDB): domain Bacteria; phylum Bacteroidota; class Ignavibacteria; order Kapaibacteriales; family Kapaibacteriaceae; genus UBA10438. Next base: position 331 of record CAYXKK010000034.1, read on the forward strand.
GTTTTCGCCAGGTTGCAGATACGTTGCTTCAACAGTTGCGATGATGGTGCGCTTCTCTGCGTGGTAGGTGTGACTCAGCGCAAGGTCGATCTTTGGTTGCTGCGATAACAGTGCCGCTGTGGCAGGATCCCAGTTTGTAACACCAAGTACAAACCGTGTGTTGTAGCGTGTGCGATTGACAAGTCCGTTTGGATTACCAACACGACTGATGCGGAAGAGCGCATCAAGCGCTTCGCCTACTGCTGTGCGGTGATCCGCGGGGTAGTCGGGAGGCTCAGGCTTTGCAAATGGTCCGGCATGCACAGCAACCAGCGCAACACGTCCCGGGTACTTCGTGTAGATGTCCTTGGCTACATCAGCTGCGGCAGGACAGTTCACACAGGTATGCCCTGTGTAGTCTTCAAGAAGCACGTTCTGAAGTCCGCCCGTACGTGCGACGATTGTTGATGTGTCCTTGAGTACAGTATCAATGGGAGCTTCAGGGTTCTTCTCGTATGGTGCGTCAACCACATCACACGATGTGAGCACAAGAAGCGTGGCGAGAGCAAGAGTGATGATGTGCTTCATGGTGGTCGTGAGTGCTCTTAGAACGAATATGTTACGTTGAGTGTCATGCCATTCGATGCTGGCACCGGACGACAGATGCCACCAACACAAAGGATGCCCCCGCGTACGCGACCATATCCAGCTTGCAGTCGGAGAGGCCCGGCGTTGTAGGCCAGGGATACGTTTGGATAATGGACGCGACGGAACTCAACGCTGTTACCGTAGTTGTACTCGTTGAATACGGTCATAATCCAATGCGGCGCCATGGAGTACTCAACAAGCGCCATTACCCAATCGCCATTCTGAACGGCTTCCTTCTTGCCATTAGCAGTGCCGGCCGACATGTACTGAAACTCTGTGCGAAGACTCGATGTCTTCGAAAGCTTCCACCAGAGCTCGACGACAGCAAAGTGTACGTCGATCGTTCCATACAACGTTTCAAACGCTGGTGCTTTCCCTTCAATCACGTCCTGATCATACGCAAGGTTGATGTACGCTGCCGTGACCTTAAAGTCACGACCGAACTTACGTGTGACTTCAACGTTCACGTCGCGATAGTACGTGCGAGGCGACCAGAGGAATGCTGCGTCGTAGGTGAACGGACCCGTGCGTGTTGTGTCGAGGGCGTGAATAACCGACGCATTCAACGTTACCATCGTCTCGTCCGAACCGAGAAACGAGTTCTTCGGAATGGTGAACGACACATCACCCTGCAGACCAAACTCACCCGTTGGCTGTGTTGCATACGGATACAGCGTAACCAACCGCCACGTATGCTGCTTTGTAAGCGCTGGGAGATAGTTCACCTGTTGTGGCAAACCATTCGCCGTGCGATCGCTCCGGAAGTCCATGTTGTCGATACGCTTAGCAGCAAGGTTTACACCAATGCCAGATGCAGCGTACGAGGCGTTCATGTAGAGCGCATCGCCAGGGTTGAACGACGAACCGTTTACAGCACTCGGGTCGTTAATCTTGTACGCGTATTCGAGATCCAGCGAGAAGTCCGAGAACATCAGGTTCGCACGCGTCGACCATGCGAGGACGTTTTCCGGGATCTTGAGAATGTCTTGGTCGTCTGATTGAAAGCGACTTACAACGCTTGCGCCGAGATTCAACTGCATGTCGCTTGGGAGGAAGTCGCCCGTGAGCGCCTTCACATCGATATCCGCGTCGCCACCCCGCATGATTCCGACGCTCATGTCCCAGAATGCACGCTGACGTCCGAGGAAGCCGGTGAACTTCAATCCATCCGTCGGCATGAACTTCATACGAAGTCCATCAATCGAGTTGTCAAAGCCAAGATTGCGCTCTTCATACGTGCGCAAGATCATGCCACTGCCGAACTGCTCGTAAAAATTGCCAGCGGTTACCTCGAACAAGTCATCGGTGTATGTCGCAAACCGATAGGCTATGCCAACACCTGTGCGGTTCCCTGTACTTGCATAGCGTGGATCAATACCAAGCAACGGACCCTGGTACGATTCGAACCGCATTCCGGCAGAGAACTTCCCGCGTGTAAACGTCAGATTCAGAAACGTGTTGGAGAGAATCTTCTCTGGAACATCAGGGGCATTGATCGTTGTGTCCGCCATGTAATACTGCGCGTCGGTCTGCAGCGATCCATTGATCGTGCCCACGTCCTGTATCTCGATCCCTTGAGCGAAACCCGTCAGTGCAGAACAGAGAAGCGCTGAAAGCGCCATCATCGAGAACTTCATGGAGCGTTATTCCTTCCCCGAGAGCTTCTTCAACAGCTCCTCGAGCTCTTCTTCATCGCCCGGAGTATACGCAGCATGCGAAAACACCACCTTGCCGTTCATGATGATAAAGGTGTGTGGCACGTTGTTGACGTTCATGGCACGCTTGAAATCCTGGTTAACATCCAACAACACGTCGTATTGCCAGTTGCGCGACTTAATAAACGGTGCAACTTTTTGCGCATTGCGTGAGTCATCGATCGACACAGCAATGAGCTTTGCACCGTACTTCTGCTTCCATTCGTCGTAGATCCCGTGATAGGTCTGGAGTTCCTGGATACACGGCTTGCACCATGTGGCCCAAAAACTCACGATTACAGGTCCTGCATGCTGGGTGATTTCTGCCGTGTTCACCAAGTCGCCAGTCACCGACTTGATCTTGACGGTCGGAATCGTTGTCGGTGGAGGTGGTGGTTCCTGCCCAACGAGGGTAACAAATGCCAGGGAGATTACGGCAAGCAACGCCAGGAGATGTCGTGTCACGAGATGTTCCAGAGGAGTGTTAGGTTTGTAGTTTCCGTCACCGTAACCAAGCGACAAATTATGAAAACTCAAGTACTTGCACTGTTGTTAGGTGTGGCATTTGCGTGCACCGCACAAGCTCAAACATTCACCATTGATTGGGAAAAGCCGAACCCAATCAAGGGCACTCCTGACGGTGGCACCATCAAGCGCGATGGAACTGTTCGCAATCTTAACGAGGTACCGAAGGAGCTGTACTTCTCCTACGATCTGAACGATCTCTCGATCGATCACACAGCACAGCTGTGTATGACGCTCTGCTGGGCGCTATTCCCTGGTCCAGGTGATGATCCGTTCGAGCGAGAAGGTCAGATTCTGACCGCCAACGGCACACTGCCGATCTATGTTGATCTCACGCCACGCGGCACGGAAGGCACAAGCACAGTTCGTGTGGTTATGTTCGACAAGACAGTCGAAGCAGAGCGATTGAGCTTCGAGGTCGTGTTCGAGATTTCACCGTCAAGCAGCGTCGTGGATGCACAGACCGTTGGGGTTACTGTGAGCCCCCTTCCAGCAGTTGATCAACTCACGCTTCGCGGTGATGCGATCACGACGGTTTCAACACTCGGACTCTACGATGCTTCGGGTTCACTCGTTCGTTCGTTCGCAACTCCTTCATCCACCATTACAACGCTGCCAACAGCAGGTCTTGCGAGCGGCACGTATCGTCTCATCATGCGTACGGCATCAGGCGAGCTTGTTGGCGCACCGGTTGTGATCACACGCTAAGCATCGATCGATGATCTCAAGAGACGCAATCATCGCCGCCGCACTTGGGTGCTGTGTTGCGGTTCTCTATCTCGTTACAGTTGCACCCGGTGTTCAATACACCGACAGTGGTGAGCTTGCCGCTGCATGCGTGACGTTCGGTGTGGCGCACCCAACGGGGTACCCACTCTTCACACTGCTGGGTCATGTATGGACGTTGCTCCCGTGGTCGTCACCGGTGTTTGGACTGAACATTCTAGCTGCACTTCTTGTAGCGAAGGGCGTCGCGCTGACGTACCTCGTGACACGACGCATGAGCATGCGCACAGCATCAGCACTTGCTTCGCAGACGCACGACATCATCGCAGCAGGCACTGCGTTGCTCATTGGATGTAGCGCAACAGTATGGGCGCAGGCAACATCGATTGAGGTGTATGCACTGAATTTCGTGCTGCTTGCCGGTACACTCTATGCAACGCTTAGGAGTATTGAATCAGACAACCATCATCGCTGGACTATGCTCGCAGGGTTGATGTACGGACTGATGCTGACGAATCATCTTTCGTCAATCACACTCGCACCAGGGCTCGTTCTCCTCTGGCTCTCGGGCACACAACCACGTGCCGAACGCATACGCGCATGGAAACATCTCGTTCTTCCGGCACTTGCTGCACTTGCGTTGTATGCGATTCTTCCGCTGCGGAGTGCGCAGGAGCCCCCTATCAATTGGGGCATGGTGCATCGCGATATGCATGCATTCCTGTATCACGTGAAGGGTAAGCAGTTCGGTGTGTGGCTCTACGAAAGCAAGGCTGCGTTCAATACGAATGTTCGGTTGTTCTGGAACTTGCTCACTGCGCAACTATTGTGGGTCGGACTTCTTCCAATGCTCCTTGGTGTGGTCGCTCTTCTCCGTCAATCGAGCGGTATGGGGCTTGCAGTACTTGCGCTGATTGCGGGCAATCTTGGAATCTCGTTGGGGTACGGCATTCCCGATATCGACGCGTACTTCATTCCGTCGCTTATGCTGTTTACCATTGCGTGTGGTATTGGCGCAGGATGGCTTGCCGAGCGTCTACGTCCCGCACTACTCATCGCCTGCATTCCTGCAGTACTTGCTGTTGCCGTTGGTGCGCGAGAGTTTACAACGCAAGATCGCTCGCACCATGAAGCCGTTGATGGATACACCGATTGGGCGATGTCGAACATCGAGCCACGTGCTGTGATTCTCACGCGACAGTGGGATTTCCTGTGTTCGTCGTTGTGGTATCGACAGCAGGCGCTTGGAATGTATCCCGACGTTGTGATCATCGATAAGGAGTTGCTTCGTCGGACATGGTACGCCCCCTATCTCGCACAGCGCTATCCAGATGTGCTTCAGCGCATACAACCAACGGTTGATGCCTACATGGCATATCTCGATGTGTTTGAGCGCGAGCCGGAGAAGTTCGAGCTCGACCCATCGAAGCTTGATCGTTCATTGCGTGGCAAGATCGCCGAGCATCAACGCAACGTACAGTCGATTCAGCAACGATTCGTTACACTCATTGACGCAATCGTTCGAGCTGATTCAACACGTCCGGTGTATGTCACAGCAGAGTTGTTGAATGAGCCAGAGCCGTTGTTGCCAGAGTATCAGCGGATTCCGGCAGGACCCTTTGTGCGTCTTATGCGCCCCGGTCAGCGGCAGCGCGAGAGTACAGAGGGTATCGAGCGCATGATGTCTGTGATTTCGGCACCATCACAGCGACTCGACTCAGCTCTGCAATCAGTTACGTTGTCACAGATTGGATCGAACGCGTACTATCAGCTCGACGGCCTTCTGGATACAGCAGGGTTCCGTCGGTATCGCGAGATTGCTCAGCGCATTCATCCAACGCACCCAGTTACACGACAGCTTCAGTCAGTTCTACCGTAGGGAGTTTCCATGGAACCGTCGTATCTCGTGTTTGATCTCGAAACGGTCGGACTCTCTATTGACACGTTTGATGATGTGCAGCAAGACTATCTGCTCCGCGGCGTAGCGACTGATGAGGAGCGCGATAAGCGCATCGGTGAGTTTGCTCTCAGTCCGCTCACCGGAAAGATTGTCTGCATCGGCATGCAGATGATGACGCGTGAAGGCGATGCATGGACAGCAAAGCGCGTGGCGTACTCTGTTGATCCGACCATGTCCGATGACGAACCAGTGCGACATGTGGAGTTGCCATCTGGAGCCGCATGGTATTGCAGTTCGGAACGCGTGATGCTCGAGAACTTCTGGAAGTTGCTCAACGCACATCGTAACATCACACTCGTGTCGTTCAACGGACGAAACTTCGATGCACCATGGCTCATGCTCCGCAGCGCGACGCTGGGGATTCGTCCAACAAAGAACCTGATGCAGGGCACGAAGTTCAACTACTCGGGACACATTGATCTGCTCGACCAGCTCACGTTTTTCCAAGGGTCGGCATCCGGTGCAACACGGCGCTTCAACTTCGATTTCTTCGCGAAGTCATTCGGCATCCGATCACCAAAGGCTGAAGGAGTCGATGGATCGATGGTAAGCGAGCTCTTTGCAGACAACAACCACGTGGACATCGCAGAGTACTGTCTGCGCGACGTATCAGCAACGTGGGAGCTCTTCTGTGCGTGGGATCAGCTACTGCGCTTTTAAGGAAGCGGAATCGGCTTCTTCGTACGGTATGCGTGAATAAACTGCGCGAGTTCAGCAGAGAGCAAGAACACAAACGCGGAGTAGTAGAGCCACAATGCAAACGATGCGAGGGCTACGTATCCACCGTAGAACGCACTGAAGTTTGTTGCACTGTTGACGTACCACGAGAACAGCACACGCGCAACTTCCCAGAGAACTACGGCGAGAATCGTGCTCATGATCACGATTGCCCTCGGTAGACGTCCGTTGGGTACAATGCGGTACAACACCAAGAACACAACCGCAGTCGATAACAGTGATACAACAGCAAGGATGAAACCTGATGCAAAGGCATTGAAGGAATCCGGCAGCACACTCACCCAGAGCGACTGTGTGATGGTGAGCAAGGGGCTCAACAGCGTCACGATCAAGATCAGAATCGCCGATACAATCGTCAGAAACATATCCTTCAGACGATACCACAGGAAGATCTTCGGCGTCGGAATATGAAAGATTGCGTTCAATCCCGTTCGCAGTGAGCTAAACAGCGTCGATGACAGCCACAGGAGTGCAACACCGGCGATCCAGCCCGTGACGGTACCGTAGTTAAAGACCACACCAACTTCAGTGACGATCGAGGAGATAAGGCCTGTAGCCTGTGTATTCTGGGGCAGGAAGCTCGTTAGGAGCTGTTTGACGGCCGTCTTGGTTGTTGACTCTTCAATTACACCGCTCACAATAGACAGCACGAGGATCACCAGGGGGATTGTGCAGAGGAGCAGGTTGAAGGCAATGCCCGATGACAGCAGGAAGATGTGACGGCGGTCGGTGATGTCGACGAACTCATAGGCAACATCATATGCCTTGCGAAGTCGCGACCAAGCTGTCGAAAGAAGTGGAGACATGTGTCCAAAACTACGGCGTTCGGGTATAGTTTTGCGCAATGAATTGCTTCACTGGTCGATCCTTCGCGCTCGCATGGTGTCTCGTTGTAGGCATCCTTCTCGGCGGTTGTGCGATGAAGGTAGCCCCCACTGGCGGTCCGCGCGACACGGAACCTGCCGTTGTTGTCGAGACAGAACCGCGCAACGGTGCAACCAATGTTGCACTTCCGACCGTGCGATTTGTGTTTGATGATTACGTTGATCGTTCTGTACGCAACGCGATCACGGTTCTTCCGGCTGTACGATTTCAAACGTCCTATGCAGGCGATGAAATCGAGATCACGTTTACCGACTCACTTGCTCCTGCCACGACGTACACCGTTACACTCGGAACAACATGGACGGATGTGCGGGGAAACACACCAACGCAATCGTACACCATTGCATTTTCAACAGGCGACGTGCTCGATTCCGGCGTCATTGTCGGCAAGGCGTACGGATCTTCTCTTGCATCAGCGACTGTACTATGCTATCCACGCATCCAATTCGATAGCGCATCCTTCTCGCCTTCGTCAACACGTGCGCTGTATGCTCAGCCCCTTGGCACAAGCGGTGCATTTTCGCTTCGCGGGCTTGCCGATGGACGGTATCGTGTGATCGTTGTGCGGGATGAGAATCGCAACTTGCTCGTTGATGCAAATGAAGAGTATTGCATTGCACCGAATGACGTGGTGGTAGCGCAGGGTCGAGCAGATGCGCTCCTGTTACTCCTTGGTGCGCCGCTCGACACCATCGGACCGGTCGTTCAGCGCGTACGTGCGATGTCGCAGAACACAGTGATGCTGCAATTGTCCGAACCTGCACGCTATCGCGATCGTTCGTTACCGATTACGCTGCGTAGCAGCGATCGAGTCGATACAGCACATGCGCTATGGCTTGAGTCAGCGCCGAGCGACAAGGCTTTCATTCGCGTTCCACGCTCACTCGACACTGTGCGCTACACAATCGACGTCCCGCAGGGTGTGTTCCAGGATTCACTTGGTCTTCCATCAGCTGCGAGTGCTCTCGCAAAACCTGAAGACATGCAGACACGCGGATCACGTGTACCCGACACTGCGAACGTTGTCATTGCTAAACGTGTACCGTCGGATAGTGCACAGGATCTTGGCATTGCCGATCCCCTGCGCCTAGTCTTCTCGCAGCCCATCGATACAGCACGTGCTCGACTCGAAGTGTGGCACACGTCGGAACGGGGCGCACACAAGGTACGAGTGGATTGGTCCGATCCGACAACTCTCAGCATCACACCGATAACACCACGCCTGTCGCAAACGTGGTATGCGACGGAGATCGCGCTACGCAGTGTGCAAGCACTCAACGGCAGAATTCTCACCGATTCTACGCTTCGCATTGCTCATCGCACGCAGCAACGGCCTCCTGACCCCGGCGTCGTACGTGGACGTCTCGTTGACTCGCTCGTTTCGATTCCGTCAACGGCAAACCTCGTGCTGAGGTTACTCGACGAGAAGCGACGTGTAGTAGCTACGCAGCGCATCGATGCCACAAGGGCGATTGCGTTCGACACGGTGCCGCCCGGCACATATTCGATCGATGTGTTCGATGATCGCGATGGCAACGGACGCTACGACCACGGCATTCTCGCCCCTTGGACGGCAGGCGAACAGTGGTGGCCTACGTCTTCAACGCTTTCTGTGCGACCTCGTTGGACCGTTGACGATCTGCGCGTCGTGATTGGGCTGTAACCACCGTCACGAAACCGTATCTTTGCCGTTACATTGGCATAACGATACAGTGGTTAAGGATATTCATGCTTCGTCGCCTCCTCCTTGCGGTTACCGTCATACTCGCGACTGGTTCAGTCAGTGCGCAGGTTGACTTTACGTCACGCCCTGTTGTGTCGAACCTTTACGTTCCATGGGATATGGTCGAGGGTCCGGAAGGCTACATCTGGTACACAGAGCGCATTGGATTGATCAGTCGCGTTCACCCGGACATTGGCACGGTCGACACACTGCTCGACATGCGTGATGGTGTGTCTAACATCGTCGAGATTGGCCTGCTGGGTATGGCGCTCCATCCAGCCTTTGAAACACAACCATATGTCTTTGCAGCATATGCACTTCGTATCCAGGACGATTGGGTCAAGCGCGTCACGCGTTGGAAGTACAACGGTACTAAACTTGTCGAACCGCAAGTGATTTACGAGCTGCGCCCAGCGGAGCAATGGCATCAGGGGTGTCGTCTCCTGATTCTGCCTGATACTACGATGATGTTCACCAACGGCGACCAACCATCGCCAGATAGTACTTTCAGTCTGACATCAGAGATCGGAAAGACAATTCGTATCAATCTCGACGGCACGATTCCTGCCGATAACCCCTTTCCAGGTAGCAAGATCTGGTCGGTTGGACACCGCAACCCACAAGGTATTTGTCGCACATCGAAGGGTGCTATCTACGCATCTGAGCACGGCGATAACATCGAGGATGAGATCAACCTGATCACCAAGGCCGCTAATTACGGCTGGCCAAACGTCGAGGGTATGTGCGACACTCCTGCCGAGAAGGCGTTTTGTGCCGAGGCATCAGTCGTCGAACCAGCATGGTCGACAGGTAGTCTCACCCTCGCTCCTGCAGGCATCGAATACTATGAGCATGATCGATATCCGGCATTGAAGGGTAAGCTCATTTCGACCTACTTGAAGGGGGCTCGCCTGCTAGTGCACGACCTCAACGAGGACCACACACGCATCACAGCAACACGCGGAATGCTCCTGCATCGCTATGGTCGAATTCGTGATGTGCTCGTAATGTCATCAGGACGTCTGTTCGTGTGCACGGGCAATGTGGGTGCGCGTAACATCCAGCCGTTCCCGAAGACTACAGATGATGTACTTGTCGAGCTTCTTCCCGTATGGGATGCTGTGGAGCCACGCGTACGTCCAATGCATGACACTGTTGTGATGCGAGCGAATCCAGGTGACACGCTTCGAAGCGGAATTCAGTTCTGCAGCGACGGCACACCTGTGAACTATACACGTCTGTTCACCAACCCAGGCAACATCTTCGAGCAACGCTTCTGGCAAGATGGCGCATCAACTGAGGACACAACGTGTTACTGGTTCCGTGTGCACTTCATGCCACAGACGGAGTATCCGTACACATCACAAGCAAGCGTGTACTACCCGGGGGCAGACGGAACTGAGAAGAGCACGAGCATGACACTTGTTGGCTTACCAATCCGAGGGATCGCACAACCTGCCAACGACACGACCAATATCAGCAAGACAACAGATGCGTTTGCTGTTAGGAATCTCGGCCTTGAGCAAGTGATCGTTACCAACGTCACAATCACACCGCCTGGGGTTGTTGAAGTAGATCCAGCGGTCTTCCCTCTCAGCATTGGCGCCGGAGAGACACGTCCGATCTTCGTTCGCTTGCTTGCCGATCGCGCCACCGTTATGGGGAAGGTCTACGAAGCAGAGCTCTCGACAAACGGCATCACTCCACGCAAGGCCGTCCTGCGTATCGCTTCAACATCAAGCGTTGCAACAGACGACCAACCGTTCGTCATTGCACCGAATCCGGTCCAGAATGTTGTGCGTCTACAATTCCCATCTCCTGGTCGACGTACCATTCGCATTGTGGATGCTCTCGGTAAGCTTGCCTACATCACAACGACGGAACTTCGCGAACTCGTGATTCCTGTGTCTTCACTCGGGGATTCAGCTGCTGCGGGCATGTACACACTGTCTGTCGCTGACACCTCAGGCACACACACATCAAGCTTCATCGTGACGCCGTAACTTGGTGTCATGATCATTGTTGACGCTCATATACCGGGACTTGTCGCTGCACTTGCGTCGCATCACGACGTACTCGCAGTAGACGGTCGTTCAATAACGAACGAGATTTTGCGTGCAACTGCTGCGACAACACTGATCATTCGCTCGGTTACGCGTGTCGATGCTTCTCTTCTCAGTGGCACGTCGATTACCACAGTAGCGACAGCGACCACTGGTATCGACCACATTGATATCGACGCTCTGAGGCGCAACAACATTCGCGTCGTTAGCGCTGCTGGCTGCAACGCACAAGCTGTTGCTGAATACGTTCTCGATTGGATCGACGAATTACGTCCAGCAAGCGATCACACGATCGGCGTCATCGGCTTCGGTAACGTCGGCTCACGTCTCGCGCGCTACGCACGTATGCGTGGCATGCGCGTTCTCGTGAACGATCCTCCGCTCGTAGATGCAGGCTTCGCATTTCCGGTCTGGGCGACTCCTATTGCGCTGTATGATCTGGTAAAACACGCGTCAATCGTAACGGTGCATGTACCGTACGTTAACAGTGGAGCATGCCCAACACGCAACCTGCTGTCGAGCACGTTTATTGAACAGTGTCAGCCCAACACACTTGTTCTCAATAGCGCCCGAGGTGGTATTGTCGACGAGACGGCACTCGTCGACCGCGTCATGCGCGGTGAGCTCACTGCTGTCCTCGACGTGTTCACTGGCGAGCCATCCGTTGATCAACGTGTTCTCGAGCACATCCCCTACTGCACACCGCATATCGCTGGGTACACCTACCAAGCGAAGTGGCGCGGTGCACAGATGGTGCTGGATGCACTTGGACTTGAGCACACGCCATTGCAGCCAGATATTCCTGCAGATGATGGCGCGCCATATACATATCCTCGCGTCACGCCTGCTACAGTGCGCTCTGATGCTGACTTCGAGTCTCTTCGTATGGCGACACCTCTTCGTCACGAGCGACGTCCACTCCCAACACTGGAAGAATGCAATGCCTCTCATGCTTGAAGAAGTGATCTTCGACGCTGTCATGATTCTTCGTCCGGAGCGCTTCGCTGATGAACGCGGCTACTTCGAAGAAACATATCGTGCCGACTTCTGTCTGCGCCATGGCATCCCGACAGACTTCGTCCAGGATAATCATTCACGATCACAGCGTGGCGTGATACGGGGCATGCACTACCAAGTAGACGAACCCATGGGTAAGATGCTTCGCGTCGTGCGCGGACAGATCCAGCTTGTCGAGATCGACGTACGCAAGGGTTCACCGACATACGGCAATCACGTCTCAATCGATGTGTCGGAAACGAACGGACGTGTAGTGTGGATCCCGCCGGGGTTTGCCAACGGCTTTGCTGTGCTCAGCGACGAGGCAGACGTATCGTACAAGTGTACAGCGCTCTACAACCCAGCTGGCGAGCGCAGTGTAAACCCTCTCGATCCAACACTTGGCATACGATGGCTCGTCGACGATCCGATCCTCAGCGAGAAGGATCGTAACGCACCAATTCTTGACAGATCTGTGTAGTGTGCTCTTACTTGAGCTTGAGTGCAGCGTCGATCAACTCATTCACAATCTTGAGTGACGATGCCTCGGAATAGAAACGCAGCAACGGTTCTGTTCCAGACGCACGGATGAGCAACCAGCCCTTATCAACGAAGAACTTGTAGCCGTCGCGCGTATTCATCGAGCGCACCTCGTATGAGCCAATCTTCGTTGGCTTCTTCGCACATGCTGCAAGCACGGCCTTCTTTGTTGCTTCCGTCACGACCACATCGCGTCGACGGTAGCGATGTGGACCGAACTCTGTGTCGAGTTCATCGCACAGCTCCTTGAGCGACTTCTTCGTGACCGCCATCATTTCGAGCAGCAGCAGACCATTGAAGATGCCATCACGCTCGGGGATATGGAGCGACGTGCCGAGTCCACCCGACTCTTCGCCACCAATCAAGATCTTCTCTTCTGACATCAACTTGGCAACATACTTGAAGCCTACTGGCGTCTCGTGCAGCTTGATCTTATTGCGCTCACAGAACGCGTTCACCATCGAGGTAAGCGACACTGTCTTGACCACTGCACCGCGACGCTTCTTGTGCGTGTAGAGATACTTCATCAGCAGCATGAAGATGCGATGCGGATCGACAAACGTACCCGTATGATCAACCGCGCCGATACGGTCGGCATCACCATCAGTGGCGAGGCCAACGGCAGCCTTATTCTTGCGAACCGCCTTTGAAAGGGGCTCGAGACATTCGGCGATTGGCTCTGGGTGGTCGACTTCACCGAACGATGGGTTGTACTCGCCGTGAATCTCGATGGCGTTCGGGAGAACTTCGCGAATGAAGTTGATCCCTGCCCCATGCATTGGATCGTAGACAACCTTGATGCCACTCTTGCGAATAGCAGCAAAGTCGATCTTCTTCTTGAGATCCTTGATGTAGGCTTCCTTCGCGTCGAACAAACGGATCTGCTTCGACTTCACATATTCATCAAGTGTGAGCACCTTCTTCGATGGTGCTTCACCCTTGAGAGCTGCCAGTTCCTTCTCGATTTCCGTGATCTGTTCCGGGAGTGCAGGACCTCCGAAATGCGCCTTCACCTTGAAACCGTTGTATTGCGCAGGATTGTGCGAGGCCGTAATCACAACACCGATTTGTGCGCGCTTCTTCAGCGTGTGAAACGACACCTGTGGCGTTGTCGAGATTGTATCGGTGAGATGCACTGTGATACCGTACGCAGCAAGGATGCGCGACGTTTCGATCGCAAACTCACGCGAGAGGAACCGCGTGTCGTGTCCGACAACAACGGATGCCCCTTTCCGCTTAAGCGTGAGTACGTACCGTGCTGTTGCATGCGCAACCAGCGTCAGGTTTTCGAATGTGTAGTCGCGTGCGATAACGCCACGCCAGCCATCGGTGCCGAATGCAATACTCAT
>CAYXKK010000035.1:0-14110 GCA_964465685.1 uncultured Melioribacter sp.
GATCACGACTCGTCCCCCCACGTCCACGTGTCTGGGTTGCTCGGCGACGTTGACGATCCTGAAGCACGTTTGCGCACACGACGCTTCCAGCGCAGTTCATCCATAGGTGTGGGGTTCGCCGGAGGAATCATCGCTTCGACCGCGTCGAGAAGTCCGAGCACACGGCATACGCGCAGGAATGCCGATAACCGTGCTGACACCTCGCCTGACTCCAGCCGCTCGACCGTCCGCTTTGATATTCCGGCCTCTTAGGCAAGCGCCGCCTGCGTCAGGTTGCGTTGCAGCCGCGCGTGTGAAAGACGCTTGCCAAGCTCTTCAAGGATGTATTCATCGGTCAGATGCGTAGTGATCTTCATAATTCGCCATATATAGCGAATAGATGCGTCTATTGCCGTTATCTCGTCATATATGGCGGTTATCGCCCGCACTTGAACATCGTCCATCACGTTAGGCATGCAACGGCTGTCCGTTGCGCACTGGCTCGGTGGGTGTGTCGCGTGTGGTGCGGAGTGCGGCGAGGACGAGTCGGTGGATCTCCTCAGCAAGCTCGTGCAGAGGAACAGCTTGCTCGGGCTCGATCGCACCGACATCATCGAGGAGACGAACCCAGAGTTTCACGAGCCGAACGTGCGTGTTTAACTCGTAGATACAGCTGCGAAACACCTCGCGCGACGGAGCTCCGGCGGCGCGCTCAGTCCATGCTCCGAGATCGACCGATGTTTCGAATAGACGTCGGTGTAGTTCTCGCGCATGGTGCGCCCCTTGTCCGCTAATCCATAGATGCGATGCGCGCACGGCCAGTTCGTAGCAGCGCTGTTGAAGAGGTGAAGCCATGGGTCCTCCAGATTGGTCTTGGACGAGTCTCTGGTAGGAAGAAACGTGACGGAAGGAGCGTGGCGAATTGGTAATTTTGTGACCCATGCATTTGGATCTTCCCATCCTCGACCAAGCAGCCCCTTCTGTTGCCGCACAGCCTGTCGCTGAGAACGGCAAGAAGGTGTACGTTGAAACGTATGGCTGCCAGATGAACGTCAACGACTCCGAGATCGTCCTGGGCGTGTTGAACGCTGAGGGGTATATCCCTGCGGATGGACCCGATGACGCTGACGTGATCCTGCTGAATACGTGTGCGATTCGCGACAACGCCGAACGCAAAATCCACGAACGTCTTTCACACTTGAAGCACACTAAGAAGTCGAACTCCGACCTTGTTGTAGGTGTGCTTGGGTGCATGGCAGAGCGTCTGCGTGCAAAACTGCTCGATACGCAATTGGTGGACCTCGTTGTCGGACCCGACGAGTACCGTCGCGTACCAGAGTTGGTAGCCGAGGCAATGGGTGGCGATCGTGGTATCGCTGTGAAGCTCTCGCGTGTTGAAACCTACGACGACATCGTGCCGCTGCGCACCGAGGGAATCTCTGCATGGATTTCGATCATGCGTGGATGCGACAAGTTCTGCACGTTCTGCGTTGTGCCATTCACGCGCGGACGCGAACGATCACGTCCACTCACGAGTGTTGTTGACGAAGCAAGGCAATTGTGGGATCAAGGCTTCAAAGAAATCACGTTGCTCGGACAGAACGTGAACTCGTATCGCGATGAAGTGGCGGGGTACGACTTTGCCGACCTGCTTGCATCAACTGCGCGCGCTGTTCCCAACATGCGCATCCGCTACACGACGTCGCACCCACAGGACATGAGCGACAAGCTCATCGACACCATGGCAGAGTGGGACAACATCTGCAAGTACATTCACCTGCCTGTGCAATCGGGCTCGAATCGCATTCTCGAGCTCATGAATCGCACATATACAGTGGAGCACTACCTCGGTCGTATCCGTCGCATCAAGCAAGCAATGCCAGCGTGTGCCATGAGCACCGACATCATTGCCGGCTTCTGCACAGAAACTGAAGACGATCATCAGCGCACACTCGATGTGATGCGCGAAGTGCGTTACGAGGGGGCATACATGTTTGCCTACTCACCGCGCGAGAACACCAAGGCATGGAAGATGGGCGACGACGTTCCAGACGACGTTAAGAACCGTCGCTTGAACGAAATCATTGCGCTGCAGAACAGCATCTCACGCGAGATCAATCTCGCAGAAGCACAGTCTGGCATCACCCACCCAGTGTTGGTTGAAGGTCCGAGCAAACGCAACGATGCCGAGTGGAAAGGTCGCACCGACACCAACAAGACCGTCATCTTCACACACGACGGAACGCGCGGCTACATCGTCGGCGACACCGTTCAGGTAAAGATCGACCGCGCCAACAGCGCAACGCTGTTCGGGGAATTGGTGTAGGGGCGGGTCACCGTTGAACGGTATTACCTACAACGCGTGTGGGTCCCCCATTCCCTATCCGATGCCATTGTTGCTGCGTTGTTGATTCGACATCGCAGTTGTTCCATGTCAATAACTCGGTGTCAAGCAATGCTGAGATGCGTGCGAGCATACTCAGCGTCGGATTCGCACTACAGTGTAGCAGCGCAGAGACCTGCGCCTCAGTAAGCCGTGCACGCTTAGCAAACTCACGTTGCGTAATGCCACGTTCCTCAAGGATCTGTGCAATGCGACGCGCGAGGGCGTATTGCCAGTCGAAGTAGAGAGCTTCTTCCGGACTCAACCGTGAAGCCAGTTCTTCGATGATACTCATTGTCATTCCTTGCGAATTGATCAGAACTGCAGTGAGTCTCGATGGAGCGGAAGGAGTTCTGAGCCTGCCACTTCTATTTCACCGACGTCGATACGGCCGTTGAGCCGCCGCACAACATCGACGAGAACTTTCGCTTGCTTCATCGCGTCCGCATCCTGTTGGATGGGTTGCGTCTTACTCTTGTAGAAACCGCCGCCGACAAGCAGTATTCGATTACTATTTGAAACGTACGAGCACAGCAAGCGAATGGGGTTATATGGTCCTTTACCCATTGGTTTGTGATCGTACATGGCAAAGACACCCTCATTGGGCAACTCTGATCGCAATTGGCAGGGGCGGATGTGCGTTTCGCCTCTGAGTCGCATGAGAAACTTGGCTAAACGCTCAGCATCCCTGGGGTACTCGCGCTCAATACCGATGACGAACTGCTCGGGCAGAACGACGCCATGTTGTTTGATGGCGTAACACGAACAGCTACCAAGCAACCATGGAACAACGGAGACGTCCATCCCAGCGCACTTACAATATAATGTAATTCTGAAGCTTCTTCAAGCACTCCATTACGTAAGTGGTATGCTACGCCGATAACGTGACTGCGATAAGGGGCGTGTTCCTCAAGGTCAACGTTTCCCGCGGGCGAGACCCCCGTCTGTTGCATTATGGCGGCGCCATATTGCAACCATGGCACACAGAAAACGCATTCAAAGGCCTCCCAAAGGCAGCTTTTTTCTGCTCGGACCCCGAGGGACGGGTAAGACGATTTGGACAAAGCAGGTGTTTCCGGATGCCGTTCGCATCGACCTACTCGATCCCGAGACATACAGGGCGTTCGCTGCTGCGCCGGAGCGGCTGATGGAGCGAGTACAAGCGATTGGGCCAACCGTTCCGGTCGTTATCGATGAGATACAGAAACTACCTTCATTGTTAGAAGTGGTGCACCACCTGATCAACAACGGTGCCACGAACACGTTCGTTCTTACCGGGTCAAGTGCCCGCAAGCTTCGACGAGGTGCTGTAAACCTGCTGGGTGGTCGTGCCGTGCAACGATCGATGTTTCCATACCTAGCAATCGAGCTAGGAGATGCATTTAATCTCGACGAACATCTGTCGACAGGGATGGTGCCGGTAGTGGTGGAATCCCCAGATCGCACAGAAGCAATGAAGGCGTACAACGCGTTGTACATCCGCGAGGAAGTCGTGGCTGAGGGTCTAACCCGTAACGCTGAGGCCTTTGCGAGATTCCTCGAATCAATCGCGTTTTCGCATGGCAATGTTCTCAACATCTCGAACATCGCAAGGGACTGTCAGGTTAAGCGCAAAACAGTCGAAGGGTACATCGAGATACTTGAAGACCTCATGCTTGCATATCGTGTGCAAGTTTTCGCGACTCAAGCAAAGCGACTTCTGAGTGTTCATCCAAAGTTCTACTTCTTTGACGTGTCAGTGTTCCGAGCAAACCTTTCTTCAGGTCCACTTACACATCATGTTGTTGCAGAGGGAGCGGCATTGGAAGGACTTGTTGCACAACATCTGCGCGCATGGTGTGAGTATGCTGGTGACGGACGGAAAGTGTACTACTGGCGTACGCGTGCCCAACTCGAAGTTGACTTTATTGTGTACGGTCCATCGACCTTCGAGGCTATCGAAGTGAAGAATTCCAAACTAATTCGACCTGAGGATCTCAACGGACTGAGGGCCTTTGCTAAGGACTACCCAGAGTGCACGTGTACGCTTCTCTATCGTGGTGATGAAGAACTCGTCAGAGATTCCATCCGGATTGTTCCGGTTGATATATGGCTTCGATCATTAGGAAACGAGCTCGGGGAGTCGGTCTAGGGGTTTCCCTGCCACACAATGGACCTGTGAAGCGCTGCGTCTGTACGTCGAATGGTCTCGATAGTCGTACGTCCGTTCCGAACGGTTGGCACAACGATCGTTGATGCCACGTGCCACACGACCGGAGAGATACGAGCGCCATTGGCACCAAGGAGCATTGAGCAGTACCGTTCAGCATCCGCTGCATCGTATGCGGTGAGGAGCACACCCCCAGATGTGGTGATACAGCGCGCGAGCACAAGTTCTCGCGCAACGCGTGTGGGAGGGGGCATGTGCAACAGCGACGCCGGTTTTGTAAGTCGGATCCATCCGCCTGATGGTGAGCAACTATAGATGGTGTCGCCCCGTGCGTCGCACAGCGATACCAATGCAGGAAAGAACCGTGCTGGGATGTCAACAGGATATCCCGCGAACACGAATTGTGTCGGCACAGGATCGTTCGGACCCGATGTATCGGGTACGACTACGATAGTTGAATCACTCGACGTCCATTCACCAAGCGTCGACTCATCAGCAGAGTGCATGTGAAGATCATTACGAACCGCCGGTGTGGTATGTACATCGGACACCCATGCATCGACGCTCGTAAACAGCTTCGCTACTTCCCCATTGATCACTGTATCAATGGATGTTGTTGGAACAACAAAGCGATAGCGCACATGTGTTGGCGACATCACAACTGTGCGTGTCGGCATCATCATTCGAGAACGCTGGGCACTATCCATACCATACAAGTACTGCGGCAGTACACGAGCTGTGTCTGCGCGAACAATCATCGCGCGATCACTCCCTGCAACACTCACCGTGACATGATCATCGTGCACATGCACGCGCGATGCTTCATCGAACATCAATCGCGACCGAAGCGGCACCGCAACATCGCTTGTTGATGTATCAACAACAATCGCAGTATGCATCGCGTCGAGTGAATCAAGAAACGGCAACACCCTCAGCGACTCATGCTCAAGCGAAAACGATGTGCGCGACTGCTTCGCTCCTTGCATCAATACAACAATGCTATCAAGTTGTGTGGTGGGCGTCGTTACTAACTCAACGCGCACCAGGTTCGTGTCTGCTACAAGCTCGCGCACTTGTTTAAGGATGCGCGCATGCTGCGATTGCACCGTGATGGAAAGTTGTGACCCAAGCACACCCAGGTGTTCACGCTTTGCCGACAACAACGCCGAGCAACAGCGGATGCATGCCTTCGACGAAAGCGCAATGCGCGCATCATACCGCGGACGCACCTCGTGCTGCCCAATGCAGATCGCGTTACAGATCTGTACCGCGATCACCGCAAAGGACAACACTTTCAGTACATGTGAACACATCATGCGCATGAAGTTATGGGGCAGTGGGGATAGTTGAATAGCGCCAACAGCGCAACGCTGTTCGGGGAATTGGTGTAAGCGAGCGTTCCCGTTGAACGTTATTCCCGTAGGGGCGAGACCCTACGGGATTAACGTTTTATCTGTTTCGGTACCCTACCCCGATTGCGCCGCGGACGCCGATGCCGAACCCGATGGTGCCGTTGCTGCCCCATGCGGCCCATACAGCGGGTGAGATGTCGTCGGAGATCTTGATGACGCCAGGGTAGATGTTGAGGATTGCGGTTTGATCGACTTGTCCGCTTACGGTGAGGGAGGCAAGCAGGGAGTTGTTGCGATCCCAGAAGATGCCGGCCGTTGGAACGATGGATACGGTTAGGACGCGCGCCCGTGGGTCGACGTTGATGAGTTCCTTACCGCGAATGCCAGCGCCGATGGAGATGCTGTGTTCGTGCGCCTTGTCGTACACGTACGATGCACCAAGCAAGGTACCCATGCCCATGAGGCCCCATAACCGAAGACGGTCGGAGCGAGGGAGCTCGATCTTGAACGAGTAGTTGAGTCCGTTGTTACCGAGTTGTCCGCTGGGGAATGTGATCATGGGGAGCGACGACCATTCCGTCATCTGCATCTTCTCGCTGAAGAAGCGCGCGACATCGTCGTTCATGAACAAGGCAATGCCGAGTGTGTTGAAGATCAGGAAGTCGGCAATGGGGTCGGTGTTGTAGCCAACATAGCCGCCATTCTCAACGACTTCGTTGATGATGTGCATGGCTGTAACGGTGGCGATCGACCAGATCTCGGGCGATGCGATTCCTTGGTGGTCGTACCATTCGGCAAGCATACGGTACGATACACCGGAGCCGATCAGATGAAGCTGGTAATTCGGAATCCACCGAGCCCCGTCACGAGTCCAGTTAAGGGGCAACACTTCGGTAGCAAGCCAATTCCCCCAGCCGATCTGACTGATCGTTGCACCAGGGTGACGGAAGGTATTGTCAATGAAGCCACGGAATCCGGTTCCATACGGGATTGATAGCAGACGTCGGTCCTTGCCGTCGAGCTGCAGAATGTCGAACCCACCGTTCAAAATGAGTCCCCACGGACTTACCATCGACATGCTACCGTAGTCCTGGTCGGGATGGTAGTACAGATACTCCCGCGCAACCGCTGTGTCGTCCTGGGCAGACGCGGTGACGATCGCAAGCAGAGCTACGACGAGGATGGTGATGTGACGCATTGGCGGCACATGACGTATTCGACAATCCCGTAGTTTGCAGCTATGGAACTTATTGTAACGCTTCATCGCTCGTTGGAACACCTGATCTATCTCCTTGCAGCTCTGGCTGTGGTGTTTCCACTCATTGATACCATTCGCAAGTCGCCCCTTGGCAAGCTCTCGGTGTCGACCGTACGTGTGTATTTGATTGGGGTTACACTCCAGCTCGTGCTGGGTCTGCTCCAACTCATCATGCGCTGGTCCGACTTCGGTGATGGCCTCCGCTATCGACTCGAGCACGCTGCGTTGATGATCGTTGCCGTGGGCATCGTTCACATGGCTCCACGCTTCATGCGTCGCGGCGATGTGATTGGTTCGCGCAACACCACGCTCATGATGGTCGCTTCAATCGCGCTCATCGTGCTTGGCACAACGCTCATCAAGAGCGCACTGCGGGGCTAAGCGGCCATGTTGCATACAACGAATCTGACAAGCTTCCCGTTGTTCCGCCGCGGCAAGGTGCGCGATGTGTATGATTTGGGTGATCGCCTCTTGATGGTTGCTACCGATCGCATCTCTGCGTTCGATGTGGTGATGTCGGAAACGATTCCGGATAAAGGTGCATTGCTTACGCAGATCTCTGCGTATTGGTTCGAAACACTTGCGCACGTTGTACCGAACCACGTGATCACGTACGATATGCACGCAGTGGACGGACTCACGGACGATGAGCGTGCGCAATTGCAGGGTCGCTCGGTGGTTGTTCGCAAAACACAACCGCTCCCTGTTGAATGCGTTGTGCGTGGCTACCTGGCTGGCTCCGGCTGGAAGGAATACCAAGCATCACACACAGTGTGTGGCGTGGAACTTCCTGCAGGCTACGTGGAATCTTCACAACTCGCCGAGCCGATCTTCACGCCTGCTACAAAGGCCGAAGAGGGGCACGACGAAAACATCTCGTTCGCACAGGCAGCATCAATCCTCGGTGACGATGTTGCAGCGCAGGTGCGCGACTACAGCATTGCGCTCTACAATGCGGCATCACGTGATGTTGCATCAAAGGGGCTCATCCTCGCCGACACGAAGTTCGAGTTTGGTGTGATCGATGGACAGATTATTCTGATCGACGAAGCACTTACACCGGATTCATCACGCTATTGGCTTGCATCGGAATACGCGCCGGGCACCTCGCAGTACAACTTCGACAAGCAGATGCTACGCGACTGGCTCGAGACAACTGATTGGAACAAAGCGTACCCACCACCACAGCTTCCGCAATCAGTGATTGACGGAACACGTGCGAAGTACATTGAGGCATACGAACGTATCACGGGACGAACGTGGCAATAAATCCTCTGTTTCTGGACGAGAACGACGTTGCCCTGCAACGTCGTGTCAACGACATGCTCGATTGGGGTTTGCTACTCTCCGTAGCGGCGGCACTCGGCATGGGCTTGATCTCCATCTATAGCGCTGCCTTCGGCATGGGCTCGGATGCCATCTTCAAACGACAGGTGTTCTATGCCGGTGTAGGAATCGTTGCTGCGATCGTCTTATTCTTTCTTCCCGAGCGCGTCATCCGCAACCTCGCGTACCCGATGTACGGCGTCGGTGTGCTGCTGCTTGCAGCAGTGCTCACGCCCCTCGGACATGAAGTAAACGGACAGCGATGTTGGATCCAGATCGGATCCTTCTCGTTTCAACCGTCGGAGTTCGCGAAAATCTCCACGCTCTTAGCCGTGGCCCGATTAACAGGTCGCAAAGGCTTTACGATTCAATCGATACGCGATCTCGCATCCGTTGCCGGGTTATTCCTCCTCCCCGTCGCACTCATCATGATGCAGCCCGACACAGGGTCTGCCACCGTGTTCCTTGCGATGCTGCTGGGCGTATACATGTGGATTGGCGGCGATCTCTTTCTGCTCTACCTCGTCGGTACCGCACCATTTGTTGCAGCTTCTGCGCTCTATGGTGTGTTGTTCGACAACATGATCTGGTTTGTCATCATCAGTGCATTAGTGACGATCGGTGCGTTCCTCTTCAAGCGCAACCTCGTGGTCACCATCATGGCGTGCCTGCTCCTCATCGGTGCCGGTCTCGCCGTTAAGCCCGCGTTCTCGTCGCTTGAACCCTATCAGCAGGGACGCTTGATTACGCTCTTCGAGCCCGAGCGCAACCCGCGCGGTAGTGGCTATCACGTGATCCAATCCAAGCTAGCAGTTGGTTCAGGGGGCTTCTCCGGTAAGGGATTTCTCAAGGGCACACAGACGCAGCTGCGCTACATTCCTGAGCAGTGGACCGACTTTATCTTCTGCGTACCGACGGAGGAGTTTGGCTTCATTGGTGGTGTGATTGTCATAGCGCTGCTTGTTAGCATCGTCTTCCGCTCATTGAACATCGCATCACTTGCACGCTCGCCATTTGCGAGTGTGATTGCCATCGGTTTCGTGTCGCTCCTCACGTATCATACGTTGGTGAACATCGGCATGGCGATCGGACTCTTCCCCGTGATGGGTATTCCGTTGCCGTTTCTTAGTGCCGGTGGCACATCGTTGATTGCCAACGTCGCAGTGATTGGCCTCATGCTGAACTTCTACAAGACACGTCGGCGTCGCTCGGCACGCACGTAAGCTATGCGCATCGTGATTTCATGTGGTGATGTGAATGGGATCGGACTCCGCTGTTTGGCCGGAGCGATCGCCATGGCACCGCGAGATGCATCGTATATCCTCGCCATTGATGCATCAACATTGCATGAAGCAGCGCAGATGTACCAGCTGCCGGGCATGATAGCCGATGACACATGGAACGTGGGCGACACAGCAATTGCACTCATCCCGCTCTCGTCGCCAACAACTGTAACACCAGGAGTTGCCAGCGACGATGCATCGCGCTGTGCAATCGCATCGCTCGAGCTAGCACGGACGATGTGTCGTGATGGTCGTGCGGATGCGATGGTGACGCTGCCGATTAACAAGCATGCACTTGCCAGCGTTGGTTGGCCCTATCCGGGTCAGACCGAAATGGTAGCCGATGGTGGACACGGCGAGCCGCTCATGGTGCTGTCGTCGGACACTGTACGCGTCGCTCTCGCAACCGTGCACGTTCCGTTGCGCGACGTAGTTTCCGCGCTCTCTGTCGACCGCATTGGTGAACGCATTCAGCAGCTTCACGAGCATTGTCGACATGATTACGGAATTGCATCGCCATCGATTGCCGTACTCGCAGTCGATCCACACGCTGGTGATCATGGCACGATCGGCACCGCCGATACCGAGCTTACAGTCCCATCGATTGCTCGCGCACGCGAAGCAGGCATGCAGGTCGACGGACCATTCCCGGCCGATGGATTTTTTGCTTTCGGTGCGTATCGACAGTACGACGGGATCCTTGCGATGTATCACGATCAAGGATTGATTCCGCTCAAAGTTCTCGCGCAAGGCGGTGGCGTGAACACCACTGCGGGCATCGACATCGTTCGCACATCGCCCGATCATGGCACAGCGTATCAACTGGCAGCCGCTGGCTCGGCAGTAGACACACGCAGCACGACTGAGGCACTCGCGCTTGCGTGTGCATTCGTACGTCAGCGCAACGCAACAGCGTAACGCCTACTTCTTTTTCGCCTTCGTTGGCGCAGCTTGCTGCGGTACGATCAACGGATTCTGCGCATGAAACCCAGTCGGCAACAAGCGTAGTCGTGCATGACTCACTGGCATTACAGGCCAATCTTCCGAGCGTCCTATGTGCGTTGTACCAATCGTGCACCACACAACCACGTCGCGTCGCACCAAGCGATCATCGTTCGCAGCGTATGCGGGTAAGCCTTCCTCGCCCCTTGACTGATTCGGATATGCACCAGCTGCATACATCTCGTCAGGATTATACTTCGTAACCGCACATTGTACATCAATAAAGCGTGCACGACTCCGCAGTGGATGCGAAGGGGCATGCAACGGATACGCAACAGACTCAGGGATGATGGTGAACGCCGTTGCTGCACCGGTTGCATTCGCACGCGTCGACGACACGCGCCACGTGCGCGACATACGTGGGTCGGCAGTGCGCATACCCTCGCGCTCGCTGCGAATATCCCATTGTTCCATCATCATCGCATTGCCGAATCGGTTTTCTGCCGGGTCGAGCGGCGTGCGCACATCCACTTCCGTCACCACATTCGACGTACCATCGATGTCGAGATCGAGTCGGAGATTGAAGAAGTGTTGATGTGTTGGTGCAAGCAGATTGCGTGTGATACGATGTGCAAGCATCTGCTCACCAAATTCGCGCACATCGAACGCTGTATCTGCAGCAGCCTTCACTAGGATCACGCCCGTCAGTCCAATATCGACCGTGATCGAACCATCGTTCGAGAAAATGTACGACACCAAATAATCGTAGTTCGCAAGTGTCGCAACGTGCTGTACAACAAGGTCACGTCGGCGCTGCGACGCTATTGTCTGTCCGTTCGTTGTGTGACGCCATGCAATACCACCATCACGCTCGAAGATTGCGATTGCATTGGGTACTGTGCGCACAACGCCCTGTTCCGACACAAACGATGCAGGAAGGAGCGCAGCTGACTGTGGCACATCAATTCCCTTACGGAGTGATGACGACGACATACCGAAACCGTACTCGCCGATATCAAATGCATTGCGCCATGTCCATGTAGACGATGTATCGCCGTACGGCACCAGCATTTCGCTCAGCGCCATGCGATGAGCGATCGGACGTTGTCCAGAGGTATCAACCCATCGTGTGTTGTAAATCACCAATCCCTCGCGTGCAGCTAGCATTGGTGTAAAGCGCCACGCATTCCATCGCACTTCGCCATCAACAAGCGATGGTTGTCGTGTTGCCGAGGAAAATGCACCATCGTTGATGGCTGCAGTAAGATTGTGCAATGATGAAGCAGGGGGCGTCTGACGAATCGGCGACTCCATCCATTGGATGATCGAACCCGACGAAAGATTGATTATCGCAGACACACCCTCAATCGGACGGTCGTAGCGATTCACTCCGCGCGCATCGACGTGGTACAGCAAGCATCGCACCAGCCGTGCTGATGCTTCAGGAACACCACTCGCCCACGTCTCGATCGCAACCGAGTCAATGCTCACACCGCGCCGCAGCAGTGCATCAACAAAACGTGGTGCTGCTCGCATGATAGAGTCCGCGCGTGCGTAGTCGCTCTCCGTCAACATCCACTGTGAAGGGGGCACAGCACGCACCTCAGTGACCAGTTGCTGCTTCACGTCGACTGTGAAATCGTAGATCTTCGAAGCAGCCGGATCGACAATCGTTGAACGAATCTCGCGAGGTACACGCGTGCGCGTTGCAGAGTCGAGCCACAGCGACTTGGAAGGTTCAGCAAGAGACATTGCAACGAAGCGTGGTGAAGCTGGACAGCGTGAGTCGGCTCGGATCACGCGCACAGCTGTCGTAAGCTCAGCTGCCGTCGGCTGTCGAAACGGATTGGATTGTGCGGCACCTACAACGGTGAGCGTAACCAAGGCACACAACAACAGCGCTACATGTCTCATATCCGACAAACATACGACCATGCATGCGGGGCAAGCAACATCTACACTGATCAGGGTTGAGTCCCTTAGAAGCGAATGCCGATGTTAAGCGTGCCCACATAGATCGCCGACTCGCCAGTTTGACCGATGATCGGATGTGGATTACTCTTAGCTGCGACGTACTGCACACCATGTTGTGTACTGATGTACGGGCTGAACCCCAAATTGCTTGTAGTCTCTTGCCCGAACAGCTCTAGTCGATAGCCTGCAAGTAGACCAATTTCGTAGTCCCAGCTTGTGTAGTCCTTTCCCGTGATGGCATTGTTCTTATTAAAGCCCGGTCCAAATGCATTCATGAGTTCAACATGCAACCCCTCCCACAGGAACTGACGGTATCCTACCACAAGTGCGTAGTTGGAGAAATCACCTTCTTCTTTTCTGAATTCGAAGGGGCGGGCGATGAACCCCAGGAACACATCTCCTGCAAGATCGTGATCTCGCCACGCCTCAAGTGTGACGTTCGCTCGATAGATGTTGCCGGGAAAGATCGGCCATAGGACGTTTAGCTCTGCGCCCCATCGTAGAGATGGACGTTGAGCATCGGTCGATGTATCAGCGGTACTATTCTGTGCGCGTGATACCGAGACATGCAGAAGTTGAATTATTGCGAGAGCTACGACAGCACACGTGTGACTGATTCGATAGGACCTTTTCACGGGGATTGTTCCTTGTGTGTGGTGATACGTGAATTACAGTTGCAAGATCACGTTCGCGCTCGGTCTACACATTAACATGGGTTAGGAATGTGAGTCAATGTATCTCACGCGCTCAGATTTTCTTTCGCGTTGCCAGTTTCCTTCTAATCCGGCTTAGACTTTCCGGTTGTATGTTCAGGTACGACGCGATGTAGTATTGTGGAACACGAGTAAATATGGTGGGACGCTCTCGTATAAGCTCTAGGTACCGTTCCTCTGCTGAGAGAATTGTGAGTTTTTTCGTTCGGTACTTGATACCTAAATACGCATTCTCAGCCGCTATCCGACCGAACCGTTCGAACTTTGGATTCTGAACGTATAGTTTCTGCAACGACTCACGATCTAGGCAAAGCAGTTCCGTGTCTTCAATTGCATCAACAAAGTTTGTTGATGGGTCGCCGGAGAGGAAGCTTTCGTAGTCCGTGTACCAGCTATCCTCGAAGAAGAACTGCGCTGTCTTTTCTTCGCCGTTCACAAGGTAAAAGTAGCGAAGACATCCACGGTTGATAAAGTAGATATCTCGACAGTCTTCACCGCTTCGTAGCAGCATTTCTCTCTTTTTTAGTGACTTCCTTCGTAGGAGTGTTGCGAAGAAGTCGAACTCATCGCTGTTAAGGCTGATAATGCGTGAAAGGGATCGTTGTATCTGATCAAGCATGGTGATTGCTCGTAGAGAAAAGCTTGCGAAACTACTGTGCGTCGAGTAAGGTACAACGAACATCCTATTGTAAGGGTACATCCATAAAACAGCAAAGCCCTTATCCGTGAGGACAAGGGCTTTGAAAAAAAG
>CAYXKK010000036.1:0-6065 GCA_964465685.1 uncultured Melioribacter sp.
CTCGGTAAATTGTCGCTCGCGTTTGTCGACATGTATTAGGGGATACACCGAATGGCTCGAATCTATCTCGCAATTCTTGCGGGCTTGCTGTGCATTGCAACATCGTATGCACAGGTTAGTGTTGGTCCAACAGGACCATTTGTGCGTCGTCTGCTGAGCGAGCGGAACCCGACGTTGTTCAGGGCGCTGGTAACAGATGCCGACATCGAAGTGCTGAACTACAACTTCCAGATCTACGCGCGCTATGGGTCTACGGTGCGCATCCTGCACCAACAAAATGGAACTGATTGGCAGACTGCAGTGAATTTGCTAGCGCTCCCTGTTGAACCGGAGCCACAGTTCTTGGCGGTGCTCACTGTGCGACATCGCAATAGCGGCACGCAGTATACGATCTCTCGAACGTTCCCAATCCGTTTTACGGATCCATATCAGTTGGTTGAGGTTGATCTGGTGAAGTTTAATCTTCTCTATGACCTCAAAAAGGCAACCGTCGGTCGACGAGAGGCGCACCTGTATGCACTTGATAATCAGCCTCCCAAGACGCGCAGTGTGATGATGTCGCTCGTCAATGCTAATGGTGATACCATTGCGTGGAATCGATCCGTGGGTAATCCGTACCTCGATACAGCAGCATTGCTCGGATACGGGACATTGCAGCATCAGGGAGGCCTTCGCTTGCGTGCGCAAATCATGTACGATGATGGCCCTGAGAATGGATACTTCACCGAGCGCGCTGTGCCCGATTCAATCCCTGTTCCAGACGTTACGGCGTCGGAGGGGTTCGGTCCGTTCTCCTATGGACGTGATCGTGTAAACCGATTCGTTGTCAAGGGGCTTGGTCCTGGCTGCACACAGGTGGAGTGGGGGATTCGCTACACAACAGCAACGAATCGACGTCGCACACCAGTATGGATCACACGTCCCTACAATGGTGAACAGGACAGCATGCACTTTGTATACAACATGCGTGATGTGAGTCGTGGGTCAGAACTCGTCGTGCGTGCGCATTTCGGACCGAATCTTCCTGTAACCGAGCAACGCTACCAGCTTGATATCACACCACGTCCGCCCGTGTTTGCGAGTTCGAGCCCCTTCCCATTTCAGCTTGGCACAAACAAGCAAGACACGATTACCATCGATAGTCTTCCTCCTCGGGTGCAGCGTCTGCAAATGCAGTTGATCTCGAGCTCGGGCGTTGTACTCAAGTCTGCAACGTTTACGTCGCCAGGATCTGGATCTTTCGATTATGTGCGATCAGGCAAGCTGGTTATTGACGTCGCACCGCTTCGTGCGGGTACATACTTTGTACGCACACTCAGCACCAACGACATGCGCGACAACGACCCGGTTGACATGCTGACGTTTGAAGTGCGCGACACAACAACGTACTACCTCACGTCCGCATCGTGGGGTCCGTTTACTCAAGGTGATACAGCTGTCGTCGCGCCAGCGGTTACAAATATCCGTCCGTATAGCGGTGGTGATGGCTGGAGCAGAATCGGTGGCAAGTTTGTTATTGTCGACACAACGAATCCGTTAACGCCGTTGTTCGAATCGCCATTCATTGATCTCTCAGGTGTAACATCACGAGACAGTGTGATATACTGGCCCGACACATCGTATCGCTTTAAACAGCCGATCCGTGGTCGCATTGAGATCCCAACGGTTAATCTTCCGCTCACAACTGTGGTGCAGTTTGTTCGACAGGTCGATTTTAACGGACGTATACAGGACGATCGTACCGTTGATCACCCAATCATCATGGTGCCAGCACCCGGTGAGCTGGTGACTTCGCCGCATTTGGACTCAGCGTTCATTGTCACACGGAACCAGCCGATCACGTTGCGTTTACGCAAGATTCTTCCGCAGGCAACGGCAGTGCGGTTTGCACTCAGTGGAACGAATGATCCAGACGCCGTCATTGAAAAGGTTATCACGCGAACTGCTGAACAAGACTCCGTTGAGTGGACCACAGATGCGGGCGTGCTTCCGGTGAACGCAAAGGTGAGTGTATCGGCAGTCACGCCATATGTGCAAGATGATGGAGCCGAAGTTGTACGCTCGATCAACACAGCACCCGATTCATTATCAATGAAGGCCTCGATACCATTCGATGTGCTGCGTCTGGACTGGGATGTTGATCCCGCAACAAAGCTAATTCGAGGTGTCAAGCCATTCGCAAACACGCTTACGTTTAGCCGGATCCCTGCGCAGACACGTCAGATCGAATTGCTCACGCACGACGACCGTGGTGGTATCATCGATTCGGTTGCACTTGATGTTCCGTACCGATTAGCATATGATTCGTCCCTGCGAGTTACCTCGACATTCGTGTTCCGTGCGTTTAACACCACGGACCTTGAAGTTCGTTATGTATCCGATGGTGGACCCGTTGATGGGATTCGATACCGTCGTGCGATCACATCGCAGCAACAGCCATTTAGTCTCTCGCTGAAATCACTTGACGCAACGACAGCGCCTCCAACGTACGTTAACCGTCCACTTCGCCAAGGCTCGTCGGATATCGCTGAGCTCACGCTTCGTTGGACATCCGGTAAGGGGCTCGCACCCTCGGTTGCGATCGACTCGATCGTCATGGATGTGTTGGATTGTGCGGGGAACGTCATCGATCGCGAGTTGCTTCCTGTGCCGGCAAAGTTATCGTCCACAGGTGTCGTCGCACAGGCACTGTATGCAGTGTCGAAGCTGCCTCTTTCAACCGATGCAGTGCGGATGACGGTGTATTCGGAGAGTATGACACTGCCGAGGACTGGCGTGGCTACAGTAATCCCGTTGAAGCTTCGCACGAACCCACTGCTTCATGTGCCACTTGGGTTGTCGTACCCGACGTACCGCGTGAACGATACAACAAGCTTTGCGCTGCGCCAGCAAATGGTGACGACCAATGTGAACGGCATCACCGAAATCGACTCGCTTCAAATTGTCGATGCTTCTTCGCGAGTTGTGACAACGTTTTCGGCTGCGCGTCCGAATGGTGACACGATTCGCTTTACGGAGTACGACTTCAACACATTGCGTCCTGAGGATAGTCCGTTCTTCATTCGGGGCCTCATTCGGACATCGACGTGTGCGCAGTTGCCTGCAATTCTTGATACGCTCGCGCTGATCGAAGTGAAGTCTGTGATGGACGCGCCGCGTGAGCGCAACTGGGTGTTTTCGTCACAGGGATGGGGTCCGTTCCAGCAGGGAAGAGCTCCGACAACAACCATCGTTGCAAGTGTTTCGCCTTCGTGGTTTATCACCTCGCGTGCTGAAGTTGCCGATAGTCTTGCGATTAGTATAGTTGGGTGGAGTAAGGAGTTCGGCATCTTCACGTCTGACGTACCGCAGGGCTTTGCATACGCTTCACGGAGCCCACTCCCAGCGTCAGTGCGCGTGCGCCGTTCACTCGATCTGAATCCGTTCGATACCGCATCGGCTGTCGGCATTCGTGTGCAGCGATTTGCACGCTCGCTCAGTGGAACGACGAAGGAGTACGAGCAGCTCTACACGTTTCCAATAGCAATGCGTGAGTTCCCCGATCAGCGCATCATTGCTGATACAGCTGGATTCGAGCAATCAGTGCTCGCCGGTACAAGCAGTGCGGACGTCATGAAGAGTATCTACGACTTCCGTATGGAGCCGCAGTCGGCGGCAATCGACTCGCTGCGATTTGTGATGATGAGTAGTGATGAGGCTGTGCTCGACGGACTCGCTGTAGGCACGCAATCACGCAATGTCGCTGATTCAACGTCAGTCTTCACGATGAAACGCAATGTTGCGTCGTATCCATGGCCGCACGTCGCACGTGATCGTGCACGTGTGGCCATCAATGTTGGATACCAGTTTACTGGCGCAACAAAGCCAACGAAGATTCAGAAGACTGCGATTACGATCCTTCCGCGTGCAGATTGGTTGAATGGCGCAATAGTGTCGCTCACTAGTGCTTCGACCGACAGTCTTATCGACCTAGCTGTTGCTATTCCAATGCCGTTCTTTGCAGTCAGCGATAATCTGCCATTGTTCGGACGTGTCTCAAGCAAGCTTGTATCAAGTGATCCAAATGGATCGCTAAGTGTAGCGGCGCGTTACAACACGAAATCACGAGGCTTTTCTATCCTTGATGGACGGCAAACGGAATCGTTTTGGAAACCGACGATCAGTGTCGCAGATGATGCGAACTTCAACATCTCCAATACCGTCAATGATGGATCGACGTTCGATGAGTTCACAGCGCTGTACCGATTTGTCGATGCTCCATTGGCCGATAACTCGGCTGTCATTCCCAATAGAGAGCTTCGCATACGACAGCTCTACACAGCCGCGGGCGGTGGGGTTGTTGGAATGGTGCGTTGGATCAAGGAAATGGGCAGCATCATTAAGAAGCTCGCGAAGGCAACATCAATTGTGAGCTTGACGCCGACGTTTGTTCTGGATCTCTCGGCGAAGCAAGTGTCTACGGTGAATCTTGGCACGGAAGAGAAGGGGACGCTATTACACCTCAGTGACGAGGAAGAGCCAAGTGTCGAGACTGAGCCAAATGCATTTCCGACAAGTCAGGGTATGTCGTGGATCATTACCGGTGGTGGTGGAATTGATGCGAGCTTGCTTGGAATCTTCGGTATCAACGCATCCATCACGCACAACATGGTGGTTGCCTACGGCAACACGTATTCAGGTGCAGTGAATAGTCGCAAGGAGCGATACTGGCCTGCGGGACGTATTCACGAGAACTGGTTCAATCTTGAAATGTCGTTGTTCTTCGGCCTCATCAACATCGATCTATTCCGAGGTCGCTTGAATAGTTGGTTGCAGGATGATTATACAATGCCATCATACTTGGTGTTCAGTAGTTCATGGGAGTCGCTGTTTAAGGGCGGTATCCCTGAGCCTCCAGTTGAGATACCGAGGCGAGTGCAGCCACTTGCCGGATTACCACAAGAGCTGCCGTTTTACAATCCGGCACCGGCAATTGCATCCGATACGAGCAACCTTCTCGCAGTGCATATCGAGCAGGCGCTGCTCGACAACTCGGGTCGCCTTGTGTTGTCGACGTTGAACAACAGAACGCGCGGACTTGAATCATCGGTAACCGTGATGCAGAATCGCAATGGCATGCATCACGCAACGCTTGCTCTTGTAGGCAAGCAGGGGAATGCGGCTGTCGCATGGACGCAGAATGCGCTTGACTCACGGTACTATGGATCATCGAATCTGAACGATCTGCTCGGATACGAAGAAGTGCATGCAGCGATGTACGATGTAACGACAAATGCCGTTCAACAGCTTGGTCGCATTTCGGAGCCGGCGCAATTCACAGGTACGCCTCGCATTGCAGTTGCTAACGACTCATCGACGGCGATGGTTGTATGGCAGACAATCCGTCTGGCAGATTCCCCGCTCCCTGGGCAGCCCCCTGTTTACATGTCAGACATTCGCGTGCGTCCGATCCTTCGTACTGCAGGGGGCTGGCAGCTTGGCGAAGCAAAGGTTGTGTGGTCGCGTCCGAATGCGCGCGATGTCAATATCACGTCGCTCCCGAATGGATCGTACCTCATTGCGTGTATGTATGACGAATCGAATACGCAACCGGAGACAGTCTCATATTGGGAAGTCTCGGCGACGTCGACCAAGCCATGGGAGCGCATGGGCACTGTAGATGAAGCAGCGCCAGGCATTGTGAAGTCGGACATCGAACTGATGTCAAACGGCAACGATGTCGTGCTTATCTACGGTCACGCACATTCGACTGACTCTGCGAGCTATGTACGCTCGATGAACTATCACCGCTACAACGATGGCGCTTGGAAGGTCATGGGATCACCAAGCTTTGGTGGATCTACTGGACTCTTCCGACATATCAAGGGCGATGTATCGAATGGTGGAACGCTGTTTACGCTGATTGATGCGTATGACTACGACAAGACGGATAGCACACGTCACAAGGTGATTGCAATTGTCGGATCAATTCACACATCACCAGACTCGTGGAAGGTCTTCAGCAATCACGAAGTATACTCTGAGGGCGATCGCTCGATATGGTCGGCAGATGCATCGGTGGGATA
>CAYXKK010000036.1:6165-10884 GCA_964465685.1 uncultured Melioribacter sp.
GCGCCCAATCCAACGCAGGGCACGTGCACAGTCCCTGTGTCGGTGCTACGTGCATGCACGATCAATGTTCGACTCGTCGATGCAGTTGGGCGCACAATCGAAACTCTGTACGCGGGGCCTGTTGGTGAAGGTATTCAGGGAATCACGTTCAATGCATCAGCAATCCCGGCCGGTGCATACCACGTGGTAATCTCCGACCACATCGGCG
This sequence comes from uncultured Melioribacter sp., assembly GCA_964465685.1. Classification (GTDB taxonomy): domain Bacteria; phylum Bacteroidota; class Ignavibacteria; order Kapaibacteriales; family Kapaibacteriaceae; genus UBA10438. The sequence goes on from CAYXKK010000036.1 coordinate 6,374, forward strand.
TTGCAGGCAGTGTTCCGTTGGTGGTGATGCCATGATTCCGTAGGGACGACCACATAGGGTCGTCCGTAGGGGCGAGACAGGGTCTCGCCCCTACACCGGCACCGATTTCGGATTCGAAAACACGTTGTCGGGGTCGAGCTGACGTTTCACCGCGCGAAGGCGTTCGAGGTTGGTGCCATAGTATGCTTCGAGATGATTCGTTTGACGTCGGTCGACGAAGTTGATGAAGCAGTTCCGTGATGTATATGGCTCCATTGCAGCATGGAATGCGTCGAGCCATGCGAAGTTTGCTGCGAGCACCCTGCTGTCCTGTGCTTGCCACTCAAGGTCGATTGACGAGATCATCGTTGCGTTGCGGAATGGAAATGCTGTGGCATCATTCGGCACGTCCTTGATCCGTCCGCCCATGAGGAAGTACTTCCACATTGCGTCCACCGACGTTCCTGGCCACTCGCGCATGTAGCGAAAGATCGTGTCACGTCCTTCAGCTGAGATTTTGTCGAACGCAAAGCGTGTGCGCTCGTGCGCATACTCAGGACTCCCTTCTACGGAGAGATGCTCCTGTGCATCCCAATACGGAAGATTCTTGATGATCTCGAATGAGGGGGCTGCCACGTCATACACCGGCTTGAGTAGCGAGCGAAGCTGCGCTTCGTCGCCCTCTAGTTGGCCAAGGATATCGACGTACAGATAGTGTTCGCCTTCACGACGGCTAGCGTTGAGCATGAATTTGCATCCAAACTCGGGCGGTGCTGCAAGCGCGACGTCTTGAAACACATCGAAGATGCGTTCCAATTCGACTTCGAATTGTACTTGGAACCACGTGACGTTCGTGACAGAGAACATCTGCATAACGAACTCCGTGTGAATGCCGAAGTTCCCACCGCCAGCGCCGCGCACGGCCCAGAATACCTCAGGGTTCTCTGTTGCACTCGCCCTGATCACGTCTCCGTTAGCGAGCACCATACGCGTCGAGACAAGGCCGTCGCACGACAGACCCTTGTCTCGCATGTTAAATCCGATGCCGCCACCCAAGATCAATCCTGCTGCGCCGACCGACTTGCAGCGTCCGTGTGTGATTGATGTGCCATGTGCACGACCAGCGACATAGATCTCCTTGTTGTGCGCGCCCCCTTGCAATGTTGCGCGTTGCGTAGCTGCGTCGTAGGTGATGCCAGACATTTGCGAGAGATCGATGATCAACCCCGTGGTGCGTGAATACCCCGCATAGGAGTGACCGCCAGAACGCGGCACGATCTTGACCTTGTTCGCGCGGGCCCACTTGACGCATGCAACAACGTCGGCCTCGCTTTCGCACAATGCAATTGCCTCTGGCACCTCCGACAGATACGCCAGCGCGTACTGCGTGTTGAGGCGCGCGAAGTCGATATCGTCGCGCATCACAAGTGTTCCCTCGAGTGCATTCGCCAGCTCTACCCAGTTACCTGTTGGGCCAACCGGCGTATCGGATGTGCAGCTCTGAAGAATTGATGCAAACGTTGGTGCAACGGCAAGGCCGGCAGCTGCGCGTGCGCTCGTCGAGAGGAAGTGGCGGCGGGAGGTAATCATGGAGCGGAAATTACGAATGAGAAGTAGCGATTTCGATTCTCTGCACTGAAATGCAATCCCCTACAAAGGCTGTATCCACGTGCGTGGATTTACGTGTTTGTAATGTTAGCCCCTTTCTGTAATAAGGGCATCACGCTCTTCGTTCCTAAGTTGCAGACATTCGATAGGTAGTATGACATGGGAGGGGATAATGATCGGGAAGGTTGTTAGTGGTGTGCTCTGTGCGCTGAGTCTGTGCGCGGTGGGTGGTGCACAGACGGCGTACGAGTCCATGCGAGATGCAATAACGCGTATCGAGATTGACTCGGCCGACGGGAGGCTGGTCGACGGACTCTTGTTTGAAGACGGGCTCATTACCCTGTCGCTTGATAGCGGCGTGGTGTATCCTTTGCGAAAGGTAGGCGGACGCACCATCGGTCTGGTGTTTCGCGGACGCGGTAGTGTGACGTACTCTCCCAACATTACGACAGAGGTTGTGAACCTGCGACGCTTCTATCCGCAGGAGCGCTTCGTCGAAGATGTGACATCAATTGTTGTCGCGTTTGCGGACGATCGGCTGTTGTCGATGCTTGATGAGCACAAGAAACTTCCGCTGGTGTTGCCGGGTGCGAGTGCGCTTGTCACGAAGTGGCGCTCATTGCTTGTCGACGAAGAGCGTGGCGAAGTTGAAGAATCATTGGCGCGTGCATTGCTCAATAATGAGACCGTGCCACTGCTCTATGCGCGTGCGTGGCGCGACGACGAGATGGCTTGCATTGTGCAGCACGATCCGTACGCCCTCGAACCGTACTCACTTCGATTCCTCGTCAGGAACCTCGGTGCGTTAACGATGTCACTCATTAGCCAGTGCCCGGATCCCTCCGGCATGCCGCAGCTTGCCAGTGATGGAACAGAACCGATGTGTGTTGTGTCGACACAAAAGCATGTAGTCACGTGTGAGATTCGCCGCTCGCTCGACATCAATGTGCGCGATGAAGTGCAGATGACTGTGAGATCCGATAGTGTGAAATGGATGAGTTTCATGTTGACATCGGCATTGAAGGTGGATTCAGTCGTTCATGGAGCAACGCGATTGAAGCATGTGCGTGCGAAGGAAGGTTATACATTTTGGGTAGAGTTGCCGCGGACGTTTCGACGTGGCGAACCACTCGCACTCACGATGTATTTCCATGGCGACATCATTGATCGCGTCGAGGACTACACCGTGGTGCAAACGTCAATCGACTGGTTGCCGTCGCACAGTTACTCACATAAAGCCCTGTATGACGTCACGTACACGTATCCTTCATCGATGAAGGTGTTCTCTGTAGGCAACTCTACAGAGCCGAGCGAAGCAGGTGACAGAACCCTTTCGAGCAGATGGACAACGACGATTCCGAATTCGAATCACTCGTTTCATATCGGGTTGTTTCGTTCTCGCCCGCTGCCACCCATGGAACGTGTGCCGAAGGCGACTGTGCACTACATGACCAGCGATCAGCTCGATGCAGTAGCAATGGACGTACAGCAATCACTGCAGTTCTTCACAAACCTGTTTGGTCCGATCGACGTGCCGCAGCTCCATGCGACGGAATTGCCTGGAAATCATGGCGAGGCATTCCCCGGGCTTCTTCATCTGTCGTCGTATGCATTCTTCCGATCAAGCAACGCACGAACCGACGACTTCTTTGGCGAGCAATTCACATCCCACGAGGTTGCACATCAATGGTGGGGGATTTCGGTAAAGCCAAAGACCTATCGCGATCGATACATCTCGGAGGGTTTCGCTGAGTACTCGTGCTTGTTGTATTCGCAGCTTGCAGCTCGCGAGGGGGCAAAGTTCTTCCGTCTGCTCGATCAGTATCGCGCCACAATTTTCGATTACGGACGTCGGGTCGTGGGTGACAATCTCGCGCCCCCTCCGATTGATCTCGGGCACCGTGTGAGTTATGGACAAGGACAGTTTCGTAATGCGTATAGCACGTTTGTCTATAAGAAGGGGGCTTGGGTCGTCCATATGCTGCGCAACATGATGCTTGATCTGCGCTCGATGAAGGAAGATGTGTTCATGACGGTGATGCGCGAGTTTTACAAGCGACACAAGGGTGGTCATGCATCAACGGAAGACTTGCGAGCGACGATTCAGGACGTAACCGGTGCTGATCTGGGATGGTTCTTTGATCAGTGGGTCTATGGCAATCAGTTGCCGACATATCGCGTTGCTTGGAAGAAGGCGGAACTTCCCAAGCAGGAGTGGGGCGTTGTTCTCCAGGTTACACAAGAAGGCGTGTCTGACGACTTCGCAATGCTCGTGCCGGTGAAGATCGTTGGTGACGACGGACAAGTAGTGCGCACCCGCGTAACCGTGCGTGGTCCGTTCACACAGATCGAGCTGCCGCATACCAACTTCGAACCAGACGAAGTGATCTTTAACGACTTGTCATCTGTCCTGTGCGACGTTAAAACAGCGTCGTTCAAGGTTGAGGAGAAGAAGTAAGGGGCTCTACAAACGTGTGCAGCTCTGCGAGTATGGCGGTTTGCGGGTGAATGCTCATCTTTGCGCTTCACTCGGCAGTTTCTGAGCTGTCGCCATTCCGAACAATTCATGTACAGTCCATGCCTCGTTGGTTCTGCACGCGCCACATCGGGCGCACACTTGCACAAGGCATCGTAGCCCTGGTGGCGATGTCGGTCTGTGCCTCCGCACAAGACTCGGAGCACTCCGATCCATTAACCCTTGATGATCCAAAGGATTGGCACCAGGCCTACGTGCCGCCAACCTTCGGTGTGATTGCCCATGGATCACTTCCATTGTTTGGTAAGCCCCCTGAAGGACAAGCCTACCAGGGCTCGCTCCGTGCGGGCCTCGCTGTGTATTACGATGCATGGCAACTAGCCGCGGAGATGCGTCAAGAGGCAACGTACGTGCGGTTTATGCCGCGGACCGTTGGACGTGATGGATA
>CAYXKK010000036.1:10984-12510 GCA_964465685.1 uncultured Melioribacter sp.
TACTTCCGTGGTGGACTGAATGTCGAGATCGCACTCAACCTGAATCGTCCATCGTATCTGACAGGTGCACAATGAAGAACACCATCGTTACAAAGCTCTCGCTTGTGGCACTGATGATCCTCAGTGTGTCGTCGCTGACAGGTTGTTATGGTCTTGCCGTTGGCCAGCTTGGTATGCACTACCATACAGAGAAGGTCGACGGACTCGACAACATGAAGTTCAAGAAGATCGGTGTGTATGCACTGTCCGATGGCAGATCGAAGTCGATCAAGGATGGTGGTGTTGCGACGTTCGGTCCGGGTATGTGGCTGTTTATGTTCGTTCCATTCCCATATACATCAGCACTCTTGTCGCGACAAAATACTACGGACTCCTACGGCTTTACACCAAGCCATTTCCCCGACAAAGTGGAGATTCCATTTAAGCTTCGTACGGACTCGTCGAACTCAGGTACAAGCTTCGAACTCGCACTTGCGATGCAAAAGCAACTCGAAGAGCGCGGTTACACCGCCGAAGCAGCAACTGATGCACCGCACAAGGGCATTGTTGCAAGTGATGCGGTCATGTCGCACGCCAAAAAGGCCGGCTACGATGCAGCCGTTGTGATCGTGTATACGGTGTTCAACCGCTGGCAGAAGCTTGGCAGTATCGAAACCACTACCTCACTGAACACACGTCTGACGACGATTAACGTGAACTACACTGAGGGGTATCTGATCCTTCCAAGTGTTGCCCTTGTTGACGTATCGAGCGGACGAATTCTGTGGAGCTCGGCGCACTACGGTCTCGTATCAAACGCTCATACGCCAAACCTCTCAAATCAAGCGCTGAGCATCGCGGTGAACGAAGTACTCGTAGAGCATGGCCGCAGCACGTATGTCGATGCAGCAAAGGTCGCTGTTGAGCGCGTGTTCAATCCAAAGCACTGGCAGGGTTCGTACAAACCATTCCCAGCACCGAAGCAACAGAAGGCCGGTGAAAAGTTTGATTTCTAATCTGAAACGTTTGTCAGCGTGGGCGTTGCCAATTGGTGCAACGCTCACGCTGTTCGTTTGTTCTACCAGCGTGTTGGCGCAAAGCATAGATGCGTCAACGCTCAGCAATGCATTTGTTACTGCTGCCGAAACAAGTAAGCGTTCTGTCGTTAGTATTAACGTTGGTGTGAACAAGGCGATGCGTAAGCGCATCAAGCACTTTGCCGAGCACGCTCGGCAGCGAGGTCAAGACTTTGATCTGGATGATCTGCCATCTGGTTCGGTGGGTTCTGGTGTGATTGTCAGTGCAGATGGGTATATCCTTACGAATCACCACGTGATCGATGAAGTAGATGAAGACTCAATCCTAGTGACGCTTCATGATGGACGTCGGCTGTATGCCGATGTGATTGGTTCAGATCCTTCGTCCGACCTAGCACTTCTGCGCATCTATGCGCGCAATCTTGACGCAGCACGCATTGCACCTGTTTCGTCGGTGCGCTTGGGCGAACTCGTAATCGCGATTGGAAGTCCGCTCGGACTCAAGTTCAC
>CAYXKK010000037.1:0-12372 GCA_964465685.1 uncultured Melioribacter sp.
CGATGTAATGTTGGAAATCCACGTGGTACGCGCATCCACATACCAGATTTGTAGGGGCGAGACCCTGTCTCGCCCGCATGCGATGCAATCGCCAACACGCCCGCAAACAATGCGTTTGGCGCAATTCGGATTTCCGGGCGAGACAGGGTCTCGCCCCTACCGTCTCATCGTCTCCCTACAAAACACCCCCATGCACGCTTGCACATGAGGGCGTTGTCATACCTACAATTCACCACACGCGTACTACACTATGTGGCAAAGATGATGGCTCAAGCGACGTATTCTGTCGCGTTATTGGCAGTTATCTTCGCACAGTACCACGTGACGTCCGCCGCTGTGTGGACGTCCGCTGAAGGTTTCTTCGTAGCCCGGCACGCGGATCTCGACGCCTGCGGCGCGTTTGAGCGCAAATGGGAGGTCGCGCTGGTCGATGGCTTGTCCGCGTGAACGTACGCGGAGCATGCCGCGCTGCTGCAGCTCTCGATACTGCGGGATCGTCTGACCGCACAGGTTGTCGAAGAGGATGGCGAAGTACAATGAGCGGAGATCACTCAAGAGCTGGTTGCCCCCTGCCTTGCCTCCATATCCACCGCGATTGAAGTGACGTCCAGTTGCGATGAATGGCACAATTGCAGAGTCGATAGCAATGTGCGGTGCAACGCTACGCACCTTCGCATAGGCAGCACCGGTGTACTGACACTTATCATGGATCGTGCGGTCGTCGGTGGTGCCGATGTACGTGATCTCTACAGCAAGTCCTCGCGCGACCGCTGCTTGCAAACATGGATCCGTGAGTGCACTGCGTACTTCGTCGCGCATGTGCTCGATGTTGCGATCAACCGACTCTGCCCAGACAGCTCCACTGTCGTTGTGCTCTTTGTAGTTCACGCAGTTCTCGCTGCGACGCTGAATACGCTCGAGCTTTGCGGGCGTGAAGCGATACGTGTACGCTTCGTTTGTTTCGCACGGCACAGGCTGCTGGAGCGTTTGGCAATCAACATCATCGGTGAACAGACTCTGACACGGCGTGAGGTTGCGGTACTTGCGCGTGGTAGGACACCAATACGTGGTCACGAAGAACGGCACGTTGAATGTTCGAAACGTGAACTCACATCGCTGCTTACGCGTGGTGGTGTCGTCGAGATACAACGTGTGCTCAAGCTGCGCCGAGCAACGTCCGCTGAGATTGATCACGAGTGTATCCGTTGATCCAACAAAGCCATTGCTATGGGGCTGCGCAGCGAGCGTGAGAATACGTGTCGATGGATCCGCAACCCCTGGATCAAGCACACCCTTGGTAAGCTCGAGCACAAGCGAACCATCAGCACGCGACTGCGTTGCAATCTCTTGACCGCTTCGCAGATCGCGCACAATCACCGACGTGCCGACACCATAGATCGAATCGAGGTCGCCGAAGAACTGACGCTTCTGCATGTCACGTATGCGCGTGCGAGCTGTGACGTTGATCTTGACGTCGCGCTGTGCACGTGCTCGCGCAACACGATAGATCTTGTACGTGCGATCACTCCCCTGCTCACGATCACTCGAGACATAGAACCATCCACCACCGGTGGAGATCACGGGGTGATACTCGTTCGAGCCGACAACGTTTACACCAGCTTGGTCGAAGAGCACCGGCTCGCCACTGATCTCACCGGACTGCGCATTGAATGCAATCCACCAGATGTCCTGATCGCCTCGCTTGTTCGATGAGAAGTACAGTCGATCACCATGAATCATGGGCGATGTTTCGTGCGTTGTTGGGTCCGACAATACGCCAAGGGGCGAAGGCTCTGCCCAACCATTCGGTGTGCGCATGCTGATGAAGAGATCGGCACGTCCACTCCCCGGTGCACGACGATCCGATGCGAAGATGATGTACTGCCCGCGCGGACCAAACACGGGCGTATCGTCCCATGTGCCGCTGTTGATGCTCATACGCTCAACATTCCACGTGCCATTCGCACGACGTGCATAGTAGATGTCGTTGCTGCGTCGACCTGTTGCCTGCGTTGGACGGTCGGAGACGAAGACGAGTTCGTTACTGTCGCACGGATTGAAGTGTGGCACGCCGTTGTACGTTGCGTCGGGATGATTCAACATGGGATCGTCGATGATCTCGGGCTGCGTGAACGCACCCATCGACGAAAACGATCGTGCGAGCTTACGCACGCCGCGATCGCTCGTGCTCGACGCAACCGTGAGCCACGCCTCAACACGTCCACCCATATCGCGAAATGTGACTGCATAGGTTTCTGCACCAACGTTGATCACGGGATCACGTTGAAGCGCCGATGGATCATCCTGCGCATGGAGTGCAACGCATGACGTAGCGACCAGCACGCTGATCGCAAGCGAGTGTGCGAGGTGCTTCATCATAGTGTGAACATCGGATAGCAGATCTCGATGCACACTTGCGGCAATGCTTGTGTGCCTGGTCGGTCGAGACTGGTTGATTGAATCCAAATGAGTGCGCATTCGAGACTGCGCGTACCGTTCTTGACATACAGCACCACATCGCCCGGACGCAGTCCGCTAATCGTTGATGCCCCTTGATTGAAGTCGTTCTTCAGCGCAGAACATTCAGCTGCTGCCGTCGCTGGATACCGATCACAGATGCTCTCACCGGGGTTCACCGTGAAGTTGCGCGTCACAAGCTTGAACAAGCCATACGGCAGACCGTTCTTCTCGCCCGAGCCCAGCTCCACATCCCATGCCGCACCGTTCGGCGTAAGCGACTTCACGTAGATGTCGTACTGCGTGAATCGCTGATTGTCGTTTTGGTAGACAATGTTCGTTTTGTCTTCAACAAGTTGAATACTCTCGGCATAGACATTCGGGAAGCCGGGCGGACGGAACTGACGCAGACATTGGTACTTGAATGAACTGCAGAGCACCGACGCAGCACCAACAACATCGTACACACGCGGTTGTTGCTCGCATCCCGTTACCGTGATCTTGCTCGTAAAGAACTTATCGCCCCGCGCGCCAACCGGCGTCTGCGGATTGTTGTCCCAATCTGCCTTCGTTGCAAGGAAGGTTACCGCAACAGGCACGATACCTCGCGCCGGCACAACCACAACGCCACGCGGTGATGTCTGGAAGAGTGAGCTTCCAGAGGTGATCGTCACCGTGACCGGACATTCACCCGTGTTCTCGATGAAGAACGTGTCAACCGTCGACGAATCATTGAACACGCACTTCGCGAGCGTGTCGAGTTGTTGCGGACGGATCAAACATTGCGTCGAGATGACCTCAACGGTGACATCAACGATGAGCTTACTCGGACACTCCGTTACGACTCCTGTGGTACGATTGCGTGTGCGCACATTGTATGTGAGCGTCTTCTGAAGTGTACCAACGGCCGTTGGATTCACATCAATATCGAGCGTTGGGAAGGCCTGTCCGTTGCGCACGGTAAACTGTGCTCCACGCGACACCACAAATGATGGATCACCAGGGCCGACGAGCGTAAACTCTGTGACGCACTCCGTCGATCCTGTAAGGGGCTGGTAGAGCGTGCTCAGTGGTAGCGCAACAGATGCGGAATTGCCGAGACAGATTTTCTCTGCCGTGAATGCAGTCTTGTTGAACGTCGGACACGGACATTGCTCACACGTGACACGTCCGATCACAACGATACCGATGCGCACAAGCACCGTGGTTTGTCCAGGCAATCGCCCTTCAACAACCGTCGTCATCGTCTCCGTTGCACCCGTCGCCGCATCCGTCGCTGGAGTAAACGTTGCGCATACTTCCGCTGTAGAGGATGTTCCACCTGATGACGTAACGCTGACACCGATCGATCCACGCGACGTATCAGCGACCGTAAAGATCACGCCACCTTGACATGTCGTTGGGTAGTAGCGGCATGCCGTTGCACCTGTTGGCTGTGCCGACGGACACACCTCGAGTTCAATCGTATCGATGCGATCAAGCGTTCCACATGGAATGTCAGGTGATATCGCGAGCGAGATCAGCGTGTCGTTGCAGACACTGGTCCGGATGTCAAAGGGGCCTGCAGGCCCACCTGGTGAGCCCGATGGCACATTGACGAGCAGACGCACGGAGTCGCGATTGGCCGACACATCAGGAATCGTAAACCGTGCAAAGCCATCAGTGCCCGACGTAGCGCGTGAACTGATCGGTGCATTCAGACCGGTGTACTTCGTCCAGTCGATCGTTGCATTCGGTACAGGCACATTCGTCGTGGTCTTGAGTTCCACCGTCATCGTGCGCGAAGCAGTAAGATCAACCGGTTGCGTAGGGGTCTGACAACTCACGAGTGCAACGAGTGCGATCATCGCGAGTAGTGTGCGTGTGCGATATGTGGCGATCATTCCCACCCCCAGTGCAGTGCGATGCGAAGCAACACGGCATGTGCTGCGTTGGTGTTCACTTGATACACGTCGGTACAGAACTCACACGGAGTACGTACGTTGAGACGTGTGAAACGATATGCGAGCTGTGCGTGCAGCCACGGCGTAATACCGATACCAGCACCAGCTCCAGCGAACCATTGTCCGTAGTCTTCAGGATTTAATGATGGACGTGGGCCTGCCCCCTCGAATGGACCGTTGAAGATCGGACCGCCCTCGGCGAAGATGTACGGTGCGAATGCGTCACGCGTTGCGACGCGCTCGTGCACGAGAATCGCCGCGCGATCGACACTATCAGGACCTGCCCTACGCACCGCACCATCGGGAGCAGCAATTGTATCGCTTGATGGCTCACATGTGAATGCGCATGCCGACGGAACAAAACGCGCTTGCTCCTTCACCGTTGTACTCGTGAACGAAAACCGCAGATGTCCCATCACAGGAACGCGCATACGACCACGCTCGAAGAACACGCCACCGCCAAGCGCGAGTGCGAGTCGATCGCCGAGCAGATCGCCGAACGGTGCAACGAGTGCTTCTACACCGTAGTACAACGACGCAAATCCCACCTGCCGAGTCGACGTATCACGTCCACCATAGGCAAGCATGCCGGCTACTTCCACAAAGTTGAGTGGAGCACGCGGCTCGCTGATGACATCGTACTCGGCAATTGGACGAATCGGAACGTATACAGGAGGTGTCTTACCGAGTGTGAGCCCCATGACTAACGTCTCTGCATGTTCAGCGAGGATCAACGTATCACGACATCCCGCATCGGAGAGCCACGAGAACTTGTATGCCTGACGTAGCATACGTCCCATGCGCACCGTATCGCGAATCACATGCGAGAACACGTGTGGAGGATCAATCCTTCCACCTGTTAACCGCACTGTAAATGAACCATCACCGTGTTTGGCGCATGGCACTGTACAAGAACCACATGTGTCTGCTGGTATCCCCAGAGCGCTAACTGCGCTATACACCAGCAAGACTACGAGGAGGCCCCATTCTCGTAGCATCATTCCCTCCACATATCGACGACGTATCGTGTCTGCGAATATCACCATATTTACTGTATGTCACATCAGATCCGTCGCGCATTACGCATTGTTTCACTCCTGAGTTCCGGGCAAGCGCTCACTACCTCGGAGATCGCAGAGCGTTTGCGTACACACGAAGAGAAGCCCATATCACAACGTCAGTTACAACGTGACTTGCGACTCATCTCTGAGTCAGGCGTGCAGTTGCACGAAGAAGCTGAAGGACGTAGCATTCGGTGGTCGATCCCATCACATGCGCGCATTCTCAAGCCGTTTGCAATTGATGCATCAGAGCTGCTTTCGCTGCACGTATTGAAGGGTTCACTCGCAGCGTTCCGTGGTACGCGCATCGAAGCAGATGTTGATCGACTCGCGAAGAAGCTCGAGAAGATTGCACCAGGTGCCGTCTTCATGAAAGACGATCTTGTGAGTCACGTCTCGCCCGGACATTTCACGTCGGCAATCAGCGATCAAGCGCTCGAGCGTATTATCTACGCCATCGTCGATCCGCACTGGGATCGTGTAACATATCGATCCGTTGATGCAGCCGTTGCCAAAACGTTTGTGGTCAGCTTCTGTCGCTTGATCAATCACGCGGGCAGACTCTATGTTGCCGCATGGCATCCGAAGTACAACCAGTACATCACGCTCGCAGCAGATCGCATCGATCATGTTGAGCGTGCGAATGATGTGACAGATCCATTACACGAGTTCAACGAAGCAGCATACCGTGCTGCTCGATTCGGCGTCTATGATGGCGATCTCACGTCGATCACGTTGCGTATTGACGCCTCGGCGGTTGCATTCTTCACCTCGCGCATGTGGCACCCAAGTCAGACCTTTACCAATCATCGCGATGGCAGCGCCACGATGAAGCTTACTGCGCCGCTCTCACCCGAACTCGTTTCGTGGATCGTTGGCTGGTCGGATGTTATCACGATATCCAGTCCGCAGCGCCTCAAGGACATCTGCAAAGCCAAGGTAAAGCGCCTCATGCGCACATAACTCCGAGCACAGAACACACATGACACATACCGACGCAGTAATCGAGCAGTTTCAACTTCAGGCTCATCCTGAAGGGGGCTACTATCGCGAGTACTTTCGTGCGCCCCTTACCGTAGCGACGCCGCACGGCGAACGCTCCGCTGCAACATCAATCTGGTTCTATCTCCCACTCGATCAGGTCTCACACTTTCACCGTTTGACCTCTGATGAGATCTGGTATTGGCATAGCGGGGGAAATGCCGTACTGCATTGTATCGCGCCAGATGGCACATATTCTGTTAGCACAATCGGTGCTCAGCCCCCTGCCACCAGTTTCGTCTGCGTACTTCCTGCCGGAACGTGGTTTGCTGCCGAGCCACAACATGGTGGAGTGCTCGTGAGTGCGATGGTGGCACCTGGGTTTGTCTTTGATGACTTCGAACTTGGCAGCAGAGACCAACTACGTATGATCTACCCGCAACATTCTGATTGCATCGAACGATTTACGTAGTTAGCTTAGGTGAGTAGTCGTAGTTCAGGTGTATTGCTTCGTTCGGTCATTCGTCTTCGTCGTAATTTCGTTGTATCTACTTTCTGGGACGCTCATCACCATGCATCCTCATAGCCCTTCTTGCGCGTCATGCGGGTCACGTGTGACATCGACGTTTGCAAGCCTCTCGATCAACGATGCGGATCAGCTTACTGAAGTAAAGGGGTGCTCCAACTACGGTCGCGGAGCAGTGGTCTTCAGTTATGGCGCGTATCCGCGCGGTGTGTATTGCATTCACGACGGACACGTCAAACTCACACGTCCGACGCCGGACGGACGTGAGCAAATCCTGCGTCTGGCGGGCTCTGGCGACCTTGTCGGATACGCGAGCATGATCAGCGGTGAACCATATACGCTCAATTGTATCGCCGTCGAGGACTCGAGCATTTGCTTTGTTCCGACTGACACAATTCTATCGATGGTACGTGAAAACTCACATCTCGCATTGCGCGTGATGCAAGATCTCTCGCACGAAGTCGAAGATGCAGAGCGACGTGTAGTTGAGATCGCGCAGAAGAGCGTACGTGAGCGTGTTGCCGAAGCACTCCTCGTAATCAAAGAAACGTTCGGTGTTGCCGAGGATGGTGAAACACTGAATAGTCCCCTCACACGCGAAGAAATCGCAGGCATTGTAGGTACAGCACAAGAGAGCGTAATCCGTACGTTGTCGGAGTTCAAGTCTGACCATCTGATTGAGATTGTTGGACGTTCAATCCGCTTGAAGAATGTCAAGGGGCTGATCAAGACTGCAAATCTTGTAGACTAACCTGACGAAAGTCATAGTTAACGCCACAACATCCGTGCATGTTGTGGACGTGTCCAACGCAACACCACCATCAACCGGCAACCCGTGGTTGTCTGTCTTCCCCGAGGCGTCACGCTTCGTGCTCCCGCGCGAATGCGACCTCTACGCGCCTGGCGAAGCATCCGACGTTGTGTACTACATCGAACGTGGAGCTGCTGTGGAGATTCGTACCGACCACGTGGGCACATCACATGCTGTAGGGCTTGTGGGCATTGGCTCGCTTGCCGGAGCACGTCTAGCGGCAACAAACTCACCCAATACATCTGTGCGTGCCACGACATTGACAGATACCATGGTCCGCGTGATGCAACGCTCGTCGTTTCTTCATGCGACCCTTTGCGATCCGGAATTGGCGCGTGCGTATATGACACAACTCGCACGCAGACTCGAAGTGGCGCGTCATTTGTCCGAGGTTTGCTCATCAGCAAGCGCTGGCGATCATATTCTTGGCATCCTTCACACTATAGCAGATGTGTTCGGCGTCGATACCAACGGCGCATCGAGCATACCCGTGCCATCATCCCTACTTGAGCGCATGACAGGCACGCCGCAGCGGATCGTCGATGCAACCTTGCGGGAGCTCCGAACACATGGAATTGTTGAACTAGAACGAGATGTAATACGATGGGTAATGTAACACCACAACAGAACGACATCGATTCACTCTCACTTGAGGAATCGCACAAGCTTCTTCGTGCAATGACTATTCGTGAGGTCCGCTATACGTCGCTGTTGCGGCGCGCAGCAGATCTCTTGAAGTCAGCGCTTACTCCGGGGTCAACTGACGGCGTCCAAGAAACTCTTGACGAGATCGCTTCGGCGCTCAACTCGGGCGAACAGAAGCGATTTGAGTTTGTCCTCGAGACAATGCAAGGCGCATTTCTACAGAAGCTCGCGCAGGATTTCCCGACGCTCACGCCTACCGAGCTCCGGTTGGCTGTCTTCCTCCGTCTACCGATGCCATCGCGTGAGGTAGCACGACTCTTTTCGTGCTCTGTGCGATCAGTCGAAAAGCACCGTGAGCGCATGCGGAAGAAGTTTGGTCTCTCCCCAAATGAGAACCTAACGACGTTCCTGGCATCTCGGGACTAAGCGTGCCTTTTTGTAGATTCGCCACATACTTCTCAAGGCACAGCAATGGCAAAGAACACCTCTGATCGTCCAATTGGTCGCGCAGCTTCGAGTTCCTCAAAGACAACCTGGACAAATCCTCTTGGCGCAATGCAGTACAAGCTGATTGCAGCCGGTGTGGGCGTGATTGTCCTTGGCTTTGTGCTCCTGAGCACCGGTATGGACGCATGGGATAATCCGCTTGCCGTCGACGTTGCTCCTGTTGTCTTGGTACTCGGGTACTGCGTCGCTATCCCGCTGGCCATCATGTGGCGCAGCGGTAAGTCTGAGTAACCACGATGGATGCATCACGTCCCGACGATGTCCTTCGTGATGCGGCGTCATCTGTCCGTCCAGAGGACGAAGACCAAATCGTAGAACGCACCGAAGCCCGGCTGCGCTCTATCCAGCCACGCAAAGCGACGTGGTTTCTCCTGCATAACATCGGCATGCTCGTGCGCATGGTGCGCGATCGCTCGTTCCAGATGGAATGGAGCTCGCGTGCACTTATCCTAGGTGCATTGGTCTATTTCTTGCTCCCTAGCGATCTGGTACCAGATGTCCTACCAATCCTCGGCCTCACCGATGACACACTCATCGTAGGCATGGTCATCAAGCGTCTCGCAGCAGAGATTGAGCGCTATCGCGCAACTCGTTAAGCGTCCAGCACAACGTCGATCTGTGTTCGCAGTTGATCCTCGAGCGTCTCACGACGTCGGATCACATGCGCACGTCCGTTATGCACGAGCACTTCGGCAGGACGGTAGCGACTGTTGTAGTTGCTCGACATCATGAAGCCGTACGCGCCAGCGTTGGCGAATGCCAGGATGTCACCAACACGTACTTCGTTCAACGTGCGATCCCAACCAAACGTATCGGTCTCACAGATGTAGCCAACAACGGTATAGATGCGCGGCGTACCTGTTGGGTTCGAGACGTTGGTGATGTGATGATAGGAGTTGTAGAGCATCGGACGGATAAGGTGATTCAAGCCGGTATCAACACCTGCAAACACCGTCGCAGTTGTCTGCTTGATCACATTCACGCGCGCAAGGAACGTTCCTGATTCACTCACGAGGTACTTGCCTGGCTCGAACCATACACAAACAGGATGCGCACGGTTGGCATTAAACTCGTGCACACGTTTGGTGAGCTTTGCTCCAAGTTCTTCAACGTTGGTCGTGATGTCGTCTGGCTTGTACGGCACCTTGAAGCCGCTGCCGAAGTCTACGAACGTGACATCAGGAAAGGACTCTGCAATGTCGAACAACAGATCGGCTCCTTGCAGGAACACATCGGGATCGAGGATGTCGCTCCCAGTGTGCATGTGGAGTCCGTTGACGTGGATGCCGTGTGTTGCCACGACACGCTGTACGTGACGCATCTGATGGATCGAGATACCAAACTTGGAATCAATATGTCCGGTGCTGATGCGTTCGTTGCCCCCTGCCATAATGTGCGGGTTAATGCGCAGACACACTGGCACACGTCCACCGAACTCATGTCCGAACTGCTCGAGCACAGAGATGGTGTCGATGTTGATGTGCACGCCGTAGTTCACGGCACGACGTAACTCCTCGAACGACACCATGTTTGGTGTGAACAGAATTTCGTCGGGCGTAAATCCGGCGTGCAGACCGAGCTCAACTTCTTGAATCGACACAGTGTCGAGTCCAGCACCGAACTGCTTCATCAAACGCAGGACCGTGATGTTCGACAGAGCCTTGCACGCATACATGATGCGATGATCGAAGCCTGCAAACGCCGAGCGAAGGCGATCGACTTGACGTTTGATGATTGCCGAGTCATAGACATAGACTGGCGCGCCATCAAGCGCAAGAATCTCGTCAATTGCTACGCCACCAATTGTGGCTGAAGTTTGCATGCTCACAGTCGTCGCCTTCGTTAGTCGTTGGTCAAGGATGTGTTAAAAGTGAATTGATGTACCGACGTTCCAGATCTGGATGTTCATCGGCGCAGCTGTTTCAAATGGCCAGTTCATCTGATTCATGCGCAGTGCTTTGAAGCCCGCTGCTACACCTGTGCGAAGCAGGAAGTACATGATTGGCATTGCTGCCGGTGACGACTTACCGATCTCGCGTGCGAACCATGATGCTGTTGCATCAGCAATGCCTTCAATACCGCTGCTCATCGCCCAGTACCAGAACATGTGGCGTGGATAGACCTGCGTCCATTCGTACCCAACACGCAGGCTCACTGGTGAAGCGATGCGCCACGCAATCGTTGGACGCATTGTTTCGCTGAAGCGAAGTCCGCCCTCGAAATCACGGATAGCTTGTGCCTGACTTGGCTCGTTCTCTGGAAGCACTGACGAACTAACAGTCGTCCACGACAGACCGCTTTGTCCAACGAGAAACGAGATGTTGCTCGATTCGCCAAGTCGATAGCCATAGCCTGTTTCATCCATGATGCCGAAGCGTAGAAGATCCATCGTTGTCGACGCAGTTACATTGCCCGTTGCTGCAGGTCCGTATGCGAAGTACAAGCTCGTACCATTGTGCAAAATGATGTCTTCGCCGTAGCGCCATGCCCGCTCGCGCTCCATGCCGAGCGATCCACCGTACATCGTTTGCGGTGCGATCGTACCTGCGCCATCGCGTGAGCTTGATGCCCCGCCGTACCACAGGTTAACTGATGGTGAGCGCTCGCCGAAGTCAAACGACATCTCGGCAAACAACGAGTCGTTCTTCGCTGGCGTGCGCTCTGCGTTCTGCGCGGAGCCAACGACGAAAGCGGAACAAAACACAAGGGTTACAAGGATGTGTCGCATGCAGATATCCTGGAATGTTGTGGTGTTGATGAACTGATGTACTGTTAATCGTCCGATGATGGACGCTTGCGTCGACTACGCATCTTGCGTTCAGTAGGTTTCTTCTCGTCGAGGTTCTCTTTGTAGATAAACATCTCCGACGTGTAGACCTTGCTACGCTTAGGTTCGGTATCGAAACGACGTGGACCACCGGACTTACCGCCAGAGTACACCCCACCACTCTTCGGTCCACCACGACGCTGTCCACCGCGAGGAGGACCACTACGACGTGGACGTGCTGACGGCGACTCGTTACTCATTGGTTGACGATCATCACGGCGAGGTCCGCGTGACGGACCACCACCGCGTGGACCGCGATCATCGCGACGGTCATCGCGACGGTCATCACGACGAGGGCCGCGTGACGGACCACCACTGCGTGGGCCGCGATCATCACGACGATCATCGCGGCGTGGACCACGTGACGGGCCTCCGCTGCGTGGGCCGCGTGAAGGGCCACCACCGCGCGGGCCACGATCGTCACGACGAGGGCGTACGAACGAACTCTCGTTTGTTAGCGGTTGGCGTTCATCATCGAATTCACGACGTGGACCGCGATTATCCGGTCGATCGTCACGGCGAGGTCCACGTGATGGACCTCCGCTGCGTGGTCCACGATCATCACGCCGATCATCACGGCGCGGACCGCGATTGTCTGGACGGTCATCACGGCG
>CAYXKK010000038.1:0-11263 GCA_964465685.1 uncultured Melioribacter sp.
GAATACCGCGAGGGACGCGACCGTTTTGACCGGAGTGGTCGACGTGGTCGACGTGGTCGTGGACGTGATCGCGGAAATGAACGTGGTCATGAGCGATTCGGACAACGTGATCGCTCCTACGACATGGAGATTGAGCGTGAAGAACGCGAGTTCCTCCTCTCTGGCCCAGTCATCGACATCAACGAACTCAACGCGAAGAAGCTCGCCGACCTCATGGAGATGGCGCAAAATCTCGGCATTGATGATTTTGCCGATCTCAAGCGTCAGGACCTGATTAACCGCATCGTCGAAGCTGAAAATGAACGCATGATGCGCGAGTCGCAACGTGAAGGCATCTCCCTCACGACAGGCGTGATCGAGTTGCTTCCTGACGGTTACGGCTTCATGCGCTCTGCCAACTTCAACTACTTGCCATCACCTGATGACGTCTATGTTTCTCCATCGCAGGTGAAGCGCTACGGCTTGCGCACTGGTGATACGATCAAGGGATACATCCGATCACCAAAGCCAGGCGAGCGTTTCTACGCGCTGATTAAGGTTGATTCCATCAACTACATCACATTTACCGAGAACAAAACACGTCCACTCTTCGAGAACCTCACACCCTACTATCCAAAGGAACGGTTGACGCTCGAGACAACTCAGCAGGAATATGCTACACGCATTATCGATCTGATCTCACCTATTGGTAAGGGGCAGCGCGGATTGATCGTTTCACCGCCGAAGGCTGGTAAGACGGTATTGCTGCAAAAGCTTGCCAACGCGATTGCGCGGAATCACCCAGAAGCAAAACTCATCGTACTTCTCATCGATGAGCGTCCGGAAGAAGTCACCGACATGATGCGCAACGTCAACGCAGAGGTGATTGCCTCAACATTTGATGAGCCACCAGAGCGTCACGTGGCCGTATCAGAAATGGTCATTGAAAAGGCCAAGCGTTTGGTCGAAGCCAAGCAGGATGTCATCATCTTGCTCGACTCGATTACGCGTCTCGCACGTGCGCACAACACGGTTCAACCAGGATCAGGCAAGTTGCTCTCCGGTGGTGTCGATGCAAACGCCATGCAACGTCCGAAGCGCTTCTTTGGCGCAGCGCGCAACGTTGAAGAAGGTGGCTCGTTGACAATCATCGCCACGGCACTTGTCGAAACGAACTCGCGCATGGACGAAGTGATCTTCGAAGAGTTCAAGGGTACGGGCAACATGGAACTCGTACTCGAGCGCAAGATCGCCGATCGCCGCATCTTCCCTGCTATCGATGTCAATCGCTCTGGCACACGCCGTGAGGAACTCCTTCTGTCACCAGAGACGCTTGCGAAGGTGTGGGTGTTGCGTAAGGTCTTGGGCGACGATCCGCCGATCGAAGCGATGGAAACGTTACTCGAGCGCATGCGTGCGACAAAGTCAAACGAAGAGTTCATCAAGACACTCAACAGCTAACATGTCGACCATTGTTGCTACCAACGGGTTCACTCGTCGAGCGATGAATTTCTCGCTGGCAACGGGTGTGCTGATGTTGGTAGCGAAGTGGATTGCGTTTGTGATGACAGGCTCATCGGTAATCTTCTCCGATGCAGCCGAGAGTGTTGTGCACATTATTGCAGTGTGGTTCGCTTGGTACGCACTTGGTGTGGTATCGCGTCCACCCGATGAAGATCATCCCTACGGTCACGACAAGATCAGTTTTATGTCGGCTGGCATTGAGGGTGGACTCATCTGCATTGCTGCGATTGTGATCATTGTAAGTGCCGTGAACAAGCTCGTCGTCGGTGTCGAGTTGCAACAACTCGACATCGGCATGTCGATTACGGCTGGGGCTGCGCTGGTGAATCTGGTGTTGGGATTGTACCTCATTCGCACCGGCAAGCAGCATTCATCGTTGGTCGTTGAGGCCAACGGACGTCACGTGATGACGGACGTCTGGACAAGCGCCGGAGCAGTGGCGGGTCTGTTCATCGCCCAATGGAGCGGTTACCTGTGGCTCGATCCCATAATTGCAATCGTCTTCGGTGCGAACATCATTCGCGAGGGCGGCAAACTTGTCGCCATCTCAGTGCGTGGACTCATGGATCATGCTGATCCACAGGTTCGTGCTCGCACACAACAGATCATCGACACTTTCTGCACATCGCATGGACTTGAGACGCACCGCCTGCGACTGCGCGCCTCAGGTAACGCCGTCCACGTGGATTATCATTTGATCTTCCCCGATGACATGCGCATGCAAGAGGCGCATACGCTGGCAACTGCACTTGAAGATGCTATTCGCGCAGAGCTCGGTCTCGCAACGGAGGTCTTCACGCATCTCGAGAGTCACACACAGCCAGACGGACACGTGTAACGCATTACTGACATCCTATGCATCATCGCTTTGCCTTTCTCGCTTCACTGATCCTCATCACATGCTGCTGGTCGTGCATCGCAAGCTCCGAGGTATGGCGCGTCGGACCCACGCAGCAATACAAGGTTCCGAGTGCTGTGGCATCACTGGTGCAGGACGGTGACGAGGTGTGGATTGATCCGGCAGAGTACGTTGGTGATGTCGCTGTATGGCGTGCTCATCGATTGAAACTCTTCCGCACTCCGTCGGCCGACCAAGGTTCGTTCGCAATCTTACGTGCCGATGGAAAAGCTGCCGAATCGAAGGCCATCTGGGTTATCAAGGGTGACGACTGTATCGTGTTTGGGATTGACTTCCGCGACTGTCGCGTGCCTGATCGGAATGGGGCTGGCATCCGCGCAGAAGGGACGAACCTCACGGTAACACGTTGCGCATTTCGCAAGAATCAGGATGGCATCCTCGCTGGCAATAATCTCAACAGCACCATCTTGGTTGAGTACTCGGAGTTCGAACAGAGTGGTGCTGGTGATGGACTCTCGCATGCGATCTACATCAACCACATCAAGGCGTTCATCTTTCGCTTCAACTACTCACATGCGACCGAGGTCGGACACGAGTGTAAGTCACGAGCACACTTCAACTATATCGCCTACAACAGACTCTCGAACGAGGATGGCAGAGGTTCGCGGAATCTCGACCTGCCGAACGGTGGAACAAGCGTTGTGATTGGCAACGTCTTTCACAAGGGGGCTAATGCTGAGAACGGCAATGTGATTGGATACGGCCTTGAGGGTCTGAGTGATACGGTTGACAACTCCCTCTATCTTTCGCACAACACTGTCGTATCGTCACGTTCTCTGTCCACGTTCCTCCGAATGGATTCGAACACCACTTTGCTTCGTTCGGTCAACAACGTGTTCGTCGGAAACATTACCGTGATGATTGGCTCTGCTGCTACTGTCGATACAGCAAACAACCTCGCATTTCAATCGACCGACGACGTAGGGTTCCTCAATCCAAGCGCATACGACTACCGCATCACTGAGTCGAGTCCATTGCGTGGCAAGGCTATTGAACCAGGTATGGCAACATCGACTGTTCCGAACTATCAGGAACTACCGCTCACACCATCACTCATCTATGTGCACCCGTGCGAGGATCGCATCCGGATCTCACAGCGAGATGTCGGGGCGTATGAGTATGATCAGCTGACTAGCATAGCCGAACAAAGCAAACCATTGCAATTCGTAGTGTATCCGAACCCGGTCTCGGATTACGTTACAGTCATTTCTGAGAGTGGCACGTGTGAACGCGAAATGATCATCTCAAGCATCACCGGCGAAACCGTCATTTGTACCAATGAAACGCGCATCGACGTATCGTCTCTTCCCATCGGTATCTATAGTGTCTTCAACGGTGAGCACTCTCAGCTGCTTGTCATCCATCGGTGAGACGATTGCGCACGATTAGGCTGTCAGGAGGTCTATCGGGACCACATGTACGCCATCGCTTCGCGTGAACGCATAACCGCCACCTGTGATAATGATCAACGCTGTCGGCTCACCTATCCGGTCGGTGTCTACTTTGTCACGGAACCGAAGAAGGTTACGCGCCGCGTCATCCAAGCTGCGCTGCCCGAGTTTGATCTCGATTGCTGCCCATGCAGAGTCATCAGCCTCTAGAATAATGTCTACCTCCAGACCATTATTGTCACGGTAGTATGACATCTTCGCACCGCACACTTGAGCGTACACAAACAGATCTCGCACAACAAGGTTTTCAAACACCTGACCAACGTACTCCAAGTCCTGGAGCATTCGTTTGGCGGAGAGGCGGAGCACAGCTGGACCGATAGATGGGTCAACGAAGTAGAACTTCGGCGTGCTTCTCAGCTCGGTTGAACTGCGCAGATGGGGCTGCCATGCCGGTAGCTCCTCAAGGATAAACACTCGCCGCAGGGCCTCCAGGTAACCGGTAATCGTCTCGTGAGCGATTGTGGATTCGGACCCCGAAGTATCGCGAGAGATCGTGCTTACACGCAGAGCCGAACCTATGTTTCGGGCTAATGAACTCATCACTCGGGCGATCTTCTCCGGATCTCGACTTCGTGCTCCAACACCGATTCGTGCGACGTCTAGACGTGTGATCTCTTCAACGTAGGATCGCACCCAGCTCTCAGCTCCAACGTCACGGTGTTGAATGGCTGGCCATCCACCAGACGTCATCCGTCCGACAAGAGTTGTGAGATCAAGGTCTGAACGACCCTGAATTGTTGACTGTCCACTAAGCAGTTCGCTCAATCTGATTGGGTTGACGACTGGATGCGACTCACTGGTTGTAAATGGACGCATTCGCAATCGGCTGAGTCTCCCTGCTCCCGAATGTCGGGTCGAATCGTCCTCCGGAACTGCCGACCCAGTTAGGATAAACTGTCCTGGTTGCTGGCGCTTATCAACCTCATGTCGAACGAGGTTCCATAATGGAGGAAGGATCTGCCACTCGTCAAGCAATCGAGGTGCCGCGCCCGCAATTAAAAGCTCCGGATTATCGGCTAGAATCGGACTAGCGGTGACTTCGATATCAACACGTGCAACGCTCTTAGCGTGATGAGTACCAGTCATCGTCTTTCCGGTCGCACGAGCCCCCTCGAGAACGACGGCCCCGATGTAGCCCAGACGTTCTCGAATCAAATCGTCTACGATCCGTTTTCGATATCTGCTCATAGACGCAATATCGCATGTAATTCAAGGACTTACAAGAACATACCTTGAAATTTCTCGGCTTTATACCTTGAAATTTCTCGGCATTTCACCTTGAACATTTTCGATCAAAACGCCTACGAAGTTCAGTGCACTATTGCGCGACTGAGCACGACATGCTTATCCGCGCTTCTTGATTGCGTCTGCTACACGGTTGAGTGCCTCGTTGATGTTCTCAATGCTGTTGGCATACGAGAAACGGATAAAGCCTTCTCCGTGCGAACCGAATGCTGTTCCGCTCAAGCATGCAACCCCTGCTTCATAGAGCAGGAAGTCTGCTGCTTCTTGCGATGTCATGCCTGTGCCCGTGATGTTCGGGAACACATAGAATGCGCCGTGTGGCTTATGGCAACGGAACCCTGGGATCTGATTGAGTCCGTCAACGATTGCGTCGCGGCGACGCTCGAATTCCTTGAGGAAGACATCCACATGCGGCAACGTGCGATCGTGCAATGCTTCGATACCAGCGATCTGCGAGAACGAGCTTGTGCAGCTTGTGCAGTTCGTCTGCAGCTTGGCAACAACCTTGGCCATGTCCTTCGGGAACAGACCGTAGCCGAGACGCCAGCCTGTCATCGCAAAGGTCTTCGAGAAGCCATCAAGAATGATCGTGCGCTCTTGCATGCCTTCGAACTCAGTGATCGACGTGTGCTTGAAATCACCGTAGGTCACTTGTGAGTAGATCTCATCACTGAGAACAATCAGGTTGTGCTTAATGGCGAGTTCAGCAATCTGCTCAAGGTCTTCACGCGTAAGGATGCCGCCCGTTGGATTCTGTGGTGTGTTGATGATCACCATGCGCGTCTTCGGTGTGATACGCGCCTCGAGATCGCCAACGTCAAAGCGGAATTCCTTTTCTTCACGCAACGGCAGCGGCACAGGCTTTGCACCAAGGAAATTGATTACTGATTCATAGATCGGGAAGCCTGGGTTCGGATAGATTACTTCATCACCTGGATCGATCATCGCCATCATGCCGTAGAACATGATCGGCTTTGCGCCTGGCGTGATCACCACGTGATCAGCGTCCCACATCTTGTAGCCACGCGTCTTATTGACATAGTCAGCAACAGCTTGGCGTGCCTCTGGAAGGCCCGCAGCCGGACCATAATGCGTGAAGCCGTTGTCGAGCGCATTCTTCGCTGCCTCAATGATGTTCGGCGGCGTGTCGAAATCGGGCTCACCAATCTCAAGGTGCACAATACTCTTGCCTTGCGCTTCGAGAGCACGGGCCTTGACGAGAACTTCGAATGCTGTTTCTGTACCGAGGCGAGAGATGCGTTCTGCTACGTGCATGACTGTGAGTGTCCCAAATGAAGGTTGATTGGAGATTCGCTGTTCGTCGAACGGTGCAAAGATACGATGCGCGTGTTAGGCAACCTCTGTTGCAAGGGGCGCAGAGATGACGATGTTTCGAAGATCATCGTCTCGTTCATCCGCAGTGATGCGTACGTCCCACCTACGTGTAGGCATGAGATGCGCAGCTTTGTCAGGCCACTCGATTAGTTTGATCGCATCATGCGCGAAGACCATGTCGTCGAAGCCAACTTCTGCGAGCTCTTCGGGCGAATCAATGCGATACAGATCTACGTGATAGAGTTTGACAGGTTCGCCATCAAGCGTGGTGCCGGCGTACTGGTTGATGATGGTAAACGTCGGACTGGTGACCAGGTCATCCACAGAGAAGTACTCGCAGACACCCTTGACGAATTCCGTCTTCCCTGCTCCTAGATCACCTTCAAGCGCTACGACGTCGCCGACGCGAAGACGCTCTGCAAAGTGGTGCCCTATCTGAATTGTCTCGGCTTCGCTGTGCGAACGGAGGGTAACATCCTCCATGGAGTATTTCCCATACTGGAACAGGAACGTGCTAGCCCCTTGTTAACGGGGCTCCAAAGTTACCACGGGAAGGATCATCTCCTCCATGGAAATTCCCCCATGCTGGAAGGAATCGCGGTATTTGGCCAGGTAATGGTGATAATCCGTCGGGTAGACGAAATAATGGTCGTCCTTGGCGATCACGACGCTGGTGGCCGATCCGCCCCCTGCAGGAATTTTATAGGCTTGGGGATCACGGATGATCATGGCGTCGCGTGCTTCAGCTTTGACGTTGCGACCGATCTTGTAACGGAGATTCGTGGTGGTCTCGCGATCACCGATAACCTTGGAAGCGCGCATGCAGCGCACACTTCCGTGGTCGGTAGTGATCACGATCTGGATGTCTTTGATGGTCGACAGCGCACGGAGAATTCCGTAGAACGACGAGTGCAAGAACCACGAGCGCGTGAGCGAGCGATATGCTGATTCGTCGGGAGCGATTTCTTTGAGGATCGGATAGTCAGATCGCGAGTGCGCAATCATGTCAACGGCGTTGATGACAATCGCGGTGAGATGATGCTTTGCATAGCGCATGATATCTGCTTCGATGCGCTTGCCGAAATCGGTGTCGATAATCTTGATGTACTGCAAGTCGTTCTTTAGCTGCACGCGTCGACGTTGCAGCAGCATTGCGAGCAGTTCCTTCTCGTGACGATTGAGTGTATGCTCATCATTACCACGCTCGTCAATGGTGAACTGCGGATAATGCTTGTTGATGTCCGTCGGGAACAATCCGGCGAAAATGGAATTGCGCGCATACGGCGTTGCCGTTGGAAGAATCGAGCAGTAGTAGTCGCGCTGAATAGTGAAGAGTGGACGTAGGTACGTCTCCATCATCATCCATTGATCAAGACGCATACAGTCGACAACGATGAACACCGTTGGACGTCCGCTCTTGAGCTTAGGAATCAAATGCGTGTCGGCGATATGGGGCGAGAGCAGCGGCGCACCATCAGGACGTTTATCGGAGAGCCAGTCGAAATACTCTTCTTCGACAAAACGTGAGAACGCACCATTGCACTCGCGCCACTGATCGCGCAGTGATTGCTCGAGTCCGACCGTTGGATGCTGATCTACCTCGAGCGAACGCTCGGTGAGTTTGAGATACACATCGAGCCAATCGGACCAATCCATGTGATCCATGAGGCGACGCGTAATGTCGGAGTATCCCTGATGAAAATCCTGTGTGATCTTCTCTTCGGTGATGCGCTGTGTATCGAGGAATTTCTTGCAGGCAGCAAGAATCTGCGTTGGGTTAACGGGCTTGGTGAGGTAGTCATCGATCTTGCGACCGATAGCCTCTTCCATGAGCGACTCTTGCTCATTCTTGGTGACCATGACGATCGGAATTGAGGGATCAATGTCCTTCAACACCGAGAGCGTCTCGAGTCCGGAAATACCAACCATGCTCTCATCAAGAAAGACCAAGTCGTATCGATTCTCCTGTACGAGTTCGATCGCGTCCTCGCCATTGGTGGCAGTTGACACATCATAGCCGCGCTGCTGCAGCAGAATGATGTGTGGACGCAACAAATCGATTTCGTCGTCGACCCAGAGAATCTTACTCATGACATGTCCTTGTTCGGTGAACGCACTACCGTCAGCATCTTCTGACGCATCAAGGTCGAATTATTGCCATTGTGGTCGTTGCCTTTGCAATCAGCTCTTCTTCCCCATCGTCGTTTACGCAGTACACCGATGCTTCGCAGAAGTGCATCGAATTTCCTGCCTTAGCAACGGTGCCCACAGCACGAAGCTTCGCTCCGAGCCCCTTACGGAAATACGACACCTTGAGTTCCGCTGTAACAGTGTGTTCATCGGGTCCGACCAGCGTAAAGCCTGCAAACCCCGCGGCCACATCGGCAATGGTGGCAGTCACACCGCCATGCACCAGACCGATCTGCTGCTGGTGCTCCTTACCGAGTGTGATCTCAGCCTCGACATAGCCGGGCTCAATCACGGTAAGCACACAGCCGATGTGCTTCATGAATTCCTGGCGCTCGAGGTGGTTAATGATCGTCTGACGGAAGTCTGGGTTTTTCACGGTGAAGTTCATGGTGCAAAAGTAGCACGTCAGCATGTCAACTATACTTGACATTGGGCATCGTGTCAAGTATATTTGACAATGGCTGAACCAAAACTGGTAAATCGTGTACGGGCCGAGCGTACCGAGCGTGGCATTACGCAGGCCACGCTGGCAGAGCGCGTCGGTGTGAGCCGGCAGAGCATCAACTACATCGAGCAGGGCACCTATGCCCCCTCGGTAGCGCTCGCCTTGCGCATCGCTGCTGAGCTTGGAACTCGTGTCGATGAGATCTTCATTCTGGAGAAGGAGTAACACATGCAATCATCACAACCCATGAGTAGCATCCACAATGTTGAATCGATGATCAAGCAGGATGAGATCCTCCGGTATCGCAGCTTCCAGACGGCGTACGTCGTGCTCATCGCAAGCCTCGCGCTCATGATGGGCGTCGGAGGAATCTACCTCTACTTCCTTCCAGAGCTCGAACTCGTGGGTATCACACTCGTTCTGACAGCGGTGCTGATTGGAGCTGTGTACATGATCGCTCTCAAGGTCCGTGGCATAGTTGGAGCCGCTAGCGAGGTGGTGCTGAGTACGCGCGAGCAACGCAAGGCTGCGCGCAACGAGATCATGATTCGCGGTGCGTTGTTCGCGGTGTTCATGACCGTGTTCACGTGGTTCACAGACGACGAAGCAAGCCCCGTCAAGCTCGCCTTCACAGGCGTCTTCAACTTCGTCTTCTGGTCACTTGGCATGTACGCGTACTACGTCATCCGCGGCAAGCGCAAGTCCGCCCGTGACGCATCGGAGGGAGATCCGGCATGAATGCAAGTACAACGAAAAACAAGCGCCGTGTACGTTCGTCATAGTGCACCGACACACTATTGTGGTGGAATGCTATGAACATGAACAAGCTTACAGTCAAGGCCCAAGAGGCAGTGCAACAGGCGCAAGAGCTCGCTGGTGAGCACTCGAATCAAGTCCTTGAACCTCTTCACCTGCTTGGAGCCTTGCTGGCCGATCAAGAAGGCGTGGTCGGACCTATCCTCGCCAAGGCTGGCGCGCAGACATCGGTGGTTGCACAGAAGGTAACCGATGCCATCGCTGCATTGCCGAAGGTGCAAGGGGCTGGTGGCATGGGTGTCTCGTCAGATGGACAAAAGGCGCTCCAGGATGCCTTCGCTGAAGCATCAAAACTGAACGACGAGTATGTGAGCACCGAGCACCTGTTGCTTGGCATCGTTGCATCGAAGTCGAATGCGGGTCAGCTTCTACGCGATCAGGGCGTCACGCGTGACGTCGTGCTCAAGGTTCTCAAAGACATCCGCGGCAATCGTCGAGTGACCGGACAGAATGCCGAGGAAACGTACCAGTCGCTCGAGAAGTACGCGCGTAACCTCAACGAAGAAGCACGCAAAGGCAAGATCGATCCCGTGATCGGTCGTGAAGAAGAGATTCGTCGTGTGCTGCAAGTATTGGCACGTCGCACAAAGAACAACCCTGTCCTCATTGGTGAACCTGGTGTTGGCAAGACGGCGATCGTGGAAGGCATTGCCCAACGCATTGTCTCGCAGGACGTGCCTGAAACACTACAGTCGAAGACGATATTCTCGCTCGACATGGGCGCATTGATCGCAGGTACCCAGTACCGAGGTCAGTTCGAGGAGCGTCTAAAAGCTGTGATCAAAGAAGTAGCCGACTCCAACGGCGAGTTTGTTCTCTTCATCGATGAGTTGCATACGCTCATCGGCGCAGGTGCAACAGGTGGCGCAATGGATGCAGCAAACATCCTCAAGCCAGCGCTTGCGCGTGGTGAGTTGCGTGCCATTGGCGCAACCACGCTCGACGAGTACCGTCAGCACATCGAAAAAGATCCCGCACTTGAGCGTCGCTTCCAAAAGGTGCTCGTGCAGGAGCCAACCGTTGACGACACCATCAGTATCCTGCGCGGACTCAAGGAGCGCTACGAGGTACACCACGGTGTGCGGATCACCGATGCAGCGATCGTGGCTGCCGCGCAGCTCTCCAACCGCTACATCACAGACCGATTCCTGCCCGACAAAGCAATTGACCTTGTCGACGAAGCAGCGTCAAAGCTGCGCATCGAAATTGATTCTATGCCCGAGGAGCTCGACTCACTAGAACGCCGCATCCGTCAGCTCGAAATCGAGCGGCAGGCGTTGTTGAGGGAGTTGGGGTCGTAACCCCCCTCGTATCCCCACCCTTACTTCAGCGTATAGCTCTTCAGCATCTCGATTG
>CAYXKK010000039.1:0-11008 GCA_964465685.1 uncultured Melioribacter sp.
AGTCCGAGACTAACCGATAGCCAATTCCACCGACGGTCACTAAGTAGCGTGGCCGTGCCGGGTCGTCTTCCAGCTTGCGACGCAGGTTGACGATGTAATTATCCACGGTGCGTGTAACTGGCACGGCATCGTAGCCCCACACGCGCGCGAGCAACGTCTCGCGTCGCACCGGCGCACCATCTTCGAGTGCGAGCGTGCGCAGGATGCCATACTCTTTCTCTGAGAGATCCACACGAGTGCCATTTCGATGCACCGTGCGCGTGCGGAAATCGACCTCAACTTCACCCATACGGATGCGGTCGGCATGGAGCGTAAGTGCAACATGCTTCCGCAGCATCGCCTGCGACTTGGCAAGTGCGAGACTCATCGGGAATGGCTTCGTCCAGTAGTCGTCTGCCCCATAGGTGTAGCCCTCAAGTTGCGAATCGAGATCAACACGTCCAGTGAGAATGACAAGGGGCATTTCGGGATGCATGGTTCGGAGCTTGGAACACAATTCTACACCGTCTGTTCCCGGAAGCTTCCAATCAATAATCGCGAGGTCGATGTGACTATTGTCGACAACCTTCTCAGCTTCTTCAGCACTTCCCACATCTACGATCTTTAGGCCGTGCTTCTTGAAATACTCGCAAAAAGACCGACGAAACCGTTCGTCGTCGTCGACCAGCATAATCAGTAATCCCCTCTCTTCCATACAAACTTCCTCTCGTAATCTACCATGGTGATAAAATGCCGCAGATTAGCTGCTCTTACGCACGTCATGCGCAATTTGTTACTGAGATTATGTATTCCCCGATATACACATGTCACGACCAATATGACGACACCATACGGTCACACGCAAGCGCCCTGAATAATTTTACAAAGTCATGACATTTTCTTGCGGATGTTAGACATTCATTCGACATCGACGTTCACGACATAGAAATCGAGATATGGACCAATCCAACCTCCTTCACGAGCTTCCTGCGGGAGTGTGTATCGCACGCAGTGGCATGGTCGTGTTTGCAAACACAGCATTCGCGCTCGCACGAGGAACAACCTCGCAAGGCCTGCTAGGCATTGCGTTTCACGATCTCTTGCATGATGGTGATCGGAGTGGAATCCTCCAATCTCTTGAGCGTGCGTTGCAGGCCGATCAGACGTTCCATACCATGTACAATGCGCCGCATCCCCAGCTCGGTTCACGCCGGATGTATGGCAGTTATCGGAGTATTGGATCCGAAACACTGATTCTCGTCGAACATCCAGTTGGTCAACTCGATACATCGCAAGAGCAGCACGATACCGTTTCAGCATATAAACAACTGGCTATCAGTAACTCGAATGATGGCATCTGGGTCTGGAACGTGCCTGACCAACACGTGCTCTTTCTTGGGAATTTTCTCGCATCATTGGGATATGAGCCGTCGGACATACAGACATCTGCCGAATGGGCACTGTCGCTCATCCATCCAGACGATGTCATTGCGACACCGACGAACTTCGAGCCATATCGTACAGGAGAGTTAAGGGAGTGGCGAACGGAGTCGCGCTTTCGTGCGAAGAATGGCACTTGGGTTTGGACACTCGTGCGGGGACGCGTTATTCAGTGGAGCGAGGACGGTCAGCCGATCGTGATGATTGGCTCACACGTAAACATCGATGATCTCAAGCGTGCAGAGCAGAGCTTAGTTCGGCGCAACGAGGTGCTAAGCACTATTTCGATGGCGAATAATCATTTTGTGATGGGTAACGACCCACTCTTGGCATTTCAAGAGATCCTCGATGCGTTGTTAAAATCAACGCAAGTGCAACGGGGTATGCTCGCAGGCGTTCGCGATATCATGGGTGTGCGTAGTTTCGTTATTCACGCAACCACGAACTCGTCACCTGAGATCACTGAGCTACATCGTACGTGGAATCCTCTTCCAGACACCTTTGTTATTGCACTAGACGAATGCAAACTGGATCCTGACCCGATTCCATGCGAACAAGCGATGATGTTCTACCTCGGCACAAATGATCCTAGTGGAGAATCACGAATTTTCCCTGTCCGCAGCGGTCTCGATGTTGTTGGCTTCGTCGTTCTGGGATTCGACCGCGGCATGGCTGTGTGTTTTGAGGAAGAGATCTTCGAGCCCCTTATAACTACGTATGCAAGCCTCATTGTTGGATATCGTTCAAAGATAGAAGAGGCTCGCGCACGTGACGAGCTGGCTCGACGCAGTGATGAGCTCGAGCGCGCCAATGCTGAACTCGAACATGCAAACACGATGAAGGATACGTTCCTTGCGAATATGTCACACGAGTTGCGCTCCCCACTAAGCACTATAATCGGTGTTACCGAAGCACTCTCTGATGGGATCTACGGTCAAGTGTCCCTGTCACAACGTGAGTGTATTTCCGATGCACGCGAAGCAGCGCAGCATCTGCTGTCGTTGATCAACGATCTTCTCGATCTTTCACGTGCACGCTTAGGCGAGATTGACCTCTACGTCGAAGAGTATCACGTCGAGGATCTGCTTCGGTCGACATTTTCGATTATGCGTGAGCTTGCACATCGCAAAGGTATACATCTCGAGTTCTCAATGCCAAACGAGCGCGTTGTGCTGTTGGGCGATGTGCGTCGCATCAAACAAGTATTCGTGAACTTGATGAGTAATGCCATCAAGTTTACTCCACAAGGGGGCTACGTAGCAATCAATGTAAAACCAGACCGAGAGGGCAAGGTCGTCCGTATTGACATTGAGGACGATGGCATCGGCATTCCGGAAGAACATCTGCGTCATGTCTTCGAGCCCTTTACACAGCTGGACTCCCGCCTGTCCCGACATCATGAGGGCACGGGGCTTGGGCTACCGATCGTGCAACGCATCGTAGACCTCCACGGTGGAGTCGTTGAGGTGCGTTCGACGGTTGGCAAAGGGAGCACGTTTACCGTGATACTGCCATGGGAGGACATGCAACAGACAATTTTCGAGCATCATTTTGTGCCCGTAGATGCGACGACATCAATATCGGCGGGTCCTACCCAACACGGTATGCTCTACATCGTAGACGACAACGCTATGAACCGACGCTTGCTCCGTGGTTACGCCGAGCACGAGGGATTCAGCGTCCGTGAGTTTTCGAACGGACAAGCATGTTTGGATGCACTCATAGCACACGAGCCTCCATCAATCATCGTGATGGACATCCAAATGCCGGGTATGGACGGACTCGAGACGATTCGTAGGATACGCGCTGCTGAGCGAAGCGATCAGCACGTGCCCATCGTCGCGCTCACCGCACTTGTGATGCCAGGCGACCGCGAGCTGTGCCTCGCAGCCGGGGCTGACCACTACGTCACCAAGCCTGTTGAGTATCGCGACTTCACGCGCGAACTCGTAGCACTCATCGCGGCAACTATTCCTCGACCTCTAGCTGAACCGTCCGACTCATAAAGCGCTGCTCTGGAAGTCCGTACGACGTAACTCCCACAGGGAACCGCGCATTTGCAACACCTTCAACCTTTGTGATAATCACGTCGGGTCGAAGCTTCGCGAGTGTTGACGCGGCATTGCGTGCACGCTTAATGGCAAGCTGCTGATTCAAGTCAGCTGAACCCAATTCATCTGTATATCCGAAAGCCGATACGCGATCGCCCGGTGACAATCGCTCCGCGAACGCAGCCACAAGGTCGCGGTCGCGATCGGAGATGTCTGCACTCCGCACAGAGAACATCGCCAGTGACAGACTCCGTAGCTTGATGCGATCAGTGATCTTTTCTATCGGGATCTCCAGTTGAGCGACGATAGTATCATCGTCGCGTGTGTAGGCAGCGAAGTTGATGTAAATGGGATCCGGTGAATCAGGGTTCAGCTTGTCCTTTGCTTCACGTGGAAATGCCAACGAACTTGTGTCAATGGAGCCATTTGCTGCTCGACGGAACAACATCGTTTCGCCTTGAAGGAACTCAGTTTGCCAGCGGACCACAGGGTCGTCTGCATCATCAAGATCGAGCGCCATCGAATCGAGGTTGGTTGTCACGAGTGTCTGAAGATCGATAAAGACTACCGGCATGAAGTACTCGCGATTCGCAGCGAAGAACTCTACGCGACGATTCTCTTCGCGTCCACCAAGGTTAATAGGGTTACTCTCAGACTCAGGCGCACATGATCCCTGCGCCACTTCTACCTTGAGTCGCGACGGATCTACCTTCCATGCGGTTGAGATGTATTGCTGCACGGCTTCGGCCCGACGTCGTGCAAGTTCACAATCTGCACCTTCACTCACACGATCGGCATATCCGCGAATCACGATAGTGTCCTTCTGTCGTGCAAGACGATAGCCCATGACGTTCATAACGTCAAGTGCGACGTCGTGCTGCCCCTTCGCATAGCGTCCAGGTACATACTCTTCTGTCTCGTTGATCTTTCGATATCGATCCGGTATGCGCGCCTGCGCAGAGTCGAAGAACACAAAGGGCATCGTCGCAAACGTCATGTTCGTCTGACGCATGGTTAGCTCTACAGCCATTTCACGTGCGATCATGCGATTCTGCTCGTTGATGATTGCTGTATCTGCTCCTTCAAGCTGACGCTTGTTGATGAGGCTAACGGCGCGCTTGCCAAGCTTCACGTTTAGCTTCGTCGGCCGATCAAGCGTAAGCAGTGTGTCTACACGACGCAGGAGCGTGAGATCATAGCGGACAAGGTCGCGACGTAGTGTGTCGTAGCTCACTGTATCAATGCCCAACACATACTGCTGTCCACGACGCCCACTTTCGGAGAACCGTTTCGCAAGCACGGTGTCAATGCGCTCAATGCGCTGACGTCGGATGACCGTGTCAGGATACGAGCTTGCATCAAAGCGGAGCTGCACGCCCCCTTGCAATGCTAGGTCCGACCACGAAGCCGACGATACGATCGACATTGGGGTGTACCCCAGCATGAGCGATGGCGTGAGCGTAACGCTCTTCGACAGTGGGATATCATACCCAGCTGTGGCGCGAGCACCAACGCGGAAGCCCGAGGCATTGGCAATCGCAGTCGTTGGGACGACAACTTGCGACGTACTACCATCGGGATACCGGATACCAGGGGGTTCAAGAATCCGGCTCTCTTGCTTCCACGTTGGGTCGCCCATGTTCAACATGAATGCTGGTGCAAATGCAAAACGCCACTGCTGTGCATGGTATTGCATACCGACGCTTACGTCAAGTCGTGTGCCAGACGCACTGAGCAAGAGCTCACGCGTAAGCGGCACAACTTCGCCATTGCCTAGGCGAACACGCAGTGATGCATCGGTTGCCGACATCGACGCATTCCAGAGGTGTATGCCCGCCGTTCCGATAATGCTCCAATCGCGCATAATGCGTTGATCGTATCCAAGCGCTCCTCCCATCGTAAATCCGAAGCCGCCTGTGAAGGGCACGCAGGCACCATCCTCAAGGCATCGGAGCTCTGGTGTAAGGTGTAGCGCGGGACCGGCACGAAGCTCTCCGAAGACGCTCCGTAGTGTTGAGTCAACATCGTATGTCCAGTCGAATCGCAGACCCGTGGTGTCGATCTGTGCTGTTGCTGATGTTAATCCGAGAAGACATGTCGCAATGACGAGTGCACGAGTCGCAGTGAGTACCTTCATCGGATTGCCACTCCCTTCGCTCCAGCAGCACTCATCGACATGATGTACGTCCATCCATGCGCACGCGCAATACGACGTGTTCTGTGCGTATCGTCGGCTCGAACGAGCTCCGTGGCGATGACGCGTCCCATGATGTCGGATGTTGCGATGGTCACGTCATGTGACGATGCTTCGATGTCGACAACGACGTCGTCGACGTTGAGTTCCCGTAGGATGATTCCAGGTGCGTTATCGCGTGTAATCGTTGAAAGCTCACATCCAAACGGTGTGATCGGTAGCACAACATCATCAGTCACGTACGGCATTCGGAAACATGGGTTGTTCCCCCGCACACTGTCGATGCGGTACGTTGCATTGAGGGATGTGCCCACAAGTACGCGCACACGCTGCTCCAGGAAGGGATCTGTTGTTCCATCACTGCAGCTGGTCATGACATACGTTACTCGTCCGTTCGTATCATCAACGCTAATGTTCTTAGTCTGACATGTGGATGATGCACTTACAATTTCGAGGACGTCCGAGCTCATGCTAAGTGAAACCCACACGGTATCGCGATTACGAAAGCGTCGAATTCCCGATGCATCTCCGCCCGCAAGCGCAAGCGTAAGCTCTTGTCCGCTGCGCAGCTGTGGTTGCGACATGCGCAATTGCACATCGACGCGCTTCTCTCCGTAATCCGCCCACATGATTTGCTCCTCACTCCACTCACAGTCGTCGTACAATCGTATCCGTGCGCGGAAGATGCCCGGAGTGGCTGCATCGCCGGTGTACCGGATCGACAGTACACCCTTGGTTTGTGGGGCGATAAGTACGCCTGGTTCAACCGGCGCGAACTGACCTTCCAACACGGCAATGCGATACAGACGTGGAATTGCTTGTCCGTTCTCAACCGTGACAGGTATCACGGGGTCTGGTGGACACACCGATGTGGTATCGGCAAACACAACCGTCTTCGGTCCGCGAGGATCTGCACGCTCGATGATGATCGAACCTTCCGATTCGCATTCGAACAAGCGCACCTTCACCGAATACGTGCCTGGTTGATAGACCCAGATGGTGTCTGATCGTTGCCCGGTTGACCACAGATAACTGCTGAACTTCCCTACCGTGGTCAGTCGCGTTGAGTCGCGCTCGCTACACAGCGCCTGCTTATCAATTGCAATGATCTCGGACTTTTCCAATCCATCACGGATGTTTATGCTGTCGATCTTCACACAGCCATTGGGGTATTCAACACGCGCGCTGTACACGCCAGGACGTGTGATAGTGATCAGTCGCGACGTGTCGCCAGTGTTCCATACTACGCCAGGAACATTCCCATCAGCGCGAAGCTCAAGCGTTTGACCGATACACATCGACGTGTCACCGGAGACGCTGACGACCTTCACCGGTGGTGCCGGCAGAATTGTTACAGTGACCGATGCTGTGTCTGCACAGAGTCCGCCAACACTTGCTTGGAGTGTGTAAATGCCTGCGTTTACGATCTTGAAGATGCGATTGGTATCCACCAAGCGTGGTGGCACTCCTTCGAACCATCGGAAACTTGTAAATCCGGTTCCTGGATCGATCCGCAACGTATCGCCTTCGCACAACGTTGTTGTGGTGTCAATCGAGAGTGTAGATCGAGTCGTCTCAAGAATCGTCGCTGATGCACGCGACACACATGTGTTTACCGAGTCACCAACACGAACATTCACCGACACGACACCGGCACGTGTTGCTGGGAACTCTTCCTTTGTCGCGCCCGGCACGGCAACGCCGTCTACAAACCATTGATAGAAGCCAGTTGCAGGCGATGCGTAAAGCATGATCGTGTCGCCCTGGCACATCTCGTATGTACCCTTGTCGGATATGATGAACGCAGTCGTGTCGTAGGTACGATTCACGCGGAAGAGCACTGTATCAAAACATCCAGCAGCTGTGCCGACAATGCCCGTGAAGATATCCGCGGAGTCAATTGTAATGGCGTTCGTATCCCGCGCAACAAGCGTTTGCT
The DNA here is from genome assembly GCA_964465685.1 of uncultured Melioribacter sp. Classification (GTDB taxonomy): domain Bacteria; phylum Bacteroidota; class Ignavibacteria; order Kapaibacteriales; family Kapaibacteriaceae; genus UBA10438. The sequence goes on from CAYXKK010000039.1 coordinate 7,604, forward strand.
TTGATCCCGTTGAGATAAACCACCTGTACGACGCAAAGCCCGCAGGAAGCCTCAGCGTCTCGCGACGTCCAAGACACAAGGCGATGATCGTATCACGTCCGCCATTTGGTGCCTGATCTCTGGCAATGGTGAACGGGCCGATACGCACACTGCAACCGTTATTGTCGCTCACATCAAGATGAACTGTTCCGGGGTTTGTGACTGTGATCGTGCGCGTTGTAGCGCCTGTGGACCATGCATATGATGTCCATCCCGCCGGACCCGTCATCACGGCTGGCTGGGAACCGCATATCACCGGTATCACCGGAACACTCGTGATCGCGCTTCCCTTTCGAGCTACGCCAAGTTCAATCTCCAACAAGGGGCGCACACGCACCCATTCTGCTGTAAATCTTCCGGGTGTGGATGCCTGTTGCGCAACACCAAAGCTGTTCCACGACCATCCCGGATCGGGACGCTGCGCGCGGATTGTGGAGAAACGACCTCGTGCAGCTTCGCTTTGACGTTGAATAATGCTTGAGTCACGCGTCATTCGGATCGAGTACCGAGTCCATTCATCGGCATTCCAATCGTACTCTTGATCACCGAGCTTTACTACTTCGTTCCCATCAACACGCCAGTGGTCCGGCGCTCTCGATCCCACGACAGCATCATGCTTGATCAGATACCCTTGGCTCATGGTTGGTGTATTGCTGAAGTACGCGAGATAGCCTACACCGTTTGCTTGCGCACGCACACGGGCTTCCATGATTAGCCCCGTTCCAAACGCAGGCGGAGTGCCATTCCACATCGTGTATGGTCCGCGCTCGCTGGTCGCCGATGCAGCCGCAATGTTCTCCTCGAATACCAAGAACGTTGCTTTGCCATTCGACTTCGATACAGTCTGCGATGGGTTTGTGAGCACTTTTAGCGTTACAGATCGTGCCGCAGGAATGTCCACTACGCGCACCCAGCACACTGTACTGTCGGTATTCGCCGTCCACGGCTCCACGTAGAACGGAACCTCGACATCAGTGTCGCAGCGCCGAATCGAGAGCGATGCTACGTTCACGTTCCTCAGCACTAGTGGCGCGACGCCGATTGGCACAGCACGCCCCATGCGGTTGGTGATGTCAAAGCAGTCTATCAGCGTCTGCGCATTGAGCGCGCTTGCTGACAGCGCAAGCAGTAGTGCAAACAAACCTATGATGCGTCCCAGCATGTGTAGCCTATCGTGAACAGTTGAACCCATGCAAACCTCTCAGTTCTTCTGTCATCACTTTGTCATTTCTTGCACGCACTTGTCATGACCAAGGCGTTTTCGGTACACTATTCCACATCACACCATTACCCGTGACAATGTCCGACAACAAATGACATCGTCGTGACAACAAATCCGACAACTTCGCAGCGTCCACGACCACCCACGTTGTGTTATAGTAGGTTTCACTTCGCGCTGTAGCTACATCTACATCGGTTCCTATGATCCGTTGGTTCACTCTGTTCTGCACAGTCATCTGTTCGGTTCTCGCCATACCTGTCGTTGCGCAGAATGTGCTCACGATTCCAGTACCGCGCGTGCTGCAATCGAATGGCGCTGTTCTGATGGCAACGTCGCCGTCGGTGTCTGCCCGTCTGAGCAACATCGTCGGACAGCGCGTTGTAGGCGTTGCCACATCGCGTGGTCCAACCGACACAGCAGACAGCAAGGCTCTTCTTGGCTTCTTCGTTCCGATCGACATTCTGTTGAGTGTTGACGAGGATGATCCGGGTTCCACAACCGTTAGCGATGGGGGCTCACTTTGGATCTGGCCGAATCCATTTAAGGAGTCGGTATGGATGCGGATGAAGCGCGGCGAGTTCGATCGCGCATCCGCAGAGATCTACAGTCTGGATGGTGGATTAGTAGCAGCGCTCCCTGCTCCTGCAATCAGTGAGTCATCGATTGAATTCATGTGGGACGGCAACGACTTCAGCTCGGAGCCTTCAGCATCGGGCATCTATACGATCTACATCGTAGCGACCAACTCGATCACTGGTCAGCGTACATCGTTTGCTGCATCTATCTCGAGGGTGCGATAGACAACACGCATGCTCCACCGCATCTTCACCATCGTTGCCCTTTCCGTTGTGATGCTATCAGCATCAGCGACGCTGCGTGCGCAGAACCCTCCTGTGTTGCTCTCGTTCCAGGGTGTGTTACTCACGCCATCGGGTGCGTTGTTCCCTACGCAGCAGGCGGTTATCACGATTAAGCTCTTCTATTCCGAGTCTGGTAACGACATGGCGTGGGAAGACAACGTCTCGACACTGATCGAGAAAGGCGTGTTCACGATAACACTCGGCGAACAGGTCCCGCTTGATCTTGTCGACTTTGAAAAACAACTCTGGGTTGAGATCTCCCTGCCGGGTGCTCAACCATACCAGAAGCGGACAAAGCTTACTGCAGCCCCCTATGCAGCAATAGCGCGTCTCTCTGGGATGGCAGGGGGTCTCACTCCAGATGCTACCGGTGCTGTGCGCTCGCTCAATACTGCAGCCGGCAACAAGGTTGCTGGCGACATTACACTTGTTCCCTCAGGGGGCCTCGCAATCTCTGTTGATGAAATGACGGGCAATGTCTTCATCGATGCTTCAGGCGTGGTAGGCAATCTGACGATCATCGGAGATTCGGTGGTCTACACGAGAGATACCAACGGCATTATTCGTGTCGGGGTAAACAACAACAGTATCGATCAGCGTCACCTGCGTGGAACAGGCGTTAGCGCCGGCACATGGGGCGACTCGATCAACATCCCGCAGTTTACCGTAGGCACGGACGGACGTATCACAGGCGTTCGAATGGTGCGCGTGTCACGGCGTCCATCCAACATGCTTCCCGACCGGGTACTTACGTCTGGTCCGACCGGTGAGCTTGTTGAATCCGACCCCCTCGGCAATCAACAAGTACTCATGGGGCGTGCCGGTACAAGTCCGCGCGTGACAACCATCGCTGGCAATCGCGGCGTATTGGTATCGCAGCAGAATGACTCATTGAAGATCGGGCTTGACACGACCTTCGTGAACATTCTTCCTGTGGCTAGCGGACGTTGGACGAACACCTCGACAGAACGAGTGTTCCGACACGACGTCGACGTGACCACCGCAACCCCAATCGCATTCCAAGCTCTCGCTCCTACAGCACGCATCATCGTGTCGGTCGAGAGCAGCACAGCAGCAACAAACGCAACTGTTTTTCAACGTTCTGGACGAGGTTTCACAATCGACTTCGCCGGTGGACTACCCCCTGGATCCACGGTGAATTGGATTGTGATAAACCTTTAGCAACCAATCCAGAACACCCACTTTCACCACATTATGAGGGAGACGCAAAATGCGCTCTACTACACTTCTCGCGCACTTGTGGCGCGTGTCTATCCTGGCAGT
>CAYXKK010000040.1:0-10879 GCA_964465685.1 uncultured Melioribacter sp.
TAAAACAACTCCGGCGCAACAGCTTCTTCGATCATCTCGCACCAGATGTGGCCAATCAGAATGTGCGACTCCTGAATGCGGGCCGTGACGGTGGATGGCACGACAACCGAATGGTGACACAACGCACGGAGTGTTCCGCCGCTGCCGCCGAGCAGACCGATGGTGGTTACGCCTTGCGTGGTGGCTTGTTCGACCGCACGTATAATGTTGGATGATGTCCCGCTGGTGCTAATGGCTACCAGCACATCCCCGGGTTGACCGAAGGCTTCGACCTGACGTGCAAAGACGTTGTCGAATCCGTAGTCGTTGCCGCCTGCCGTGAGCACGCTGGTGTCGACCGTGAGTGCAAGCGCTGCTATGGCCCGACGTTCGACGCCGCTGCGCAAGCGGACAACAAGTTCGGCTGCGAGGTGCTGACTATCAGCAGCACTGCCGCCATTGCCACAGAAGAAGATGCGCTTGTTCGCAGCAGCACACGCCGCAAGTACTGCACCACACGCAGCGATGTCCGCCGCACAGGTTTCTGCAAGACGTTGCTTTGTTGCAATCGATTCGCCGATGATGTCAGCGATGCGCTGTTCGTTGAATGCTTCTGGCATGCAGCAAATTACGCGTCACAACGGCTCCGACAACGATGATGCCCCCAACAATTGCTGTCTGCGAGGGTACTTCGCCATGCCCAAGGCCAACCCAGATAGGGTTCAACAGGGGCTCAATCACCGTAATGAGCACGGCTTCGAGCGCCGTGACGTAGCGCATGGCCCATGCATACAGGATGTAGGAGATGCCGAGTTGCACCACACCGAGCAACACAAGGTTGACCATGACCGATGGCTCTGGTGCGAAGGGCGTGATGAATGGGATGCAGACGAGCGCAGTGAGGATGTTGCCGAACAGGATACTCTCCATCGTCGATTCGCCTCGCTGCGCACGCATGAAGAGCGCTACACCGGCAAACGCTATTCCACTGGCGATGGCAACAGCGTCGCCAACGATCGTGCCGCCCTCAAGCGAGTCGAGGAAGAACACGCCCATGCCAAGCACTACAGCACACACGGAGATGATGTCGATCCGCGAGATGCGCTCGCGCGCAACAAGCCAACTGAGCAGACTTACCCACACAGGTGCGGTGTACTGGAGGAAGATGGCATTCGCAGCCGTCGTGAGTTTGGTGGCAGAGACGAAGAGGATGACGGTGAGTGCGTAGGAGACGATGCTGCCGATCTGCGCGCGCGACCATGTGGGCGCAACACGACGGTTCCATGCGAAGATGACGAGCGCAGCAATGGCACTGCGTGCGCCGGCAATCGTGAGTGCATCAAGCGGTATGCTCTTTATGAAGAACCCACCGGTGCTCCATAGGATTGCACACAACGTAAGCGCGAGGAGTGCTCGGGTGTGCAGCGTTGCAGATTGCTCCTGACTCATCGCAGGAATTGTGCGCTGCGCGATGATGCGACGATCATGTCCATGCGCGCATTGCCCTGCGACATGCTCACAGTTTGTCGGCTGCTCGTGGAAAGCGCTTCGGCAGGGTAGCGATTGTCGAGCGGTACCGTGAGCGAGATGTCAGCAACGAAGGTCGACTTCGATGGCATCTCGCCAAAGCGCAACGTGAACGTCGGTGCTTCGGCCCGCGCTGTGATGGTTGCCGTTGGCAGAGATCCCGATGAATCGATTGATGCAAAGGTGACCGTGCCGGTGAGTTTCTTCATTGCGCCGGAGAGTACCGGACCGAGCACCTTGCGGAACGCGGGGATGTTCATCTTCCACGTTGCACCAAGCGCAACGGCCTTCGCAGGGTCCATCAACTTGCTGGTTTCTGTGCCCCCTTCACTCTTGACAACCTCACTGAGGAGTGCTTGGACGTCGTCGCTGACGGGTGCATTGTCCACCGTGAACACGCTGCCAGAATCAGAGAACCAGCAGCGCACCTTGGTGCCTGTTGGAAGCACATCAATGGTGTCTGTAAGCGTGAGCTTGCGGAAGTCGCGGATGACGAGATTCTTTTCCTTCTCCTGTCCGTTGACCGTGACGCTGACCACGTTGCACTGCGCCGAGAGAACGACTTCGCGGTAGTCGACGGAGTCGCCGCGCTGGACGTCCTCGATGTAGACCTTTGTCTCGTTGCGTGTTACAGCACGCGTGTTGAGGAGGTACCGATCGTACTCCTTGATCTTGCGACCAAGCTTGAGATCGTAGGGCTTGAGGAGCTGCGCCGATGCGCCAACACATCCGATGAGGAGTGCGATGACGAGGAGAAACTTAGAACAACGTTGATTCTGCATATCTGCGAATGTAGGCCTTAACGTCGAACTTCTTTGCGCATCCGTTGGCATTCATGTAGCGAATCTTGCCGTAGACGGGACGTTCAAACCAGGCGCGATCGTGCACGCCCCCTATACTCCATGCTACGCCAACGTATCCATTCGGATCTCGTCCGTCAAGCGCATACGTGTCGTTGAGCGCAATGCCGATGGCAAGCGATTCTTCTGGTGATGCACTCCATTCGAGGATCTTCTTCGCCCAGTACATGCGCATGTAGCCATGCAGTTTGCCGGTAGACAATAGCTCGCGCTGCGCGGCATTCCAGAGCTCATCGTGTGTTGCGGCCTGCTGCCATTGCTCGAAGGTATACACGTACTGACGTGGATCGTTGCGATGCTCGTTGAGCGTTGCCTGTGCCCATGCGGCAAAGCCTTCGAATGAATCGTAGTTGGGATTGTAGAACGTGAAATTGTCGGAGAGTTCACGACGCACGATAAGCTCTTCGAGATAGGACTCCACCGGACAGTCTTCGGTGCCTGTGCGTGCAAGACGATTCACCTCGAGCGCTGCACGCTGCGGCGCCAGCTGTCCGAAGTGGAAATATGGCGACAAGTTCGACTGACCCGGCTTTGTGGGATCGTTGCGGTCTTGATAGCGTTCAATGTGTGATGTAAACGCATCAAGCAGTGCACGCCCGTGCTGCCCGCCCGGCGTAAGCCATGCGACAGGTGCAATGGATGTGTCGACGCGCAGCGTTGATCGAACGTGATTCCAATCCGTCGGCTGCGGCATGGCAGCAGGTGGGAATGGGTGACGCTCTACCGCTGGAAATTCCTCGAGGAACGTTGGCAACAGTCGCTTGATCTTCGGACGAATCGTGTACGCTGCAAACTCGAGCTTGGGTGAGCAATGCCACGCGGGGATCACGTTGTGCGCATCCACTTGATGCACCGCAACCGACGTTGCAGCGCACACCGCATCAACCCATTGCGTCTTGATGCGAAGGGGCTCGAAGTCTGTGACAAGCAGCGAGGGCGTCGTTGCTGCACAGTATGCAGGAACCTGTTCGCGCGGATCGCCGAGCAGCATCGTGAAGGCGATGTTGTGCGATATGCAATCGCGCTCGAATTCCTCGAGTCCGCGCAGCATGAAGTCGTATTGACGTAGCGTTGCACCGAGAAACTCTGGAACCAGGCAGAACACAACGTGCAACGGAACACGTCGTGCGATGGCGATCTCTTGTGCGTAGAGCAGTGCCCAATTGTCGCGGAGGCGTCGATCGCGATTAACCCAGTAGACCACCGGACCCGGACCTTGGGGTTCTGGGCGTTCAGGGGTGAGAATGCGGACGCGCTCCGGACGAATGCTCATGATTTGATCTCAATGCCACCAAGGACTACCGTTGCGTCGATGATGAGTGTTGGGCCGATGACGTTCTCGTCGCGATACTTCCGCGTTTCGTCATCAATGCCACCAAGAATAGGTGTGCCCTTCACCGAGATGTTCCAATGCGGTGGTACACGAATCTCGATGCCACCCATCACGCATGTGGCTTCGAGCACGGCAAGGTTGCCGTCGATCTCCGCACTGCGGAGGTCGATCTCGAGTCCGCCCATGATCGATGAAATCGAACCACCCTTGAACTGCTTGCTCACAACGCGTGTGCTGGAGCCGCCCATCAGCGCGTTCGACTCAAGGTAGTCGCTCTCGTAGGGGAGTCCTTCGCCGTGTTCGTTTGTTGGTGCGGCTGTTGCTGATCGTGCACGACGCATCGTACCGCGTAGCAGGGAGAGTCCGCTCAGGATGAACACGATCGGCCAGAACGCACTCCAGAATCCATCGATGATGTCGAGCGAGCTGAGCTGCAGAAGCACGCCAACCGTGAAGAGGATCATGTTGCCGAGGAACGAACCACTTCGCGTTGCAACGCGGGCCAGTGCCCAGATCGCGAGGATCGACGGCCACCACGTATGCAGGATGCCCCATACGTCGAGGTCGATCACACGTGCGGTGTCGAGCAAGAGTCCGATGCCGAGGACAATGAAGATCAGACCAAACACGATCGGACCAGCGGCGCTCCGCTTCGGAGCTACGTTGAACTGGTACATAAACGATGTGGGATTTTGAGGATCCATCGCGTCCTCCAACAACGGTAGTTAGACAAGCGTTCCGCACTCGGCACAGTCGGGACATTCCGATGGCGAGGCGGCTTGTGTACGCTCGAACTCGGCAATAGTTGCGACTACTTCGCGGAGCTGCTCTTCGTTGAGCTCAGGGAAGATTGGAAGCGACAGTACCGTAGCCGCAAGACAGTTCGACACAGGGTAGTCGGCGTCGTTGAAGCCGTGCTGTGCAAAGCACTCCTGACGGTGGAACGGCACAGGGTAGTAAACCTCCGACCCAATACCGGCCGCTTGGAGGTGCGCACGCAGTGCATCACGATGTGCCGAGCGAATGGTGTATTGGTTGAAGATGTGCACGTCGGGTGCAGTACCAGGATGCATCACTGCTGGGAGCAGGATGCGATTGTGTTCGTCGAATTGTGTGTGACCGGGAGCTTGGCTGAGTCCGGCCTCGATGAAGAGACGTGTGTAGATGTCGGCGTTGCGACGGCGCGCGGCGTGCCACGATGCAAGATGGGGGAGCTTCACGCGAAGCACCGCGCCTTGAATTGCATCGAGGCGGAAGTTGCCACCCATGATCTTGTGGTAGTAGCGCGGCTCCATGCCATGGTTGCGGATCTGACGCAGACGCACGTTCAGCTCGTCGCTGTTCGTCGTGACAAGTCCGCCGTCGCCAAATGCGCCCAAGTTCTTCGTTGGGTAGAACGAAAAACATCCAATGTGTCCGATTGATCCAACGCGACGTCCATCAGCGGTTTGTGTACCGATTGCTTGTGCGGCGTCCTCGATCACAGGGATGTTGTGCTCTGCCGCAATTGCCATGATGGCATCGATGTCGGCGGCCTGACCAAACAAGTGCACCGGAATGATCGCCTTTGTGCGTGGCGTGATCGCCTTGCGCACTGCTTCTGGGTCGATGTTGTAGCTGACGTGATCGACATCCACCAGCACAGGCGTTGCACCAACGCGCGCAACACAGCCAGCCGTCGCGAAGAACGAAAACGTTGGGATGATCACTTCGTCGCCCGGACCGATGTTGTAGGCCATCATGGCCATCAGCAGAGCATCGGTACCGCTCGATACGCCGATGGCGTGCTTGACGCCGAGATATGCTTCGAGCTCGCGCTCCAATGCGTCTACTTCGGGTCCCAGAATGCTCACCTGCGACTCTGCAACGCGAATCAGTGCGGCGTCGATCTCGTGCTTGAGCGTGTGATACTGTAATTTGAGGTCAAGAAGCGGGACGGGCATTGAGAACTCGAGAATCATGCAACAGAATTCAACAAAAGTAGCGAGAACATCCCGACGCACGATGCTTATCAGCATTGGTGCGCTGCTGGCATCGTGGACAGGTGCTGAGGCACTTCGAAGATTCCTCGCGCCCACAAGTGACGCATCGAGTCATGCCCACGATCTTGGTCCACTCGATGGTGTCGTTGCGGATGGGGCACGGAAGGAAATCACGATCGCTGGAACGCGCGTGCTGATTGCTCGTCGAGGCAACGACGTGCTCGTGCTCGACCTCACCTGTACCCACGCTCGGTGTCCACTCGAGGTGCACCTCCCATCGAATCGCATCCGGTGTGCGTGTCATGGAGGAGCGTTCGATCTCGAGGGGAACGTGCTCAATGCACCCCCTACACGCCCCCTTCCAACACATGAAGCTCGCGTTGTTGATGGCAACCTCTATGTGCGCATCCATCAGGAGCACACCTAATGCAGCAGGCCGCATGGATCGACACTGCACGTCGGATGTGTCTTGGCGTGCTTGCAATGATCGTTGGTATCGAGCTGGTCACGGGGCTCCTGCTGGGCTTGCTCTATGAACCGTCGCGGATGCCTGCCGCAACAGCCGACGGACGTCCAACGACGATGCTGATGGGCGAGCGCGTGGAGCGTGTTGGACCCTTCATCGACACTGTCGGAACGCCGTCAACGCCAAGCCTTGTGCCGGCGCGCTCCGGTGAGCTTGTTCCAAGTGCTGCCGCAGCAAGCGTGCAGGTGCACATCACCAATGCGCCCGGTGGTGCCATTACACGCGCTGTGCATCACACGCTCGCGGGATGGCTGGTGGTGCTGGCCTGCATCGTTGTTGTGTTGTCGGCCGTTGCGCGCGAGTATCAGCATGCTGCATCGACCTGGGTGATGTCGATCGGGATGCTTGTTGTTGCGCTCGCCGCGGCCTGGACTGGACGCATCTTGCCTGATGATATCTATGCCGAAGTGAGTCTGCTGATTGTCGGACACGAGCTGTTGGAAGCGCCACTCGGCGATGCCCTCGTGGCTGTGCTGGGTATCGTGCCTGGCGAGCCCATGCTCGCGCGGACGTACTTCGTGCACATTCTGCTTGGCGTGGCGTCGGTGTGGCTGGCCTATGCGCTCTGGAGGGAGCGTCAGCATGTGCCGCTTGTGGTGGGCGCTGGTCTCGCCCTAGCAATCATGGCGGCAATGATGCCGATCCACGCATTTGGTCCGCGAGATGCTGTTACGGGGCTTGCAGGCACCGTCAACGTAGACCCGTGGTGGGTGATTCGCCCACTTCACGAGCTGGTTGGCGTGCTCGGTGCCGAGCTCGCGGGGTATGTCATGCTTGGTGGCACGCTGGTACTGGTCCTGCTCCCGGTCTGGCGGCGCCACTAGGGATTGCATCCGTGGGCACGGGAATGCTCCCTATCTTTGCGCTCTTGATTCACTTCAATCCAACAAAGGACAGACGTATATGTTGATCGGCGTACCAAAGGAGATCAAGCCGAGTGAGAAGCGTGTTGCTCTCACGCCTGGTGGAGTTGAAACCCTCCGTCAGCACGGCCACGATGTGATCGTTGAGACCAACTGTGGTGTTGGTTGTGGATTCACAAATGATGACTACATCGCAGCTGGTGCGAAGATCATCGATACAGCTGCTGAGGTGTATGCTCAGGCCGACATGATCATGAAGGTCAAGGAGCCAATCGCACCTGAGTACAATCTCATCCGCAAGGGTCAGACACTGTTCACGTACTTCCACTTTGCTGCATCACGCGAACTCACCGAAGCAATGGTGAAGAGCGGCGCAACGTGTATCGCGTACGAAACAGTGCAGAAGTCAGACGGATCGCTCCCGCTCCTGATTCCGATGTCGGAAGTTGCAGGCCGCATGGCTCCCCAAGAAGGCGCGAAATACCTCGAGCACCCAATGGGTGGACGTGGTGTATTGCTTGGCGGTGTACCAGGTACAAAGCCAGCAAACGTGATCGTCCTCGGTGGCGGTGTTGTCGGTACAAACGCAGCGAAGATCGCAGCGGGCTTTGGTGCTCGCGTGACAATCTTCGACAACAACCTGTACCGTCTGCGCTACCTTGATGATGTGATGCCGAAGAACGTGATCACACAGATGTCAACGAAGTCGAACATCCGTGAAGCAGTCAAGGAAGCCGATCTCGTGATCGGTGGTGTGTTGATCGTTGGTGCAAAGGCACCACACCTGATCACACGCGACATGCTCAAGACGATGAAGGAAGGTTCTGTGATCGTCGACGTGTCGGTTGACCAAGGCGGTTGCGTAGAGACATGTAAGCCAACAACACACGCAGACCCAACGTACGTGGTCGACGGAGTTGTGCACTACGGTGTTGCTAACATGCCTGGCGCTGTGCCGTACACATCGGCTATCGCACTCACGAACGCAACGCTTCCATACGCAGTGCAGCTTGCCAACCACGGTTGGAAGAACGCATGCAAGGCGAATAAGGAACTCGAGTACGGTCTGAACGTCGTCGAAGGCAAGATCGTGTACGAAGCAGTTGCAGAAGCATTCGGTATGGACTACGCTCCGGTATCGGCAGTTCTGTAAGCTCGTACTTCACGAACGATGCATAGATTTGAGGGCCCCTGATAGGGGCCCTCGTTCGTTTATGGAGATTGCTATGTCTACCATCCTCCGTTCTGTTGTTGTAGTTCTGTTGCTCTGTGCCGCATCGTATGGCGCACATGCCCAAGTCGAACGTCAGATCACCTTCGATGAAGCCGGCAAGATCCTGGTCGTAACGAAGTCGATGAACGACGAGTACAAATGGTTTGAGCCAATCGAGACCTTCCTCGAAGCGCGTCTGTTCAAGATGAACGACTCATCGTTTGTGCTCGAGATCCTGCGTCGTGCCGATCAAGGCAACGAACGTGAGCGACGACAGCTCTCGATGATCGACATGGCAGCGCTTCGCGCACGTATTCAGATGTCGGCGGGTTCGCCGATGGAGACGGGCGGTCTTGACCAAAGCGGACGAAGCGCACTCTTGTGGGGTAGTACGTTGTGGTCGCTGTTTTACTACGGCACGGCCATTACGGCCGTGTTCAGTCCGGAGGGAGAATTCTCGGCAAGTCCGACCTACCTCATTGCTGGTGGTCTGGGTTACTTCGTTCCAGCAATTCTCACACAGGATGCCAACGTCACGGCTGGTGCTGCATCGCTTGCCGTTGGTGGTATGTTTCAAGGGGCGCTGCATGGTTGGGCGCTTGGCGGATTGATCTCTGGATCGAATCTGTCTGCACGCACAGGATTTGGACTCTCGGTGATCGGCGGTGTGTCTGAGACGATCGCAGGATATGTGATCGGAACCAATACGGGAATTTCAGAGGGTGCGGCTGGCGTGATCAACACCACGGAGTTCTATGGAGCTGCTGGTGGAGCGCTTGCTGCCTTGACGATCATGGGCAACCTCACTGATGGTGATGCATCGATTCGCGTGCTCTCTGGACTTGGCTTGCTTGGTGCTGCTGGTGGTGTGCTTGTGGGTAACGAGATTATCAAGTCGCAGCACATCACAACATCTGATGCCACGATCTATGCCGTTACTGGCGCGCTCGGACTTGGCCTGCCGTACGCTGTTCTGTCGGCAGTAAATCCAACAAACGTCTCGAGCCGACTCATCACAGGTCTTGGTTTGGTCGGTGCGGCAGGGGGCTTGTATCTCGGCACGCGCTTGATCGACGGACTCGACTATCGCGAGGATGATGGAACAACAGTGTTGCTCAGCACATTGGCGGGGGGTCTTGTTGGCATTGGCATCGCGCAAATCGTGAAGACGCCCGAAGCGATCTGGCCGATTGTCTGGGGTTCATCGGTTGGTGGTTTCTTCGTCGGACGTTCCTTGGCGCGACCAGACATCGAGTCGAAGTCGATGGGCAAGCTCGACGTGCAATTCAACCCACTTGGTCTGGTACTCGGTGCACGTTCAAATGTTCCGATGCCAATCGGTTCGGTGACCTATCGCTTCTGAGTGAGCAGCAGGGCTGACGTCAGCACGACCGTTCCTGCGGCAATGAGTAGATGCTCGAGGGTGAGCCCCAGCACGTAGAGTGCGCCGAGAAACTGGACCACAATGATTGTATACAGCATTCGCGCGATCGCAACACGCGGCCACTTCGAGATGACGAATGCGCCAAGAGGCGCAAACACCAATACGACAGGTGCAGCGGCCAGCCATGCCGTGAACTCCGTCTGACCGAAGTCGTTGTATACCGTTGTATGAAGAAGCGTCCCAGCTACCGTCAAGATGCTCATCAACAGCACGGACGTTGGTGTTGCGACCTTTTCGTCAACACCGTACCAGAGTCTGAGCATGCAGAACGTCAGGAGATCAATACCATTGCCGAACAGCGATGTGACGAATCCACCAACCACACCGATCATCACCAAGTTCAAGATGTCCCTACGTTGCAATACGTCGGGGAGTCGCTGCGCCAGTGGCGTTGAGGTGCGACGATTGGCGAGCCACAATGCAATGCCGAAGGCAAGCCAGATCGACACAAACAGCAGCTTCGTTAGCGTGGGATCGACGTGCGGTGCAAGTGAATACGTGCCAGCAATCAAGCCAACAATACCGCCAATCGCAGGGTAGAATACTGCACGCAGCTCAACAGGAATGCGACGTCCGATAATGAGCATGCTCGCCGACACCATACCGAAGCTTTGGATTGCGAAGGAGAAATTGCGAGCTGCATCGGGAGGGATCTCCAACAGTAAGGTGAACACTGGGAACGCAATTGCACCACCTCCTTCAGCACTTGCACCTGCAATGAATGAACCAAACACCATAGTCAGTGCGGCCGGCCATGCATCGAGCGGCGACACCGATGAAGTGAGGAGGAGTACGAGCCACAGCGTTATCGCGCATGCAGCGAAGATGACGTAGAGTCGCATGATGCGCTACACTCCGTCGCCATGCACGAGTTGCTTCAAGAATCCAATGATCACGTGCTGATTGTCAATGATCGTTGACTGATTCGTGATGATCGTCTGCTGATTCCCAACGATGTTCGACAGTTGATCCGAGAGTGCAGCTTGTGAGTCGCCTACAAACCGCTGCGTTTCAGAGAGCATTTCTTGCGACTGTGCAATGCGATCTTCGTTTGCAGCGATTGTGCGCAGCGCCGACTCAAGATGTGTGAGAAGTTCACGTTCTTCGCGATCCATTGTCAGCTCCAAGACGTTTTCGAATGCGTGCAATATC
>CAYXKK010000041.1:0-10712 GCA_964465685.1 uncultured Melioribacter sp.
GTATTGAAGCGTGCGGTAAACGTTGTCGCCTGTTTGACGGGCAGACGCATCCCCTTGCGCATTGAGGTAGTGAACGGACCTGTAACAGAGAGGTCCACCACATAGGCTTCGTCGATCGCGTCCGACTCCGGAGTTACGTCGTAATCACGCATATGATCCGACGCTCCGTTGTACTGCACCTCACCGAAGTCGATGTCCTTCACCGTCGCCACACGCAGTCCGTCTGCACCGTACACAACTGGGTAGGCAAACGTGCGCTCACAACCAAGCGACCGCACAACGACATTCACTGTGTCATCTGTGAATCCCTGTGGGAACTTCCCGATGATCGAGATCGGAATCGCGCGTGTTGATTGCGCACCAACCGTCATTGATGCCGACGGGATGGCGACTGTGAAGCCCTTCTTCGTTGTTGCCGTGCGGATCTGCGCCGCAACTGCTGTTGAGTTTGTGATCGAGATTGCGCTTACCAACGTATCTGCGGAATTTCCGCACATGAGTGCTGTCGCAAACTCAGGGCCCGGTGCCGTTGGCGTCTTGATAATGTCACCACGTTGACCTGTGATAACAATTTCCCACGTACGCTGACATGCCTCATCTATAAAGCGCAGCGTGTCAAGCACCGTTGTCGACGAATCAAGCGTGATATTGAGCGGAATGTTTTGTGATTGTCCGGGAGCAATGACGAAGGGAAGGCCCGTATTCGCAACGCTCACACGTGACGCAGCTGCAGAAACAATGCGGATTTCATCAATGCCCGTGTTGACGAAGAGAGGATTGATGACGAACGTGTTCTCGCAGAACGCAAGCTTCGGCACAGCAATCGTCGCTGGCGTAACCTGCATACGTGCTTGACGCACACGCACATCAATAACTGCTGTATCCGTACAGCCCAGCGGGTCGGTGACGATCACGGAGTATGTTGTTGCAACGGTTGGACGCACAAGTATTGAACTTGTTGACTCCATGATACGCACGCCGTTGGCGAACCAGCGATAAAACACGGGCGTTATGCCCGAGACGATCGATGACGTCAGACGCACGGAGTCGCCGTCGCATGTGGATGTGTCCGACGCGACCAGCGCGACATTCGGTCGTGGATTAATGGTCAGTTCCACTGAGTCACGACGTGAACATCCTCGCGCATCTGTCACCAAGACCGAGACGAAGCCCGTCCCACGTGGCACAAATGTTAGCTCAGCGGTCGTCGTCGTTGTGTCAAGACCACGCGCATCGCGCCAACGGAACTGGAGCGGTGCTGTGCCGCCGCTCACTGTTGGCTTAAGTACAACTGGCTCATCAGAGCATTTCGTCATCGGAGCCGGCATCGTGGCTGTAATCGATGGATACACTGTAACAGTCACTGTGTCACTCTTTTCAACATTCACTGCATCGCGCACGGTGAACACGTAGCTCGTGGTGGTTGTTGGTGTCACCATCGGAGTAAGTGACGCAGGATTGTTCATTCCGGTGGTTGGTGACCACGTGAACGTATACGGACCGGTACCACCAGAATACGATGCACGAAGTTGTACGGTTGTTCCGGCACATACTGCCGTGTCGCCCGTTGCCGTTGCGGCAATGTCGGACGAAATGCCCAGACACGATGCATTCGCGATATAGTTTGCCATCAGTGCCTCAACGCGCGAACCGAAGTCAAGCTCAATACTACCATTTAAGTGACAGTAGCTCATGATCGTGCCCACGCGAGCTACGCGCGTTGGAAAACAGTTCCCATCTTCTGCAGTCCAGCAGGAGTCGATCGGCGGATTCCACGTACAACTATGAGTATGGAGCGAGCCCACATTGTGTCCAAGCTCATGCGCCGTGACTTCGGTATCCCATGCATACTCCGTGCGTGGATACGTGAACGTACTTTGAATGCCGCATATTGAATACCCCCACTGCTTGTTGCAGAGTGTGTTCACATATGCAACGCCACCGAGGTTGTTAATCCCAGTAAAGAGCATGGCTACCGTGCGGTCGACGTTTGCCTTATTAGTGCGGTAGTAGTTTCGGAACTGCACAAGCAAATCTCCCGTCGTTGTACCAGGATATGGATCCGGTGTTGTCCACAGCACAAACGTTCCAATGAACACTGCTGCACTTACGTCCCGCTCGTACAAGTCACTCACGTGTGCAATCACAGCTTCGGCGTAATTCGTCGCTGTGGTAACATTGCTGCCATTGTCTTGATAGAATGGTTGATCTCCCTCAAGCGCAAGATCGATTGTACGATACGACGCTTGCGCACGCTCTCCCTTGGAGGGGGCTGGCACTCGCACACTGGCGGTGTCGAGCACATCACAGTGCCATGGTTCGGCACGCTTGACAAAACGCATGTCGTACAGCACAGCTGTTGGATCGGAGTCGCTCACGATGTTCATGAGATATGTCGATGACGTCGGGCCAATGTTGATGTGAATGCGTCCATGCACCTGGCGTGGATAGACGGCCAGCACAACGTTCGATGATGGTGCGCCACGCACACGTCCACGCAACAGCACACTTGTTGGCGCAGGAATAGGCATGTCACCATTGGCGGTTTTCGCCGTGAGAACAGAGCGCTCATCAATCACCGTGAAGCGGCGCAGCTCCAGCTCAATAGGTGTTCCATTTGGCAACGTGAGAGGCACAACGATCAGCTCGCCGTTCGGCATCATGCGCGACTGTGCAAACACTGCGTCATTCAGGCGATAGTATGTCGCTGGATGATCAATGTTGGCATTCAGCGGCGCTGCAACGCGTTCGAACAGATCCGCTGCCAACATCGGCGTGGCGATAACAACACAAGCGATAAGCAGTAGCATGCGTGACTGCATCGTGCCCTCCATAATTAGTCTGCGTGGCGAAGCAACAAACTACGAAAGAGTCATGTTCCCGTCAGGGCAGTAACAAGCGGATTTCAGTGCCATCGTTGAGTCTGCGCACCTTGTGATACCCCGTGGCAAGGGACTCAGGGATTGCGTCGGGTGCTCCGGCCCACAGGAGCTGTCCGCGCACGTCATAGATCTGAATGCGGGAGACCTGTTCCGATTGGTCCGCAACGTCAGTAACGGATGTGGGTAGGTCATCCTCACACGGACACGTAGCAACACCAGCGGTTTGCCGTGCACGCGCCGGGATAGGCTCCCGTTGGAAGTACTCAGGCAGCGTCGTATAGGCAAATGTCCGTGGTACGCTCGTGGTATCACTCGCGGGGGTGAGGCGCCCCTTGACACGATTGCCAATGCTGAGCAGACCCTTTCCACCGACCGTGAACAATCCCTTGATGATGGATGTGTTCGAGATCACGTTGCCCATGATGCACGTGCTATCAGTCCATGGCGATGCGCCCATGAACAGACCATACTCGCGCGCATGATTGCGAAGGATTACGTTGTGCCATCCATTGGCGCCGTGGGAATTGTCGAGCACGATGTGCGCAACACTGTTTCCCTCAGCAAGATTCGCATAGACCCAGTTGCCGTGCCAGACAACATCCCCTGCGGCATCATTCGGGAACTCGGTCCACCGTGGATTCTGCGATGCGTTGTAGCACAGAGCATTCCCATTCGCACCTGCTTGCATTAGCATACTATGCCGAAGCGTCGAGAATACATTGTCAACGATACGACAATCCCCCGTTGCGAACTGAAGCACGACGCCATAGCCACGTCCGCCCCCGCCGTAGCCATAGCTCTCGGCGAAGTCGCACCGCGTTACGGTGCAGTGCATCGCGTACTCAAACGTAACGTGCGCAAAGTTGGTCTTGCGACTCCGTACACCGTCGATCACAATATCACGAGCGTATGCAACGTGGATGTTCGACACTTGCCGTGTTGAAGAATCGCGCTGATCGATGCTTAGACATCGGATGCGCACCTGCTCCACGGGATTGATGAGCGTGAGGTAGGCCTTGCGCGATGTATCCACGCTCATGCGCAGTGGCTGTGTGATGAAGATCGTATCACCACGCACATTCTCGACTTCGACGATCTGTCCGCTCGAGCCCCTTCCCCAATTTGAATACATCAGATCCGCATCATCAGGCACAATACGCAGCATTGTACCGCGCTCGGGTTGGAAGCTTGTTCCTGTGATGAACACATCCCCGCGACGCAGTGGCGAGTTTATCGGCATCGCCATACGCGTTACACCACCATGAATGATGATTGGGTGTGCATCGTTCGGCACGTCAGTAATGATGCGCGTTGCATCTGCTCCACGACCCTGCAGTGTTGTTCGCGATGGAAGCGCAAGCTGCGAGCGTAGCAGATACGTGCCAGCACCAAGACGTAGCGTTCCACCACCAGCAAGCATCGTAAGCGCACGTTGAAACGCCGCATCAGAGGGTGTCGCTCCCGTTGGATCCGCTCCCAGCGTATCGATGTCAACAACTACAGACGGCTGAATAAAGGGTCGCGCGCCTGCACGATGCCACGGCGTGAGGAAGCCAAGCCATGGCTGTGCTGCCATCGATGTGGAGAGAAGGACAAGGGCGACAATCCATCGCATCAGTATATTCTCGCATGAAACGTGACTACAAACTAACCATGTTCGATGTGATCATGCTGGTGATCAGCTTGGTGATCGGCATGGGCATCTTTCGTGCACCCGCAACGGTTGCGCTGCGTGCTGGTGATGAGACGTTGTTCTATGTGGCATGGATCCTCGGTGGCGTGTTCGCTATTGCAGGAGCGCTGACGTTTGCGGCGGCCGGACGTGCGATGCCGGTGACGGGTGCGTACTACCGCATCTTCGCTGTGGCGTATCACCCCGTGATTGCATTCGCCATCAACATGATCATCCTCGTGTCGAACGCAGCATCAGCTGCCGGCGTGGCGATCATTGGTGCGGAATACATCACAAGCTGGTTACCAGGCATTCCAACAAGTACAACAGCAACGGCGATGATTGCTGTCCTGTACGGACTCAACCTGTTGGGTCTGCGCACGAGCACCGCTGTACAGAACGTCCTGATCGGCATCAAGGTCGCAATGCTTGTGGCGATCATCTCGGCATTGGTCTTCGTTGATGCAGCACCTGCATCAACTGCTCTGGCAGGCATTGCACATACAGGGGGCGTGTGGGAGTCACTTGGTCTGGCCCTCATCGCGGTGTCATTCACCTACGGTGGCTACCAAAGCACGATTAACTTCGGTGGCGAGATCAAGGACAGTGAGCGTCGCATGCCGATTGCGATTGTGCTGGGTGTGCTGATCATCACAGCCATCTATCTGCTCGCGAATGCTGCTTACGTACACGTGCTTGGCTTTGAAACACTCGCACAGTCACAGTCGATCGCAGCTATGGTTGTTGGCAAGCTCTTCGGAGACCGCGGCGCGGATATTCTCTCGGCCGTCCTCATCATTTCGGTGTTCGGGTATGTGAATGTGGCAATGCTTTCCAACCCGCGCGTGATCAAGGCGATGAGTGACGACGGTGTGCTTCCACGTGCGCTTTCGTCATCACCGCGCATGCAGCACGGCGCGCTGCTGTCGTTTACACTGTTGAGCATTCTGAGCGTGTACGTTGGGAAGTCGTTCGAGACGATTCTCAACTACACGATCTTTATCGATGCAATCGGACTCGGCTTCGGCGCCGCTACTGTGTACTGGCTCAGCAAGCAACGTCTTTCCATCGTCACGCACATCGCTGCTGCTATCTTCATCGGCTCGTGTGTGTTTACGTCGATCAACATCTTCGCCTTCGACACACAAGCAGCGTATTACGGCATCGCCCTTGTTGCGGGGATCTGTCTCGTGGGATGGATTGCCTATCGCATGCGCGAGCAACCGACGTCTTAAAGCTCGTCAGCGTGATCGATGAGCCATGCAGCACGTTCAGTGATGGCAAGGCGTTCATCAGCAGACATGCTATCGATGTGACGGTACGCCATACCTATGCGTGGGTTCTTGCGGAGCGTGTCCTCGTGACGTAGGTAGAAGTTCCAGTACAATGCATTGAACGGACATGCATCATCACCGAGTCGTTCCTTGTGCTTGTACGCACACGTACCACACGCGTCGCTCATGCGATGCACGTATGCTGCACTTGACACATATGGCTTGGTTGCCATGAGTCCGTTATCGGCGTGCTGACTCATCCCGATGGTGTTCGGCACTTCGACCCATTCGAACGCATCGATGTACACGCCGAGGTACCACTCGTGCACACGCTGCGGCGAGCAACCAAGGAGTAGTGCAATGTTGCCGGTGATCATCAGACGCTGAATGTGGTGTGCGTATGCGGTGTCGAGTGATGCATCCACGGCATCTTTCACGCATTGCATCTTCGTGTTGCCCGTCCAATACCATTGCGGTAGATCACGGTGGTTGTCGAGCGCATTGCGTTCAACGTAGTCCGGCATCTGCGACCAATAGATGCCACGCACATACTCGCGCCACCCGAGAATCTGTCGGATAAACCCTTCTACTGCAGCGATTGGCGCTGTGCCGTCGTGATACCGTTGCTCTGCCTGACGCACCACATCGAGTGGGTGGAGCATCTTCACGTTGAGGGAGAACGAGATCAACGCATGGAACAGACGTCGCGCCTTGCGCGAGATCGCATCCTGATACGTACCAAAGTGTGGCAATGCATTGTCGAGAAACGCCGTCAGCACCGACTGCGCTTCTTCTGCGTCAAGGGGCCACCGCAGATCATCGGCATGTGCGTTGCCCATCGTGGCAACACCAGCGGCGGTAATCTCCTGCCACAACGCAGAGCAATCATGGTGCGGACGTGGATCGATGGGCTCTGCAGGCGTGCCCTTCCACGGACGTCGGTTTTCTTCGTCGTAGTTCCACGAGCCCCCTACCGGCTGCTGATCGGCATCCATCAGCACGTTGTACCGCACGCGCATCTGACGGTAGAATGTTTCCATCAGCCAGCGCTTCTTGCCCTTGAAGAGCACTGCTACGTCATCGCGCTCGGATAGGAAGTGCTCCGTGGTATGCGGTGTTGGACCAAGATGTTGATCAACGCGCCATTCGTCGGGTTGCATGTGCTCCCACGATGCTGCTCCGCATTCCTGCATCACCATCGCGATGTTCTCGCGGAGTGTCTGCGTGTTATCGGCATCACCAATGCGGATGTAGCGTACGGCATGCCCCTGTGCACGCAAGCGCTCAGCGAAGCGTCGCATCGCGGCAAAGATTGCGAGTACCTTCTGTGCGTGGTGGAGCACGTAATCTGTTTCGCTGCGCACCTCCATCATCACGTAGGTGATCGATGGATCAACGGTGGCGAACCATGAATGCGATGGATTCAGCTGATCGCCCAGGATCAACCGTACACGACGGTGCGAAGCACTCATCGAGCGCTCCATGTGCGCGTGTATGCTCCATCGGGATCATACATCTCGCGCTGCTTCTCGGCCGAAAAGCGACGTCCGCCCCGTGGATCAGCACCCGTACCGGCGATATACTTCCAGTTACCGACGTTCGATGCGGGGTCGTAATCGATGAGCATCATCGCGAAATATGCTTCACCGACCTGCCACGACACATTGCGCTCGTACATGCAGTAGCTCGCCACGATTTGTCGCATGCGATTGCCAAGAAAGCCCGTTGCATTGAGTTCGCGCAATCCTGCATCAACAAAGCGATTACCCGTTGATGCAGTAAGCATCATCTGCCACGATGCCTCATTGTCGTGCGTCGCGTGTTGCTGTGTGCGATGCTCGCCCCGTGCAGCAAAGAAGTCGCGCCAGAGCAGTTCGAACCACAGCCAGTATGTGCCATCATTCGCACCATACGTTGCTTCGTACTCTGCGAGGTCTGTTGCGATACGACGTGGCGATATGCAGCCCCAGGCAAGCCATGGTGAAAGTTTGCTTGAGTAGTCCCACCCTAGTAAGCCATTGCGTGTCTGCTTGTAGGAATCCGGCAGACGTCGTGTGCGGTATTGCAGCCAATGCGCATGGGCGGCGCGCTCGCCCCCTTGTGCAATCATCTCCAGAGCAGGCACGTCAATGGTCGGACACACCACGCCATCGGGAAGTGGTGGTAGTGACGCGGGTGCTGCGATCGGTTGCGACGTACGAATGCCTGCAGCCTCGACGCGCTGTCGAAACGGCGTGTAGGTACGCGGCATTGCAGCGACATCGAACGGCAGTGCATCTGCGTCGATCATGCGTTGTGGTTCGCGGTAGCGGTCAATCACCGCATCGGGTGGCGCTTCATCGAGGAGGAGCAGATCTGATCCGCGCTCGCGCAGTTGTGCTTGCAGGTCGGCCAGTGATGCAAGCAGAAATGCCTCTTGCTGTGGACCCCGCGGCGCGGATGGGTCGAGGGCGAACACTGGCAGGAGTGTTTCGTGTGTTGCCGCCGCATGTGCAAGCAGTGGGTTGTCATCCAGACGCAGGTAGCGTCCAAGATGGATTGCTGCTGGGTGCGAGGAGGTGGGATTGCTGTTCACGAGTGGGCTAACAGAAATGCATGAAGCGCAGTTCCTCGTGATTGCTACGAATGTGGCTACTTGGATTTTACTCATCTTATTGAGTAAATTTACTCACAATCATGAGTAAACGACCTACCATAATTCGACGGCCTCAAGCAAATGTGCTGCAAAGGCGGCTGGCAGAGCCACGTCGTTTCATGCAAGTAGTAGCCGGACCCCGACAAGTTGGGAAGACCACGATGGTGGCTCAGGTAACTGATGCGCTATCTGTGCCAGTTACGTTTGCCACAGCTGATGAGCCCTCGATGCGCGGAACAGACTGGATTGCGCAACAGTGGGACGCAGCGCGACTCAGCATTGCGGGATCCAAAGGCGCTGTGCTCGTACTTGATGAGATTCAGAAAATTCCACAATGGTCCGAGACTGTGAAGCGGCTTTGGGACGAAGACACTCGTGCAAAACGAGCGCTCCGGGTTGTCGTGCTCGGCTCGGCCCCACTACTCATCGCCCAAGGATTGTCAGAAAGTTTGGCTGGGCGTTTCGAAACGATTACGATGCCGCATTGGTCATACCCTGAAATGAAGCAAGCATTCGGGTGGAGTGTGGATCAGTACGTGTTCTACGGTGGGTATCCGGGAGCAGCTCCGCTGATTCGTGAACCGGAGAGGTGGCAGCAATACATACTGAACAGTCTCATTGAAACATCCATCGCTCGCGACGTTCTTCTCATGACGCGGGTAGACAAGCCTGCGCTTCTTCGGCGTCTCTTCGACCTTGCATGCCGCTACTCGGGACGTGAGCTTTCCTACACGAAGATGCTTGGTCAGCTTCAGGATGCGGGCAATACTGTAACGCTTGCCCACTACCTTGAACTTCTCGAACGTGCCGGATTGGTGTGCGGACTTCAGAAATACGCCGGAGATACGGCACGTCAACGCGGCTCGAGTCCGAAGCTGCAGGTCCTGAATACTGCTCTGATGTCGGCGAGCAGTAAACGAACGTTCAAGGAGGCTCGCACAGATCCCGAGTTTTGGGGACACGTCGTAGAATCCGCCATTGGGGCTCATCTTGCAAATGCAGCTCTCATGGGCACATGTGAACTGTGTTATTGGCGCGACGGACGCCACGAGGTGGATTTTGTGATCAGCTCTCGTCGCCGCGTCACCGCCCTCGAGGTAAAGAGTGGTCCTGCGTCCGTGTATCACTCCGGAACAGGTGCATTTGTAAAACAGTTTGCCCCGTCTCGAACGCTTCTTGTCGGTGGCGATGGCATCCCTGTCGAGGAGTTTCTTTCAAGGCCAGTAGAACACTGGGTAGGCTAAGACGCCTTACGCTCCTTTCGGCAGCGGTCGGAGCAGTACTTCACCTCGTCCCACACACGTTCCCATTTCTTGCGCCACACGAACGGACGTCCGCAGGATACACAGGTCTTCGACGGCAGATGAGGCTTCTTATGCATGAAGCAACGAACAATCCCGCGTAACTTGCAGTTCCGTTTCTAGGGGGTTCGGAACAATGTTGGCACATCTCATCGCTTTCTTTAGTGCACTAGCACTCTTCAGTAGCAGCGCCATTGCGCAAGATCACGACGTCTACCGCACCATCACGCAGGCATACAGCGCAGGCGACGACGACCGGTGTGTACGTCTTACGCAGTATGCGTTGTACGACAAGCCTGATTCGTCGCACATCTACTACTACATCAACATCTCCAGCAACTACCGCATCGGCAACTACGATGGGTGTGCTGCATATGCATCGTATATCGTGCCGCAAGACTCGTTCTACCTTGCTGCGCGCATGATTGCGCACAGCATCAGTGCGCGTGAACCAGGAAAGGTACCCGCGACGCTCATCGACACCATTGCGCATGATCTCCGGTTCGCAGTGGTGCGACGTGATAGCATCGCATTGATGGAGGCACTCATGATGGCGCACAATCACAGCGCTCAGAATGCTGGTGCGTTGCCGGTCGCTCTCGATGTTGTTGAGCGTGATGTCCTCTCGACACCAGCGTGGCTCTACCTCGTACGAAAAGGTGTCACCGGCTACGATGTCGAGCTACGCGACGTCTTATTCCGCACCGTCGACACACTCCAAGCAGACCCAACAGACCCAGGGCTACGTCCAGTGATGATGTACTGCGCACTCATCAGCGCCATTGCATCCGACAACGTCGAGCGCGCCATGCGCTACGCAACAGAGCTCTACAAGCATTGCTCCAAACCCTCGAGCGACTTCCCAAAGCTACTCAAGACCATGCCCAAGCTCACGCGCTCACAGCGCAGCACACTTATTGCGAACGCCGTCGCTGGATCACCCGGCGT
>CAYXKK010000042.1:0-10306 GCA_964465685.1 uncultured Melioribacter sp.
GGCATCATCGATAAGTGGCACCGCTGATGCGTCGAGCAACGCAGTGCACGATGCTCCATCGGCGAGCTCAACTAAGTGTCCGAGCAGACCAAACCCCGTGACGTCGGTCATCGCATGCACGTAGGGCAATGCGCCAAACGCTGCACCTGCTGAATTGAGTTTCACCATCACGTCGCGCGCCCACGTTGCATGCTCGGGTTGCAGCACGCCTTTCTTCTCGGCCGTAGTGAGGATGCCTACTCCAAGCGGTTTGGTGAGAAACAACACGTCGCCTTCTACTGCGCCTGTGTTTGTTTTGAGATGCTCCAATGCTACTCGCCCCGTAACAGCCAGACCAAAGATCGGCTCCGGACTGTCGATGCTATGTCCGCCTGCAAGTGGAATGCCTGCTTCGGCGCACGCCATGCGCGCCCCTTCCAGGACTAAGCGTGCAGCCTCGACTGGCACCGTATTGACGGGCCACCCCAACACGGCGATGGCCATCATCGGCGTACCGCCCATTGCATAGACATCGCTGATTGCATTCACACTAGCGATGCGACCAAAGTCAACAGGATCATCGACGATGGGCATGAAGAAATCCGTCGTGCTCACAACCGCCGTACCATCACCAAGGTCGTATACAGCTGCATCATCGCGTGATGCATTGCCCACGAGCAACCGCGCATCATGCGGGGCGACAAACGTCGAATGCAAGATGGTGTCGAGCACGGATGGAGAAATCTTGCAACCACAGCCAGCGCCGTGTGAATACTGCGTTAGCCGATACGAAGGTGTGCTCATGGCGTGTTGTTGTTGATGCGTTGGGTTTGACAATACGTGTAGGTCGCGTCGTAGTACGACAAGGCAAGGTCTGCCGCGGTCGCGAGATCTCCCGCTGCAATAGCTTCGCAGGCACGCTGATAACGATCGCCACCAAGCTTGCGCTCGATGCGCCTGAATGCGGCAAGCAATGCTTCAGAGGGAACCTCGCCATAGTCGCGCACGAGACGCGCAATGCGCTCTTCGCGCGGTGTATCGAGCACCGTCATGCGCGACGATTGCATGGCGGTGAAAAGTTCTTCAGGTAGATGGACAGTGCCGATGGTGCGGCTTTCATCTTCGACGTAGATCTCGCGCGATGGATCGCACGAAGAAAGGAAGAGCGCAATGTAATTATGCACCTGCTCTGTTGTGGGCTGCGTGCCCATTGCACCAAATGCCGAGCCTTTATGATTGGCAAACGCTTCTAGATCGAGCACTTGCTCGCCCTGCGCTGCAAGCGCATGCAGATGATCTGTCTTCCCTGCTCCCGTCATGCCGGCAATCACATGATACTTCCATGGTTGCGCAATCACGCCGCGCGCCCAGGCCTTGAAGCCTTTATACCCACGTGGTACGATGCGAGGTTGCAATCCGGCAGCAGCGTAGAGCCAAGCTACCGACGAGCTCCGCATGCCGCCGCGCCAACAGTAGACGATGAGTGGACGGTCGAGAGCACGCGCACGTTGGACGAGTTCATGCATGCGCGGACCGACATAGCGCAAGCCTTCGTCGAAGGCGATCGTTGCACCCTGTTGCACATACAGCGTGCCTACGTGCGCACGCTCGTCGTTGCTGAAGAGTGGGATGTTGATTGCATTCGGGATGTGTCCCTGCTGGTATTCAGCAGGTGAACGCACATCGATGATGGCGTACTGTGGATCTCGCAGATCGTCAAACACCGTAGTCATCGTGTTCCGGGAGTTGCGAGTATTCGGACCGTTGAGTAACAACGTCCTCGGGATCACCGCGACGGTACTGATTCAATGTCACATCGAGTTCAGATGGGAGTTGGTCAACATCGCGCACAACAATTGTTGTTGCGCGCTCACGACGTCGGTACAACCACGATGTGATAATCTGGAGCTCATCAAGTTCGCGATCGGTAAACCCGCCACGGGGTGCTGGACGCTGGAAGACGTCCATGAGCATGTCGATGAGTGGTTCGCGCGGAGCAGCCGTCCCGATCACGCGCTGATACATGAGTCGTCCTGCACGCAGCGCATAGACTTCCACCGTTGCATAGCGATCGCTGGTTGGGATCATGATGATAACGTTGGTGTCGGTGATAGCGAGCGGACGATCGGTACCATGCAACGTAGCGCGCTCGATCTCGCGAATGCCGTCGCGCAGCATCGCCGCACGCTCGAAGTCAAGATCCATCGCAGCTTCTTCCATCTGCATCGATAAGCGTCCGATTGCTCCCGACTCCACGTTCATGAGGAATCGCCGAGCATCATCGATCGCCGCACGGTAATCGTCAATTGTCTGGTGAAGTGCGCACGGACCTAGGCAGCGCTTGATGTGGTAGTCGAAGCACGGACGAACATCAGCATGCGGGAACAGTGCCCCATTGCACGTGCGAATTTGGTGCTCCCGCACGACCATGTCGCGAATGCGCTCGGCCATGCGCTGACTCCGGAACGGACCAAAGTACTCGCCTCCATCGTCCTCAATGCGATGCACAAGCTCAAGTCGTGGGAAGTCTTCCGTTGTGATCTTCAGGAACGCTGGCGCATGATACTCCAGGCTTGCTCTGTTATGGAGCGGACGCTTGGTCTTGATCTCGCGTGATTCGAGGAGCATTGCACCGAGTTCGGTACCGGTTACTTCCCACTCGATGTGCCGGATATACCGAATCATCTTCTGCACGGATTTGCCGTGCAGCGGACCTTCATGGAAGTACTGTCGCACGCGATCGCGGAGCGACTTTGCTTTGCCGATATAGAGTGTGTTTTTCTTGGTGTTCAGGAAGTAATACACACCCGGCTCATCCGGCACTTCAGCAAGGCGCGGCGCGAGGAGTTGCTTCACTCGTTGATTTGATTTCGTCGGAGCGAGCTGGCGTTGCGCGTGCTGGAGATCGATGAGATCACCAAGCGTCGCGGCATCGTGCTCTAATCGTGCTCGTTCGATGAGCTTGATCAACACCTTTGCAGTCGCTTCCGTATCACCCATCGCTCGGTGGCGGGCTGTGATCGTGCAACCGTAGTGCTCTGCAACAACGCCAAGATTATGTTTTGCCAGACCAGTGCTGAGACGTCGCGAGAGACGGCAGGTGCAGAGGCGTGGGACGTCTGGCACCGGCTCGCCCATGCGCTGAATCGCATGACTCACAAAGCTCCAGTCGAATCCAACGTTGTGTCCGACAAAGACAACCACCTGATCTGTTGCGCCGAGTTCGGCTGCAATGGTCGGAAGCACGGCATCTTCGTCTGGCGCATCACGCACCATGTCTTCCGTAATGCCGGTCATCAACTGAATGAAGTCCGGGATCGGCTGGCGAGGGTTCATGAGCGACTCGTACCGACGCACGATATCGTCGTCCTCGACCACGCACATCGCAATCTCAGTCATGCGATGTTCATGCGCCTTACCGCCCGTCGTCTCAACATCGACAACGATAAACCGGACTTGATCTAGAGGGGTCGTGAGCACGCCGCAAAATAGTATGCGACGTGCTCCATTCCCCCATCGTTATCGCACAACCACCGGAAACACCACCGAGATGTCGGTTTCATCGCTCGGAGTTGTGCCGTTTTTCGATGTTGCATTGTCGAAGTGCGACAGCTGTACCGCGAGGGTTCCGCTTGATGCAGCACCTTCCTGCGTAACAGTAAAGGTGAGGCCGACCGGTAGCTGGCGGCTGTCCTTGTCAGTGATCGTCAGCGTGCCAAGGCCAGCGCTAAGCTGATAGAAGAACTGATGGTAGTCCCGCTCCGACTCGATCGTTGCCGTGATATCCCGCGCTGGCGATACGGACCGATTGGCGACACGCAGTCTTCCGGTGTACGTCATCCCGGGACGTAGCACGACAGTGTCGATACGGTTAGGATTGGCCCCACCCGGACCGTCAAGATCCTCCCAGGTGAACACCTGATCGCCTATCGTAGTGTCTGATGCTGATAGTACCAGCTCCAGAGTTGTGACGACGTCGTGATCGCCATGATCGTGATCATGCCCGTGTTCCGAGCATCCGATCAGCCCGAGGGCCATGATCGTGATCGCAGCAAGCGGAGCAAATCGTTGTGTGAATGTGGTGATGTTCATCGCAAACCTCTGAATGAGTTAGAAAATAGTGGTGAAACGAAGGATGATGTTCTGTCCCGGATCATCGGCGAAGTATCGATAGCGGTTGAGATAGTCGCGATACTGTGTGTCGAGGATGTTCGTACAGGAGAGCGTGATTCGCATCTGCACCGATGGCGCGAGATCAATCATGCCACCGAGCGATGCATCAAGCAATGCATATCCTGCAGGGGGCGCAGCATAGTCTTGTCCGACCACATACTGGTCCTGTCGACGAACACCAAGTACGCTCACATCCACAAATGCATCGTGCACATGCCACACATCCTCCGTGTGAATGTGCACGCCAAGTCGCGCACGATCACTCGGCATCAAAAACAATGGTTGATTCGCTCGCGTGTCGATTCCACGCACAATGCTGGATGTACCGTACGCCTGCACAGCATCGGTGATGTGTACTCGAAGCGATACATCGCCCCCTGCAATGAGTGCAGGCACTTGCGTAAAGCGATACGTTGGGAAGGTGCCCCGCACGGTAACTGTCGGACGTGATGGATCAGGGAGTGCGAGGATATAGCCATCGAACATGTTTGCATATGTCGTTGCCTCGATCTCAACTCCAGGAGCAGAAAACGTGTACGTTGCATCGATTCCGATCGAGCGTTCTTCATGCAGCGTGCTATCGCCGATTTCATAGAGCGCGCTGCCGTGGTGTACATCATTAGCGTAGAGCTCGTTCACTTGCGGCGGACGCCACGCGCGGGCGACGTTGAGGCTAAGCGTGTGTTCGTCACTCATTGCATAGAGCGCACCAATACTCGCGGTAATCGATGCAAACGTGCGTTGCTGTTCCTCACGAGCAGAAGTGTTACGTCGCTGAATCGACACATCAAGCCAACGCACGTCGTAGCGTACTCCAGCGCTTAGTGTGAGATCATCGAGCATAAGCGACTCATACGCGAAGCCACCCAAGCCCCATGCCACGAAGTCGGGCACGAGAAACACAGTGCCACTGCGATCATTGACTTGACGTTGCGCGCTGATCCCAGCGGTACCGCGCACGTTGTCGGCCAACTCATGCTCAAGCTTTGTATCGAGCGTGTAGGTGGTAAGCAGCAAGTTCATTGCCGGTGTCCGCAACGCGCGCTGCAGTCGCGCTGCAGAGTCGGGTCCGATGATGCGCGTGTTATGCGCATCGAACTCGCTGCGATCGTTCTGTTGCCATCCATACGTAACACGGAGCATCGCATCATCGGCAATGCGCGCATGACCCTGTATCGAAAGCAGCGTATGGGAGATCTCCTGACGCGGACTTGATATCGCATAGCTAAACTCAGGCGACGTAGATGGACGTCCACGTTCGATCGCACGCTGCAAATCCTGCGCATTGCCTAGGTGCGAACCAGCGAACACACCAAGCGTTGTCGTGTAGAGCGACCCCATCGCGGTTACACCGAGATCGTCATCGCCGATGCCGACTGTTCCACCAAGACTTTGCTCGCTAAAGCCCGTGTTTGCCAACACATACGCTGGCGTACGGGCATCACCTGCACGACGCACGGCGCCGTTCACGCGATACGCGAGCGCAAGATCACCCGCGATGCGATCCTCGATGAACCCGCCGAGTGCCCCCTGCAGAGAGTTCGAGAAGAGATTTGCCGATGCCTCGCCACGCATCACCGTATCCTGTGGGAGCGGACGCGGCAAGACGTCGATCACGCCACCCATCGCGTTAGGTCCGTACATCACCGATGCAGGCCCCTTCACAACAGCGATTCGCGCCGGCGTGAACGGATCAATTTCCGGAGCATGCTCGGCGCCCCACTGCTGTCCCTCTTGGACGATGCCGCTATTGCGCAGCACGATGCGCTGACCCATCATCCCGTGAATCATCGGCTTGCTGATGCTGGGTCCAGTTTGCACTACTGTCACGCCCGGCACGCGCGTGAGCACATCGGCAAAGGTCTGTCCGCGATGCTCATCGATCTGTGCCGCCGACAGCTCTGTGACGTGTTGTGTAGGAAGCGCAGTTGACGTGTGCGGCACGCGCGATTCAACAACGACAGCTTCATCCGATGTGCGCTGCGAGGGGGCGAGCAGAACCTCGATACGCACATCGTCACGTCCGCGCAGCGCAAGCATGGTCCGCTTCGTAGCGTATCCGACATGCGAGAATTGCAAGAGGATTGAATCACCTGGAACATCATGCACATGGAACACACCATTGCGGTCGGACACCGCACCACGGGTTGTTCCAATCACACGGATTGTTGCTGCATGCAAAGGTTCGCGCGTAGAAGAATCACGCACAATACCATGCACGTGCACATCTAGGAGCACAGCAAGTGCCAACAGAGTAATCACAACTCATCACACCAAAAGTGAACATGGCGCACTGCTATGGCAGTGCGCGTCGAGGGGTGTTAGATGGTTGTCGGGGGCGCTCGTCCGGGTTGCTGCAATGGACAGCGGTCGCTGATCATATTCGCGATCAGCGGCTCGTGGGCATGACCAACCATGTCGATGACGACATGATGCTCGAACACGATGGCCGTGTGTACGTCCTTGGTGACGTCGCAGAGCGCGCAGGCATCGTGCGCATCGTCGTGGTGGCATTGCTCAACGTGCTCAGCCTTGAAGATCTCACCACCGTGTGCATGCACGGCCCCAGCGCTCAGAACGAGCACGAAGCACAGCAACACGATGGTAGCAAGGGAGCGAAGCATGTGGCGCAAAGATAGAACGAATGAGGCAACATTCTCGTGCTCCGTATTTTGCCCCATGCGCGCTATCATCCTCGACTCCGACGGTCTCCACTTGCGAGACATACCTTCCCCCGCGTGTCCTGATGGACACGTTCGACTGCGGCTCCATGCAGCTGCGCTGAATCATCGCGACCAGTTTATCCGCGAGGGGAAGTATGCCAAGATTGAGCTTCCGGCCGTCCTCGGCAGCGATGGTGTAGGTACCGTAATCGAGGCGCCAACGCGTCCTGAGCTCGTGGGACAGCGGATGCTGATCAATCCCGCATTGCATTGGGGCGATGATGAACGCGCGCAGGGACCGGAGTTCAGCGTGCTGGGTATGCCCACGCAAGGGACCTTCGCCGAGGAAATCGTTGTGCCCGAGCACAATATTCATCCTGCTCCCGAGCACCTGACCGATGAGCAGGCGGCGGCACTCCCTCTTGCTGGACTCACAGGATACCGTGCGCTAATCACGCAGGCATTTTGGGAACCCGACCAAACGGTGCTTATCACGGGCATTGGTGGTGGCGTTGCAAGCCTCACACTGCAGTTCGCCGTTGCTCTTGGAGCACGCGTGATCGTGTCGAGCACCAGCGATGCTAAGCTTGCACGCGCGATCGAACTTGGTGCTGCTGCCGGCGTCAACGTCCGCACCGATGGATGGGCTAAACACGCACAAGCACTTGGTCCGATCGATTGCATTGTCGACTCTGTTGGCGGCGAGACGATCAACGACCTAACGAGCATTATTCGTCCAGGCGGACGCATCGTTGTGTATGGAGCAACGCTCGGACATGTGCCGATGTTCAACATGAGCAAGATGTTCTGGAAGCAGATCCATCTCATTGGATCGACGATGGGTACACCATCCGACTTTGAGGACATGGTACAGCTCGTCGAAACAGCACGTCTGATTCCAACGGTCGACTCTGTGTTCCCCCTTGCCGAGGCCGAGCGTGCGTTCGACCGCATGATCGCAGCTGAGCAATTCGGAAAGATCGTGCTCCGATGCAACTAAGCTCACTCCTCGGACACTCAGCAGAGCTCGTCCGCATCATTCGCAAGAGTCCGCAACCAGGCGACACGCTGGCCTCGGAGTACTTCCGATCGAAGAAATACATCGGTGCTACCGATCGTCGGTTTATCTCGGGTCTGGTGTTTCATACGCTTCGAACACTCGTGCTCGCTGAGCGCGTTATGGAGCGTCACGATCTTCCGGACGTTGCGCATGGGGCGTATGTCCTGCGCGACAACCCCGATAATCTCGATCTCTCGTGGATTGCAGAACTCCCCTTGCATGAACAAGTCTGCACGCAGGAATGGCTGCTCGATGCAACACGCGAACGTTGGGCAACCGACGCCCCCGAAGTGTGGCGTGCGATGATGGAGAGCGCACCGATGGTATTGCGCGTGAATCTTCGTCGTGCCAGCCGCGAGCGCGTTGTTCAGCAGCTTCAGTCAGAGAACATCGAGTGTACATTGGGCGCAATCTCGCCCGCTGCCATTGTGGTCCATCAGCGCGTCAACCTCACACAACATCCACTGTACCTCAGCGGCATCGTCGAGGTGCAGGACGAAGGAAGTCAACTCATTGGCTATGCGGCTGCTCCGGATGAACACACGCGCATTCTTGATGCATGTGCCGGCGCCGGAGGGAAGACGTTACACTTGGCAGATCTTCAGAATGATCACGGCAAGCTTGTTGCGCACGATATCGCATGGCCTCGTCTCAAAGAGGTGTCAAAGCGTGCAGCACGCGCCGGCGTTCGTTCGATTCGTGTCGAGCACAATGCAACGTTCGACCGTCCGCAATTCGACATGGTAGTGGTAGATGCACCATGCAGCGGCATGGGCACTGTACGACGCTTGCCTATGGTCAAATGGCGTTTACAACCGGATGTTGCAGCGCGACATGGCGCAAAGCAACTCGACATTCTGAGCAACTATGCTCGTGCGGTCGCACCGGGCGGCGTATTGATCTACGCAACATGCAGCATCCTCCCAATCGAGAACGAGCATGTTGTATCGGCATTCCTCGCAACAAATCCAGAATTCGTTGCTGACGATCTCGCGCCGATCATGGAGCGCATGGGCGTCCAGATACAGACAACGGGCCACACCTTGCAGTGCGACCCGTTGCATCATTCGACAGATGGATTGTTTGTCGCACGCATGCGACGAGCTGACTAGCGCTTGGCGAACCGGACGTTGGCCGGAGCTGTGCAACGCGACCGTTGACCATCACCGTCTGTGTTGTGACAGTGCCATACACATCGTGCTCCGTTACAGTTGCTTCCTGCATGGTCACGCCAGAGGTCGTGATCCAGAGCATCGCTCCTGGCTGACGCACAGCATACAAAACATGAGTTGGCCACTGTCCGGCATTTGCAACAAAGCCCACGCCGCGGAGCGGCATGCGAGTTTCAGTTGCCAGAGCAGAGGCAGCAGGGGCAAGGCCGACCATAAGGGTCGCAATATAGCGTCGACCAAACGTCATAGAGAGGGTTCAACTGCGAGGGAATTGCGTACAAAACGCGGTACACCGCCAAAGCTTCTAAGGTTGCAGCTAAACGCCCATGAAACGTCGCTCTCTGCTCTATACTCTCGGAACCGCCATGACGCTCGCCTCCATCACCGATGCCCGCGCGTTTGTGAATGCGCTCGGCGACACCCCAACAGAACGCATGCCCGTGATCTTTGCTGGACATGGCAACCCGATGAATGCAATCGAGAACACGCCGTTTGCAACGAAATGGGAAGCTATCGGCAAGGGGCTCACACCTCGCGCCATCCTCTGCATCAGTGCGCATTGGGAGACACGGGGCTCGCAGATCACCGCGATGGAGCGACCGAAGACGATTCATGATTTCGGAGGCTTTCCTGACGAGCTCTTTCGCGTGCAATACCCAGCGCCGGGAGATCCCGCCCTCGCGTCCTCCATCGCACAGGCCACACACAACGCAATCGTCACCGACCACGAGTGGGGTCTGGACCACGGCGCATGGAGCGTGCTGCGTCGCATGTTCCCAAAGGCTAACATCCCTGTCCTACAACTCAGCTTGGATGTCGGGAAAAGTCCGCAGCAGCATATCGATCTTGCGCGAGAGCTTGTCTATCTGCGCTCGCGCGGAGTGGTGATTATCGGCAGCGGCAACATCGTGCACAACCTTGGCCGCATCATGTGGAAGGGTGGCACGCACGATTGGGCGAATGAGTTTGACGCGATATCGAAGCGCCTCATCGAGAAGCGCGATCTCGCATCGCTTGCCAACTATCGAGCTCTCGGAACAGCAGCCCAGCTCTCAATTCCTACTGCAGAGCACTACCTACCGATGCTCTATGCGCTCGCGCTCGTGCAATCGAACGAACAACTCACGTTCTTCAACGAGTCGATTGATCTTGGCAGTGTGAGCATGCGCTCGTTTGTGACGGGTTAGGGGGCGCCCCTTACTTTTTGTGCGTCGCGCCCACGACGAGTTCGCTCGTGATTCGCGCACCACGACGATCGG
>CAYXKK010000043.1:0-10070 GCA_964465685.1 uncultured Melioribacter sp.
CAGAGCGACTCACAGATCACCGAAGTGTCCGATGTGTCGATGTATGTAATGACGCCAGAGTATGGCGCTGCAACGCAGCTTGAGAAGATCGACATGATTGATTATGCTGACATCATTGCATTGAACAAGTTCGACAAGCGTGGTGCCCTTGATGCACTTCGCGACGTACGTAAGCAGTATCAGCGCAGTCGCCAGTTGTTTTCAAACAACATTGACACAATGCCGGTGTACGGAACGATTGCCTCGCAGTTCAATGATCCAGGAGCGAATACGCTCTATCGCGCGCTGAACGATCTCTTGATTGAGCGCTGCAAGCTGAACTGGACGTCCTCATTCGAAATCACAGACGAGATGAGCGAAAAGATCTACATTATTCCGCCTGACCGCACGCGGTATCTCGCCGAGATCGTTGAAAACAACAAGCGATACGACGCCTTTGTCGAACAACAAGCAGAACTCGCCCGCTCGATCTGGCGCATTCAGGGCGCTATTGATCTACTCGCTGACGTGGATGGACATTAACATCGCAACAACATGAGCACTACAACCACAACACCATCGACGCAAGCCAAGCATATCGAAGCTGCTACACCAGCAGCGGCGATTGCTACACTTGAGCAACGCAAAGCCGAACTCGAAGCACAACTTCATCACGAAGTGCGTGCACTGCTAGCATCGTGGGAAGACAAAAAGAAGTCGTATCAAGGTGACTTCTACAGCTATACCGTGCGTGGTAAAGAGATTCGTGTGGCAAATCACACAGAGTCGCTCGCACATACGCGTGTGCCGAAGATTTCGCTACCTGCGTTCAAGGACTGGGGCGAGATTGTTCGCTGGTGCATGCAAGAGAACGTCCCTGGCGAGTTCCCGTTCACCGCAGGCGTGTATCCATTTAAACGTACGAATGAAGATCCTACGCGGATGTTTGCTGGCGAAGGTGGACCAGAGCGCACGAACAAGCGCTTCCACTACCTGTCGAAGGGTATGCCTGCAGCACGTTTGTCGACTGCGTTCGATAGCGTGACGTTGTACGGTGAAGACCCAGACTACCGTCCGGACATCTACGGAAAGATTGGCAACTCTGGCGTGAGCATTGCATCGCTTGATGATGCAAAGAAGCTCTACTCAGGGTTTGATCTCTGCAATCCAACAACATCTGTTTCGATGACCATCAACGGTCCAGCACCGATGTTGCTCGCATTCTTCATGAATGCCGCGATAGACCAAGAGTGCGAAAAGGAAATACACCGACGTGGCATGGAGGACGAGGTACGCGCAAAGATCGATGCCATATATCGTGAGCGCGGCGTTGCACGTCCGGTATATCGTCACGGTGACGGTTCAACCGAACTCCCAGACGGAAACAGTGGACTTGGTCTGATGTTGCTTGGTGTGACCGGCGACCAAGTGCTCCCACCTGACATCTACGAAGAGTGCAAGCAACGCGCATTGCAGCAAGTACGTGGCACTGTGCAGGCAGACATTCTGAAGGAAGATCAAGCACAGAACACCTGCATTTTTTCTACTGAGTTTGCGCTTCGCATGATGGGCGATGTACAGGAGTACTTCATCACAAAGGGCGTGCGGAATTTCTACTCCGTCTCGATCTCGGGATATCACATTGCTGAAGCGGGTGCAAATCCGATCACGCAGCTTGCGTTTACTCTTTCGAACGGTTTCACATTCGTTGAGTACTACCTCTCGCGTGGTATGGATATCAACGACTTTGCGCCAAATCTCTCGTTCTTCTTCTCGAATGGCGTCGATCCTGAGTACAGCGTGATCGGACGTGTCGCGCGCAAGATTTGGTCGAAGGCTATCAAGAACATGTACGGTGGAAACGAGCGCTCACAGATGTTGAAGTATCACATTCAAACATCAGGTCGCTCCCTCCACGCGCAGGAAATCGACTTCAACGACATTCGAACAACACTGCAAGCATTGTATGCGATTTACGACAACTGTAATTCGCTCCATACAAATGCGTACGACGAAGCAATCACTACTCCGACGGAAGAGAGCGTACGTCGTGCTGTTGCTATTCAGCTCATCATCAACCGTGAGTTGGGGCTCGCAAAGAACGAGAATCCACTCCAGGGCTCATTCATCATCGAAGAGCTCACAGACCTTGTAGAAGAAGCTGTGTACACAGAGTTCAAGCGTATCTCTGATCGTGGTGGCGTGTTAGGTGCAATGGAAAACATGTACCAGCGCAATAAGATTCAGGAAGAGTCGCTGTACTACGAAACACTCAAGCACACCGGCGAATACCCAATCATAGGTGTTAACACCTTCTTGTCGTCGAAGGGATCACCAACTGTTATTCCGCAAGAAGTCATCCGCTCGACAACGGATGAGAAGGAACAACAGATCACCAACGTTCGCTCGGTGCAACAACGGAGTGGCGCGACCACAACCGACGCACTTGAGTCGCTTCGCGCGACAGCTATTCGTAATGGCAATATCTTCGAGGCGCTGATGGAAGCTGCGAAGGTGTGTTCGCTTGGTCAGATGACGCATGCCTTATACGAAGTAGGCGGACAGTACCGTCGGACGATGTAAGCCAAGCGCATGGTCACCATTGAAGACATTCGAGCAGCAGCTGAGCGCATCCGACCGTATGTGCATCGCACACCTGTGATGACATCTCGAGCGATTGATGCGATGATTGGGGCGCAACTGTTCTTCAAGTGTGAAAATCTCCAGAAGATTGGCGCATTCAAAGCACGTGGTGCATGCAACGCAGTATTACAGCTCGATGAAACAACTGCACGTCGGGGAGTCATAACACACTCGTCAGGCAATCACGCACAGGCGCTGGCGTATGCAGCCGGACTACGAGGAATTCCCTGTACCATCGTCATGCCGTCAACCGCTCCAGCCGTTAAACGACGTGCGGTTGAGGACTATGGCGCAACGATCGTGACCTGCGAACCAACGCTCGAATCACGTCTTTCAACCATGCGAGCATTGGTGGAGACCTCTGGCGCGCATATCGTACCGCCATACGACGACGCACGAGTGATAGCCGGACAAGGCACGGCAGCCATGGAGCTGCTCGAGGATTATCCCACGATCGAGGTCATGATGGCCCCTGTTGGAGGGGGCGGACTCATGAGTGGGACAGCCGTAGCGACCCGGGCGATGGCCCCCTACGCGTCGATTCTTGGCGCTGAACCTGGCATAGACGCCGATGCCCAGCGATCGCTGGAGGTTGGGACTATCCAGCCCCCTCCCCGACAAACGTCGATAGCCGATGGGCTTCGAACATCGCTAGGAGAGATTCCCTTCGATATACTACGGCATTATAACGTACAGATTATCACGGCTAGCGAAGAGTCGATCCTTGAGGCCATGATGGTGATCATGGAGCGGCTCAAAGTGGTGGTTGAGCCTAGTGCCGCTGTGACGCTCGCGTGCTTGCTTGAACATCCCGAGGTTGTCGCCGAACGGAGGGTGGGGATCATCTTGTGCGGCGGGAACCTCGATCTTCGGAGCTGGTTGAAGCCTTCATAAACCCGTGCCATGCCCATTTTCCGTACTTTTGAGGTCATTTTGGACCTTACGGAAGTCAGATGCATTCCGGCTATGAAGCCATCATTGGATTAGAAGTTCATGCGCAGCTCACAACTGCGTCGAAGGCGTTTTGCTCCTGTCCAACGGACTTCGGGGCACAGCCGAACGTGAACGTCTGTCCTATATGTCTCGGACACCCCGGCACACTGCCTGTTCTCAACAAGAACCTAGTTGCCTATGCTGTCCGCATGGGGTTAGCCACAAACTGTTCGATCCGTGAGCGCTCCACATTTTCCCGCAAGAACTACTTCTACCCTGACCTGCCGAAGGGGTATCAGGTAACGCAGTTTGCCGATCCAATCTGCTACGATGGCCGCGTTGAAATTGAAACCGATGACGGTGTAAAGCACATAGGTATCACGCGCATTCACATGGAAGAGGATGCTGGCAAGAGCATTCACGATCTCGACGTTGACACGCTGGTTGACCTTAACCGGGCTGGTGTTCCGTTGATTGAAATCGTGAGCGAGCCAGATATCCGCACGCCCCATGAAGCGTATCAGTACCTACAGCAGATCCGCCAGATCCTTGTGTATCTCGGTATCTGCGACGGTAATCTCGAAGAAGGAAGTCTGCGATGTGATGCGAACATCTCTGTGCGTCCACGTGGACAGGAGAAGTTTGGTACCAAGCGAGAAGTAAAGAACCTCAATTCCTTCCGCAATGTCGAGAAGGCGATTGACTATGAGATTCGCACACAGATCGAGACGATTGAGTCCGGCGGTGCGATCATACAGCAAACATTGATGTGGGATGCCGGAGCGCAGGCGACGAAGCTCATGCGCTCAAAGGAGCAAGCCCACGACTACCGCTATTTCCCAGAGCCTGATCTCGTGCCTGTGGTAGTCGACCACGCATGGATCAACGAGTTGACATCAACGCTCCCTGAACTTGCACTTGCAAAGAAGCGTCGCTTTATTGAGCAGTTTGGATTGCCGGCATATGATGCAGGCGTCCTTGTTGATCAGGCAGATGTTGCGGCCTTCTACGAGCAGACGTGCATGCTGCTCGCATCGCAGTCGCAGGAGGGATACAAGCTGGTATCGAACTGGATCATGACCGACATGTTGCGTCTCATGGGTGAGCGCAAATGTGGGATTGACCATGTCGGTGTTACGCGAGAGCAGTTGGCGTCGCTCGTCAACGCGCTCACAGCAGGAACGATTTCGAGTAAGACGGCGAAAGAGTTGTTTCCGGATATGGTTGGGTCGGGCAAGACGGCGGATGAATTCATTGCGGAGCGTGGACTTACACAGCTCTCAGATGAGGGGGCAATCCGCACAATGGTCGACGATGTCATTCGTGCTAACCCGGACAATCTCACGAAGTACCTCGACGGCAAGACAAACCTCTTCGGGTTTTTTGTCGGACAAGTATTGAAAGCCTCAGGTGGGTCTGCAAACCCATCCATCGTAAGCAGCATGATGAAGGAAGCGCTCGATTCTCTCCAATCACCGACTACGGAGGACTAATGCCAATTACCCCAACGCGCGTCATTTGGAAGAACGGAAGTTTCGTTCCATTCGAAAAGGCCAACATTCACGTGTTATCGCATGTGGTGCATTACGGTTCGTCATGGTTCGAAGGCATCCGCTGTTACGACACAGCCGAGGGTCCGGCCATCTTCCGACTCGACGAACACATGCGTCGCTTGCACTACAGCATGAAGGTGTACCGTACGCAGTTGCCATTCAGTGTTGATGAGCTATCGGAAGCTGCGGTCGACCTCGTGCGACGCAACAAGCTTGGGCAATGCTATATCCGTCCGTTCGCCTTACGTGGCTTTGGCGACATGGGTGTATACGGACAACGCTGTCCGGTGGAAGTGTACATCGCTGCGTGGGAATGGGGCACCTACCTTGGTGACGGTGCTACTGACAACGGTGTCGACGTCTGCATCTCGTCATGGGATCGCATCACACCGAATGCCTTGCCATCTATGGCTAAGGCTGGTGGCAACTACATGAATTCTCAACTTGTCAAGATGGAAGCCATTGAAAACGGCTACGCCGAAGGCATCTGTCTCGACACGTATGGCAACATCGCTGAAGGATCTGGTGAGAATGTCTTCATTGTTCTCGACGATGAGCTTATCACGCCCCCTTCCGCATCATCTATTCTTCCGGGGATTACGCGCGACACAGTGATTACACTCGCAGAGGAGCTTGGAATCACCGTTCGTGAACAAGATATCCCTCGTGCGATGTTATACACGTGCGACGAGATGTTCCTCACTGGAACAGCCGTGGAGATCAGTCCAGTACGTTCGGTCGACCGCATTGCTGTTGGACGTGGCAAGGTGGGTCCGGTAACGCGCGCCATTCAGCAAGCGTTTCAGAAGATCACCGTTGAAGGCGAAGATCCATACGGCTGGCTGACACCAATCAAGAAGACAAAAACGAAGTAATCACCTCGATCGACACACCGGAGTTTATCATGGCGAAGGCCAAGAGCAAGCCGCAACCAGCAACAAACGCCAAGAAGAAGGCAGCACCTGCACCAGCAACGCCTGCTGCATCAACGCAGCAGCGGAAGGATCTCTTTTCAATCAAGGGATTCGACAAGGCCACGCTGCGTGATTGGTATCAGATGCAGCACCTTGGACGTCGACTGGACGAAAAGGCAGCCTTGTATCTTAAGATGGCAAAGGGCTGGTCGTACCATGCCCCATTTGCCGGACACGACGGTATTCAGCTTGCGTTGGGCAAGATCTTCCGTCCGGGCAAGGACTTCTTGTTCCCGTACTACCGCGATATGCTCACATCGCTCGCAGCGGGCGTAACGGTTGAGGAAATCATCGCCAACGGCTTGTCGAAGGACGCAGACGTGGCTGGTGGTGGACGTCACATGAGCAACCACTTTGCGAAGCAATCCATTCGTCTCCAAAACTCGTCATCGTGCACAGGCAATCACTCGCAGCAAGCTGCCGGTACTGCGCGTGCGATCAAGAAGTACAAGGGCGACGAAGTTGTGTATTGCTCGACGGGCGATAGCACAACATCGGAAGGCTACTACTATGAGTCGGTCAACGGTGCAGACCGCGAAAAGCTTCCGTTGATCTTCGTCATCCAGAACAACAAGTACGGCATCTCGGTCCCGTTGCACGAGCAAACAACCAATGCAACGGTTTCAGATAACTTCAGCGGGTTTACGAACCTCAAGATCATTCAGTGCGACGGACGCGATCCAATGGATTCGTACCGTGCGTTGGAAGAAGCTCGCGCCTATGTACTGTCTGGCAAGGGGCCTGCAATGGTTCACGCAGACTGTGATCGTATCGGTTCGCACAGCAACTCCGACAACCACGAGCTCTACCGCACGAAGGAAGACATCGAATCCATGAAGGAGCGCGACCCGCTCCCGCGTATGCGCGCCACGCTTCTCGCCAATGGCATTGCAACAGAAGAAGAACTCGCGGCAATGGAGGAGGCGAACAAGACAGCGATCTTTGCCGCTGCCGATGCTGTAGAGCCCCTTCCTGATCCAGACCCGCAATCCTACAACGAATTCCTCCTGCCGGAGCCCGTCGTTGGCTATCACGACGATAGCGAGTCGCGTTGGACGCCACCGGCGGATGCCGAGCTGGTGACCTTCCGCGAAGGCATCGTAAACGTCCTTCATGAAGAATTCCGTCGCAATCCGAACACCTTCTTGTTCGGACAGGACGTTGCATCGAAGAAGAAGCAAGGCATTTTCAATGTCTGCAAGGGGCTCTTGGACGAGTTCGGCAATGATCGCGTATGGAATGCTCCGATTGCCGAAGACTTCATCGTTGGCACAGCCAATGGCATGACGCGGTATCGCGATGACATTCGTGTTGTTGTTGAAGGTGCCGAGTTTGCCGACTACTTCTGGCCTGCCATGGAGCAGCTCATCGAGTGTACGCATGATTACTGGCGTACGCGCGGTCAGTTTGCGCCGGCCATGGTCATTCGTCTCGCCTCGGGTGGTTACATCCAGGGCGGACTCTATCACTCGCAGAACCTTGAGGGCACGTTTACGACGCTTCCGGGTTTGCGCGTTGTGTGCCCGGCCTTTGCTGATGATGCAGTAGGACTCATGCGCAACGCCATTCGTTCGCGTGGAACCACAATGTATCTCGAGCCGAAGTTCCTCTACAACTACCGTCCGACCTCGTCGGCTATGCCGCCAGAGGATTTCATCATTCCGTTCGGCAAGGCCAAAATCCGTCGTCCGGGTGACCACATCACCGTAGTAACGTACGGCACGCCGGTTCACTGGAGTCTCCAGGCAGCTGAAACACTTGCAGCAGAAGGCATTTCAGTTGAGGTCATTGACCTACGTTCGTTGGCCCCATGGGACAAAGAGCTCGTGTTTGAGCGCGTTAAGCGCACAGGACGCTGTGTTGTCGTCCATGAGGACAAGAAGACAGGCGGCTTTGGTGGTGAGATAGCATCGAGCATCAGCGAAGAGCTCTTCCGCTACCTCGATGCGCCGGTTGCACGTCTCGGATCGAAGGACACCCCGGTGGGATTTGCGAAGAATCTCGAGAAGGGAATCCTGATCAACGTTGATGACATCATTTCGACGATACGTCAAACATTGGCCTTCTAAACACCCCTAGGTGTGAATCTCTCCTGACAGTGTGAAGGGGGAGGTTCTGCGTAAGCCCCTCACAAGGCAAAGCTTACGTTCAGAACCTCCCCCTTTTTCCGTTTGGTGGGTACCCTCCCGAGGGATATATTTGCAAGTCTCATTCAGTGGGCGAGGTATGCCTATGCATATCGGTGCGCACAGATGAGGTGTCAATCGTTCAATTCAAATGTGGTGTCGATCAGGCATTACATGTTCGAGAGCAACTGAGGAGTGCATGAGCACAGAACCATTGGAAACAGTACAGGGCACCAGCTCTAAGGCTAGCACATCTGAGCAGCAGATCGACGTCTTGGTCGATCGCGTTCGCTCGCAAGCGAAGCCAGTTATTGCTGGCGTTGTTGTTGTTGTGCTTGCTATCGTCGGCTACTGGTGGTATTCATCAACACAGGCCGAGCGCAACGCCGAGGCAGCTACACAGCTGTCGCGTGTGCGTGGAGCATTCGAGATGGGTGAATACGGTAAGGCGCTGGCTGGTGGAGATTCGCTTCCAACGTATGGCGCAGACAAAGTAATGGGTCTACTTGACATCAGCGAGCAGTACAGTGGCACGGATGCCGGTGCGATTGCGGCGTTGATGGCTGGCAATGCCTTGGCAAACCTTGGTCGCATCAGTGAGGCCTCTGTGCAGTTCGAACGTGCGCAGTCCTCGGATGCGGAAGTGGTGAAGCTCGGTGCAATGAAGGGACTTGCATTGGTTCAAGAGGATGCCGGCAACTTCGCAGAAGCTGCCGCCCTTTATGAAAAGGCAGCCGTTCAAGGGGCTAAGACAGGCCTCGAGAGCGATTGCTATTACAACGCTGGGCTTTGCTTCGAAAAAGCTAAGTCCAACGACAAAGCAGCAGAAATGTACCGTTTGGTGATCAAGAAATTCGAAATGTCCGAGTCGGTAGGCCCAGCAAAATTGGGACTTGCAAGGCTTGGCATGGGAATTGATTAGAGAACCTCGGCATTCTGTGCCCTTTTCCCATTTGAAGTAGTAAACAAG
The DNA here is from genome assembly GCA_964465685.1 of uncultured Melioribacter sp. Lineage (GTDB taxonomy): Bacteria > Bacteroidota > Ignavibacteria > Kapaibacteriales > Kapaibacteriaceae > UBA10438. The sequence continues at coordinate 9,179 of CAYXKK010000043.1, forward strand.
TGATTGAATTAAAGCTTAAGGTTTTTACAACTGGAGGTTGTATGCAACGTTGGTTTCGTCTGAGCAGCTTGCTGCTTGTGCTAACCGCGGCATTTAATGTGGCTCTCTCGCAGAGTTACGTGGAGGTTCGTGGTAGTCTTCCTCCGGGATCGGTGCGCGTATTCGTACGTGACACCGTTTATCGTATCAGTGGAACGTACACAGTTGGTGGTACGCTTCTGATCGAGCCCGGTTCACGTGTTGAGTTCATGCCGAACGGTCGGCTGATCGACTCAACTGGTGGTCGTATCATTGCTGATGGTCGTGCGTCTGCGACGTACAATCCAACAGCAGTGAATCCGCTCGTTCCGCCATATGTCGGATATGATGATCCGGCATACTTCGGAGCACCTGGAGTTGTCTCTTCGACAATCTCCACGGAACCGACCATTCACCCGTCGAAGTATTCCACAATTTTCAATGTGGATCTCGGCGCGAACCCTAACCTTCAGGGCCTTACGCCTGCAAAGGCGATGGTCTACAAGGCAGCTCGACTTGAGCTGGGCGGCGTGATCTCGGCGATCCGCCTCAACCCATGGTTCCGTCCAACTGGCGCAGCGATTAGCGTGCGTCCAGGTCGCATCACATTTGCAGCCGCAGGTGTGAATACGTTCTCGCGCGAATGGGGACACATCATTGTTCTCCCAGGTGCACGTGCAGCGTTCTTCCGCGACGTTGACTTCGTAGGTTTCCGTAAGGACACAACGGTCGACAAGGAGCCAATCTATCTCGCGAACAACACAGGCACGCTGTTTACGCGTGCTCAAGCAGAAGCAGCAAACGATAATCTTCTCCGTGCTTCGAACGGTGGTGGCGGTGCTATCACAACGTTCTCATCACGCACGTGGATTGT
>CAYXKK010000044.1:0-9461 GCA_964465685.1 uncultured Melioribacter sp.
TGATGAAGCGTCCCACCGAATCAAGACGGCAGATGCCCGCCGTGCGAAATGGCAGTGCGGTGGGCTTCGGCGTTGAATCGCACGGATCAAAGACAAGGCTGTCGATGATGATGTCCGTTGAGTCGCGCTCACCCAAAGCCACTGCAAGCTTGAACGTTCCCAGCGTATCGCTCTGCAACGCTCGGCGTCCGGAGAGTCGCACGCTCCGTAGTGTATCATCTGTTGTTCCCACTCCAAGCGGTCGCAACGGCAGGAGCATCGTCTTATCAAATCGTGCAACAGCAGACCAATCTGTAGGGAGTGAATCGAGCGCTGTACCAGCTGGTACGGAGATTCGCAGGACAACCTCAATCGTCGACACAACGTCAGCACTATCCGCGCCTGCGTACGATAACAGCAGCTGCGTGCTTCCATTCGACGAGGACGAGACCACCGTGACGGTGTCGGTAGTTATCGTGCAGCCATCATCAGAGAAAAGTGTCGCAAAGTAGGTTCCCGCCTCTCGCACTCGGATGGTCGTATCACGCGTGGCAACACTATCATCCGACCAAACGATGCGATTGACTCGTTCTCTGTCTCGAATTGTGAGTAGTACACCCGAAGTATCGCAGGATGAGATTGAGCCTGCAGACTCAAGTCGTCCTGATGGTTTGAGCCCCGTTCGAATGACAATACTGTCGGCATACTTGCATCCATCTTCGGTGTATGTCACCGTATATGTGCCGGATGCTCTGATCACCCGTATTGGGTCAGTAATACCATCGCTCCAAATCACATTCGAAGGGGCAGGCAGCAGAGATATCGTTGCACTATCACTCGAGGAACACAGTACGGAGGCTGACGCAACAAGCTTCGCTCTGGGATTCCCACAGCCGATCTTTGCGAGAAAGCCATTACGATTCAAGCCAACCTTTTCCCGTTGAAAGACGGGTCCTGCTGCATCGGTTCCGGGGATAATCGTGCTCGTTGTACTTCCGCAGATATAGCTCGAGTTTGGTCCTTCGTCGATACCACCAAAGCCAAAGCGAAACTGCTCAACGTCGAGAGTAAGTTCATCATTGTTCCCGCAGAACGAACTGAGGCCTGACGGATTGCTACCTGGGTAGGGATTCAATCGGTAGGCATTGAAGGTGTTATTCTGACACGTAAAAAAGCCATTCGAGAACAGTAAGGGACCCGTGTTCGTGCTTCCGCGCGTAAACGAACACAGCACATCGTCTGCCGACGTCCCGACATTCCACGTTGACGCACGTATCAGTGGGCTCTCGCGGATCTGCAGCAGGAAGGCATCTCCCCCACGTGCGGTTCCACCGGCAAACGGTGTAACCAGCGATGGAGCTCCAAGACTCGGGAAGTCACCTCCGTAATACACACCGCACGCACGAATGGTAAATGGCTCACCTCCGGGTCCCGGCTGATTGGGATTGTACGGTTGCAGGCCATACACAGCCTCATTCCCAGTTCCGCCGCAGTAGGTATACCACAGGCACTCAAGTGTTGCGGAGTCGAGCTTAGCAACGAACCCATCATCGTCTTGCAACGTGCCAAGCCGTGTTGGTTGCAGCACGCCATTCCCCGGAAGGTTGTCGCTGCGGGTGCGTCCGCCTATATACACGTGTCCAAGCGTGTTACGGGCCCGCACCACGAGCACCTCATCAAGAGATCGTCCACCGAAGTAGGTGACCACGTCCGGTACGAGCTGCCAGCCCCCTGGGGATTGCTCAAGACGTAGCTTGGCGACAAAGCCGTCGCCTTTTTCCGCAACTCCGGGACCATCACCCAGATAGTTAGGCTGAAGGCCACGAAAGGTCGGAAAGTCTCTGGACTGTGTAATGCCCCCAACGTAGATGGTGTTGCCAATAATGTCGACGCTGGTGGCGATGTCCTCGGCGGACCCGCCGAAAAACTGATCACGAGCAAAGCGCTCACCATTGGTCTTAAACGTTGATACCGTTGCATCGATGTTGCCACCGCATTCGATGGCGAGTGCTCCTACCATCACCAGCACGCCTGCATCAGAAACAGCGATCTCATATGGTCGCACACAGCCGAAGAACTGCAGCCAGCGCAGTTCACCGTTGGGAGCGAACGAAGCAAGGTATCCGCCTCCGTTGGCTCTACTTGTGTCGAAGGACGTAGGAACACCTCGCGCTGCGGGAAAGTCCGGGCTTGTGAACACGCCGCATACATACACGTTATCATCACGATCTACACACAGGGCTCGCATTTGGTCGTCGCCAGAGCCCCCTAAGTATGTCGACCATTGCACTGGGAGAATCAGCTGAGCATTGGCCACAAAAGCGCTACAGACAAACACAGCCAGGTTGAACAATGTCAGCGCCAGCAAGCGGTTGCGTGGATACGATGCGGATGTTTCGTGCTGCTCAGACATAATGCATGAATGCTGTGTGAAGTAACTTGTCATGATCTAGAACACCCGGAAGTTCGCGAAACGCAGCATTAGCTGTGGTAAAGCCCAGTGCAGTGCCAACATCAACACGCACCTGTGCAGCAAGGATAGCCGACCACATCAATATCACGACACAGACGCTAATGATTCTCATCGTACCACCTCGAAGGTGCTTGAAGCAACGGCCGACCCTGTGTGAACAACAAAGAGGTACCGACCGCTCGGCAGCGACGGGGGAATGCTCCAACGAGCGCTACGTCCGGTGTTGTCGAGTATGGTGAGCATGATCTCCTCACCCAGTAGGTTAACGATCCGCGCTGTTGCCTGCGACAGATCGACGCCGCTGGCGAAGCCTACAGCTCCGTCAGATCCAACGGGGTTTGAAACAACCGACGCACGCAGCAGCGGCTGGCGTGTGGTGATGAAGCGTCCCACCGAATCAAGACGGCAGATGCCCGCCGTGCGAAATGGCAGTGCGGTGGGCTTCGGCGTTGAATCGCACGGATCAAAGACAAGGCTGTCGATGATGATGTCCGTTGAGTCGCGCTCACCCAAAGCCACTGCAAGCTTGAACGTTCCCAGCGTATCGCTCTGCAACGCTCGGCGTCCGGAGAGTCGCACGCTCCGTAGTGTATCATCTGTTGTTCCCACTCCAAGCGGTCGCAACGGCAGGAGCATCGTCTTATCAAATCGTGCAACAGCAGACCAATCTGTAGGGAGTGAATCGAGCGCTGTACCAGCTGGTACGGAGATTCGCAGGACAACCTCAATCGTCGACACAACGTCAGCACTATCCGCGCCTGCGTACGATAACAGCAGCTGCGTGCTTCCATTCGACGAGGACGAGACCACCGTGACGGTGTCGGTGGTTACCGTGCAGCCATCCGAAGAGAACAGCGTCGCGCTATAGCGTCCGGGTATAGTCACGCGTAGGTTTGTGTCTTTACCGATCACGCCGTTCGACCAAGCAACTCGCGCAATACTGTTGCCGTCTCGGATGTTAAGTACGATGCCGACCGTGTCGCACAGACGAATCGTGCCTAGTGGCTCAAGACGTCCGGATGGAGCATTGCCGCGTTTGATTTCAATGCTATCGGTGATTTCATTGCAACCTCCTTCAATCCTGTAACGAACGCGTATCAATCCCGGACCTGATGCAGTGTAACTCTGTCCTTGAGATCCATCAGGCCAAACAGTTGTTGCCGTCGGTTCCGTGAACGTTACAACTGTAGTATCGTCTGGACTGCACAGCACCGAGTCTGACGCGATGAGTCGCAAACGCTTGTTGGAGCAACCCGTGCGCACGAGATAACCATCCGAGATACCACCACGATTCGACGTCTGAAATGACTTCCCAGGTACGTTGGTTTCAGGTAGGAGCGTGCTGTTCGTGGAACCGCAGAAGTACTCTCCTTGCGAGCCCAAGCGTAGAGCCCTGCCTCCAAAGCCGAATCGCTGTTGATCAGCATCGAGGATACACTCGTCGGCATTACCCTCGTACTGTTCTGCAAGATCTCGTCCAAAGCCGAAATCGATTGTCCAGAGAAACGCATTCATTCCGTTCGTACCCGCAAAGGGTCCTACGGGACCGTTAGAGAACACCAGCGGTAATCCAAAGAGGCTTTGATTCCTGGGGAGTGCAACACAGAGGTCATCGTTGATGGTCGAGATCGACTGCACCCAACGAACAACATTCTGAAATCCCGATGTCTGCAACGCGAACGCGTCGCCCCCGAATTGACTGCCACCGGCATACGGAGGATTGACAGGTGATGGAACATTCCGCATTGGATTGATGAACGGACCACCGTTGTACACACCACAAGCAGTTACTGATACCGCCGACGTGAACAACGTCGGGTCATACTCGACCCGAGGCTGTACCGTGTACACAACGTCGTCACCCGTGCCGCCCATGTACATGTGCCAAACTGGACGCAGATTACTGTCGAGACGGGCAATAAATCCATCGTCGTTGAACACATCGCCTGAGCGGCTCTTCGAGATGTAGGCACTTCCCGGAAGATTGTCGCTGCGTGTTCGACCACCAATGTATACCTCACCGAGGGTGTTCTGCCGGCGTATGCACAAGATCTCATCGAGGTAGCGTCCACCATAGTACGTCACTACGTCTGGCACAAGAAGCACCGTGCCGCCTGATCGATCGATGATGTACTTGGCGACAACTCCATCACCAATACCTTGGCCGAGTGATCCGCCCCCTCCATACGACCGTTGTGGTGCACCGGGTGTTGTGGGGAGATCCGTTGATGCCGTAATTCCGGCAACGAAGATGCGATCGTTGATGATGTCGATGCTTGTTCCTATGTCGTCGCGTGTTCCACCAAGAGTTGTTGCTGCAAGCCGTTCACCGTTCGGTGCAACGAGCATGACACCCACGTCTGTGGTCCCAGCTGCGCCGAGCTGTGCACCACCGAGTGTGTTTGCTCCAACATCTGCACTGCCTACAACAACAGCTGTTCCGTTTGCAGTCACGGCAACTTCGTGCGGAGAGAACCCCTTGAACCACATCAACCAAAGAAGTTCACCTTCCGGCGAGAACTTCGCAAGGTAGCCGGGCCCTGCATTGTCTTGCGGACCCGACACACCACGTGGTGCGGGGAAGTCTGTACTCTCAAACACACCGCACACGTATGCGTTCTCGTCGTTGTCGCAGTCCACATCGCGCGCTTCGTCGCGGCCACTTCCACCAAGGTACGTCGCCCACTGCACCTGCACCTGCTGCTGAGCAGGAAGGTATACTGATGTTACACTGAGTAGCAACAGCATGAGTGCACCACGTACTCCAACGATCATCGCATTCCTCCATCAAGAAGCAATCGCGACTGAACAGTAGGGCCGAATCGCATCACAACAACATACGGCTGGTGTGAATGCTCGGGAACATAGTTCGCTCCACGACCAACACAACGGCCGTCCATTGTGTACCACAACACCTCATCTGCGCTGCGCAAGTGCTCCATTGAGAGAACGTCTGTGTCTGTCTCTGCGTCAACAGATGAAACTGGTACAGGCCATGGATCTCGCAGTCGTACCACACGTCCGTCTGCCGTACCGGCGATCATCACTTCGTTATCAGGGTGGACCGACAGGAATACCACTGGCGACCCGCCTGTCTCGAGCGTCTTCACGCGCGCCCCTGTTTTCGTCTCCACGATCACGATCGTACCGTCGTCCTGTCCTACGGCGAAAAACACTGCTGATCTGGAGCATGCAACTCGATTTCCGCGGAAGCCATCAATGAAGGGAGTTCCGATCGCCGGTAGCACGGTCTTTTCCTGAAGACTCTCAGCGTCAAGAATAACGGCATCAACTGCGTCCGGGCGTGTACGACCGTATTGAAGGAATACCAACACATCAGCTTCGCCAACCTGAGAAGCCGGAGCAAGGATGTCGATGACCGAAGCAGGAACCGATATCGTACCGAACGGCTGACCACTTAGCCCGTCGAGGATGCGAATCGTGCTGTCGGAACAGCTCGTCACGATCCGTCCATCGCGCGTTGACAGCGCAACCCATGGATTGCAGGCATCGATCGCCCACGAAGCAAATGGCTCAGGGTTTCCCGATTGTAACGTAAACGAACTGTCACGACTAAGTACGATCAAGCGTTCTGTAGTCCTACTTGCTACCACCGACGTAGCACGACGAGAGAATGTGGTGTCCATGGACTTCAACGCAATGTCGTAGCGGCGCAGCCGACGTATCCCGTCGTCACCAACCGGCGTGAAGTACAACGACTGACTCGTTCTGTCGAACGCTATTGATGCTGGTGTAGCGAACCCCCATGGTGGATTGCCGATAGTCTCGATCACCGAGCCATTCGCAACATCGATGAGCCGTATCTTATCCGAGCTTGATGACGCGGTGGCTATCATGTTTCCATCGATCGACCAAGCGGCACGTCGTAGGTACCCAGTCATGCCCTCAAGGTCGAACATGAACGTATCCGTCGTGAGGTCCCATACCTGTACGTCGTTGCCCTGCGTGGCCACGTAGAGACGCTTTGCATTCTGGTCGATGGCGAGGGCTGAAATCGGGCGTCCAAACTCGACAATCGTATCAGCATCGGAGCGCCCGTCCGTGTACCGACGCAGTCCGGCAAAGAGCACGCCCGCAGTTATCGTTCGTGTTGCGTCTTCAAGAACAACGAAATCAGGTCCACCAGCGATGCCGTAGTCAACATCGCGTCTGCTCAGTATGGCGCCTGTGGCTGCATCCACGGTCAGTATCGCATTCCATGCGGCCATGCGGATAGTGGTGGATGTGGCATAGGCCGCAGCATAGATAGGCGAACTTCCTCCGGAGCCGGGCGCAGCGCCGTCAACCACCGCGCGTACGGTAAGTCCAGGAACCGCTACGATTCGGGCAGGGTTTGGCACCGATGGCTCGTCCTTTCCACCTGGTAATGACGTCGTTATCGTCATCGAAGCTCCGTCCGGGTTCACCGCAATCGAGCGGATGGGCGACGAAAGGCGGATGGTGTCGAGAATCGTTCGATTATTCAAATCCCACCTTCGTACCACGCCCGCATCATCCCCTACGGCAACCCAATCTCCTGTTGGTGAGCACGCAACATCATTTACTTGAAGGGTGTGTTTTCCAAGAGTGAAGAGTAGTCGACCTGATGCGATCGACCAACACCTTACCCAACCGTCGGTATCACCCGTGATCACCATTGCTTCATCTGGCGTCACTGCCATGGAGCGACCACCGAGAAAATTGGTCGTTATCAATGTAAGGGTGGCGTTCTTTGTTGCGAGGTCCCATACACGCAGAGAACCATCAAAGGAGCCAACCAGCAGACGTCCCTTCGACAATGGTACAACGTCGTAGGCTGGACGCGTATTGCCGCCTCGTTCCCAGAGGATATCGGGGAACTGCGACTGGGCCCACAATGGCATGGTAACGACGGCGAGTAGGGCTATAATGGATGCGAGACATTTCATACCGGAACAACCTTCGCAAATGGAGACATTGAAGTCATACACCCATGAGGCACTATTGTGTCACGCACACCCACGCACGCACACATCTCGATTGTGACATTTGCGCACATTATGGGTGTAGCTTTGTTCAGTGGATCAATTTGCCCGCCATAGTGCCGACGATGAGCTGCTCGCACGCGTGAATAACCCGGCAACACGCGACGAGAGCTTTGGTGCATTCTACGACGCGTTCAGCCGTCGGGTGTACGCCTACGCACTTCGAATGACGCAGTGCAGGGACACGGCATCGGATATCACGCAAGAGACCTTCATCCGTGTCCATGCGCACCTGAAGCGTGGAAACACAATTGTCGATCCATTGCCCTTCTGCATAATGTTGGCACGGCAGCGTGTTGCCAACGTTGTGCGTGACGAGAAGGAACAGCTCGGTGTGAACGAGTTGAGTCTGGTCGTCGACCCCTACGAGGCTATCCTCGCTGCAGACCTGTCGGTCCACATCGTTAACGCAGTCAAGTCACTTCCTGTTGCTCTGCGCGAGGCCTTCGTCCTTCGTTACTATGATGGTTTGTCGTACGACACCATTGCCACAATGATCTCTGAATCAGCAGGCACAGTGCGTATGCGTGTCCATCGTGCAAAGGCATTGTTACGTCAGCAGCTCGTCCATGTTCGGAGCGATGTGCGCTGATGCGAGCAAGTGCCTACATCCTTATTCAACGATATCTCGATGGAGATCTCTCTGAGGTAGAACTCGAAGCCTTTCTGCACGATCTTGAGCAGGATAGCGAACTCGCTTCAATGCTCGAGCGTGAAGTCGACTTCGATGCGTCCATTATTGATGATGCGTTTGCCATCCAGCCTCCAGCCCAGTTGCGTGCTGCGGTGTTAGCGTCGATGCAAGCCGAACCCCAGACGGTGCAGCACGTTAATCTGATCATGTCGAGCTTGGCCGTATCAGCCATCTCCATTGTGCTTCTCATGCTACCTGCACTCTACAGCACGGATATTGTACGAACAGAGAGTACTGCAAGAGCTGGTATCCAGACGGCACAGCCCCCTCATCAGTTTGCAGTGCCATCACCACGTATTGAACGATTCATCACGAGTAATGTTGACGAGGATTCATCACCTGATGAAACGATTGTGCAGTCTGAAATCGAAATCACTGATGTTCAGAGGGTCAACGACGAGATCCCGGATATGCATCCTAACCAAGCGACTGCCACACTACAGTGGCCGTTAACGCTGCCATCGACAACAGAGATGTCGAATGTGTTGTCTGGTGTTGTAAGCCCATCAATTGTCGCACTTCGCTACGAGCTCGATCAATTCGACAAGATCTCAGTGTTTGTCGAAGCCGGTGCTCTGCAGCAGCGCGAGATCGCGACGACGTACGTCAACAACGTACAGACGACGAGTATGAATACTGCGCTGATGCCATATGCATCTGTGGGTATAGGGGGCGAACTCTGGGAACTCCCGTTCGTATCTCGATCGATTTCCGGCATGGCAGCATTGGGAGTAACACCGGTAGGACCAATGGTTACTGCAGACCTGACGATGAATCTGTTGAGAGTTGGTTCGCTTTCGTGTGATGTAGGTATGCGATGCATTGGTTCGATGAATCTTCGTCAACATCAGTCGTTTACTGCCACAGTGTCGCCAATACTGCGACTTGCAGTGCCACTCAGTGCACAATAGTTTGATCGACAGTGATTGTCGCAGGACGTGCGCAGAGGCGCAGCGGTAGGTAGATGCAGTGTTAGAGTTCCAAAAATGCTGTTCCGTATGGAACCTTAACGATGATGTAATGTGTTAGCTATGGTTCATCACACTATCACAACACGAGGTTCCAATGAAGACACTACTTGTTATGGCATCGTTGATTGCGTTGCTTGCAACTCAAGCCGGCGCTCAGGGTACTGCTAAAGTCCAAATCATCCATAACGCCTCGGATCCTGCAGCAGCATTAGTTGACATCTATGTTGGTGCAGAAAAGGCACTCGATGATGTTGCGTATCGCACTGCAACTCCCTTTGTTGACCTGCCTGCGGGTGTGCCGCTCGTTATCGGCGTTGCAC
>CAYXKK010000045.1:0-3712 GCA_964465685.1 uncultured Melioribacter sp.
CTCGAGCGATTCAGTGATCGTGCTAGCAACCCGAACCAATGATGTGATTGTATATCGACCCTCAACTGCTTCAACGGAGCACTACAATCCTCGCATTCTAAACGGTCAAGCTGTGTCGGCATTGGCTCTTCGAGGCGACACGCTGTACGTTGGAACGAAACTGTCGTTAGGCGGGGTCTTTCGCATCATCCTCGGCACAACTACCTGGGAGCAAATGCTGATTGATAGGATTGAGGGTGCGCTCGACGTTCATGCATTGTCTGTCAACGACCGTGCACTCTACGTGGCCTCGCGGGAACATGCCGTACTGAGTGTACCCTATGGCAGCAACATCCTGCGTTCACTGTCCGATGGCATTAATCTCGCGCTCCATCAATCGGTTTCGAAACTCGGGGACTCCTGGATTGTAAGCTCGCGATTAAAAGGTGCCCTCGCCTTCAACGCGAATGGCGACGGACTACGCATTGTTTCTTCTACAGCTCCGACAAGCTCCGAGTATGTTGTCACGACGCTTGGCAGCAGCATTGTTATGGGGCTAGCAGATGGCACAACGCTGCTCTCTGCAGATACAGGTGCATCGTGGCAGGTGCGCTCAAAGAGCTTCGGGCAATCTGAGCTCACGAGCTTTCGTGTTTTCGATTCGACCTTGTACGCCTGCACGGCATCTGGACTGTACGTAAGCAAGGATTCTGCCCGATCGTTTACAGTGTTCATGGAGGTGCTGCGCGATGAGAACATTCAATCGGTAACCCGACTTGATTCTCTTATGCTCGTGTTTGCCTCGTCAGGGACGTACACTGTTGATCACTCCGGACAGCTCGGACTATTCTCTCCGGGAGTAAAGGCTGACTACCAGGTACGTGTTAACGACGCAACTACACATAACGGTGTGGCTACCCTGGTCTGTTTACGTCAACAGATGGCGGAACAACCTGGGAACTCACGACCATTCCTAAAGCAATGGTGCTTCGCACAGTATACTGTGACGCCGACAATGTGTATGTCATTGGAGATGATGGCGACATGTACGTAAGTCCAATGCCGAAATGGATGCAGCAGCGTCGGCGCGCTGATTAGTCCCGAACGACTGTTCGTCGTTGAATACTGCCATCAACTCCGCGAACTATCACTACACCAACTCTCGGTAGTTGATCGCAGGCTATCTCATACATCGATGACTCGGTAGCGAAGGACCTCCACGCGACCAGCGTCCCTAATAGATCATACACCAGTACATCCTTCACAGGAACTCCGGGGTACGCAATGTTGAGACGATCTCCATGTTGCCAGATAACACATTGATCTGACTCGAGACCGCCTTCGGACACGTGCACAGTTCCAGCCGTGGTGAATGACGATGTTGCAGACCATGCACCTTGTGCATTATCAACGCGCTTACGAACGCGCCAGTATGCGGTTGTGGAAGGGGGTAATCCACGGAGTACTGTGTCACGTCGCTGCGTCGTAAACGTAGCGTATGGCATACTAACATCTTCTTGGAATGACACTTCGACATCATACGAGGTTGCGTCCGGCGATTCTGACCAGCGGATGGACGTTGTTGATGGTACGCTCGTAGCACCGCGAATAGGGAACACAGGACTAGGATCAACGCACCCCTGATATGCGATCGCGAACTCGCCCTCAATGATCGTATCGAGTATGATCTCTCTCGCGTCCGCATCATACTGCGTTATGCACCGCTTGAAACGTCCGCTACCCTCATTGCTACGATGGTAGAGTATCGCCTTCTCCGGCGAAGCTATCTCACCGACGTCGAATCGTGACGAGCCATCAATACCTACCGCTGGCATTACCCGGATAGTCCAACGCAGGGAAAGCGGACCACACATCTGTGAATCATCGACTTGCCATGCGTGTGGACGATAGTGGTGTCGTTCGATACGGGTTCGATGTGAATCACTAACCTTGCTGACATCGAGATGCACCCATGTTGAACTATCTGCGTCGGCAAATTCCTCGCGTCCAGGCTTCGATATTGTTCGCTCGATAGCCGTACAGCCGAGTGTTGTTCCTCGCACACGATATGACTGCAGTGGGATGTCTGACGTCCGACGTAGTTGCACCACAATCGAACCATTGCGATCAACTTCTTCCGCGATGCGTTGATCGTTGGTTGCACTGTAGCCTATCAGAATGTTGCCGTTCGGTAGCACCTCTACACTTCCCTGTGACGGAGAGTACAGTGGGGGCTCTGGTGTATACGACCACACACGTGTTGCTGTCATTGCAACCGTGTCAAGCGCATACTCTACAACCCGAGAGCGCTGATTCGGCTTAAGATTCCCGTTATCAAACAGCATGATTGTACCGGCCTTCGTCACAACTGCGCTGTGCTGATGCGAAAAGCCTGTCACACCGTCGTGCTCATCGTTCACGAACGTGAACTCGCGGTTCTTGGAACCAACGCCGCCCATGCGCCACATAATCGAACCATCGGTACGACGAATCTTGATGATTTCATCAAGATGTCGACATGACACAATCAGGTTGCTATCTCGATCACGAACAATCGAGTTCGCGTGGATGTAGTCGATCGTTCGCTGCCGCAGTTCGATGTTGCTTGTAGCGTCAGTGACAGGGATTCGACCGAATGCATTCCATTCAAACAGCACGCTATCTGTTACGAGATGCCGCTCCTGAATCACCGTGACCATCAGCGAGGCATTTGGCTGTCCGCCAGGAACAACACCTGACATATCAAATGGACGAAACTCCAACCCAAGCATCATAAACGTTGAATCTGTCCACAACATGCCCTCATGGGAATCAGTCACGTACTGCTGCGTAACTGTCATGGTGTCAATAGGAGTGAGCGTACTATCGAAGATCACGTAGGCGAAGTAGCCAAAGTTTCCTGTGAACACCGAAAGCTTCTTGGTTCCGTATGCAGCGAGATTTGTGTGTAATCCAACGCCTCGACGAAACACAGCACGTCCCGACATATCAACGAACCCAATTGAATCTCGCGCATTGGGTGCAACGAGGTAGTACGACGCGCCGGGGATTCCGTTGACCTTGATTTCAAGGTCGCGAAAGTCATTCTGCGCGTGCGCAACGCCACACATACCACAGGCAAGTACAAAACAGGCGATCACTGAACCGAAGAGCGAGAGCATTAATTCCACACGAAGGTTGATGTCCAGATGGCTCCTTCGTCTGACGCAACTCGAAGGAACAGGGTGCGAGACCCTCCTAGCAATGCAACGTCGACAACGAACAAGCCATCTGTGTCGGCCATGGATTGGGCAAGCAAACGTCCCTGAAGATCAAACACTTGAAGGCTCGATAACCTATTCGCGAACGAAGGAGCGTTCACGATTACACGTGATCCTTCTCGACGCACTACTACGGATGAACCGATAGAGGTTTCATCGTTGACTGATACTACGGCCTTGCGTTCCGTCGTAAAGTACGCTGCCGTACCTACGTCTGAAGGCTGTCCATCACGGGAACCACGAACACGCCAGAAATAGGTCGTTTCACGTTCGAGATCGCGATAGGCACACGTGCCGTTATCGCTTGTGAAGGTCGATACAAGTGGATCGAAGGTCGGCGATTTCGATAGTTCGAGGCGATACGACGTATAGGTGCTCGACGTTGAGTACCGAACACTACCCTGAACAGGAACATCTACACTCCCCAGTAACGGGAGCAAGTGCGAGAGACTTTTTAAGTGTGTCGCATCTGT
>CAYXKK010000045.1:3722-8198 GCA_964465685.1 uncultured Melioribacter sp.
CCCGGTGGCGCAGCTGTGACAAACGCTGCCGTGTCCGACCACGTGCCAGTTGCAATGTCACTACGGCCGAGCACTCGCCAGTAGTACGCAGTACCAGACCGCAGGGGGCCGAGCTTCGTTTGCGTACCATACAGATCAAATCGCGACGTAACATCAGACGTAAACGTTGGGCTCGTGGAAACCTGGACATCGTACAATGTTGCGCCGTAGACATCCGACCACGCGAGTGAAATCGATGTACTATCGACAATCACACCACCGCGTGGTGATACTGTTGTTGGTGCAGGGAGGTTCGAGGAGGAAGCTGTCGTAAAGAGCGATTGCGTTGCATAGGGTCCGCTTCCATACACGTTGCTACCCCGTACCGTCCATGACAGCTTGGTAGAGGAAGGGAGATTGCGTACGACAAAGGTTGGCTCATTCACGTCGTGAATAGCAACAACCGATGTGTCGCCGGCTTTCCGAACGATCAATCTGTAGCTCGTTGCCCCTGCAACAGAATCCCAGATGAACGTTGTCTTGATCGGAGGTACACCGACAACGTTCGCCCCAGGTCCACGTAGTCTTGGAGCTGCAACTGCTGTGATGAACGTCTCGGACGTCGAAGGACGTCCGTTCACATTATCTGCCCAGCCCCGTACACTCCATGTGTAGAATGTATTAGGTCGGAGCCTTGATCCAGGGATGAAGACTGGTTGATCAACTATCGTGTCGAGAACAACAAGCTTTGACGCTGCAGTAATAATCTGAAGTCGACTCTTCGGAACTCCGATGCCCGGAATCCATCGGAACTCCGATGTCTCAAGAACGGCAACCGTATCATCTTCCATTACAGGCGAGAGAAGCTGGGGTATACCCATGACGACCGTGAATCGAAACGGCGCAGACCAAGGTCCAACCACCGCTGCGGTGCGTTTACGCACACGCCAGAACAGCGTTGTGCTCTCCTGGACAGTTGGGAGGACAACATCGAGGTTTGCAGTCGTCTGCGAAAACAGCAGTGGTGCGAAGGTTGCGCTGGTCGACACCTGAACGTCATATGAGGTTGCCGCAACGGCAGAAGTCCAAGTGAGCTTCGGTGTCGTTGATACTTCAACGGCTTGATGAAACGGCTCAACAGGTGATGGCTCCAGACAATCGGCATAGCTTACGAGGTATTCGCCGTTGATAAGTCCCGCGGTTGTGAACGTCTTCTGTGCATCTGAATACGTACCTGCTAATCGAGTAAACGCACCCTGACCCTCGACTGGTCGATGATAGAGATGCGCTAGCTCGGGAAACTGAATCGCTGGAATCGATCCCAGATCAAACACAATCGATCCGTTAACATTCTGGGGTTCGCGAATGCGCAGTGTCCAACGAAGAGGAAGGACACCACATACTGCTTCTCCAACAAAGTTGATCGCATGAGGAGCGTAGTGATGTCGCTCAACAACAATGCTTGTTGTATCTGTCGCTCTCGTCAAGGAGAGTCGCACGTGCGTCGTACTATCCCGATCAGAAAACGTATGGGTTCCCGTTGTTGCGAGGCTCTTTCGAACACCAGTAAGCCCTAGTCGCATCTTGGATACACGATAGGGGATAAGGCCGGAGCCCGATTCATTCTTGATCTCAGCTTCGATGGTTCCATCTCGCCGCACTTCGTGGGCTATATAGAGGTCGGAACCTGAGCCCCAGCCGATCAAGATGTTGCCACCATCCAATTCCTGGACGCTACCTTGTGAACTTGCAATCACACCGAGCGGCGGTTGCCATGTCCAGACACGCGTTGCAGTCATTGCAATCGTATCAATCTCATACTCAACTACACGAGCGTAGTTCGGAACTGGACGGAGGTTCCCATTGTCAAACAACAAGATGTTGCCACTCTTCGTACGCAGCGCGGAATGCTGATGGGAAAACCCTGAAAAGTTGTTGTACGTATCGTTGACAATCGTGAACTGATTGCCTTTTGAGGATGATCCACCAAGACGCCACAATACCGCTCCACTCGACTTCTTGATCTTGATGATCTCGTCAGTATGTCGACACGACACGATGAGGTTTCCATCCGTATCCTTAGCAACGCTGTTCACGTGGATGTAGTCGATGAGATTATCGGTCAACTTGATGTCGTCTGTTGCATCCGTAACAGGGATATGATCAAGAGACTTCCATTCGAAGAGCAACGCTCCATCCGAAAAACGCCGTTCCTGAATCACGGCACCGATAATCGTGGCCGACGGACTACCGCCGGTAACTACTCCGGATAGATCCATGACGCGATTCTCAGTTGCGAGAACGACATACGATGAATCAGACCATACTTTTCCCTCGTGGAAGTCCACGAAGTACCCATTAACTGGTCGTAGCGTGTCGATCACGTTGAGGAAACGATCGCGTCGAAGAAAGAACGGATCGCCGTTGGCAGTTGATACAAAGTGCGTGAGAAACGTGTCGTTGTATACCTGCACGTTGGAGTGAATGCCAACGAACGTCTTCCCGATGCTTCGACCACTGTTGTCGACAAACCCGACGGAATCCGATGCGTTTGGCTCAACGAGGTAATACCCAGGCTCAGGGTTCCTGAGAATCGAGAAGGTGAGATTGCGAAAACTCGTCTGTGCAGAGGCACTGAAAGACCAGAGGAGGAGAATTCCTAGGAGGATACGCGTTATGATGTTCAGAAGCTTCATATGTGAAGAGGTGTCAACGAGCCTAATAACCCATTGAGGTCCGAAATGTTACCTTCGTAGTCCTTTCTAACGACGTATGTCCAGAGCAATACATGCTACAGATTGTCCTCAGCACGCTTTTGAGTGTTACTCTCGTAACACTGCACGCACATGCGCGCCTGCAATCTCCAGACACAACACGCATTAGCACATATCAATCACGTGAAGTAGTGGTGTCGGCAATAAGGGATGAAGAAAACCTGCTTGAGATTCCACTCGCCGTTACCGTTGTCTCTCGCATGGTGCTTCAAACGCAACGTGGATACGGAATTGATGGCGTTCTGACACTCGTTCCAGGTGTGATTGGTCAGTCGCGCTCTGGCGGCACAGATGCCCGCATCCAAATCCGTGGTTTTGGCGCTCGTGGCGCTGGACAGCGATCGAATGCTGGGACATCACGAGGAATACGATTCTATACCGACGGTATTCCAGAGACCGAACCAGATGGACGTACGTCCTTCGATCTCATCAACACGTTTCACGCTTCATCGATCGAGGTTGTTCGATCAAATGCATCCACGTTATGGGGCAATGCGTCAGGTGGTATTGTCTCGGTGTCAACTGTTCCTAAGGAACAGGCTGCATTTGTTGATGTCGGTACGACCGTGGGAAGCTTCGGTCTGCTTCGTCAGTCATTGCTTGCCAATTCGCCCCTTGGCAATGGACAGATCTATGCATCCATCACGAATACGGCATTCGATGGATGGCGAGAGCTATCGAGAGGGTCGCAGGTGCTTGGAACGCTTGGCGTGGTGACCCGACCATCGGAATCAACCACGGTGAAGCTGTTTGTGACAGGTGGTCGCAACCTATTCCACATACCTGGTCCACTTACACGAGACCAGTTCCTCTCTGATCCACAGCAAGCACAACGTGATACGTTGGTGTACAAGCCAAGCTTTGTCCAACG
Source organism: uncultured Melioribacter sp. (assembly GCA_964465685.1). GTDB lineage: Bacteria > Bacteroidota > Ignavibacteria > Kapaibacteriales > Kapaibacteriaceae > UBA10438. Next base: position 7,347 of record CAYXKK010000045.1, read on the forward strand.
TGATGAGCGACGCGACAATGCCTTGGTTCGCATCGGCACAACGATTGAACACGAGTTCTCTTCGTCTGTGGGTGTTTCTGCGATGGGTTTCGTGCAAACCAAGAAGCTCGCTCGTTCCGAGCGAAACACATGGCGCGACTTCGACCGCTACCATGTTGGAGGCAACGCCGTGCTGCATGCATCGCAACAACTCTCATCGTCGATATACAACAAGATCCTTGTCGGTACAGATCTTCAAGTTCAAGACGGTGCAATCCTGTTCTACAACCTCGATCCAACTACGGCTGGTCGTGGTAGAACGCTGCGTCAGAATAAGCGTGAAGGGGCAAGCAATGTAGGTGCCTTTGTGCAGGACGAGGTGATGCTTGGCGCGCTGAGCATCGTGGCTGGCCTTCGCTACGATGCCGTTCAGTACGCGAACCAGGACTTCATCAATCCAGCAGCAGATACATCCGTCACATTCTCTCGCGTGATTCCTAAGCTCGGTGTGAATTACCGCATTGGTAGCGATGTGAGTGTGTATGCAAGTCTTGGAGGGGGCATTGAAGTTCCCGCAGGTAATGAGACGGATCCACCAGCCTTCATCGGCGCAACAGTGCCGACGCGCGCGATTAATCCTCTGCTTTCGCCTATCATCAGTACGACGTATGAACTTGGTGTGAAGGGGAACATCAGCTCGTATGTTGTCTTCGATGCAGCAGCGTACATGATCGACATCACAAACGATATCGCACCGTATAACTCGGGTGCATTCTTCACAACCGTCGGAGCAAGTCGAAGAATAGGCGCTGAACTTGGCGCAACAATACAGGCGGCTACAGGACTGACTGTCGCACTCAGCGGATCACTGAT
>CAYXKK010000046.1:0-7162 GCA_964465685.1 uncultured Melioribacter sp.
CGTCGCAGAAAGAAACACTCATTCGTCCATCGAACGTGGTGTTCGCAGATACGAAGACCAACGAACGTCTCACCTCATCGTCGTCTGCTGCATCAATGGTAAAGTCATGGATGAGTGCCTATGGCGGCATTGTCTGGCAAACACAGCTTTCAGCTTCTGTTGGACTGCGACTGACAGCAGCATACGAGCTCGCTCTCACTCCGATGATCACTCGCGAGTCGGCCACGTTGTATGCTCACGCTGTGCGACTTGATATCAGTGTCCCATTCATGTGCTATAGTGTTGATGCTGCTAGTCCTGGACGTGCTCCTGCTGCACCGTTGTCGAACACGGTGCTGTCGCGTCCCTCATCACTTCGTGCTGCACTCAACGTATACGAACTACTTCCAGGCGAACAACTCAGAGACGTAGGTATCGTGCGTATTGAAGAAACGCAGTCTCGTCAGCTGTATCCGCTTCTGCCGTATATCTTCTTCGACCAGGGAAGTGCGGTACTTAATGGAAACCGCTACGCATTCTTATCGACTGCGCAAACGTCCAACTTCAACGAAGAACGACGATTCCGATTCGATAACGTTACGTCAGAACGCCGAAGCGATGTTACGCTCGAAGTATACTACAACATTCTCAACATCATCGGTAGGCGTATGCGTGATCAGTATCCGCAATCAACGCTGACCATACGCGGGTACAATAACGGTCGTGATGAAGAGCGTGCCGATACCACGCTTTCACGGGCGCGCGCCGAGGCAATCAAGGAGTACCTGGTTCGCGTCTGGAACATTGATGCATCTCGCCTGCAAACCACAGCTGGTAACCTCTCGCCGAAGGCAGCACTTACAACGATGAGTGATGCGCGGGATAAGGAAGATGGATTTGAAGAAAACCGTCGCGCAGAATTGGAGCCCTCTGACTCTCGGATTCTCGATCCAGTGGTAGTGCCAGATACTATTCGGACCATCAACATGCCTGCGCTACGTTACGCGCTGTCGGCAACATCGACAGAAGTACTTAAGGAGTGGAGCCTGACGGCTACACATCCATTTATGCCAGGTGATGCACCAGTACGATCAATTATCAGCCGACGTGGTCAGGGTGCACCTCCACCTTCCATCGACTGGATGACGGGAGACTCCCAACGCGAGATACCCACCTCTGACGATCCAGTTTTGGCTCAGCTTACTGTGTGTGAACGGAACGGCACGTGCGACACAGTATCGAGTCGACTACCAATTGAATATGTCTCGATCGCGCGCAAGAAACGTGAACGACGTGGTAACCTGGCAATCGATCGATATCGTCTGCCACTGTTTGCATACGGGAATGACGAGTTACTCGTTGCGCAGAAAGACATTGTAGAGCGTTATGTGACCCCTGAGATTGATGGTTTGACATCAATTGAGGTTGCCTCATTCACTGACCGAAAGGGAACTGAGGCGTTTAATCTCAAGCTGTCGGAACGTCGCGCACAACAGATAAGCGCACTATTGCCGCCGCTGGGGACGAAGCTTGTACGTGGGTATGGAGAGGGTGCTCCCGAGATGGCGGCACCGTTCACGAACGCAACACCTGAAGGCCGCCTCTACAACCGCACTGTTGAAGTGATATTGTTGAAGAAGTACGAATGATGAACCGCGTCATCACAGCATTGGTTACGTGTCTCGCGTTTTCTGTATCAGGAGGTGCGCAGGTGCCACGCCTGCAAATGCAGACGTCGCATACGGCGACAGTTCGCATGATTGACTATGATGCATCAACATCACGCTGTGTAACAGCATCGAATGATTTTTCAGTGCGTGTGTGGAGCACTGCGCACGCCGAACGCGGATCCTTATTGCGCGTTCTGACGGGTCATCAGGCCGGTGTAGTGGGTGCAATCCTCAATCCAAACAACCCCGACAATGTGATCAGTTGGTCCACAGATCGCACTGTGCGAGTGTGGAATATTGGAGCGGGGACACATACGGTGATCCGTCCTCAAGATTTGCCGACAGCAGTGGATGTTCGCGCAGGAAGCAACATCATCGCAGTTGCAACAGCAACACAAGAAATCGAGTTCTTCGACATTGGACGTGCCACAACTGCTGATCGTAGCATCGAAGTTGGATTCGACGTACGCATGCTCCGCTTTAGTCCATCCGGAGATCTTCTCCTTGTTACTGGAATGAAGGGCGAGCTGCTCCTACTGCGCACGCGTACTCGTGAGACTGTACCAATTGGACTTGATACCAGAAGGCCACTTATTGGTGCATACTGGACGGCGAATGATACGTGGATCGTGGTGTCTGATGACGGAGATGTCTACAGCGGCAAAGTAGAGCGCATCGAGCAATCTATTCGTCTGCAAACCCGCGTGCGAGCAGTGTCGAGGCAGACATCTGGATCAACAATAGCAATTGTAACGGAAGGTGGCGACGTTGTAGCCGTTGAGTCGGAGACCGGGAATCGACGTGTTTTGCGGAAAGAACGTGATGTGATGAGCGTTGATGCCATAGCTCTCATGTCGGATGATCTGCTGATACTGGGAGCCGAGTATGGTGGTGGACTTCATCAGATCGAAATGCGATCGATGGAGGGCCCAATCCCATCATGGCGTCGTTCAACAAAGTCTACAATCATTACTGCTGTGCAGTACCTCGAAGGAAGCAAAGATCTCCTTGTTGGTGACAATGCGGGATCATGCTGGTACTGGAGCACGCGTCTAGGTGCGCGGCCAATACAGATCACGAATGGTGAGTTTGACAAGGTGCAGGTTCTGCGTGAGTCGCCGGATCGACAGCATGTGCTCCTTGGTGGATTTGGACAGAACGTGTGTGGAATCGTCAATCTTGCAACGTGGGATATTCGATGGTTGCCGATATCAGATGTCCGAGGTGTCGGCCATGCGGACTTCGCAAGTTCCACATCAATCCTCATCGTTGATGATGGCACTGGAGATATTATCAATCTCGATACCAACGGCACGTTGTTGCGACGTTGGCCGTCACGTGCCAGTAGAGTTTTCGCAATCGATAGCATACGTTTCCTTGGAGTGACTGATTCTGAAGTACAGATCTATCATCGTGATTCCAGTAGGATATCTGCCTCGATCCGCGTCGGCCAATCTGGATCGATTATCGCATGTGGGTGGAATGCGAGCGATCGTAGAGTGACACTTCATCATTCTTCTGGAGCGATATTCACATGTCTGGTAAGCGTGGCTTCTGCACAGCCACTTGTATGCAACCAGATTGCCGCAGCAGGAGTAGTTCCTATCTCAACGACAATGATCGTCCGTCGCGGTAACACGCTAATGAGTGGTGCCGATGGAACGCTTCGCATGATCGAGCATGGTAAGGCGAACGTCAAGTCTGCGGCTGATGTATGTGCGCTCTTTGGTCGACCTACTGCATCTGCTATGTCGGCCGATGGAGAGTTTGTTGCCCTAGGAATGCAAGATGGATCAGTACAGATTGTCGCACTTTCAATTCGTGGTGTTGCGGTAACACTCCACGCGAGGCCTGATGGATGGACAGCTGCGACGCCAACTGGTATGTATGATGGAGACAACGCGACACAGTCGTCTCTTCTCGTGATTGTTGGTTCCGATATCCGAACGCTGTCGGAAATGCCATCAATGTATCAAGTCCCGAACATTCTGCGTCGAGTCTACAGATTGCCCAATGCGGCTCCGTTGGCAACGCAGCCTGACGTGGTCGATATCCGTCTCAAGCGCCCACCACGCGTCAACTTTTTTACGCGTACCCGCGCAGCTACAACTTCTGAAGAGTGTACGCTCACATACCGTATGCAGAGTCAAGGGGCTTCTGTGCGCTCGGTAATCGTGACTGAAGGATCGCGAGTCGTGTATCAACGAAAAGCCTCAGAGGCCTCTGGGATTCGTTCTCACATCGGATCATTCAGGGCCGCACTCCGAGATGGCATGAATCTGTTTACGATTCGTGTGTTGACATTCGATGGTGGGACTACGGTAGATACACTCAGTGTCGCCCGACAGCAGATAACGACCCGTCCTCCAATGCTGCATGCACTTATTGTTGGAGTCAACGACTATGGTGTACGACATACAGCATTGTCCTATGCAGTGGGTGATGCAGAGAAGATCGAGAAAGCACTGACGTCGATTCATCGACGTACTTCAGTGACAAAGTTGTTGAATGGCGATGCTTCGCGTGCGCGTATTACTGCAGAGCTTGCGAATCTATCCTCAGTAGCTCAACCACAAGACAATGTAGTGATCTACTTCGCTGGACACGGCATGTCGTGCTTGCATGCATCTCGCGACAACGCATACTGCTTGATTCCGTTCGCACGTGATGACGACTCTCTGACCAATCAAGAAATCACAATTGATGCCTTGTTTGCTCAGATTCAGCGCATCAATGCATCCGGAATGTTGGTCATTCTTGACGCGTGTCAATCAGGAGCTGCTGCAGAATCAGACGGTCTCCAGCGAACACTCGTTAAAGATGGAGAATCAAGCGTAGCTGTGATCGCGTCAACAACGAAGACAGCCCGCGCCGCAGAGTCGCCAGTTGTTGGAGGTGGGCTCTTTACACATGTCATTGCAGAGGGTCTTGCCGGTAGAGCGCGTGATTCAGACGGTGATATCACTGCGTTTAGTCTTGCGAACTACGTGTCGAAAAAGTTACCGGGTCTGTGTCAGCGAGTAGGTGTTCCAATACAGAACACAGTTACTCAGCTTGGCTCGACAGGCACGGGCATGGTGATTTCTCAACCATCGAATTGATGTAAAACAATACGTCAGAGTGAAAGGACGATTCATGCTACTTCGAGTCTTGCCGCTGGTGTTGATCTGTTTGAGTGTCCCTCTACTGGCACAACCAGCGGTGTCGCTCCGGGTATACGGTGTTGAGTCAAACGGTGAGCGCGTATCGAACGTACGGATTGTGCGTGAAGAGATTGAGCGCACGACGCTGTTGCCGCTTCTCCCTTACGTGTTCTTTGAGAAGGGATCGTCGACCATACCGAGTAGGTATGTCCAGTTTACGCCCGACGAGGCATCGCTCTACGATTTCCGCGAATTCTCTATGCAGTCAGCCAGCGGAATGCGTTCAACGATTAGCGCGTACTACAACATTATGAATGTCATTGGACGCCGTCTGGTTCGGAATCCAAAACAGATAATTACAGTGTTTGGCGGAACAGCTACCGATGAAGATGAGAGTCTCGGAACCCAGCGAGCACGGACTGTAGTCGCGTATCTCGAATCGCGATTTCCGGAGGCGAAGGGGCGCGTCCGAATCGGTGATCCTATACGCTCACGTGTTGCCGAAACGGATCAGCGTTTCGCTGACGAGAACCGTCGTGTGTCGTTTTCAGGGGATTGGAGTATCGTCCAGCCGTTGATAATCCGTGACACAACAATAACGATAACGCCTCCCAATCTGGACTTTGAGATTCAGAGCACGATAAAGAAGATTAACGAGGTCCAACTGGCAACATGGCAGCTTGATGCCGACAATCCACTGTTCAGCTATGTCGATGTAGAGATGCCAAGTACTCCAATACGATGGAGATTGGAAGAGGATGTTGAACACCAACCTGTCGCAGAGGAGATGATGACAGCGCAGGCGACGGTCATTGACAACAGCTTCAAGAAGTATCTCTCAGACGCTGTTCGTGTACCAGTTGACCAGTTCAATCTCTATCGCAAGAAAAGTGGGAAGATCGTCGGTGGTAAGGAAATCCACCAATACAATCTGATCCTCTTTGATCGCAACAGTTCTGAACTGCGACCGGACCACATCCGCATTATTGACTCCGTTATCGCAGATGACGGATATGTATTGCCTACATCCCGGATTCGTGTTCTTGGATACGCCGACTCGACAGGCACAGCCGAAATCAATCAATCACTGTCGCAGTCGCGCGCTCAACAAGCAGCGGATCGCGTATTGCGACGATTCGCAGATGTAGTTACCTCGGCAAACATCGACGAAGTGCGAGGTGTCGGATCTGTCGATGTGCTCAAGCTTCCTGATGGTCAGGTAACACCTGAAGCTCGTTTCTACTCGCGGACTGTCTTTATTATCATCGAAAGCACACCGTCATGGTAATACGACGCATGTCATTCGAAAACGTTGCGCGACATTGTGCTGTACTCTGCATGATCGTGTTTGGCTGTGCATATGCCGCCTCGCAAACAGAACCGAGAATTGGTGCAACTGGTGGATATGATATCGACCTACACGCAGCAAAGTTCGCTAAGATCACATCGCTTGGATATTGCTGTCCGACGGATATTGGATCTGCAAATGGATCGACGATGTATGGCGGACTAACGTATGAGCTCGCACCGATAGAAAGTCTTGAATCGCTCTTGACATTGAGTCTCGGTGTTGGGTATCAGCAGCGATCTCTCACAACGTCGTTCGGTGCAACAACGTACATCAATGATCCTGAAACAAATCAGGGCCGCGATGGGGTCATCAACTATACGATGCAGTTCCAACGGTCTGACGTATACCTTGATGTTGTTCCGCGGCTTGCAATTACATCTGCGCTGAAGGTTGGACTTGGAGCACGGGTCGGATATGCGCTGATGTCATCGCTCATTCAGCGTGAGGAGCTTGCAGCCGATCTCGTTCGAGACGGATATTACTTTCTCGATCCGGTGAGTCAGCAAAAGCTGCCATATCGGAATGTGTACGACGGCGCAATTCCTGATGTCTCATCGATCAGCATCGCTATCAGTGCCGGACTGTCGTATGATATCCGCCTTAATGCATTAGGAACAACGATACTCACTCCTGGCCTCTGGTATCGCTATCAGCCAGGTGGATTCTCCACGAATGTGACATCAAGAACTGTCGACCCAACAACGGGTGCGACAAAAGAACAAGCAGGGTCGTGGGCAGTTCAGAGCTTCGGCGCTTCATTGAGCCTCGCATTTACGTCAGCGCCAACGGTAGAACTGGATCCATGCCAGCAAATCGTTGACGGCAAGATCGTAACAAAGGAGTGTCCGCCGGGAATGATCCTACGACTCAACCCATTGACGCGCGAGTGCTCCTGTGAAGAAACCGTCCGAATTGACACCACGATCGTTACAATTGACGGAGTCTTCGAGGTGGTTGGTGGAGTCCCTTCTGCTCAGGCCGTCGAGCGAATTAATGTTATCCGATCTCCACAGACTGTT
>CAYXKK010000046.1:7172-8013 GCA_964465685.1 uncultured Melioribacter sp.
TACCTGCCAATTCTCTACGCTGTGGCGTTTAATCAAGGGTCTTCGAATGTCGACGTCGTTAACAAATACATCGACGTCAGTCCTGAACGTAAACAGACCTTCATGAAGGAGAAGTCCTTCGCACGTCTGTATCAGAAGCACGTACTCAACATCGTGGGTGCTCGATTTGCAGATGGCTCACTTTCACGAATAACTATCGTTGGCTTTGCACATGAGAGCGAGCCAAATGCAGAAGCACTTGCTCTTGAGCGTGCAGTAAAAGTACGAGAACACCTTTACCGTCGTTGGGGAATACCACTTACCAGTATTACCATCCGTGCTGCTACACGGGACGAACGTTCCACATTCGCTGGAAGCTTGCCGACGCAATACGATCAGCGTGTAGCATTGCTCTACCTAAACGATACTGCTCGCATAGTTGACTTTGTTCAGGTTGAAGAAAAGAACATCACGGTTACTCCAGATAGTCTCTTCGTACGGGTCCGGATCGATCTTGGCTCTACAAAGAGCATCGCATCACTTGACTACCAAGTGAAGCTTGGTGGTAACACCGGCGGCAAAATGGTTCAGCCGGTACGTGCAATCTTCAATTCGGGAGATGCACGATTAGCGCAATCAAAGGAGGGTTGGAATCTCATACTCGACGGACCTGCGTCAGAGATCGCATCGAGTCTGCAAGGATTGCCAGTTGGCGACGGGGCAAAGCTTATCCCAACACTTCGCGTGACATCTACAACAGGACAGACGGTCGAAGCTGAGCGGACCAACGCTACGAGCGTCGTGCCGATCCGTGTCCGCGAACTCAGTCAGGCATCTGCTGAACCGGGTGACTCAATGTACG
>CAYXKK010000047.1:0-6318 GCA_964465685.1 uncultured Melioribacter sp.
GATATCGGTGATCATCACTTTGCCATCTCGTGCGGTCACTGTCGCAGCAGCTCCATTCGTCCATGCGAAGTCGGTCAACGTCAGCATGGTCATGTCTGCTGTTCCAAGGATAGCCGTAAAGTTCAGCTCGTACAGGACGCCGAGCGAGTCAGCGCCGCGCGTACCTGCGATGTCAATGGTGCAAGGGGCTAACTGTCCTGCCTGATAACAGTCGGGCGTTCCTGTGCCTGAGCCAACAACAACCAATGGGTTGTAGGTGACCTTCGCAGTCCAGGCAAACAGATTGTTCGCATTGAGGCCATCAGAAGATGTAATGCGAACCGGCACCTTGAAGATGTCGCCTGTCTTGACGGCGACCGAATCGATCGCGATTGTGCTCGCAGCTGGTTGCGTTGTCTCGCATGTGCCGGTGAACGAGGTCACAGCACTGAGCGTGCAAGGCCTAATCACACTAGCTTCAATGGTATCTGCGATTGTTGCACGACCACCGCAGTTTACACGGTAGTCTACTTCAACCACAGCACCTGGAAGCAACTCGATGAGCCCCGATGGACGGGACGCCATGATAAATGCGTTCGGAGTACGAGATAGCACAGTTACAATGAGCGTGTCAGTACCGTTGTTTGTGAAGCGCGTAGTGCCCGTGGCATTGCCAGGAACTGCACCAAGTGCAATGCTCACATTCTCCGCGAGGAGTGAAGGAGTTGTCTTCACCCCACTCAAGCGGATAACCTGACGGACATCGCATGGTTGGAAGACAACCACGATGCTATCGATCAACACACCATCGGCTGCTGGCGTCCATGTTACATCGAACTCAACACGCTGACCGGGCGCAAGTGCCTGGTTGTTGGAGAGTGTTGTTGTGATCGATGATGATGTCGCGACTGACACGACAGATGCGGTCCCGGTTCCATCAAAGGTGACAAAGCCCTTGCGAGTGACCGATGTTGCCGGTGTGCAACCTGAAAGCTCGCCGAACTCAATCTGCGGTGATGTGCTGAAGGCCAGGCCGTTCTTCACAGCGCGAACGCGCATCGGAATGTTCACGTTACATGGCTGCACAACAGCAGTGCCCGACACATCGAAGTTGCCTGGGGAAGGAGGGCGAACGGTACATGCTACGGTCACACTGGACCTTGCAGGGATGCGTATGGTGCCACCCGGCGTGAAGATGATCGATGCACCCGATGGAGGGAAGGTAAACGTCACCTCAACAGGTGAGGTGTTTTCAATCGTGAGTGTCGTATCACGTTCAACCTCACACCCTGTAAGCGTACCAACATCGAGATCCGTCCATGAGAGATTGACGGTCACATCAGATGAGATTGCGTTGAGATTGACCCGTAGGGTGTCGGAGCACGTTCCCGCTGTATATGGGAACTTCGCGACATCAGTGAAGGTGCCAGTCGTTGTTGGGTCGTATTGGAAAACTACAACCTGCTGCTCGTTCGGCTGCAGTGTTACGGTTGATGTCGGAGAAACAACCGTGAATGGAGCAATAGCTGTTCCAGGTAGAAGCGTGATTGCGTCATTACCATTGTTACGAATGACTGTTGAGTCGCGCTTCGCAGTTTGGTTGCACTTAACATCAGCGCCAAAGCTCACGGTACCCGGGATTACTGTTGCCTTCACAGCAGCCTTGGTGACGCGATAGTTGTACTTCGCGACCCAATTGCATGGTAATCCGCCGAGCGTGAAGGAACCGTTGATGGTTCCCGACGTTGCCGGTGACACGCGCACGCGGAGCGTCTTGCCGTCGAGGGGTGGGATCACGATTGGCGCAGCCAGTGATGTGACGAGGCTGACGCGAGGATCGTCAGGCGTAAACGTCGTGATACGAATCTCCTGTGGACCAGGATTCTCGATGGTAATATCGGCTTCGCTCGAGCTCGTGCATGCGTCCAAGCTTCCAAAGTCAACAAGAGCCGGCGCAATCACGGGCTTCGGATTGACGATCGTCACCTTGATCGTGTCCTTTGCAGAACAGCCAGCTGAATCAGTGAGTGTGACTTCGTAGTCTGTGTTGCCAGCTGGGTTGACGCTCGGTGTGCGAAGCGTATCGTTGTCGATCGCTGGCAAGCCTGCGCCGATACGACGCCATTTGTACTTGTAGGGAGGTGTTCCACCGCTGCCATTTGCTGCGATCTGAACGAGCGTATTGATGCACCCCGTTGTGTCGTTCCCCGCGCGTACGGATGGTTTTGGATTCGACCCAATGACGATCGTATCTCGATAGCGGCAACCATCGGTGGTGGTGCAAACAACCCAATACGTGCCGGCTTGGGTGACGTTGATGTTGCGGGTTGTGACGCCGGTCGACCAGAGGTATGATGCAAAGCCAGCAGGGCCAACGAGCTGACGTGAGTCAACGTCGCAAAGCGTTGATGGACCATTCGGCTGAATCGTCACAACAGAGTCGCGGCAATTGCTGAAGTACGACACAAAGCCGTTAAAGCGCAGCGTGTCTTTGTCGAGCTTCGACGAGTCCTGGTATGCTCCAGGAGTTGTGGCCATGCGATACGAACTCACGCGTCCAAGGAATACCACATAGGCATTCTTCTCACACGAAACATCAACGAGAAGGTCGCTGCCGAAGTCGGTGTTCGGTGGTGGGGCTGGTCCGCCAACGGGCGGTACAGGCGGGTTGTCTTGCGAAGGTGCTCCGTAATACGAACCATAGATCACGGCCGTTCCACCGGGATTCATCTGACCAATCAAACCGTCGAAACCACCGCCGACAACATTGAGTGTCTTCTGAATTGCATCGTTTGAAATCGGAGGATTTGTCGACCGTGTGTAACCTGCCACCCAGATGTTGTTGCTCTTGTCAATGGCCACGCCATAGAGTCCGTCGAGTGAATCGCCGCCATAATAGGTGGACCACTGCACGGCACCTGCTGCGGTGTACTTGCGGATGTAGCCATCAGTGAAACCCGTGCGAGCTGCCTTGTACGGCGTAACCGTCGGGAAGTCATTGCCGAGTGTTTGTCCGACCACAACCACAGCGCTCGTGCTGTCGATTGCGATATCGTTGACTTCGTCCAGATTCGATGTTCCAAACATGGAAGCCCAGACGCGACCAGCTGTTGGATTGAACTTGACAACAACGGCGTCCTCGATTCCCTTGAACGTCGTTCCGTCTGTTACTGGGAATGCTCCGTTCTGCGTAAGACCGGTGAACACAACATTACCCTGAGGGTCAAACGCAATGCGACCACTTACCTCGAGTTCATCGCTGCCGTAAAACACGAGATAGTCATTCTGCCAACGATTCGCTGGCGTGGTCTTCGGCTTCACCACGCTTACGAAGATGTCTGTGTTGTTGAACGTGCCGAGTGTCTTTTTCCAAGGGGCATTTCCTGTGTTGCCACCGAATGACGGACTCCGCGTGTAGCCCACAACGGCGATGCGATTTGCATTGACGGCAATACCTGTCAGCACATCCGCTTCACGTCCGGAATATTGCCAGCTGTCCGACCATGCACCGTTTGCGTCGAGCGACAGTACCACTCCGTCTGTGCCCTGAACGCTATCAACGGGATACGCATTTGAGCCGAGTTCGATATTGGGGAGGTCCTTCGAGTTCGACTGACCGCAGACCCAAATCACACCCTTCGCGTCAGTTGTTACATCGAACAACTTGTCGTTCAGCGATCCCCCGTAGTAGGTGTGCCATAGGAACGTCCCGAATTCGTTGAACTTGGCAACGAAGCCATCAACGTTTGCCTTGAGGCGACGTTGGAGCACGCCCGGTACGCTCGGCATGTTGGTCGCCGTTGTTGAACCAGCTACGATCACGTTCCCTTGCGGGTCCACAGCAGAGCGGAACTCATCGATGCTTTGATTGAAGCCGTAGTACGTGGCCCACACACGTTGTGGATCCACGATCAAGGTTGCCGAACGATCGTACTCGCCAATGGCGAATCGCACGGACTGTCCAGAAATGTCAAATGATGATGGGATTACCTTGCCCGCGTTACCGTCTGGTGTTGCCGTGACAACGTAGGGTGCGCGTTCACCGATGGTACCGAGTGGTGTCGCGATCGAGAAATCACCGTTCTGCTGCAGTGTCGGCTGCGCACCGCCATCATAGGCGAAGGCGATACGACGTGGGTCAGCGCCCGGATGTACCACAAAGTCGTACTTCACACCTTGCAGCGTGAGATACATGCGGAGGTCGATGCCAGGCCATACATCGTGATACACGAGAGTCGAGTGAAGATTGGCCCGTGACCCTTTTTCGCTCATGCCAGGGAGGATGTAGCGAACGTTGCCCGGCACCTGCTGCAGGCGCTCAAGGCGGGGTGAAGGGTTGCTTCCGATCAGGCGCATATCGACGCGAAACTCGTCAACATCGTAGGTCCGTTCGAAGGAGCGAACCGATGTATCAGTGTGCACACGTGAAAGTGCGATATGCAGTCCGGTTGCATGAACGTATGCCACTGCACCCGGCAGAGAGACCGTAGCATCGACATACGATGCCACGCGTCCATCGGAAAAACGGGCCTGCCCGACATTCTCGACAAACGCAGGCGGCGTAGTTGATTGAGCTCTCCGCGATGGGGAAACTCCTGCCTGCATGGTGATCGTCGAGGCGGCAAGCGCAAGGACGAATGCAAGGGTGGTGAGGACGGACTGCATGCTAACTCCGGATTCAATACACGGGATGAACAGCGAGAATACGGCCTATCGACGATACAGCAAAGTCTAAGAGGTTTGGACTTTCCGTATCATTGGAGGTCTCTCAGCCCCTTTGCCATTGAGAATTCACCTGCGCATGACAACGATTGAAACGCTGTCGAGCGTCAACGGACGCGCACTCCTTCGGGATATCTACCAGGAACTCCGCTTTGAGCGGCAGCTTGGAGCATTGGGCGCGTTGCGTTCGATGTGGTCTATCTGCACCACAGAACGGGAGCTCATTCGCACCACCAAGCGTGATGTCGTCGTTCTTCATCCTCTGGGCCTCTTCTCTGGAACCGCCCTGTGGATGCAGGAAATCGTCAGTCGTTACTTCTATTCGCCGATCAATGCATTCGTGTACTTCGGTGCCGCGTTGCTGCTCGTGGCTGTGGGGTTGAATCGCACGCGTGTGATCGATACGCCGTCATTGGTGGTTGCTGGTATTGTGCTTGAGGCGATCCTGCTGATGGTGTTGTTCCTCGTGATGTTCTTTACGCCTCCAGAGGATGTTGCTGAACTCTCCGTCGAACCATCGAATTCAGGAGCTACGGACGATTTGCTGCGTGAACTAGGGGAGATCGGACGCGACTACGCGGCAATGGCCGTGCAACTCGAAACGATAGCTGGCACATTGAATGATCTCGTTGAGCGGCAGGATGGGATGATTGTAAGCATGCGCGACAGCGTTGAAGCGGCTGTGAATGCCGTTGTTCCCAATCCCAATCTGATGAATGCCATGCAGTCCACAACGGCTGCCCTGGAGAAGTTCAGCGATCGCGTCGATGCACTCGGATCGCATCTGCAAACACTTGAGCGTCAAGAGGTGGAGCGGATGGTTCGCATGGAACTCGAGCGCATTCTCTCGCGCTCAATATTGGATGCCGGCTCGAAATGATCGCTCCACAGCGCAAACGACGCCGCGTCGAGATCTACTTCGTACTGTACTTGGTAGCGCTTGTTCTGCTTATGCCAGATCGCATCGATCCGATGCAGGATGCTGTCGACACGCAGGCAATCGTGAACGCTCGTTTGGAGTTTAGTCCCGACCGTATGCGACTTACCTGCAAGCTTCAGCGCGATAGCGCATCGGGCATGCGTGTTGTGTCGCTTGACTCGCTGAATGTCATTCGGTATACCGGGACGGTATCAGATCTTGAATTGTCGGCGCGTATTGAAGAGGTCGAAACGGGTCAGGTGCTCACCGTGCAACCAGGTAACTCGCCGACACCCCTATTCGTTCTCGAGCACCAGCCACAACGTAATGCAGTTGTTTTTCGCTGGAATCCTTCGTTGGACCAAGCAACGGTGCGCACCTATCGCGTGACAATTTCTGGTAGCGGTGTCCCTGTGCGGACGCGTGGCGCAAACAGCGGCGATTATGACGAGATCCCTACAGGTCTGCGGATGACGGGATCAACACAGTTTGTTCTCACCACCGAAGTTGACGATGTATCAGCGCCAACGGTGATTACGATTGCCGGTGGACGTGATACGCTGGTTCTCCGCGACACAACATCGCGGACGGCAGCGGCGCAAAGTTTGGGAGAGTTCTGGATCGAGCCAGCGCGCGACGTCATTGCAACTGTCTCTCAGCGACAATGGACAAACCGGTTGAGTATCGGTGGTGCGGAT
>CAYXKK010000047.1:6328-7141 GCA_964465685.1 uncultured Melioribacter sp.
GGATCTAGTAGGCCTGCCGACTGTACGGGTGATTGGGGAACAGATTGGTGATGTTCAGCGAACAACCGATCAGCGTACGATTCTTCTCTCAGGGCGTGCCCCTCGCACAGGTAGTGTAACGGTGGAGGTGCGGGTTGTGCGTCGTGATGGACAGACCAAAACTGCAAGCTTTGTTGTTACTGCACACGCAATGCTACCCGCCAAGGTGCCCGACGTAATCTACCCAGGTGTGGACTACGTGATCGATCCGCGACTTCCGTCGATCGAGAACGTACGAGCTGTTATCCGTGACGGTGAACGCGAGATTGCAAGCGTAACCGAGTCGGTGCTTCGCCTCCGTGTTGCGGCGCGCGACACGGGAAGGACACTCACATTCGAACGGACAGTTGATGGCGTGCGTGATGGAGCGCCCGAGGCGATCCAAGTCCGGAACTTCCCTGCGCCGACCATCCGAAGTGTGAATCGTGGTTCTGATTCACGGACGAAGGTTGTTGTTGTGCAGTTCTATTCCGGTGACCGGAGTGTAAACCGACCGCGCCTTCGCATTCTCGATGGGAACGCCACAGATGTGAAGCGGCTTGCAGGAAACCTGCGTGCGTCGTCGTCGGAACGTCCAACCGTGTCGTGGCTCGAGACCTTTGAGGTTACGCAGCGCGACCCAGCACGTCCGTTTACATTCCGTCTTCAGGCATTCGACGACCGCGGCATTCAGAGTGCGCAGTGGATAGAGGACAACTAGGGCTTTCGATCGCGCTCTCGCCGGTAGATCGCAACGTTGGCAATATGTTCCGCACCCGTGATACTGAATCGATG
>CAYXKK010000048.1:0-6849 GCA_964465685.1 uncultured Melioribacter sp.
TGCGAAGCGGGCGTTGCTGTTATCCGTGATTAACGGGTGATCGGCGATCAGCCCTTCATTGCTGCGCGAACCTTTTCATCTACGCTGTCGGCGAACTGCTTGAAGTTCTCTTCGAACAGCTCTACGAGGTGCGCTGCTTGCTTGTCGTACGCTGCAGTATCCGCCCACGTGTTGCGTGGATTGAGCACTTCTTCTGGTACGTCCGGACATGATGTTGGGATCTCGAGATTGAAGAACGCATCCTTCACAAACGCAACGTTGTCGAGCTGTCCGTTGAGTGCAGCACGCAGCATTGCGCGTGTGTGCTTGATCTTCATGCGGTGTCCAACACCGTATGGACCGCCGCTCCAGCCTGTGTTCACCAACCACACCTTAGATCCGTGTGCGTTGATCTTGTCGCGAAGAAGGTTTGCATACACGCTTGGGTGATGCACCATGAACGGCGCACCGAAGCACGTTGAGAATGTCGCTGATGGTTCCTTCACGCCTGCTTCTGTTCCAGCAACCTTCGCTGTGTAACCACTCAGGAAGTGGTACATCGCCTGCTCTGGTGTGAGACGTGAGATAGGGGGCATCACACCGAATGCATCCGCTGTGAGGAACACGATGTTCTTCGGATGTCCACCACGATTGTCTGGTGCGATGTTCGGTATGTTCTCGCGTGTATACGATGCACGTGTATTCTCTGTATGCACTTGCGAATCGAGATCGATCACGCGTGTGTCTTCGTCGATGTCGACGTTCTCGAGAATCGTACCAAACGTGCGTGTGAGGTTGAAGATGATTGGCTCTGCCTCGGCGTTCAGGTTGATCACCTTTGCGTAGCAACCACCTTCGTAGTTGAACACACCATCGTTGCTCCAGCCGTGCTCATCGTCACCAATGAGTGCGCGCTCTGGATCTGTTGACAGTGTTGTCTTACCTGTACCGGAGAGACCAAAGAAGAGTGCTGTGTCACCGGCTGGACCAATGTTGGCCGAGCAGTGCATCGACATCACGCCGAGCTTCGGCATGAGATAGTTGAGCACTGTGAAGATCGACTTCTTGTTTTCACCGGCGTACGATGTTCCACCAATCAGCACGAGCTTTTGCTCGAAGCTGAGGATGATGAACACTTCGCTCAGTGTGCCGTCAATCTCTGGGATCGACTTGAATCCAGGAGCTGTAACAACAGTGAAGCCTGGAAGGAACGTCTCAAGTGCCGACTCTTCGGCCTTGATGAACATGTTCTGCACGAAGAGTGAATGGTATGCTTCTTCTTGGATGAAGCGCACATTCAGTGCGTACTTCGGATCGGCACCGGCAACAAGATCTTGAACATACACATCACGTCCTTGCAGGTATGCAAACACGCGAGTCTTGAGAGCGTTAAACTTGTCTTCAGAGAATGGCTTGTTGACCTTACCCCACCACACGTCGCCCTTCGTTGCTGCTTCTTCAACAACGAACTTGTCATTCGCACGACGACCTGTGTACGGCACGGAGTTCACGCAGAGCGCACCGTGCTCGGAGAGAATACCCTCTTCGTACATCAGCGCCTGCTCAACCAGCTCCGGTGCTGTCAGGTTGTAGTTAATGTCGCCGAGATTGTGCAGCCCCATTGCAGCCAATTGAGCTGAAACGGTTTCAATCCGCGTGCTCATGAGTGTTCCTTGAAGATTCGAAATCGACAAATAGTTGTGCAAATATCGCTGTTTTCATCGTCGTGGACGAAATTGCGTGCGAAAACACGATGCATGTACCCGCAGATTATCTCCGCAGCGACGATGTCGTGAACGATGTTCATGGCATAATCGCACGTATTACCGCCGGCGACGGACACGTCACACCCTCGCTGGTGTCGGCGCTGCGTGGCTCTGCAGACCCGAACATCTCCACGAATGCCCCCTTACTGCTTGAACTTGCGCAGGGCACGATGCGCGCTGAGCGACTTGGGAAAGGGGCTTCAGGGTGGCTGTTTACGTCGACCATGGCCGAGCAGTGCACACATCCCACGATTGCTGCGCATCACGCAGCCCCCTTTCAGGGGTGTGCGTCGGTGCTCGAAATCTGTACCGGTGCCGGACGCGACACGGCCGCGTTTGCGGCTGTGGTTGGCAGTGTGACCACGGTTGAGCATGATCCTCTGGTGGCGGCCGTAACGCAGGGCAATCTGCACCGTTCCGGTTTCGTAAACGTCCACATCCGCGTGGGAGCATGGCCACTCGATGATGTGTCTATGAACGCTGACGGTACGTGGGCAGATCCATCGCGCAGACGTGAGGGGGCTCGCACACGCGAAGCGGCGGCGTATGATCCGCCCCTTGCCTCGATTCCGCGCGACGGCATTGTTGGGATCAAGGTAGGGCCCGGAGATCGCGTTACCACCGATGCTCCCGGAAACGAATACATCGGCTTCGGACGCGAGTGTCGTGAACGCATCATTTGGCGCTCTCCGCATTGCACTGGTACGCGCGTGACGCGTGTCGACGTTGGGTGTGTGTGGGAGCCACAGCACGACGCAGAGCCAACGGTGTGCGCTCAACCAAGCATCATCGTCGAACCACATAATGCCATCATTGCCAGCGGATGTGTCGGACAGTTTCTTGCTGAGCATCGCATAGGTGTGATGGATGCGCGCATCGGGTATGGATCATCCAACGATCACGTTGCAGCGTCACCATGGTATCAGCGCTATGCTGTGCGTGCAATCGAGCGTGGCGTATCGGTGCGACGCATGCAACACGCCATTCGCGACTACGGGTGGGGTCCGACCACGATCTTCAAAAAGCGTGGATGGGATCGCAATCCCGAAGAGCTTCGCACACAGCTTCGCTTCACACCGAACGGACCTGCTGGTGTGGTGATCATCATGCGTATTGGCGATGGACATCAGACCATCTATGCGCATGCGCTCGACGCAGAGTAATCGGCGTTACTTCGCGCGCAACGCGTCGCGTATCTCCTGCAGCACACGCAACTCCTCCGATGGCTCTGGTGGTGGTGCCTCGGCCACTGTCGCGTTCTTGCGGCGCACACGGTTCATCGCCTTCATCACAAGAAACATCACTGCGGCGACGATCAGGAAGTTGATCACTGATTGGATGAACATGCCCCAACCGATCACCACAGCCCCCTTTCCATCGGGTCCGGCAGCCTTGATCGTGGTAGCTATATCAGTGAAGTTGACGCCGCTCAACAGCCACCCGATCGGTGGCATAAAGATGCTGTCGACGAGCGACGCGGAGATCGAACCAAAGGCACCGCCAATGACGACGCCGATGGCGAGGTCGACTACGTTTCCACGTGAGACGAACTCTTTGAATTCGGTGGTGATACTCATGCGGGAAACTTACGACTTCGTCTGTGTTTCCGAGCATCCGCATGATTGTACAAGTTCGTTGCGCAGCGCGCTGCGCTGTTCTGGCGTCATCTCTGCACAGCGTTGTGCTGCTGATGGCGTACGTGTGCGCGTGCGAGTTCGCGACACGCCCGTGGCGCGACCATACTTGACGGCGAACACGAGGACGTAGGCGAATGCCGTAATCCCCGTTCCCTCGAGGAATGACAGGTGGTGCTGGTGTTCCATCACGTCGGACAGAAGATCATTCCAGATCAGCATCACCATGAACCCATTACAAACAAGAAGCCCGCCGATGCTGACTGCGTACATCATCGAGCGGGCTGGTTTGGTCGTCAATAACGACATGGGATTCTTTGTTGGGTTAGTCGTTCACGGTATCGTAGAGCTCCTGGAGCTTCTTGCGAAGGTACAGAACTGCGTACCGCTTTCGGGCGAGGAGAGTGTTGATATTTACACCCGTCTCTTCAGACATCTCCCTAAACGAAACACCCTCGAATTCATTTTTCACGAAGACCCATTTTTGTTCGGCTGGAAGCTCATCGAGTCCTGCAACAACCGATTCCCAGATCGTCTTGCGGACAAGATCCTCTTCGGGGTTGTACGAGAAGTCGCCCAGGAAGCGCTCCACGTGATCCATGCCTTCGTCCTTCTGCTCGGTTGTACCGAGGTCGGCGAAGCTATCAGTGCGCTTCTTGCGGTATGAGTCGATGATCCGGTTTCGGACCGATGTGAACACCCATGATGCGAGGTTATCAATCGGCTTGTTTACGTCCTTGGACGCAGCAAGCACGTTGGTAAACACATCTTGGAGAATGTCTTCGGCTTCTTCCTGGTTGCGTACCCGCTGGCGGATGAAGCCCAGATACTTCTTCCGATCTGTGCGGAAGAGCTGTTCGATCTGCAGTGCGAGATCCATGGCATTACTACCCTCAGTGGTGATTGATCCACGTTCAGTCCAACGGGGACGTGGCGTTGCGATACCCGTCTTACGACGGAATTCTGTTGCCTTCATGGCGCCTCCTGCTACGGATATGGTGTGACCCTGACGGAATGTCAGAGGAACTGAAAAAAAGTCGTAGCAGTTATGCCATTATGTCCTGAGTTGGTGACCTGTCTGGTCAAGAAAGAGGTAGTGGTATTTCTATGCCAAATTTCCTTGTGTTGTGGATCGCTCGATCGTACCCGGCATCAGCGTGACGCAAAATGCCCATTAACGGGTCGTAAGTCAATACCCGTGCCAACTTTTGTTCGGCTTCTGGAGTTCCATCGGCCACCACCACCATACCTGCGTGGAGAGAGAGGCCCATGCCAACGCCACCGCCGTGGTGCAGCGACACCCATGTAGCGCCGCCAACGGCATTGAGGGCGAAGTTCAGGTACACCCAGTCGGCGACTGCATCCGAACCATCCTTCATCGCCTCTGTTTCGCGGTGTGGCGACGCCACGCTACCACAATCGAGGTGATCGCGACCGATCACGATTGGGGCTTTGACCTTGCCTTCGCGAACCAGATCGTTGAAGAGTTTGCCGGCCTTTGCGCGTTCGCCGTAGCCGAGCCAGCAGATGCGGGCAGGCAGACCTTGGTAGCCAATATGGTCTTGTGCTTCCTTGATCCACATGTGCAGGTGCTGGTTGTCGGGGAATAGATCCATCAGCGCCTGATCTGTTACACGAATATCTTCAGGATCGCCAGAAAGTGCGACCCAACGGAACGGCCCCTTGCCATCGCAGAAGAGTTCGCGAACGAACGCCGGCACGAAGCCAGGGAAGTCGAACGCATTTGTAACGCCGTCGAAATCGCGTGCAATGCCGCGGATGTTATTGCCGTAATCGAACACCACGGCACCGCGTTCTTGGAAGCCAAGCATTGCGCGCACGTGTGCGCCGATGCTGGCATAGGATTGCTTCTGGTACGAGTCGGGATCGCTCACGCGAAGAGCATCTGCTGCCTCTTTCGACATGCCGGCAGGATAGTATCCGTGCAGCGGATCGTGTGCTGATGTTTGGTCGGTTACGACATCAGGAATAATGCCGCGCTCCAGCATCAGCGGAAGGATCTCTGCAGCATTGCCGACGAGACCGATCGAGATTGGTTCACGACGTTGTTGATGATCGCGGATCACTTCCAGTGCTGCGTCGAGATCGTGCATCTTGCGATCGCAGTACCCGTCGCGAATACGCTTGTCGATGCGTTCTTCATCGATCTCGATGCACAGTGCTGCTGCGCCCGCAATAGTTGCGGCAAGGGGCTGAGCACCACCCATCCCGCCCAGACCGGCGGTCAGCAGGAAGCGTCCGTGCAGCGAGCCACCAAAGTGCTGACGTCCACACTCGGCAAACGTTTCGTACGTGCCTTGCACGATACCCTGTGTGCCGATGTAGATCCACGATCCTGCCGTCATCTGACCGTACATCATCAGACCCAGCGCGTCGAGACGACGGAACTCATCCCACGTTGCCCACTTCGGTACGAGGTTCGAATTCGCAATGATCACGCGTGGTGCGCCTGTATGAGTCTTCACAACGCCCACCGGCTTGCCACTCTGCACCAACAGCGTTTCGTCCACATCCATCGTCCGCAGACAGCTCAGGATCGCATCGAAGGATTCCCAGTTGCGCGCTGCCTTACCAAAGCCCCCGTAGACGATCAGGTCTTCCGGCTTCTCGGCATTTGCAGGATCGAGGTTGTTTTGAATCATGCGATACGCTGCCTCGAGCTCCCAGTTCTTACAGTTGAGCGTTGAGCCGTGAGGTGCGTGGATGATGCGTGACATAGTGTAGTGGGTTCGAATGAGTAGACAATTCAGCGTCGGCAAAATTACTCGATCGCCGAACGATTCAGGGAGCGATAACGTTACCGTTGCGCATTTGGTTCACAGCATGGAGCGCATGGATATGGCAAATCGCATCATCATTTACGGTGGGACAGGGGGCGTAGGGGGTTCACTGGCACGCCGTTGCACGCAGGCGGGCGCATCGGTGCACCTTGTAGCGCGACGCGAGGACCGTCTTGCTCAGCTTGCCGGTGAACTGCAATGCACCTACACCTGTGGTGATGTGCGCGACGACGCACTCTTCGAGCGCGTCATGCAGGATGCAGGAGCCCCATGTGCAGGTATTGCCTTCGCTGTGGGATCAATCCGTATTCGTCCGTTGCAGCGCATCACGGCGGCTGACATGATCGACGACTTTACACTTAACGCCGTTGCTGCTGCGCGTGCCGTGCAAGCCGCACTACCAGCACTCAAAGCGCATGGCAACGCATCGGTTGTGCTCTTCTCAAGCATCGCTGCGCGACGTGGCTTTGCATCACATGCGTCAATCGCCATGGCAAAAGCTGCAGTCGAGGGTCTTACCGTAGCCCTTGCAGCCGAGCTTGCACCCGCAGTGCGTGTGAACGCCATCGCGCCGTCGCTTCTCGACACCGAACTCGGTGCAACAGTGGCAGCATCCGACACCGCACGAACAGCAATCGCCAACATGCACCCACTCCCACGCCTTGGCAC
>CAYXKK010000049.1:0-537 GCA_964465685.1 uncultured Melioribacter sp.
CTGCTCGTCGCTTCTTCGGAATCCTCTCAGCTGTCGTTCTCTGTACGCTCGCAACGACTGCGCAACCGACACGTCCAAACGAGGACGACTACGAGAACGACATCGACCTTGAGATTGCACTCGAGAACTACGAGCTTGATTCGATTGGCTGGGCAAAGTATGTGAAGCCCCGCACGTTGGGCATTGGTGTAACGTTAGGATCGAACACCGTCGTTGAGCAGCAGACGTATCGTCAGCGCTACTTCCGTGCGATCCAGGGTACAACCACACCGCAACGTTGGGAGAACTTCGAGGAAGAGAAGGGTCCGTCACGCTCGTTCTCCTACGACGGACTTGCCAGCTTTGGTGGCACACTGATGTATCAGCTTACGACGCGCATTGCCTTTGAGGGCACGTTTATCTACACGAAGAACGTTGGCGACCGCGAACTGTATGGTCTGGCACCGATCGAAACGGGCATCATCGAAGGCACAATGCTCTACTCGCTGAATCCCTACAACAAGGTCAACTTCGTCCCGCAAATCGGCGCAACCTATG
>CAYXKK010000049.1:547-6730 GCA_964465685.1 uncultured Melioribacter sp.
TCAGATGGACGAGTGTCGAATGCACAGATAGGAATGAACCTCGGCATCGGCCTCGGCATAAACATTCCAACACCGATTGGCTTGTTCTATCCGATGGTGAACGTACGCTTCAACTTCATGTTCGGAACGCAGCGCGACGCGATCATCAACAGCTATCCTGTTATTGGAGGTGAGGATCAGCAGTACATCTCTGAGGATCCAAATCGTCCGGGTGTGTTTCTTCACTACAACCCAGCAAATCCATCGCAAGTCTCTGTCGATAAGGCCGACGTAACGACGATCTATTCTATCCCACGCTTGTCGATTATGTTCTTCCCGAAGTTCTAATACTCTCTGGGCGCACGCATGGCTATCATCCTATCCGGTACAGCACTTTCGACAGATCTCGCAACGATCCGTGCAACATCGACACCGATCGATGTGTTTCGTGCCGCTGTCAATCGGATTGGCATGCATTTAGCCGTCGAGACTTCAAAGCATCTTCCTTCGCGCGATATCGAGGTGACGACACCTCTTGAGACCACGACATGCTCGGTGATTCGCGGTGGTGTGGTGATCGTTCCGATTCTGCGCGCTGGATTAGGATTGCTCGATCCGTTCCTATCAATCTGCCCTGAGGCCTCGGTTGGATTCATCGGTCTCAAACGCGATGAGGAAACGCTGGCACCCCATGAGTATTACCGTAATCTTCCGCCGTCCGACGAGGACACAACGTTCATCGTGATTGATCCGATGCTCGCAACAGGTGGAAGCATGACGGCAACAATTGCACTGCTCAAGAAGCTTCCGCATCACTGCATCATTGCGACCTGCTTGATTGCGTCGCCAGAGGGTGTTGCAACGATCACGGAAGATCACCCCGACGTTATGCTGGTGTGTGGCGCACTGGACCGTCAGCTCAACGACCAAGGCTACATTATGCCGGGGTTGGGCGATGCGGGCGATCGTCTCTTTGGCACAATCTGATCAAGAACCTGACAAATGTCAGGTTTTTTCAGGTGGACTACACTGTAGGTTTGATACAGTTCATTGTTTCACTTGTCACTTGATACGGAGGCCGACATGACGATCTTTCACTTTGGCAAGCACGCTGTTCCATTTGCTGATGTTCTCAACATTAGCATGACGTATAAGTACCCGGACAGCGAGATCTATGTTGACCTAGAAATCAAAGGCGGAGCTCAGCTGAGCCTCAACCTTGCCGACTCCGTGACGTTCATGGAGCAGTTCACAAAGAAGATTCGCGAAACGAAGAATCTGTAAGGTATTCGCGAACAGCACGCTCAAGTGCGTCGATATCATGACGCTGCGTGTGGAGATGCGCGCTGCACCGAAGAATTGGAACATTGAGCCATCGATGGACAACAACCTCGATGGCTCGCTCTGTATATAACCACTGCTTCATGTGGTCTGTGTTCACATTAGCTGGCAGAATCACCGTCGCCATTTGCAGCAACGGATCATGTCCGGCAATGCGCATTGACTGCACGCCAGGAATAGCAACAAGCGCATCGTGCGCATACTGCGTTACGCCGCGACCATGCTCCTGTGCCCGATCCCACGGTTGCTGAGCCATCAGGTCGAGCGCGAATGGAACACTGAGGAACGGACTGTAATCACGAGTTCCGATGAACTCATGCTCAACATTGAGTGGCCCATCTCCTGCCACAGGATTTCGTGCACCCCAACTCACCACAAGCGGGATGATCGTCTCCTGCAGGTGCGGAGCAACCCAAAGGAAGGCACTCCCCTTTGGCGTACACATCCACTTGTGGCAATTCGCTGTGTAGACGTCAGCCTGCAAGGTTTCAAGATCAAGTGGGATATGACCGGGTGAATGCGAACCATCGATCACGGAGATGATTCCTGCCTTACGCGCACGGGCACACAGCTCTTCAACCGGCAAGCGCAGTCCTGTTGGCGAGGTGATGTGACTCAGGAACAACACCTTTGTCCGTGGAGTCACCTTCGACCAAACAATCTCCGCCATATCCTCGAGTGAAGGGGCTGGCATTGGTATCTCGGCGCGCACATAGCGCACACCCTTGCTAACGCAGTACTGCTCCCAAGCACGATCGCATGCGCCATACTCGTGATCCGTGGTGCAGATTTCATCACCGTCTGACAACACATGCGACAACGCATGTGCTGTAACGTTTACACCAAAGGTGCTGTTGGTGACATACACCAAGTCCTTCCCCTCAGCACCAACATATGCGGCAAGCGTATTGCGCGCGTGCAGCAGGTTGTCGATCGCTTCACGAAAGTACAGAACTGGCTGTGCTTCGAGACGTTCAATCCATCGACGTTGCTCATCGAGGATTGGACGCGGGCAGGCACCAAAGGAACCGTGATTGAGGAAGACGATGTCGTCGCGGAGAAGAAAATCCGACCGGTTCAGCATGCTACCTCACTTGATCACTGCACGTACACTGCGATTTGCAATCCGTTGCATTGGCGTCGTGTTCGCCTCAGCCGTTGATGGCTGACGCACAATTGTAACATCAGCAGCACGCGCTTGAAGCAAGCGTATTGCCGCGCGTGCACGACGCTCCATGAGTGCGTCGTTGTATTCAGTGTCACCCAACTCATCACTGCTGGCAATCAGAGTGATACGCTTACCAGCGGCAAGTGCTTCTTTGACACGACGTACTCCGTTGGGATTCGTCGTCGAGAATTCATCGTCATCAAAGTCGCAATAGCCAAGCAGGACTGTCTCGTCCTGCAAGTAGGTTGGCTGCACACGCACAGGAGCAAGCTCCGTGGACGAGGCAGCGATCGTAACGTTGGCCGATGCGGTTGATGTCTTCGTCGCCCCAGTGCTATCGACAACGGTGCACATAACACGAAGTGCTTCGGTGGTTTGCACGGCATTGTACGTTGGAATCTGAACACGATAGACAGGTCCATTTCCAAGAACATCAACACGACGTCCGCCATATGTTGCGCTCACGACCGATGTGCATGGTCCAGCCTCACACGTCAGGATGTGCATAATCGGAATTGCCACCTCACGCATGCGGCGTGCCGTATCACGTTGCACTACCGGCACAACCATCGGTACACGATCAATCAGGAATCGCACAGAGCGCTTTTCATCGGCAAGTTGCGGATGCTCAAAACCGCCGGTAACTTCTGTTCGCACCTCAATGCGCGACATTGCATCGAGGCCGAGCTGCGCAACTGCCCATGTAACGCGCTCGCGCGCGAGCTGCGCTGGCTCATCTGTTACTGCTGATCCGATAACAGTAATGCGAGCCGACGGATGCTCGGCGGCATATGCGCGTAGACCCTCGATGATGCGCTGCTGATACATGCCAACCTTCGACGTTGCATCATCAACTGGCATGGTACTTCCAGCCTGGAAGAACAGCACTGGTGCTGCTTCGTACACCGTAGATGAAATTGTGTTGTCGGAGCCAACCATCTCGATCACACCGTTCGTTCGCGGTGCTTCGATCTGGAGGTCGGAGCGCAGTTCGGCGATGCGCGGAGGTGGAGGTGGTGGTGGCACAACCGGTGGTGGTGGCGGTGGAGGAGGAACTGGCTTGGCGAGACGTACACGCAGATCTACGCCTGCACGCAGTGCATGGGCGCTCCATGATACCGTTGTGGCGATTGATGTGAGCGCACGCTGATACGTGATCGATGGTGCGATGGCAAGTGTTGGCGACAGCGCATACTCATAACTCACACCAGCCGTAATCGCTGCATACAGTCCGCTAGTATTTGGAATGTCGCCACTGCCAACGTTCCGTGTACGCGATCCATTTGCAAAGGTGTAACCGGATGCGGTAGGATCAACAAGTGTTTCCGATTGCTCGAATGTTGCGCCGAGTGGAATGCCTGACGTAAATCCGACGTTCACGCGGAGTGGCATCTCGATTGGAAGTGGAAATGACAGATACGGCGATATGCCGAGAACTGCGTAACCAATCGAAAGATCATGACGTGCAATGCCACTGGTAACCGTCGACCCACCGATGATGTTGCCAATGAACTCATCTTCGCGCATCGAGACTCCAAGAGCCTGATACGAAATGCGCGCACCGAGGTGCACTTGGCCGTCACCAATGCGCCATCCGAGGGGAGTTTCGATGCCACCGCCGATTGCAAACGAGAGGCCAGTACCCGATGTGAACTCTGCACAGCAGCTTGGGATGGCCGAGATACGGCGCATCGAACCATCATGGAGCGAGAGTCCTGCCTCGATACCTCCGAAGAGTCGCAGTGGCAACAACGACGTATCCGATTGCGCGAGCACGGATGTACTGATGCTCATCAGTGAAACGAGCGCTGCAAGTGTTGTCTTCATCGTACCACCACCATGCGGGTTGTGGTTGTGTGCCCTGCTGAGCGCACAACGACGTTGTACACGCCGGCACCAAGACTCTGCGTTGTGAGTTGCATGTGATATGTGCCAGCCGAAGGCACTGTGACGATCTCACGCTGAACAACATCACCCTGCGTTGTCGTTACAACAACATCAAGTGTCATCTGCTCATCGGCGATCAACTCGAGCGCTGCACGATCCACAATTGGATTGGGGAGCACTCGAACGCGAACAAACGGCGATGGATGGAGAATCCGTCGGGTAGGATCCGGGTTGTTGATCTTCAACAGACCCGACTCGTAGCGGACGGCCACGGCGGAACCAAAGGCTGCAGCGGTGGTGTCGAAGGCAAGCACCGAAGAGTCGATCTCGGCTAGTCCGGCTGGTCCGATAAGACGTGCAAGCACGGTATCGCGCTGGAAGTTTCCGGTAATACGGAAACGAATCAAACGCTGGTCATTGACGACTTCTTGTGAAATGATATCTGCACTGCCGGCCGGACTCTCAATCGCTTGCGCAAGGAAGAGTCGTGGATTCACTATCAGTGTGCCTTCGAACGGACGAAGTCCATTGTAGGTTACGTTCTCTCCGAGGGATGCACGAAGTTCAATTGCAACCGAACCACGAGGGTCTGCCGAAACACGCGGCGCGCGCACAAGCGCTGATCCGGTGTACGCTGCAAGACGAATTCCCACCGACGAAGCGCACGGCACAAAGGCAAAGTCCATCCGATCCGTCTGACGGATTGCGCCGCCTGTATACTGGATGCGAAGCTGTACCGAATCACCCGATGGAATTGTAAGCGGCAATGGCGTGAGCAACACAAACGGCGCACCATTCGGCAGCGATGCTGCGTTCAGCGTGACGGCGTTTGCAGAGCGATTGCCAAGCGTCACGGTACGCTCGGTGACCTCAGGAATGAATGCGAGTGTTGGGTGACTAATCGCAATGTCCGCACCGGCGCCATATCCATACACGCGGATCCTACGCGTAACGCTGGTTTGTCCCGCGTACGTGATCACAACATCATCGGTATCGTTGCCCAATCGACGTGGTGTGAAGAGCAACTCAATCTGTTGTGTTGCACCCGGTGCAAGTGTTGTACCCGGCATGATGCCGCGAATACGGAACTGCGTTTGTGTGCCCTTGCGCATCGTGATGCCATCGATCACCACCGGAATAGGATCGTCATTCCGTACGATCGCAATCGTACGACGTCCAGTATCTGCAACACATACTTCACCAAAGTTTGTTTCATCGCCCGACAACGTGAGCGCGCGATCAACGCTAGTGATGAAGAACGGTATACGGAAGCGTGTTTCGCATGCCTGAATCTCAAGCGTATCGACGAGGCGTCCGGTATCAAGCGGGACGGCACGGAAGCGCAAACCGAGGCATGCACCAGGAAGAACTGTGTCGTTTTCAATTGGGTCGAGCAGCGTCAGCCAGTTGTTGCGGAACAACGTACCGTACGTGAACACGGCCGGAACAACACCTGTATTACAAATGGTCGCCGAGATGATCGTATCAACACGCGTTCCGATATAGTGACGTCCGACAGAGATCTCACGAATCTGCATATCGAGTGGCACGATGCGGAACGTGGTATCGCTGCGATCTTCCTCTGGCGAAATGATGCGACGCAGGAGAACGTTATCGACTTGATCTCTTGAACACGAAGCGAGTGTTGATCCATCCGGACCATACTCGATGTCGCGTAGGATGTTGCTGTGGCCCGGCATGCCGAGGATCGGACCTGCGATTTGACGATTGACGATGTCGTACTGACGAATCTGGGGCTGACCCTCGAAGCCCATCGTGAGGAATGTCTCACTCTGGTTAAAGGTCAG
>CAYXKK010000050.1:0-6680 GCA_964465685.1 uncultured Melioribacter sp.
AACCATCACATACGGGGTAACGAGCTGTCCGGTATAACCAAACAAACCAGCCATGATATTGACCGCGCATCCGAGTTGGAAGCCGATGCGGGTGTCCGTCGTAATCGTCGGACTGAACTGAATGCTGGTTTGTGGAAACCCTGGTTCATCTCCGACAGTCATTGTGTCGGCCAATTCTTCCTGTTGCCATACACTGGCGCTCACGGAAACCGGAACGTCCAGTGTGGGTCCTGCCATAATCACTACGCCCTGGGTTCCGACGTACCACGTGGCCATGGCTGACGCGAGAACGGAAAATCTGCTCACATTTGTCGTGAATGTGGCGTTGTACGAATAGGGTTGTTGGCTAACAGGTTGCGTTGAGGTGCTCTGCAATCTCTGAACGTCGACGCCGACCATACAGATTGCACCAACGGAAGATCGATACGGACGATACTCAATTGTCGGAGCGATCATCATGCTGGCTCCCCAACCACCTTCCGTGCGTGCGTTTGCCGAGGGGAGCTCTGGCACCGGCGACGTGATATAGGTAAGGTCCAGCGTCCCGAATGCCTGATGCAGTCCGCCAGCAAGAGAGCCCCCTACCCACCATTGCTCGCGCATGAGCAGGCCTTCACGGGGCGTCTCGAGATCTTCGGCCGCCGACCCAGGAATGAGCTGCGCATAAACATGGCCTCCGAGAAGGAGTGCAACCGCAACGAGGATGATGCGAGCGTTGGTCATCGCAGAATCTGCCCCTTGAGAATAACCCGAGATTGTTCAAGACCACTCTTCTCATCAACTGGGACACCAACAAGGACGATGTTGACCAACCCTTGCGCTGCAATGGAGGATGCGTCAAGTCGCGCTCGGTATCGCTGACCGCGCTCGTAGACGACGTTACGGATTGGATTACCATCGGGATCAACCAGAGTCGCGATCCTACGTCCACCAACATCGTATGCTTCAGCGGTCAGCACAAGACGATCATCAACGTTGAACTGGACTGTTGTTGTCGATGCAAAGGGATTCTCGAGCAGCACTGCATTGGAAATGATCGGCGTACCGATTCGAATGACAACTGTGTCGATAGCTATGGTGTCACCACCATACTCCGGACGGCGCAGACCCATGAGTCGGTAAGCATATTGCTCACGGCGGTACTCAACGGGGTCGAGATATCCATCGCGCGTCTGTGGCGCAAGACACTGACACGACAGCAATGATGCATCTTGCGCATAGGAGAGTAAGGGGCGCGCAGCGAACGCATAGACAGTTGGATCGCGACGGTCGACGCGTGCCCGCTCGAACCAGTAACCATAGTAACAATGCTCGTCGTTGACGTCGAAACCGAGCCGCACTTGAAGGTTACCAGCATATTCTCCACGAAGCGCGAATTGCGCAGTACAAGAATCGCGAGGTGGATCGGATGTCGTGAACACCACGTATGATCCCATAGGCACGTTGTCGTGACGCAGATACCATACGTGCGATCCAATCGCTGTTGTCGTGACGCTATCCGACGTGCGCTTGTACGAGAGCGCGAGCAGCCGCGTGTCGGTCGCGTAAGCGAGCGTATCAGATATCTGTGAGCCCTCGAGCGTCGCAAGTCGAAACCTTCCGATACACAACGAGTCTCCTATGGACATCAAACGGATGCATTGATCTACGGAATCTGGGCATATCATCATCACCGACGCATAGCCATCAATGATGTCTGTTTGTATGTGATACGAGGTGCGACCGCGCTGTTGGTACGGACCCAACGGAGCGAGCTGCGATGTTCCCGGCTCGTAGGTAAATGTGTGTCTACTTGAATCGAGTCCGTTTGCATTCTGCATTGTAGGCACGCCGATACGAAGAGTGGCTGTCGCAACATGCTGCCACGCAGACGATCGCTTCATTATCCAGAACTCTACGAGAGCGGATTCCGGACGCGGATCAAGGACACTGCGCAGAACAACACTGGCAAGTGTGTCTTGCTGTGCATATGCCGACGACAACACAGCCATCACAAGCGCAATGATGCAAACGACATGCTTCACATGGTGTTTACCGAGGTATCGCACTGTTGTCACGCCCCCGGTTGTTCCATGATGCATCCCAGTCGAGCGTTGTCACTACTCCATCAAGATTTGTATCGAAGATGGAGTATCGCTGCACGACCCCGCGATTTGTCCAAATACCAAGCACGTCATCGTCGGTAATCACTTCGGCGCGTCCGAGAACTGCTAGTCCTCCGTCAGTATTACCCGCCGTCATTCCGAAGTAACGACGATTGCCATACGCCGATATCAGCCTCTGCGTTGATGCTCCGCCAAAGAGTCCGCTACCATTCGTGAAGTCGATGTACGCTTGTGCGTTTGAGCGATCAATGAGCACAGGATCGGCTGTTGCAATCGAGAGATGATTGCGATGACGCAGCACGAGATGATAGAAACCCGGCTGAATACTGTCGATCGCTTTGTCTCGCAATGTGCGTGGATCAAGCAGCGTTCCATTCGCACTGAGGATCAGCGTTTCGATGTGCTCTGGCGCTCCCGACGAGGTGAGATCTCGACGGAACTCAAGTGTTACCCAGTCGACGAGAGAATCGGCAAGCACTGCTACCGTATCACCTTTCGGCTCGAGATCAGCGAGGTATGGATAGATCCGGGGTGGAGTTTGTGGTAGCAAGCCACGCTGCACAAGTTCTGTTGACATCAACGGCATTGCTGCATCCCCGATCGAACGCACTGCCCCCTCCAAGATGACACGTCCACGTAGCGCCCATACCGGACTCGCGGACATCCCAAACGCATACGATCCACCAGCACGAATGAACTGCGTCGAGCTGTATCTCCAAAATGGCGATGACTCTATGCTGGAAAGCGTCGGCAGTTGAGAGAACCCATACTGTTGATACAACGATCCGTCATACCGCAACAGCACGAGCTGCGATTCCTTTCCAATCAACTGCTGCGTGGTCTCAGGAACCTTCGCACCCTCAAATGTCGGATCGTAGTTAATGCGCCATCCCCACCCCATCGTCATATCGAACGAGCTATCGGGGACGTTGCGACTGGCACTATCGAGGAACGACAACTCGAGCGATCGATCAACTTTATAGAGGATGTCGCTGAGCGGCAGCGGACGTGTTAGTGGCTTACTGCGAATGCGAATCTGCTGCACGACACCTTGTTGTTGCGGCGACGAAAACTGCACCCATGCATAGGCGTGATTCATGAGCATGCGCGGACCATTGAGGAGTGCTGTGCGGTGCATCGTGCCATCAACTTCTGCCCACGTGTTGACGAATGTGGGATCCCGTGGTGTATTCAGATAGACAGCATGCCTGACAGTATCAAGCTCTTCGGTATGGAGCGTACCAGCCAGTGAGAGATGTCCGTTCACCCATGCATCTCGCGACAGCGTTACGCCTGCGAGAACATCCTGACGCACCGAGTCTAGCGTCGTGCGCAGCACGGGCACCTCTGGTCCGGCAAGAATGGCTGAATCGCCATACCACCGAAGATTTGTCAATCCGCGAGCCCGGACGTCTGCCTGCAACGAGGCCTCTGCTCTGCGCCAGAGCCATGAAGCCGAATCAAGATCGATGTTGTCGGTTGCGGTATTCTCTACACGTCCCCGCTGGAGATCCAGTCGATGTGTAACGCGCAACGCACTCAAACCGTACAGACGCACCGCATCCGCATTGGCGATCTCGAGCACAGGAGTGCTTCCATTACCCGTTGCGGGCTGACGGACAACACCTGCAAGACGAAGTGTTCCCTGCCAGCTCAACGGATTGATATGCCCCCGGTGATTGACACTGTCAAGCGCTTCGATGAACGTCGCAGGTGTAAGATCAACCGTCACGAGTGAATCCGTGGTCAGGAACATCTGCGTCGTTCGAACGGGCCGCAGTCCATCAATGAGCATCTTTCGTGATTGTCCGCTCAGCAAGAGATGCTGATACGTGGTGTGCGCCACGAACTGACTATCAGCACGGTCCCTTCGATACTCAACCTGTCCGCCGATGGCTGCTTGATCGATACGAGCATTACCATGGACTGTGATAACACCTTCATTGGTGATCGTTCCCTCGCTTCGCAGATGCTGAACTGGCTGCGCGTGCATCTTCGCAATGGCGCACATCATGAGCAGCAAGAGGATGACGTTACTCCTCATGGCAACCCCACGACAAGTCTGCCACCATTAAATGCTGTGGCTTGAGGTGCGATCGTCAGCAATGGTGTCGTAAACGATGCTCCTCGATACACGAGCAGTCCAACATCAAGATTCAGTGCCGATGTATCTTGGATTGCCAGTGAAGATGGCGCTGTGCCCGATCGCAGCACAGTGACATACGACGAGCGTTCTGGCACGAGCGCGAATTGCGCAAACGAACCCGTGCTCCCAATGAGCAAACTCGTTTGTGGACGAGGACCGAGTAGAAGCAACAGCGCGAGGCTATCAGGGTATGCTTCGTTCACAGCATACCGATCGTTGTCGCGCACGAATCCAGTGTGCACTGTGAACCCATCGATGATAACACGATCTACAGGCTCCGGCTCGCGTGCCTCATCCCACGTAAACGGGTTACTCCACCGTCCACTTGCAATCGCACGCAGAGTGTCGCGAGTAGCACGTAGCAGAAGATCATTGCCATTGTCTAATCGCTGATTATCCGGTCCAGTATCTGCGACGCCGGACACTTGCACGAAACCGAAGAGTGAGCCACCCCCTGCGGGACGTCGTATATAGGTGGGAGGAGCTGACGGTGCGAGTTTAAATGCGCGAGGAAGCGGTGGACCATAGGCGTTGTAAAGCTTCATTAATCGCTCAGACGCATCAGGACCCCACGTGGCTGGAATATCGCTCGACTTATACCCCGCACTCACCGTTGCGCGCAACACACCCTGATATGACACGGTGATTTTTCGCTCAACGTCAGTGAGCGGGTTGTAGGCGTTCGGCGGCGTTCTTGGTCGCACATCCATCGTCAGTTCCACTGGACGCTGCTCGAACTTCATAGAGGTGTTCGTGTTGTTATACACGTACGTCGCAGACGTATCACCGCCCGCAAGCACACGCCGGAGCGCTCCGATTACTTCCGCATCATTCCGATATGTCGCGGCACCAAGTGTCATCGATAGCGTGTGTGGCACCATCACCACATCCGAGTCATGCACTGTGAGCGATCGCTCCACCCAGATGTCCCCGCGTGCAGTCTTGCGCGACGCGCTCGTCTTCATGTTCCCATATGCAGACGCTGCCACCGTTGCCTGAAGCTGTTGCGGTTGCACCGCTTCGAAGGCGATGAGCGATGAAGGATGGAACTGCATGTTCGTGAGTGGCGTGTAGGCATTGACGAAATCACCGCGCACAATCACCTGCGCCTGTTCACCAACGTCGAGTCGCGCCGAGGGTGAGGCTTGAATCCGCAATGTTGCCGGCTGTTCGAGAATCAGACTGTCGCTGCGATCACTTACGCTGAGCAGACCACTGCGTACGTCAATGTCTGCACCGATACGCGACACACCGCTCCCGCTTACCAACAGTCCTGCAGAGTCGATGCGAAGCACTGCTGACGTCTGAGCGCGTGTTCCCCAATACATCGAGCCATTGATATCGACACTACTGGACGCATCATTGATGAAGACACTGTCCATACGCACCTCATCGAGGTCGCTCACGCGCTTGGTCGAGAACAGCAGTGTGAGATTGTTATAGCGATTCTCAACCGACGTGAGTCCGTTCTCCTGCGTGATGCGTTGTGGCGCAACACCATCGTAGAAAAACGTACCGACATAGCGTCGTGGACCTGAACTGCCGAGCTCATAGGTATTGCCGACGAGCACCGAATCAGGAATGCGCTTTACCGACGAGCTGTCAAGTGCGAGATCGGCATAGAATCGTGCTTGCAGACGCTGATCCACATTGCCATTACGAGCATACCGTACTAGACCCGGCACACGCCACGCGCGCGTTGCACCAAACGCCGTAGCACCGCGTGGATTACCGGTGAGGTCTGTAAACACATTCGTCGTGCCGAGGAACTCGATCGTTCCGTTCGTGAGCGCTCCATATGGCGCAGCATTACGCAGTGCGCCAGTGTCACTCAAGAACCGAATCACACCAGTATTGCGAACCACGCCATTGACGTTGTTCTCCAGATGCTGTGCATGGACCACTGACATCGCAGCCAGAAGCACACCAATACGCGTCATATGGTGCAGTGTCGAGATCACGGACGTCCAATGATGATCTCGCCTTCGTTATTCAGCTCACCGTCGTTGCGTATCACGCCATACACCTGCAGCACGCCTGGAGCATATCGCCAACAGATGCCGAAGCGATCAATAACAAGATTGCGCTCGATAACTACTTCGGACAGACGCTCCATGTAGAGGCCACCAAGCAAGACGCGCATCGAACCTGTGCAACGTAGCGTCGCCGTATCATACAACCGGATGTCGCCATCGCTGCTTACGACGTCGCCGTCGATAACCATCGATGCGCCTTCCTTGACATGAATCATTGCACCTGAGTTCGTAACTAGCTGAGCACTAGACGCCGAGGAGCCGAGAAGCGAACACAGCACCACAAACAGTATCGATATGAGCGTGCGGTAGCGCATCAACCACCCTTTGAAGCAGCACCCTGCCATTGCGTACCGTCCCAGACGAGGATGATTGCTTGACCTGCTTGTAGCGTAG
>CAYXKK010000051.1:0-6246 GCA_964465685.1 uncultured Melioribacter sp.
TGTAAACGGACTTTCTCTTACTGTCGAACAAGGTGACGTCTACGGTTTTCTGGGATGAAGTAGCAACTGCATGGAAGTGAAGGATCCCCGACACTGTCGTGGGAGCAGCTTCAGACCTGGCGGTTGCCGACGACGTTGTGCTGTTCTCTCCAGCGTGCAAGTCCTTCGACATGTTCGCCAACTACGAAGAGCGCGGCCGAGCGTTTAAGCAATTCGTTACGGCGCTGTAACCAGGATGCACTCCGTGTACGTAGTGGTGTTGCGACGCAGATGAACGATATAGCAACCAGGGGCTAGACTGCTGGGTTGCTCTCCAAGAAACAATGCCACACTACCATCAACTGCCGTGATGCCGGCGACTTCCGTCGTTAGTTTGCTCCATCGCATGCAGTGTTCCGTCCAGGAAGACACAAGTGCTATGCGATGATCTCTCTCACGTCGGTGTTCCGACACATGCGTAGTCGTCGTCGTCTGGTAGAGTCCACCTGTAGTGCAATAGTACACGCGTTTCGTTGCCGAGTCCTGAAACAAGGAAATGATTTCGTGACTCTGATCGATGCCAGCTACGTCGTGTAAATCCCAAGAGTCTCCATTGTCGGTCGATTGTAGCAGACCATCGGTCGTGACAAGCAGCATTGAGCCATCGACATCAGTCACTCCCCCGTTGCCGCCAACCAATCTGAACGCACGCGAAACCGGCGAGGTGTGGACAACAGTCCATGTACGACCGTCGTCAGAGCTTCTCAAAACATAACGATCGAGCATTGTGTGATAGCTTGACTCATTAACCGGAATTCCGGGTTCGATCACAATCCTCGAGCTATCTCTCACGACGACCGTCGCAGACGCGAGTAGTATGCCGTTGCTACCTTGAATGTATCCGAGGAAGTATGGTGTACTGATCGGCATTACACAACGATTCCACGTGCGTCCTCCGTCGGTTGATCGAAGTGCGCCGCCTGTGTTGGCGTCAACATTTACCCCTTGCTCAACATCTCGGTTCTGTAGGCCACTGACAAGCACCAACATCGATCCGTCATGAAGTCGGTTGATTGAATGAACAAAACCGCCAGGTAGCGAATCACTGAACAACGGACCCACGTCGGTGCGCACCGTATCAATCGTCTCTGAAGGCCATATCAGTTGAGATCCACTCCCAATCAACAGGCGAGCTGCTACGGTATCAAGCGGTAGCACCGCTGTGGCAGGCTTAGTGTACAACGTCCGAATAACTCGTCCACCGAGATCTAACTCTCGTATGCTGTTGCCGAGTGTGAGCACTCGATTCCCAACAACAAGCGGAGCACGAAGACCACGACGCGATTGGATCCGTGGACCGTGCTGAGATACACCCCCGTGTGATTCACCCCTCATTGATGTGTTGCGCACGACCGGCAATTCGTTATCATCGATGGCAAGTGCCATGTCGTGAATTCCAGTGATAATGGGGGTTCCAACCGCATCAACCCAACCAAACAGTGTAGGTGTTGGCCGAAATGAAGCATCAAACCCGCTGAATGCCGCGTTCAACAATCTCTGACCGGTAGAATCTTGAATGACATAGGGTTGTGACTCAGACTCATACACGAATGATGTTTTACTGGACGTCACCGGTCGTATGGAAGTTGTGGAAATGACACCCCAACTCGGTTGTGGGTCCAGTGTATCACGAATCCTTCCCACACCAAGACTATCAAGATTCCATGAATCTATGATTATGGGGTCAGCGTCGAAGTCAGTAATTCGAACGTATCCACGGTAAAGCGAAGTCAGAATGCCGGACGGATACCTTGGACACGAATCCACATACACCCACCGACCGTTTGCATACTTCGCGAACCACCCCCTACTGCTGAACATAAACAGGTTGCCCTTTGGACTCGTCACGAGCGAGAGGTGGCTCTCATCTACACTATCGGCAACACCTTCAACTCTAATCGGCGCTTGAAATCTACGTTGGCTGCTATCCGTGATTGGGGCATACCACATGGTGTCGGGCGTGCGTGATCCAATACCATGTGACATCCAAGCTATGCTGTCCGAACCGATGTATCCGACGAATGGTTTACTGTAGCTGATACCAATTCTCACCGGGAACAAAGCCCCTGGCTTAAACGGTGAGGCAACAAAAAATCGAAGAGGCGATTGATAACTCGTCACAAGAGCAATATTGGAAACCAATGCACTTCCATCGGCTTGAAACCACGACCGTCCGCAATCAGCCGTGGCATAGGTGCGTATCATAGAGGAGCTGTCTGTTGTGGTGACAAGCGCCATACCGAGCCCTCGGATGGCTGCAAACAGTACCTTGTTACTGTCAGGAGCAATAAGCGTTGCACTCCCATCTGACTCGATTCGGAAAAGTCGACTCCCAAAAAAGCCCCGCTGGAGCACAAATGACTCGGCAGCGATACATGGCTGGCATTCACTGTCTTCATATCCATCCGCATCGTTTGTTGGAGGCACAGGAACCGGTGTGTAACGCGGGCCTGTTAGCCGATAAACACCGGCACGATGTACCGCAGCAAACACGGATTCTTCTTGGCCGACGGTAAACAGAATGGGGGCTTGTACCTGACCGATCCTGCGCTCCTGATACCGCAAGCGCGCGGGCTGGGCGTGAACCGACACAACGGTTGCTTCCAGAATAACAAGACATGCTAACAGCCCGCACAAAAGGAACCTAGACATAGCGTTAACTCCTGGTTACGGGCAGAGGTTTGGTTGAGGACAGACTTCGATGCGTTGACACGGTGATTCACATGTACCCATAATCGGACAAGACCATGTACCTGATACTTCACACTTGCCATCAGCCATGCGTTGGAATCGGCGAGCTAGGCGGCAACAGCTCGTGCCGCAACTGCTGATGCACTTCGATACAGTATCCACGAAAACACATCTTGGAGTCATGACAGTCCAGCAATACAGTGAGCCGATCTCAGCGGGAACATTCGCTCCAAAGAAACCAGCGTTCGTACATGGATTCATGAGATAGAGTATTGCCTCAAATACTTTCTGAGGATCAAGAGGCACTGGCATCGAATCCTTAAAACAGACCTTCGTGATGGTGGTGTATTGATTTTGTTGCCCTGAGCCAGGGCAGATGGCAGGAAGAAGCTGGCCTGGCGGCGGAGTCGAGATACATCCGAAGAGATTTACAGTATAGTAACTACCCCCGATGCAAATCTGGAAATTACTCGGGAGCTCGCCTATCTGCTGACACGCGCAAGTTGTATCCTGTGCCTTTAGAGCAATGGGTTCTGCAAAGCTGATTGTCTGAAGTAACAAGTAGACGAATAGCATGCGGCCCCAAATGACTGATAGATTGAATTTCATGAAACACCTCGCGTATGTGAATGATATCTGGAACCTGTTTGCGTGATCTATCGTTACATAACGGCCATAAAGTGCAATATTTCCCTGCCAAGTCAAAGAACACAAACTGTTAGATTTGTGCATGCCTGATCCTGCGATCGCGATTCGCGACCTCCATAAGTCGTATGGCAGCTTTAATGCTGTAAACGGACTTTCTCTTACTGTCGAACAAGGTGACGTCTACGGTTTTCTGGGACCTAACGGTGCCGGGAAGAGTACGACCATCCGGAT
Source organism: uncultured Melioribacter sp. (assembly GCA_964465685.1). Lineage (GTDB taxonomy): Bacteria > Bacteroidota > Ignavibacteria > Kapaibacteriales > Kapaibacteriaceae > UBA10438. The sequence goes on from CAYXKK010000051.1 coordinate 3,610, forward strand.
GCTGATGACGCTGATTCGTCCGTCGTCGGGCAGCATCAAGGTGTTCGGGATGGACCTTGCCACACACCGTGCAGACATTCTGCGTCGCATCGGCGCAATTGTTGAACGTCCGGACTTCTACAACTACCTCACAGCACGAAAGAACCTGGAACTCGTCGGACGCCTGAGCGGCGCCGATGTGTCGAAGGCGAGCGTCGATCGCGTGCTCGGTATCGTAGGCCTCGGTCAGCGCACCGACAGCAAGGTCAAGACGTTTTCACACGGCATGAAGCAGCGCTTGGGTATTGCTCAGGCTCTGCTGCACAATCCCGACCTCATCGTCCTCGACGAACCAACAACCGGACTCGATCCGCAGGGCATGGTGGATATCCGCGACCTCATTCTTGAGCTGTCGCAGGATCATCGCAAGACCGTGTTTCTGTCGTCACACATTCTGCCAGAAGTTGAACTCACTGCAAACCGCATGGTGATCATCAACCGCGGCAAGGCCGTGATCGAGGGATCCGTCCAGGATCTCCTCAACAACGGTCGACTGAAGGTTACGATTGAAACATCCGAAGTCCCACGCGCGCAACAACTGCTGCGCGAATCGTCACTCGGCGATAAGCTGCAATCGGTGACACAAGGAGAACTCATCATCATGCTCGAACGCCACGAGATTGCCGGCGTTGTCCAGATGCTCACGTCGAACAACATTCCCCTCTCGGCTGTCACACCTGTGCGATCGCTCGAAGAGTACTTCATCTCGCTCACGCAGGAGGTCGCATGATGCTCACCGCCTATCGTGTGGAAATGGAGAAGGTGTTCTCGAAGTGGCGCACCTACATCGGCTTCATTGCACTCGGCGTACTTGTGCCGATCATTGTAATGGCACTCGGTATTGAGGGAGAAGACTACCTCAACATCATCACGCAGCAGTTTGGCTCGCAATTTGAGTTCAAGGGTAAGTTGATTAACGGGTACACGGTAGCCTTCATCATCTTTGCTGCGCTCTACGTACACGTGCCGTTTCTGATCACGTTGGTAGCAGGCGAAGTCCTTGCCGGCGAGGCCACGTCGGGAACATACCGACTGATTCTAACTCGCCCCATTTCACGTGCAACGATGGTAACGGCGAAGTACCTTGCCGTAGTGACATATACCGTGTTGCTCGTGTTCTTTATGGCAATCATGTCACTCGGACTTGGCATTCCCGTGCTAGGTACTGATTCATTGATGGTAGTTCGAAGTGAGACGATTACGATTCTCTCGGCTGACGATTTGATGTGGCGCTTCATCCTCGCGTACATCTTTGCAGCGATGTCGATGGTAACCGTCGCCAGTGTCGCCTTCCTGTTCTCGTCTCTCGTTGAGAACGCTATTGGACCGATCATGACAACGATGTCGATTATCATCGGCATGACGATTATCTCGGCAATCGACGTTCCAATCTTCGACTACCTCCGTCCGCTGTTCTTTACCAATCACATGAATGGCTGGAAGTTTTTCTTTGATGTGCCGGCTGATGCAGAGTCGATGACCTATGCAGCCGACTGGTCGCGCATCGCCATTTCTGGCAGCGTCTTGATGCTCCACATCGTTGGGTGCTTCGTCGCTGCGCAACTCATTATTCGCCGAAAGGACATTCTTACATGATGCGTGTATGCTCGCTCGTTGTGCTCATAGTTGTTGGAGCAACCACCTCCTATGCACGAACAGCTGACGTACTTTTAAAGGAGCTGCGTGCCAAGATGACGCGCGCGAAGTCCTACACTGCACAGCTCAACATCAAGGTCGATGTACCATTCATGCGCGTGCCGGACATGACGGCTACGCTAAAGCATACGGCGCCCGACAAGACCACGATTGATGCTCCGGGGTTTGCAATGCTTCCAAAAGAAGGTGTTGATCTTGGTGCACTCAAGCTGTTGTCGCAAGACTTCACAGCGATCGACATGGGCGTCGAGAATTCGATGCGCAAGATTAAGGTGCTCCCTAGTGATGAATCCTCCGATATTGTCGTGGCAACGATCTGGGTCGACACCACTGCCATGGTTGCACGAAAGGTGGTCTCCACCACAAAGAAGACTGGAACGGTCACCGTCGAGCTTTCCTATGACAACGCGAAGGCTCGTTCATACGCCCTACCATCGTTCACGAAGATCTCGATGGAGATGGACGCGCTCAAGATTCCGAAGTCGATCTCCGGTGACTTCGACGGTAACAGCCGCAAACCAGCAGCGAAGCCAGGTCCGGTGAAAGCCATCGTGAAGGTCTGGTACGAATCCTACGTTATCAAGTAAGTCGCTCGTACCTCATGCGCCCAGACGCCATAGCAGGCAGGCTGACGGCATTCATCGATCGTCATCACGAGCGCATGCTTCGTATCGGATTTGCGATCGTCTTCTTCTGGTTCGGCATCCTCAAGCCGTTTCACCTGAGTCCAGCTAGTCACCTGGTTGATAGCACCCTAGGGTGGATCCCGTTCGGTAACGTTCCGACGCTCCTTGGGATATGGGAGTGTATCATAGGCATCATGTTCCTCGTTCCACGCTGGACAAGAGCGACCATGGTTATGTTCCTACTGCACATGGCGGGTACGATCATGCCGCTCATCCTTCTTCCCGAGGATACATTCCTCACATGGCCATACCAGCT
>CAYXKK010000052.1:0-5563 GCA_964465685.1 uncultured Melioribacter sp.
GCATGCATCAACATTTGTAATTGCCGCACAGTTGATGATCGTCGACGGCATCGCACGCATCACCGATTCCTTGAGCGCAGTCTTTTCGGTTACATCGAGTACGTCAACCGTAACCCGTGGATGCTGTATCGCCATCTTGCGGGACGTAACACAGTGGATCTGTACGTCGGTCTCCTCGAGAAGTACCGGAAGAAGTGCCGAAGCAAGACGCGAACCAGCGCCGATAATCGTGATCATCAAGGGGGCTTTCAAGTCGTCGATTGTGGATACTGTCGCCGTGACGGATAAGACAGAGGCATAATCTAGGAATTCCGTAATTCTGCACCTATGCGCGTAGCCCTCATACTCCTGATTGCATGTGCTGTTGCATCGGCACAGCCAGACCTTGCCCCGTTGAAGGTGCTGGTGAACGACAGTCCCGAACCGGGCTTTCTGCTGCTTGCACCGAACTGTCGCATCACGCCACGTCCATACGGCTCCTTCCTTGGCGTGTACAACGTCAATGCGGGAGTGGTTAAGACCGGACGTGTGACAAATTATCCGTTTGAGTTCAAGGTGTTTCCTGATGGACGTCTAGGATATTCGGAACTCGTGGTGTTTTCTGGTGCGTCGGTCCCAGCCGGTGTGTACATCGTCGATACGTTGCTTGCCGCACAGGAATTTGTGTCGCAAGCTCGCGGCTACCTCACCACGCAGCACGACTTCCACATGCTGCCAAACGGCAACATGGTTGTTCTCGGTGCTGAAGACGTCACCATCGACATGAGTACGGTTGTTCCCGGCGGTCACCCCGAAGCGAACGTTGTGAATGCCGTCATTCAAGAGATTGATCGTGACGGTCGCGTCGTAGTACAGTGGAAAGCACTCGATCATCTACCAATCACCGATTCGTATGAAGATCTCACAGCTCCCGCCATTCGGTTCTGTCACAATAACTCGCTCTGGATTGATGACGACGGCAACTGGATTATCTCCATGCGCCACATGTCGCAAGTGATCAAGGTCAATCGCGCAACAGGCGAGGTGATATGGAAGCTTGGAGGCAAGAGCAATCAGTTCACATTCATCGGTGATCATCCGGAACTCGCACCAACGTATTTCAGCTATCAACACGATGCGCGTCGTTTGCCGAATGGCAACATCTCGATCTTCGATAACGGCACACAGCATACGCCACAGTATTCACGTGGTGTTGAGTATCGCTTGGACGAGCGTGCTATGACTGCGACAATGGTCTGGGAGTATCGACACGTCCCGGACTACTACGCGGGCATTCAAGGGGGCTTGCAAACACTCCCGAATGGTAATCGTGTGGTAGGGTGGGGAAGCGCCGCCAATGATGGTGCTCCGGGTATCACCGAAGTGGATTCAACCGGACGCGTGGTGTTCGAAGCTGCGTATCCGAAGCAGATGTTTGTGTACCGTGCAACGAAGTACCCAGTGTGGCCTACAGGGCGTCCATCGGCAACCGTTGTGATTAACGACGTACTCCCTGGTGAGCACTACGCATACTGGCGTGGCACGCAGTACACCGGTACGACTGTCACGTTCCGTGCTCTTGAATCAAGCTTCTACAATCGAACAACGGCACGTCGCTTTGCATGGTCACCGAAGAACCCTCAATGGACTGTTGCCTCGCCCCATATCCATCAGTCACGCGTTGAGCTGTTGCTCGAGGGGATTCGCAACGAGCGCATAGATGTACGCTTCAACATCGACACACTCGGCATTACGCTTGATCCAACCAAGCTTGTCGTCTATCATCGTCCGCTCATCGACACTGGACGTTTCCAGCCGCTTTCGACAAGCTTTGATGCTGCATCACGTGAGCTCGTTGTGCAGGCAACGAAGGGCGGCGAGTTCTGCTTCGGCATTCCGCAAGCACGCGTTGAAGATGTGCAATCGCCGCTTCTCACCTGGCCGGTGGAGGGCGAGCGCATTCTTGAACGCACAACACATGCGTTCAGGGTGACGCCAAGTGGACGTGTTGATTCGATTCGAATTCAGGTGTCTCGCGACCCATCGTTTACGTCGGGTGTGATCGACCTCACTACTGCGAGTGATCGCGTTAACGTGGACGTTACTGATGCAACACACACACTCTACTGGCGTGCAATGGCGTTCGCCGACAACATCGCGAGTGTATGGTCCGCGGTCGATTCGGCTGTTGTTGCTCCTGCATACCTCGATGTTACGCGTCCTAGTACGGATGTGCAGTGGGTGTATGATAATGCCTATGTGGTGTCGTGGAAGACGAACATCAGTGGTCTTGTGCGCATCGAACTTGTGAAGAACGATCAGGTTGTTGCGCTCATCCGTGATAGTGTTCTCGCACGGTCGCAAGGGTACCTGTGGAAGGTTCCACTCACGGTGCCTGCTGGTACGCAGTACCGTGTGCGCGTGTCATCCATCGATGCTGCGTTTGCGAGCATTACAACCACTGGAACGCAGAACGTCACGATCACGGATGTTGTATCTGTCGCACAGTACACAATCACGCAGGGTCTGGTCACTCTCGCACCAATGCCCGCCGTAGATCACGTCGTGGTATCAAACGTTGCATCTGGTATCGCGATGATTGACGTGTATGCAATCACGGGTGAGCGCGTTGCATCGCATGTATCGCAGTCTACACGGCAGACGATTGCTACGAACGATCTGCCGAATGGCATCTACACAGTGTTCGTTACAGACTCACGTGGTGTTATCTATCGCGCACCGCTGATCATCGCGCGGTAATGGGTTGCGCTTAGTATCCCGTAGGGTGATCGTTCTTCGAGCGCCACGCAAAGATGGGTTTGAACGGACCGTACTTATGCTGATCAGCAGAGAAGGGATCGGCATATGGTGGGACGAAATAGTCCAACGGTTTCTCTTTGTGAATCGGATACTCGCTTGTCAGATCAGGTTGCGGACGTGTATGTAATCTATCGTCGTTCACATACGCAGCAACGTCCATCGCTTCTTCATCGGTGAGTAACGGTGCATCCCAACGTGCAATGTCATTCGGCATGTTGTACTTGATGAACTGCGCTGACTTGATTAGGCGGTGCATAGACGAGCCCGGCTGATAGGACATCGGACCCCAGAGAGGGGGATAGACATAGGCAATGCCATCTTCCTTGAGCACGCCCTGGCCATCATCACCATGGCAGCGCTGACAGTGCTTCTCATAGACTGCGCGCCCCTTCACTGGATCTGCTGGACGATCAAGCAGAGCGATCGCCTTCAGATTGTCGCCATGTACACGTTCGCCGACGGGTACACCCTTACCTAGCCACTGCATGTAGGCGAGCATGGCGATCATCTCTTTGCTGTCAAGGGGCATGGAGCGACCATTGAGCGGACGTTCGATGCAGTTGTTGATGCGATCGCCTAGCGTGAGAATGCGTCCTTCACGTGCTCGGTACTGCGGATACCGTGCATGAGCAGAGAAGTAGTTGAGTCCGAAGGGACGTGTACCTGCCTCGAGGTGGCAGTTCTGACAGCCTAACCCATTGCCACCGAACGAACCAACGGAACCCTTAGGTCCGAGATAGTACGGGAAATTCACCAGCAGTTCCCGTCCATAGCGAATCATATCGCCGGTAGCATTGTCGGGAATCGTTGATGTATCGGGCGGAACAAACAGCGCGGTATCTGCATCGAGGATAACCTCGTTCTTCGGCTCCTCATGTCTGCATCCAGCTGCGACGATGCATACCACTGCAGCAAGAGCAATGACGATTGCGTTACTTCTCAAACCGACGTTGCTCCTTCTTCCACGCATCGAACCCACCAAGCATGTTGACCACATTCGAATAACCCATGGAGGCAAGTTTAGTTTCGGTGTCCTTGCTGCGCCGACCCGACTTGCAGTACACAACGATTGTCGCGTCCTTCGGCAGTGTTGCAACCTGCGTCCAGAAGTCCTTCGCGTAGAAGTCCATAAGCCGGGCACCGCGCAAATGTCCGTCAGCATACTCGGCTGGGGTGCGTACATCGAGCACAATCGTCGCCTTCTTCTTTGCGAGGCGAGCGGCTTCGGCCGTCGTGACATCGCCCCCTGCCAGAGCCAAGGACTGAACGAGGATGAATGCAAGGAGAGTGTAGAGTAAGCGCATCGCGAAATATACCGCGCAACACTGACTGATTGTACAGTCCTTCCTAACTTTCGGCCATGTCTGCGCGCCTTACCTCTTATCGCTTCACACTCACTGCATTCGTGTTGGCTGCTATGGCAGTCAGCAATGCACTAGCCCAGGACATGAACTGGGGAACACAGCCTGATACAACGTCGCCGATTAAGGTGCAGTTGTTCGCTCAGCTTTGGACGCGGTACAACCAGAATAACCCCGGCACACTAGCTATTGGACAGCCTCAGGATGAATCGTTTGACATTGGAGTTCGGCGGGCACGTGTTCAGGCCTTTGCGAACATCAATTCCCGAACAACGTTGTTCATCCACTACGGCTTTAACAACTTCAACTACGCCTATCAAAGCGGCAACAATCGGCGTATTCAAGCATACTTCCACGACTTCTTTGCCGAGTATCGTCTCTTCGATGCGAACGAGTTGAAGCTGGGAGCAGGGTTGTCATTTGTCAACGGACTAAGCCGCTTCTCACAGCCTGCTATCGTTGCGTTGCCAACAATGGATGGCGCTCTGTTTGCGCAAGCAACGTCGGAACAGAATGATGTAACCGGACGAAAACTGAGTATCACTGCGCGTGGACAAGTCGGGCCCATCGATTACCGCGTGGCATTGTCCGACCCAATGGCCGTATCGCTAAATGGACAAACCCCACGTCCGATTGTGCCTGAAGCAAACTTTGCGCAGAATCAGCGAACCTTGCAGCAACAAGCCTACGTGATCTATCAGTTCTTTGACCACGAGCCACATCAGGTGCCAAACATGGCTGGCACGTACTACGGCACGCGGAAGATTTTCAACGTTGCCGCCGGTGTGATCTATCAACCGGATGCGATGTGGCGCTCACGCGGTGCCGACACCGTGTATGAGGATCTTCTGCTGATGGCAGTAGAATCGATGTATGATGCGCCCATCGATCGGTGGGGAACAACACTTAGTGCCTATGCAGGCCTGTTTCATCATAACTACGGCTCGAACTATCTGCGCTACAATGGGGCGATGAATACGGGCACGTCAATGCTTACATCTGATGATAGCACAGCGCTTCGACCACTTACGCAGTATGGTCCGTCGTGGGGAAATGCATTTCCGATGTATGGCACTGGCGAAGTGTTCTTCACGCACGTTGGAGTATTCGTTCCACGTGTCATCGGTGCTATTGGCATTATGCCGTATGTGAGTGCGAATCTCGCATGGTTTGACCGATTGAATCGCACACTCACAGACGTCTACGGCATTGGCTGTTCTATCCTTCTCGACGGCATCAGAAGTCGCGTCACACTTGAACTCCAAAACCGTCCTACCTACGGCGTCGATATCTCCCGCGATCCCTTTGGCGAGCTCGTCAACGGCGAACGACGCAGTCAAGTTGCGCTCCAGTATCAGGTGGTGTGGTGAAGCATCTTTATCGTCGTGCCCAGCTCCTCGCGC
>CAYXKK010000053.1:0-5309 GCA_964465685.1 uncultured Melioribacter sp.
CATAGCGACTGGGAAGAGATGATCGACACGAACATCAAGGGCTTGCTCTACGTCACACGTCAGTTCCTGCCCAACATGGTCGCACGCGGTCGTGGTACGGTGATCAACATCGCGTCGATCGCTGGACGCCAAGCGTATCGCGGTGGCAATGTGTACTCGGCAACAAAAGCCGCCGTCAAGATGCTGTCCGATTCGCTCCAGATCGACGTTAACGGCACCGGAGTCCGCGTGTGCAACATCGATCCGGGTCTGGTCGAAACCGAGTTTAGCGATGTGCGCTTCCACGGCGACACAGACCGCGCAGCAACCGTGTACAAGGGCTATCAGCCGCTCAGCGGACATGACATCGCCGACTGCGCGTTGTTTGCCGCGAGCCGACCACAGCATGTATCCATTCAAGACATTCTCATCACCCCAACTGCACAAGCGACCACAACCCTTGTCCATAAGGAGTTGTAACCATGCCGACTGTACAGTTTCTTATCGATGGCAGCGTGCAGGGCGTTGGATTCCGTCGCTTTGCCCTCCATCACGCACACCGCCTTAATCTGCGAGGATTTGCAACAAATCTCGAGGATGGAACGGTAGAGTGCATGGCCCAGGGCGATGTCGATAGTTTGACAGAGTTCGAGACGCTTCTGCGCCTCGGACCCCAGCACGCCAACGTGACATCGGTAACGTGCAACGACCTTAACGATCCACGTCGGTACACCACCTTCCGGATTCTCTGATTCACACCACCTGCACACGACATAGGAATGCACCCCATATGGTCACTGACGCAACGTCTGTCATCTGTATCACCGGCGCATCGTCGGGTCTTGGCGCAGCCTGTGCTGTGCAGTACGCCCAACGTGGAGCAACCATCGTTCTTGCTGCTCGCCGTGCTGATCGTCTCAACGAGGTTGCCGAGCAGGTGCGCGCCGCAGGTGGTACAGCACATGTGATCGTTGCAGATGTCGCCCGAGAAGAGGAATGTCAGCGCGTGATCGACGAGACCATCGCAACCTTTGGCGGCATTGATGTGCTCCTCGCCAACGCTGGACGTGGCAACATGGCATCGGTCGAAGACACGTCGACATCGCAATGGCGCGACATCTTCGCACTCAACATGGACGCTGTGTTCTGGTGCACACGTGCCGCACTGCCATCGATGCGCACGCGCGGACGTGGGCATATCGTTGCAATCTCAAGTGTGGCTGGACGCTATGGACATCCGTTCAATGCAGCGTATGTGGCTGCGAAGCACGCCGTCGTGGGCTTCATCGCCGCTCTTCGCACAGAACTCGTCGGCAGCGGCATCAATGCAACATGCGTGTGCCCAGCAGGAATTCTCACCGAATGGGCCGACGTCACAGAAGGCGGATCCATCGGCGCGCTCTATGGCGCGGCGATTCCAAAAAGTCGGCGTATCGCGCAGGAGCTCGGTGTTGAGCTCGCTCCCCTATCGCGCATGATGACGGCCGATGAGTGCGCGCAGATCATTATCACGGCAGTTGATCAAGGCCGGTGCGACGACATCTTCACACATGAAGGCACAAAGCCTATCGCTGTGCAAGCAGTTGAAGATCGCAATGCGCAAGAAGATCGGTTCGAGGCGCTCTGGCGCGCGATGTCGGACGCATATCACGAGCAACGCGGATAAGCTCAGGTGCGCATACTCCTCACCATCGCATTCATCCTTACTACACTGCCGCTTGTTGCTCAGCAGCAACGCATTGCACTTGTTCTCACAGGTGGCGGTGCACGAGGGATCGCGCAAATCGGTGTCCTCCGCGCCCTTGAACGCAATGGCATCATACCAGACGTGGTGGTTGGATCCTCCTTTGGCGCAATTGTTGGTGGACTCTATGCAGCGGGATATTCGCCAGACTCGATCGCGAGCATTATGCGCTCAGTCGATTGGAACGATGTCACATCCATAGGCGCCGATACGCGACGCGAGTTTCAGTTCTACGGACAGAAGCAGGAGAACGATCGAAGTCTTCTCACGCTGCGCTTTCGCAACTTCTCCTTCATCACACCAGTAGCACTTGGAGGAAGCACACGATTCACGTCGGCCCTGCAGCATGTGCTGTGGGAAAGCCCCTTCAACACCATCACCAACTTCGACTCGCTTCATGTTCGCTATCGCGCAGTTGCGACCAACCTAGCTACCGGTCGCGCCGTACCACTGAGCAATGGGAATCTTGCCTCGGCAATGCTGGCCAGCGCCACCTTTCCGCTGCGCTACGCGCCTGTGACGTGGAATGACGACACCCTCCTAGTTGATGGTGGCCTTGTCGCGAACATTCCAATCGAAGTCGCACAAGCATTTGTACCCACGGCCATCATCGTCGTAAACACCTCGAGCAACCTCGCCCCAACGACTGATCTAACAACGCCGTGGGCGATTGCCGACCAAGCACTCACGACTGCAATGAAGCAGCGCGATTCCGCGTTGCTTGCGCAAGCATCGGTAGTCATCACACCGTCACTCACGGGCGTGGGAACATTCGACTTTGCCAACATTGATCAGCTGATAGCACTAGGAGAGGCGGCAGCTGAACGCATGCTTCCATCGCTGAAGCAGGTTGTTCCTCAACAGACATCCTCCGAGCAACCAGATAGTTTACCGCGCATGATCCGTGCGATCAGTTCGCTTGGTTCGGGTGGACTCGACACGCTGCCACGTGTGCGTGCATGCATCGATGATCTTGCAGGCCGCGATTGGACACCCGCAACGCAGCGCTATCATCTTCCTCGCATTACATCTGCACTGCACGACGAAGGCTACTCGCTCGGCTACGTGCGGTCGACAGACTTCGACACGGTGTCACAAACTCTGCGCATCCTCCTTGATGACGGCCGTATCAATCGTATCGCAGTTGCCACACGCGATCAACTACGCGCCAGCGACGTTCTTCGTGAGGTATCAGTCCGCACAGGCTCTACACACGCAAACGGTCAGTTACAACGTACACTTGAGAACATGTATGCTTCCGACATCATTGCTGATGCATCCATTCTCATAGCACGCGACACGATCGGCACGCGTATCGACATCGCAGCACGTGATGCAGGCAATCAGTTGCTGCGCATCGGCGCACGCGTGGACAACGAACGCTATACACAGGGAAGCATCGACCTTGTACACGAGAATCTCTTCACCACCGGCGTGCGCGTGGTTGTGCGCGGCGCTCTGAGTGAACGCATCGGCCTTGTTGCAGCAACAGTCGAGCTCCCGCGCATACGAGGCACGCTCTGGACAGCGTCGATCCGCGGCTATTCGAGTTTTCGTGATGTATGGATCTACCAGAACAAACCAGGGCTTCCAGCTACATCACCCGTGCCGCAACGTGTCGGCGAGTTTTCTGAAGAGCGCTACGGCGTCCGAGCTTCTGCCGGACGTCAGCTTGAGCGTAACGGCGTGATCCTTGCCGAATTCCGATACGAACAACAACGCTATCGCGATCTCAATGCGAGCACTGCTCCCGTCTATCAGCCACTCGCCACACTTCGTGGCGTTGCTCGCTGGGACGATCGTGATGCGCTAACGTTCCCAACGCTTGGACGTCAGATTGACCTCACGTTTGAATCATCGATTCTGAGTCTCTCCAACAGTCTCTCGTTTACCAAGTTCACAGCCTCGGCAAGCACATCGGTGCAAGTTGGCGACGTGGTAATCACTCCGAGCGGACTCATCGGTGCGGCCGACCTCACGTTGCCATCGCCGGAGCTGTTTAGTCTCGGCGGCGAGGACTTGTTCTTCGGATGGCGCGAGGATCAGGAACGCGGACGCCAGATTGCCGTGGCAAATCTTGAGGCACGATGGAAGATGCCATTCCAGATCTTCTTCGATACCTACGTCGCGCTTCGATACGATCTGGGTGCCGTGTGGGAACGCCCCGAGAAGATTCGCATCGCCGAAATGAATCACGGAATCGGACTGCGTATCGGACTCGACACACCGGTCGGACCGGCCCAATTCTCGGTCGGACGTTCGTTCTTCTTCCTGAGCAACCCAAACTCAATTGCCTGGGGTCCGACGCTGTTCTACTTCTCCATCGGCGCGCGGTTGTAATTTGCCGCATGGGCATCTTCAACCGAATCAGGAACATCATGGCGAGCGAGCTCTCTTCGCATCGCGCATCGAGTCCGTCGATCGAAGACATTCTCGCAGGTGACGATGATGAACTTCGTCGCATCATCGACGAGCTCTCGCAGGATGGGCCCCCTCCGGCGCCTCCCCCAGCCCCACCTCCAAGCATTCCACAACACATCATTGCAGCCCACACCGTGCTCAATGTGCCCGTCGGCGCGTCGCACGAGCACATCAAGAAGGCCTATCGTACGTCAATTGCTGCCTGGCACCCAGACCGATTTGCGAATGCAGATGCTCAAGCGCATGCCAACGCAAACACCCGGGCGCGAGAGATTACGTCGGCCTACCAAACATTGAAGTCGTTTTACGGAATCGCGTAACAGAGCACACGTATGACACCTACCATCTTCGAGCGGATCATTCAGCGGGAGATTCCCGCAACCATCGAGTATGAAGACGACGACGTAATCGCCATTCGCGATATCGCTCCGAGTGCGCCCGTGCACGTGCTCATCATTCCAAAGCGCGTCATCACCAGTGTCGACACGCTCGACGATGCCGATGCTGAACTCGTTGGGAAGGTCTTCATCGTTGCGCGCACTCTTGCGCGCAAGTTCGGGATTGACGCCTCCGGATATCGCGTGGTAACAAACACCAACGCTGATGCCGGACAGACCGTGCCGCACATCCATTTCCATCTTCTCGGCGGCCAACCACTCGGTCGGATGAACAGCGGCGCTGAACGCTCGCATGCTCCGGCACGCAGCGGGGTGCTTCGAGATGCCGGATTGATCGTTGCCTGTGCGATCGGCCTGGCTATCACGTTCAACGCATTGAATACGAAGTCGATCCCGTGGATCAAGAAAGAGTACGAGCGCATCACGCTCGATTCGTCGGAGATCACCACGTATATCGCACCCGCAGCTCCCACGGCATCACCCGTCGTGGAGCAACCAACCCAGCAACAGCAGTCAACGGCGTCGACCGCAACTGCATCACAGCCGGCAAAGGAACAGTCGACATTTGTTCCTGCACCAGGCGTTGTTCGCGAGATCACGCACGCACAGTTCAAAGCATTCCTCGCCTCAGGTCCGTACTACCTGATCGATGCACGCGGTGCCGAGAAGTACGCAGAAGGTCACATCGCGAACGCCGTGAACTTCTACGGAGGTGAAGCAGAAGCGCGCATTCCCGACATGCTTCAGTCTGTGCCGAAGGATCGCGT
>CAYXKK010000054.1:0-5261 GCA_964465685.1 uncultured Melioribacter sp.
CTGATGAAGCATGCTCTGCTCAAGCTCTCCACGGGTTTGCTTTCGCATGATTATCGAGAGCGCATTGAGCGCGTGTTCCTCACCGTCGCCATTGTGAGCTTCTTGGCGCACCTGGCCGCGATAGTCCTTGTGTCGTCAGGGATTATCGTCACTGATCTGCCAGTGACGATGCTCAGCGATCCGATATCGGCGCTGTACACTCCGTTCTCGTTCATTCTTGTGTACGAGGTGTATCTCCTCATCTACTATCTGCCAAAGTCGCTAAGCACGTATATCAACAAGCAGTACGAGATCATTCTGCTGATCATTATGCGACGACTGTTCAAGGATCTTGCGAATCTGAATATCTCGTCGGAATGGTTCACGCTGAAGTACGATCTCCAGTTCACCTATGATCTTGCTTCGACGCTCTTGTTGTTCTATTTGATCTTCGTCTTTTCGACGCGCAGTAAACTCCGCTTTGGTTCTGCGGCAGATCAGATGCAACTCGGTAGTGGCACGAAAACATACACACGCATCAAGAGCGCGATCGCGTCGGTACTTGTCCCGGTCGTGTTCGTGATGGCCACGTATGCGCTGGTGACATGGCTCATTGGCATCAGCACATCAGGTGGATCGTCAACCACGTCGTTTCAGGATATCAACGGAATCTTCTTTGAACAGTTCTTCACGCTGCTGGTCGTCGTTGATGTCGTCCTCCTACTCGTCTCGTTTTACCACACCGACGAGTTCCATGTTATCATACGCAACTCAGGATTTGTCATCTCTACAATCCTAATCCGGATGTCCTTTAGCGTGGAAGGCTATCTGAACAACATTCTTGTGGTTGCCGCTGTGCTCTTCGGGTTGTGTATCCTGTTGATCTACAATAAATACGAGCAAGTAGCCTCCCCTCGGTCACCACACACATAGCGAGCCCCCTTATGCAAACAGCAATTGCGCTCTTCGTTGCCATGCTCATTCTCGGATCACCGACGCTCTCTGCACAGGGATGCAGCGATGCGGGCGTATGTACGATGGGCACGATGCGATCGGCTACGCACGATCGTGATACGAGTGCATATGCATCCGTTACGCTGACACCGAGCTATGGGGCGGGCGAACAGGGCGTTGCGATTGTGCAGCTGTTGCCGGAGGTTGAATGGCGGGTTGCACATCTCGTGACGCTGCGTGCGTCGCTACCGCTGATGTACACGAGCGGGTCGCTGGGCACCAACAGTGGTATTGGCGATGCAGTCGTGAGCGTGTCGCGCACACTTGCACTGAGTGACGAGGTTGATATGGGGCTTACACTCGGCACACGGTTGCCGACGGGAACATCGGATGCTGGATCGACATCGACTGCGTCGCTTCCGATGCCGTATCAGACGGGACTTGGTACGACTGATCTGGTAGTCGGTGTATCGAGCACATATGATGCGTGGAGTGTTGCGCTTGGATATCAGCGCGTGCTGGTGAACAACAATCGCAACGCGTATGTCGACGACGGCACTGGCTACTTCACCTCGAAGGACTATGAGCGCGGCGATGACGCAATCCTGCGCGTTGGTCGGTCAATTGCAATCGATAACATCAACATCGCGCCATCGCTCCTTGCCATCTATCGCGTCCAACAAGATCGTGTGATGGGCTCACGTGTAGAAGGTTCGGACGGACTCACGCTTAACCTCGCACTTGCGGCCAGCACATCAATCGCTGATCGCCTCAACCTACGTGTCGATGCAGCCGCACCCGTACTCGTCCGCAAGGTCCGTGCCGACGGACTCACCCGCGCACTCGTGATCGCTCTCGGATTGAGCTACGAGCTGTAGCGTAGCGGCGTAGACTATACCCTGTCGGGTGCAAATGTCACGAAAAAGCTCAAAAATGCACCCGATAAGGTGTAAGTAGAATTGTTTGGTGTATATTCGTACCCGAAAGGGTACGTTAATGGACATTGCTGCATTTGTGAAACAGCGACGCAAAGCTGTGCGATTGACGCAACCGGAGTTAGCTGCGAAGGCTGGCGTCGGACTTCGATTCGTACGTGAACTTGAACAGGGGAAAGAAACACTTCGTCTTGACAAGGTTAATCAAGTGCTTTGGCTGTTCGGCTACGAAGTTGGAGCAGTGCCAAGCAAGCCCGACGAGGGATAGGAGGTCTACGGCTCATGCGACGTGCTATCATAACGGTCAAGGGTATACCTGCCGGACATCTCATCGAGGATGAGGATGGCTATACATTTTCATATGATGCAGCATACGCTGCACATGTGGATGCACAGCCGGTGAGCCTGACGATGCCCGTCCGCGTTGAACCGTATCGATCGGAGCGCGAGCTCTTTCCGTTCTTTGATGGACTGATTCCGGAAGGATGGCTGCTTGACATTGCAGAGACCAATTGGAAAATCAATCCTCGCGATCGGATGGGACTACTCCTTGCTTGCTGTCGCGACTGTATTGGTGATGTTGGCGTGGAGGAACTCGCGGAGGCACAACCTTGAGCACATGCCTGTGTTGTTATCGTCCGCTTGCGTCGCAGGATGTCGACATGCATCCATCATGTGCAGCGAAGATGTTCGGCATTGACAAAGCAGTTGAGCTTCCGTTCACAGAGCGTGACATTGCGCAGCTTGCGACATCGGTGATTCAGCATCATTCCGTGGTTCCTGGTGTGCAGCCCAAACTCTCACTCCATGTATCACGCAGGCGAGGCGTATCGTTGCAGGATCGATTCACAATTGTTGGCGTGTGGGGCGGATACATTCTCAAACCGCCCACTGAGCGATATCCTGAGTTACCACAGATTGAAGATGTGACGATGCATCTCGCACGACTCAGCTCAATCACCACTGTTCCGCATTGCTTAATGCGTATGAAGTCGGGTGCGCTCGCGTACATTACAGCACGTGTGGATCGTACGCGTCGTGGTAAGCTCGCCATGGAAGACATGTGTCAACTCACTGGCAGGATGACGGAGCACAAATACAGAGGAAGCTATGAACAAGTTGCGGCTGCGATCAACCGATACTCTGCAACGCCGGGCCTCGATGTCGTGAATTTCTTCGAGGTGGTTCTCTTTTCTCTGCTTACCGGAAATGCTGATATGCATCTCAAGAATTTCTCGTTGCTCGAAACGCCTGGCATCGGAATGACGCTATCGCCTGCGTATGATCTCGTCAACACAGCCCTCGTGCATCCATCCGATGATGAAGAGCTTGCGCTCGCGTTGCATGGCAAACGCAAGAACATCACACGTCGCGACGTGATGTCTGCGATGCGAGCATCGAATCTCGATGATCGACAGATTGAACGAATCTTCGAAAAAATGCAACGATCAATTCCTGCATGGATGCAAATGCTTGATGTAAGCTTCCTTCGCCAGTCAACAAAGGACGCATACAAGCAGCTCATTGCTGCGCGCGCCGCGAAGTTGGGGATGTAGTAGGGGGCATGAACGATACCATCACGCCCACAAACGACGTTGCGTGCGGACGCACGAGGACGATCTCATCGAACATTCGCTCGGCAACACCGGCGATGCTGATCGTGCCCGCAGTTCCACGAAGTATAAGCGCGAGCTCGCCGCGTGCATCAATGGGGAGTGGTGCATTGTCGCTGCGGTACGCAGTAAACCATGGCAGCGCAGCATAGCCTTGTGCAGACAGCGCAACGTCCGACGTAAGCGGCACCACGTAGCGCGCACGTGCCCAGCAAGCCCCTTGCATTGCACTCCATGATGCGATGTTCTCTGCAGATGCATCGCGCGTGCGTCGTGTGTCGGCAGCATTGACGAAGTACTCCATGCCACCCGATGCGCTCAGTGTTCCGATGCCGAGCGGGAAGGGGGCGAGCGATGCACCGATGGCCGGACCCGTGAGGATGATCGTGCGCTGCTCGGCGAGTGATGGACTGGTGGGATTGCGTTCGTCCGGACCGTTGATGTTGTCGATGTCGTGCTTGCATCGATGCACAAAACCAGCGCGGAGAGACACATCATCGAGTCCGATATGGAACCAGACGAATTCCTCCCACCGCATAGCGCGAGGATTGAACGCAATGTCGTTGAAAGGGTTTGCGGTTAGCTCTTGGTGCGCTTCGATCGTTGTTGTGAGCTGCACAGCGTCAGCACTATCGGTGAAGCGATAGACCTCTGCCTGTACATGCGTGCGAAATTGCCACGCCTGCTCGCCACCGTAGGATCCATTCGAGCGCTGGATCTCGGCACCACCGAGCAATGTCGACATCACACCACGCGGCGCTGGTACGCGCAACACGTCGGAGTCCCACGTGCGCGACGGACGCACCTGCGCGTGAAGGGTCAGGGAGGCAAGGAGGGTAACGATGATGAAGATTCCCATGACGAAACATACGGAAAGGTCACCCTTCGCTTCGCTCGGGGTGTATATTCGCGCATTACTACCTGCGTCCATGATTCATCGTATCACCCTCACCACAATCGCGCTGCTTTCTCTTCTGAGTGCACCATGTATGCATGCGCGCCCCCTGCAAGACAGCGTAGAAGTGCTCACAGAACTTGCACTTGCGATGATGTTGATGGGTGATGCATCAGCGTTTACCGATGATGCATACCGGAGTGACAGCAGCGCGCATCTTGGATTCAAGCTCAAACCAATCGTGTTCCCGAAGCCGAGTGGCGACACAACGCCTTTGAAGGTGTATAGCGGACACATCGTTGGATCATCGCTGTGGTACACCGGCGAGCATCGGCAGAAGGACGGCATCTTCAATCGCAAGCATCATGATATGTGGAGTGCCCCGATTGTCGACTTCGATTCGATGCAGATTGGACCAGCAAGTTCGGAGTACTTTGACAGCCTTGGTGTGAACACACTGAAGCATGAGGGATACTTCACGATCAGTGGCTCGATGTTTGTCTATACAGGATGTGACTATGATAAGAGTCTTGGCTCATGCGATCTATTGATCTGCAATCTCGCTGATGCACGACCTGTACTCTGGTACCTGCCGAAAACTGTGAATACGAGCCACTGGGAATCACAACCATCCATTGACGAAGACCTTACGCTCTTCTTCGCATCGAATGCCATGCTTGAAGATACCGTTATGGGGTTGTACTATGCCGTCTACGACAGTGTCGATAAGAGCTTCCGACAATCTGTACGATTGCCTCGTCACGTCAATCATATTGCTGCATGCGGCGCCCCCTTTGTGATCCCTGGAACATCGTTGCTGATCTATTGGGCGTCCAACGGATCGACTTCGAAGCCGATCGCTGACTTCTGGTGCACGCAGTACAC
>CAYXKK010000055.1:0-5243 GCA_964465685.1 uncultured Melioribacter sp.
ACGCTGCGTTCGTCGACATCGGACTGGAGCAGGACGGTTTTCTGCACTTTAGCGATGTCGACTCGACGATGGAAGACGTGTCTACCGACGACGACGACGACGATCGCCCGCGATCGACATCGGTCGATACGGCAGATGTAGCCCTCCGCACATCAAAAACGTCGACTGCGAAAAGGCTCCCAACGTTTTCAACGAAGCGAAGCGGACAGATCACGATCAATTTGCAGGCAAAGCAAATGGTGGTGGTCCAGGTTACGCGCGAAGCATACCAGTCCAAGGGTGTGCGCATCACAACGAAGGTCGGTCTGACCGGACGGAATGTGGTGCTTCTTCCATTTGAAGAGAACACCGGCATCTCACGGAAGATCCAATCTGTGCGGGAACGCAAGCGCCTCCGAGCGATTGCGCGTGAAGTTCTTCCTGAAGGCATGGGCTGCATCATTCGCACAGCCGCATCGGGTCTGCCGTCGGACGACGTTCATCGCGACTTCTCGACGTTGCTCGAGGATTGGCGCGAGATGGAAGCGGAAATCCGCAATGCAAAGGGGCCGATCCTGCTCAAGCAGGAAGAGAACGTTGCCTACAGCGTACTACGCGATCTCTTCAAGGACGACGTTGATCAGGTTGTGATTGACGATCGCAAAGTGTTCCGTGAGCTTAAGGCCTATGTGCAGCGCACGGCGCCACATCTTGACGCGAAGCTGGAATTCTTTGCCGACACACGTCCGATGTTCGATGTCTACGGTATCGAGCGAGACGTGCACCTTACGCACTCGCGACGAGTCCCGCTGCAGAGCGGTGGCTATCTGATTATCGATCATACCGAAGCGATGGTTGTGATAGACGTCAACTCTGGTCGTGCATCGAACCAGGGTTCGCAAGAAGGCAACGCCGTAAAGAGCAATTTCGAGGCGATGCGCGAAGTCGCGAAGCAGCTTCGTCTGCGTGATATCGGCGGTATGGTGCTCGTCGATTTCATCGACATGCAGCAAGAAGAGAACCGCCGTAAGCTTTATGCCGAAATGAAAAAGGAGCTCTCGCGCGATCGTGCGAAAACGATCGTGTATCCGATTACGCAGCTCGGCATCATGCAGATCACGCGTCAGCGCATTCGCCAAAGCATGGCTGAGCGCACCAGCGAAGAGTGTCCATTCTGTATGGGTACGGGACGTGTGATTTCAGCAGCAAGCACTGTTTCTGGTATCGATCGCTGGTTGCGCAATTACCGTGCTCGCGCATGGGGTATGCGTGTGACGATTGCCACGCATCCGTACATCATACATTACATCGAACGCAACAAGGCGCAAACCTTGCGCAAATGGCTGCGATCATACTTCATCTCTGTCACACTTCGTGAAGACGAGCGCATCGAAGCGGGCGAGTTCCGCTGTTATGCTGGCTCAAGCACAAAGGACATTACACGGCAGTATCAGTGACGCAGCACACGCAACCACGTACCGTAACGATCCTCGGGTCGACAGGCTCCATTGGGAGTCAGGCGCTCGACATTCTCTCGCGCACACCAGATCTTCTGCGCCTTCGCTGGATCACGTGTAACACGCGATGGGAAGACATCGCCGAGCAGGTTCGGCGCTATGCGCCATATGGCGTCGCCATCCGCGATGAAGCCGCTTGGAAGGCGTTCCGCGAGGCATGCCCGGAGTTTACCGGACCTGTTCTCTGTGGCGACGAGGGGATCTGCGAGGCAGCTGCCGACGTTGAAAATGACGTCGTCCTCTCGGCAATGGTGGGCTTCAGCGGTGTCTTGCCCACGATGGCCGCGATTCGCGCAGGACATATCATCGGGCTTGCGAACAAGGAGTCACTGGTGAGCGCAGGTAGCGTGCTCGTTCCTGCACTTGCAGCACATGCAGCCAAGCTCATTGCTGTCGACTCCGAACACAGTGCAATCCTTCAGTGCGTTGTTGGTGAACGTGCCAGTGACGTTTCTCGCCTTGTCATCACGGCCTCGGGCGGTCCGTTCCGCACGTTTTCGCAGGAGGCCATGCGTGATGTCACGCCGGCCATGGCACTGCGCCATCCGAACTGGTCGATGGGAGCAAAGATCACGATCGATTCCGCGACGCTCATGAATAAGGGATTCGAGGTGATCGAAGCACGTTGGTTGTTTGATATGACAGGCGATGCGATCGACGTTGTTATCCATCCGCAGTCAATCATTCACTCCATGGTCGAGTTTGTCGATGGTTCGGTGAAGGCGCAGATGGGAATGCCAACGATGTTGCTTCCGATTCATTATGCGCTCACATATCCGCATCGTGCGCCCCTTGACATACCTCGAATGGACCTCGCGAAGATTGGTCAGCTCACGTTTGAA
Source organism: uncultured Melioribacter sp. (assembly GCA_964465685.1). GTDB lineage: Bacteria > Bacteroidota > Ignavibacteria > Kapaibacteriales > Kapaibacteriaceae > UBA10438. The sequence goes on from CAYXKK010000055.1 coordinate 2,339, forward strand.
GCTCCCGATCTGGAGAGATTCCCGTGCTTGCAGATGGCCTATGATGCAATGCGTGCAGGTGGCTCGGCGGGAGCTGTGTTGAACGCAGCAAATGAAATCGCTGTGGCAGCATTCCTCGATGAGCGCATCGGGTTTCTCGACATTCCGCGCACAATTGCTCACACATTGGAACACATGGAACACCTCGATCATCCGTCATTGGACCAGATCGTTGCCGTCGACGAGGAAGCTCGTCGCATGGCGCATGAATTCACCGCACGTACACTACGCTCATAGCGAACATGGAAATTCTACAGTCAACCTTAGCCTTCATCGTCGTCATTGGCGTGTTGGTGTTTGTTCACGAGCTGGGGCACTTCCTCGCGGCGTTATGGACGGGCATGCGTGCTGATGTCTTCGCTCTTGGTATGGGTCCGCGAGTGATCGGTTGGAACCGTCTCACAGGATTCTCGTTCGGAAAGCTTCCTGAGGATCTTGAGCTCGGCGAACACACGGACTACCGCCTGTGTGCGCTCCCAATCGGTGGATACGTGAAGATTCTCGGCATGGTCGATGAGTCGATGGATACCGACTTCGCAGGTCAGCCGCCGCAGCCGTACGAGTTTCGCTCAAAGAAGAACTGGCAGAAGGCACTCGTGCTCAGCGCCGGTGTGATCATGAACTTCCTGCTTGCGATCACGGTGTTCACAGCATTCTACCTCGTCGACGGCGAGTTGACGTGGAACACCACGCGCGTTGCGCATGTCGAGCCAACGTCGGTAATGGCATCCGTTGGTGTACAATCGGGCGATCGTGTCGTAGCTATTGATACGGCTGCCGTCGGGACATGGCAGGATGTTGAGCGCAATCTCACGTTGTCGTCGGCAACTGGTCAGCGCTTCATGATTGTCGAACGCAATGGCGAACGCATGACGTTGCCGTTTGCAGCAGGTGATGTGATGCGTGCGATTACGGAGAAGAAGGGGCTTGGACTGTCCCCGTCGGACGTCCGCGTGATCATCGGAAATGTCATCACGCTGGGTCCGGCCGGAAGCGCTGGTGTTGTGATGGGTGATGTTGTGTTGGCTGTTGATTCAACGCCGGTCCGCGCGCTGCCGCAGTTCCAATCGTACATCAAGGCGCATGCAGGTAAGACGATTCGCATGCATGTCGAGCGCGACGGACAGCCACGTCCACTCGATGTTGCTGTGAATGCGGATGGTAAGATTATGGTCGAGCTGCGCGGAGAATATGTCGGACCCGAGCAACGCCTAACGTACGGTCCGATCGATGCAATCACACGCGGCGTTGAGCAAACAGGTACGACCATCGTGATGATTGGTACCTCGGTTGCACACATCGTTAATGGTTCTGTTGGTGTGCGTGAGAGCTTTGGCGGACCTATCCGTATTGCGGAAATGGCCGGACAGAGCAGTGAGCGTGGTGCTCGCGACTTCATTGCATTTATGGCGCTGATCTCGATCTCGCTTGGTGTGATGAATCTCCTGCCACTGCCTGGGCTCGATGGTGGACACCTTGTGTTCGTTGGTATTGAATCGATTATCCGCCGTGAGATTCCGACAAATGTGAAGATGCGTTTTCAACAAGTGGGCATTGCCTTATTGCTGCTTCTGATGGTCTTTGTGTTCTATCTCGATCTCACGCGCTAAGAAGGGGACGCTATGCGCATTCTCGTCACGAATGACGATGGAATTACATCACGCGGAATTCAAGCGCTTACGCTAGCCATGGCACGTCTGGGCGAGGTCATGGTGGTTGCGCCCGACCGACAACAGAGTGCTGTAGGACATGCACTCACCGTAGCTAGTCCGTTACGTGCGGTGTCGATGGAGCTTGAGCATGCATCGATCGCCTACGCCGTTAACGGTACTCCGGCTGACTGCGTAAAGCTTGGCGTGAGTACGCTGCTTCCGTTTCGACCAGACATTGTCGTGAGCGGGATTAATCATGGATCGAACACGAGTGTAAATGCGATCTATTCCGGAACCGTAAGTGCGGCTACCGAGGGCACGCTGATGGGCATCCCCTCGATGGCGGTATCACTGGCAACGTTTGATTCGTCGGCCGACATGTCGCTCGCAGCTGAGGTTGCCTACGATATCGCATCACGCCTTCTCGACCTCAGCCTCCCAGCAGGAACGCTGCTCAACGTGAATGTCCCGCCAATTGACCGTGCGAAGTATCGCGGTGTTAAGGTCACCCGTCAGGGACACAACGCTTGGAAGGATGGATACGATGTGCGGAAGGATCCTCAAGGTCATCCGTACTACTGGCTCACGGGTGAGTTCGTAACGCTGTCCGAGCAGGAAGACGGTGACGACTTCGCCGTTCAGCAGGGCTGGACTGCCGTAACACCGATCCACTACGAACTGACGAATGTCGCTGAGCTCAATCGCCTCAAAGGGCTCTTTGAGCGCTGAGATGCACATCTTTGCACGAGTACCAACGCGAGACACCTGTGAAGTCAACGATCAATACGCAACTCCTCGAAGACATCGACGCTCATGCCAAGCGCCTGCGATTTGTGTATCGCATTAAGGGGTTCGGATACGAACGCGCGATCGAGTTACCGTTGATTGCCGAGAAGCTGCAGCCGCTCTTCAGCAAGCAACTCCGATATCTCGACATCGGCACGGGTCCGTCGATCTTCCCATCATGGATTGCAAAGCGCACGCAATGGGACGTAACATGTCTTGACAAGTTTACCTGGGTCGAGAAGCAGCACGAGTATGCGCGGAAGCTTGGTCTTGATGCATCGCGATTCCATGTGCTTGTGCACGACTTCTTGGATGTCGACCTCGAACCTGAATCCTTCGATGTGATTACGAATATCAGCGTGATCGAACACTTTGAGGGACGACTCGACGAAGTTGCGATGGCAAAGAGCGCACGATTGCTTAAGCCA
>CAYXKK010000056.1:0-5194 GCA_964465685.1 uncultured Melioribacter sp.
TGCGCGTACGCGTATGCCGTGACGGCGGACCCCAACTCGTTGGCCGCATGCTGCCGGCACGCATCGTGCGAGCCACACCATCGCCAGCGCGTGATGCGGTTGATATCGAACTCAACCTTACCGGTGCTGGCACAAGCACTGGCACGATTGACGTCATGTCGGCTGATGGACGCCGCGTGATCTCACGCGCAGTCAACCACGACACCAAGAATCTGCATCTCGATCTTTCTGGACTGAGTGCAGGCATCTACACCGTTGTCCTAACAACACCAACAGCTTCAGATCATGTTACGATGATTGTAGTGCCGTAAGAAGCTCTGAGCGGAGTCAGGAATAAATGTACATGAGGGTCATATGCTAAAAATGTTCGTCACTGCTGTGCTTTGCATGTGCGTTGTCGTCGGTGCTTCTGCACAACAGATCTCTACGCGTGGAACAGAGTTCTTGTTGACGTTCCTCGAGAACAGTGCTCGTCAGACGCTTTCAATCTTTATATCTGCACAGCAGCAGTCTGATGTAACGCTGTCGATCGGTGGAACCGTCCTTGCACGCGTGAGTGTAGCTGCAAATGGTTCGCAACGCGTTGATATTCAAGATCCGCGTGCGTATCAGGATGAGAGCGACGTCGTGTGTGACAACTGTGCTATTCGTGTCAGTGCAACGACACCGATCTCTGTCTATGCATTCAATACCACAGATCAGTCAACCGATGCAGCGGTCGTTCTTCCATTGACAGCTCTCGGCAACCGCTACATTATTGCTTCCTATCGACATTATGATGTCGACTACCCAAGAGATTGGTCGAGCTTGTTCGCCATCGTAGGTGTGCAGAACAACTCAGTGGTTGAGATCACGCCGACAGCAGACATCTTTTCACCAACAGTCGGTCGTCGTCGAAAGGGCGTCCCATTCGAAGTTCGCTTGGACGAAGGCGATGTCATCCAGTTTAAAACTATTACATCACCTGCCGATCTGACGGGCTCTCTTGTTCGAGTAGTATCATCAACGAATGACTGCCCAAGGGTAGCAGTGTTTACGGGACATCAACGCACGTCAGTTCCGAGCGTTACACGTCTATTCCGTGATCACCTCTACGAACACTTGCCCCCAGTATCAACGCTTGGGAAAAGCTACATTGTTCCGCCACTGTCAGGTTCCTCCAACTACACGATCCGAGTGATCGCAAGCGAACCGAATACTGATGTTGTGATTGATGGCGTAACATCAAATCTCGTCAACGCAACTTCCTGGTTAGAGCGAGCGGAACTTAACGGTGCTCTTCATCATACGATCACTGCGACTAAACCGGTGATGGTCGTGCTCTACGCACTCTCAAGCGAACGTGGATGGTCGCTTGGTGGTGACCTTGGGGATCCCTTTATGGTGATCGTACCGCCTATACAACAGAAGATTGATCAGGCTACCATTTATGCATTTGTGCCAAACGACGTGCGCGGTTGGGGAGATAACCTCTATGTGACGATCGTCACTGATGCTTCTCAGCTATCAACGGTAACCTTCGATGGTTATCCGCTCAGTGCGATCCCGTCGACGATCGCCCGTGTGCTGGCAAACGTCAACGTTGGGGGCGGTCAACGCTGTGTGTCATTCCGCGTGCGTGAGGGTGTGCACACAATCGATGCCGAAAAGAATGGTGGAATGATCGCGATCATTCATGGTCTGGCAGAAGCTGATTCGTACGGATTCGTTGCCGGTGCATCCTATGTGAATCTTCGTACAAAGATCCTAACTGCAACAGTGCCAGTTTGTCCAGGTAGTCCGATACAGTTTTCTGGTTTCAATAGTGACTCGCTGAACATCACGTCGTGGAAATGGATCTTTCATGATGGCAAATCAGCTGATGGGAAAAACACGAGTAGAACGTATGCAGAGCCTGGCACCTACGAGGTCAAGCTTGTCATGCAGCGGACTGATTGCGGTGCCGATACGGCCTACGCGACAGTGCGCATTGCACCTGGATTTGTTGCCAGTGCACGAGCCGTAGACAGCGTAGTTTGTGTGAACGAGGAGGTCGAGCTACGTGCAACTTCTGCGCCAGTTGCTCGGTATCGATATGAATGGCGTCCACTTGGTATTGATGGACGTGTTAGCGGGACGAATGACTCGGTACTTCGTGTTCGACATAGCACCGTCGGTCGATATCAGTATGTAGTCACAGCGCAGGACGATGCCGGGTGTACAGCGATGGATACTGTTGAGCTTCAGATTGTACCTCCGCCTTCGATCACTCTTGAATCAAGAGTTGCCGTCTGCCAAGGCGAGGTGGCACTCGTGCAATGCAGCATTCGAGATACGAGAACGACAACGATTCGGTGGTCTGCTGCGACAAGGGAAGATTCATCATTAGTGCAGACATGGCCTACCACCAATTCGCTAGAGGTTCGAGGAGATGTTCTCGGGGATCACTCATACACAGTAACTGCCACGAATTCGGAAGGCTGTATAAGCCAGCAGACGGTTATCGTCGCTGTGCTGCCAGGCCCGCGAATTCGCCGCGATAGTGCGCAGGTCATTGTTTCGTGTATCGGTGTTGGATCAGATCCGATAGACCTTGGTAAAGGAGTTGTCATCGAAGGAGGCACACCGCCGTATCAGGTGTTATGGGAAGAGCAGGGTGGCGGCACGTCGAGCTTTGTTGGTGCACGCACAAGCCTAATTACCCAGGTCCGACCAACGCGTACGACGACGTACGTTCTTATCGTGCGTGATGCAACACCAGGAGCAAGTTGCTCAAGTCGACTAGAGATCACCGTGGAGCTACGACCTACACCTGATGCTAATGCAGGACGTGACGCGGTTCTCTGCGGGTGTGATGCGTCGAGTCAGACGGTTCTCGGAGAAGATGCTCGATGCGGTACAGCCCCCTACACCTATCGCTGGGAGCCTACAGCAGGACTTGTGGGTGCGTCTGCAACGAGTGCGGTCGTCACGGCACGTCCAGCTGCAACAACAACGTATGTTCTTACGGTGACGGATGCTATGGGTCGATCAAATCGTGATAGCGTTACCGTCCGTGTCGAGCCGTGTCCGGACGTTCGCATAGCGAATGTCGCATCTCAATGTGAGAGTGATACGGTCTACGTGATTAATGCTGTTGTCGCAGGTGATACGGCAGGATATCGCTACGTGTGGCAGCCTGCGAACTATCTCGACGATCCAAATGTGCGTAGTCCAACGCTACGTCTGCCCAAGGCAACATCGAGCTATACGTATCGACTTACAGTTACAAGCCCATTCGGGTGTGCGGCTTCCGATGACGTGCAACTACAGCATTCAGCGGGACTGAACGTATCCATTGAAGCCAGTAAGTCTTGCTTGACTGGAGTTATTTGTCGTGGTGAAACAGTCAAATTGCGTGCACGTGTTGTGGGTGGACGAAGCGCATATGCATATTCTTGGCGCGCAAGTTCAAGCTACACGCCGAACTGGAGTGCATCCACAGAAGAGGTGCTTGTTCAGCCGCTTTCAAATACAACATTCGCTGTGTCTGTAACTGATGTCCTTGGTTGTGTTGCAACAGACTCCGTAGCGATCTGCATCGACCCGGTGCCAAACGTCCGCATGGGTAATGATACGTCTATCTGCTTCTCGGATCGTGCGACTGCGCGCATTACGCGTGGAGAGCCGTCGACCTGCGGTAAGCCGCCGTTCGTATACGTATGGTCGCCGGCTGTAAAGATTCAGATACCCGACGTATCAAGGCCATATGAAGCGCTACTCCGTGTTGACACAACGACGGTCTTCACACTTGCTGTGACAGACGACGGTGGGGCAGGTAATACGACCGTCGACACGGTAACGGTTACGGTGCGGCGACCTCTGCGCATCGAAGGCATATCGGATACTGTCAAGCATTGCCTAGGTACGGAAGCACCTTTGCTGCGAGCACAATGTCGAAATGGAGACGGTCCGTATTCTGTTAGTGTGCTGAAGGGTGCTTCTACAATTGCCACGCAACAGACGGCCTCTGATGTTGAGGTTGCTCTGGATTCTGTCGTCGCGACGTCTGGCATCTATCCAGTGATTGTACGCGTTGTAGATTCGCGCGGCTGCATGATTGAAGACACAAGTGTGATTGTTGTAAACGCACCTCCGCTTGTAGAAATTACCTACGGAATAGAGCCATGCATTTGCGACACAGTAACGCTTAGTGCGCGTGTTCAGCCAGGATCAGCTGGTGCGAATGGTCTCGTCTACAAGTGGAGTGAGGTATCAGAAGACGCGCCGCCCGGCACAACAACACTGGAAACAGATAGTGCTTCTTCGCAGCGCATTAGAGTCAGATACTCAACGAGGTACACGGTAACGGTGACTGATGCGAATGGGTGCACGGCGACGCAAACTGTTCGCATGAATGTACGACGCGCGGGAAGTGGCACATTCGTAGGAATGGATACGATAAAAGCCGATCCACGTAAAAGTGATGTCCCCCTTGCTGTGCGTCTACATGTTCAGGGTGACACCGCGTTATGTCTTCCCCAAGACGTACAGTTTACAGTGACGTATCGCGTGAGTCTGTACGACCCGTCTCCAACCGTTACACCAGGCGTGATCCTCTCGAACGACGTTGTTGATGTTGCTGGCGAGTACTGGAGAAACGTTGTGGCGCGTGTACCTATTGTCGCTCGACCTACTGGCGATTCAACGATAGCGACTATCCACGGAAAAGCACTCGTAGGTGCGCCCGGATATACACCGATGAATATCCGTGATGTGAAGTTTCTCTACGACTGCGACACTGTCCTTGTAGCAGGATCAAACGGTGCACTCGTGTTGGATTCATTGTGTATCACGGATGATTCGGTAAGACGGCTTCTGTCATTTGAATCGATTCGAGTATTGAGTGTCTATCCGAATCCAGTTGCACAGGAGACGTTCGATGTTCGCGTGGGTGTAACGCGAAGTACACCTATTCGCAGCATCATCACCGATGTAACAGGACGCAGAGTGGCGATGCAAGAGCACGGATTGAATGCGAAGGGTGAACATCTATTGCGCATTAACGCTCCACGCGTGCCAGGTCTCTACTCTGTTCACCTCGAATCAGACATCGGCACGAGTACAGTCCCGATAACTGTAGTGGGTGAATCAAGCCGGTAGATGCCATCTAAACATCGCGAGTGGTGCGGCTGCGGTGCACCACTCGCTCTTGCTTTGTAAAGCAGCTGCACGG
>CAYXKK010000057.1:0-5137 GCA_964465685.1 uncultured Melioribacter sp.
CGAGGCTCGATGCGCGCGAACGACTCCGAGAATCAGAACGTCAGTTATCAAAGCGACTATTTGATCGAGGCGTCGATGAGCATGGGTTTGCCCGAATACGATCCAGTGGAGATGCGGCATTGTTCGGTGGGCTGACTACACAACAAATGAAGCAGCGATATGGCATCACGAAGTCGCGTCCACTTGCTGACTTCCTGCCTGCTCTGGTGATTGCCGCCAAGAATCTCGCTAATGAGATGACAACAGTCAACGTGGAGCAGCTCGATCTTCATGGCGAGAACGACATTCTCTCCGAACACGTGCAGAATAACACGAGCGTCAGATCTACACTCGCCGAGCGCGGTATCAAGCCAGAAGATCTGCCTCCTGAAGAGGACATCAAGAAGTCAGAACGTCGGATTCAAAGCGAGAATAAATTATTGGGTGAATCAGGGAAGTTCCCCTGAGCGCAATGTGGTTTAGAGCTCTTCTCCGTCTCACCGCCTCACCGTCTCATTGTCTCATTGTATCGGGCGAGACAGGGTCTCGCCCCTACCGTTCCATCGTATCATCGTATCGGGCGAGACAGGGTCTCGCCCCTACTCTGCCTGCTCCTCAATGTACGCTGCACGTTCGCGTGGATGTGGATGTGTGCTGATCCATGTTGCGGCGTCGACGTCGATAGCGTGTTCATCGGCGAGACGTCGCATGAAGTTGGCTAGGGGGCGCGCAGAGATATCTGCACGCTTGAGGTAGCGCACGGCTTGGTAGTCTGCCTCACGCTCACTGTCGCGATCAAATGCGGTGGAGATGAGTTCCAATACAAGCCCCTTGATCGCCCCGGTTGATCCAGTGCCCGATGCTCCACCGATGAGTGCGGCGAGTCCGACGTTTTTGATGAGGCGCTCGCGGATGTGACCTAAACGCAGGTGCGCGATTTCATGACACAGCACGCCGGCTACTTCGTCGAGCGTGTCGGCTTGCTCGATCAATGCACTGTTGATCACAATGTGGTTGCCCGGTAAGGCATAGGCGTTTACTTCGTGATCGCGCACAACGTGTACGCGCACGTCCGCAGTGTCGATGTCGTTGGCGTCGCAGATGCGTACGCGCAAGCTGTCGACCATGCGAAGGATGTCCCGGTCGCGCACTTCAGTCTTGGTCTCGCGCACAACACGCCACGATAGTTCACCGAGTTGCTTCTCGGTTTCTGCACTCAGCTGCTCGACGTGGAAGATGTCGAGCCAGTTCACCATCGACAGACCGTAGTACAATCCACCGACGCATGCGGCTACGACAACGAGCTTGATGAGGATCGACTTCATACGCGCTTCTTGACAAGCATGTCGGCGATGTCCGATACCAGAAACCAGCGCACGTCATGATGCTTGCGCACACGAATGGCAGCCGAGATGGCTGCAACAAGCTCGACAATGTTCAAGAGGATCACGAGGAAGACGTAGACGAGGTACGAGTTGGTAATCTGCGCATCGAAGAGCACCAGATTCACCGTCCACCAAAACGCAATGCTATTGAGCGGCAGCGTGATAAGCTCCGTCAGCAGCGCCTGCATGCAATGCCAACGCACAAACGCGCTCTCGCGTCGACTCCCAATGAAGAAGATGATCGTCGAGATCACGTTGATGATGGGAAGGGGCAACCCAGCCGCAAACGTAATCAGCGACATGATGTAGACGTTTGAAGCTTGCTCTGCATCCTGCTCACGCTGCGCGTACTCGAGGGCTGTCATGTTCCGATCCCTTGGTTATAGATGTTCCACGTCCACACACACAGCACAAGCAGCACAATCACAACAAGTACGGCACGACGTGCCAGTTGGTGATTGAGCACGTCGTATGCGTGCATGAGTGATGCTCGCCCCCTTGCAAGATCAACGGCAATCCAGAACGGCAGTACGCCGAGCGCAGCTACAGCAAGCAACCCTAACGGGTTGCTCGTAACGGCATCAAGCACTTCGCCGTGCAATACGTGGATCACCGAGCGCGTGGTGCCGCAGCCCGGACATGGCACACCGGTTACGGTGCGTACGATGCAGATCGATACGCCGTCAGCTCCCTGTGCACGAACGATACCGTTGTAGCCGATCCACGCATATGATGCGGCAAGCATTAGCATCAGCACACCGTAGAACCGCTTCCGCGATATGGCGTGTGCGATGTGCATGTTACATGAGGTACGGCTGGATCTTCTCGAAGTTCGACTGACGCGTCGCCTTCTGAATCAGGAAGAGGTCGACCAAGCTCCAGATGCCCAAGCCACCACAGGTGATCAGCTTCGCAATCCCTACACCCGTCTGACCAAGCATAAAGCGGTCAATGCCGAGTCCGCCACCAAGCAACGACACCACAAGCATCATCATTGGGTCGCGCAGCGATACCGCCGACATCATCGCCCAGTTCGCATCATCGATCGTCAGCATGCGCTCGCGAATCATCGCCAGCTGCATCGGATCAAAGTACTTTCCATTCGACATCACAAACATGTCAACACGTTGCATTTCCATAGGTACCTCCTGCTAATGGTGATTACATCCCAGGGCGGTAACATAACAAATCACATCACTACACACCCAACCACAACTCCGTGTTCGGTGGTGATCACAGCGGTAAGCGCACCAACGCTTGCGTGCGCGCGCGGACGTGTGAGATTGGTAGTACCGGCTGCGAGGTCAAGCTGTTGCTGACCGTGCATGCGTCCGACGAGGTCGTACCAGACGATGGTAGCGCGCTGTGGAACAGCAGCCGTGATCTCAAGCATGGATGCGTCGCGCATCATGATGCCACGCGCAGTGATGCGCATGTTCTCTGCGTGCTCGCGTGTGCGCGCATCGTCGTCGACACTTACAACACCAGTGATGCGATAGTCCCACATGCCGCGACCATACGTGCTGAAGCGGAAGATGTCAAGGGGCTCAACACGATCGACGTGCCAGTAGATCTGATCCGGTGCATCACCCGTAGTGATATCGGTCCATGTGGCACTCTTCACGTCGTACACAAACGCACCAACGTCTGTCCCAGCTGCGATGTAGCGTCCGTCTTCGGTGATGGCAAGCGACATCACAAGACACTTCGGCAAGCCTGCAAGTGGCGTAAAGGTTGCACCAGCATCCGTGCTCAGGTACACACCTGGTCCGTCGTAGCCCGATCCACCAACAAGCACGTACGATGGATTTGTTGCCGATACACAGAGTGCATTCCCGGAGAAGTAATGTCCGTCGAGTTTGTCTGGTCGCGCAAGCTTCGTCCATGTTGCACCACGATCGGTGGTGCGCCACAGCAATGCCTTCGACGTGATCACATAGCACACACGATCGTTCGATGGCGCAAAACTCAACGCCGTAATGCGCACATCCGTCTCCCCTTCTCCAAAGTCGTGCGGCAGCGAATCAATCGTCATCTGACGGTTCACTGTACGATAGCGGTAGATGTAGGCCCCCTTCTCGCTGCGCGTTCCACCACCGAGCCATGCTTCGTATGGCGTTGATGTTGGTACGGTAAGGGGCGGCAACCAGTTGTGATTGCGATGCGGGAAGTTCTGCGCAACAGGCTCCCATCCATCCTCGTGGTTGGGGATGTACATCGTAAAGCCTGGATACACCATGTAGAGCGATGCACCGCCGTCACCTGAACTAAGACTCGAGTAATCACCACTAATCATTTGCTGGAAGGCGCGCACGTCTCCACTGTCGATGCGACTGCGCTGATAACCTTGGTCTTGCGATCCTGCACTCACAACATCAACGTTGTCACGCGATGTATACGAGCTGTAGTACTGACTAATGTTGAGTCCCTTCAACGAGATGTTGCGCACCGTCACACCACCATTGCGCGTGATGTAGAGTCCACCATCGGTGCAGATGAACGTTACGCCACTCGTGAAACCAACGATCGCTGGAATGTCTGCGTGCAGCTTGTTCAATGGGTCGGCATAGTACTCGCCCCATCCATTGATGAGTGTCCATGTGCGAGCATCGTCGCTCGTGCGGTAGGTATCGACGCCACCGAACAACCACTGCTGTGCGCCGTGTGCGTAGCCGAACGATTGCGTGTCGAACGGACCAAACCCAAGCGCCTTGCGACGCGTCCATGTTGCACCACTGTTGGTGCTGTGCAGCATGATCGTGCTGTCGCCGCGCGGGCATGCGGCCATGATATTTGTTGTGCTTGGACCCGACAACATCACACGTCCAGCTGTGACGAATCCGGCAAAGGGGCTCACCTTGATTGTTGTGAGCGATGCATCTTGTCGAACGGCAGCAAGCGTGTCGGCATAGTACAGCCACACTTGCTGCGTACCGTCCGACCACACATGTGCGTCGCCATCAATCCACGTCATGCGCTGAAAGCTCTTCGCCGAATCGATACTGCGATACCACACACGTCGCGACTTCCACAATGCATAGTCCCATTCGGTACCAACAGCATGCACTTCCATGCGTCCATCACGCACACACGTTGCTGCGTTATCGAACCACCCCCAGCGCTGCATCTCTGCAAGCCCCGTTGATTGCGTCCACTTTTCGGTAGCAACATCGAGCATCCACACGCGACACGCACTCGAGACAACGACCAGGTATTCCGATCCATCTGCGCGCTTTACCAGACGCATCAACCGTGGGTTCTCAATTCTCCGCGCATCGCTGTGACACGTCCACACGGCACCGGTGGTATCGCCCGACCAAATCGTGCCGCCCGCGCCAGCAACCCACACACGTCCCGTCGCGTGATCGTACTCAACCGCTACTACACGTCCTGCCTGATTGCTACTGCCCAGCTCGCGCCACGTGCCCTGCACGCGCTCATTCACCTGCGCTGCCTCTGCGTCCTTCGCACGACGTGCCGCGCGCACCTCGCGCACCGCCTCGTTGATCACGCGCCAGTTCATCCCCGGCGGCACCACGTGCAGCGACTCATAGAACTGCTCTGCTGCCTTCTTCTGTGCAGCCCCCTCTCGCTGATCCTCCAGCACCTGCGTCTGCGCAACCGCGCTCGCAATACTCAGCACACACAGCACACCAACAGCGACCAATCGACGCATAGCACCACCACCGAATGAATGATGGTGCAATATCGGCAGGTTTGCCGTAGGGGCGACCCCAACGCTTCGCTCTGGGCAGGCCTATGTGGTCGCCCCG
>CAYXKK010000058.1:0-1960 GCA_964465685.1 uncultured Melioribacter sp.
TCGATGATCACATCAATCTTCTTGGGGATAACCCACTCATAGGTCCAAATGACGAGCGGTACGGTCCGCGATTCCCGGATATGAGTGAACCCTACTCGCAAGATTTGATTGCGCTGGCTGAACGCGTTGCTCTTGAACAAGGCGTGCGGCTACACCGCGGGGTGTATGTGGCTGTTCAGGGACCGAATCTTGAAACACGCGCCGAGTATCGGTTCCTACGCACGATTGGTGCAGACGTAGTTGGTATGAGCACTGTGCCAGAAGCGATCGTTGCACGCCATATGGGGATGGATGTTCTCGGCTTCAGCATCATTACTGATGAATGCTTCCCTGATGCACTCAAGCCGGTGCAGTTATCTGATGTCCTCGAGGCTGCTGCAATTGCAGAACCTGTTATGACGTCGATCATCACAGATGTTATCCAGCGTCTCGGCCGCAGTTGATTGGTCACTTCCCTTTTCGGAGACAGACAGATGCACGCCGTCATCACCATTGTTGCTCTTGTGATCCTCATGCTCGGCCACGGGTGTTCTCCAACCGACACGGTCATCAACTCCTTTGACGATCGTTGGACGATTGCTTCCACTACTCCACGAGGTCTGGCATTTGTGTCGATGCCTTCTGGCAGCACTTCATCGGAGTTTATCTGGGGTGACTTCCCAAATTCATTCTCGAAACTGACGGTCTTCCGCGACAGGTTGTATGCGCTCAACGATTGGCAGACATACATCCTCGTTTTTGACGCAACAGGACGCAATGTTGTTGACACGTTACACACAACGTTGTACGAGTATCCGAATGACATTGCATTTGCCAATGCTACATCGGCATACGTCGTGATGAAGCGTTACAACGTCATGCTTGTGATGGATCTTCTCACTGGTTTCGCTCCACGTACGATCGAGCTACCAGGTATTGCCACATCTGTTGCGTGCATGGGCAATCAGGTGTGCGCGGTGATTCCCAGCAAGGACGTAGCAGTCCTTATCGACACACGCACGAATGAAATCACGAAGACGATACCAACAGCTGCAAGCCCCTTGTACGTTGGTGCCGATCCTGCGAATGAGAATTTCGTGATCGTATGTATGGGTAATGGAAAGCTGAACAGTCTGGCTGCAACAAATCCAACGATGCAATTTCTCAGGCCGGAATCTGGTTCTGTTATCGCAACAGTTGACATCTCTGGCCGCGCAACCAATGCTGCCGCGCAACGACCGCGCGGACTCGTCGTGACGGCAAACGAAGAGGCCTTTGTGCCGGTGCAAAACGGCCTGGTCCGTGTGAGTACGCGAACACGATCAAAGTCCTCGGTTGTTCAGTTTGAATCATACGATGGGATTTTTGCCAACCCTGCCCGTGCAGAGCTCATGACGGTTCGCTATGTCCCTGAGGGGTCTGTTATCGACATTTTTGACGAGTTTGCCGAGACGTTGAAACTCACGATCACGCGCCCGGATTCTGTTCGCGCGCTATCTGGCATGGCGCAATGATTCTCGCTTCAGTCCTTGAGCGAGCACGTTCACAGCAGCGGCGTATTGCACTTGCCGATGCGACCGATCCGCGTGTACTTCAGGCAGCGGTGCGCATGCAGACCGAAGGGGTTTGCGTTCCGGTGCTGGTAGGAAATCGCAATGAGCTCAGCGCCCTCCTCGCACAACACCATGCATCTGTTGGAACGATTGAAATCATTGATCCTCGAGACGTCGAACACGGAACGTCGGAACTCCTTCAGCTGCGCCGGGCGCATAAGGGGCTGACAGCCGAACAGGCGTTGGCACATGCACAGGATGCCCTCTACGCATGCGGATATCTCGTTAGCGCTGGTGTCGTCGACGGCGCAGTCGCTGGATCTCGATCAACAACGTCGGACGTGATCCGTGCTGCATTGTGGACTGTTGGTCTTGACGAACAATGCACAACGCTTTCAAGCTATTTCCTTATGGCATGGCCTGATCAT
>CAYXKK010000058.1:1970-5040 GCA_964465685.1 uncultured Melioribacter sp.
TGCGATGATCTACACTGATTGCGGTGTTGTCCCTGAACCTACTGCTGAGCAACTCGTCGACATTGCCTCCGCTGCTTCCCGCAGCTATCGGATGGTAGTTGATGATGAGCCTCGCCTTGCCTTCTTGAGCTTTTCGACAAAGGGTAGTGCCTCGCATGATAGCGTCGCGAAGGTCCAACTCGCAACGAGTCTGTTCACAGCTAAGCATCCTGATATCTGTGCAGATGGCGAGTTGCAGGTTGATGCCGCAATTGTACCCGATGTCGCAGCACGAAAGGCTCCTGGATCACCACTCGCAGGGCGTGCAAACATCTTCGTGTTTCCAAGCCTCGATGCGGGAAACATTGCCTACAAGATTACGGAACGCCTTGCCGGAGCGACTGCGCTGGGACCTATTCTACAGGGCCTTGCTAAGCCATACTGCGATTTATCGCGCGGCTGCTCTGCAGACGATATCGTCCACGTCGCTGCCATCACGGCGTTGATGTCGTCCAATCACGTCTAGTTTCTCGTCGCCTTCAAGCGTTCTTCGAGGTCGGCAAAGTCATCGTCGCTGAGATTGTACTTCGACGAGCAGTACTGACATACCAATTCATTGTGTCCGTCCTTGCGCATTGAACGAACTTCATCAAGTCCAAGCGTGAGAAGGAGCGACTTAAACTTCTCCTGCGAACAACGACAGAAGTAATCAACAGGAGTGCTCGACACAACGGTGATCTCACCAGGCAGGACGTGTCGGAGAATATCTTCCGTAGAGAACCCTCGATCAATGAATGACGTGAGTGGATCGAGATAGTCGATGGTGTCATACACAGCAAAGAGATGCTCTGGCCGCGCACCAGGCATAGCCTGAATGAGCAAACCCGCACTCTCGCGAATCGTCTCTTGCTCGTCGTACGCGACATCAATGACAAACACCGAGGGGATCTGCTCCGATTGCGTGAGATAGTGGCTTAGATCCGACGTCACGTCTCCTCGGCGCAGCTGGACAACGCCCATCACAGGTTCATACTTTCCGTACAGTACTCGCTGCACCTTGAGAAGTCCTTCACCAAGTGGTCCCAATCGATCAACATTGGGCGCGGGGTTGTTGACAACATAGCCACGCACTTCGCCAATCGACATAGCCTCTGCATACAGCGAGCTCACCACCCCATCGCCATTTGCCGTGATAACAACGCGCTCTTCTCCCTTGAGGAACGACGCCATGAGCGAAGCGCCCGTAAGAGCTCGGGCCATAACTAACGAGCTGATTGGCGACAACTGGTGCTGAACTTGTGCCGCCCGCACACTTCGCGTGTTGTGGATTACCGAGGCTCGAAAAAAGCCGTCATTGGTCATGGCACGGGTAACACGATCTCGTTCTGCCCAGAGCTTCTTGATCTTCTGATGCTGCTGTTCATCCATCACATTGTCCTTTAAGCTCTGCGAGCATATGTAACGCCTGAAGAGGCGTCATAGAATCGATGTCAAGACGTTTGATCCGGCTTCGCAGTGCGTCATCTTGTACCTCAAACAGCGAAAACTGGGGCTGAGATTCACGGCGTTCTTCGGCTGCATGCGGCGCGGCATGAACAGATCCGCCTTCAAGCGTGATAAGAAGATCTGCAGCTCGTTGCAAGACACTCGCAGGAAGCCCCGCCATCTTGGCAACGTGTATTCCGAACGAGTGATCTGAGTGCCCGGGAAGAACACGGTGTGTGAACACGATGGTGTCGTCAATCTCTCGGACTTCCACTTGAAGATTCGCCACTCGCTCACATTGCTTCGCTAGCTCCGTGAGTTCATGATAATGTGTCGCGAAGATGGTCTTGGCCCCAATCGTATCATGGAGATACTCCGCAATCGCCCAGGCGATGGAGATGCCGTCGAAGGTCGCTGTGCCGCGACCAACCTCATCAAGTAGGATCAGACTGCGTGTTGTGGCGTTATTCAAGATGTTTGCCGACTCTTGCATTTCAACGAGGAACGTGCTCTCGCCGGCCATGATATTGTCTTGCGCTCCAACCCGTGTGAAGATGCGATCTGTACGCGGGATGCGAGCCTGCGTGGCAGGAACAAAGCTGCCGATATGCGCCAGAAAGACAATCAAGCCCACCTGACGCAGATAACTCGACTTTCCCGACATATTTGGTCCGGTTAGGATATGTATCTGTGACGATACCGTATCCATGTGTACATCATTGGACGTGTATGGCACTCCCGCAGGCAACAGCCGCTCGATCACTGGATGGCGTGCACCGTGGATCTCAAGCTCTGTTCCTTCGTGCATCTCTGGCTCAATGTAACTGTGGGCATCTGCCAGATGCGCGAATCCAACAAGCGCATCGATCGATGCCAGACGCTGTGCCGACTGTTGGATGTGATGACCTTGGTCAGCAATTGTATGACGTACTTGATCGAGAAGTTGAGATTCAAGAGCATGAACAACGGACTCAGCGTGAATTAGCCGCTCTTCGAATGTCTTCAACTCCTCAGTAATGTACCGTTCTGCATTGGCAAGCGTTTGCTTCCGATGATAGTGTTCGGGAACCTTCGCCTTCTGCGTATTTGGTACTTCGATAAAGTAGCCGAATACATTTGTTGTCGACACCTTCAACGTGGCGATGCCCGTGGCGCGTCGTTCACGTTCCTGGTAGTCTGCGATCCACTCCTTGCCATGGTTCAATGCATAGGTAGCCTCGTCAAGGTCTGTACGATACCCTGTCCGGAAGATCTTGCCGGTACCAATCTGCAGCGGTGGTTCATCCTCCAACGCACGTTCAAGCACGGCCACCAATTCTGCATGTTCATCGAGTCCGCCGACAAGTGCCGTGAGCTCGGAATGACGTGCCTGTTCGAGGGCCTGTCGAATTGATGGTATCTGCTGTAGGCTTGATCGCAGTGCAACAAGATCTCGCGACGTCGCACGATGCGTCATCACCTTCGTTACCATCCGTTCGATGTCGCCGACTTTGCTTAGATGGGAACGCACATCGTTACGAACCAGGGTCTCGCGCACGAAGCCACGCACAATGCTGTGGCGTTCCTGGATTGGCTGCAGCTGCGTGATTGGCGACTGCAGCCACCA
>CAYXKK010000059.1:0-4933 GCA_964465685.1 uncultured Melioribacter sp.
GTCTGTCCGGTGAGTGTCATGATGTCGAGGTGACCTTGACCATGGGAGACAAGATCAATCGTGATGCTACTGGTTGCCGGAAGGGGCGCTATCGCGACAATGTGCGGACGTGACATGTCACGCTCTGTGGCATGCGTATCGTCAACCGACACAGGCGAAAACTGGTATGCATCGCTCGTGTCGCGGCATCCGTTCTTGGTCACAACCACGTAATAGATACCGGGCACCCTACGCTGCATGATCGAACCCGTTTCACCTGCCAACTCACGCTTGTCAGATCCAAGCCATTGATACGCTTGTGCGTCGTCGGGAAACGCTTGGAGTCGCTCACCGGCACCCTGATTCACGCGAATGCGTGCCTCGGGTAGTGCCGCGATGAGGTCGAGTTGGGCGACATGACAGCTGTTGGTTGAGAATCGGGCAAAAACGTGCGCGCTGCTATCGGTCATGACAGAATCCCATCGAACGACGACGCTATCACCCATCGCTGATCCAACGATGGTGCCGTGTTGCGAAACCGACCATGTACATGTTTCTCCCATCGGGACTGCAACGCGATACACATACGACTGTCCAACACATACCGATGTTGCGCCACTGATGAATGCACCACCTGGTGTGTAGGTATACGTTCGCTCGAGATACGTTCCGGATCGCGATATCATGCGCACAACAGCTGATGCATTCTTCGACACATCGTTGACGGTAAGTGTATAGTCGATGAATCGTGACCGTGGCACCGCCGCGGAATCAGTCCTGAACGTGTAGTTCGTAAGCTGCGCACTCACAACAGCATACATCGAGCCACATGTCGCATCTGCACTCACAACTGATGCTCGCCCCCTAGTCGCATCACACGTGAATTCATCAGTAACAGCGATTGAATCTGCACACGGTTCCGATAGATCAATTGCCACCGGAGAACCATACGCGCGCCCCTGCTGCAAACCGTCTAACGAGCCGTAGCTCCATGCCATCCATCGCACGCCAGACGTGCGTGATTGCATGCGATGCCAACCTGCATTGATCGGCGTTCGGATCTGCGTGTACTCCGTCGCTGCAACTCTACGTGCCAGTGCGCCATAGCGATCACGCAGCGTGCGTCCATCAAGTTCGATCTGGTCAAGATCTGCTTCGCGGCACACAACGTTGACGAAATTGTTCATTCCCTCGGGAGCGAAGAATGCTGCATAGTCTACCCATCGCTCAATCGGTGGAACCGTCTGCAACATCGGCATGCCCGACTCCACTGTGGGGTGACCCTGAGCCGCTTCGTTGTGCTTGCCATCAGTGGAGGGTGCATCGATTCCAGGTGGTATGATGCGCGCGTATGACTTGCCATACTGTGCCATGAGAATCGGCTTATTCGACTCCCAATATGCCGCATAGTCAAGCGATAACTCAAGTCGAGTCTCGCCACGCTTAGCGATGACGAACTTGTTCATCATGGTTCCACCATCTCTGCGCGAGATGCGCACCGTGGTGTTGTCTTCAGTTGCAATCACACGAATCACATCACCGCGATCATCATCATAGCCGAAATCCTCGGCATCCTGTCCGACAACGCGAATTACAGTGTACATGCACGGTACTGTTACGAATTGAGTTCCTGCGAGCTCAACTGGATGCATTGCATCATGCAGGTTGTTTCGGACAAAGTGTGCTGGCATTGGCATCCCGAACGGCGGAATCATATCTGGAAACCGCATGATTGCACCCTTTGTATGACCCGACACAACGCCGATCGGATAGTTCGATGTGATGCGTGTGCCGGACATGTCTGATGCAACGTCTTTGACGAGCGGTGTATCAATTGCAGCCTTGATCAGATACGTTTCTCCACGCTGCATTCGAATTGTCTTCGTTTCACCTTTTCTCACACTCCTCGTTTCGATGCCCCCTTCTGTATCAACTGTTGGCGTGTACGACACCATCGTGCTGTCGCGGTCGGCAATGATCAGGATCTGTGATGGACGATAGCGCATCGTCGACCTACTAGCACCAAAGCGATCATTGAAGAAGTTCATCGAATAGTATTCGGTGCCCCATCCCTCGACAGGCAGATGTCGAGTTGCTTCCCCATTGCCTAACCACGCCTGATACGTCGACACTGATATCGGCTGGTCCGATGTGATCTGAATGCCGAGTCCGCTCCGCTGCTCCGACGCAACGTTCATATATGCTGTTGAGATCGGGATGCGAAGGGGCTTGTTCGGCTCAACAACATACTCGCTGTCAATCCGCACAACATCAGTGATGACGGCGGCTGTGAGGATGCGAACACGCGCAGTTGTGCGCGACGAGATCATGAGCTGCATCGGCTGTGGCGTGGGTTTCTCGGTAGACTCGGCCCATACTTGTGGGAAGCCGATCATGTACCGGCATCCCTCCGTCAGGACCGTCGATCCTCGTTGATCGGAGACGTCTTGAGCTGTCAGTGGCGCTATCGACACAGCAGCAACAAGAACGACCAGTAATGCCGTGCATATTCTCATACTATCACAACCTCAACCTGTAACTTTTGTTTCACGAATGGCGTTATGCAGCCATTAGGCTAAACGAAACTACCATGAATACCGATATGCACCTGATTTCCCGCCTTGCACTTAGCGTGCTGGCCCTGATCGTCACCACGCTGGGCGCATCAGCCCAGTTTGATACAACCAATACAGAACTTCTGGTCTGGGGCAAGCTCATCAGTTCATCCTCAAGCCAAGTCGTCGTGGATGCTACGCGGCCCGATGGGTCGACCGGACAGATGGCGATCTCGGTGGTTGCCGAGACGCAGATCTCGGGGTGCACCCTCGATAGCGTCGTTGCTGGTACATACACCTTGGTGATGCTTAACCCGCAGTCGAGCTCGCCCCTTGCCGACCTGATCAAGTTCGAGGGTTGTGCTCCGATGATCGGTGTAATGGCCCGTGTGACGAGTCGCAATGGTAGCGTTCTCGAAGTTCAGTCAACACAGCAGAGCGAACTTGGTGCAAGCGGACTTTCCATCAGTGTGCAGACGTCATCGGCTACGTCGATTGTTTCGTGCGATGGTTACGCGCTGCAGCTGTCCGACCTCACGCCGAACACAGAGATTGCACTTAACGGAACTGGTACAGCGTCGAACTTTACGGCAACATCCATCCAGACGGTCAACGACTGCTCGCAGGCGTATGGTGCGGAAGCACTGTTCATTGCGTATCGTGATTCACTCTTCATCGTCGCTGTCAACGGTACAACCGATACGCTTGCGCTTCGCATCGATGGTGGTGGACGTGGCATCTTGGGAGATTCGTCGACAGTAGTGTATTCGTGCGACGGACAACCACTCTCGATCGACAAACTCGTGGCTGGCGACCCACTGTCGATTTACTACTTCGATAACCCACGTCGCGGCAAGTTCCTGCAGTACGCGCAGCTCAAGCGCAATTGTCCAATTCATGTGGCTGGTACGATTTCGGCGATTAACGGCAATGAGCTGACAGTCGCCGGTAATGATGGCCAGCTCTATGCTGCAACAGTCACCAACGAGACAACGGTGACATCATGCACAAAGCGCGAGACAACGCGCGACGATCTCGCGGTGGGACAAACTGTAAACGCTACGATCGTTGAAACGAACACAGCCCGTACATACACGGCGATCAACGTTGTTGACGATTGTTCGTTTGCGTTCTACCTGCAGGGCACAGTGAAGATGGTAACGGACTCGTTTATCGTCGTCAACGGCTACATGGCCGACGGCTCACAACGCGATCTTGAACTTGGCGTTTCACCTGGCACATTGATCGTGAACTGCCTGAACGAGCCGCAAGCAATCACAGCAGTCCAACCGGGCAATACCGTGGGCGTGTATTACAGCACAAGCCAGGGCGTATCGTTTGCAGACCTGGTTTCTGTGTTGGATCCGTGCGTAGTCAGCTACATTGGCGGTACCATCGAAGCAGTAACGCCAACATCAATTGCGCTGTTCTCGGACGGACCACAAGCAACTGTCACGCTGACGTATGATGGCACAACAACGTTCGCAAACTGCACGGGGCAGACGATCACCATCGACTCGTCAATGATTGGTGCACAGCTTTTTGGCGTGTACAACAACGCATCTGATCCGCAGTACCTTATGTCGGCAACGATCAGCATTGGCTGCCCAACCTACGGCAATGTCGAAGGAACAGTCGTCGGTATTAGCGATTCTGTGATCGTCGTCCAGACGCCAGCTGGAAGCGAGACCTTCGTTCGCTCGGTGTACGTCTCTGTCT
The DNA here is from genome assembly GCA_964465685.1 of uncultured Melioribacter sp. Lineage (GTDB taxonomy): Bacteria > Bacteroidota > Ignavibacteria > Kapaibacteriales > Kapaibacteriaceae > UBA10438. The sequence goes on from CAYXKK010000059.1 coordinate 4,254, forward strand.
ACGACACACTTCTACAACCACTCGAGTGGTCGGCGATCGAGCTTGGTCAGACAGTCTGCATGACCGTTGACGAGCAAGCACGCATTGCACTGCGCGTCTTCGTCGATCAGGCATGCGATGCTCTTCCAAACGGACCACGCATGTCGAAGGCCGTGGGCAAGGTGGTTGGCGCAACAGCAACAACGATCGACATCGACACACGCTCGGGCGTAACGACGTACATGCTCACCGACGATACACGCATGATGACGTCATCACAAACATCAATCACGCTGAGCGATGTTACCGCAGGCGCAATGGTGAGCGTGATGTGTATGGATCACACGCCAACAGGAATGCCAATCGCAGCCTCGGTTGTGCTCATGTCGACAACAACGAGCGTCAATGACGAATCGTCATCGACATCGTCACTCGTTATCGCACCGAACCCAGCTTCAACATCAATCACACTTGCTGGTGATGCAGAGATCACGCGCGCTACGATCATCGACATGCAGGGTCGCACGGTGATGGTTGCATCATCACGCACACTCGATGTATCGCAGCTGCCAGTCGGCACCTATACCGTGCAGGTTGCCACAGCAACAGGCATGCAGACGATGATGATGCAGGTGGTGCGGTAAGGCCTACCGCACACACGACACATGAAACAACGCGTTGCCGCTCGTGTAGACCTTTGT
>CAYXKK010000060.1:0-3801 GCA_964465685.1 uncultured Melioribacter sp.
TGAGGTCAACCGAATGGTAGCACCCACGAGTGGGGCATCATCGGTGGCGTCGAGCACGGAACCGCGGAGGGTGAGTGGATCTTGCGCAAAAAGCGCTGTGGCGGCCAGAAGGCCAGTGCAGAGGAGGAGGATGCGGAGCATAAGTGTGCCTATAACGTACAAATCTCGCAAAAGGTTTACACCTGGGGCGAAAAAAGCCATAGGTTTGCGTGTCTATGGAGCCTACCGGACTGCTTCTTGCGATGACGGCCTCACGCTGGCATCGGGCCGTGGAACCTGTGTTGCAGGAACACGGCGTTTCGCTCCTGCACGTGCAGCTCCTGGAGGCGATCGATACGCTGTGCAAACGAGGCACGGCACCGCACCAGGCGGACGTGTCCCGGTACACGGGTATCGATGTGATGACGCTCTCGATCAATGTGCGAGCACTTACAGAACGTGAACTGATTGCACGCCATACGCGACCACATGATGCGCGACGCGTTTTCGTCGAACTCACTGAATCGGGGAGCCAACTCCTGGCAACAGTACGCGAAGGACTCTTCAAGGCTGATGCTGTGGTGTTTCCCAATGACGATCGTCGCACCGCGTTGCGACATGTACTCACGACTTGCGTAGAGGATACAACCGCATGAATCCCGCATTGCTAACAGAACTTGGATACCTCCGCGTTGTGGCTGCCGCACCGCGCGTCCGGCCTGCGGATGTCGCGAACAACGTTGCCGACATCATTCGCCATGTCGCCGAGGCTGCGCATGACAATGCCGAACTGGTTGTGTTTCCGGAACTGTCTATCACCGGCTATACCTGCGGCGATCTCTTCATGCAGGAATCACTCCTTCAGGAGGCTCGTACGGGGCTAGCAACGATTTGCCGTGAGACGTCGAAGCATGATGTTGTTGTCGTTGTGGGATTGCCACTTGCTGTTCAAGGTCGCTTGTACAATGTTGCCGCCGTGGTGCATGGCGGTCGTGTGCATGCCTGCGTGCCGAAGACCCATCTGGCAGCGACGCAGGAGTTCTACGAAGCACGTTGGTTTACACGCGGGACGGATGTCTACGACGATATGGTGCGCATCGGCGACGATGATGTTCCGTTCGGCGCAGATATTCTGCTCGTCGATGATGCCGATCCGTGCGTGACGTTTGGGATTGAAATCTGTCAGGACCTCTGGTCGGTCGAACCACCATCGGGTCCGCTCGCACGCGAAGGTGCAACACTAATCCTGAATCTCTCGGCGAGTAACGACCTCGTTGGTAAATCGCAGTATCGTCGTGATCTGATCCGCATGCAATCAGCACGCACCTATACGGCCTACGTGTATGCATCAAGCGGTCCAGGTGAATCAACGACAGACACCGTCTTCAGTGGACATTGCTGTGTGGCTGAATGTGGAGACGTGCTTGCCGAATCTCAGCGACTTCAACTCAATGGTACATCGATTACGGTCGACGTAGATCTTCATCGTTGCGCACGCGAACGCATGGCCGCTGCCTCGTGGTCGATGGATCATCACGAGGGCACGATGCGTGTTGTGCACCTTGCGCTTCGCCACTCGGTGAAGAACGACGTGCGGCGTCGCATCGATCCGCATCCGTTTGTCCCGCATGCGGCGTCGGAGCGTGCCGAACGTTGTACGGAGATTCTCGAACTCCAGGCGATGGGCCTCGCCGTGCGAGCACAACGCTCGCATGCGAAGGCGTTGGTCCTTGGATTGTCGGGTGGACTCGATAGTACGCTAGCAGTGTTGGTGTGTCGCCGTGCTTGCGAGATCCTTGCATTGCCGCTAACGTCGATCCATACGGTGTCGCTCCCAGGTTTTGGTACAACACAACGTACACGGTCGAATGCACAACAGCTTGCCCATGCGCTAGGCGCACAGTTTCGCGAGATAGATATCACGCCGAGCGTTCTGCAGCACTTCGCTGATATCGGACATAACCCGGATACGCACGATGTGGTGTATGAGAATGCGCAAGCGCGTATGCGCACCACTATCCTCATGGACATTGCCAACATGGAACATGGCATCGTTGTGGGAACAGGCGATCTATCCGAGATAGCTCTCGGATGGAGCACGTACAACGCCGATCACATGTCAATGTACAATCCGAATGCAGGCGTTCCGAAGACGCTCGTTCGCGAGTTGATTCGCAGTGAAGCTGAACGTCTTACGGATCTGCGCGTCGTGCTTGATGATGTGCTCGATACGCCAATTTCACCTGAGCTTCTGCCGACCACAGCAGATGGCGTGCAGCATCAGCGCACGGAAGACGTGCTGGGTCCGTACGAAGTACATGACTTTGTGCTGTACCACGTGATCCGCAAACGCTGTTCTGCCGAGCACGTAGCCATCCTCGCCATGTTGGCGTTCGGTGATCGCTACCGTGATGCACAGATCCTGCACTGGGTCGACACGTTCTATCGCAGGTTCGTAGCATCGCAGTTTAAGCGTTCGGCTATGCCCGACGGACCCAAGATCGGTTCTGTGAGCTTGTCGCCGCGGGCAGATTGGCGCATGCCAAGTGATGCTGCGGATCAACCATGGCGCGACGGACTTCGCCGGATAGCCGAGTTGGCTGGGGTGGCGTTTCCTTCGTAGTTTTACCACGTCGCAATGGTATTACACAATCATTACGATAGCAGCAATATCCGCGTCTGAGGGTGGCAGACCGCGAAGGAGACCATCGTCGTGCATGAAGCCACCACCGTCGTCATCGCAGACGACCACGAAATATCACGGATAGGCATTCGACGCCTACTCGGCACATCCCAAGGAATTACCGTTATCGGTGAAGCAATCGATGGCTATGAAGCACTCGAGATGACGCGCGCGAAGAAGCCCGACGTTGTGCTTCTCGATGTGCGTATGCCGAACCTCTCTGGTATTGATGTCGCGCAGCGACTCAAGACCGAGATGCCAGGAGTGTTTGTGATCATGCTCAGCGCTGCTGAGGATCAGATGCTTGTTGAACAAGCGCTCTATGCTGGCGCTGATGGTTACCTGTCCAAGGATGTATCGTCGGTCGAGCTCGTTGCAGCCGTCAACGGCGTCATCAAAAGCGAGCGTGTGTTCAGTCCGGTAATCCGTGATATGATCAACAGCCGCACAGATGCGCCCGCCAAGGACACACCCAAGGTGGCGCTTACGCGCCGTGAAGAAGAAGTGATCTCGCTGGTGGCTAAGGGGCTCACCAGTCAGGATATCGGGAAGCGACTCAATATCTCGCCACGCACCGTCGAAACGCATCGAGCCCGGATCATGACCAAGATCGGTGTGAGCAATGCGGCAGGGTTGGTGCGCTATGCTCTCATGTATGCGACGTATTTTGGTGTCGGCACGAACGACTCGCGGTGATCGTCCGTAGCCGACGGACACCACCATGAAGCCCACATCGACATACCTTACACCTGAGACTGTTGCAAAGCTCGGAAGCATGGAGCTTCGTGCCCGCCTCGTCGTGGAAGGTTTCATCACCGGACTCCACCGGTCGCCGTTTCATGGCTTCAGTGCTGAATTCTCCGAGCATCGCCAGTATCGTCACGGTGACGAACTCAAGCATATCGACTGGAAGATCTACGGGAGATCCGACCGGTACTATGTAAAGCAATACGAGGACGAGACCAATCTCCGTGCAACGGTCTGCGTAGATATGAGTGCTTCGATGAACTACGCATCCGAAGGCAATGTCACGAAGTTCCAATACGCAACGTTCCTCGCAGCTGCGTTATCGTACCTCGTGTTGCAACAGCGGGATGCCGCAGGGCTGGTGCTGTACAACACCGATGTGCAGACGTTCC
>CAYXKK010000060.1:3811-4395 GCA_964465685.1 uncultured Melioribacter sp.
CGCGAGCTGATTCGTGCACTCGAGGGTGCCGTACCATCGAATGGTACAGGTACGTCCGTTGCGCTGCATCATGTGGCTGAGAATCTTGGACGCCGCGGATTGGTGATCATTATCAGCGATTGTCTTGATCAGCCAGATTCGATCCTTCATGCATTACGTCACTTCCGTCATGATCAGCACGAAGTACTCATGCTTCATGTACTGGATCCTCGCGAAGTAGACTTCCACCTGGGTTCGGCGGCCGTCTTTCGTGATATGGAAACGGGTCAGGAGCTCACGACGCATCCGCAGCAACTCCAGCGAAGCTATCAAGCGGCAGTTGATGAGTTCTGTCAGCGCATCAAGCATGGGTGTCACGCACAGAACATCGACTACGTTCGTATCACGACAGATCAGCCGTTCGACGCGGCACTCCGCGAATATCTTGTCAAACGTCAATCGATTCGAGGCTAACCGAACGCATATGCAGATATCTGGACTTCACACGGCTGTCGTAACGCCCTTTCATCCTGATGGCGACGTTGATCACACGGCATTCCTTCGCTTGCTCGATATGCAGATTGCAGGCGGTGTCGATGGTGTTG
>CAYXKK010000061.1:0-4214 GCA_964465685.1 uncultured Melioribacter sp.
ACGACGTCCTGCATGCCCCTTGCCTGTTACGGTGAGGTAGTTGCCAGTGTGTACACCGGCAGGAATCGTGACCTTTACAGTCGTTTCGCCTTCCACACGGCCTTCGCCATGACATGTGTCGCAGGGATCCTTGAGGATTTCTCCCGTACCACTGCACTGCGCGCATGGTGCTACATTGATGAACTGACCGAACACGCTACGCGAAACCTGGCGAAGTTCGCCGGTGCCTTGACATGTTTGGCACGTTGACATACCGCTGCCGTCTTTAGTGCCGGCACCAGAGCAGGTAGAGCATGACTTCCAATGACGGAGTTTGATTGTCCGCTCGACGCCTGCAGCGATATCTTCAAGGGATAACGGCATGCGCACTTTGAGATCGGCCCCTGGCTCCTTATGTGTGCGACGTCGGCCACCCGAACGTTGTTGTCCGAACATATCACCGAAGATGGACTGACCAAAGATGTCGCCAAACGCGCTGAAGATGTCGTTGATGTTGCTGTACTGATGATAGTCTTGTCCGCCACGCATCCCTGCATGTCCGAACTGGTCGTACCGCGAGCGCTTTTCGGGATTCGACAGAACCTCATAGGCCTCGGCCGCCTCCTTAAACATCGATTCGGCCTCAGCATTATCAGGATTGCGATCTGGATGGTACTGCATCGCAAGCTTGCGATATGCCGACTTGATCTCGTCGGCAGATGCAGAACGGGAAACACCTAGAGATTCGTAGTAGTCGCGTTGTGACATGTCGTAGTAATCCGATTGGGGGTTATTGGTCTGAGCCTGACGATGTAATCACCTTAGCATGACGCAGAACGCGCTCATGCAGCGAGTACCCACGTTGTACGGTCTGAATAACATGGCCCTCGGGAAACTCTGACGGTGAAATCATGAGCGCTTCGTGGACATCAACGTTGAATGGCTGACCGGACGTGGCTTCGATAATCGACACACCCGCGTCCTCGAAGATCTTCACTGTTTTAGCGTAGATCATCGCCAGACCCTGCTGAAGTGCTGTGATGTCGGTCGTCTTCGTGCTGGCATCAACCGCAGCGTGCAAATCGTCGAAAATTGGCAGGAGTTTTTGAATCATTCTCTCGGCGGCATGGTGCTCAAGATCCACCCGTTCCTGTATGGCGCGACGCTGCATATTCGCGATCTCAGCCGTACGCCGATGCGCGAGGTCCTTCCACTCCTCTAACTCCGCAAGAAGGCGATCGTGTTCGGAACCGGAAGACTCATCAGATGGATTGGCGTCATGCTCTGTGTGAAGGGGCTCGTCTGATGGCGAAACTGTTGACATGTGAGAAGTTCAATGAAGTTAGACAATGTGAAGGGGGCTATGGACGAACAACCTCGGTCTATGGTGTGTGTTCACCAAGAGTTCGAGTAAGCACCGATGACATAAGTTGAACAATTGAGATCATGCGACCGTAATCCATCCGACGCGGACCAATGATACCGAGAGAACCAGTGGCATTGCCTGCACGATATGTCGTGGCGATAAGACTATAGTCATGCATGGCCGGATCTGAGAGCTCATGGCCGATGCGCACAGAGATCCGTCCTGCCTCGGTTGATGATCCCAGAAGGTGGACCACAACATCTTCATTCTCAACAAGTTCAATCACGCTTTTGAGTCGGTCTGGAGCATCGAATTCGGGCTGTGTGATAAGGTTCTGGGCACCACTGATGTGCACGGAACCTGACGATGGCGATCGTAGAAGGTGAGACACCTGATCGACAAACAAGCGCAGGAGACCGGGAGACGAGCTTGACGACGTATGAAGAAGGTCTGGCAGCGCATCGGTCACTGTGCTCAATGGACGTCCAGCAAGGCGCTCGTTGAGCTGCTGCGTAACAGCGCGAAGCGTTGACGGATCAACAACATCGTTCGATTCTAGCGTAAGTGTCTTGACGATGTCGCTGTCGAGAGCTATGATTACGAGGAGTCTATCTGACGAAAGCGAAATGATCTCCACATGCTGAACGCGCGCCTCGGTAACCTGCGGCAGCTGCACCATCGCGAGGTGTCGACTCAGTGATCCAAGGAGCCGAGATGCATCTCGCGTTACACTCTCACGCGGCACTGTCAAGAGATCGTGCTCAACAGAGCTCAGTTCCTCGTTTGTGAGGCGTGAGAAGTCTGCAAGTGAGTCAACATAGAATCGATAGCCTCGATCGGTGGGCATTCGACCTGCGGACGTATGGGGATGCGTGATGTATCCCATTGCCTCGAGGTCGGACATCGTATTGCGAATCGTTGCCGGACTAAGAGGTAGGGTGCGTTCGAGAAACTTCGAAACCACGCGCGAGCCCACCGGCGTGGCGTGCAACACAAAGAGCTGGACGATAGCCTGAAGAATAGCGCGTTCACGTTCGTTGAGATCGCGATGATCCGATGGAATCAGAACCGGCATCACGAGATCCTACGCACTAACGACAGTGAAATAATACCGCACGAAGTCAAATGCTTCGTAGGATGCATTCCACGTAATCAGCAGGATAACAGCCAGTGCAATGACAAGACCAAGACCGATTGAGTAGACAATGCTCGACGGAACGTCGAAGACCACTGACGTTGCACGAAGCGTTCGTAGAAGCGACCACACAATGAGAGCGAGAATCAACACCGGAACCCAGAGTGAAAGCGCATCGGTGCTCAATGCCTGATACAGCGCGACGCCAATTGGAAGCAATACGACTAATGGAAGGGACGACCAAACGACAATTGTCATGGTATCGCGGAAGTAGATGCGAGCCTTAACAAACATCGCACCGATGCGGAGCATCGAGGCTGCAAGGACGAACAGGCTGAACACAATTACCGACCACAACGGCACAGCGAGTGTCGGGCGCCACGATACAAAGCGTACGACCTCGTAGGCAAAGTCTGAAGGCACGATGAGGTGCAGAATGTATTCGAGATTCGAATCGACACGCGCGTAGAACAAGACCGATGCTACGACGAGTCCAGCACAACTCGCAATCACAATACCCAAGAATGTTGTCTGTGGGATGGACAGAATGCGTTGATCTCTGATGTCTGCGTAGAAGTTGTACGGACGTGCGATTGCGCGAATGAGATACTCACGGAAGCGGCGTGACCGATTGATGAGGAAGGCCATGACCAACGCAAGGACAATGCCCCCGATAATGAAGACGATAGGAGTGCTGAAGATCTCTTCGTCTGCCTGGATCAATGGTTCTTTCTCGTCGTTGATCAGCGACTTAAGCATTGAATACGCTACTCGAGGTTGCCGCCATTCGTCGAGGAGACCGGAGGTTGACAGATATGCGTCAAAATGATCGGCTAGCATCGTTGGGCGCTCAAGGGAGTAGTCGGCGAATCCCCAAACGACTACACCTGCTAATCCAGCAGCGAACGTTGACCTGTAGCAGTCCCTGATAACGCGAGCTTGTGCCTCATTCGATAACGGATCGTCGTAACCATTGGTATTGGAGGGGGAGATGCGGGATCCAAACTCAGTAAAGACGGCTGCCGCACGGAATTGCTGCGCGATCGGTGCCATGAGTTGATTGAATCGATCACGATCACGTGTTGCTCGGAAACTCATCACCACGATATCAAATCCACCTTCACTGGTCTTTTCGTACATCCCAGCCTGAACAACCTTGTAGAGCAACTTCGACGTGGCTTTGCGGAAGAACTGAACCATATCAGCGTGGTAGGAAGCCACCGCATCGGCACCCTCTTCAAGTCCATCGCTCACGCCAAGCGCAATAACTGACGGATGACTGTCGGCATAGGTGGCAAGGCGCTCGGCTCCATTACGCAGTCGTGCGAGAATCTCGGCTTGCTGCATCAATGGAGAAGGCACATCGGTCGCTGGTAACTCGGCCATTACCATCAGACCATACTTGTCGCACAGATACAGGAAGTACGGGTGGGGACTCGCACCGCGGAGGCGGACTACATTCACGCCGAGCGTCTTCAACAGCGACACGTCGCGCTCCATCTGCTTCCAGGACATCGATGTACCAAGCTGCGGGAAATGCTCAACGTAGTCGATTGCATGTATGGCTGTGGTCGTGTCGTTGATCGTAATCACACGGCCAGATGCTGTGCTCGCAATGCCGACTGTACGGAATCCAACGGGGGTATTGAAAAGATCGACCTGCTGGCCTTCACGTGTGATCTGAATGACCAGATCGTAGAGATCTGGGTTCGCAACGCTCCAGCGTTGTGGTTG
>CAYXKK010000062.1:0-4068 GCA_964465685.1 uncultured Melioribacter sp.
GTCCGCACATCGCAGACGCGTTCGAAGCTGTACTTCACATCCGATGCGGTAACGCGTCGCCCCTTACCGCCGGGGAAACACGGATCATCGTGAAATGTTGCTGTCGATCGAAGATGATACGTGTACGTTTGTCCATCATCAGACACATCATACCTCGTTGCAAGCTGGGGTACGATGTTGAGCTCGTGATCGAAGCCAATGAGCTGGTCGTAGATGTTGATGATGATATGCGACGACGTCATGTCATTGACACGCGCGGGATCCAGCGAACTCAACTCACCTGTTTCGTTCTGGCGATAGACGCCACCATACATCTTACCACCGGCCGCTGGCCGGAGCTCGCCTTCCGGTTGTCCCTGAGATGTGCAGGCAGCAAGCAACGCTGCTGCAATCAGGATACTCGATGCCACATGAAGTTTCATCTGTGCTCCTACCGAACGGGCGTGACAACTTCGATCTGCACAGTACGGGAATAGGAGCGTCCTTCCGGTGTTTCGTTGTCATAAAGCAAACGATCCGAACCAACCGGCTCAATCACAACGCGGTCGTCACTGAGACCAAGCGCTCGTTGTGCTTCAACGCAGCGCTTGCGCGCAAGCTCACGGTTATACTCAGGATTGCCCTGACGGTCGGCGAAGCCCATGATTCGCACTTTCGATGTCGGCTGGATACGATCCTTTACGCGCTGCATAATCCGCTGATTCGACGGATTGAGTCGTGCACTGTTGAAGTCGAATACAATCAGCGAGTAGCGCTCAACCATCTTGCCTTCTTCCTGTCGCGCCTTCATCGTTTGCAATGTTACGTAGTCAACAGCAACCGTGTCGGACGCTGTCACACTTGATCCAGCTGCATCACGCACGCGATAGGTTGCAATCACCGATCCATCGCGCTGAAGTTTCGTCTCCGACGTTTCAACCGACCATGTGACGTCGCGAGGCGAGCCCCCACCATCATCAGCCGCAAGTTGACGTCCGTTCTGCGACACGCGAAGTGACCATTCATCAATACCCTGCTCATCACGAACAGTTGGTCGCACAACAACGGTCTTTGGATTGATGATCAAGTCGCGATCGCGGAACTCGACAGGTTCGAGAAATGCTGGATTCCCTGTCTCGATCTCAACACGCTGATTCTCTGCACGACCATCGACTGTTGTTGGATTCGCAGGCTCTGCTGGAAGCAATCCCGCACGCGTCACGATACGTTCAGGTGCAATCCCCCAGGTCTTGACGAGATACTCCTTGATACCCTCGGCACGCTGACGTGAGATGTCGCGATTGCCCTGCTCAACGCCAGCGTTGCTACAGTAGCCACTCACCGTGATCTTTCCATCAGGAATCGTCGACATGCGATGACCAATGATGTTGAGCACGTTACGATACACATCAAGCTGATTGCGCTCAAGCTTCGTTGGCTGGAACGCCAACGCATCCGGCGCTGCAATGCGACGCTGTGTTGTCGATGCCATATCGCCGCTACCCTCGGGGTAATAAATCTGCGGCAACAACGGATAGCTCTCGATGACGTCGAGTTCTTCAACACGGATGGCCTCGAGCGGACCCATTGTACCGTCGTCACGACGGGCCATGAGTTGCGAGGTAATGCCCGGTGAGAATGATCGCGGCGTTTCCCGCAGATAGCGTTCTTTGATCGTGATCGTGTGATACTCAACGTCACCACGACGCTGCACGTCTTCGTCTTCGACGCGATTCTGGAGCGTGATGCGCGGAGCTGCAAGACCAGCCTTCTCAGCATAGATCGTGTCGCGCACGAACACGGTATCGTATTCCTTGGCTGCTTCCACCGGCGTGAACACACCAAAACGCACACTCACGCCAGCCTGGACCGAAACAACACGCCAGTCGACACTTGTTACAGCAAGTGCTGGTACATACGCTCGCAGCTCTGGTCGCACAAGCGCTCCCGAACGCAGCGTGAATTCATATCCAACGCCTACCGACCCATGCAGTTGGATGGCCTGTGCGTCTGGGATGTCTCCAGCTGCGGCATTCCGCACCGTTGAGCCATTCGAGAACGTATACCCTTCGGGCTGAACAAGCGTCTCGCGCTGGTCGAATGTCTTCTGCAACAGAAAACCTGCACGCACTCCTGCAGAGAGCAACAATCCTGAACCGACCCGCACAGCGAGCGATGGTTCGAGTGCGATGATTGCAAGTCCGGCATCGAGCGTGTGGTCGACCATGATTGCACGGCGCTCTTCAACGGGTATCGGACCATCCGTGAGAACGGGCTCGTTACCAATCTGCTGTGATGAACGCAACGTAGCCGCCATTCCAGCATAGCCCAGACGGTTCTGAATCTCGAGTGATTCCGACAACGGAATGTCAAGCGACACACCACCAGCAAGACCGAGCGAGAGCGTAGAACCAAATGACGTACAGCAGTTCGGCACGCCCGGCAACGCACCAAACTGTGCCATATGTAGGTTCCCATGCGCTCCGACATAACCGCCGAGATACATCGAAAGGCGTTCACCCTGCTGCGTCACGGAGTCGCGACGTAACAGTTGCGCGTTGCACTCAAGCGCGGAGAGTGCAACAATACAGATCACCAGCAACGTAGACCAACGAGGATTCATCATCATTGTGCGCATCATCGGAGAATAGTAAGTGGAGCAACGCGGCGGCGCGTCGGTGTTTCCAGCACAACTGAGTACACGCCAGGTGCCCACTGACGAACATCACGAATTGAGCGATGCGAAGCATCTCCACGCGTGTGCATGAAGCTCCATGCATCTATGCGTTCACCGGTAATCGACATGATCGTGATCGTGTGCATCCCTTGCTCGAAGACATCGGCAACAACCTCAGCTACATCAACCGAAGGGTTCGGCAGGACGCGCATTGCGAGCGCTCCTGCACGGGTTACAAAGCGGTCACCACCTTCTCGGCAGATCGCAAGCGTGAGAGATCCATCAATTGGTCGTACGATGGGCGCAAACGCAGGTGTTTCGATCCGCGCGTCAACAACGCGCAGCGTAGTCGAACCAACCGTACCCAACGTCATGTCGCCGACAATTGATGTAAGCACCTGACGCGAGTCGGTGACGTTGATGCCAGGTACTACGATCTCGAGGTCGGTAGTACCGGCCGTCGACGTATTCGAACGAATTGTTCCACCGTCAACACTGCGAGCTACGAAGACTTCGGTTGCATACTGAAGTCTGAGAATCAGCGTCCCGCCAGTCAAATTCTGATCACCACTGGCACGACGTGCCGTGATGGGCAACGCATAGTTGCGCGTTGCTGGATCGACCGTATCGATTGGCATCTCCAACAGTATCTCGATGTTCAGCTGTCCAACACCCGAGATCGGGATGCGCCGGGTATCATTGCATGGCGCGTCGAAGGTTACAAGCAGCGTATCAACATACGTTTGCTGTAGTCCTGGTGTGAAGGCCACATCAACATCGAAAAACGTGGTACGTTCAAGTCGGAATGGTGCTTGTTGCGACGGTGTAATGGTGAACACCCCACCGCTAGTACCCTGCAGGGCAATGCGTGCAATGTTTGCCGCCTGACCACCTACATTCTGCACAGTTATACGTTGTGATGTTGTGTTGCCGACACTAATCGTTCCAAACACAACACGGTCGGGAGCCGTCGCTAATAGCATGCGACGCTCGCCCTTGAGTTCTGTGATGACGGTGAGATCACCACCACCGATACTGGCCGTCACAACCACATTCGCCTGCTTGCGACCATCGGTTGATGAGCGAGGATCGAAACGAACATAGAGTGCGATCGACGCACCTGGCTGGAGAACTTGTCCGGCGAGTGCTGCCGCATTCTCGAGGATGAACACAGAAGCATCCGGACCCGTCACAGATGCAGACAGCAGCGTGAGCGGAACGGCTTGCGTGTTGGTGTAGACGATACTGTCACGCGTCGTTGCGCACTCGGCAACGATACCCACATCGAGGAGCGCTGCTGCGCTGATTGAACGTGAGAAACCAAGCGCACGAACCAGCACCACCACGGTGTCGGCACATGGTTGGGTGAGGACCATCAGAACAGTGTCTTCAATGGCTCCGTCGTTGCGCGC
>CAYXKK010000063.1:0-4009 GCA_964465685.1 uncultured Melioribacter sp.
CGAATGGTCGTTGATCGCGCAGGATGGGCTCGGCGTGCTATACGTGCGCAACGACGTCGTCTATGCCGCGAGTGTACGTGGCGTAAAGCGTCTTGACCTCACCGCGAAGCGTGCAGTTGATGTTGGCTCATGGAAGCTCCCGACACCGCCACCTGTATCGCTGGATCTCGTTTCGCATCAGGGATCACTGTTGACAATCACGCGCGATGGTAACGCCTACCAGGCCTACCGTCTTGAGGGCGACACTACGTGGAAGGAAGTTGCCTATCCACTTCCTGGAAAGATTGCTACCGTGACGCGCTCAGTGATGGCCATGGACGCAGGCTGGATGGTGCTCTCACATCAGATCACAGAAGGATTTGTGGACTCGGCTGGCGTGTACGCGTTCGATCTTAATGACTTCACATCGGTCAACGATAACGAGCTTGCGTCGAATGCGTCATGGATCAAGGCCGTTGATCGTGGAGGCGACATCCTTCTGCACCGTGCCACGGCCGAGCCTGCACGTGTGGTTGTAACTGATCTGCATGGGCGCACGTTGTATGACGGCCGACTCGATGCACAGGGCACGGCATCGATCGTACCCGTGGCGACATCGATTCGTGGCTTTATCGGGATCACACTCGTTACCGACGCAGGCAGTATTCTCCGCACACAGTTGATTCGCTAACTCGACGCATGGCACAGAAGCCCGCAGTTCAAGCACAGAAGCGCGTCATGACGCGCAAGCGCCTGTTGATTGTAGCAGGAATGACGCTTGCAGTTGTGGCATTCATCTTGTTTTCGCCGTATGGCGTGATGACGCGTTTCGGATTATCGCGTGAAGCATCATCGCTCCAGGGTGATGTCGATGAGATGCGGCGCGTTGAAGATTCGCTTCGAGCTTCGATTCGCCACCTTGAACATGACAGTACCGAAATTGAACGTCTTGCTCGTGAGCGCTACGGCTATATCCGAGAAGGCGAAGAAGTATTCATCATTAAGCGTGATACAACGCAATGAACCGCATTAGTATCGCTCTCGCACTCTGTGTGTTGATCACATCGTGCACAACCCAAAGGAATGCCATGATAACGCCGTTCTCATCTCCCGATGCTGCTGCACCAATCGGACCGTATTCACATGGAGTGCAGTGCTGGGGTAAGATGATTTTCTTGAGCGGACAGATCCCGTTGCGCGCTGACGGAACGATGCTCGAGGGCACGATTCAAGAGCAGACAACGCAGGTGTTTGCCAACAACAAGACAATGCTCGCGTCGCGTGGTGCAACTCTCGAGCATGTGGTCAAGACGACGGTCTTCCTCAAGGACATGAACGACTTCGCGGCTATGAACAGCGTGTACGCTGCAGAGATGGGTGATCACCGTCCGGCACGGAGCGCGGTCGAAGTGGCACGTCTGCCGAAGGACGCCCGTGTCGAGATAGAGGTCATTGCATGTCTACCGTAACAACGGTATGTGCCTTCGTGCTTCTTTCTTGTTCTGCCCTTGCGCAGACCGACACGTCGAAGGCCCTGACGAAATCACCAACGACTGCTGTACTGTATTCGCTGGCACTACCGGGGCTCGGGCAGGTCTATACCGAGTCCTACTGGAAGGTCCCGCTCTTCACAGGGACATGTGTGATTGCCGCGTGGCAGTTCTTCCGCAATAACGCCGACTTCCAGGCGACGTCACAGCAATACGACGCTGCGGTGGCTGCCGGCGAGACGTCTCGTGTTACCAATCAGTTATTCGCTCGGCGGGAGGCGTTTCGCGACCGTCGTGATATGTCGGGCGTGATCTTCTTCGTAGCCTACGGCTTGGCGGCGGTTGACGCCTACGTTGGGGCGCATCTCTACGATTTTGACGTGTCCGAGAACCTCAGTCTTGGAATCGGGCCCACCCAGTCCCACCTCATGGGTGTGGCTATGCGTCTGTCGTTCTAAGCCCAGAGCAGGCGATTTGGTCTGACCCGGTTGCGTAGCTTTGCAGCCATGAGAGTTCTCGCCCTCCTGCTTCTTGCCTCGGCATCGATGTCCACGGCACAGACATACACCGAACAGCTTGGTCTACGTGTTAACGCGGGACTATCGGTAAATACACACTCGGGAAGTGTGAGTACCACAGCTCCGTTGATTGATTGCGGCGAACTGACATCTGGATCGGGATTGGGTCCGAGTGTATCGCTCGGACTCGAACTGCCGTTTTCAACGAAGATTGGCTTGGGTTTCGAAATCGGCCTTGTTGATCGTAGTGGATCATTCTCGCGCACCAACACCTATTCGATGCGCGACCCTGTGTCGGGCGAGGACGTCATCCTTACAACTGATCTCGTTTTTGCTCCGCGTGTGAACTATATCGAGTTCGCTCCATCGGTGATCATCCCAATCCTTGGCACCATGCAGCACCGTCGTCTCGGTGTCTCTCTCGCACCACGCATCGGACTTCCCATTGCCAAGAGCTTCGAACAGCGCGAAACAGTTGTAAGCCCCGAGAACGCCGTGTTTATCGTAGACGGCGTCCGGACACAGGAACGCATCCTGAGTTCGGGACAGCTGCTATCGCCTTCTGCAACGATCGTTGGAGCATCTGCTTCGATTGAGTCTTTCATTCAGCTTAGCGATCGACTCGCTCTCGTTCCACGTGTGAGTGCCGATATGATCTTCACATCGCTCGTGGCCGATGCGACATGGAATACGTTTGGCGTGCGCGCCGAGATCGGACTCCGCCTCTCGTCGGGAAAGACCATCGCACCACCTGTTGAAGCTCCACCGCCACCTCCCGTCATCGTTGAACGTCCGCAGGAGACCGTGCGCTATCCACAACCACGCATCGCACTCAGCGTGCGTCGCGTTGCAGGTGAAGTGGTTACTGGGAATGAACTCCGAGCAACACCACCGATTGTGAACGCTGTCTTCTTCGACAGCGCGTCTGCCGACATCCCACTCTCGTACCGTCGATCCCGTGATGGATCGGTCGTAAGCACTGATCCAGTTGATGCGCATGCATGGGTTATGATGCGCATTGCACGGATTGTCGGCGATAATCCAAGTGCGCGCGTTATCCTCGAGGGAGCAACATCCGGAACAACATCAGAGCCTGATGGAACTGCACTTGCGCAGCGTCGTGCCGATGCTGTACGTCGCACACTGATCGACATGGGAGTGCCGGCGTCGGTGATCACAACGAAGGCATCAGCATTGCCCCGTGTGGCGTCGAACAACGACTACGCACTTGGTCGCGAAGAGAACCGTCGTGTGGACATTGTCGTCCAGAATGCCCCGCTGCAGCAATGGGTATCGTCACCAGAGTTTGCGGTGTTCCAATCGAAGATCGATGTACGGACGACGTTTGCTGGAGGAAATCCAGCTGAGCGACCAGCATCGATGACGGTTTCGGTAAACGGACGCGACTCGGTCATTCCAAGCGCTGATGGTACCACGACGCTGTCCGTCGACATCCCACTGCCAAATGACGGATCGGCAGCACCCGTTTCCATTGTTGCTTCAGCCGGTGGTGTGATCACGCAGATCGACACAGCGGTATCGACTGAAGGGTTGCAACAGCGCCGCATTGCGCTTCGCACAGATCGTTTCCAAGCCATCCTCCGCTTTGACTACAACGCGAAGGATCTCTCGGAAGACGACAAGATTCTCTTACGTCAGCTTGCAGAGCAAGTGCCGGATGGCTCAACAATCGTCATCGAGGGTAGCTCCGACATTCTTGGAAGCGACGAACGCAACCGTGCGTTGTCGCAACAACGCGCTGCGACTACGGAATCCTACATGCGGAGTGTTGCGGGGAAGAATCTTACATACGTTACGCGTACACTTGCCGAACGCTTCAGTGATGCAACACCGCAAGGTCGCTTCCTGAATCGCAATATTCACGTACGCGTCATCACACCGTAGGCTTACGGCTTACTCTGCATCGGCTGCGCGCTTGCCCCCTGCCATCGCCACGATTTCGTCATCGTAGTGATCTGCGATCACGGCGACAGACGTAACAGCAGCTTCCAGCTCGTTAGC
>CAYXKK010000064.1:0-3924 GCA_964465685.1 uncultured Melioribacter sp.
GTCGGTTTGGGATACGTTGGCTTGCCGCTCGCACTCGAGTTTGCCAAGAGCGGTATCCGTACGATCGGTGTGGATGTAAGTGCCGAAAAGATTTCGTCGCTCAACGCAGGAAAGAACTACATCCAAGATCTGGATGACACAGAGATTCGCCGTGTTGTGAAGACGACGAAGATGCTATCGGCATCACGCGACTTCAGCGTATTGGCCGAATGTGACGTCATCTACGTCTGCGTGCCGACGCCGTTTACAGCCAATAAGGATCCGGATATCTCCCACATTGTGCATGCCACGCAAGAAATTGCACGGTCGCTTCGGAAGGGACAGCTGGTTATCCTGAAGAGCACGACGTTCCCTGGAACGACAGAGAAATACGTCAAGCCTATTCTTGATGCGACAAAGCTGGTGTGCGGACGTGATTACTTCCTGGCGTTCTCACCTGAACGCATTGATCCAGGAAATGCGACATGGACGACGCACAACACTCCAGTAGTGGTGGGTGGCGTTACGTCAGCATGTACCGATCTTGCTATCGCCGTAAACCGTCGCATCATTAATGAGGTCGTTCCCGTAAGCTCACCATCGGTAGCCGAGATGGAGAAGCTCCTCGAGAACATCTTCCGCAGCGTGAACATCGCGCTCGTGAATGAACTCGCGCAGTTGTGTGATCGTATCGGCGTGAACATCTGGGAAGTCGTCGATGCCGCTAAGACGAAGCCGTTTGGCTTTATGCCATTCTACCCGGGGCCAGGCATTGGTGGACACTGCATTCTGATCGATCCGTATTACTTGTCGTGGGCAGCGCGGGAAGTGGACTTTGTGACGAACTTCATTACGCTCGCAGCTGAAGTCAATGAATCAATGCCGTTCTACGTACGCTCCATGATCGAGCGTGAGATCGCACGTCAGCCGGTGACGATGAAATCAGCGAAAGTGCTTCTGCTTGGTATGGCATTCAAGAAGGATGTCGATGATTTGCGACATTCACCGGCGCTTAAGGTAGCGGAGTTGCTTCATGAGGGTGGAATCGAGAACATCAGTTACTTCGATCCGTACATCCCATCGGTTGATGTTCATGGCAAAACACTGACGTCGAAAAAGACACTCACGCCAGCATTCATCAAACGCCACGATGTGGTTGTGATCACGACCGATCACAGCTCGTTTGATGTTGAAATGATTGTCGCCAATGCAACAGTTGTGATCGATACGCGCAATGCAACGAAGAACGTCCGTGGTCCGAAGAAGAATGTTGTGCTCCTAGGAGACGGAAAGTGAAGCGCATCATCTCTGTTGTTGGTGCGCGACCAAATTTCATGAAGGTTGCACCGATTCACCGCGCCTTCGGGAGCTACGCCGAATCATGGTCGCATAGCATCGTGCACACAGGACAGCATTATGATGCTGCGATGTCAGATGCCTTTTTCTCTGATCTCGACATGCCACACCCGGCGTTTTTCCTCGGAGTTGGAAGCGGTTCGCATGCTGAACAAACTGCACGCGTGATGACGGGATTCGAGCAGGTCTGCAAGGAAGCACAGCCAGATTACGTGATTGTTGTTGGTGATGTTAACAGCACAATCGCATGCGCACTTGTGAGCGTCAAACTCGGTATCCGCACAGCACATGTTGAAGCGGGTCTGCGATCTGGCGATCGCGCGATGCCCGAGGAGATTAACCGTCTTGCTACCGATGCTATTGTTGATGATCTGTTCGTGACCGAAGAAAGTGGACGCATGCACTTGCTCCGCGAGGGAGTTGATCCATCGCGCATCCATTTCGTTGGAAACACGATGATCGACTCGCTGCACTATGCACTGCCCAAGTCAGCCGAGAGTACCATCCTTCAACGACTCGGATGCATGCCTGGTGGCTATGTGCTGGTGACGATGCACAGACCGAGCAATGTTGACTCGCCGGAGCAACTTGCGATGTTGATGGATGTCGTTGCGCGTGTTTCAAGCGATCTGCCCGTGGTATTTCCCGTCCACCCTCGCACACGCAAGAACATTGCCGAGTTTGGTATCACCGTGCCTTCGTCGGTGATTCTTCTTGATCCTGTGGGCTATGTAGAGTTTCTCGCTCTGATGAAATCAGCGGCGATGGTCCTTACCGACTCTGGTGGCATACAAGAGGAGACAACCGCTCTTGGAGTGCCGTGTATTACCTCACGCACCACAACGGAACGTCCTGTGACGGTCGAATGTGGTACGAATATCCTCGTTGAGCCTACCCGCGAGGCGATTCTCGACGCGGTGGCCCGTGTGGGTCGCGGAGATGGGCCCAAGGGCACAATTCCGCCACTGTGGGACGGTAAGGCTGCCGAGCGTATCGCGGCCATCATCACCGGACACTATTCGTAACTTTGGCGCGTCGGCCAACCCTTCTTCAATCTCGTGAGTTTGGATGTCTCGTTCACAGCGTTTTGCTCGACTGATCGTAGTTATCGCGTGTGCTCTTGCACCATGTGTGCTCATGGCACAAGGAAGTGGAAGCGGACTCGACCTCGATCGCCTGTCATCGGCGACGAAGGCGCAAGGCAGCCTCTCATCGCTGCTCACGGCTGAACAGTTTCCGACGGATGACGTCGTGGATCCAACCGTGTATATTCTTGGGCCTGGCGATATCTTGGCATATCAGACCACCGGCATCGACTTCATGGAGAAGATGACGGTCGTCAGCCCTGAGAATACCATTATGCTCGAGCGCATCGGCGTGGTCAACGTGGCAGGTAAGACGTTGCAGCAGCTCCGTGATACGCTCTCATCAATCATGAAGCTCCGATCAGCGTCGGTGGACATCTTCGTTACACTCCGCCGCGCACGACTGGTGTATGTGACGCTGAAAGGCAACGTCACCTATCCTGGCACGTATGCCGTGCCTGCATCGATGCGCGTGTCGACCTTCCTTACGGTAATGCGTCAACCGTGGCTCCTCAGCAAGGATGGCGGGCTCTCCGAGATGGCAAAGGGAACGGGATTAAATGTTATACCTACGAAGGCACAAGAGCTAACGAGGTCGACGATTACCACGTTGGGTCCGTTCGCTTCGCGGAACATTGCTGTTCGCCATCGTCGTGGTTCACAAATCGCAGACATCCCATTGTCGCGTGTCAATGGCAACTCGCATCTCGACCCGCACGTGCGTGAGAGTGATGAAATCGAGGTGCCATACGAGGATCACACGTTTGCCACGGTTTCGATCTCTGGTGCGGTTGTCGCCCCAACGACGCTTGCCTATAAGCAAGGCGATCGTGTGTCGCTGTTGTTGGCCGCCGCGGGCGGTCCAACATCCGACGCAGATCTCTCGCGTGTCTACGTGATTCACTCAACGGGCGGTGGGAAGCAACGATTGACAGTAACACCGTCGTTCGACGTCGACGGACAGGATGTTGAACTTCAGCCTGGTAGCACAGTCATTGTTGAACGTCGTGTGGAAACCGGAGCTCCGGCATCGCAGGGTCTTGTGCAGGTCTATGGGGAAGTCGCATCGCCGGGAGCTGTGGTTATCAAACCGGGCATAACACGGCTAAGCGAGGTGATCTCTGTCTCTGGTGGTGTGCTTCCACAAGCATCTCTCGCACTATCCTACATCGTGCGCCCAGAGCGTGGTGCGATTACACCACTCCAGCAGCGCGATGACGCCTACCGCACATTCCAGTATTCCGATCTCAAGCTCGAAGACACAACGCGCTATCATATTGATCAGAAGTACCGTCTTCCGTATGTGTCCTGCGACATGGCGGTTGCGCTTCGCGACTCAGCCTCTGCCGACAACATTGTGATGCAGACTGGAGACATCGTTGTTGTGCAGCCGACACCAGATCGCGTCTTCGTCTACGGTCAGGTGTCACGTCCGGGGTATGTGCCATTCACACCGAACAAGCGTCTCGAATGGTATGTCGAGCGTGCCGGCGGATATGCCGCA
>CAYXKK010000065.1:0-3783 GCA_964465685.1 uncultured Melioribacter sp.
TTCTCGCGCAGCAAATCGTAATACGTGCTATCGGCGCGCTTTACGAGCTTCACGAGGTGCTCACTCTTGCGAATAATCACCGAATCTCGACTCGATAACGTACCCAGAATCTGTCCGTCCGCCACAACATGCGCTTCACGCTGTCCCTCCATGAGTGTGCAGCGAATCTCGCTAGCATCATTAACGATGAGCGGACGCAGGGTGAGTGTATGCGGGGCAATCGGCGTGACACATATCACCTGCGACGATGGCGCAATGATAGGTCCACCCGCTGCAAGCGAATACGCCGTCGAACCCGTTGGTGTACAGACAATCACACCATCGGCACGATAGTCGGCCACGTGATGGTCGTTGACAAATGCGCGTACGCCTGTCATCTTTGCTTCAGCGGAGCGCTCAATCAGCACATCGTTCAGCGCATAGTACGTTGCGCCACCCATTTGAACTTCAAGCGTTGTGCGATCGACGACTCGGTAGTTACCCTTCAGCACGTCAATGATCGCAGCATCGAGCTCCGAGGTTGGGAACTCCGCAAGAAATCCAAGCTTGCCCACGTTAATGCCCATGATGGGAACATCCGAACCCATCAACACGCGCGTTGTCGCAAGGAGGGTACCATCACCACCGAAGGTCATCACCATATCGGCACGCGTATCGAATTCCGTTACTGGGCGCACATCGCAGCGCGAGACAATCTCCTCGGATAACACGCTAGCAAGAACAGTATCGAGAATTACCTCAACACCTTCTTCACGCAAGCGTATTGCCGCATGCGATGCCCAACGCACGGCTTCCGGGCGAGCAGCATAGGCGAGAATTGCAATACAGTGCATCAGGCAAGATTCGTTGGCGACGTGAGAGCATCGGTGTTGCCGAACTCATCAACGAAGTTCAACTTCAGCGTACTGATCGTTTGCTCAAGGATCCGAGCTTCGTCGATATTCAGATTACCCTTCGTCTTGTCTTGAAGAATCGTCAGCATCTCGATGACATATCGCGCATGATCCTGATTCTTCATGAATTCATTTGTCACAGGGTGCTTCATCTTACCAAGCGCGACCATGCCCTCAACTTGATAGATCTGTACGATGGTAATGAAGGTGAGTACGTCGTTCATACGAGGAGTGTTGAAAGTTCTGAGAGATAGGCCGGAATCGGCTTTCGTTCCGTCCACGTTTGTTCAAGGGGCACGTAGGAAACATCATTCCCCATCTGCCCAATCATTACGTCGGTGTGACCTTGCAAAAGAGCATCAACTGCGGCAGCTCCAAGGCGCGACGCCAGGACGCGATCGCGAACCGTTGGAGAACCTCCACGCTGCACGTGTCCGAGAATCGAAACCTTTGATGGAACGCCATAGCGTTCTTCAAGTTTCCGGCTGATTCCCAACGCTCCGCCGAGTTCATCGCCTTCACCAACAATTACAACGGTGCGTTTGTCGAGTCCTTGCGAGACAATGCGCTGGTACAATTCATCAATATCCGTGAGCGTCTCAGGTACGGCAACGTATTCTGCGCCACAGGCGATGCCGACATCAAGAGCAATGAAGCCGGCATGCCGCCCCATTACCTCAATGAAGAATAAGCGTCCATGAGACTCAGCAGTGTCACGAATCTTATCGATTGCCTGTGCGGCGGTGTTGATGGCCGTGTCGTAGCCGATTGTAAAGTCGGTACCTGCAAGATCGTTATCGATCGTACCCGGCGTCCCAACGATGCGAACCCCATGCTCGGTCCACAGTGCGTGCGCACCATGAAACGTGCCATCGCCACCGCAGGCAACTACGCCATCGATGCCGTGTGCACGGAGTTGTTCGGCCGCCATGATGCGTCCGTCGGGCTCAAAGAAGTCGGGGCAGCGCGATGTCTTCAGAATCGTACCACCACGATCGATCGTATTGGCCGTCCGTGCGCGATCAAGAATTTCGAAGTGGCCTGCGATCATCCCGGAGTATCCGCCGATGATACCGATCACTTCGAGACCACGTTTGTCGGCCGCACGCTCAACCGCCCGGATGTGAGCGTTCATCCCGGGGGCATCGCCACCGCTTGTAAACACAGCAATGCGTTTCATAGTGCACGAAAATACGACCCGACGGGCCTTTCTATGAAAGTTTATTCATTGTATCTATGCAAAGGAAATGTATCGAGAGTGCGTCAGGGTGGAGCCCTAGTTTCGTCGCAGTAACACTGGTTTTACAATTCGAATGGTCGAGACGTTTTTCATGGCGAACACAACACTATTGTTCACGCAGATCTGCACCATCGTCGCAGCATTCGGATTGTTGGCAACTGGTGCACTTGGACAGTCGTCAAAGATGTCAAACGGAAGCATCGATTTCAAATCGGACGGGGTGGTCTTCCAGTCGGCTGACAGAAGTACGCGTGATTTTATGCGATTCCGTATGCAGAATTGGGCCACATACACCACAAAGACTGGAAACGCCGAACACGATGTTGACCTATCTGCTGGCTCGATGGACTTCGCTATCCGTCGTCTTCGCCTCCGCTTTGGTGGCTCGCTCTACGATCCACGACTCACGTTTAACCTCCAGCTCTCGTTCTCACGGTCAGACCAGGATTGGACAGACACGCAGTTTCCGAACATCATCCGCGACGCGATGATCTTCTGGAACTTCTCTCCAACCCTTCAGGTAGGATTTGGTCAGACCAAGCTCCCAGGCAACCGCCAGCGCGTGATTTCGTCTGCCGACCTCGAGCAACCTGACCGTTCGATCGTCAACGCGGCGTTCAATCTCGACCGCGACTTCGGTTTTCAGGGCTTCTGGCGTCCCATCACTGGCAGTGTTATCGTAAACCTTCGCGGTGCAGTCAGCACCGGCGACGGACGCAACCAGCAATCAACGCCTGGTGGTAGTCTTGCCTATACAGCGCGCGCCGAGGTCCTTCCGTTTGGCGAGTTCATGAACGGTGGCGATTACTTCGAAGGAGATCTCGCCCGCGAGGAAACGCCGAAGCTCTCCGTCGGTATCTCTTATCATCATAATGACAACCAGACCAAAACACGCGGTCCACTCGGGCGCTCACTGTATGACCGCCGTTCATCAGATGTCGTCTATGCCGATGCTCTCCTGAAGTACCAGGGCTACTCGCTGTACACGGAATATGCCCAACGAACATCCGACAACCCAATCACGTACAAGGACACGACGCGCAAGGACTATGCGGCCGTCTTCGTTGGAAGTGGCTACATGGCCCAAGCCTCGTACATCTTCCCATCAATGTGGAACGTTGGTGCACGTTATGCGGTCGTCGACGCCGGTGATCAGCTTACAGGTCTTGCCGAGTATCAGAAGCAAGTAAATATCAGTGGTGTTGTTGGCTACTACATCAACAAGCATCGTATTAAGGCAAACCTCGAACTTGGCACGAATCGCATCACGCTGCTCAACTCAGGAAGTGAAGTACAGCACTCGTTGTACGCACGTTTTAACATGGAGCTCGGCATCTAAACGTGTTACAATATGGTAACACCAAACCGTCGCGAATCGCCCACCCCCTAATTTGCTGGTCGTTCTGTTCACTCATCGCTGCACACATCATGACCAAACTTCGATCTCTTGTTCCCTACATCGCTCTGATCGTCCTCACGGTTGTGGCTGTTGCTCTTCCTAAGGAGCGCGTCACTATCAAGGGTTCGGATACGATGGTTATTATGGTACAACGCTGGACCGAAGCGTATCCAGATAAGTCGGCCACGGAGTTTCAAGTAACGGGTGGCGGTTCGGGAACGGGCATCGCAGCATTGATCAACGGCACAACA
>CAYXKK010000066.1:0-3462 GCA_964465685.1 uncultured Melioribacter sp.
GCTGCAAGAAGCGCCTGATGTAATGGTGTATGTCGCCGCCACGGCGTCGAGCTTCACGTCGTATTACGGATCGTGGGATGACTATTGGGGTGGATACTGGGGTGGCTGGGGATCGTACTATCCGCCATACTGGGGTCCGTCCTATGGCGCGGTCACATACAACATCGGTCGTTTGAACATCGATATGGTCGATCGTGACATAACACAGCGGAGCGGCAAGAATCCTATCGTATGGAGCGGCTCTCTCAGTGGGTTGCTTACTGGAACTATCTCTCGTGCATATTTCACGACGAAGCTCAATCAGATCTTTGAGCAGTCTCCCTACCTTCTGAGTGGAGGTGCGCAATGAAGTGGTCAATGAAGTGGATGATCGTCGTTCTATGCATCTGCGCTACGGTATCCACAACGTCTGCACAACGCTATTTCGCAAGTCTTATGTGGTCTGTCGCCACACCAGCTGGATCTTACCGATCATTCGTCACTGAGACCTCCGCAAGTGGCATCGGACTTGATCTTCAGTGGTGGGTCAAGGATCACATCTCTGCAGGTGTGACGGTGGGGTACAACATGTGGTCGGATGTATACCGCAACAGCACGCATAACTTCCAAAGCGGCGAGTATGATGCGGCGATCAATGGCACGCAGATTCACACCGTGAACTCGGTGACGATTATGGCGAGTTCGCGATATGTGTTTGGACGTTCTCGTGACGTGCGCCCGTTTGTGGGTGTTGCCGCTGGCGCCATCACATCCAACCAAGTGCTTGATGTCGGCTTTGTTGAATTCAACGAAACGAACTGGCACCTTGGTGTTGCGCCATCGGTGGGAGTCCTCATTCCTGTATCGTGGCAAACGATGGTTGATCTGTCGGCGCGTATGAGCTACGGGTTCCCCTCAGGAACACCATTGTATGATGCGTCGACGCACACGATCTCGTTTTGGAGCATCAATGCCGGCGTGACATTCGGGAACTAACATGCCAACTCCGATTCCACATCCATCGAACCCGAACGACACGCTAGAGTATCTCGACGCATTCGTGACGTTGGTGCGCATTCTTCGTGAACAATGTCCGTGGGACATGAAGCAGACGCATGCGTCAATTTCCCACCTACTGATCGAAGAGGCCTACGAGACGGTCGATGCGATTCAGGCAGGCGATGATGTTGAGCTGCGCAAGGAACTGGGCGATTTGTTGCTTCACGTCGTGATGCATAGCGTGATGGCGGAGCAGCGGAATGCCTTCGACTTGCGCGCAGTCATTGCGTCGGAATTCGACAAGCTTGTCAATCGTCATCCGCACATCTTCGCTGATACCGTTGCGGCTACTGAGGACGTCGTGCTCCAGAACTGGGAAGCACTCAAAATGAAGGAAGGTCGCACGTCGATTCTCGATGGTGTGCCCCGCGCGTTGCCCGCAGCGCTTCGTGCGCAGCGTGTACAGGAAAAGGCAGCAAATGTTGGATTCGACTGGCATGATCGCAGAGATGTCTGGGCAAAGGTTGATGAAGAGCTCGACGAACTAAAGCACGAAATCAACGAAGGCAACAAGGAAGGCACCGCGCGTGAATTTGGCGACGTCTTCTTTGCCCTCGTCAATGCCGCGCGCCATGAGGGCGTAATCGCCGAAGACTCACTCCATGGAACGATTGGTGCATTCATGCGACGTTTCCAGCATATTGAGCGTCGTGCACAAGAACATGGGCGCGCCTTGAAGAGCATGTCGCTCGAAGAAATGGATGCGTACTGGGATGAAGCGAAAGGGCAGGGATTGTGAAGGTATTGAGCCGTACGCTTGTCGTCGCACTTATCGGGATTGCCGTAGCGTGCGGTCGTTCTGATTCAACTGTCATCGAGAAGTCTGCCGACTCGGCGGCCGCTTCGCAACAAGCGACGGCTGGCGTGAACAAGGACGGTATTGATACGTCGACGTTCATCGTCACTGATACCACTGTCAGCCTCCGCAATGATGGGTTCCCAACTCCGTCGGGGCGTGTTGTAAATGTGATGGTAACCGGCTTGGACTCGCGTCTTGGCGATCCAATGGGGCATGCAGATGCGAATCACCTCGTGCGGTTCTTCCTTGATTCGGGCTGCATCGAGATCATTTCCATCCCACGTGATACCCCGCACGACGCAGGGTTTGAGGATACCACTGGACTCAACAAGCTGACAAACGTGCGAGCCAACCGAGGTCGCAATTCATATCATGTTGCTGCTGCGGAGATCGCCGGCGTGTCACGCATCGATTACTGGGTGGAGTTCGGCTTCTCACAGGCGATCGGACTGTTGGAGCTGATGGGGTACAAGGAGAACGCATCTTCGACGCTTCGTGTGCTGCGGTCACGTCAGGCATATGCGGCGGGAGATTACCAACGCGTGTATAATCAAGGTCAGTTCATCCGTCAGATCATTCTTCGGGCGTTTGACCAAACAGACAACCTCTTGGGTGAACTTGCCCTGCGTGCGTCGCTGGCGCTCGTCGAGACCAACCTCACCTACGATGTCTGCGATCAGATGCTCGATGCGCTGCGTGGTCGTGGATTCTCCGATACAGATCCGTCACGCATCTGGGTGCGCCTCAAGCCGTCGCTCATCACCAAGCTCAAGGTGTACTCGTTCGATTCAGCGAATGTGAATGCGATCGATAAGCAGATATCGCAGAAGATCTCACGTCTCGGACTCGACAGTGTTCCTGTGAATGGGCAGACCTATGAGCGCCGACTCTACAATCTGGTGCAGAAGGCGGCAGCTGATAGCGCTCGCTCGGCAGGCAGTGTAATCCGGCTGTTGCGACGTCCATACGAGCAGCGCGCATGGTTGCAGATCAAGGATCTCTCGAAGCGCAAGATGTATCGTAATCGGATTTGTGGGATGCTTGTTGCATCATACCGCAGGGTGAAGAACCCTGATGCTGCAAAGCGAATCGAAGACTACATTGCGATCGAAGATCGCGCTAACGCAGGTAGGTAGCAGGGTTCAGTCGATCACGACCGTACCACAGTTCGAAGTGCACGAGTGCGCCATCGATGTTCTCGCCGCTCGTGCCCACTACGGTGCCCTGTTGCACGGATGATCCCTGACGTACACTCACCGTTGCGAGATTCGCATAGACCGAGCGAAACCCATTCTGGTGATCCACGATGACGAGCGATCCAAATCCAGGGAGCCATGTAACGCTGGATACTTCTCCCTTGCTAATGCATGAAACGCGTGTGCCAACAGCTGCGCGGATATCGATACCGGGATTCTCCAGCGTTGTGCCAGTCTTCGGATTGCGATACGTTCCATACCCCTGAAGCAGCGTTGTCGAAGGTGTCGGCCAAGGAAGCGAGCGCCGTGCAAATCCTGGCGCACTTGGTGTGCGCTCGGCGCGTGCCGGCTCGCGAGCAGACTCCCGTGACGGACGTGCAGACTTCGTGCGAGCTTGATCTCGCTTGCGCTGTTCCTCGCGCTGGCGTT
>CAYXKK010000067.1:0-3310 GCA_964465685.1 uncultured Melioribacter sp.
GCACGTGCACTGGGCGCTGGTGCGATGGACGGCGCAGTGAACATTGTGCTCAAGAAGCCGACATCAGAAGGGTCATTGCATGCTTCAGTGATGGGCGGTGATGCATCGTTTCGTGAAGCGCGTGTATCGGCATCGATTGGCAGCGAGACGTTGACGCACCGGGTAAGCGCGCAGATCATGGACCATGCAGGGTGGGCTCCTTCGACCGATGTGTCGTTGCAGACAGCGATGTACCACGGTGTATTGTCACTTGGTGAGACACGCACAAGCGTCATTCTCGGCTTGAGCAATAAAGCGTTTGGAGCAAACAGGTTCTATACGCCGAACTTCCCTGAGGCATGGGAGAAGATCACAAACTTCATCGGAGGGGCAACGTTTGATGCGCCCCTTTCCGAGAGCATTGAGATGTCGGTGCGTGCACTTGCGCGCATCAATGATGACGAGTTCCGCTTGAAGCGGGATGATCCATCGTTCTACACCAACACGCATCGCACGCAGCAATACACGGTGCAGGGTCGCTTGACACGGAGCGATGAGCATCGGGCAACGTCGCTTCTGATCGAAGGTGGATCGGATGCAATCAACAGCTCGAATCTCGGCAAACACGACCGTCTGCGCGGAAGCGCAATCATCGAACATGTCGAGCGCTTCGGCAATCTGCGCATCACGCTTGGTGGCGGTGTTGTAGCGTTTAGCGATCGACTTCCACTGCCCACTGGTGGTGTTGATGCATCGTACATGCTCTCACAGGAAGCGTCATCAACCGACATTGTCTTTGGATCGGTGCAGACAAACGGACGCATTCCGACATATACGGATCTCTACTACAGCGATCCAGTAACGACAGGTAATCCAAACCTGGTACTCGAGCGAGCTACCACTGCAGAAATCGGGTACCGTCATGCAACAGCATCGTCGATGCTCAACGTTGCGCTCTATGCACGTGATGGGCGGAATATGATCGACTACGTGTTTGATTCCGCAGGGAATTCAACGGCAGAAAACATCACTAATGTGGAGATTCGTGGTCTTGACGCATCCTACAGTGCAATGCTAGCGCTTGGACCGCTCTCGTATCTACGCGTTGGCCTCATGTATCAGAGCGTGAAGGGATCTGCTCCGGCACGTACTGCATTCGTCGCTGACAATCTGCGTACACAAGTCATCGTAGAAACTCGCTGGCAGTTGCCGTTCGACATTCAGGCATCGTACATCCCACGTCTCATCGAGCGTGTAACAACGCCAACATTGTACCTCGTGCACGATGTACGACTCATGCGAACGTTTGGGATCGTGACGATCACTGCAGAAGCAACGAATCTTACTGACCAACGCTACGTCGAAACCGGCTGGGTCGTCGTACCACCACGCTGGGCGCGTGTGGGTGCAGCGGTACAGCTGTGAAGATGCACTGAACCTTGTTAGCGTAGAGGCACCACAGCCGTTATGCGAACGACGCGTTCGAGCATACGCTCTTCTGGAAGCAGCTGTGGCACTGTCACTTCTGGCTCACCACGACCAATCACCGTTACTGCGCCTGGCAGCTCAGCTGCCACGGCGCGGGCACGGTCGAGACTGATCCGTCTGTTGTCCTCGGTGCTGCCGATAACATCGGTGCATCCTTCAACCGTCACACGTGCATTGCTACCGATGCGGCTTCGTACGAACTTCAGAATGCGACGATGATCTGCAGACAGATCAGCGCGTCTGAATGGGAATACCACGAGCTCGTACCGTTCAACGATGCTGTCGTTACGTCGTTCCCGTCGCTTATCGGTCAGACGAATTGCATCAACGGCCACCGATAGTGTATCAGATACGCGTTCTCCCTGATGCGTGCTAGCCAGTAGAACGCGAAGATTGCCATCGCGCATAAGCGCTTGTGCACCTATATCATCGGGTGCGTAATCGATCGGCGATGCAAAGGCCTTCGATGAACTGTCGATGCGCACGTCATTGACGCGTACGCTCCAATTCTTGATCGGAAGGTCGCCCGTTGAGCTAGCCTCGATGACGATCTTTGGCGGCGTCATTGTTGCTACAGTATCGGCGATGCGATAGGGGGCGAGCACATCCTCATTCGTCGAGACGATTTCGACACGGCGATTCTCTTCGTCGGCGAGTGATGCTTCGCTGCCAGCCGCAACCGACGCATTTCCGGGGAGACGTCGTGCGCGCACCTTGATACGCTTGGCCGAGATACCGAATGCTTCCGTAAGTGTTGATGCAACCGATCGTGCACGTGCGAGTGCGACCGTTGAATCTGCTTCGTCGGCAGACGTTGTGCCGACCAGTGTGATGTCCGCAGTTGGATATTGTCGCAGACGCTGCGCGAGGATTGGGAGAACTCGGTGATGGAATGCAACCGCAGACAGCGTTGTCGCAGATGATTGTGCGGTATCGCGTGTAACGTATCTCGATGGAATTGTCGATGACAAAGCATCAAAGAACATGTAGGGAAGGATTGGAAGGAACCGCTCCTCTTCGATCTCTTCGATGCGCAGTCTGCCACGCACATTGGCGCGCAGAACGACATCGTGCTTGATTGCATCTTCCTTCGATGATCCCGATACTGGCGCTTCGGTTTTCGTTGCTATTGCAGGCGGTGTCGGCATTGTCTTCTGCAATGGAACCGAGCGCGGGGAAGGGGGCGCATCAGGCGCACTCCCGAACTCATACGAGATGCGGAACCCGATCGACGGAACGATCATGCTCCATTGTGTGGCTGAAGTCAGACTCGAGAATCCGTATGCGAGTGATACCTCGGGCGTGAACCTCCAGCGTTGTGTTTTCGTGAGAGCGATGTCGAGCCCAATCGCACTGATGCCGTACAACGTGGTGCCTACAGATTGTGGCAGGGCACCGCTCCGAACGTTACGCTCCGTTGTTCTCGTGTCTGTAAAGACTGCGCCTGATGGGGCGACGAGTTCCTCCTTTGCGCGGAGCTGTCCGAACGATCTTGTTGCAAACCCCAGACCCTGACGTATTGTGACGTTGCCGAATCGATAGCCGAGAAACGACTCAACGCCGAACTCTGTGAGTGGTGTTGCAATCGTGTGTTGAATCTCGCCTTGGACGATGAAGTTGTCCTCGATAACATCTACGACTTCACGTGTTGTCAGTGTGTGCGAACGGTCACTCAGCGTGAGACGAACCCCACCGATCAGAGATCGCCATATCGTGATGTCGGAGCCAAGACTCAACTGTCCGCCCACGCCTGAGCCGCCATCGAATGACGGACAGCACGAAGGGAATCCCGGAAGTTCGCGAAACGCAGCATTAGCTGTGGTAAAGCCCAGTGCAGTGCCAA
>CAYXKK010000068.1:0-3225 GCA_964465685.1 uncultured Melioribacter sp.
AGCGTGCTGGCATCGATATCCCCGAGGAAGAGCGCGACGATCCAACGGGTGAACTCGCCCGAAAAGATGCGGCTCTCCGTGCACTACGCGAGGCAAGCAACTTCTATCAAGAGACCCTCGCTTCGTCCGATGGCGCAACAGCTCGCGCCTACTTTGCAAAGCGCGGCTTTGGTGCCGACATTACGTCGTCGTTTGCACTGGGTGCAGCACCAGCTGCATGGGACTCTACAATGAATGTGCTTCTGACAAGGGGCTTTTCAATCGAGCATTTAGTCGATGCTGGACTTGTCATCACTCGCGAGGATGGCAAGACATACGATCGATTCCGTGGTCGGGCGATGTTCGCCATCACCGATGAGTCAGGTCGCGTTGTCGGCTTCAGCGCTCGCACGATCGTTGATGATCCAGGATCGCCGAAGTACATCAACTCACCCCAGAGCCTTGTCTTCGATAAGAGTCGTGTTCTCTACGGACTCTCCCAAGCAAAGCGTTCGATCAGCGAACACCGCACGGCGATCCTCGTGGAGGGTCAGGCCGACGTTATAACGCTCCACCAAGCTGGGTTCACCAATACGGTGGCCAGTTCCGGCACTGCACTTACCACCGATCAGTTGCGCCGCGTACAACGCTACGCCGACACAATCGTGCTCGTCTTCGATAGTGATGAAGCCGGACAAAAAGCGATTACGCGCGGTATCGAGCTTGGCCTGGCTGTTGGCTTCGATGTGAAATGCGTCGTGCTTCCACCAGGGAGCGATCCGGATTCTCTGGTGCGTGAGGTCGGACCCGATGCGCTGCGTTCGATGATCGCAACGGCACCGTCGTGGTTGGTACATCAGACAGAGCGCTTCAAACGCCAGGGTCTGCTCAACGACCCCGTACAGCAGGCAAAGGCGGTACGTACGATGCTCGAATGGATCGCCTCAGTTCCAGATACGCTTCGACATCAGTTCCTCCTACGCGATCTATCAGAGATGTTCCGGCTCGATGAAGCCTATCTGGCAGCAGAGCTCCGCTCAGTTGTCCAGCGAGGTCCTTCAGCTCCACGGATGTCGTCTTCCACACAGCAGCGTACGTCGGCCGCATCAACACCTGCTGATACGCCAATCATCGATGCTCCGCCTCGCATCGTTGCAGTCCTGCTCCCACCCGAGCGCGAGTTGCTCCGCGTGGCCCTCACACTCAGCGATGGTCTTGCAATGCTCCTCAACACCTACCACGTATCCGATGAGACGTTCTGGAGCGAGGGAGGACGACGCATTTTTCGTCGCATGATGATCGCTGAAGAAGAGCACGGTGAACTCACGCAACCTCTGCTCAACGACGAAGAACTCTCGACCGATGAACGTCGTGAAATCGCAGATATTCTCTTCGCAACATCATCACCAAGTGAATCGTGGGGCCGCTTCAATATCGACATGCCGGAGTACGACATGCGGAAACCGATCCGCGATGCACTCCTGAGCATTGAGATTCACCGTCTGCATCAACGCATCGACGAGATGACGCAGCGTATCGAGACGACGATCGACATCGATGAACGAAAACGCTATATCTTTCAGATCACATCGATGATTGCACGTCGCGAAAATCTGCGCCGCCGCTTCGATGATCCTGCAACCGACCTCTCATGGCTCAACGACGATTCAGCATCAGCACACTCCTGATCGCAATCTTTGGTGCGGTCGCCCTCTGGACGTACGTGTCGTTGACACGCACGTATGAGGATGATCTGGATGTGCCACTCGTTGTGATCTCTCCGCCGAATCAGGCGATGCTCTCCACAGTACCATCAACGGTCCGCATTCGCATTCGTGCGACGGGGCTCCAGATTCTCAATGCGTTGTACTTCACAAAGTCGGTAGCATGCACGTTGGATCTTGCATCAATGCAGAGTGATCAACCCTCGACGTACATCGCTGAGATCTCTGACTTGCTGAGTGGCGTTACGACGACGATTCCGATGCGCACACTCTCTGTGCAGCCCGAACGCATTACCCTCACGACAGGCGACCTCGCCGTGAAGCGTGTTCCTTTGCGCGTCACCTACTCACTGGCGTGCCGTCCAGGATTCATGCTCACCGCTGAGCCACGCACGGATGTGATCAATGTGGAGGTTCGTGGATCTCGGAACGTTGTAGAAGGTCTCACGCATTGGAGTACCGAGCCAATCTTCCTCGACGATGTGCACGAGACGCGCGTTGTCGATATTCCTGTGTCTGATTCTCTGCAATCGCTCATCAACATCCAACCGTCGCGCGTTCGCGTGACATTCTCCGTGCAGCAGGCTGCAGATCGGACGATCGCTGATGTTCCTGTTGGGTTTGGTGTTGCTGTCGACTCACTCCTTACACTCTCGCCACGGCGCATCTCAGTGGTGATCCGTGGTGGTGTCGAAGACATTGCATCGATAACAGCGCGTGATCTCCGTGCTGAAATCAGCGAACTCTCACCCTCCGGCATCGTCCGACCCCGCGTGATTGCCCCACCATCAGTAACGGTGATTTCGACATCACCGGCGTTCGTACGCGTGCGCTAAGGCTTGCGGCAGATCAGCAACGACGAATCTCCGTAGCTCAAGAAGCGATAGTCATTGGCGAGTGCTTCGGCATAGATGTCTCTCCATGCATCTTCTCCAACGACACCAGCAACAAGGAGGAGGAGGGTGTTGCCTGGTTGATGGAAGTTGGTAATCAACGCATCGGTAAAGCCGAAGCGCGCGCCGGGAGCGATCATGAGTTGTGTCTCACCCCAGAGCGTATCAACGTTGTAGTAGTCTGTCATGGCCAGCAACGCGCGCACGACATCAGCACGGGGCGTGCCGTGCAAGGTGGGATCAAACGCCTCCCACTGTCCGACATACATCGATTGCTCTGGTGATCCATCACGCACGCTACGCGCACCGACAGCATAGAGTGATTCAAGGGTTCGGATGGACGTTGTTCCAACGGCGGTAATCCACGGATGATCAGACGTCGCATTTCGAAGTATTGCCTCCAATGCAGCGCGACCTATCCCATAC
Source organism: uncultured Melioribacter sp. (assembly GCA_964465685.1). Classification (GTDB taxonomy): domain Bacteria; phylum Bacteroidota; class Ignavibacteria; order Kapaibacteriales; family Kapaibacteriaceae; genus UBA10438. Next base: position 3,023 of record CAYXKK010000068.1, read on the forward strand.
CGTTCCTGATGCATTACATGCTCGCGCACGTCTGTGGCTTCGACCGGACGGAATGTACCCATGCCAACGTGCAGCGTGAGCGTCGTGCGGTGAATCCCACGTGCATCGCAAGCCGCAAAAACACGGTCGGTAAAGTGCAATCCAGCTGTGGGTGCCGCAACGGAGCCCGACTCCGTGGCGTAGACAGTTTGGTAGCGTTCGCG
>CAYXKK010000069.1:0-3153 GCA_964465685.1 uncultured Melioribacter sp.
GCGGCTGTCTTCTCGCCCCCTGATATCATCAGCGAAATAATGACAGACACCTCGATGATGGTGACCGCCAATGCAAGGATGATCGTACCATAGGGCTCGCCAACCTTGTGAGCGATGATCTCTGAGTGGTGCACAGCGGCGAGGACCGAGAGGATCAACAACACGCCGGCGATTGCCTGGAAGACACCGCTGTCGTGAATCAAGCCGGATGCATACACCAGACATGCCAACAATGGCATGGAAACGGTCCAGTTCGTTAGAAGCTTCATTGGGGCGTGAGAACGTGTAGAACAACGGCTATCGGTCGGCTGGCCACAAACGCAAACGTCCCACTTCACTGGGTGAAATGGGACGTTGAAGGTGTACACCGTACGGGAATTGAACCCGTGTTACCGCTGTGAAAGAGCGGTGTCCTAACCCCTAGACGAACGGTGCATCTTGAAATCGAGCCACAAATATACAAAAGATGCTGAAAGTGGGTAGGGGGCTATCTTTGCCCCATGAAGCTTATCGGCATTACAGGCGGTATCGGGACAGGGAAGTCCACGGTTTCCAAGCTCTTACGCGAGCGTGGGTGGACGGTGTATGCGTCGGATGATACGGCGAAGGAGATCATGGCGTCAGATCCAGAGGTGCGCGCTGAGCTCGTGGCGGCGTTTGGTGCTGATGTCCTTACCGAGCAGGGGGTTAACGCCCCCTTCCTGGCATCCCTCGTGTTTGGTGCAACCGAAGAGCACCACGCGCGCCTTGCACGCCTGAACCAAATCGTCCACCCCCGTGTGCTTGATGCCCATATGCACGCCATCGAGCGCGAACACGCTGCTGGAACGAAGGTGATGGCCATCGAAAGCGCTCTGCTCTACGAGGTCGAACTGGAAGATGGCTTCGACTGGGTGATCGTAGTCGATGCCCCACACGATGTCTGCGTTGCCCGCGTAATGGAACGCTCGAAGTCCACCGCTGCAGAGGTGGAACGCCGCATGACCGAGCAACTGGCGATGGAAGAAAAACGCGGTATGGCCGACTTCGTGATCGAGAATGGAACGACCCTCGCCGACCTCGAACGCGCCACCGCAATGGTCGCGATGATCATCGAAGCGTTCGCCGATCCCGAAGAGTAATCTTGGTGCACTTGTCACCGTCGGCATTCGTCATCGTTGCGTAGGTTTGCACCTACTCAGTAGCTCTTTCACGAACACCTCTCGTTAGGATACAGGCCTCATGGCACAGCCAAAACATCTCACCGACGATACGTTCTCAGCAGAGATCAATGCGAATAATGTAGTGCTTGTTGACTTCTGGGCTGCGTGGTGCGGACCATGTCGCGCAATCGCTCCGCTGATGGATGAACTTGCGAACGATTACGATGGCAAGGTGATGATCGCAAAGGTCGATGTCGACAACAACCCACGCGTCGCAATGGAATTCGGCATCCGCTCGATTCCTGCTCTCTTGATCTTCAAGGGCGGCAAGGTTGTTGACACAATCGTTGGCGCAGTGCCAAAGGGCTACATCACCGAGAAGCTTAACGCACAACTGAACTAACATGGCTCGTCCCTCTCTCTTGAGCGAGGCCGATCTCATTGAACATCTACAAGATATTCCACTGTGGCGCCGCGATGGCGCCACTGTTGTTCGTGAGATACAAGCTTCAAACTTTGCTGCAGCAATCGGACTGGTGAATGCCGTCGCATTGCTTGCCGAAGCAATGGACCATCATCCCGATCTCCTTGTCTATGGCTGGAACAAGGTTCGCATTACACTGAGCACACATGATCAGGGTGGACTCACCATCCTTGATGTGCAGCTTGCGAAGAAGATCGATGCACTCAGCTTCTCAACTCTCTCCTAAGTCGATTCCAAGGAATGCACCTATGAGCACTATTGTTGATGTCGTCGCACGCGAGATCCTCGACTCCCGCGGTAATCCAACGATCGAAGTCGATGTTCTTCTCGAAGATGGTTCGTTCGGCACAGCAGGTGTGCCATCGGGCGCAAGCACGGGCGAACACGAAGCTGTAGAGCTCCGTGATGGTGATGCGTCGCGCTACGGTGGTAAGGGTGTGCGCACAGCTGTTGGACACGTCGATGGCGAGATCTCCGAAGCACTCGTTGGTATGGATGCATCGGATCAACGTCAGATCGACGCGATCCTGATCGCCCTCGACGGCACAGAGAATAAGTCACGTCTGGGCGCAAACGCTCTGCTCGGTGCATCGATGGCTGTTGCAAAGGCTGCAGCGGAATTCCACGGTATGCCGTTGTTCCGCTACCTCGGCGGTGTGCGCTCAACGTTGCTGCCAACACCAATGATGAACATCCTCAACGGTGGACGTCATGCTGATAACAACGTGGACATTCAAGAGTTCATGATCATGCCAGTTGGTGCAGAGACGTTCTCCGACGCGCTGCGCATGGGCACAGAAACGTATCACACGCTGAAGTCGGTACTCAAGGCAAACGGACTCAACACAAGCATCGGTGATGAAGGGGGCTTTGCACCATCACTCACATCGAATGAACAAGCGCTCGACATGATCATGGAAGCGATCACGAAGGCTGGCTATAAGGCCGGCGAAGACATCGTGCTCGCGCTCGACGTAGCAGCATCCGAAATGGTCAAGGACGGCGCATACGTGATGTATAAGTCAACGAACGAAAAGCGAACACCAGCACAAATGGTCGACTGGTATGCGAAGCTCGTTACGCAGTATCCTATCGTATCGATTGAAGACGGTATGGGCGAAAACGATTGGGAAGGTTGGAAGGCACTCACAGACGCAATCGGTGACCAGTGTCAGCTCGTTGGTGACGATCTGTTCGTGACCAATGTCGACTTCCTTGCAAAGGGTATTGCAGAAGGCGTTGCCAACTCGATCCTTGTGAAGGTCAATCAAATCGGAACACTCTCCGAAACATTCGACGCCGTTGCAATGGCGCACCGCTATGGCTATTCGGCAATCCTCTCGCACCGCTCGGGCGAAACAGAAGATGCAACGATCGCAGACCTCGCCGTTGCACTGGGTGCTGGTCAGATCAAGACCGGTGCACCATGTCGCACAGACCGTGTTGCGAAGTACAACCAACTTCTGCGCATCGAACAACTGCTCGGTGAAGACGCCGAATACGCAGGCGATGCAACGATTTCGTAAG
>CAYXKK010000070.1:0-3150 GCA_964465685.1 uncultured Melioribacter sp.
TAGTTGATGCCTTCACGCTCGACAGCAAGATTCATGAGATCTCATCGCTGCGCGTCGCGGCAACAAAGCTTATCGACTCAGCAGATGCCGTTGGAAGAATGTTTCGCATGCTTACACGACCGAATTGGTCGGCAGGTCCGGAGTGGACCGTTGCGCGAAGCACCGGAGCAGCTCCTTACAGTGCCACCACTGCGTCCATCTACAACGCGTTTGGACGCGGTGTTACTGTTCCGCATCAGTTCGTGATTGGCGTTACGGGAGGACCTGTTGGTGTTGCAGCGGGTGAGGAACGGTACGACGTCGTCGTCGCACCACATCCCGCGAGCGAAGTGCTCACAGTGACGGGGAACAGGCCACTCGGTTCAGTATCGTTGGTTGACCAACTTGGGCGACTCGTGCGTCACAACGTCACAGATTTGTCGAGCATCATGCTCCATGTGTCTGACCTTCCTACAGGATGGTACATTCTTCATGTGGGAACCACTGTGAAGATTGTGCAGGTCGTCAACTAGGAATCGATGGCTTTACCATGACTGTCTGCTCGCGTTCGAGCACGACAGCACCGACATTAGCACCCTTCGGTTTGCGAACGTTCTTCCGCTGCGTATACACAACACTCACCCACGAGGCATTTCGTGCCTGTGAGTAGTAGGCAGTGATTGCGGCAGCTTTCTCGAGTACCGGCTTCGGGATACGATCGGCGTCTACCCCACGCAACACTGCGTGCGAGCCGGCAGAACCTCGAGCATGCAGCCACCAGTCATTCTGTTTTGCGAACCTCATTGTGAGTTCATCATTGTTCGCTGCGCTCTTGCCAACGTACAATGTGTGCTGTTCGTCAATGACGAAAACACGGAAACGTCCGCCTGCTTCGTCGCGTGGATCGTTCGTTTGTGTGTTCATGCGTTGTGGAGAAGATGCTTCAATGTCGCGAATCGTATCGGCTTGCTCAATCTTCGCGATGCGTTCCTCGAGTTCATTGATCTTACGTTGAAGTTCAGGAATCCGTTGCTCACGATGGAGCGCAGCGGTTTCAGCCGAGCGTGCCTTGTCATAGAGACGTGTGGCGTTCTCAATGATCGAATGCGCTGGATTCAACGGAATTGAGATATCATCGCCGTTCGGACCGACCAATGTGATGGTGGTGCGATCTCGTTCGTGCTGCTGAGGGTAGGATAGCAGTGTATCAGCCCACATCCTGTAGCGCTCAGATCGCGCATCACGCACGCTATCAGAATTGAGTGCAGCTAATGTCCGCTGTGCACGTTGGACGTCATTTGTAAGTGTGCGCAATGCGCTTACACGCTTCGAGCGAAGATGCTCGATGCGATAGCGTTCACGTAGAAGGTATGTCGTCGCTTCGAGTGCCGACGAGAGCGTCTCGCTTGCTGCCCATGATTGCAGCTCACAGAGTGATAGCAGGCGTGCATCACCACGCGTGAGAACATAGAATGACCGTGTCGAAAGGCACGTCGTGCGTACCTGTTCTGCAATCGTCGAGCATAGATCACGCTGCGTCGGCGAAAGATCACTGACGTGTGTTGATGGGTCGACACCCGCTCTCCGGCATACCTCTTCGGCATACCACGGACCAAGCTGGAGCGGTGATCGAGCGAGAGCCTGTTGGGCCGTTAAGCTCTGTTGCTCCCAAAGGGGAATCGCACTCGGTGCGTTAACAGAAAACGTCGTATCACAACGCTCACTTGTATCCCGTAGTGCTTCAAGGATCATGCCGTCTCGAACACACACCACATTTCCATTGCCTGAAGAAAAGAACTCGCAATGCACCTGGTGATCGCTGAACCAGAGTGAGATCACTCTGTCGTCCGGATGTTTTGTAACCAGAGCAAGTGGAGTGTTCCATAGTGGACGGAACACATCGCGCGTGTTGCTTCGTGCTCGTCGGAGTTGCGGCTGTTCTGATATCGATCCACCATCCGGTGTTGTATCGATCATGATCGTCCGTAGCTCGTCGTTGACAGCAAATACCATCGCGACAGTGTACTTCTCCTGCGTCCAAGCTTCGACGAGCGTCGCCCCGCAGTACCGTGCAGCGACTTCACGTGCTATATGTTCGAGGGTGTAGTGGTGTCGGATCATCGCGGTGTTCGACGTTGCTTTCGCTTGGATACAGGTTGTGCCAGCAGGGTGAGCTGATCAGCCGTCATCGAACGCCATGGCATTGGGAGTGACGGCAGCAGATGTGTGATCGACTCTCGCATGAGAACTGACGACGAATTGAACCACACCGCAAGTTCCCGAACGTCAGCTTCGGTTGTATCGGCACATCCGAGAAGGCGTAGATTGCTCCGAAGTGTTATCGGATCGTTGATGTTTGCACACCATGAACGGATCTCACGCATTGGTCGACGAGGACCGCGGAGCAATCCTTCAACTGCTGCGTGGCGCACAATCTGCTCGACATCATAGAGCGCCAGTCGCACGGAATCGAAGGATGAGCCTGCTACCTTGCCAATAGCGAAGGCAGCGCGCTGTCGAACATACGGGACGGGATCGCGGAGCAGATGCGTGAATGCGTTGGTAAACAGCGAATCGTTGAGTTCGCCCCATGTAAATACTGCTAATCGACGTCGCCGCCACGAGGCATCGTTGGACATCGCAATCAAATCGGTGATGCATGTTGTATCGCGGACTTTGCCAAGGATGGTAGCTGCAAGTGCTGATGCCGATGCGTCCTGCGAGCGGAGCTGCTCGTGTAGCACCAGGCGTGTGCGTTCGGGTGAAGATTCAAAAATCTTCGGAAGAACAGTTTCAAGCGTTATGCGCTCGCGCGGCATTTGCGTGGACATCTGCTGAACGAGGTAGGGAAGTGCCTCGTCTCCACGAGCTCCGAGTGCGGCACGAGCCGGAACAACATTCGCCTGAAAGCGCAACGGCGCAGCAGATGCTTGAACGAACAGACTGTCTATCGCAGTGGCAAGTTGGTCCTTCTCAGTCTGTGACGCTGGTTGGGTCATAGCCTGCTGTTGATTTCCTGTCGATGCTGTGGTCGTATCGACAAACACTCCATAGGTCGACTTCGTCGACCACGTATTGTTGCGGAGCGTGGACGTATAGGAATCGACGCCATTGGCATCGACGAATACACCAATCATCCCGTAGGAACGACGAAGGTCGGAATAACCCATC
>CAYXKK010000071.1:0-3072 GCA_964465685.1 uncultured Melioribacter sp.
GCGTGTCTATGGTGAATCGCCGATCTTCAACTCTGTCCAAGCTGTGAGCGTTGCAGCAGGATGCGACTCCATAGCGACATTGAAGATTCCGATGTGGAACACTGGTAATATCCCACTGATCATCACCCGTATTGATGCGACAACAATGGGCGTGCAGCCGTTTCGTGTGCGGGGATTCGTGAGCGGACGCTTTGGTGCGCCGTGGAATATGAAGCCAGGTGAAGTCGATACGCTGCTGATTGACTACGTTCCGCAATCGAGTGCAGACAACGTAACGTTGACGATCGAACACGACGATCGCACGCTTGTGCGCGGTTCGAAAACGCCGTGGGTTGTTGCATTGCGTGGTACATCGCAGCGAACACTCATTGCCGTTACGCCACGCGTGATTGATCTCGGTTCGATGTGCGTTGGCACGTTTTACGATCGGAGCATTGCAGTTACCAACACTGGTACATCGACTGCATCGATGCGGTTCTCATCGGCCTCGCCGAATATCTCGGGCTTACCCCAGAGTTCCGTCACACTCATCGGCGGACAGCAGAGGTCGTTTACGTTTACGTATACGGCGAGAGTAGAGGGTCCGTTCATGGATACCATTGCGATACGCCTATCAACCTGCGATGCCGTAGAGTATGTTGTGGTTAAGGGGCTTGTAGAAAACCTCGCACTTACGATCACACCGGCATCTCTTCGTGATTCTGCCGATGTAGGCGTTCCGATGCGCCATCGGTTTGTGATACGACTTGCTGGTGGTGACAGCGCACGTGTGCTGGACATACGTATGCGTCCACTGCCGATGACCATGACAACCAACATTCCGCCGCTGCCCTTTGTTCTGCGCCGTGGTGACAGCGCTGTTGTCACCATTGAATGGACTTCTGCGACACCGGCAGAATATCGAGGTGTCCTCGAAGTAGTTGCGGCAACGTCATGCAGCACCACTGTAGCCTCGGAAGTCTATCTGCGAGCTATGTCGACGAACGTCACGCATGGTCCGACATCATTGGTGTGGCAGCAGCAATGTTTGTTGCGACCGCAACAAGATAGCTTCTATGTCGACGTCAAGGGCGACCGTTCTGTTGTTGTGCAGTCTGCGGTGATTGCTCCGCAGAACGCACCATTCAGGATTGTGCGCGGTCCGTCCACGCCAACGCTCCAGCCAAATACGCGCACATGGTACGTGGTTGAATACCTGCCAACGTTGTTTGATGCGCAGACGGCTCGCGTTGAATTGCGGATCAACGATGAACTCCTCACTGTTGAGCTTCGTGGAAGAGCAGATGTTGCGGCCATCACAGTTGCACCAATGGTCTTAGATGTGTGGGACATCACGACATGTCTTCCTGTCTTCACGAAGTCGGTCGTTGTTCGGAATGTGGGGACTATCCCCGCTGAACTCTTTATGAATCTTGAACAGTCATTCCCCGGACTGCAACTGATGTCATCTCCGACGCGCGTTGCTGCCGGTGATAGTGGTGTTATTGTACTCCAGTTCGATCCCGCGCTCGTACGCGTCGGACAGTCTTTTGGACGTCTCGTTGTGCAGAACCTTACCTGTCCGGACAGGCAAGAGCTCCGCATAATGGTAGTTGCTAGATCGGAGCGTCCCATCGTAGCTGATCCGTCGTTCATTCTTGAAACAGTAGCAAATGGAACAGTCTCGAAGCACACGGTGAACCTGCGCATCACTGACACTGTTCCACGTACGATTACGCAGCTGGAGATCAACCCATCAACCACGCGCTTCCGCGTGCTACAGTCGCTTGTCGGTCGCGTGCTAGCTGCTGGCGACACCACATCATTTGAACTCGAGTTCGCACCGGTCCGTGTTGGTGCCGACGATGCGCAGATCTCGGTAACGAGTCTGGCGCAATGCACCACGACAACCGTTGTTGATCTTCGTGGTACGGGACGTGATCCCGGCCAACCACCATCGTACGATCTCACGCTTCACATTGACGACTACGTTGCGCAGCCTGGAGCGTCAGTTCGTATCCCAGTAGATTGGCAACAATCAGTACGCGATGCTATGATGGACAGTGCGCGTATCGATGTGACGTTTTCGCGACTCAATCTTCGCGTTGATAGTATCCTGTCTGGTACCATGCGAGATGTTGATGTCGTCACAGAGGCAACGCCTGGACGTGTTGCGTTCACGGTTCGTCGACGTGGCCCCGATGCCGGAACCCCTGGATCGGTTGGCGTGCTATATGGTACCGCCTTCTCTGCCATACCCGACAGTACGCCGTTGACATTCGCATCGGTGAGTATCTGGTCGCGAGACGACGTAAACGTTGCAGCAGATGATGGCTCGCTTGTTGTCGATGCGTGCGGACCTCGTTTCCTTATCCGCCACGGAGCACAGGCTGCGATGCGCATCGTATCACAGCTGCCGGTGCAAGAGCATCTCCGTATTGCCGTATCGCTTGGCGCATCTGATGACGTCCGTATTGAAGTTGCCGACCTCATGGGAACACACGTTGCCGAGACAACGACTGTGTTGCTTCCAAAGGGCGAGACGCTTATCGACGTCCCGTTCCCTTCAGCGATCGCATCTGGCTGGTACATTGTGCGTGTAGCCACGCGAACATCTGGTTCGACTACCGCGACGGTTCCCGTTGTTCGGTAAGTGTTCCGTAGAGGTTCTTCAAACAGAAGCGAACACCGTCCTGAAGTGCAACCTTTGAGTCTGCCGGGATGATAATCTCTGCCTTCGACAACGGAGTGTAGGTCGCATCCTGCATCAGCTCGTTGTGCGTTATGCGGAGTCCGGCGCCACCGCGAATGCGCTCACAGACACCAGTGATGAGTCGCGTGACTTCGAAGCCCTTGAGAATCTTGAGCTCCGTTTTCGAAGCAGGGTTGTAGTTCTCGACCATAAAGAGCCCCGCCATCGCATAGATGCTATCGCGTGTCTCCATGTCGATCACCGTCAGGCTATCATGGTTACGCATCGCCGCAACGATTGTCGACGCAACATCGTACGACGCAGCAACCTTCTCGCGGAATAGCGCCCACGGTGCAAGATCCTTATCCTCACGTACGAAGTCTGTTCCACCAAGAGCGGTG
>CAYXKK010000072.1:0-3054 GCA_964465685.1 uncultured Melioribacter sp.
ACACTTTTGCCGAGCGCAGAGGCAATAGACGCGTCCGTGAGCAGCTCGAGCGTGTAGTGAATCATGTCGTCGAAATCGATTGCATTCATCTCTCGCTTCAGCGTGCGATAGCGGTCGCGCGCATCAGCGACAACCTCTTCCAGAACGTCGAGTATCTCGTCGAGCCGTTGCTCCTGGATGTCATCCCATGGCGTAGCGAGAACAGGCAAGAGCGCCCGTAACTCAGCAGACGCAACTGGCAACGTCGGAATCGAGGCACGAAGATCCTTTGGAATAAGCGCCGCTCGGATCTCATGCTTCGTGGTAAACGTCTTCGTATAAAGCTTCTCGATCTCTGACGCCACCTGATGATCGTCGGGATCAGCACAGCGCACCTTTAAGTGCTTGGCACACTCGAGCAGATCAGCTATGGCCGGAATGTCTGACAGTGGCAGGAGATGCTCTTCGAACAACTGGAGCGCGTCCCGCGCGATCACGAGTGACTGCTGGCTTACCCACGTGCGTCGACGCTCTATGCGCGTATGCTGGGGATCTGATGCAAGCGCAGCGGCAAACGACGAGTCGCGTGTTGCATGGGCAATGATTGCGCGGACGGTATCAATTGCCACGTCGTCGAACACAGATGTCAACGCCGATGCGCGCGGCGACGTTGGACGAAGATGCTCGGTGATAGTACGCCGCACAGCATCATCAACCAATGCTGAGGCATCGGCAGCATCGAGTTCGCGAATCTCGGCATCAAGTTCAAGTTCTTCAGCGTACTGCCGGACAACTCCAGCACAGAAACTGTGGAACGTGCTGATACGAGCCGTCGAAATGTTCGCCGCCCATTCACGGAGTTGTCGAACAAGCTGATCATCGGAGAGATGCGAAGCAAACGAAGCTCTCAGCTCAGGCGAATTCTGTGCGTCTGCAAGCAAGCGATGGATCCGCTCGCGCATCTCTGCAGCAGCTGCACGCGTAAATGTGATTGCGATGATCTGATCGAGCGGTGTCGCCGTTTCGATGAGAATCTTTACAAAGCGATGCGTTACAACACTTGTCTTCCCTGAGCCAGCATTCGCGTGTACAGCGCAATGGACATGCAGATCAAGCGCGGCGTGTTGTTCCGGTGTGAACTGCATCATCTGCTTACTCCTCGCCAGAAGGAAGCAGGATGCACCGACTCCAAACGTCGGGATTGCAGACGTCGCTGGCCAACCGAGCAATCGTCTCACGATCGACCGCATCGAGCGCAGTGATCGTCGCGTAGGGATCCTCCGGATGTCCGTCTTCCAGGAGCCCCTTACCCAGCATCGTCATGCGTGCAGAAAGACTCTCGAGCGCCATCAACTTGCTTGCACGAAGTTGTGCTTTAGCTCGTGAGAGCTCGGAAACCGTAACACCATCAGCGGCCATCTCCTTGAGAATTGCCGCGATTGATGTATGCACCGTAGCAGTATGCGAATCATCAACGCCCGCATAGATCGAGAACGATCCACAATCAGCAAAGAGCTGTACCTGCGAGTACACCGAGTAGGCGAGTCCGCGCTTCTCGCGCAGACGTACGTTGAGGCGCGACGACATACCATCGCCGAGAATCACATTCATGAGTTGCAGCGCATAGCGATCATCGTGGTGATATCCCGATGTGCGCGACTGCCACAGCAAATGCGCCTGTTGAAGGGGCTTACGGAACGTCACTTCATGAGCAGCACGCGCAACAGGCGTTGTGCGTCGCCGTTTCGACGTGCTTCGCTTAATGCCGGATGTACATGCCTCTACGAGTGCCGTAATCGTATCGATGGTCACATTGCCACTCACGGCGACAACAATGCGAGACGGCACGTAGTGTCGTGTATGGAACGCTCGCACCTCATCCGCCGTGATACTCGAAACACTCGCAACAGTGCCAACGATTGGCATGCCGAGAGGATGCGTACCAAAGAGTTGCTGCTCGCCGAGGTCAAAGACGTACTCTTCCGGCTCGTCTTCGTAGGAGCGAATCTCCTCGATGATGATGCCACGTTCAGTGTCGACATCCTCATCACGGAACACCGGATTAAGTACAACGTCGGCAAGTGTTGTCATGACGCGCGGAAGGTGCTGTGTGAGTGTCCGCACGTAGTAGCAGGTTTCTTCCTTCGTTGTATAGGCGTTGACATACGCCCCAACGTTCTCGAAGTCACGAGAAATCTTCGACATCGTTCGTCTTGGTGTGCGACGGAACGCCGTATGCTCTACTACGTGGGCCACGCCGTCGCCACCCTTCGGCTCGTCACGGGTGCCCGCATCGACCCAGAAACTCACGGCGCATGAGTCAACGTGGGGTACGTGATCACAGACAACGCGAATTCCATTCGACAGCGTTACAACGGTAGGGGGCGTCCACGGCATATCGACGAAGTTACGAGAACATCGCCCATCGATGTCATATCAAATTCATGTGACGAAGACCGGCGAAAATCAGTATCTCTGTAGCCATGACACCTTCACAGCTATGGTATGCAGCAGCCGTCGTGCTGTTTTTGTTCGAAATGATCACCCCGGGATTCGTCCTGGCAAACATCGCTCTGGCAGCGCTTGCCGCTGGCATCTCAGCTGAACTCGGCGGTTCGCTGGAGTGGCAGGTTGGCCTCTTTGCTGTGGTTGGACTCCTGAGTTTCCTGACGCTGCGACCATTGCTTCGTCGCAAGCGCTCCTATACGGAGTCGCAACAGCCATCAGGTGCTGACGAGCTGCTCGGTAGAGTTGTGCTCGTTACCGAGATGATCACATCGGACGGAACGCACGGACACGTGCAGGTTGATGGTCATGATTGGCACGCGATATCGTTGCGTGCAACAGAGATCAACCTAGGTGCGCAGGTTCGCATCTGCGGCATTGAAGCAACCACACTCGTCGTTGAAGAAATGGAACAGACTTAGGCTGTTACCGATGCCACACGCCACGGGAGTGTGCGTCCAGCCCACATTGGGACGACGTCACCGTAACGCTCAGGGATCGTCATTTCTTCACGTACGAGTCGCACGGTAGTGCGTGGTGGTGTTACGCCATAGAGCTGCTGTGCACGAT
>CAYXKK010000073.1:0-3031 GCA_964465685.1 uncultured Melioribacter sp.
GTTCAATGGAGTACATCAGCGTTGTCCAAAGTAGGTGTTCTTCATAAAGTCTTCCTCAAACGTCTGTTCATCCTTGGTCTTCGTTACATCCGTACCGGTCGGAACCTCACCGCCCGTGAGCTCACGGTAGTGTTCACGATTCTCAGCGATCTCGCGTTCCTTCTCGGCTATGGCTGACTGCAGCTCGCGCATGTGCGCATCGCGCCACGATGCACGATCGAGTTCAGCTTCATGCACAAAGGGCTCCTGCATGCGCAGCCGGCGGAGCTTCCGCTCTTCCACATCGCGACGTCGCTCGAGCACTTCTACTTCACGATGCCAGCGATCGAGATCCCACGATGCCGTCTGCGCATCGTCGACATCGGCAGCACCAACAACACTGAGAAGTGCGCGGAGCTGACTCACATTCCGGTCCTTGTATGCGGCCTGAACGCGATGCCAATACGCAGCATCCTCCGACGCGTCGGCGTTTGCATCTGGATGTAGCTTCTTAACGAGCGAGCGATACATGTTAACGAGCTCGGCATCATCGGTAGCATCAATGCGCGATGCTGCCGCCCGATTACGATCGTCAACGGTCATATCGAAGGCCTCGCGCAGTCGGCGGTGATACCGCGCATACTCTTTGTCGACAACCTGGTTGATCAGCGCAATGATCTCTGGCGTGAGCCGCTCGCCACGCGCAACCTTAATCGTAAGGAGTTCGACACGTCGGGTAAGCTCGGAGCTGGCGATGGCTGTTACCTGAAGTTGGCGCTCAAGTTCTCCGAAGAACGACTCGTACGCTGCATTCAACCGTGGCCGAACGACGGTCGACAATCGATGCCACTCTTCGAGTGCTTCGCGAATACCACGCTGTGCAGCCACAAAACGGTCTGCTAATTCGGTCTGCTCCGGATGATGCGTCAGGTTCGACATACGCGGAATTTACGTCGTAGCTGCCACCGATGCTTCTTGGGCCATGAAGCGTGAGACAGCCATTTCGGCAACAGCACAGATGAGTGCTAGGACAACGAAGACCGACCACAGCTCTGATCCGGTGCGGGCAGCCTGGGCAACATCCCGCATCGACGATTGGGTAGACACCTCCACGACGTGGTCAGGGTGGTCTACCATGGGAGCAAGTTCGTTCGCCCACGTTCCGCGCTCGATGAAGTCGAGTCGGGACTCCGTAGTTGCCGCGTTCAAGGTTACAGTCATCACCGATGAGGAATCCTGCGCGAGGATCTTCACTACGCCACTGCGGTACTGTGGAGGTAGCTCAAGGAGTGTCGATGACGGCAGTCGCACTGGGAACAAGGTCGTTTCGACATCATAGACATCGCGCGCAACGAAACTCTGATCACCTGCATGTCGTGGCGGCACCGGCACACGAACAGCGTCGCCGACGGCCACCGACAGGCCTTGATCACGTGGAGACACCGTGTACAGGATCGATCGCACCATGAAGGCCGCAAACAAACCCGTGGTTGGGAAGGTACTCCATTCCATTGTGGGAGGAACACCACAATAGATCACGCGTCCTTGACCGAGTACAGACTCCGTGATCATTGCACCAGCGGTGGTTTGCACGATCTCTGTACCGCCGCGCGCAGGACGCAGCGTGGTGATGCGCGGAGACTCAACGGCACGGTCGGTGCCTGTGGACGTGATGAACACACCTGCAAAAAGTGGATGCTGCTTGTCGGCCGACGTGATGGCGAACGGTGCATCACCATCAGAGCTCACACGATCACCGACAACAAGTCCACATGTGCTCAGTAGCTCAGCCAGACCAGCTGCGTCGGAACCGAAGACAACAAGACCGCCACCGCTCTCGGCAAACTGACGCACCTGCGAGATATCCTGCATGGTTACGTCACCACCAGCGATCACGATGGCATCAAGCGACGAAAGTGCCGGCGCTGCCTCGCGGAGCGTGCGATAATGTTGCAGACGCGGAGCGCTGCGCTCCATGCCTGGCAATGAGAGCACCGTGCGCACAAAGAGCGCGTCGGACTCAGAGCCGATCACGCCTACCGTTGCCCGTTCGGGAACAGTAAAGCCCACCCATCGCACATTGTCACGATCGATGGCATCATTTTCAAGTTCAATTGCAGCAGCAATCATGCCGCTGCGTTGCGGAGGAGCAGCGAGCGACACTGTTCGTGTTTCCCCTGCGGGGAGATCCACAACACGCTGTGCAACACGTACGCCATCAAACGACATCGACACAACAACACCGGTCGCATCACGTTCGCTGCCGTTCCGCACCTGTGCTTCCAGCTCGACAGCTTTCTCCGGCTGAAACAGAGCTGTTCGCAGTGCAACCGAATCCACGGAAACATTCTGTTCTAATCCACGCTGTCCGTCACCAACACGTACAAGAAAGACCGATGCATCGTGTGTGAGAACGCGATCGCGTGAAGCATCAGCGCGATGCATGATCGACCGTTGCGCATCGCTCACCACGTAGATCTCACGATGTGCATGCAGAGCATTGTCGAGCAGCGGACGTACCGTCCGAAGCGCTGATGGAAGATTGGCCGTTCCATCAGTACAACGAATACGCTCGATATGCTCGAGAGCAATCGGGAATGTGCGCGTAAAGTCGATCGACGTTGAGCCATCAAGACCGGTCATCGGCAAGACAACAACTTCGTCGCCATCGCGTAGGCCCTCCACAATCTGTCGCGCAGCCTTCTTCGCTTGAAGCAGTCGCTCGCCCCCTCCATCCGATGCCTCCATGCTTCCCGAATTGTCGATCAGGATGATCACACTCGAGCGCGATGTCGACGAAAGCAACGGCAGCGAGCCCGGAATCGTTGGACGTGCCAACGCGAAGACGGCAAATAGCACGACAAGCGTGCGAAGGATGAGCAACAAGATCTGTTGGATCTTGAGTTTGCGGACACGTGTCTGCTGCAGTTCGAGAAGAAACTGCACCGTCGAAAACTCGATCGTCCGCAGCTTACGGAGATTCAACAAGTGCAGAAGCACAGGACTCCCAGCCGCGGCTAGACCCAGAAGAGCGAACGGAGTAAGGAAGTGC
>CAYXKK010000074.1:0-388 GCA_964465685.1 uncultured Melioribacter sp.
CGGTGAGTGTCCTGAGGAATGCAACAAGGTCGGCGATGTCCGACTCACTCAACCCGAGGCCTGGTTTAAGACTGAACTGTAAAAGAATGTCGACGGTCGATGATTGCTTCACACCAGATGAGTAATGCTGCACAACATCTTCAAGCTTCGTGAAACGTCCGTCATGCATGTAGGGGGCTGTGACCGCGATGTTTCGGAGCGTTGGCACTTTGAATTTCGCGCGATCGTAGGGATTGCCAGTTACCCGCTCACGGCCGATATCCATGAACGACGCATCGTCATCGAGTCCGTTATTCATGTACCGATCGTTGGTGAAGTTCGGTCCACCATGGCAATGAAAACACTCGCCAGATTTCACCTTACCCGTCGGATCGAACTCATTGAAGAA
>CAYXKK010000074.1:398-2903 GCA_964465685.1 uncultured Melioribacter sp.
CACCTTGTCCCACTTGCTGTTGCCAGAGACAATCGTAAGCATGAACTGCTCCATCGCAATGCCCATGCGCTCGGCAGTGATGGAATCAGTACCAAAGGCACGGATAAACTGATCGCGATAGCGTTGCAGAGCTGTAAGTGTCCGCACCGCATTATCGAGCGTGTTGTCCATTTCGAGTGTGTCTTCAATCGGCATCAGTGCCTGATCGCGGAGCGTCGCGGTGCGACCATCCCAGAAGAACCCACGACGATGCCATCCGAGGTTCGCTAACGACATTGCTTGACGCGTACCAGCGAGACCGCGAATGCCGACGCTGTACTTCCGACTGTCTGACAATCCATCTGCTTGAACGTGACATGAGGCGCAACTCTGCGAGCCGTCGCGGGAGAGCGCTCGTTCGTAGAACAGCATGCGTCCGAGCTCAACGCGCTGCTGCGTCAGTGGATAGTCGGTTGGCAATGGCATTGACTGAAATCCATACGGGAAGCTCGATGCATCCAACGTGTATGGCGTTGGATCATACTCTGGTGTAGGCACAGGTGCAGAGGTGTTTGTACATGCTGTGACCACACATGCGACAGTTAGAGCGATGGCGAGCTTCATTCTCGGAACCGTGGATCGTTGCAAAAACTATCGTCGGTGAGGCTACGCAGAAACGCCTCCAGGGCGGCACACTCATCGTCGCTCAATCCCAATGGAACAATGCTCGCGTCGGTAGCAGGGTGACCCATCCCACCGCGATTGTAGCGGTCGATCACCTCACGCAGTGAAGATATCGAGCCGTTGTGCATATACGGCGCTGTAACGCCAACATTGCGCAACGACGGCACCTTGAACATGTACCGGTCTGCTTCGTTGTTTGTCACGCGATACCGACCAACATCCGTGTAGTTGGCAAGCGCTCCATTATTCGCGAACGCATGGGTCGTATACATGTTGCCACCGTGACACGTGTAGCATTGCGTGCGGTTGCTAAGGAAGATTGTGCGACCACGCTCCTCTTCTGCAGTGAGGCGGTTCTGATCCGCCCGTGAGCGACCACTGACAAGCGTTCGTTCAAAGCACGCAATCGCACGCGTGATGACATACGCATCAACGTCACGTTGGTACGCACTCCGACTCAACGTCTGCACCAGCGAGTCCTTCTCGAGTCTCGCAACCACATCGAGCATGTTCATATCGAATTCGTCGTGCTCCTGCACAGGGACCAATACTTGCATCTCGAGTGTCGGTACGCCCCCTTCTCGCATGAAGTAGGGTTGATAGCCAAGGTTGGCAAGTGATGGAGCGTTGCGAGTTCCGATTCGTTGATCCACTCCGATACTTGTCGCACGTCCGTCGGTGAATGCCAGTGAAGGGTTGTGGCATGATGCACACGATAGCGTTCGCGTACGGGAGAGTTCCTTCGAGAAGAACAGCATCTTGCCCAAGCGAACACGTTCCGGTGTTGGCAGGTTGTCTGCAGGGTACACTTGTTCCGAGAAGCCCGGAGGAACATCCACCAGTGCGACGATCGGAATAACGACATGATCAGCCGTACAGCCAAGTACGACGATCATCATGCTCCAGAGACTACCGTAAAAGAGCGACCGGAACATGTGTCGTGGTGCCGGAAGGTGAGGTGAGCAGCAGGGTGTATGCTCCTGAGCTAAACCCTGAAAGATCCCAGGTGGTCTGTGTATCGCCACTCACAGGTAACGTGACAACTGCTCCGAATGCATCGATCAGCTGTGCGGTGCGCACGGCTCCAAGATCGGAACGCATTGTGATCATCGTGCGAGCGGGATTCGGCCACACTGTTGCAGTAACCGTTGTTTCGTGCGCTACGCTCGTTGTCGGCGATGAAAACACACGTGTGGACATGTTATTCGACAGGATGATTGTTTCTTCACCGTATCCGTGGAAGATCAAACCAAAGCCCACGTCAAGCTGCGTAAACAGCGCTCCGTATTCAGCGGTAAGATTGATGTCGATCCCCGTAGTGCTTGCCGTTGAGGATACAGGCATTGTGATCTTACGATAGAGCTCATTGCCCACAGCGTGCAGCTGAACATCCGTCGCCACAACATTGCTCGTTGTGCCTGATGATCCCTCTACGGCAATAAAGCGGTACCCTGCAGCCCAACCCCAGTGCATCGTCGGGTTCTTCAATGCGAGTGGATGTTCAGGAGGGTAGAGCGTTGGATCGAGGTGATTGCGAAGCTTGTCGACACCAATGTGGAACTCAAGTGCTTCAACACTGGTTACGTCGTACGATCCAAGGACGTACCGCGATTGGCCCAAGGCATCAACAAGTAGGTAGACATCCGAAAGGGCCGTGCGCTTACCACCATCATGGATCACGGTCATCTCAGCGATGTAGTACTTCACGAATCGTGGTTTGAAAAACCATGCGCCGCTGTTCATTGCATACGTCTCGCCCGAGCGAAGCGGCAGACCCTGCATTCGGTGGTCGATCACGAGTGAAACCTCACCCGCTGTCGCCACGAAACACCCAATGAAGAG
>CAYXKK010000075.1:0-2896 GCA_964465685.1 uncultured Melioribacter sp.
GACGCTGCTGGTGAATGGACGTACTGTTCAACTCCGACCGGTCAATGGTGCGGCCACATCGACGGCTACCTATTTCACACCGCAGTACACAGCGGGCATCACTGTGCCGGTATACGACCGCGTGGTGTTCCCACATGTGGCACCGGGCGTGACGGTCCAGTATGCACTCACAGCAGATGGTCGTGTCGAGCGTACGATCGCGTCGGTGTCACCGGAAGCTCGTGCAGCACTGACGATTGCAAGCGACCGCGGTGACGATACTCGTGCGATTCAGGCAACACCTCCAACATCGTTTGTGTACGGCGCTTACATTGGTGGGTCCGAGTTCGATATTGTAGCAGGTATCGAAACGCTCAACAATGGCGACGTCGTTGTTGCGGGCTCGACGCTTGGTCTGAGCTATCCGGAAACTCTCGGTACATACCGCAAGACGAAGTATGGTCTGCTCGACGCATTTGTGATGCGCTGTGATGCACAACTCACGCGCGTATTGGGCTACACATATTATGGTGGTAGTGGTGACGATCGTGTACGCGCGATGTCGAAGGCCGATGCGAACGGCGTTGTGATCGTTGGTGAAACACGTTCGAATGATATCCCAACGACAACATCCGCGACAGGCAAGACGTATAAGGGTTCACTCGACGCATTTGTTGCTTCATTCGACTCGACACTGACAAAGCTTCGCACTGGATTCTATCACGGCGGAAACAACGACGACATCCCGCGCGGAGTGGACGTTGACCAGTATGGCACGATTGTGATCTGCGGCAGTACGCTGTCGACAACGGGGATGACAGTGACCGCGCCGGCGACATCGACGCTGACGTGGACGTACCGTGACGGCAACCGCACGCGTACTGCAACAGTGAACTTAACGAGTGGGCGCACGCTTGCTGGACAGACCGATGGATTTGTCGCGACATTTAATGCGGCTGGTACAATTCAGCAGTCGCGTTACTACGGCAAAGCAGGAGTGGAATATTTCAACTCTGTGGGATTTGATGGCCTTGGTCGGATTATCCTAACGGGCACGACCAATGCCACAGACTTTGAAGCGGTACCTGCCTTTGCGACTACATGGGATGGACGTCTTCCATACGACAGAACGTACAACGGCGGCGCATCGGATGCATTCGTCATTCGCTTCAATGCGTCGATGGCCTTTTCGCAGACAGATGATGATAGCTTCGCGACGCTGCTTGGTGGTAATAGGGACGATGAAGGTGTCTTCGTGAAGGTCGACGAAAAGGGGAAGATTCACATTATTGGTGCGACGACGTCGACGAACATGCCAACAGAAGGCTCGTTCTCTGCATCGAACCTCGGACGTAAGGATGCGTTCTACGCAGTGCTCGGTGTTGACGGCGGAAGTCTGAGTGGTTGTGCATACGTCGGTGGGTCTGGTGACGACACGCCGTATGCCGCGCGCTTGAGCGAAACAAGCTCGAGCGTTACGATTGCAGGTACCACGACATCGTTGGATTACCCAGTTGTCGGTGATGGCGCAAGCGACGCAGTGCAGGGTCCGACGGATGGATTCGTAACAACAGTGAACCTTGGTTCGATTGTTACCTCCACGCGTGTTCCTGGTCTGCTTGCCGATACCGTCGTTGGCGTACAGCTCAACAAGTATGGCTATCCGTTGTATGTCGCAAATACGACATCAGCCGATCTGCGCACGCACGATTCAACGTTTGGCAAGGCATCGTCCGGACCAAAGGGCTACATCGGGAAGATTGCCTACGGTACGATTGAGCTCACGCTACCGGTTGAGGGCAACGTGCTCTGCATCGACAAAACATACCCCGTGACATGGGCGATCAATGGTGTGAACGATACTGTTCGCTACCGCGTGCAGTACGCACCGTTTGGCAAGGACGCATGGACAGATCTTGCCAAGAGTGTTTTCGGACGCAACTACCAATGGAAGATCCCGAAGATTGCGTTAGGTGAGTATGTGGTGCGCGTCACAACGATGCACGGACACGAAACGAAGCTTCTTGCTCCGTTTATCATCTCCGACAAGCCAACAATCGTCCGTCAGCCAGCGAATGCTAGCGCGTGCGTCGGACAGCCCCTTGCGCTGTCGATCGAAGCGTCTGGTCCGGGCCTAACCTTTCAATGGCGCAAGGCTGGAACAGCGATTACTGGTGCTACGCAGCCAACGTTCTCCATCGCAGCAGTCGATGCATCGTCGAGCGGTTCTTACGACTGTATCGTTACCGGAACATGTGCGCCAGCGGTAACGTCAGCAGCAGCAAATGTATCGGCTGCAACGCAGACGGCGATCACAACGCAGCCATCCAATGTGTCGGTCGAAGAGAAGAAGGGCTTCACACTCACGGTCGTAGCTTCGGGATCCAACCTCACCTATCAGTGGAAGAAGAACGGCGAAGTGATCACTGGTGCAACATCTGCATCGTATGCAGTGGCATCAGCTGCGAAGTCTGATGAAGGGGCCTATGTCTGCGACGTCACTGGAGGCTGTGGTGCTATCACAACAGCTGTTGCACAAGTTGTGGTAACACCAACAACGAGCGTGTATGACGATGTAACTATGACGGGCGCTCTGGCATCGATTGTCGGACCTCAGCCTGCTGCCTCGTCGGTATACATCAAGGTCAACCTTGGCGCAACGTCCGACGTTGTGATCACTGTGCTCGATCTACAAGGGCGTCGCGTCGCACAAACGCTCGCTGGTAGTCTTGTTACAGGTGTCCACATCCTGCCTGTCGATGTTGCCGCATGTGCATCTGGTGTGCATCGCCTCGAGATCGCAGCTAGTGCTCAGCGCATCACACTCCCAATCACAGTGGCGCGCTAACGCGTTACGCGCTCCGTCGCATCCGTGCGACAAACAATCCATCTGTCGAATGATGCAACGGGTCGCACT
>CAYXKK010000076.1:0-2754 GCA_964465685.1 uncultured Melioribacter sp.
AAACTGGGTCGCAGTCCGGACGCGGGCCATTGTGTCGCATGGAACAATGGCTGATACCGATTCATACCGATTGATTTGCCCTGAGATCGGCGTAGCTGCCGACGGAATTCCCTGCTGCGCGATGGCAGAATATCCTGCAACAAGCAGGAGGATGAGGGCGAATTGCGTGCGAAGTAGTATCATAACAGTCGGGTACGACCAACTTCCGTGCCAATCTTCATGAGTTTTCCCCATTTTTACCACAGATGACACCTAGGTTTCCCACAGCCCTGCGCAAAAAAGCCACTATTGGCATCGTTTCACCTGCCTCTCCGCAGCGTGTTATGTCGAGACTTGACAAGGGGATACGGTATTTGGAGGGTCTCGGATATACCGTTGTTCTCGGACAGCACGCCCGCGATCGCCATGCAGGGTACCTAGCCGGCACAGACGATCAGCGACTGTCAGATCTTCACACAATGTTCGCCGACAAGCGTATCGATGCGATTTTTTGCGCTCGAGGGGGCTATGGGTCATCCCGACTTCTCAACCGCCTCGATTACGGGTTGATTCGTAGGAACCCGAAGATTCTCGTGGGGTACAGCGACATCACATCGCTGCAATTGGCACTATGGCAGAAGGCACGTCTTGTGACCTTTTCCGGTGCGATGCCAAGCGTCGACATGGTTGAGAACATCGATCCGCGTTCTGAAGAACAGTTCTGGCGCGTTCTCACATCGCGGCGTCCGCTAGGACGCTTGCGGCAACCGTGGCCAACAACGACGCTCCAACCTGGTGATGCTGAAGGTCGACTGCTTGGCGGAAATCTAAGCGTCCTCGTTTCCCTACTCGGCACCGACTACATGCCTTCGCTGCGCGGAAGCATCCTTGCACTCGAAGACATCGGCGAAGAAACTTACCGCATCGATCGCATGCTCGTACAGCTCATGCTCGCTACGCCTCGGCGGCGGCCAGCAGGGATCGCCTATGGATTTTGGTCGCAGTCGGCACGCCCACTGGGATCGACGCCACATCGCGAGATCACCGAGGTGCTGGAAGAGCGTCGCGATTTGTCGCGTGGACCGATCATTGCCGATTTCATGTATGGACATGAGCGGACAAAGTTTACGCTTCCATTTGGCGTTCGCACGCGTCTCTCTACACGTACTGGCGAACTAGCGCTTCTCGAATCCGCTGTCCAATGACGCCGCGACGGCTTCAAGTATGTCATCGACGCGCGGCAGGGGGCGATCTGCAAACCGTTCAACACATGCGTGATACACCACGTTGTGGAAGAGCGAACCGTACACCATCGCACGACATTCCGCCTGTGGGTCGAGAGCGCGAAACAGGTTGCCAAGCTCTTCAGCACCTCGTGTGCGAAGTGCGATTGCAACCTCATCTCCATCGTCGGCATAGGTAAGCACAGCCGATCCAAACCGTGCAACGCCATCGATGGAGCTACGACGCAACCCATCACGAACACTATCGGGATCCTCTGCGTCTGCACGCACGTATGATGCAACGGGACGAATCAACAGCGTGGATGGTCCACGTCCATCAAGCATGTGCGCTACAGCCTTGCATGCTTCACGTCCCAGCCAGAAACCACCACCTGCATCATCAATGCGCGGACCCCATCCTCCGCAACGAAGGAGGCGCGCGTCCGCCATGCGACGCAGTCCGATGGAGCCAGTTCCAGCAATCACTACAACGCCTTCACCACGTCCATGAGCGGCAACCATCACCAGCTCTGCATCACTCATCACAACAAGTTGCGGCACATCCATGCCGACATACGTCTGCCATGAATCACGCAATGCAATTTGATAGCGATACACCTCTACCGGTGACCATACGCCAGCCATTCCCACAACCACGCCGTCGAGTCGAGATGCGGCATCGGCATCGGGTGCAATTGACGTTGATGCGAGGAACGTCCCGAGCATTCGGCACAGCTCATCTGTGTGCAGATCGGAACCCGAGGGCTTAACGCTAGGAAGAATTGTGCGCGCAGCAACGTGACCATCGATGGCAACAGCAACATCTGTTGTTGAACCACCGCCATCAACAATGACCGTGCGCATGAGCGACGTGTTAGTTGGCCTTTGGTGGCTGCCACGAGCCACGACGCCACTTCTGCAGTTCGATCGTGACCGAACCGACATAGACCTTCATCTTCGCCTTTACGGGAATACGCGCTTCGTCATCGCTAAACCAGCCCTCGAAGCGACCTGACAATCCGTAGATACCCGTCCAGTTGGCTTCGCCATTAAGGTATGTGGTCTTGATCGGATACGACACCGCATCGATCGAAACGGCTTCTTGCTTACCGTTGAAGTTGACAACCGTGCTTACCGTGTCTTCCATGATAACGGTTGGCATACGCAGGCTCTTCTTCGAGAGCAGCAGCGAGCGTGCAGCAAACAGCAACGAACTTCCGTCGTTGTAACGCTTCTTGATATCGAAATCGCGTGACTTCACCTTCTTGTTGTCACGATACTTTTCCATCGTGAGATTCTTGTTTGGGTAGTCGAACAGATACTTGTCGAGCTCCCACTTCTTTTCCTCACGTTCGGTGTTCGCAATGAACTGCATCGAGTACGTGGCCGTCGCATCCATCCATGACTCATACACGGAGTGCAGCGACACAAACGGGATGTTCGGATGCGAATCGATGAAGACCTTCACCTTGATTGCTTTTTGTCCGTTCAGCGTTGTTGTCTGCTCTGTCAACGTGCGGATCGTGCCAAGGGTGATGTTGAGATACGACAC
>CAYXKK010000077.1:0-2722 GCA_964465685.1 uncultured Melioribacter sp.
CGTACGTCCTGCCTCCCAGTTCGTCAGAGATCGAGACGCTGTTTGCAACAGCTGCGTTCCTGCTACCGCTACAACGATCAGCGGTATCAGCTTGAAGATACCACGACGGAGCGTTTGCTCAACGATTGCTGCGCTGAAGATCGTGCCGATGAGAATAAACCCGACGAGTAACGCACCGATCCACACGAGTGGAAGGACGGGCTCGAGCTTACGTGCACGTAGAAGATTTGCAACCATCACCACCGCAAAGATGATGAAGATCCAACCCCAATAGTCGACATCGGCAATGACGTTTGTGAAGAGCGACGTAGCAACAGTGCCTGCACGAGCGATGTCGAAGCCCAACAACTGGTCGGACGTTGACGGACGCACCGGAAGGTATGCGTTGAAGAAGAGTACATGCCAGAGCGCGAAGACGCCAACCATCACGGCAGACTGAATACCGACTGTTGTAAGTGCGCGTTTCCAGGACGTGGCGCGAGCAATGAGCGGAAGTGACGCACACAATCCGAGCTCAACAAGAATGATACCGTCGGTACGCGACCAACACACAGCAGCGAAGTACACCGTCGACAACCAGAGTGATCCTCGATCATCGTCACGCAATGCACGCCAGAGCAACAACACACCCGGAACAAACATCGCAGCGTTCAGATAGTCGGTCTGCACGAGATACGTATAACCAAGCATCTCCGGAGTTAGCAGCAACAGGAGCCACAGCACGTTGGCAAGAGCGTGATGCAGCATTCGCCGCAGTTCAACCCACGTGATCCACATGAAGCACACAGCAACAATGGGCACCCAGAGTTGTCCGTGTGCATAGCCCATCAGACGATAGATCACCTGCAGCAACATCGCGAACGGAGCATAGAATGGTTGGTTCGACAAATGCTGCGAAAGGAACGGATCTGTGAAGACACGATTGACAAGCGTATGATCCTCAACCGCGGTCTTCGCAACAAGATCAATACCAACAACAGCATCAAACGGCGTCACTGGCCAGTACCATGCAGCCCAGAATGCTGCGTACGCCAGATATGCTGCGAAGCCAAGCGTGACGATGTCTGCAAGTGAAAGCGACCACGTTGGTGTGCGTAGCCATTGCTTGTACGATTGCACAACGCGTGGCCAGAAAAGGTTCGGCAGCACACCTGCAATCACGGCAGTGATCATACCCACACTCCGTGTAATCTCCACCGATGCAAGTGCGAAGAGGAAGAGCACTACTGTGTGCATGAACATGCCCACAAGAACGGCACTCGGAATCGCAGCACTACGCGCAACGCGTGGACGCAACAACGCGATAACGCCAATTCCAGACGCGAGCTGGAGCACCAACGTCAGCACCAGTGAGAGTGTCGTCGTCATTGCGCACGCCCATACTCTGTGAGCAACGAATCGATGTTGATATTGCGACTACCCCGCCGTGCGATCCATATCATGTTAGGCTCGAGCACGATGTACGCATTCGCTTGGGAACGACGTGCAGCATCGTTCCATGGGATCACGTTATGGAATCCGACCATCCACGTGAAGAATCGCGGATCTGTCCAGTACGCATTATCGCGCATGTACCGATTGCCATACGACATAGGGGGCAAGAGCAACGTATCGGTTGATCGTAACCGTGGTGCGATGTACTGTGGGATCTCAAAGTTTGCGACGTGACGCGCGAACATACGCTCGCTCATCTGACGACGCTTATTGAGTGAGTCCCGTTTCTCTGCGTATAGTCCAATCCGTGACTGATACGACGCAGCATACGGATTAACGTCGCTGTCGGCACCAATGCTGATTAGCGCATAGATCACGCCCACCATGATGATGGCCAGGATAGCCCCTTGCCGTGACATCAATGGCAGACGGTCAGTCATCCCAGTACTCGTGTTAGTTACTCGAGAGTGCCTCTGCACCACCAACGATTTCCAACATCTCCTTCGTGATCGCTGCTTGGCGTTCACGGTTGTAGATCAGCTGGAGCGACTTGATAAGATCGCGAGCGTTGGTTGTAGCGTTCTCCATCGCCATACGACGTGCTGCATGTTCCGCAGCATTTGAGTCGAGCAATGTGCGCCATACTTGCAGCTTGATATACATCGGAAGCAGCGTATCGAGAATGTCTGCGCGTGATGGTTCGAAGATGTAGTCAACCGACTGCTTCGTTGCTTGCGCAGATGCATCGGGAACGATTGGCAGGAGCTGCATCGTGCGTACTTCCTGGCGCATCACCGTAACGAACTCGTTGTAAACGATCTCGACACGGTCGAAGTTCTGCATCAGGAAGCCATTCGAAACGAGGTCGGCAATGTCGACGGCCGTATCGTAGCTGAGCTTTCCGAACACATCGTTGAATTCCTGCACCACCGGTTGCGGGGCTTTCTTTGCTGCATTGACCGAGCGCTTTCCAACAGGGATAACGTTGATCGTGGCACCAGGATACTCTTCCTGAAGCGCAGCAATACGAGCCGAAAGAACGCGCAACATGTTCGTGTTGAACGCGCCGCACAAACCACGATCAGACGAAACCGCGACGATGGCAATCGCGCTCACGGTCTTGCGTGTTTCGAAGAACGGATGCACGAACTCACTGTCGGCCATGGCAAGGTTGCCCAGAATCTTCTGGACTTGTTGTGCGAACGGGCGTGCAGCCGTGATCGCATCCTGCGCACGACGCAGCTTTGCCGTTGCCACCATGCTCATCGCTTGGGTGATCTTCGACGTG
>CAYXKK010000078.1:0-2598 GCA_964465685.1 uncultured Melioribacter sp.
CTACACTTGTCAACGACGAACTCCCTGCTGGCGAGCACTCAGCAACAATCATCACACGCGAGTACGACATGAGCTCGTCGCTCTACTACGTTGTGATGTCGGCTCAGGGATTCACAGACACAAAGCCTCTGCTCATCGCGAAGTAAGCAGCGATGCTCCGCGAGCTTCACCACAGTGCTCTCGTCATCATTGCTCTAGCAGTGGTGGTGGGTTGCAACTCGCACGAAGCTACAACTCCTCTCGATCGAACACTCACATTCCGTGACAGTACGCTCACGGTAATGGCGGACACCTGTACGGATTCGTCGTGCGGTGTGGAAGACTGTGGCGGCATCAGCATTGATCGCGTGATCGCCCAAGGCGACTCAGCCGTTGCATCGCGCATCAACACTGTGCTTGCATCGACGTACCTCGCTGCGCTGGGCGGCCCCAACCCCGACGCTCCGCAGTTCGCATCGATCGGCGAAGCTGTCTCGATGTTTCTCTCGCAGCAAGCCGCGTTCCGCAAGGAAATGCCTGAATCAGCCAGTGGTGAGTGGACATTTATGGCGCGAGATTCAGTTGTTCGCTTGGATAGTATCGTCTGCGTTCGCCAATTGGCGTACAGCTTCACGGGTGGAGCACACGGCAACACTGTCGTAGCAATGCCAGCATTTCTCGCCACTACCGGCGAGCGCATAACATGGCGCGATCTCACAACCGACACCAATGCATTCATCGCAGCTGCAGAACGTGCATTTCGTCGCACCACGCAGATGTCCACGCGTGACACATATGCACAGGCTGGCTTCTGGTTTGAGAACGAGCGGTTTACGCTTCCGAATGTGATCGGCATCACGCCGACAGGTTACGTGCTGGTGTACAATCAGTACGAAGTTGCTCCGTACGCCTACGGCGTGATCGAGGTACCTCTCCCATTCGACGCGGTTACTACCACACAACCGTCGTCGAAGTAACGTAGCCGAACGAGTTCGTCACGGCTACGCCAAACGTAAACGTTTGCTTTGCCTCGACGTCAATCCCTTGCAACGGCACAACGTAGCGTGCCACCAGCTGATCGTGATCACGCACCATTGTGGAGCTGCCGCGTGGAGCAACAAACCGTAGCGGCTGACTGCCCTTGAGATCTATCGTTACGGAACATTGCAGCGGGATATGATCTGCTACATCGACGAGCATGACTGGTGCACCGTTACGAACACATACGCGTGCCGCAACAATTGATGCTCGCTCATCAAGGCTCGCGCGCTGTACGTCGCTGTTGCGAGCAAGGTGCGAAACATGCAACGTGCTGATGTTCACCACGCGCGACGTACGACGGCGTGACGGATCAGCCTTGAAGTACGCAACGTTCATCATGTCCTGACTGCGCGTACTCACGATACCATCACCATCATCGAAGAGATCCGATACCGAACCGCCGAAGAAGGACAAAACCTTGCGGAGGACTTCCTGCAGGGCCTGGGGATCAAGCTTCTTGACGCCATCAACAACATCGACATCGCCGATCACGCTCACGTATTCAACGTCGAGCGGATGTGCTCGTTTATTCAGTACTGCAAGGAACACGCCATCATCCTCCGGACGTCGGAGATCGCGCACTGCGGGAGCATCGAATGGTACGTCGCCCTCCACCGCTGTGAGCGTCGCGAGCGCTGCTTTGCATGGTTGCGCAAGCACAACGTTCTGCTCATCGACGCAGCGCTTGAGTGATGTCTTCCAGTTCCACACACGTGCGTATGGCGATCCATCGTGTGGCGTACCAATCGTGATCAACCGCTTCACGTGATGATCACGCACATGATCAACCAGATACGCACGCGCGGAAAGTCCGCCCATGCTATAACCAATCAGTATCACACGATCTGCGCCCGTCACAGAGCGTACGTAGTCGATGCACGCATCAAGCTCAGTGGTCCATGCACGTACCGAATCAACAGGATTGCGGAATTGCACGGTATAAAAATCAGCATCTCCACTTCCGGCGAGTGACCGCTGCAGTCCGCCACGTGCGTTCACCTTCAGGTCGCCCCCATAGCGAAGTCCGAGGTCCTTCTTGAAGTAGGTCGTCGCTTCACCATGCCACACATCGGCCTTCTGACCGAGTCCGTGCAACAGGAGAATTGGATACGGCACCTTCATCGACGACGTCGTGCTCGATTCAGGGAATGCAGGCAATCCAACAAGCTTGCGTGGCACTGATGCACACGACGCGATCATGATGCACAGGAGTGTGAGCGCAGACAGTCGCAGCAGCGAGAGGTTACGCATCGCTTCGACGAACCAATCGCACACGCTCAACGCGACGTGGCGTGCTCGATAGCACCGTGCAATCGTAGACATCAAGCACAACAACATCATTGGTACTTGGGATGCGTCCTGCAACGTGCGTGATCAATCCGCCGATTGTCTCGTAGTCATCGCGCTCTGGCAGTGAGTACGGCAAGAGTTCATTTGCTTCATCGATGCGGATGGACGCATCCAGTTCATACGAGCCCGGTGTCTGTTCCTGCACCAGTGGCGCTTCTTCGTCGTACTCGTCTTGAATGTTCCCTACCAGCTCTTCGAGAATATCCTCGAGCGTCAGCAAACCAGCGG
>CAYXKK010000079.1:0-2582 GCA_964465685.1 uncultured Melioribacter sp.
CTACTTCGGCACCTCGCTGCATAAGTGGTTCGTTGGTCCGATTGGTACCGGCATGCTCTTCGCCAAGCGCGACCGTATCGCAGATGTGTGGCCACTTATGGCCGCACCAAAGGAAATGGACACCAACATCCGCAAGTTCGAAGAGATCGGTACGCACCCTGCTGCCGTGCACAATGCCCTGGGCGAAGCAATCGCCTTTAACCTTGCGTTGGGTACTGATCGTAAGGCAGCACGTCTGCGCTACTTGCACTCGCAGTGGCAAGATCAGGTGCGCGATCTCCCTCGCATCAAGTTCCTCACCAACATCGACGACGAGTCGAATCAGTGTGGACTCCGTCTGGTGCACATCGAGGGAACCGACCCAGGAAAGCTGTCGTCATGGCTCCTCGACAAGCACCGCATCTTCACTGTCTCGATCGGACATGAGGATTTCAAGGGCTTGCGCGTAGCGCCATCCGTGTACACGACCACTGCAGAGATCGAGCGTTTTGCGCAGGCGATGAAGATTGCCGCCAGTACCGACGTCAAGGAGATTGCTGGCTAACGTCAGTTGATGTGCGCAGGCTCTTCAGCTCCGAGTGCGTTCGGACGGAAGACTTCGTCGAGCTCTTGCTCTAGCGAGCGTTGTTCATGGTACCGATCCTGATCGCGTACGAAGCTTGCGAGGATCTCGACATGCCACGGCGGAAGCAACGTGACATGCACTGCAGGGTCCCATGAAAAGCGTCGGAAGGGGCCGCCGCACTCGACCACAGTTCTGCACAATGCCTCAAGCAGTGCGTGGACGAATGACGTGATGTCGCGCTCTGTCGTCGCCGATATCAATACGTGCAGATGGTCTTCACGTGCGTGCACCGCAACGCACCGGCACGTGAACTCTGCACAGACCAAGGTGGTGGTGTTGGTCAGGGCCGATTGCATGTGGGCTGGAATGCGGCAGGCCACTGCTGGCAAGAGAATGAGGTGGAGACCAAACGAGTCATGAAGCATAGATCCTCCGGATGTAATGATGATTGCTTGAGGATTACGTGGCGCGCAACGTGACAGTGTCGATATTCGCATGTCATCACTTCGAGAGGTAGTCACATGGCATGGTCATGGAAGCGCACAGCGCTCATCGCAATCGCTGTCATCGTTGGCATACAGGCACTTGGCTTTGTCGCGTACCTTTACTTCGCGAATACGATCAACGAGAATATTCGTGCTGCGATTGTTGAGTACATCCGCAGTCGCGCACGCGTCGAAGCCAGTGAAGCCACGCAAGGCAAGCTCTCCATTGATATCGGCGATATCGATTACACGTATGTCACGGGGTCGCTCGATATCAGCGACCTTGCTGTTGTGTATCGTGATAGTACGCTCGACAGCGGAAGCATTGTGGCGATTGATGTGCCAACGATTGCTATCAGCGGGATCACACCGTGGGATATCATCGACGGTGGTGGTGTGTCCTTCGGTGCGATTCATGTGAAGACGCCACGTGTTGCTGTGCGTGAGTGGCAGCAGGATACCACGCGGTTGGATACCACAGCGACGCATCCCGATTCGTCGCTGGTGCGATTGCCGCGCATTCCGAATGTTGATTCTCTCTTGCGCGATCTGTTCATCGCATCGATGCCGACGTATGTGCAGCCCCTTTCCATCAATGAAGTTGTGGTGGAGGATTTGCGCATCTCGAATGCGACGAGCGACCATCAGGATCAGTACTCAGGTGAATTGTCGGGCTTGACGGTGCGGTTTGGTCCGGTGCAGGTGGATGCTACCGACAACGCCCAAGGGCGTCCATTGGGTGATCTCGCGATTGATGTGGTGTCGTGGAAGCGAACACTTGCCAACGGTGGCCACGTGCAGACGCATGGATTGCATGTGGCGGTGAACGATCGTGATAGCTCGTTGATCGTTGACTCGGTTACGTATGTGCGTCCGGATGGCTACACGTATGAAGCACGTGGTGTGAACTTCTCGTATCGCACACAGATTCTTACGCTCAATGCATTTGCACTGGGGCCAACGAAGCGCGATGATGCCTTCTTTGCTTCGCAGCGATATAATGGCGATCGCTTTCGGATCAGTGGCGGACCCATCACGTTGCGCGCAATCGACTTTGCGGCACTCTCACGACGCGAAGCGTTGCATGTCGAGATGCTTGATGTTGAACGTCTGTCGATCGATATCCTGAGCAACAAGCGATTGCGCAACGAGCCAACGCGTATCCGCCCCAAGATGCTGAACGAGATCGCACAAGCAATTCCGTTCGTTGTTGCGATTGACTCGATTCGCATTCGCAAAGCATCGCTCGTTTATGGTGAGCGATGGCCGCATGCATCCGCTCCGGCTACACTGCGATGGAACAACCTGCGCGTGCTAGCCACGCATTGCATGAATCGCTCGGAGAATACAGGTACACCGTTTCGCATTGTTGCATCGGGCGCATTCATGAACGGCGCACCGATGTCGGCCACATTCACAATCCCGCTGATGTCGAAGACCTACGAGCTCATTGGCAATGGCTCCCTGGGTGCGTTGGATGTGACGCAGCTGAACAGCTTCCTTCCAACGGCCGAAAACATCAGAATCCGGAG
>CAYXKK010000080.1:0-2439 GCA_964465685.1 uncultured Melioribacter sp.
ATGGAGCGATCGATGGGTGCATGTACGTGGTTCGAATACCGAGCCAATCATGCGGATCATTGCCGAAGCACCAACGCAGGACGATGCTGAGCAGCTAATCACGATGATCTCGGCGTTGATCAATGGATAACGTCTCGAATCTTCGCAGCATTCTTGATGCACGCGCACTGGTTGCAACCTGTGTGCATGATGCACTTGAGCGTGGTCACACCACGATGCGCACCGAGCAGCATAGCTCGGTCGAGGGAACCTTCACTGTTGTCTACGACGAACACGGTTCGTTGCTCGCTGTGGTCGACGCAGTGCTCCCCGCAGAAAGTCCGTTCGATGAAGTACCACGGGATCGTATCCGTAACGTAGCATCACGTCTTGAAGCACCATTCTTCCTGATTACCAACTTTCGGCGTGTTGTTACCTATCGCACTGCAGCCGTCACTGAGCGACGTCCGGATGAAGAACAGATCGTCGGATGGCAGCAGGGCGGCGATGTCCAGTCGCTCGATGACCTTCGTGTGGCAGCTACATCCGTCAACGTAACAACGGCACTCAAGCATGCACTTGCATGGCTTACGATTGAAGTATCAATGGATGCCGCGCATCTCGTGCGGGATTCTGCGGCGTTCTTCGCCGAGCGGATCACCTCGTTGTTCGACGACATGGTTGTGTGTACTGATGGTAGCACACAGCAGCGTGACGCTGCACTGCGCCTCGGCACCAGCATCTTGGCCTATGTACTTATACAGTTGCGGACGTCCGACACTATTGATCGACTGGCGATTCCGTACGGTACGCGGAGCGCCGATCTGATGCTCGACCTCGTGGGCGCGTTCTTCCGTCAGGCACGACGCCGTGGGTATGCGATGCTTCCCTCACGCGTCGATGATGTGCAGGTACTCGCGCGACGTGAGCCGTTATTCCGCATGACCTTGGCAGATCTGGTGCATTTCCTGCACCGATTCGATCCAGAACGCCTCTCTGATACAGACCTACATCGTGCTGTCGACAACGTGTTGCAACGCTGTGCTCGTGCGCAGCGAACATCGGTGCCGACCATCGATGCCATTGATCTCGCGTTGCGCGCTGCACGCTATGTGCGCCCTGCCCAACCGCAGCATCTCCACATGCTCGAGATCGGTCCAACACAGGGTCTTGCCAGCGTTCGTCAAATCCTCATGTCGGGTCTGCACGCATGTGACGCACGTGTCTATGCTCCAACACCTGATGATGAACGCGCGGTTGTTCTACGATCAAGTGGTCGATTAGACAGTGCGAGTGATGTGCGTGTCTTGCGCGACACGAAGCGTAGTGAAGCGCCATGGGATCTTGTTGTTGCGACGACCACTGACGTTCACGATCGCCACCGTCTTCGCGTCTTGCTCGAGCGCATGCCCATCGCCGAGCACGGCGTTGTGGTGCTCTTCTTGCCTCTGTCTGCGTTGCACGATGACGAGTATGCCGGCATGCGCCATGTCCTGACGTCGCGCTTTGAGATTGAATGGGTTATCGTCAGCGATGCCGAGGCCTTCGCCGAGCCTGACTCTGGTGTGTGCTGCGTGATTGCACGCTTGAATGGTGCAGAAGATGATTCCACGCTCGCTCGGTTTGTCTACCTGCGACGTCCGATTGCAGCGTTCTTCCCTACCTCGCGCGCATCACGGGATTTAGAGCAGGACCGACTCAAGACACTTGATCAGTTCGTCGCATATCTTGATGCTTCCGAGCGTGGCAAGCTCAACGACGAAGCAGTCGTTCGCATGGTCGATCAGGTTGCACTCCGTCAGCGCTCATCGTGGGAAGACGAACTCATTCCGCCCGATATCATCGCATCGATTCTTACAAAGACAGGTGCATCACTACGTCCGCTCCGCACGTATGCCGACGTCACAGGTGGCATACGCACCGGTGCAAATGAAGTGTTTGCTCCGAATTCACATGAGGTGGCAACCGACGATCTGGAAATGCAGTTCTGGCAGCGTACGCTCGACAACGGAAACGTACGCGACAACCTCCTGCTGACGTCGTACGATGATATCGACACCATGTGCGGACTTCCGCATACGGATCGACGGTTACTCCTGCTGCCGCGCGATCGCAATGCCATGGCTGGCACCAATGTGCTGACGCGCATTGAGCGTGCTGAGCGGGACGGAATTCACCTACGTGCCTCGGTTCGTCACCGGGATGTTTGGTGGCACCTCGCCGAGCCATCTGTACCCCACATCGTCATCCACAAGCATCAGAGCGACCGTTGGGTGGTTGGCCGTAACACAGCGTACGCCTTCATCACCGACGCCTTTATCGGTGTGACACTCCATGATGAGTCGCTCGCTGATGCTGTTGCTGTATGGATGAATTCAACACTCGGTCTCTACCTCTCGCAGCTTGGTCGGTTAGAAGATCATGTGCTGGACATTACCGTGCGTGACGCGCAGGAGTTCC
>CAYXKK010000081.1:0-2413 GCA_964465685.1 uncultured Melioribacter sp.
GCGCTCGTGCAGCGATAGCGGCTGTAATCTTTGGAGGCAACGGACGGAAGACGGTGTCTGTGCGATACAATCGCTCGGTAATCGTTACGAGGTCTTCCCCGACGAGTGTGTCGATGACCACGCGCTGTATGCCCTCTGCACGTCGATCAATGGCATCCGGTGCAACATCGACTATCAATGAGTCAATGAATGTCTCACTCTTGCGCTCAACAGACATTGGAGGCACCGGCGCATTCAACGAGAATGCAAGGCTCGCGCCTACACGAAGCGCGTTTGCCTTCCATGCGACCGTTGTATGCAAATCGTTGAGACCAAAGGTATAGAGCACCTCTGGCGTAAGAACCACAGAATGATTCTCCGTCATCGGAATATCAAGGCCAACACCGACCACAGCTCCAAGCAATGGAGATCGCATGCCGTCGATCATCTGGTTGCTGATTTCGTTGCGCGTGCGACGGCCATTCTCAAACGTGCCCGTTCCTGGAGTTATCAGTGTCTCGCGCTGCGAAAACGTTGCGGGCGATAGAAATCCGGCAGATCCACCCAGCATCAATCGGACTGGTGATGCAATGCGCCAATCAACAAGAAACTCGCCCCCTAGCCAGCCAAGTCGTGCGTCGAGTGTATGCCGCGTGATTCCCTCGGTGGCGTTCGTTACAAAGATTGCTTGATCTACCTCGAACACACCATCATAGGTGGCGTAGGTGCCGCGCAGCGTCAAGCGCACAGCCTTACCAAGTTCTTGACGCAAGAACAGCGACAAGGCTGGTCCAATCCCCTGCGCCGAGGTATATCCCCCACAGCACGTAGGTGCCTGCGGAAGTAGGATGTCGCCGCTGTGCATCACATAGCCAGCATTGATGCTCATTCCAACTTGGAACAGTGACACATCTTCGGGTGTGTCAACCTTCCACCACTGGGACGATGCCGTGAATGTGCAGAAGCACACCATAATCGCGAGAAGTGTAGGCAGACGACGCATCATTGCGCACCTCCGGCGACCACGACACTCGACCGTTGCGTTGGCGTTTCAACAACGATGAATCCAATTCCCGTGATACACTCCCACGGAATCGTGCGCTCAACAACACGAAGTTGTTGCTCTTGTGCTGTGGCCACATCACTCCACACATTGCGTCCTGCCACATCATACATCGTGAATGTGGCCGAAGCCGTCTCTGCGAGATCGCATGTAACGCGAATACCTTCGCGTGTCGATCGCCAGCGAAGAATCAACGGCGTACCGAGCGATGTGTACAGGCGGGGATCTGTGCCTTCTCGACAGATACCGCGAATAAGGACTGGCATATAGGATGTTTCTGTGCGCATACCCGGCCCCGACCCGATCGACGTAACGCGGGTGATCTTGAGTGCTGTCACACTGTCCTGTCCGAGCGTCGCCGTAAACGTAAAGGTTCCAAGTTCAGTATCTGATGATGGCAGAGGGAACTGTACTTCCAGCAATTCGCGGCTCCGGCGAATGCCTGCTGTGTCGGTCACAACATCTTCAACAACGGTGATGTTGGAGAATGTCGACCCCGTGCGGAACAAGATTGACGGATCGTACTCGAAGCGAAGTCGCACGCTATCGATATCAGCGAGATCCAGAAACTGCGCACCCTCGAGCGCAACCGACAAGGTAGTCGACTCTCGGATATTGAGCGTATCGCCACTGGTGGTAAACCGTGCGAATGCAGGCGGTGGCGGCGCAATGGTAAAGGCTCCGCTCGTATCCGATTGCAACACAATTTCGAGTACTTGCCATACGCGCGCTGTTCCATCTCGCGACGTCGTCAGCAGACGCCCGCCCTTGCGATCCCAACGAGCCACCAGTACGTCGTCTCCGTGCTGGAGCGCTGCGACGATACGGCCAGTTGCTATCTCATGAACGCGAGCGAAGTTATCGTCAGACGCACCTGCGATGTATGCACCATCAGGTGTGAAGTTCACCATGCGAACAGCGCCTCTGTAACCACGAAGCGTTGTGACGAGCGCACCTGTTGCTGCATTCCAAATGGTGATTGTTGAGTCGGCCATACCTACCGCAATGCGCGTGCCGTCAGACGAGAAAGTCACACTGCGAACACCTTCACGAGGCGACGATGCGCTCCACAAACGGATCGCGGAATCAGCCTTCCAAAGATGGATCGATGCATCACCACCAATTGTGCAGATCGTGGTACCGTCTGGGGAATAAGCCCCAGAAATCACGCCAGTTGTCTGTTGATTATACGTCAGCGGAAGACCAACGCTCCGTCCGTACACACGCGCTTCGAATGCACAGAGCAGCACGCGCGTCGCCTGGGGGTTCACGACCATGTCGTCGAGTGTTGAACCAGCATTATGTGTTGCGCGCGGCGTTGTCGACGGAAGGTTGAACACACGAACACGATTGTCGTCACACCGCGTGAAC
>CAYXKK010000082.1:0-2406 GCA_964465685.1 uncultured Melioribacter sp.
TCCGCTGTGCCGATGCTGCACCGACGCGCACAATGGCATCATCACGCTTCGACGTACGGCAAGGGGCTCGTGGCACAACCATCATTGTCTGTGACAACAGTTTGCTCTCCGGATCGACGTCGCGCGATGTTGTGCGATCGCTGCGTGATGTGCTGCCGACGTTCCCAGCTCGCGATAGCGTTGGTATTGTGGTCTTCGATCACGACGTGCTTGAACTAGCGCCGCTAGGACCGTCTTCGAGCGTTGCCGACGCGTGCGTTCCCGAGGCCGTTCCGGAGCCCGACGGATTGTGCGCATCGTTCGCTGCAACGCTAACCGGACTCGCCATGACGGCCGAACATGATGGTCCGCGCACGGTGGTGCTGGTCGTAGCAAGTGATGATAACGCATCCTTCTCAACGACTACCGAACAGATCGTTCGCCGAGCACGCGAACTGGATGCCGTTGTGCATGTACTTCGCATTGGAACACAAAGTCGTGCCTTCCCGTATCGCTATATCGCGTCTGCAACGGGTGGACGGTTGACGACGCTCCCTGTCGAATCGGCTGGTGATGTCGGAGCTCATATCCGCGAGCTCGTCCTTGTCTCAACCTCGTTCCTTGATGTGTCCTTTTCTCTCACGGGCATAACCTCCGAAACCTGCGGTGCATCAGCGTGGCTGATGTGCAACGTCGAAGATCTTGCCGCAGCAACACCTATTCGCTCAGACTCGATCTCACTGCAGTTTGTCGAGCAGGCGTACCGAACATCTCCGGCGATTGTCGCAACGTTTGCCGATACAACAGAGGTGGGGCTGCAGAACTTCTATCCCCTCCTGGCCTCAATGGCAGAAGAGCTGATGTCGGATTCCACGCTACGTGTCGAACTGATTGGACACGTCAGCGATGATGTAACGTCGAATGCCGACGTCCGTGCGCAAGAACGCGCTGGCTATGTGCGCGATTTCCTCAAGGCCTATGGTGTACGCAACGAGCAGCTGAGCGTTCGATCCGATGGAAGTCGACGTCCGCTCTACTATTTCCAGCTCGATGGCACACAACGCCTCATGAACAATCGTGTTGAAGCACGACTCCTCACACCGGACGCATTTCCGTATACGATCACAGTTGATCAAGTCGAAACCGAAGCAATGGCCTACGACGAGGTACGACGCTGGGAGCAGCGAAACTTCAAAGCGTACTTTGAGCTTGTTGTCGCCAATCACGCTCCGGTGTATCGCGTGAAACTCTGGGGTTACCGAACACTTGATGAGGCACGCAAGGGCGCCGCATCAGCCAAGAAACAGAAGGCCAAGTCGACGATTATCGAGTAGCCTTACGCGCTGTGTTGTGCTTCGAGCCAACGTTCAGCATCGATCGCGGCCATACATCCAGAGCCAGCTGCCGTGATAGCCTGGCGGTAGACACTGTCCTGCGCATCGCCGCATGCGAAGATGCCGTCGACATTCGTGTAGGAGCTCTTACCCGTCGTGACAATGTATCCTACATCATCCATGTCCAGCATGCCCTTGAAGAGCGATGTGTTTGGCTGATGACCGATCGCGACGAATGCTCCGTCAGCCGGCACGTCAACGATCTCGTTGGTAACCGTGTTGCGCACCCGCAGATGCGTGAGCTTCTTTGCATTGTTGACGGTGGTGCCGACGTATTCATCGACCGTAGCATTGAGCATGAAGGAGATCTTCGGATTCGCCTTTGCGCGATCAACCATGATCTTGGATGCGCGGAAATCATCGCGACGATGGATTACAGTTACCGACTCTGCAAAGCGTGTGAGGTAGTTCGCCTCTTCCATGGCAGTATCACCACCACCAACGACAAACACCTTGAGTCCGCGGAAGAAGAATCCGTCGCACGTGGCGCAAGCGCTCACACCAAAGCCCATGTATTCCTGTTCGCCGGGAACACCGAGTAGCTTCGCCGTTGCGCCAGTCGCCACGATCACTGCGTCTGCAGTTGTTTTCTCGCCACGCTCATTGGTCAGCGTAAAGGGGCGAGCAGATGCATCAACATGTGTGATCATCTCGTAG
This sequence comes from uncultured Melioribacter sp., assembly GCA_964465685.1. Classification (GTDB taxonomy): domain Bacteria; phylum Bacteroidota; class Ignavibacteria; order Kapaibacteriales; family Kapaibacteriaceae; genus UBA10438. Next base: position 2,031 of record CAYXKK010000082.1, read on the forward strand.
CGTGACTGCGCACCAAAGCGGTGGGCCTGCTTACGGAACACCTCCATCAACTCAGGACCCATGATGCCGTGTTCAAATCCTGGGTAGTTCTCGACTTCTGTCGTGATCGTGAGCTGTCCGCCGGGCTGTGTACCCTCGAAGATCACAACCTTAAGGTTTGCACGGCTTGCGTAGAGGGCTGCAGTAAACCCTGCAGGACCCGATCCGATGATGGCGATGTCTGTATGATGCATAGTAGTCGTGTGGGTAGTCAAGTAGTCAAAACATTATTCCCGATTCGCGTCGTCGACCGTGGCGGCCGACAAGAGCGTACGAGCATTGCGCTGGAGTCCGCCTAGCTTAGGCCGCTTCAACGGGCTATGGCGAAATCGCTCTA
>CAYXKK010000083.1:0-2333 GCA_964465685.1 uncultured Melioribacter sp.
GGAGCTCGTATTGTTGAGCTATCTATCCGATACACACTTAGAGTCTGCATGCAAACCAACGTCAGAACGCCGACCGAGATCTTTAATCAGCCGCAGCGGTTGTTAGTGCCGCTGTTTCAGCGGCCCTATGTATGGAATGAGGAGCGACAGTGGGAGCCGTTGTGGCGTGATGTAGAGCGCGTTGCCGGACGGTTGCTTGCGAGCGGACCCGATGGATTGCAGCCGCACTTTCTTGGTGCGGTTGTCATTCAGCAGATTCAAAACACTGTCGGTGATCTCCAGACACGCATCGTGATCGATGGACAACAGCGTTTGACCACACTGCAGATACTCCTCGATGCCGTGCATTCTGTGTTTGAGCTTCGAGGTCACACGCACGCTGCCGCACGATTGTCGTATTTGGTGGAGAATGCTGAAGCGTTTCGCCGTAAACCGGAGGATCGGTTTAAGGTATGGCCGACGAACCGCGACCGCGATGCCTTCAACGAGGTGATGGGAGTACCACCGCCAATCGCGTACGACACACTGAAGCATGCTGACTCACGCCTCGTGCAGGCGCATCGATTCTTCGTACAGCAGACAGAAGAATGGCTCAACGAGGAATCTGTACACGACGAACACCGTCGTGCAGATGCTCTCGAGACAGCTGTGAGTAAGCTGCTGCAGCTCGTTGTGATCGACCTTCAGGTGGATGAAAATGCGCAGGAGATCTTCGAGACATTGAACGCTCGAGGTACACCACTGACGCCGGTAGACTTGATCAAGAACTTCGTCTTCCAACGTCTCAGCGATGAGGGGGCGAACGTCGAGCAGATCTACAAGGAGTATTGGGAGCTGTACGAGACCCCATTCTGGGAAGAAGAGATTCTCTCAGGTCGTCTACGTCGTCCACGTGCCGTTGTGTTCTTCAATCACTGGCTCTTCAGTGTCCTAGGAGAGGATGTCACCTCGAGTGAGGTCTTTACGATCTTTAAGCGATATCTACTTGATCGACCCAACATCAGTACGCTCGATCTCATTAAGCGTATTCATCGCGCTGCGAAGTTGTATGAAGATCTCACGCATAAGGGGGCAACTGGGCAAGGGGATGTTGATCGTGTAGCGCTGTTTGCATATCGCGTCGAGGCAATGCAAACTGATATCGTCAAGCCATTGCTTATGGCAATCCTTGATCCTGACCGACCAGATCCAGTCCCTCAAGAAGTTGTTGAGCATGTTGTAGCTGATCTCGAGAGTTGGCTCGTGCGACGCATGCTCGTGCGTGTGACAAACAAAAACTACAACCGTACAATGGCAGATCTCATCACGCTGACGCATGTAACTCCTGCGGTGGAGCTTGCGAGTGCGATACGAGCGTTCTTCGAGCGTCAGCGTAGTGATTCCACTTACTGGCCCGACGACGCAATGGTACGCAGTGCGATACTTCGCACGCCGATGTACAAGCGGTTCTCGCGTGGTCGCCTTCGCATGGTGTTGGAGTCGATTGAGGATTACATGCGTGGTTACGGCACAGGCAAGCAGGGTCTTACCGGTGTGCGCACGCCACGCGGCATGTACACGATTGAGCACCTCATGCCGCAATCTTGGGAAGCCAACTGGCCTGCCCCTGCAGATGGTGACGTGCAGTTGCGTCAGGAGCGTATTCACACGATTGGCAATCTGACGTTGGTGACACAAGCGCTCAACAGTAAGGTGTCCAATGCAGCATGGGAGACGAAGGCACAAGAGTTGAACAGACATGGCGTTGTGCTGCTCAACAACCGACTCAGTGACTATGTCCAAAGCACGTGGTCGGATGATGCAATTGAGCGACGCACGCAGTCGCTGATTGATATCATCCTCGCAATCTGGCAAGTACCAGAAGGGCATGTGATTGAGACTCTTCCGCAAGATATCTCGGGTGCATTTGATGTGTCGCTTGCAGACCTGATGTCGGCGGGTGTGATTCATGAAGGCGACATTCTCGTTCCGTCGTACAAAAACTTGCAGCATCGAACGGCCGTGCTACTTGCGAACGGACGCATCGGTATCGACGGTAAGATCTTCGACACACCGTCGGGTGCTGGATCCTACGTGCGTGATGGTAAGGCGACGAACGGCTACAGTTTCTGGTTGCTCGGCAGTGCGCAAGGTCCATCCCTTGCATTACTTCGCGAGCGCTTCTACGAAGTCCATCAGAGTGGCGGAGCATTTGAGGACATCGATGTTAGTGACCTCGCTGAAACGGAAGAGACTGAATCGATGCGTGACTTGCAGTACCGCTTCTGGCAAGGGTTTGCTGAGCACGTCAGAGACTGCGGCTCACCATTTGCCACGCGATCACCGATGCGCCA
>CAYXKK010000084.1:0-2174 GCA_964465685.1 uncultured Melioribacter sp.
TAGTACACGCTTCTGCTGCTCAACAGGACTTTTGTCACACAGACGTGAATCAGAATGTCACACGCAACGTTGCGAACACATTGCGCGGCTCTGCCGGAAGAATGCCCGGTCCGGGATAGCTACCTGAACGACGCGTGAAGTAGCTCGCACCGAAGACATTGTTGCACGAGACGTCGAGTGTGTATCGATCGTACGTGTAGCCAAGCGTTACATCCGCTACTGTGTAGGCAGGGATCTTCCCTGCTGTTGCGTTTGCACTCGAGAGCGTGTTCTTCGCATCGGTGAATTGCTCTGCTGTGTGCGATACGAGGAACGAACCACGGAAGCCCTTGTAGGTGCCTTGCAAACCTGTGCGAATGATTGCCGATGGTGCATACTCCACGAACTTGCCATCAATCGATGTGTCCGACGGTGTATCGTAGCGACTGTCGAGCAACGTACCGTTGAAGACCAGGTGAATGTCTGGTGCTTCAGTTGATTCAGTTAGAAGACGTGTCAGCGATAGGTCTGCAAGTGCTTCGATGCCGCGCGACGTTGCATCAGCAACGTTTGTACGCACACGAACGGATGTTCCGTTGATGTTCTGTACAATCTCGCCAGTACGACCGTTATAGCGCAGAAGAAAACCTGTGACGTCCCACGAGAGTGTGGAACCTATGCGACCGCGAACTCCCGCTTCCAACGTGTAGCCAGATTCATCCTTGATGTTGGGATCAACGGCATAGTTCGGAATCGTGATACGCAGATCACTAAACCAGATAGCACGGTAGTTCTGCGTTGCGTTCAACGTCAGCTGGACGTCGTCGAGATCATACGTGGCACCGATGCCGCCAAGGACAACCGTTCGTGTGCGATCTTCCGAGCTATTGATGGTCGAGTCGCGCAGACGATAGTATCCATCGGATCCTGTCGTGATGCTCTCAACACGAACGCCTGGTACGATCGACAAACGTGAGAATGGACGTACGACGACTTCCGAGAACCACGCAAGGTTGCGCGTTGGAAACGTAAAGTCTGATCCCTCAAGTCGACCCGATGAGGTGAATGCGTAATTCGCATCAGCCTCTGCAGTGCCGTTCCCTTGCTGACGCACTGTTGAGCCTGCGTAGAGGCGTACACCGGTCAGTGCTGACCATTTCTGATCGCCAACTTCAAAATCGTGCTGCAGTGTTGTTTCATTGCCAACATTGCGATACTCGTCGATGTTGACCGTGCGAACACCACCAGTATCAGGGATCGTAATGCTCGCAACCATTCCAACACTACGACGGAAGCTGAGATTGCCGAAGAACTGTGAGCGCAGGGACGTTGCATCATCGATGAACCAGTCCGCCGTAAGCGATGCGACGTTCCAGTCGAGACGGAACCAGTTGCGATCACGCAACGCGATTGATGGATCACGTCCAAACTGCTCATCTGTGAGTCCACCCGGCTGCTTGCCTTCGAAGTGCATATGTGTGTAGTCCGCACGAAGACGCACGTTCTCCGATACACGCGTGGTAACGGCAGCATAGGCTGTGTATTGATCTAGCTGACTGTTAGCACGCCATCCATCGGAGTGGCGTGTGTTGACGAGAGCGACGTAGTTGGTGTTCTCGATCGTTCCTCCAACACGAGCGAAGAGTCCGGCAAAGCCATACCCACCGCCCGTCAGCGAGACATCACCGCCGAGTTCACGATCACGTGCACCATCAGCCATCACGAAGTTGATCGTTCCGCCAAACTGCGAACCGTATCGCAGTGCACCGGCTCCACGGACAACATCGATGCGCGACACACCTTCAAGGGGTGGAGTATAGTACGCCTCCGGATACCCATACGGATCAGCCGAGATATCGTAGCCGTTCTGACGCGTCACGAAGTGAATGTTCCGGTTGGGATTCAGTCCACGTCCGCCAATACTCATGTTTACGCCGGCCGCATCGTTGTCGAACATGTTGAGTCCGGCAATACCAATCAGAGCCTGCCGCGGATTATTCACCGCTGTGTTGCCAATCACCGATGCCATGCGAATGACCTCGGTCTTCTTACCAGCATTGATGATGCCCAACTGTACATCGGGTGCGTGCGTAATCGCGAAGCGCTCTTCGTCGGTAACGTCCTTAACGTCGACAATGGGAAGACGAAGCGTGTCGCGCCGTGTCTTTGCACTATCGATACTCCATCGCTGCGCA
>CAYXKK010000085.1:0-980 GCA_964465685.1 uncultured Melioribacter sp.
CGACATGGTATGGCGTCGCTTCATGGAAGGCGAAGAGCCACGTCCACTCATGGCTGAATCGTTTGTGACATTCACAAAGGAACTCGCGGTGATGGTTGCACGCAACCGTCGTGGCGAAATCGCCGTGTACCCATGTGTGCAGACCATTCAGCAGGGCCACATCTGCGTAACGGTGCTCGCGCCAGCACCGATCGAAGAACATCTGCAGAAGCGTGCCCAGGAGATTGCTGTGCAGTGCGTTGAAGCAGTTAATGGTGTGGGCGTGTTCGGCATTGAGATGTTCCTCACCGTCGACGATCAGATCGTGTTCAACGAGATCGCTCCACGTCCGCATAATAGCGGACACTACACGATCGAAGCATGCTTTACATCGCAGTTCGAGAACTGCATTCGTGCTGTGACGAACATGCCACTCGGCTCAGCTGAAATGCGCGTTCCTGCGGCATGCATGATCAATCTCCTCGGTGAGCGCACAGGAAGTGGCATTCCCGACAGCGTACTGGAAATGCTTCGCATCGATACCGTTGCTCTGCACCTTTACGGCAAGAAGGACGTCCGCATGGGTCGAAAGATGGGACACCTCACGGCCACCGGTGCGACAGTCGATGAGGCATTTGCTGCAGCCAATGCTGCGCTTGATCGATTCGTCTGGTAACGCCTACGCGTTGCGACGTTTCGCGAACCATTGCCGTAGCACGGCGATCGGTGTAACCTCGTAGTTCACCTTGTAGGCAACAAAGATGCCGATGGTACCTATGAGAATGTTGCCCGACCAAATAGCAATTCCAGGGTCAAGAATGTTGCGATCGGCAAGCTTCTCTCCGCCGATGAGCGAAATCCAATAGAGGATGTAGAAGCCCAGCGAGATTATTGCGCTGGTACCGAAGCTGCCACCCTTGACAATCATGCCAAGGGGTGCACCCACCAGAACGAAGATCACACAGGCGAACGGGATTGCATACTTCTTGTAGATCTCAACC
>CAYXKK010000085.1:990-2131 GCA_964465685.1 uncultured Melioribacter sp.
CAACCAAGTACGTGTTGGCCATTACGTGCTCGCTCTCGCGTCGAAACGACAGACTCTCGAGGTTCGACCGAATGCTAGATACGCCCAGAAGCGCCTGCTGTACGCGCTGTTGCTCCGACGTGATAGCAGAGGAGTCAATACGTGCCGGACGTGAAAGGGTGCGTTGCTGTTCGACTAAGAGCGAGTCGAATTCATGCTGAACTCTCCGCTCCTCAGTTTGCGCGCGATCAACGATTTCCTGCATGTCGGCGATACTCATCTCGCGGTCGCTGCGTGAAGATCCTGATACATCCGTTGATTGGAAGAACAACTGATCTGCCGGAAGCACGATCTGATGTCGATCAAACGTGATGACGCGATAATCGTTCGGTTGCTGCGGCATCGATTGATGGATCTCACCACGGAACAGCTGAACAACCAATCGTGTGGAAGATGGCGAGAACATCATACGTCCCGTGTCTGCTGAGACGATCGTTCGGCGATCGGCACGCGAGCCATCGTAGATCGTCACGCCTGTCATCACGCCCGATGTATCGACATTACGCGCGAGAATCGTGTAGCCTTCGATGTGCGTTGTGAACTGACCCGACTCCACTGCAAAGGTTGGCTTTGCACGCTGAATGTCACGCATCATACCGCTCAGACGCAGGTTGGTATCTGGCAGGACGTTGTCGGTGTACCAGAAGGTAAAGCCCCATAATCCAAGACTTACCACAAATACTGGCAGCATCATCTGGAACAAGCCCATGCCTGAGGACTTCATTACCTTTGTTTCGTGCGCTGCCGACATCCCACCGAAGGCCATCACGGTGCTGAACAACACACCGATCGGAATCGCCAACACCACGATCCACGAGAGATTCAGAACCAGAAACTCCCCAATCGTTGCGAGGTCTAACCCCTTACTTGCAAGCTGATCGACCCATCGCATGATGTACTGCACCAGGAACAGACTCATGATCACCGACGTACCGAAGACGAACGGTGCAACATGCGCGCGAAGGATGTAGCGAATGAGAATCATCGATTACGATGTTCGTGCGCGCTCGCACTCTGCAATCAATGCTTCAAACTGTGCATGCTTGTCGGGCTTTGATCGCTGAAGCATCCGAAATGCTTCAATTGCCTTGTCGTAGGAGCC
>CAYXKK010000086.1:0-2078 GCA_964465685.1 uncultured Melioribacter sp.
TGCTTGCAGGACGTGATTCGCGTCTTGCCAAATGGATTGCACACCATGCTTTCGGCAACAGGTGATAACCTTGCACTTGGCATTCGGCGAATGATCTTGTTTACGCGTATGATTCTTGATCGACCAGATCTTCTGGTGATCGACGAAGGATTCGAGGGTATTGATGATGGTACAAAGCTGAAGATGTTTGCCAATATCGTGGCGTGGAAGCAATGGACAGTGATGAACATCACGCATGATCCAGAGCTCTTGCGGTTAACGTCAAAGGTCTTCGTCCTGGACAGAGGCACGATTGTGGAATCGGGATCACTAAGCGATCTCAGCACAAAGGACTCCACATTTGCACAGCTTTTTCCTGAACTGAGCAGCTCCGCATCGAAGGGAGACCGCCATGCCTAATACACCGCGTCGTCCAGATCACGGTTCGGATGTCTTTGCGTCAGAGCGTGCACATCGAAGCGTGTTTCGACTCGTTACGACTCACACGGCGCACCGCAATCTGGTCATTATGCTGTCGATTATCGTGCTCGTGTCTGTCTCGTTCCTCGTATTGGTGCCGTGGCAGCAGACGGTAAGCGGAACTGGTAAGGTTACGTCCTTTGCACCGGAGGCACGACCGCAGACGGTTGAAAGTCGCATTAATGGTCGCATTGTACGCTGGTATGTCCGAGAAGGCGCACGTGTACGCAAGGGCGATACAATCGCAATTCTTGCCGACATCAACGTGAACTATCTCGACACCAACCTCTTAGTACGGATGCAGTCACTGCGCGATAATGTGCAGGGTGCGCAAGATCGATCGATTGCTGTAGCAAGCGAACGACGCAAGCAGGCTGTCCAGCGTTACGATGCCTCTCGTGCGCGCCTTGAGAATGCTCGTATCGAATGTGCAACGTCACGTATTCGCTATACGCGTGCCGATACGCTCTTCCGTCAGGATGTGATTGCTCGGCGTGATTTTGAAACCGCCGTGCTGAATCTCCAGAAGGCTGTTGCCGATTCTGTGAACGCTGTTGCCTCGGTGAATGTGGCGCAACAAGATGTTATTGCGGCTCTTGCTGAAGAGGAACGCGTGATGAACCAGGCGATGGTAAGCGTACAGGAAGCGGACGTTCGATTGAGTAACACGGAAAACCGACTCGGCTTTGGTGTTGTGCTCGCGCCGCTTGATGGTACGGTAGTGCGAATTGCTAAGGCTGGTGCAGGACAAACCGTCAAAGAAGGCGACGAGCTAGCATTGATTGTCCCAACAACTACCGACCAAGCAGTTGAGATCTATGTCAGCAGTATGGATGCTGCCCTGATCGAGCCAGGTCGAACGGTATCTCTCCACTTTAGTGGTTTCCCGGCGTTTCAGTTCAGCGGCTGGCGCAACATTAATGTGGGCATCTTTCACGGTATCGTCAAGGTTGTGGATGCGGTTGATGAGGGCACCGGTCGATTCCGAGTACTCGTCGTCCCATCAGAACAACCCGGATTTACGCAATGGCCTGATGAGCGCTATCTGCGTCAGGGAACTGACGCATCGGCGTGGGTCTTGCTCGACGAAGTCTCTATTGGATACGAACTCTGGCGACAGTTGATGGGCTTCCCACCACAGTTCCCAGTGCCTGTCAAGGATGAGCGCGTCAAACAACAAGAAAAACAGGCGAAGGCCAAGAAATGATCGCACGTGTGGCACTACTCGTCGTGATCGCTGGCCTTGGCATACAGCTGTCGGCGCAGCAACTCATGACACTTGAATCGTTCCTGGCGCAGGTTGAGCGACAGCATCCATCGCTGCGTTCAGCGACCTTCGAGCCAGAACTTGCTGAAGCAGAGATACGATCAGCTCTGGGACGTTTCGACCCCCTGATGGAGGTCGCATATGAGTACAAGGACAAAGCAGGTAACGACAAACTGAACCTGTTCGAGGGTTCGCTCGAACTCCCGCTCGACATGATGTTCGGTCCGAAGTTGAAAGCCTCGTACACCCGAGGCCTCGGTACGAACATCAACCCAGAGCAGCTCACGACGCTTCCCGGTGAGGGTTCGCTCGGAGTCTCGCTGCCGTTGTTTCAGGGCATCTTTACTGACGC
>CAYXKK010000087.1:0-1804 GCA_964465685.1 uncultured Melioribacter sp.
GAAGAACGCCACTTGCGGAGCAAGTGCTGTGCTGTTCACTGTGCCGTCGCCACCATACCAACGAAGACCACGCAGGAGTGTGTCGTCAGCTGGGATTGCTGCGGCGAGATTGACGACTTCATCAAAGGCAGGTACATAGACAGCAACTTTTTCCTTGCCGTAGATCTTGACAGCGATGTCGAGCTCGGTGCGCATCTGCGCAACGATTGGTGCGAAGTCGGTTGTTGTTGTGCTGTATTCAAAGCCCCCTACCACGGCACCACCGTTGGCAGTCATGTTCGCGCGCACTGATTGCGCAAGACCTCGGTTTCCGATATCATCACGCCATACAGCGTGTACAACAGTCTTTCCTTCAGCCCGCATCATTGCTGCGATGGCTGGTCCCTCTTGCTTGTCGCTCGGACATAGACGCAGGACGTTGTCGCCGGCGATGGCGAGGCTTCCAGCGGTACTTGATGGACTGATCACGAGGATATTAAGACTGTCTGCTGTCTGACGTAGCGCAGAGACTTCGGCACTCGATTGAGGTCCGACCACAACATGCAGTCCCGCCGATGCTGCTGCTACCAGCGATGCCTTCGCCGTTGCTGGATCGAGCTTCGTATCGAACAGCCTCCACGATACACGATCGTTGTTACCACGCATGGCAGCCCACGCATTGATGTCCTGCACAGCTGCTCGTGCAGCTTCATCACCAGTCACACCGAGTGTATTCCAATTCCCCGTGATCGACAGCAAGCCGCCAATCTCATGTGTCTTTGCCTTGTTATCATGTGGATCGACAACGTCGGCGTGACGGCAGCCCCCTATCAAGCTGGCTACGAGCAAACCACCGATGATCATTCGACGGGAGAACAAACGTGTCATGGAGTGAAACCTGATGCGTGACAAAAAAGCAGCGTGAATATACGTAGTGACGTCGTAGCTATCGTGCTATCCAATGCGTAAAGAGTCGATCAAACAACGCCAACAGGCGCTGCTCGATCATCCACTGTTGCACGTATTCCCGCAGGTTGGCATCCTCCCCTGCGTGGAGAATCACGCATTGCGCAGGCACTGTATTGCCGAGAACTGCCAACATGCTTGTGCGTGGGTACACCACCGACCACGTTGCTCCTCCCTCGGCGGTGGTCAACAGTGCATCGGCGATGCGATGCGTGGTGTCACGCAAGAACTCTGCGTGCGTTTGAATGCGCACCACGTGCACCAGAGCCGGCTGCTCATCACTGCCAAGCGAACGAGCGAGCGTACGCAGCACATCATCGGCCATCGGTTCAGAGTCAGCCGTTGCAATGCGTAGAGGGCCACGCGACGATCGATCTTGTACTGCGCGAACATGATCGTCGTGCACAACGAGCGCACGGTGTACCTGCTGATATCCATCGGATGAATTGAACATTGCCGAGCGCATCGGCGAATCGAGTATTCCTCCGATAGCAACATCAATGCGCTGCTGCGCTATCCATAGCTCCAGTGTACCAAGCGGAGCTTCGTAGAATTCAGCTTGCACGCCGAGATGCTCTGCGAGCGCAGTTATCACATCGACGTCGTACCCAACAAGACGTCCGTCGGATCTGTGATACGCCCATGGCAAACTCTCGGCACGAACACCAACTCGCAGAACGCCTCGTGTTCGTATCGATGCAAGGCTCACCGTGTCGGGAAGGGGCTGTGTATCGCGGATAATTGGCGCACTTGTGGCGATCAGCGGATCAAGCGACATCATGGTCGCAGCACCACTGTACGTGCCGGCAAGTGTTTGCGATAAGAGCGCGCGCGTTCCCACCGTAAGACCAATCGTGAG
>CAYXKK010000088.1:0-1573 GCA_964465685.1 uncultured Melioribacter sp.
ACAATGCGCATCAACCGTTGCTGTCGTTCCAACGGCAGTGCCAAGATAATGATCGAGCTGTGCGATTGTCGACACACGCTTTCCGTTGACGGCAATGATCTCATCGTCGATCCCGATCCCTGCCTGGGCAGCGGGGGCGTTATCGTCAACCGAACGCACGGTGATCTTGCCATTCGACTCAGCAAGACCCCAGCCGCAGTACGGTGCTGCAGGTACACGCGCAAATGGGATCTTCTCACCGATGGTCACGGGGTCAGACTTCTTCGCTGTTGTCTCAACACGCAGTCCGAGCGGCGTGAGAATTTCCTCGTACGGAAGCTCATCAATGCCGCTGAGCCAACTCAGCACGCGATCGCGCACTTGGATCTTGGTTGATTCTTCGATTATAGCAATGCACTCGTCCTCGGTCATACCCCGCGATGGATCGGCCTGATAGCGCTTCCACATTCCGCGCAGTGCATCGTCGAGCGAGTACGTGCCGTCGCTATGATCAATGATGTAGGCATCAAGCAGGAACATCGCGACGCCACCCTTGAGGTAGTAGGATGGGAATCGGATGTTCCCATCAGGACTTTGCATGTAGAGTTTCAGCCATGCGAGATATGAGCTATCCCGTGTCGACATCGCAAATCGTCCGGGAACAGCAGCAAGACGTGCGATATGCTCCTTCGATAGCGCCTCGACGTAGGCCTTTTCAGTCGTAAAGCCACAGCGATACGTGAGAAGATCATCGTAGTACGAGGTGAGGCCTTCTGCAAGCCAGAGCATGGGCGTGTAGGTTTCGCGTGTGTAGTCGAACGGACCCAGCTCTGCTGGTCGGATGCGCTTGACATTCCACAAGTGGAAGTACTCGTGGCACAACAGCGACAACAGTCCGGTCACCTTCGATGCATCGAGCAGCGTCGATGGGTCAACTGCGTTCACGCTCATGCGTGCATGTTCCAAGCCGCCACCTGCTCCAGGATAGATCTGAATGATGAACACGTAACGGTCATACGGCACACCACCGAAGATCTCTGCTTCGACCTTCACAATGCGTTCGCACTGCGCAGTTAGCCAATCGATGTCGAGCGCATGATTTGTGGGCATCGCCACTTCGTGCATCGCACCAGCTGCTGTAAACGTGCGCACTTGATGATCACCAATCTCAATCGGTGAGTCTGCGAGAATGTCGTAGTTCAACGCACCCAACAGCACACCGTCGGCACCTGGCGTAGCCACCGGCGAAAGCGCTGTGGAAACGCTCGGCCACTGTGTCTGGGTATGCATCAGACGCACGTGATGGATCTCCTGCGTGCGCCCCTCGACGTACATACAGACAGCTGTCGGCACAAGAAACGCGTGGAAGCGATTGACGTGGTTGGTGCGAACAGTACGCTCGTGACAATAGACGAGATACTCTACCTCGATTGCCTCGGCACCGAGCGTTGGCACAACAAGCGACGCTTTGTCGCGCCACGATGCATCAACGCGCGTGCGCGCTCCGCCCTTCACGACATAGGCAACAACATTCCCTTGATGTCCGGCGTAATCACGGATCTTGTAACTACCCGGCGACCAGGACGGCATCACG